>JAWDKM010000001.1:0-703786 GCA_032464575.1 Roseobacter sp. HKCCA0434
GGCTACCAGTATACGGCGGGACCCATCGTGGCGAACGGCCTGATCATCGCGCCGATGTCGGGCTGCTATCTCTACAACCCCGGCGGCTGCTGGGTGTCGGCGCACTCCCCGGAGGACGGCAGCGAGGTCTGGCGCTTCTACACCAACGCCCGCCCCGGTACGGAGGGCGGCGACACCTGGGGCGACACGGCAGTGGGCGACCGGCGCGGCGGCTCGGTTTGGATGCCGCCCGCCTACGACGCGGCGACCGAGACGTTAATCGTCGGCACCGCCGTCCCCGTGCCCTGGGGCCGCGCGCAGCGGACCTCCGCCGAGGGGACGGAGAAGCACACCAACTCCACGGTCGCGCTCGACGTGAACACCGGCGAGATGAAGTGGGCGCACCAGCACATCCCGGCCGACAACTTCGACATGGACACCGCCTTCGAGCGGCACCTGCTGACCACCGAGGTGCGGCCCGGTAACGACGTCCGCTGGGTTGCTGACGACCTGCCGGAGGGCGAGGCGGAGGTCATCTTCGGCATGTTCGGCAAGTCGGGGATCGTGCGGGCGCTGGACCGCGAGACCGGCCGCCTGCTCTGGGCGCGGGAAACCTACTACCAGGACGTGATCTCCGACATCGATGTCGAGACCGGCCTCGCGACACTGAACGAGGAGCTGATCGCCCCCATCGGCGAGACGGTCCGCGCCTGCCCCTCGCTCTACGGGGGCCGCAATTGGCCGGGCGCGGCCATCGACCCCGAGGCGGGCGCGTTCTTCGTGGGCTTCAACAATGTCTGCATGGACTACACGCTCAACGAGGTGGAGATCGAGCTGGGCGCCTATCACGGTTCGGCCGACTTCACGTTCCAGCACGCGCCGGGCAGCGGTCCGGAGGGTGAGGAGCAGGTGGGTTCGGTCATGGCCATCGACATCGCGACGGGCGATACGCTCTGGCGCCATGACCAGCGGGCGCCGTTCTACGGATCGCTCTTGGCCACGGGCGGAGGGCTCGTCTTCGGCGGCGGCGTGGACCGAACTTTCCGAGCCTTCGACTCCTCAACCGGGGAGACGATCTGGTCCACGCGCCTGACGACCTCGGCGCAGGGCTATCCAGTCAGCTACGAGGTGGGCGGCGTCCAATACCTCGCCGTCCCCGCAGGCTACGGGCTGGCCTTCCCGGAACTGACGCCCGAGATCCCGCAGCCAAACTCGGGCGCCTCGCTCATGGTCTTCCGGCTCCCCGAGCGCCTGACGACGGCGGCGGCGCAATGAGCCTCGCGCTCCGTTCCGACCGGAATTTAGAACGGGGAGGCCCGAGATGCGCGTACTGATCGTCGGCGCCTCCGGCAATGTCGGAGGCCACACCGTCCACCACGCCCTCGAGGCGGGCCACGAGGTCTCGGCCGGGGCCCGCGAACCCGAAAAGGTGCAGAGCGACGACCCGAAGCTGCGCCGTGTCGAGACCGATGTGATGAAGCCCGACACGTTGCGCGCCGCCATCGAAGGGCAGGACGCCGTCATCCTCACCTTCGGCGCCCCGCTCACGCGCCAGACGATCCTGCACGCGCCGACGCTCTGCGCGGACGGAACGGCGAACGTCATCGCCGCGATGAAGGCGGCTGGGGTGCCGCGACTGATCGCGATGACGGCCATCGGCGCGGGCGACAGCGCGGGCCACGGCCGCTTCGTCTTCCGCCGGATCATCGAGCCCGTCCTGCTGGGCCGCATCATGGAGGACCGCACCCGACAGGAGGAGATCGTTCGCGCCAGCGGCCTGCCCGAATGGGTCATCGTGCGCCCGACCGAATTGGCCGACCGCGAAACGGCGCCGATCCGCGTGATCGAGGATCTGGAGGCCGAGCCCGAGCCCACCACCATCGCGCGAGAGGATGTGGGCCGCTTCCTCATCGCACGCGTGGACGGGCGCGAACACGACGGTCGTACTCTGCTCATCACGAACTGATGGCGCCCGTGCGGCGTTGGAGGCGGACAAACGAAAGACGGAGATACCGATGCACACGCTCTATTGCATGCCCGGCACCTGTAGCCTCGCGCCCAATATCGCGGTCGCATGGCTCGACGCGCCGGTCGAGGTCCAGACGATGGCCTATGGCGACCACAAAAAGGATGCCTACCTTGCGATCAACCCGAAGGGGAAAGTGCCCGCACTGAAGTTCGACGATGGCGACGTGCTGACGGAGGCCGCCGCGATCCTGTCCTGGCTGGGCGCCGCCCATGGCACGGCCGACTATGCGCGTGACACCGAACTCGGCCGCAAGGAGGCCGAGGCGCTCAGCTACATGACCTCGGAGGTCCATGCCGACTACGCGCCCCATTTCGCCGCGCAGACCTTCGCGGAAGACAAAGCCGCGCAGGAGGCGGTGAAGGCCAAGGCTTACGAAAAGATCGCCAGGCACTACAGTCATCTAGAGGACGTCCTGAAGGCGAATGGCGGCACGTGGTACCTCGGCGATCGCTCCTTCGCGGACGCCTATCTCTACGTGCTGACCCGCTGGGCCGAGCAGACCCCCATCGCGCTGGCGGATACGCCGCTACTAGCCGAGCATCGCGAGCGCATGGAGGCGGACAAGGGCGTGCGGACCGCGCTCGCCCGCCAGGACATGGAGCCGGTCGAGTGACGCCCTCGTCGGACTAGCTTCTAGCCACCGCCAGAAAGACCAAACGCCGGAGGATCCCATCAGGCTGAAGGACAAGGTCTGGGTCGTCACTGGAGCGGGACAGGGAGTCGGGCGCGCGACGGCCGAGCTATTCGCTCACGAGGGGCCGGTGATCCATGCGGCCGACATCGATTTCTCGGACCGGCTTCCGGAGGGCACGACGAGACTGGACCTCGATGTCTTTGAATGTGGGCCTTGGCGGAGGCGATGGACCAAATCACCGGCGCCTCGGGTAGCCTCGACGTCGTGGTCAACAACGTGGGCGTCAGTTCCTACAACTTATCGACCAACAGCAACGGCACACGGATCTCGCCGTCAACCACATCGGCATGCTCGTGGGGATGCGTCGTGCAATCAAGCAGATGCGGAAGAACGGCACCATCACCTATGCGAAGAAGGTATCCGCCTAACCTCCGTCGATCCAGGCTGCACCGACACGCCGATGATGAACGACCAGGGCGACGATGTCAACGAAGCCGTCCTCGACATGAAGCCATGGACGGAGGCGGTAATCCGCGGGAGATCGCCATGGGCGTCATGCTTCTGACCTCCGACGAGACAAACGACGTAACCGGCGTCGAGCTGATAATCGACGGCGGCGATCTCACGCAGTGAGGCGTCGCGGGCGCGCGATCGGCCGGGCCCGCATCACCCGCCCCGCGGCGTGATTCCGTAAGCGCGCTTCCAGCAGCGCGCCAGATGTGACGCGTCGGTGAAGCCGCAGTCTGCGGCGATCTGCATGAGCGTGTCGTCGGTGCGTGTCATCTGCTCGCCCGCGCGCTCCAGTCGCCGACGGCGGACGAAGGCCCATGGTGTCTCACCCATCGCCGAGCGGAAGGCCCGGGAAAAGGCCGAGGGAGACATCGCGGCGGCGCCCGCTAATTCGCCGACGGTCAGGGGCGCGGCGATGTGCGTCTCGGCGTAGTCGATCGCGCGTGCCAGGCGCCGATCTTCGAGGCGCGGTGCAGCGGGCGGGTCATGACCGCATGCAGCGATCAACTCGCCGAGCATGGTGAGGAACGCGCCGTCGAGATCGAGTGAGGCTGCGGGACCAGTCCGATTGGCGGCCTTCCACATCTCGTCATGTGCCGCAATCGCGCGAGGGATCTGGCGACATGTCTCCGTCACGCCTGACAGGGCACCGATATCGAGATCGTGTTGCTTAAGCAGATCGTCCATCGTAGCTTGGGAAATCAGCGCGCATCGCAAAGTAAGTGCGGGTGTTCGGAATGCGCATTCCGTCATCGGTGGAGCAACGTCGATGAAGCGCCCTGGCGTGTCGTGCCGCTTCCAGCCATCCCCGAAATTCGTCTCGAACGGGCCAGCGGGCTTGACCAGGGATGCGAAGCCGATCTGGGGGAATGGTGGATCGACGGACTCGATTGCCTGCTGCTCAATTTGAACGATCTCGATGCCGAAGGTTCCCCCGCTTCGATACTCTTGCGCGAAGTCCCTATAGGGTCCTCGACTATAGTGGTCGAAGTGGGTGATCACGCTCATCTCCGCTCGCCCCCGCGCGGTGTCGTCCCGTAAACGCTCTTCCAGCATCGCGCGAGATGGGACGCGTCGGTGAAGCCGCACTCGGCGGCGACCTGCATCAGCGTGTCGTCGGTGCGGGCCAGTTGCTCACCGGCGCGCTCCAGACGGCGACGGCGGACGAAGGCCCAGGGCGTTTCGCCGGTTGCGGCGCGGAAGGCGCGGGAGAAGGCGGATGGCGACATGGCCGCAGCCCCGGCCAGCTCGCCGACGGTCAGCGGCGCGGCGATGTGCGCCTCGGCGTAGTCAACTGCGCGCGCGAGGCGGCGATCATCGAGTTTTGGCTCGGGCGCCAAGCTATGGCCGCATGCGGCGATCAGCGCACCCATCATCGTCAGGAACGCGCCGTCGAGATCGAGACTTGCCGCCGGATCGTCACGGTTCGCGGCAGACCACATTGAGTCGAGCGCTGCGATCGCGCGCGGAAGGTTGCGAAACCGTTCCATCACCCCGATGAGTGAGTGCGACGTAAGTCCGTGTCCGTTCAGAAGGCCGTCAACGGTGCTGTCGGCGATGTACGCATTGCGGAGCTTGACGGATGGGATGCGGAATTCGCACGTCGTGTTCGCTGGTTGGATGTCAATAAACCGACGGCCACCGGTGCCCTTTGTCCAACCGTCTCCGAAATTCGTCTCGAAATCTTCCAGGTTGTGATCACGACATGTCACGAACGCGAATTGTGGCAAGGCAGGATCCGTGACTTCGATTGCGGGTTGATCCACCTCCAGCATCTCGACCCCGAACGTCCCACCAGCGCGATGTTCCTGAGCGAAGTCGCGATAGGGACCGTGGCGATAGTGGTCCAGGAAGGTCTGAGGCTCGACAGCGTCGTTCATGGCGGCTCCGCTTGCTAACAGTTGGTTAGCAGGCGCTCCGTCAGCCTGTTATGTCCTAGATTAAACGAGGGCGAAAAAAGCTCGGTTTGTCCAAAATCGATGGCAGCTCTATCCTATCATATCGCTTCACCCTTTCGATGGATCCATGGGGCGGCCTTCGAAGATGTTGACGAGGGCTTCATCGAACGCTCGGTCCCCAATCTGATCCCTCCGATACCAGGCGCCATGCAACGGTAGGACGGCATCGAGCCGAGGCAGGCTGTCGAGAAGTCGTTCGAACGCGTCACGGAAGATCGCGTCGTCGTCCTTATCCATCTTCGGCCGTTGGAGGCGCGGCGGCGTGGCCTCTTGCTCGGGGCCAAGGCCGACAGCGCTGTCGCCGGTGAGTAGCGTCCGCTCATCCGGCAGGTGCAGCATCACGGAGCCCGGGGTATGGCCGGGCATATGGATCACCTCGATGCCTGATAGTGCTGGATGGTCCATTGGGTCTTGAAAGTCGATGGCCAGCGCACGGACATCGTCATTTTGGTCCGCCGGGTGGAGCAAGACAGGACCAACAAATGTGGACGCCTGCTCGGCGAAGGCATCACCAGAGGCGGCGAGATCGCTGTGCGACAGGACGTGTGCGACGATGGGCGCGTCGGAGTGACGCGCGCGCAGGTCCGCCATCACCCAGGAGAAGGGTGCGTCCAGCAGAACAGTGCGCGGCCCCTCCGCCGTCTCGAGGCGGATGGCGTAGGAGTTCAGCGGCCGCTTCGAGCCGCCCGAGATCGAGCCGTCCTGCGGGAGCATCGTGACGCTCTCGGTGATGCGCTGCGGGTCCGGGGTGTAGAACTGGATCGGCATGAGTGTCCCTTTCGTGGTGGTCGTGTCCGGGGCCGGATCATTCCGCCCCGTCCTTGAGTGCCGCCATTCGCTCGAGAGCGCGCGCGACGGCGGATCGCCCCGCGATGCGGTCGATCCAGGCGCGGGTCGCGGGCAAGTCCGGGAGACGGTCGGCGGCGGCGTTCTCGAGAAAGCCGAGCCCGCCCTTCGCCCATGGAAGCACCATCATGTCGGCGATGGAGTAGTCGGCGCCGGCGAGGTTCTCGGCCTCCGCGAGCCGTCCCTCGAGCACGCCGTACAGACGCAGCGTCTCGGCGAGGTAGCGCTCCTGCGCATAGTCGTGGTCGCCATCCGCCATCTGGAAGTGCCCCCATTGTCCGATCATCGGCCCAAGCCCGCCGACCTGCCAGAAGGTCCAGGCGAGCGCGTCGGCGCGAGCCTGGCCGCTTGTCGGCAGGAAGCGGCCATGATTGACCGCGAGGTGCAGCAGGATTGCGCCCGACTCGAAGAGCGTGACGTCCCCGTCCTCCATTGCCGGGATCTTCCCGTTGGGCGAGATCGCGCGGAAGGCGGGGGCGTCCTGTGCACCTTTGCCAATGTCGACGGCACGCAAATCGTAGTCGAGGCTCAGCTCCTCCAGCAAGATCGCGGGCTTCTGGCCGTTCGGGGTATCCCAGGCGTGCAGCACGATCATTGCGGGAGCCCCAGCACGGTGATGCGCGCGGGCCCGCCCTTCCACGGCCAAATGGGCGAGTTCATTCCCGAGGCCACGGCGATCAGCTGCCGGTCCTCGACCGCATAGGTGATGATGCCGCCGCCGATGGGTCCGCCGACCGAGTAGGTGGCGAGTTGCCCGCCGTTCACCGCGTCGAAGGCGTAGAGCGTCCCGTTCAGGTCGCCGGTCAGCACTAGCCCACCCTCGGTGGGCGTCACCGCTGCCAGCATGGGCGTCGGAGCCTGCCAAACCCACTTCACCTCGCCCGTGTCGGCGTCGATGGCGTTGAGCCAGCCCTTCGAGTCCTCGGGCGCGTCGTTCACGCCGTAGGTGTGCTCCTCGCCGTCGATCTCGCCGCCCACGCCCGTCCAAGCCTGGCCGAGGGAGAGGGAGACGACGTTCTCCGGGTCCTGGATCGAGACCGTGGTGCAGCGGTCGACGCTGTTGACGTAGGCCATGTTGGTGCCCGCGTGGTAGGCGGGGCCGTTCCAGAGCACGCCCGCCGTCGTGCCCGGGCAGAAATAGGTCCCGTCCGGTCCGAGCGGCGCGTCCGCATTCAGGATCGTGGTGATCGCCCGTGTGAAGCGCTTGTTGGACGGAATACCGGGCGTCGCCTCGCCGCCGCCGGGCGCGGCCTGCCGCACGCCGTCGGTGTCCGAGATCCCGCCCGCCTCGGTGGAGGCCACATCCTCGAAGACATGCATGTTGCCGTCCTTGGCCGCGGCAATGACGGTGCGCGTGCCGTCAGCGGTCGTCACCACGGCAGGCGCGGCCGAGGCGTCCCAGTCATGGAAGTCCTCGGGCACCATGAGGTGGTGGCGCACGTAACCACCGTCTTGCGCGTCGAGCACGGTGATGGAGTTGGTCATCAGGTTCCCGCCCTCGCGCAAGGACGACACGAAATCCGGCGCGGGGTTGGCCGTGGGCACGTAGAGCAGGCCGCGGCCGTCATTGGCGGCGGGGTCGAGCGTGTAGGTCGTCCACGAGGCGCCGCCGGTGATCGGCTCGTCTTCGGGCACGTCCCAGGTGGTTGGGTCGCCCGCGCGCGCATAGCCGTCGGTCGCGTCGTTCGAGATCGGGGCATCGACGAGGGTCAGCGTGCCGACGTTCTGCTCCTTCGGGACAAGGAAGGTCTCCCACACCGGATCGCCCGTCGCGGCATGGAAGGCGTAGACGCGGCCCTTCACGCCGTAATTGTCGCCGCCCGCGTTGCCGACGAAGACCTTGCCGTCCCAAGCGATGGGGGCGGCCGGGATGGTCTCGCCCTTCTCGGTGATGCCGATCTGGACCTCCCAGAGCATCTCGCCCGTCCCGGCATCCATCGCCACGAGCCGCCCGTCCTGCAGGCCCCGGAAGAGCCGCCCGTCGAGATAGGCGGCGCCGCGGTTCACGCGCAGCGGGCCTGCGCGCTCGTAGTCGAGCGTCGTGCGCCAAAGCTCGTCGCAGGTGGCCGCGTCGATGGCGAAGGTGTCGAACTCGGTCGTGAAGTACATGGTCCCGCCGACCACGATGGGCCCGGTCTGGAAGCTGGTCGTCAGCCCCGTGTCGTAGGTGCAGACCGCACGCAGGCCGCCGACATTGTCGCCGGTGATCTGTGCGAGCGGCGAGGTCCGCTCGCCAGTCAGCGTGCGGTTGAAGGTGTGCCAGTCGGAAGCGGGCACGTCCTGCGCGGCGGCGGGCGTGGCGAGAAGCGCTGCCAGGGCGGCGATACGGGTCGGGGTCATCTTGAAGTTCCTCCCTTCGGAATTGGTCTTCTCGATCAGTTCGGGTCTGCGTCTTGCGATGTCGGGGCGTCGGTGAGATCGGCGACCAGATCGTCTTGGCCGAGGCGATCGACGCGCAGCGCGAACGGAACCGCGACCGCCACGATCACGGCTGCCAGGAGCAGCGGCACGAGGCGGTTGCGCAGGATCGCTCGCGTCCTTCGGCTCATCCCGCCGCCATGGCGGCCAGTGGAACCGCGTCAGGCATTCTGGTATCCTCCGAAGGCGGCGACGGGGGACCAATCCGGCCGGATCGCGGGCAAGTCCGGGGCCATGTTCGCGAAGAGGTCGGTCGCATAGGTCGTCCGTCCGCCGACCATCGTCAGCAGGCTTTCCGTCGCGGCGATCTCGTCCTCGGGGACGGTGAGGTAGTCACGGTTCAGGACGGCGAGGTCGGCGTATTGACCGGGCGCGAGGCGGCCCTTGCGCGCCTCGTCGCCGGAGAACCATGCCGAGCCCACGGTGAAAAGCGACAGCGCCTTGATCCGGGATCTCCGGTGGCGGGGAGCCATGAGCGCCGCGCCGCCGACGGTGCGGCCCGTGATGGCCCAGTGCAACGCCACCCATGGGTTGTAGGACGCGACACGGGTGCCATCGGTGCCAAGGCCCAATGGCACGCCCGCCGCGATGATGTCGGCCAAGGGCGGCGCATCGGCGGCGGCGGCTTCGCCATAACGCTCGACGAAGTCCTCGCCCGCGAAAGCCATGCGGTCCTGCACCGCGATGCCGCCGCCCAGGGCGGCGATGCGCGCGATGGTATCGGGGCGGACCGTCTCGGCGTGCTCGACGGCCCAGCGGATGCCCGCGAATCCCGCGCGGCCCGCGTCCTGCTCGGCCGCGTGGGCCGCCTCGAAGACGTCCATCATGCGCCGGATCGTCTCGTCATAGGTGGCGTGGACGCGGATCGGCCAGCGCTCGCGCAGCAGGTGCCGGGCGATGGCCTGCAACTGTCCGTCCGCGCTTGCGCGAGGCAGGGCGGGGCGCTCGGCCATGAAGTTCTCGAAGTCGTAGAAGCTGAGGTCGATGGCCTCGCCCGCGCCCTCGATGGTGAAGCCGTGCTCGAGATGGAGCGCCATGTTCATGTTGAGCGCGTAGCGCTCGGTGTAGCCCTCAAGGATTTCCAGCTCGCGCCCGCGCTCCTGAGGCGGCAGGAAGTTCGAGACGCGCATCGCCATCTCGCCCGCCTCGGCCATGGCGAGCGTGGCGGCGTAGCCCTGCGGGTAGGTGTGCCCCCCACCCGCGAGGTCGCCCGCCGAAGTCAGGCCGAAGCGCGCCAATTCGTGATAGAAGTGACGGGCGGAGGCGCGCTCGGCCGCCGCGTCCAGGCCGGGCAGTTCGGCGATGACCCGGTTCATCGTCGCGCTCGACGGGTCGGCATAGAGGATCGCGCCGCCGTCTTCCGTGATCTCGTAGCGGCCGGGGGTGTCGCGGCTCTCCTCCGCGCCCTCGCGGGTCAGCCCGGCGGCGCGCGCGCCGGCGGCGTTGAGGAAGGCGCGGGAATAGAGGTAGAGGACGAAGACGGGGGTGTCGGGCGCAACCTCGGTCAGTTCGGCGGGCGTCGGCAGGCGCCGCTCCTCGAACTGGTGCCGTGACCAGCCGCCCATGACGCGAACCCATTCGCCGGGTGGTGTGCGGGCGGCCTGTTCCCGGACCATTTCCAATCCGCGCGCGAGGCTGCCGACCCCGTCCCAGCGAAGCTCCAGCGCGTAGAGCCGTGCGCCCCGCGTCGCGTGCAGATGGCTGTCATTTAGGCCGGGGACGACGCGACGACCGCCCAGGTCGACTTCTTCCGCTCCCGGCGCTGCGGCGCGGACCTCTGTCACGTCGCCGGTCGCGATCACGAGGCCGTCCCGCAACGCCATCGCCTCCACCTCCGGCCGGGCGGGGTCTAGGGTGGTGATCCGGCCGTTCACCAGGATCGTCGGGGTCGCGCTCTGTGCCAGTAGTGCCCGCGGGCCGAGAAGCGTAGCAGCCGCGCCGCCGAGCACGGTGCGCCGGTTCAAGACGAGGATGTTCTCGATCATCTACTGGTCTCCTTTTCCTACCTGTCCCGTCATCATGCGTAGAGCCTGTCGAGCCACGCCTGCACGAAGGGGACGACGAACAGGCTGACGGGAAAGGCCACCGCGAAAGCCAGCGGTGCGGTGCCGAGCCAAGCATCGAGCGCGTTGGCCGGTCCTGCTTGGACAAGTGCAAGCACACCGCCGATCAGCACGCTCATCAGCCCAGCGACGGCTGCCGAGAAGAGGAGCCGGTAGGACAGCCGCTCACGATGCGCTGCCCCGCTCATGGCTGTCCGCCCGGAACGCCGAGTGCGCCGTATCGCGAATACTCGGACAGGATGCGGCCGATATCGGGGCCCGCATCGCTCTCCCAATCGTCCATCACCTCGCAGGCGAACTGCGTCCAGTTAATCGGCACCGCGCCCGCCTGGACGAGGCGGTGAATGGCGGCGGCCTCGACCAGCGCGCTCTCGGCGCCGCAGACGTCCACGACTACATACGTTATGACGCCTTCCGCGAGGAGATCGAGCGCGGTCTGCATCGTGCAATTGTCGATAGAGATGCCGCCCAAGACAATGCGGTCGCGGCCCTCGGCGCGTTGCGCCTTGGCCCAGTTCGCGAACCCGCCCGAGCGCATGGCCGATGGCGTGTGCCGCCCGAAGCGGGGCGCGTCCGCGAAGTCACGTTGGATGATGGGAAAGAACGCGCCCCGGAAGTCCCCCTCGTCGCCAAGCACGCAGTGCGGCAGGCCAAGAGCGCGGACGCTGGCGCAGAAGCCCTGGACGTTGGCCTCGTAGAGATCGCGATCGATGGAGCGCAGCCCCGGCAGGAAGCCGTCAAGGAAGTCGACGAGGACGACCGCGCAGTTCGTCCGGGACAGCTTTGTGGCCAAGGTCATATGCGTCGTACCTTTCATGTCAGAACCGGATGTCGAGTTTCAGGGATGCAGCGGTGACGTCCGCGTCGGGTTCGTTGTCGGAGAGGTAACCGCCCGTCTCGAAACGCGCGACGGAGCCGCTGACGGTCGCGACGTCGTTGAGTCGATAGGTTCCAATGAGCGCAAGCTCCTGGCCGACGAAGTCGTCGCCGCCCGCCGTGCCCCTAATCGGCACTTGCGGCGGGGCATAGACGCCGTCCTCGCTCTCGACGCGCCAGAAAGCTTCATAGCGAGCTGTCAGGGAAAGCTTGTCTGTCGGCGAGACCGTGACGCTCGGGCGCAGGCCCATCAGGTTGCCTGCGCCCAACGGACTGGCCTCGCCAAAGAAGCGACCAGGGGGGAAGGGCGCGCGAAAGGTGCCGAGGCGGTTGTCGCCCGGATCGTCGTCGCCGGAATTGATCCCGAAATCCACGCCGACCACGGGCGTCCACCGCGCCTCCGCGAAGCCGTAGGTGACCGATCCGGCGAGGTAGCCCGCGCGGATGTCGCCGTCGCCACCCGCAAGGCCGTCCGCATTGCCGAATTGCAGGCCGCCCTCGACCTCCACGTTCCAGCCATCTGTTGGTGGGCCGGACGTCCAGAGCCGTGTGCCGATAGTATGGCGCGTCTCTTCGAGGGGGGTGGGCTGGAAGGCGTAAGGGCTGATCTCTCGGTCGAAGCCGATATAGAACAGGTCGAGGTTCGCGCGGCCGAGCAGGCCCGATGCATTCGGCGCCACCCGCGTGACAGGCATGGTCGAATAGAGCCCCCAGACCGCCCGCGCGTCGCCGGTGTCGTTGTTCCAGGGGCCGGGATCGTCCTCGGACGGGCGAAAGGCGAAGGCGTCCGCGATCACGCCACCGGCCGCGATGCGGGCCAGCACCCCGTCGTAGTCGTTTCGAACGTTCGGGCCGTTCCGAATCGAGATCAGGCGGCCCATGCCGTAGTGGAGTTCCTGCCGCCCGACCCGCACGAAGGCGTCCTGCACGGGCAGGCCAAGGGCGTCGCCGAAGGAGAGTTCCGCGAACGCTTGGTGCAGGTCGGGGCCGTCGTCATCCGCCGTGGGCACCGGGAAATCGCTGTCCTCGACTTGGCCGAACTTCAGCGCCCCGTAGAGTCGGGCGCGGTCGCCGAAGGCGAGGCTCGCATGCAGATTCGCCCGGAAGTGCCAGTCGAGGTCGTCACCGGGTTGATCCCCGAAGGTCGCGTCGTCGAAGTACTCGAAGCCGAAGCGACCATCAAAGCCGAAGCTGGCATAGGTCGAGCCGCCGGTGTTCAGCGGCAGGAAACGCAGACGATCCGCGGGGCTGCGGTCTTCGGGCGCCACATCACGCAGCCAAGACCAGTCTTCATCCTGCGGCAAAACCGCGTTGGCAGGCCGATCGGGTGTTCCGCCGGTCCCAAACTGCGGCGTGCCCGGCGCGTAAGGACGAAGATCAGCCTGGTCCTGTGCATTGGCGGCACCCGACGTGCATGCGAGCACGAGCATTGTCGTGAGATGGCAGGGGACGGGCCATGGCTTCCGCGATCTGTTTGCGTAGGCCCACCATGATAAGGCATGAAGCAACATATGGATGACACTCCCATTTTTCCGCCGCCGCCGCCCGATCCAGACCCGGACTGGGCCGCGCAAGTCGGACAAGGTGCGTTCGATCCAGCCTTCCATGAAGCCGGCGAACTGATCGGAAAGCGTTGGACGGGTGCGATCATTCGCGCGCTGTTCCACGGAAGCAGCCGTTTCTGCGAAATCGCGGAGGCGATCCCCGGCATCAGCGATCGAACGCTCTCGGCGCGGTTGAAAGAGTTGATCGCCCAAGGGATCGTCGAGGCAAATGCAACAGGCCGCGGATACGAGCTCACCGAGAAGGGTCGCGACTTGCGGCTGATCCTGGTGGAGCTCGCGAAATGGGCGCATCGCTGGCGCTGGGAGCCGCGCTGATCGAGCGAGACCCAGGCGAGCGGACGGACATGGAAACCTCGTATTCTTGAGACCCGGCGTTGTCGGCTCTTGCGAGAGTATCTTGCAATGATTGTTTGCGTTGCCAGGCGCCCAAGCCGCCAGTGACCTTAGTGTGATCCGCAAAGGGGTCCGGGTCCCAAGGTTCGCCCGCGGGGACATCGCGGCGAACCAGAGACCCGGACGGCCGGACCGCGCAGCCACCGGCAGTCCGAGATCACGAGATCCGGCGCTCTTGGGTGGGGAGGGATCACAATCCGACATTTTCAGGAGGTTAGAGGTCGGGGCGAGTATGGCGTTGGACGGACAAGTCATTCAGATGGGACATACGAGGCGAAAGCTCGGGCGCCGATCCGCGACCGAAGGTGTCATGTCCGGGCGGTGTCAAAGAAAAGCCGGCCGGAAGAACTCGCGCAGCGCCGCGAGGATCGGGCGGGATGACACGCGTCGGCGCAACTCCACCCGATCGCCTTGGAATGGCCCAGCAGTGATCAGGGTAGATTATAGTACCTCGGCCTCGGGCGTGGGTTCGTCTAATGCACGGTGCATTCCGTCGTTTGGCGGCCCCGCCATTCACACGATCCTAACCCTTCGCATGGCAACCTTCGGGCGATCCAACCCGGTTTCGCCAGAAGACCGCGCTACGGAAGGGACATTTTGATGTCGAAGATCCTGCTGCTCGCTGCGGCCCTCCTGCTTGCCACACTACCCGCCAGTGCACAGACCCTGCGCGCCGTGACCGCTGACACCCTGTCGCCATTCTCGCACGGCCCGGACGATCCGATTCCCGGCTTCAATGTGGAACTCGTGCGCCTTGCAGCTGCGCGCGCCAATCTCGACCTTACAGTGGAATGGATGCCATGGAAGCGCGCGCAGGTGGTGGTGGCTGAAGGCGAAGGGCTGTTGCTCTTCGGCGCCACGCGTACAGCGGCACGTGAGAGCCGCTACGACTGGATCACCAATCTCGTCACGGTCGAACGGGTCTACGTGACGATTGGGGATGCGGTCGACAGTTTTGAAGCGGCCGAGAGCCTTGACCATATCGGGGCACGGTCGGTCTATTTGCGCGCTTTAGGGTCAGGACCCATTGATCTCCGCTTAGGAGCATGATTCACGGTTCGAAAAACGAGCGGTGACCATGTCCGATCTCTTCTGGCTGACGGATGCGCATATGGCGCGTCTGGAGCCCTTCTTCCCGAAGTCCCACGGCAAGCCGCGTGTTGATGATAAGCGGGTGCTGAGCGACATTATCTTCATCAATCGCAATGGCTTAAGGTGGCGCGATGCTCCCGCTGCGTATGGGCCGCACAAGACGCTGTACAACCGTTGGAAGCGGTGGAGCGACAAGGGCGTCTTCGCCCGGATGATGGCCGGTCTGGCCGCCGAGCCCGGCGAACAGAAGACCGTGATGATCGACGCGACGTATCTGAAGGCCCACCGGACAGCGACCAGCATGGGCGTCAAAAAGGGGGGCGTGGACGCCTGATTGGCCGAACCAAGGGCGGCATGAACACCAAACTGCACGCGATCTGCGACAGCCAGGGGCGCCCACTCAACCTGTTTGTCACAGCCGGCCAGGTCAGCGATTACATAGGTGCACGCGCTTTGGTGAGCAGTTTGCCAAAGGTGGAATGGCTCCTCGGAGATCGAGGATATGACGCCGATTGGTTCCGAGAAGCATTGAAAGACAAAGGGATACGGGCCTGCATCCCTGGTCGGAAACAGCGGACGAAACCGGTGAAATACGACAAGCGCCGATACAAACGGTGCAACCGCATCGAGATCATGTTCGGTAGGCTCAAGGACTGGCGGCGTGTAGCGACACGTTACGACCGAAGCTCAAAGGTCTTCCTGTCAGCTATCGCTCTCGCGGCCATCGTCATCTACTGGCTTTGAAACTCAATGAGTCCTGACCCTAGTCGTGGGATGCTTGCCGATCCCGGTGATCACTTCGTCGGTCGCTTCGAGGTCGAGTCCAAGTTCGCCGTCAAGACACTCGGTCCCGTGCGTTCACGGTTGGAGAGGATTGGCGCTACGCCGTTCGTTCTCGGAAACATCGAGACGGACGTTTTCCTTGATTTGGCGGATGATCCTTTGGCGAAGGCGGGGCGAACGCATGTCTTGCGCAAGATGCTTCCATCCGGGCGCGTGCTTTGGATTGTGAAGGGGCCAAGGACGGATGAATGCGTGGCGATGGACCTGAGCAGTCGATCCAAAGCGGAAACCATGCTGAACTCCCTTGGATTTGAGGAACGGGGCCGCCTAACCAAGCGCCGCGACATCTACTTCGTCCATGCCTGTCATGTGACCTTGGACGAAGTCGACGAACTAGGAACTTTCGTCGAAGTGGCCGGCATGACGGATGATGAAGTGTCGCTAACTGCGCTGAGGGAGAACGTTGCCGATATCGTGGCCCAAATAGGCCTTTCTGACCACGAGCCCATTCGTTCATCCTATATAAAAATGCTCGCAGCCGACCAAGCCATTATGAAATAACGCGTTTCGATCTGTGCTGAAGCCGAACGGATGATCTTGCATGGTAAATAATATCTCTCGTCATCGAGCCGCTTTATGAGAAGTATTGACTATAAATTTTTAGATTTTGCGCATTTTATCCATATCAATTGTCATCCTCCATCTCCTCCGCGATCTCCCTTCTCAACACCGACCCCTTCGCCAGCCGCCGCCCGAGCGCCTCGACGAAGGCATCGTAGCGCTCGCCGCCTTTCGCACGGGCGGCGTCGTGATGCGCCTGGGGCGGGGCGGGCATAACGGTCAGCCAATGGCGGACGAAGAGCGCTAGCGTCTCGAGCGCGATAGTCTGATCCCGTTCGAGCCGATCCTGGGTGCGATTCAACCGGTCGAGCCGGGCGGCGAGCGCGGCCTCCTGGCGTTCGCTCTCGTCGGGGGTGACGAAGGAGGCGATGGCGGCCTCGGCGACGAGGGAGAGCGATCGGCCGCGGCGCTCAGCGTAAAACTCGAGCTCGGTCATGATCGCCGGTTCGAGGTAGACGGAGAGGCGGCGCTTGCGCATGGCTCTCGAGCTCGATGCCGTCATTCGGATCGAGCGCGGCCTGCCGGGCGACAGTGCCGAAGCGCTGCCGCATGGCCCGCGCGCGGATGGCGTCGTCTTCCGCCTCTTCGGGGGACGGATCCTCGTCGAAGGTGAACTCGCGGGACGCCTCGGTATCCTCCGGGCTGAGCGCGACCTCCACCGGCAGGTCCGGCGCTCGCCGCAGCCCGCCATCCTCTTCCGTCCCGGCCGCGTCCGGATCGCCGGCCTGCTTTCACCCTCTTTGGCGCATCGATGGGCGGCCGGTCGGACCAATCATCCGCGGGCCGCTCGGCCGTCGCTGCCGCCTCTTTGGGGTCGGGCGGCGCCAGCACGCGGCGCTTGAGCTGCGCGTCCTCATAGTAGCGCGCCTTCTTCGCGCGGATCGGAGGTGCGCCGGCAACGAGAACCAATTCGTCGGTGGGCGGCAGCTGCATGACCTCACCGGGTGTCAGGAGCGGCCGGGCCGTTTCCTGGCGGCTCACCATGAGATGCCCAAGCCAGGGACTAAGCCTGTGCCCGGCATAGTTCTTCATGGCGCGCATCTCGGTGGCGGTGCCGAGCGTGTCGGAGATCCGCTTGGCCGTGCGCTCGTCATTGGTCGCGAAGGCGACGCGGACATGGCAATTGTCGAGGATGGCGTTGTTCGGCCCGTAGGCCTTCTCGATCTGGTTCAGAGACTGGGCGATGAGGAAGCTCTTGAGCCCATAGCCCGCCATGAAGGCGAGCGCGCTTTCGAAGAAGTCGAGCCGCCCGAGCGCCGGGAACTCGTCGAGCATCAGGAGCAGCCGGTGCTTGCGTTCCGCGTTCTCCAACTCCTCCGTCAGGCGCCGTCCGACCTGGTTAAGGATGAGGCGCACGAGCGGCTTGGTGCGTGCGATGTCCGAGGGCGGCACCACGAGATAGAGCGTCGCGGGCCGATCGCCCTCGACGAGATCGGCGATCCGCCAGTCGCAGCGGCGGGTCACCTCAGCCACGACCGGATCGCGATAGAGGCCGAGGAAGGACATGGCGGTCGAGAGCACGCCGGAGCGTTCGTTGTCCGACTTGTTGAGAAGTTCGCGCGCCGCGCTCGCGACGACCGGGTGCGGGCCGGTCTCCAGATGCGGCGTCGTCATCATCAGCCGCAGCGTGGTCTCGATGGGCCGGGCGGGATCGGAGAGGAAGGTGGCGACGCCGGCGAGGGTCTTGTCCGCGCCGGCATAGAGGACGTGCAGGATCGCGCCGACCAGGAGCGCGTGGCTGGTCTTTTCCCAATGGTTGCGGCGTTCGATCGAGCCTTCGGGATCGACGAGGATGTCGGCGATGTTCTGGACGTCGCGGACCTCGCTCGCACCGCGCCGGACCTCGAGCAGCGGATTGTAGGCGGCGCTCGCCGCGTTGGTCGGATCGAAGAGCAGCACGCGCCCGAAGCAGGCGCGCCAGCTAGCGGTGAGCTGCCAGTTCTCGCCCTTGATGTCGTGGACGATGGCCGAGCCGGGCCAGGTGAGAAGCGTCGGGACGACCAGGCCGACGCCCTTGCCAGAGCGGGTCGGCGCGAAGCAGAGCACGTGTTCGGGGCCGTCATGACGGAGATAGCGGCGGTCCCAGCGGCCGAGCACCGCGCCATCGGGCGACAGGAGTCCGGCGGCCTCCACGTCCTTGTCGTCGCCCCATCGCGCCGAGCCGTAGGTCTCAACATTCTTGTCCTCGCGGGCGCGGAAGAGGCTCATCGTGATCGCGACGCCGACGGTCACGAAGCCGCCGAGCCCGGCGATCACCGCGCCTTCGACAAAGACCCGCGGCGCATAGGCGTCGTACCAGTACCACCAGAGGAAGAAGGCGGGCGGTGGATAGACCGGCCAGCCGCCGAGCTCGAACCAGGGCGCGCCAAGCTGGGCCTGGAAGCCGAGCCGCCACGCGGTCCATTGCGTCGCCGCCCAGACGAAGGCGAGCGCGGTCGTCGAGGTCGCGAGGATCTGGCCCCAGAGGATCTTGCCGGCTTGCATGGGGCGAGTTGGCGGGGGCGGTTCGGTTCGGGCAAGCGACGACGTGATCGCGGTGAAGTCTCGGCGGCTCCCGCGCGCAGATCGGCGGGCCAGATGGGGGACGACCCGATCCGATGGAGTCTTGCAAGGCTTCGTCCCGATCGGACATGGCGCGCGGCCGAACCCCGCTACCCTGAAGATCTGTCATGACTGATCGGTTGGTCCCTGGCCCGTGCTCATGGCGCCGCACGAACCCGCCTGTCCCCACGGCGTCGCGCGCCGTTCCGACTGCCCCGGAACGGGGCGCGAGCCGGTCACACGCCGCGCGTCTTCGACCGCCCGAGATCCCAGTCCACGCCCGATCCGCTCGCGACGCCGGTGACGTGCCGGCCCAGCTTGCGCTCGAGGGGCTGGGTCCAGGGGACGAGCTGGAAGCCGGTGCCGTCGTCGATCAAGGCGAAGCGGCCGGAGGCGAGCGAGAGGCTGCGCGCGACAGTGCCGGAGATGGTCGCGCCGTCTTCGAAGGGCTGATGGGTCAGCCCGGTCTCGGCGGCGATCTTGTCTGCAGTCGCGGTCAGCTCCCGGTCCCGGAGCGTGGCGAGGAGATTGCGGGCGAGAACCTGTCTTTGGCCCCGCCGTTCGACCAGGCCCTGACGCTCCAGATACGCCATCCTCTCCTCCATGGCGTCGCGAACCTCGCCGCCGAAGCCGGCCTCGGCGATCTCAACCGGGGTCCTCGCGACCAGTTGCCGGTCGAGCCAGGTCGCGCCCTCGGCCGTCGTCTGCGCGGCGAGGTCGAGATCGGAGCGCACCGACACCACCAGCCGTGACTTGCGCGGATCGTCGGCCTTCGTCCAGCGCGCCTCGACCACGGCCCCGATCGGCGCGTCGCTCGCCGCCTCGAGATCGGCGAGGCCGACATGGTGGGTCCGGCCGTCGATCCCGTCGATGACCACATAGGCCGAGCCGGTCAACTCGTCGTCGAGCCCGCGCGCCGCGAGCCGACCGAGCACGGGGAATCCACGCGGCACGCCGTCGAGATTGAAACTCGACAGTCCGCGCGCGTCGGCTTTCTCAGCGCCGAGCGCGTCGTGCATCCGGGCGATGATGTCGCCGCGCCGCTGGAGCGCGCGGAGGCGCGGTTCGGCGTCGTCTGACGGCCGCCACTGCGAGGGACCCACCGGCTCGGCGAGACCGAGCCCTTCGAGCTTGCGCATCCGACCGATCTTCGCGGCGGCGACCGCATCGGGCCGCTCGCCGAAGCGCGCTCGAAGATCGACGATCCCGTCCACGGCGTCGCGCTGCAGCGCCCGGTCCAAGCCGGTCCAGCGATCGGCCTCGACCTCGCGGGACGTAGCAGCTTCGATCTCCCGCTCCGTCCGCGGCCCAAGCTCCAATGTCGCGCGTTCCGACGCCCGCATCCGCAGCCCGGTGCGGATGTAGTCGCGCGCGATGACGAGCGTTTCGCCCTCCTGATCGACGCCCCGCAGCAGGACATGGATATGCGGATGTTCGGTGTTCCAGTGATCGACCGCGATCCAATCGAGCCGCGTGCCGAAATCGCGTTCCGCGGTCGCCATCAGGTCCCCGGTGAAGGTCTTCAGGTCGGCGAACTCATGGGCGTCCTCAGGCGAGACGATGAACCGGAAATGATGCCGGTCGTCGGCGCAGCGCTCGGCGAAGGTTCCGCCATCGGCCCTCTCGCCCGTTGCATCGAAGAAGCAGCCCGGTTCACCCTCGCGGCTGACGCCGTCCCGCTTGAGATAGGTCAGGTGCGCGCCGAGCGGTGTGGCCCGTCTGCCGTGCCGAACCACACGGGCCTTGACGGTGACGCGGCGGGCCGTCGGCCCGAGGTGACGACCGGCACGAAAGGCGACGGCGCCGCCGCGGCCATAGCTCGCGCGCCGCGCTCCCTTTCTATGACCTTTTGAGAGTCCGCCGGCCTTCTGTGCGGCCCGCAGGGCCTGCGCGACGAAGGGTCTGGCGCGGGACGTCCGCGTCGAACGGATGCGGCCCGGCCGGAGGCGGAGATCGTCGTCGCGGCTCATGTCGGATCGCACGGCGATGTGCGGAAATCTCCGTAGAACGAGCGACTTGCGTCTCGCCGCGAGGTGCCGGCGTCGGGTACACATCGCGCGAAGCTATTGTCCTCGCACGCAAAAGCGCCCGCCCGACCCTGCCGCACCTCGCGGCCTTTATCTTGCCCCCCTAATCGGTCCCTTCGGTCCCTCCGCATCTTCCATCGTCGTCTCTCCTCCAGACTTGTCAATTCCACGATCCCGCGCCCTGGGCTGCGATGTCCTCGCGAGACGAGAAGATCAGGTACGCCATGCACTCCTCCGCGCTCTGCGACGGGGTATGGTCTCTGCCCTCGGGCAGCGTTCGAACCGTCGCGGCGCATGTCGCTATCGGACTCACGGGGCGACATCACAGGCAATCGAGCGTGGTCCGCCAAGCGCGGCCACAGGCAAGATATCGTGCTTCCCGTTTTCCTGGACTGTACCATCACCTACCCGCTTGCGCGGACCTCCTCAGCTCGCCGGCAGCGCGATCGAGCGTTCCGTTTCCGTCGTTCAGGCCGCCGCCAGACGCCCAAACTTCCGCAGTTTTCCCGCCGCCCAATCGGCGCGATCCGCGCCGTCCGGCTGCGGCCCGCCGTCATAAACGGTGCCGTCGCGCCACATCGCGTGCATCACCACGGCGAGCTTTCGGGCGACCGCGACGCGCGCCTTTGGGTGGCATTTCGACTGCGCGAGCTTCAATCCCCAGCTCTTGATGAGATCGTCGCCCTTGAACCGGGTCAGCATCGCCGAGGCCGCCTCGTAGAGCGCCCGGCGGACGTCCGGATCGCCGGCCTTGCTGATGCGCCCCCGCACGTCGATCGAGTTGCCGTACTGCCATCGCCTGGCCGTCAGACCGAAATAGGCCGCAACGTCGCGCGAGCGCCGGAAGCGCGCCGGGTTCTCGATCGCAGTCGCAAAGCTCAGGGCGGTGATCGGGCCCACGCCCGGGATCGCCATGAAGCGCCGGCAGAGCTCGTCGCCCAGGGCCAGTTGCACCACCAGCTTGTTCAGGATGCGGTACTCGTCCCACAGCGCGGCCCGCGCCCGCAGCATCGCCTGCATCAGACCAAGGGTCAGCGGATCGTCCGCGACGGCCTCGAGCACGGCGGCTTCGAAACGGCCTCGGCTGACCCGTCCGAGCCGGATCCCGAACGCCTTGAGGGAATGCCGGACGGTGTTCTCCAGGTCGAGAAACTTGCGCTTGAGATTGCGGCGCTGCGTCAGCAGGAGCCGCGTCCGGTAGCTCGTCTCGGACTTGATATGGGCTTGCCGGAACCAGCCGGTCCGCATCAGATGTGCGATGCCGAGAGCATCCGCGGCGTCGGTCTTGTTGCGCTGCGCGCTCATCGCGGCCCGCACATGCCGGGTTTCCAGACAGGTGGCCGGCAGACCGGCCGCGAGGAGCTGGGGGTGCAGCCAGGGCGACAGCGAGCCGGCCTCGTGTCCGACCCGTCGAAGCGTGTCGACGAAGGGTGCCAACGCCTCGGAGATGCGCGCAGGGTCGGTCGGCACCGACGCTTCGAACAGTCTCTTCCCGCTCTCGTCGACGACGCAGATCGCCGTCTCCTCGACCGCCACGTCCAAACCGGCAAAACAGTCCATCCTCCGTCTCCTTCGTTCTTCATCGGAATGCCGAAGCGTCGCGCCGCGCGCCGATGCACGGCAAGTCTTCTGCATCCCGACCACTTGCGCACCGGCCGCCACCGCGCGGTCCGGGGCGATTACAGCGGCAATCCCCTCCCTCCTTCAAATGTCCTCCCCGATCTCCATCCTGGGTCTTCGCCGGGGCCGCTGGGAACACGATGGACTGCAGTCCGGGTCATGGGCGCTCCCTCCGAGCGGAGCAATCAACGAAGACGGACGGAGTCTGCGATTGGCCGATCGTCTGACTGTCCGACGGCGAACGGTTCGACGGAGCGCTTCCGGTTTCTTCGCGTGCAGTGCGGCGGCCATCCGACGGCTCACCGATCGGCGTCGCTGCGCCCGATCGCGGCACGAAGATCGGCGAGGCGTACGGGTCGCTCGTCTGCAGCACGGGTGCTGTTCCGTCGCCGATGTGCGGCAGGATCGCGGCAACATAGGCGCGGGTCTCGCGCGGCAAAGGTCGGCCGATCCGGAGGTAGTCGTCCATCCGAGCCGGACCCGCATTGTAGGCGGCCAGCATGAGCGCGGCGTCGCCGTAGCGGTCGTACATCTGGCGCAGATAGGCGGCGCCGCCCAGCACGTTTGCGCGGCGATCGAACGGGTCGGACCCGAGGCGATGGCGCGCGGTGAGTTCGGCCCAGGTCGCGGGCATGATCTGCATCAGGCCCTGCGCGCCCTTCGGCGAGATGGCGCGCGGATCGCCACCGCTCTCGTGTTCCATGACCGCCCAGATCCAGGTCTCGGGAATGCCGAAGCGCCGCGCCGCTTCGGCGACGAAGCCGGCATAGGGCGGGACCGCGGCCGGGCGCAAGCTCTGCTGCGCGAAGGCCACTTCGCGGGATGCCGGAATGGCGGCGAGGAGGCCGACGGCGAGCACTGGGAGCACTCGCCGGACGACCGAAAAAAAGCACTGAGTGCGTCGTCGCAGCTGCGGCGGCTTTGCCGAGACCGCACACCTCACGACCCGCCCTCCGCCCAGAGCGGCACCGCGCGGCCGCGCAGCGTCGTGCGCGAGAGCGCGCCGACATAGCGCCCGTCGAAGGAATCCGGTGCGTCGACGTTGAGCAGGAACACCTCATATCCGCCAAGCACGCGGCAGCCCGACCAGGCGGGCATCGGGCGGCCGAGACTGTCTGCCGCGCGCGCCTTGGTAACAGCCTGACCGTCGATCCGGATGACGGCGCCCTCGCGGCAGACGCGCTGTCCGGGTAGCGCCGCGACTTGCTTCAGGATCGGCAGCCCGAACGCGAGGTAGCCGCGCTCGGAGAGCAGCGCGTCGATATCGTCCGGCGGGTCGACGAGGACGAGGTCGTCGACCACCGGCGCGTCGAGCGGGTGCACGGCGTAGAGCCCGACGGGCACGCTCGGACTGGCATTCCAGACCAGCCGCGTCGGCAGCTCCAGCGCGGCGGGGACGGCAACGAGCGCGATCGCCGCAGCACCGAGGGCGAGCACCCGCCTCATGGCGCGATCGCTTGGCGCAGCTCCCAGGCGCGATGCCGGGACGAGGAATAGGGCTCGGGCGTTCGGCCGGTCAGGAGCCGGTTCTGAACCTGCCGCCAATGGTCCGGGCAAATGCGCTCGGGCATCCAGCCATCCGCCTCGATCGCGTCGATGGCGGCGAGCGCCGCCGCGACCTTCGGCCAGCCGGAGAGCCGCAGCAGGCTCGCCCCGCCGGGTGTCACGCCGGGGATTGTCATGCCAGTTTCGCCGGGTCCCAACGCGCGCAGAATGTCGATCCGCGAAGCGGTCGTCCCAAAGGCGTTGCCCTGCCAACGGATGAGCGCGAACACCGCGCCCGGTGCGAAGGCGAGTATCCGGCGGCGGCGGTCGAGGGCGCGCTCGCGCACGGGTCGGCCGAAACGGATCCAGCGCTCTTTACGGCCCTCGTCCCAGACGAGTTCGACTTGCGTGAGCCCGCTCACGATCCGCCATCTTTCCGTCCCGGCGGACTTCCGTGGGCCGACAAGGAACGGCGCAGATGATCCCCGACGCTTCTGAAGTTAGACTCCCTGTTAGACTCGTTACGGGCCGGACTTTGCGCATGATCCCAGAGGTTTGTTTCGGACTCGTGCGCCTGATCTGCCGATAGTCCTGCGCCTGATCTGCCGAGTGGGTTTGCGCCCGATTTGCCGATCGTCCGGAGGCCCGCCGCCAATCTATCCACAGGGCTCGCCGGCCAGAAGCGCAGGAGTTCGGCGCCTGCCTGGTCGCGCTCGATCCGCAGTGCGTAGCCTGGCAAGGGCTGGCGATAGACGATGCGGCGCAGGTCGAGTGCGAAGTCGGAATAGCGCGCCAGGCTCCCGGACTTGACGTGCAGATGCCGGAACTGGAACGCCCAGCCGCGCGGCTGGCGGCCGGCATGTTTGCGCGCGACGCGGTAGAGCCAGCGCTCGATCCCGCCTCTCAGCTTGAAATAGTCCGGATCGATGGAGAGCACGAGGGAGCGGTCGAGGACGCCGCGATAGAACCAGTCCGGCAGCACCAGTTCCAGTCCCTCGGACCGGCCGGTGGCGAGCAGGCATTCCTCCCATTCGTTGACCCAGGAGAACTGGTGGCGCCGCCAATGCGGGCCGTTGCGGATCGTCGTGCGCACCGAAGTCGACTGCAGCCGCGCCAGGGCGCGCTTCAGGAGGTCGTATTGCTGCTTGCCGGTGCCGCGTCCGACGGAGGTCAGGAGCTGGTACGGCGTGAAGCGCAGGAAGCGCGAGGTCGTCAGGCCGGCTTCGGCCGCGGCGACGAGTTGGCTGCCGGCCCAGATCAGGATGTCGGCATCCCAGATCGAGGCCATGCCATGCTCCGGAACGGCGTGCACCTCAAGCTCGATGCCGCCCGCCTTGTAGAGGATCGGCGTCACCCGGCGCGATTTGGAGAGCGAGAAGAAGGGCCGCTCCATGAGGTCGCGCTGGTCGCGCTGCGGCGGGCCGCCGAGCGAGCGGGCGACGAAGGGCGTGAGGCCAGTGCGCGCGGCGAGGCTGTCGGGAGACGCGGACATCGGCGCTCAGAGCGGCTCGCCGCTGCGATCGGCCGGGGCGGTCGCGACCTGCGGCTTGGCGGGCAGGACCTCGTCGTCCGAGATGTCGGAGGTCGAGCGCTTGAGGCCGCGATCGGCCCAGGCCTGCAGGTCCTCGACGGCGTAGACCACGCGGCCGCCGATCTTGCGGTATTTCGGGCCGGTGCCGTAGGTGCGGTGCTTTTCGAGCGTGCGGTCCGAGAGGCTGAGCAGACGGGCGGCCTCGGGCGTCCTGAGGTAGCGGGGCGGCAATCCGGCAAGGGGATCGGGCATTCGGGGTCCTCCTGAGCGTCATCGGCGCCGGGGACGATCCCACAGCGCATGGGATCGCACCCTCGGAGGGATCGGGGCGGCTGCTCAGGGTCGGAGATGCGAGGGTCTAAAAGCGACCCGGGCGCTTCGGCGGATGCAGGAGGTCGCGGTAGTCGCGCGCGACGTAGCGGGCGCCGTCGCGGAGGAGGCGGCGCAGCGCGCTGCGCTCGGGACTGGTCGCCCAGTCGGGGCCGGGTGTAAATCCAAAGACCTGACGGGCGATCGCCCGCTGGCCGAGACCGGCCGCAGCGAGGTCGACCGCGAACAGCATCGCGGCCAGTCGGGCATGGTTGCGTTGCGGCCAGTCCAGTCCGCGACATCCTCTGCTTGATGGGGGTAGGCTGCCGAGATGGCGCTGCAGGCGAAGGGCGGCGTCACAGCGCTCCCGTAGATAGAGATCGGGTTGGATGTAGATGCCGAAGCGCGTGTCTTGTTTTGGCAGCCTTTTACAACGTGGTAGGAAGAGCCGTAGCGGCGGAGGCACGCCGGTCTTGGTGACGAGGATGTGCAAACCATCTTCGGCAGAGAGGACTTGATGCCGGGCCGCGCGCTGACCGAGATCCAGCGTAAGACCTCCATCTACCCCGATATCGCTTCGACACGGTACGAGGCAGACGCAGTCGATAGCGTGGTCAGGCCGCCAGAAGAGTGGGCCGACCTCGTCGGCGCGGAGATGCCAGTTCGGCGCGAAAGTGCAGCCCCCATCGCGCCGGAAGGCGATGGGGGCTCTCCTGTTCGGGGTCTGGGTCGGAATTCGGCGAGGAGCCTTGCGTCGGACTTGCCGAATGGGAAGGCGTCCCATCACCTTGCCGCTCGAAGTCGTCGCGAAACGCCGGGCTCCGACGCAGAAACTCCCACGCGAACTGTGCATCATCGAGATCGAGGGCATAGCGATAGGCGGCCGGTATCCGCCAGGCGCCGGTCTCTGACATGTGCGTCTCCCGGTCAGCCGTGCGGCTTGTCCGCGACGAAGCAATGATCCAATTCGCGCCGGCTTTCCACAAGACGGGGGGACGTTATGGCTCCCAAGTAAAAGACGATATTCGTCGCTGTCCGAGCGGCAGAAACGCGTCCCTTATGCTAAAGACCATAGGTCGGAAGATTCGCATTCCTAAGGCTTGCCCGCCCCATTTAACAGCTCGCGGTAGCCGGACTCCGACATCCACTTCGCTCGCGCCAGGTGCGTCTCGAAGGCAAGGCGCGCCGCTGCGCGATCCCGCAATGGGTCCAATCCCAGAACGATCCGGCTGACCTCCTCCCATTCCGCCCCATCCGCGTCCGCGTCCAACAGACGTAGGTAAGTCACGAAGTGAGCGCGGTCATAGGCAGTGATGTCTGTTCCGGTCGGTGCGCGAGCCGCAACGTCTACGTCGGAATTCGAGGGCGAGGCCACAGGATTCCTCCATTAGTATGAGATCGTCTCAAACGCTAATCCAAGCTTTGCGTCGAACCAGTCACCGAAAAAGCCAGTCATCGTATGATCAATCTGGAAGCAGACTTGGCAATTGTCGATTTGTTGCTCGCACTAGCATTTTGGGAGATATACCCCGTGGTGACATATCCGGCAATCCGGCCTCGTCCTGCGAATGGAGGATCTTCCCGAGATCGTTGCCACAAACCTACGAAAGCTTCGCCGAGACCGAGGCTTGAGCCAGGAAGAGCTCGCGCATCGGGCAGGTATCGATCGGAGTTACCTTGGCAACATTGAGCGGGCCGAGTATTCGGTGACCGTGGTCACGTTGGGAAAACTCGCGGTCGCATTGGACGTGCCACCAGCCGAGCTCCTTAAACTTCCGGACCGACGTCCGATGCGGAAGCTGCTGGTCCGTTGAGGATCGCGCTTCGATGTGTCTAGCGCGCACTGACTCGCGCCAATGGCGGTTGTTGATTGGCCCCGCCCGGTCACTCGGGCGGGGCCTTGCGGCGTCTCAGTCGCCGTTGGTCTTGCGGCTGCGCGACCAGATGAGGGAGTAGCCGTCGCCGTCCTCGTCGTCGAAAAGGCTGGCGTAGATCGGTTGGGTGAAGCTCGGATCGTCCAGCTTGAGGCTGAGATAGGCGCGGCCCTCGTTCGAGGTCTTTGACCAGGCGGCGCCGATCTCGGCGCGGCCGACGAAGACCCGGTGGGAGGGGGCGTTCTCGTTGGCGCTGGCCTCGGAGGGGGCGATGCGGACGCCCTTGGCCTGGACGCTGAGGGTGACGATCTCGCCGGTGTATTCGTTGCCGGTCTTCTTGAAGGTGCCGATGGTGGCCATGATAGGTCTCCTTGATGTGTTGTTCGAACCCGCGCCCATCGCGGCCTCGATGGTGATCGCAGAGGCCGGGGGCGTATCGCCGACGCAGCCCGGAGGGCCCGGAGCGTCAGCGGAGGACGGCGGAGCCGGGGCTTTCTTGGACCCGGAGGGCCGATCCGCGAGGAATGGGCGAAGCCCAGGGGAAGAAAGTCCCGGCGCAGCCGTTGCGGCCGAGGCGATCGAGGCGTCAGCCGTCCCCTGGCCAGATCACATCCCGAGAGGTCCGCGCTTGGACGCGGGGCCTAGACGACACTCCGTCAGGAGACCTGGCCACCTTCGGGACCGGTCCGGAAGCCCCCGGCGACGCACGGCGTAGAACGACAGGCCCTGGCGTAGAGATCGGCGTCCCGCGCCGCCACGTCCCCGCCGCGCCGACCGTTCCCTCCCTTCGGGTCTTCGGCTGCTCTCAAAGAGAGTTCGCTCTGGCCTAGAGACCGAACCCTTGTCGCGCCCCGCCTCAAGCTGGATGGGTCCTGCTCATCCCTCCGTTCCGGCCTTCGCTTGACGAGAGATGACGGCCTTTCTCGGAGTTGTCGGTGCGCTGACGACTCAGCGGTACGTCGAGGATGCAGGATCGCTCGGCTCGACTTCGGCGGGGCCGCCGAACAGATCGCCCATCCGCACCCAGGCAGTGGCTCCGATGATGACCGCGCCGATCCCGCCGAGAACCGTGCGGAAGGCCTCGGAGTTGAACCCGACCCCCGAGAGCCCGTAGACCGCGTAGTATCCCGCCATCGCCGCCGGGACGGCGTAGACCAGCGTGACGCCCGCTTGCAGCCAGGGATTGCGGATCACCGCGACGAGAAACTGGCCGACGACGAGCGTGACGACACCGGCAAGGAAGCCGAGCGCGAAGGCCTCGAAGACGCCCGAGCCGCTCTCGTAGAGATGCAGGCCGACAGTCATCGCGGCGAAGAAGGGTAGCGCGTAGATCGCGAGGATGAAGAGCAGCCAGAGCATGATACCGAGGCCGAGGAGACTGACGAGACTTCCGATCAACATGGGGCGTTCTCCCGTTCCTGGGGTCTAAACGCGCACCCACCTCCGCCAAGCGCTTCCGTGCGGGAAGCATAGCAGAGATCGATGCGCGATTGGAGGCTGTTGCGCAGGCGGAACGCGGCGGGACGCATGGTCTCACCGATCGATCCGAGAGGGAGATGGAGGGCGCTCATGCGCCCCTCCGGCAGTCGAAGAGCGGGATGCCGAGCTGGCGGGCCTTGTCCGCGAGGTTGTCGGTGATCCCGGTGCCCGGGAAGATGACGAGCCCAACGGGCAGCGTGTCGAGCAGTACGTCGTTGCGCTTGAAGGGCGCGGCCTTGGCGTGCCGACCCCAGTCGGGCTTGAAGGCGATCTGTATGACGCCGCGATGCTCGGCCCATCTGGCGGCGATGAGCTCGGCGCCCTTGGGCGATCCGCCATGGAGGAGCACCATGTCGGCATGCTTGGCGTGGACCTTGTCGAGGACGGCCCAAATGCGGGTGTGGTCCTGGCAGTCCATGCCGCCCGCGAAGGCAATCCTCGTGCCCTCGGGGACCAGGACGGTCGTCTCGCTGCGGCGCTTGGCGGCGAGGAAGTCGCGGCTGTCGATCGTGGCCGAGGTGAGGTTGCGGTGGTTGACCCGTGATCCGGAGCGCGGGCTCCAGGGCGATCCCGTGAGGCGGAGATAGTGGGCCGCGGCGCTGTCGCGGAAGACTTCGAGACTGTCGCGGCGTGCGATCAGCCCCTGTCCGATCTCGATGAGGGTCTCAAGTTCGACGGCCTTCACCTCGCTGCCGTCCTGCTCGCGTTGGCCGCGTTTCTGGGCCTGTTCGTTGTCGTCGAGCTTGCGGTCGAGACGGGCCGTGGCTCGGTGGAACATGTTGACCGCCGACCAGAGGAGTTCGTCGAGATCGGCATCGAGCGCGGTGTCGGCCATCGCGGAGGCGAGGATGTCGAGGATCCCGGTGGCGGCCGCGGCGGCGTCATCGTCCTCGGGGCAGTCGCGCGGATCGCGTTCGTGCGGGCTCGGGCGATAGCCGTGGAGTTCGAGATCGGTGAGCACCTGGGCGGTGGCGGATTGGCCGGGATCGGCGAGGTCGGGATGATCGGTCATGGTCTGGCTCCTTGCCGGTGGGACCGCGGCATCCGCGGCCTTCATGGCGCGGGAGAGCGGCGGGCGGGCCGGGCCTGCACCGCGCGGGGCGAAGAGCGGATGGTGACTGCCGCTTGCGTGCGCGGCCGAAGCGCAGCTGAGGGTGGCGGGGGGCAGCTCTTTTGGCTCGCGATGCAAAGCGCGGGACCCCGCGCGGCGGAAAAGAGCCGCCCCCCGCCATTGCCGAACCGGACCGGCTGCCGCAGACCCCGCCCTCTCGAAGGCCGGGCTGCGGCTCTTTCGGATTGGGGTGCCCGTCCGGGATCAGCGCCGGGATCGACGCGCCCGCTTCACTCCGCCGCCTCGGAGTGTCGGCGCCCCACGATCAGCCGCGTCACGTCCTCGGGCGCGATCTGGGTACGCAGATTAGCTCGAAGCTCGTCGGTCCCGAAGGCCATGAGGTCTTCGTTGAAGTCCTCGCGCAGGGGCGTCAGCGCGATCGCCTCGACGCCGATCTCATTCGCTCGGTTGACCAGCGTCTCCGTCGCGATCTCGCCGGCCGGATCGCGATCGCGAAGGACGTAGAGGCGCGTGAGATCGGGCGGCAGTTCGATGGCGGCGAGATGGGCGGCGGAGAGCGCGGCGAGGCCGGGAATATCGGGCAGCGCTTGTCGGACCGAGAGCACGGTCTCGAGGCCTTCGCCGGCCATGAGCAGGTCCGAGGCTGTCCCGAACCGCACCCCGTGCCCGAGAAGCTGGCCCATGGCCCGTCGCGGCGTGTCGATCGGCGCCTTGCCGAGACGGCAGGTGCTGAACCCGTCTGGATCGAGCCAGGTCCGGTGCGCCCCCGTGATCGTGCCGGAGGTATCGGTGACGGCGGCGATGAGCGCGGGCCAGGTCTCGGTCGGAGAGGCGCGATCCGGCCTGTAGTAGCAGCGCGGGTGGAAGCGGAGCGCATCCGTGCCGCGCAGATCGGTGAGGCCGCGCTTCGCGAGATAGCGTTCGGCCAGCGTGATCCGGATCGGCTGCGCCATCATGAAGAGCCGCCGTGCCGCCTCGGGCGATCCGGTCGGTGCGGAGGGTCGCGGCGTCCGTGGGTGCGGGTCCGGTCGCGGCTGACGCAGGAACCGTCGGGCCTCTTCCGCCACGTCGGCGAAACCGTGCAGACCGCAAGTCGCCCGGATGATGTCGAGGAGATCGCCATGCTCCCCGGTCGCCGCATCGGTCCACTTGCCCGCGGCGCCTTTACCGGAACTCGGCCCGGTCAGGCGGACGAAGAGCGAGCGGCCGGGCGCGTTGTCGAGATTGCCGACGAGCCAATAGTTCCCCTGGCGCTTGCCGCTGGAGAGATATTCCCGGCAGACCGCCTCGGCGTCGCGCGCGAGGTCGGCGGCCAGGTCGGATGCGCTCTGCATGTCGAGGCCTCCCGCACAGAAAAAGGCCCGCCGGCGGTGCGGCGGGCTCAGGGGGTGGACAGGGAAGGCGTTATTCCGCCGCTTGGAGCACCTCGGTGGGCTCGTCCCCAGCCTCGCCCTCGGTGGGATCTGGGTCGATGGCCGGTTCGCCGCCCTCTGCCGCCCTTTCCTCGACGATCTCGAACTCGGGTTCGTCAGGCTCTTCCACCAGCGGCGACGTGCGCAGCGGCTGCGGGAGCCAGCCCGTGCCCGCCAGCAGTTCTTCCGCGGCTTCGACCATGTCGGGCTTCTTGAACCCCGCGATCCGGTCGGCGTCCCTGTCGCCCTTCGCCTCGCGCACCGCGGCGATGATCTGCGCCTTGGTCACGCGGCCGAGATAGCTGTCCGCCGTCGGCGTCCAGCCTGCAACACCCATGTCGAGTCCCAGCGTCGAAGCCAGCACGTCGGCATGGGCGATCTGGCGCGGCTTGCGGTAGTGCGGCTCCTGCACGGCGTTGACGGTCATCGCCACGCAATGGGCGAAGAGCGCATCGCGGCTGTCGCTGTCCCACTCGGTCAGCGCGTCCCACAGATCTTCCGGCTGCTTCGGCAGATTGCCCGCCCAGGTCTCGATGCCGCGATCGATGGACTGGACATAGGCAGCGTCGCCGAGGTTCGGCGCTTGTGAGCCGAACTGCGTGGAACGTGGGCTGATCTCGATACAGCTGTCCTGGCCGTAATGGTAGAAGAGCTGCAAGACCATCGCATGCAGGCAGGCGAGCATCGCCAGCTGCGGATCGTTCGCCAGCGCATCGCGCAGCGCCATCGTGCGATGGACGGTCAGTTCGCAGACGAGCCGGTCCGACAGCGGCTTGGTGCCGTCGTCATCGTCTTCCTCATCCTGATCCGTCACCGGACCGGATGCGCCAGCGACGGCATCTTCCATGTCGGGGTTGACCGTCGCGCCATCGGGACTGCCCTCGGCCTCGACTGCCGGTTCGTCTTCGGGCCGGACATAGCCGCGTTCGACACGCAGCCCGCCGGAGCCGTCGATGCTGACGAATGCGCCTGCGATGGCGTAGTCCTCCGCCTCGAACCGGATCGGACGGTTCTGGAGCGCTTCCATGGCCGTTTCGATTTCACCGAGCCGCGCGTCGATCTCCTCGGGGAGTTCATCGGCTTCGGCGTAGTCGTCTTCGAGCTTCTCATACTCGGCCTTGAGCGCGTCGTAGGTCTTCTCTTCCTCCTCGCTCATCGGCTCGACTTCGCCGCGAATGCGCCGCAAGTCGTAGGTGTCGCCATAGGGGAAGTCGGTGCCGACCTCGATCCAGTGCCAGCCTTCGGCGCGGATGGCCTCAGCCTCCTCCTTCAGCTTCTCGGTGACCATAGTCTCGAGCAGGGCCGAATCTTGCAGCCAGCCGCCATCGTCGGTCTGGAAGAGATCGCGCAGCACCTCGCCGCCCGCCTCGACGTAGTTGTCGAGACCCACGAACTGCGCCCGCCGGTCGGAGGCGCGCACGGCGCCTTCGGTCAGCATGCGGCGGATTTCATAGGGCTGCTTCGAATAGTGTTGCTTGAGCGCGTCCCAGACCTGTTCCTGGCGCTCATGGTCGGGATTGACCGTGAAGGCCATCAGTTGGTCGAGGGTCATCTCCTCTTCGGCATAGGCGTCGAGCAATGTTCGCGAGACGGCGGCCAGCTTGAGCCGCTGCTTGACGACATTGACCGACACGAAGAAGGCCGCGGCGATCTCCTCCTCGCTCTTCCCCTTCTCGCGCATCGCCTGGAAGGCGCGAAACTGGTCGAGCGGATGCAGCGGCGCGCGCTGGATGTTCTCGGCGAGGCTGTCCTCTTCGGCGAGACCTTCGGTGCGCACGATGCAGGGCACCGGCGCGGTCTTGTTGAGGCGACGCTGCTTCACGAGCAGTTCGAGGGCGCGGTAGCGCCGGCCACCGGCCGGGATCTCGAACATCCCGGTTTCCGCGCCGTCATCGTCGAGCACGGGCCGAACCGTAATCGACGACAGGAGCGTGCGCCGGGCGATGTCCTCGGCAAGCTCTTCGATCGAGACGCCGGCCTTGACCTTGCGGACGTTGGACTGGCTGAGCACCAGCTTGTTGAAGGGGATGTCGCGCGAGGCGCTGAGGGTAATCTTCTGTGACTTGGACTTGGTCATCGGACTTCTCCGCGACGGGCGGTCACGAGACTCTCTCCGACCTCCAGACCCGTCACGAAAACCACGGCCTCCCTCTCACTCTTCGTCGGACGCCGCGAAGCGGCGACGGAGCGCGACAGGGAGACCGAAGGCGTCCATAAGGAGCGGGTGAACGCGCCGACGCCGATCTATAGGGACCTGCATCCGCCAACGCCGCTGCGCGCGGGCGTTCGGCGGATGTCGTTCTTCCACGAGAAGACCAACGCCGGAACGACAAGACGGGAACCGCCGCGAGGTTACGTGACGCTGATCATCTGCCTCGCCGATCCGATCGCGGTTTCATCGCTGGACGCCGCCGGATCGCCCTTGACAGCGTTCGCGGCCGGGGCGGCCTCCGGCGCGCTCAAGGCAGTATGCGGCGCGAACAACACCGGTATCGAGGTCCAGCTGCGCCCTTGGTTTGCACAATGCCTGCTCGGCCAGGGCGTCGTGGGAGCAAGGGCGGGGATCACGGACGTGACCCACCTGCTTCCCTCTGACCTGGACCGATCTGGTGGAGGTTCCATCTCCGGATTGAACGATCAAATCGAGCTGGTGACCGACTGGTTGCTACGCCGTGCTGCGACGGGTTCAGACGATCCAAGGCCCGAAATCATCCAGGCCTGGCATCTTCTCGAGGCGTCTGCGGGTGCGTTGAGCATTACCGATTTGGCGGCACGTACCGGCTGCAGCCATCGGTACTTCAAGGAAATCTTCGAAGCCGCGGCCGGCCTCAAGCCGAAACGAGCCGCGCGGCTCTTGCGGTTGGGGCGCGCCATCGAGCTTATCGAAACAGCGGATAAGCCGCCGCTGAGCGAGATCGCCTATGCGTGCGGCTTCAGCGACCAGAGCCATCTGACGCGCGAATTTCAGCATTTGGCAGCGATCAGCCCCGCAGTGCTGGGTGCGAGGCGTCTGACCGAAATGCAGGGGTTTGGCGAGGAAGCCGTCTGATCAAGGTCAGAATTGTTCAAGACGCTCCCCGGCCGATGCAATAGTTGGAGGCTTCGTTCGACCCGAGGAGACATGCATGCACCCCGTCAGCTTCATGGAAATCGGTGCCGCCGACGCTTCGGATGAGGCCAAGTTCTTCGCGGAGTTGTTCGGTTGGCCTTGGCAGAAGATGGGCGATGGCGGCGAAGGCTGGTTCGAGCCAGGTGCGATCAAGATCGGTCTGCATGGCAAGGACGACCATGCCGGCGTGGTGCCGTACTTTCGCGTGGAGGACATCGACGCTGCCGCGAAGAAGATCATCGAACTCGGCGGCACGGCGGAGCTTCCCGGTGCGGACGAACCGGGCTTCGGCCGTTTCGTAAACTGCGTCAGCGGTCAGGGCGTCCGCTTCGGATTGCATCAGTCATCAGATTGAGACGGGACCCTAAGAGAAATGCCCGCCAGCGCTAAACGTCGGCGGGCCTATCGTCTTGCTGATGCGACAGACTACACTGCGGCCTCCAACAGCTTCTTGGCACGGGTCTCCATGGTGAGCCGCGCATCCTGCTGGGGCTTGGACCGGGCGACGGCGGTGATGCCTTGCACGAAATCGAAGACACTCTCGGGCGGGCGACCTTCCTCGGCGAGGACCGTCTCGACGATCTTGCCTGTCTCCGCCTTTGAGAAGCCGCGCTTGCGCAGGAAGTCGGTGCGGTCGTCGTCGCTGCGCGCGACGATCCGCTCGCGCGCAGACCGGATGCCCTGGATGAAGGGCTGCGGCGAGGAGTCGGCGAAGTTCGCCAGTGCCGGGGCCGCCTCGTGCGCGAAGCGGTTCGCGGCGTATTTGGAATGCCGGATGCTGATCTCCTGGAAGTCCTCGACGCCCCAGAGATTGCGGTTCTGGCAGACAGCGCGGAGATAGAAGCTCGCGATGCCGAGCGTCTTCGCGCCAACCTCCGAGTTCCAGCAATAGAACCCCCGGAAAAAGAGATCAGGGGAGCCGTCAGGCAGCGTGCCTGCTTCGATCGGGTTCCTGTCGTCGACCAGGAAGAGGAAGACGTCGCGATCCGAGGCGTAGAGCGTGGTCGTGTCCTTGGTCACGTCGACCATCGGGTTGTAGACACCCGTCGACCAGTCGAGCACGCCCGGCACCTTCCAGCGCGTGTCGCCGACGCCGTTGCCCGCGATCCGCTGCACGGCAGAGACAAGTTCATGGTCGTAGATGCGGCCATAGTCGGGGCCGGTCACAGCGCGAAGTTCTGTGCGCCCGTTCGCGACCTCCATCGTTTTCACCTGCTCGGCGCGGTGGTTGGTGAGGCCATATTGCAGGTTGATGCTTGCGAGCGGCGCCGGGAGCTGGCGCAGATAGGCGGCCGGCGCGCCCACAAGGCTCGCGAGTTGTCCGAAGCTCCAATGGGTCGGCGCAACGGGCGCCTCGGCATCGGGCAGGATGAGCGCCAGCTTCTCAGGCTCGTCGCGATGGGCTTTGACGCGGATCGCCGCGCTCTCAACTGTGCGAGTCTTGCTCCGCGTTGCGCGGCCCTTCACCGAGGCGTAGAGGTCCGAGAGCGAGAGATACTTCTCGTCATCGGGCCGCGAAAACCATTCAGAGGACACCCGGCCGTTATGGCCGCCTCGGGACACATCCACCTTGTAGCCGCCGCTCTCGGGGCGGCCGTTCATGATCTCGATTGCAGTCATGGCTGATCTCCGTGACGGGCGGTCCGAGAGCCTCTCTCTCGACCTCCAAACCCGTCACGGCGACAGCCGCAGGCCTCTCACTCGTAGCTTACTCAGCTGCCAACAAAGATGATGGTTGGCTGAGGCGGTTCAATTTCATCGCGTGCAGCGCTTCAGGCCGGATGTGTGTGTAGCGGCGCAGCATCTTCCAGTCTTTGTGGCCCGTGACGAGCGCGACCTGTTCGATGGCAAAACCCGCCTCGAAAAGGCGGCTTGTGCCTTCGTGGCGCAAGTCGTGGAAATGTAGGTCGATGATACCGACCTCCACGCAGGCTCGCCGGAAAGCTGTCCCGACCGACTTCGAGTTGTAGGGAAAGATCCGACCATTTGTGTGGCTCAGATTCTTTGCCTGTTCTGTGACCAGCGCCCAAGCGTCGAAACCCGTAGCTGGAAAAAGCGGGATCCGCTGGTCGTTTCCGGCCTTGTTCCGGGGGTCCTTGCGGTCGCGGATCACGAGCATGCGGCGGTCGACATCGAGATCGCTCCATTCGACACGGCAGATCTCGTCAAGCCGCATGGCCGTACCCACAGCAAATTTCACGATCCGGGTCATCGGCAGAGTCAGGCGTTCGTTGTCGTCGAAACAACGGAACAGGCGGTTTAGCTCGTCTGTACTGGGACGTCGATCCCGCTCGGTTCCCTTGCCGATGAGGCCAAGCCGCTTGAGCGCGACACGCGCCAGATCAACGGGTTCCGGAGAGATGTCGAGGCCGTGCACAGCCGCCGCATGGGTGATGATCATCTTGATCACGCCGATGTCTATACCGAGAGTCACGGGACCAGCACCTTGCTCCGCGCGGGTCTTGCCGTAGTCGATTAGCTTCTGCCGGTCGAGGTGGCTGATCCGTTCCTTGCCGAGGTCGCGCTTGAGCATAGCCAGCGTGGCAGCCTTGCTGCGCCGGGGCGGTTTCCCCACCTCGCACATATCGGCTATATGAAGGTCGATGATGTCACCAAAGGTTCGGAGACGGGATACCGACGACTTGGTAGGCGCAAATCCTTGATCCACCCGGGTTTCCGCTTTGCGGGCCCAACGATGGGCGTCGTCGCGGCGGAGGAACGTCTCGCTCGCGTAGCGGCCCTTTCGTCTGATCTGGACCCGGTAGGCGCCGGAAGGAAGCTTGGTGATGGTGGCCATTTCGTGTGCGCTGTGTGTGCAATGAGTCGTCGTAGAGGAGCGAATTCGAGGATATCAGGGCGTATTCCAGCGTAGCCGCCGCCGCCACCAACAGTTTGAAGATACAAGAAAAATGTATATAAATCAACACGCTAGATTGTCTATTGCACCGATGATGGACTGGACCGACCGGCACTGTCGGCTGTTTCACCGGCAGTTCTCGGCGCGGGCCCTGCTCTATACCGAGATGGTGACGGCGCAGGCGCTCGTGCACGGTGACCCCGAGCGGCTGATCGGCAAGTCGGCGGCGGAAGGTGCCGTCGCCCTCCAGCTCGGCGGGTCGGAGCCGGAGGTGCTGGCGGCCGCCTGCGGGATCGCGGCGGCGTTCGACTATCCCGAGATCAACCTCAACTGTGGCTGTCCCTCGGACCGGGTGCAGTCCGGCGCCTTCGGCGCCTGCCTGATGCGCGATCCGGGGCTGGTCGCCGACTGCTGTGCCGCGATGATCGCCGCGAGCGGGGCGGAGATCACGGTGAAGTGCCGCATCGGCGTCGACGAGCAGGACCCGCGCGCGGTGCTGCCCGAGTTCATCGCCCGTGTTTCGGCGGTCGGCGTTTCGCGCTTCACCATCCACGCGCGCAAGGCGTGGCTGCAGGGTCTCAGCCCGAAGGAGAACCGGGACATCCCGCCGCTCGACCATCCGCTGGTGCTCGAGATGAAGGGGATGTTCCCCGCGCTCCACCTCTCGATCAACGGCGGGATCATGACGCTGGACGATGTCGAGGCGCATCTGGACGCGGGTCTCGACGGCGTCATGATCGGACGCGCGGCCTATCACGACCCCACCGGCGTGCTCGCGGACGCGGATCGCCGGATCTTCGGCGAGGGCACGGGACCGGTCGCGGCCGAGGACGCGGTGCGCGCGATGCTGCCGCATATCGAGGCCGAGCTCGCGCGGGGCACGCGCCTCAACCAGATCAGCCGCCACATGCTCGGCGCCTTTGCCGGACGGCCCGGCGCGCGCCAGTGGCGCCGCACGCTCAGCGAGGGCGCGCATCTGCCCGGCGCGGGGCCGGAGCTGGTGGAAGCCGCGCTTGCCCATGTCGAGCGACGCGCCGCCTGAGGGCGCAGCGCAAGGCGTATTTTAGGAAAGATGAAAGACTTGCCGCGCTAGGCAGCGGGTGCGGTACAGGCTGGCGAGCCGATGGCCGTGAAAGGTGAAGGCGGCCTGTCCCTCCGCCTGCTGCCCGCGGGCCATCTGGCTGTCAGGGTTCGAGCTGAGCGGGCAGGCCGTGCTTTCATCTTTCCGGCAAGTACGCATGGCCCGACGGCTCCGCCGGTGCTCAGTCCAGGATCAGCTTGAAGCCGGTATGGGTGGCGGCGAAACCCTGCCGTTCGTAGAAGCGGCGCGCGTCGGTGCGCGTCGCGTTGCTGGTGAGCTGCACGACCCAGCAGCCGCGGCGCCGCGCCTCTGCGATGCAGAAGCCGATCAGCCCGGCGCCGAGGCCCGTGCCGCGGCGGTCGGAGGCGATGCGCACCGCCTCGATCTGCGCCCGCGGACGGCCGCCATTCGACAGGCCGGTTAGAAGGCTGAGCTGTGCCGTGCCGACGACGCGGCCGTCCTCCTCGACCACGAACAGCCGCTCGCGCGGGTCGGCGGCGATGGTGGCGAAGGCGTCCGTTACCCGCGGGTCGGCCGCCTCGCTGCCGAGCACCGCGCCGCGGCGGTCCTCCGCCAGCAGCGACAGGATGGCGGGCAGGTCCGCCTCCGCAGCCTCGCGGATGATCATGCGGTAACCAGGGCCTCCGCCAGCCCGTCGAAGAAGCGCGTGCCGTCGGTCCCGCCGAGGGCAGGATCGTTGAGCCGTTCGGGATGCGGCATCATGCCCAGCACCCGGCGGTTCTCGCTCAGCACGCCCGCGATGTCGTTCATCGAGCCGTTCGGATTGCCGTCATAGGTGAATGCCACCCGGTCCTCGCCCGTGAGCCGCACCAGCGTCTCCTCATCGGCGACGTAGTTCCCGTCATGGTGCGCGACGTAGTAGGTCGCATGCTCACCGAGGCCCTGCGTCCAGATGCTGTCATGCGTCGCGACCCGTAAGCCTTGGGCGCGGCAGACGTATTTCAGTCCGGCATTGCGCATCAGGGCCCCGGGCAGGAGCCCCGCCTCGATCAGGATCTGGAAGCCGTTGCACACGCCCAGCACGTGGCCACCGCGCAGGGCGAAGTCCACGACCGCGTTCATGATCGGTGCACGCGCCGCGATCGCGCCGCAGCGCAGGTAGTCGCCGAAGGAGAAGCCGCCGGGCACCGCCACCAGGTCCAGACCCGCGGGGAGTTCGGTGTCCTTGTGCCAGACCTCGGCCGGCTTGCGGCCCGTCGCGCGCTCCAGCGCCACGGCCATGTCGCGGTCGCAGTTCGAGCCGGGGAAGGTGATGACGGCGGCTTTCATGGGGGCCTCCTCAGGCGGTGAAATCGGTGATGACGGCGATGCCCGGCGGGGCCGGAGCGTCGAAGGCGGCGAGCTCGGCTTGCGCCTCCGACAACGCCACGCGGCGGGCGATGAGGGGCGAGAGGTCCAGTCCGCCCTCGATCAGGGCAAAGAGCGACGGGTACTTCCAGGCGGGCATTCCGCGGGTGCCGTAGAGCGCGAGCTGACCCGCATAGACGCTGTCCATCGGCAGCTCCATGCGGACGTGATCGCCCGCGGGCATGCCGATCTGGACGTGACGGCCGCGTTTGCGCAGGCAGCGGATGGAGGCTTCGGTGGTGGCCGGGATCCCCAGCGCCTCGACGCTGACATGGGCGCCGCCGCCGGTGATCTCGCGGATCGTCTCCGCGGCGCCCTCCGCGACCACGGGGACCGCACCCAACGCTTCGGCCTGCGCCAGTTTCGCCGGCACCACGTCCACGGCCAGCACCCGCGCGCCCATGGCCCGGCCCAGAAGCACGGCGGCGAGGCCGACGCCGCCGATGCCGTGCACCGCGAGCCACTCGCCCGGAGCAAGTGCAGCGCGGTCTGTCAGCGCGTGCCAGACCGTCGTCACCCGGCAGCCCAACGCGGCGGCCAGCGCCGGGTCCATCCCGTCCGGCAGGCGCGCGAGGTTGGCGTCCGCGCGCGGCACCGCCACGGCTTCGGCAAAGGCGCCGGGGATGGTGAAGCCCGGCACCGCCTGCGCACCACAGATCGTCTGGTGCCCCGCCTTGCAGTCGTCGCAGTGCCCGCAGGCGAGGATGAAGGGCGCGATCACCCGGTCGCCGACCCGCCAGTCGCGCACGTCGGGCCCGACTTCGGCGACGGTTCCGCAGAACTCGTGGCCGGGAATGTGGGGCAGGGCGATGTCGGGGTCCGCGCCCACCCAGCCGTGCCAGTCCGAGCGGCAGACGCCACAGGCCAGCACGTCGAGCACGACGCCGTCCGGCGGGCAGGCCGGGCGCGGGACGTCCCGCAGCTCCAGCCGGCGCCACGCGGTCAGGACGGCGGCGCGCATCGGGTCAGAGAACCGTGACGGAGAAGTTCTCGATCACCGTGTTGGCGAGCAGCTTGTCGGCCATCTGCCGCGCCTGCTCCTCGGCCAGCGCGGCGTCATCGGTGGCGAGCTCCAGCTCGATGACCTTGCCCTGGCGCACGCCCTCCACCCCGTCGAAGCCGAGGGCGCCGAGCGCATGGCGCACCGCCTCGCCCTGCGGATCGAGAACACCGGGTTTCAGGGTGACGTCGACGCGAACCTTCATGTCTTTCCAGAGCCTTCCATGAGTTTCTTCACAGTGACGATCACGATGCCGCCCCCGATCCAGAGAAGCGATGCATGCACCACCGGCCCCGCCGAGATGCCGAAGAACGTCCACGCGAAGCTCACCCCCATCAGGTAGCCGCCCGCGAGGATCGCCAGCGCCGGGTGGGAGAGGAACGCCAGCAGCTTCTGCATCAGTGGACCAGTTTTGGCCCGGTGGTCGAGCCGTTCTGGCGGGGCATGACGCCCAGCCGCTTGGCAACCTCGGTATAGGCGTCCGAGACGGAACCGAGGTCGCGGCGGAACACGTCCTTGTCGAGCTTCTCGCCGGTCTGGAGGTCCCACAGACGGCACGAATCCGGGCTGATCTCGTCGGCGACGATCAGGCGCTGGAAATCGCCCTCGTAGACCCGGCCGATCTCGATCTTGAAGTCGACCAGCTTGATGCCGACGCCCATCATCATGCCCGACATGAAGTCGTTCACGCGCAGCGCCAGCGCCACCATGTCGTCGAGGTCCTGCTGCGTGGCCCAGCCGAAGGCGATGATGTGCTCCTCGGTGACCAGCGGATCGCCCAGATCGTCGTTCTTGTAGTAGAACTCCACGATCGGCCGGGGCAGGGGCGAGCCCTCCTCGATGCCGAGCCGCTTGGACATGGAGCCCGCGGCGACGTTGCGCACCACGACCTCGAGCGGGATGATCTCGACCGCGCGCACCAGCTGCTCGCGCATGTTGAGCCGCTTGATGAAGTGCGTGGGCACGCCGATCGCGTTGAGGCCCGACATGAAATGCTCGCTCAGGCGGTTGTTGAGCACGCCCTTGCCGTCGATCATCTCGTGCTTCTCGCCGTTGCCGGCGGTGGTATCGTCCTTGAAGAACTGGATCAGGGTGCCGGGTTCGGGGCCTTCGTAAAGGATCTTCGCCTTGCCCTCGTACACCATCCTGCGGCGCGCCATGAATGTCTCCGAAATACGTGCGGGGGCCGACCTGACGGCGACCCGATGGCGCGCTCTTATCGCTTGACGCGGGGAGGGGCAAGGATTCGGGACCCTTGCGCTGGATCAAGGTGCTACCCTTGTCGGGACCATATCACGCCCAGCACGGGACAGACGGGAGGATGCAACCATGACCACCTTCGACGATCGGGAGCGGGCCTTCGAGGCCAAGTTCGCCCATGACGAGGAGATGCAGTTCAGGGCCGCGATGCGCCGGAACAAGATCCTCGCACTGTGGGCCGCGGGGCTGATGGACTACGAGCCGGATCGGGCGGCGAGCTACGTGAAGGACCTGATCCAGGCCGATCTCGCCCATCCCGGCGACCAGGACGTCTTCGACAAGCTCAAGGCGGATCTGGGCGAACGGGTCTCCGACACCGACCTGCGCACCCGGATGGAGGCCGCGATGACCGAGGCGAAGGCCCAGATCGTCGCCGACGGCTGAGCCGCGGCCTCATACCAGATCGGGACACGATCCACAGGGCGTTGGCGGCTCCGTCGTCGCCGGGCGGGGCAATGCCCTTGCGCGACCCTTATCGAGTTGAAAAGGTTGCGATCGCGCGCCCGATGCTCGGCCCGGACAGGTGCCGGGCGCCCATAAGGTGTGGGTGGTCGTTGCCAACGTGCGGCTGGAGGAGAGTGCTCCACCGCTATCGCGGCAATCTCCGGCGGCTCCTCTCTCATGTGGAACTGGCCGACGGTACCGATTTTCACGAGGTCACGACCCGTGACGCCTCAGGCCCTGGTTTTCGGGAATACGGCTGGACCGACTTCGCCGTCCGCTGCCCGGCCCGTATCGCGAAGGCGCGGAATCGCTTCCTGGCGGTGGATGGCTATCCGGTGACCCGGGTCGACCGGATCACCGGTTGGCTTTCTACGCGCCGTCAGCGACGCATCTCGGCTCCGACGAAGTTCGTTGCCGGCGCCCGACGTCGGTCGTGATCCCCGGGCGAGACCTCGGGGATCTCGCGCCGGGGAACGCGTTCAGCGTCGGCGCGGCCCGTTGAGACGCCGCGCGTTCGATCCGGCGCGCGCCGCGACCGGCGCCAAACCGGCCTCGATCATCGCGGAGACGCCGCGCCCGTGGGCAAACGCCATGGCAGCACCCTGCCAGCCGCGGGTGAAGGCCACGGGCTTTTCCACCCACATCGACATGGCTTCCGCAGGGCTCAGCGTGCCCCGCGCCAGAAGGCCCATCCGGCTCACGATGGTCTGCGCGGCAGCGGCGTTCATGCGCTGCCAGGCCAGTGAAATCCGCACCAGGCTCGAAAAGTCGTTGGGTAACATCATCGCAGCACTCCTTATGCTGCGCTGCAATATAGCGCGCATCTTCTAGAAGACCTAACGCGTCGCCGCGATCGCCTGTCGCATCTGTGGCCCGTCGGGCACGGCTGAGGAGGGCAGTGCAGCCGCCAGATCACCCTCCGGCGTGATGACCCACTTGTGGAAATTCCAACGGGGCAAGGCCCGCGCGCCGCCTTCCGCGCGTGCCCAGGCAAAGAACGGATGCGCCTGCGGCCCGCGCGTGGTCACGATATCTGACATAGGGAATGTGATGCCGAAGTTGACATCGCAGAATTCCGCGACCTCGTCGGCGCTGTCGTACTCCTGCCCCCCGAAATCGTCGGTCGGCAGGCCGATGACGGTGACGTTTGGATCGCTCTCATGCAGGGCCTGAAGCGCTTCATATTGCGGGGTAAAGGTGCAAAAGGAGGCCGTATTGGCGACCACCAGAGTATGTCCCGCGAAGTCCGACAAGTCGAGCGTCCCGCCCTCCAGCGCGTCGAACGTGAAGTCATGCGCGCCGTCGGCGGCGGCAGGAGAAGCGGCGAGGCCGAGGATGAGAATGAGCGGTTTCATGCTGTAGATACGGAGGATGGCCCCGATCGGTTTCACCCTGCGACAGCATCGCCTGTTGAGGCGTCTCTCCATCCCCCAAAGGCCCCGGATCAGGTCCGGGGCGGTCGAGCCTCATGCAACCATCCCGGCCGAAGCGCCGGGACCGCCCGCCAACCGCTCTGCCGTCAGCCTCGGGCCTGACCCGAGGATCTCCTTCATCTTGGAGATGGCCGGGTCAAGCCCGACCATGACGGTGCTTCGGTGCATGCTCCCGCCCGGCGGCACCGCCGGGCGGCGCCCGACCCTCCCCGCGGGAGGGCGCATTGCAACGCTTCACACTGTACGGACGTCAGATCGGTTGAGTGTCGCTCGCTGAGCGGTACCCATCCAAGTGCGCCCTCCCAGGCTCGGGCGCCGCCCTTAGTGCCGAGGTCAGTCCCCGAACACCCGCGCGAAGATCGTGTCGACGTGCTTGGTGTGGTAGCCGAGGTCAAACTTCTCCTCGATCTCCGCCTCTGACAGTGCCGCGCGCACATCGCCGTCGCCGAGCAATTCCTCTTTGAAATCAGCGCCCTCTTCCCAGACTTTCATCGCGTTGCGCTGGACGAGGCGGTAGGCGTCCTCGCGGCTCACCCCGGCCTGGGTCAGCGCCAGCAGCACCCGCTGGCTCATCACCAGACCGCGGAACTTGTTCATGTTGGCCAGCATGTTGTCCGGGTAGACGACCAGCCTGTCCACGACCTGCGTCAGCCGTGCCAGCGCGAAGTCGAGCGTCACCGTCGCGTCCGGCCCGATGTTGCGCTCCACCGACGAATGCGAGATGTCCCGCTCGTGCCAGAGTGCGACGTTCTCCATCGCCGGGATCACCGCCATGCGCACCAGCCGCGCGAGGCCCGTCAGGTTCTCCGTCAGCACCGGGTTGCGCTTGTGCGGCATCGCGGACGAGCCCTTCTGACCCTTGGAGAAGAACTCTTCGGCCTCCAGCACCTCGGTGCGTTGCATGTGGCGGATTTCCGTCGCGAGGTTCTCGATGGAGCTCGCCACGACGCCGAGGGCCGCGAAGAACGCGGCGTGCCGGTCGCGCGGGATGACCTGCGTGGAGATCGGCTCGGGCACCAGACCCAGCTTCTCCGTCACGTATTCCTCCACGAACGGATCGATATTGGCGAAGGTCCCGACGGCACCGGAGATCGCACCCGTCGCCACCTCCTCCCGCGCCGTCACAAGGCGGGCGCGGTTGCGGTCCATCTCGGCATAGAACCGCGCGAAGGTGAGGCCCATCGTCGTCGGCTCCGCATGGATCCCGTGGGAGCGGCCGATGCGCACAGTGTCCTTGTGCTCGTAGGCGCGCCGCTTCAGCGCCTCCAGCAGCGCGTCCATGTCCGCGATCAGGATGTCCGCCGCCCGCACGAGCTGGACGTTGAAGGTGGTGTCGAGCACGTCGGAGCTCGTCATCCCCTGGTGCACGAACCGGGCCTCGTCCGCCCCCACGATCTCCGCCAGATGGGTGAGGAACGCGATGACGTCGTGCTTCGTCTCCCGCTCGATCTCGTCGATGCGCGCGATGTCGAACTCCACGTCGCGCGCCGTCCAGACGGCGGCCGCGTTCTCCCTGGGGATCACGCCGAGCTTGGCCTGCGCGTCGCAGGCATGGGCCTCGATCTCGTACCAGATGCGGAACTTCGTCTCGGGCGACCAGATGGCAACCATCTCGGGGCGGGAGTAGCGGGGGATCATCGGCGGGCCCTTCTTGTCGGTGGTGTCGCGCGGGTGATAGACGCGGGTGCCGCCGCAAACAAGGGGAGCGCCATGGACGAGCTGCCGGCCCTGCTGCGCCCCTTTGCGGGCCGCTGGTCGATCCGGCGCGACATCTTCGATCTCGACTCCCAGTGGACCGGTCAGTTCAAGGGGCAGGGCGATTTCGTGCCGCGCGCCGCGGGCCTCGACTATCTGGAGGAAGGGGAGCTGCGCTTCGCCGGCCTGCCGCCGTTCTCCGCCACGCGGCGGTACAGGTGGGAGGCGGGCGATGCCGACATCCTCGTGGAGTTCGACGATGGCCGCTTCTTCCACCGTTTCGACCCGTTGGAGAGCGGGGCGGAGGCCGCGCATTTCTGCGATCCGGATCTCTACGAGGTGCGCTATCTCTTTGATCTGCCGTCCGAATGGCGGGCCGAGTGGCGCGTCGAGGGCCCGCGCAAGGATTACCGGATGGTCACGATCTACACGCGCTGACGCGCGGTCCGCCTCCGGCGGGCGTATTTGTCGAGAGTGATGAGCGGGGCGCCGCACCCCGCTCATCACTCTCTTCAAATACGCAAATCCGGCCTCAGCCCTTCAGGATCGACCGCCCGGCATAGCGCGCTGTGGTCCCCAGCTCCTGCTCGATGCGGATGAGCTGGTTGTACTTCGCGAGCCGGTCGGAGCGGCTGAGCGAGCCCGTCTTGATCTGCCCGCAGTTCAGCGCGACGGCGAGATCGGCGATGGTCGCGTCCTCGGTCTCGCCCGAGCGGTGGGACATGACGGAGGTCATGCGGGCGCGGTGCGCCATGTCCACCGCCTCGATCGTCTCGGTGAGGGAGCCGATCTGGTTCACCTTCACGAGGATGGAGTTGCCGGCCCCCTTCTCGATCCCCTCGGCCAACCGCTTGGAATTCGTCACGAAAAGATCGTCGCCCACCAGCTGCACCCGGTCGCCGATCTTGGAGGTGAGCAGTGTCCATCCCTCCCAGTCGTCCTCGGCCATGCCGTCCTCGATGGAGATGATGGGGTAGGCGTCCACCAGTTCGGCGAGGTAGTCGGCATTCTCCTGCGAGCTCAGCGACTGGCCCTCGCCCTTCATCTCGTAGCGGCCGTTCTCGTAGTACTCGGTCGAGGCGCAGTCGAGGGCGAGGTAGACGTCCTCGCCCGCCTTGTAGCCTGCCTTCTCGATCGAGGTCATGATGAAGTCGAGTGCCTCGCGCGTGCTCGACAGGCCCGGGGCGAAGCCGCCCTCGTCGCCGATGCCGGTGTTGTGGCCGGCACTCGACAGCTCCTTCTTGAGGGTATGGAAGATCTCGGCGCCCACGCGCACCGCCTCGGCCAGCGAAGAGGCGCCGACCGGCATGACCATGAACTCCTGGATGTCGATCGGGTTGTCCGCATGCTCGCCGCCATTGATGATGTTCATCATCGGCACCGGCAGGACCCGCGCCGAGGTGCCGCCGACATAGCGGTAGAGCGGCAGCCCGACCGCCGCGGCCCCGGCCTTGGCCACCGCGAGGCTGACGCCGAGGATGGCGTTGGCACCCAGGCGGCCCTTGTTCTCGGTCCCGTCGAGGCGGATCAGCATCTCGTCGATCATCACCTGCTCGGTCGCGTCCATGCCCAGGATCTCCTGGCAGATCTCGGTGTTCACGAACTCCACCGCCTTCTGCACGCCCTTGCCCATGTAGCGATCGGCATCGCCGTCGCGCAGCTCCACCGCCTCGTGCGCGCCCGTGGAGGCGCCCGAGGGCACCGCGGCGCGGCCTTCGGAACCGTCGTCGAGCAGCACCTCCACCTCGACGGTCGGGTTTCCGCGGCTGTCCAGGATCTCGCGGGCGGTGATGTCGACGATCATGCTCATGGATGTCTCCTGCTGGGGCATTCGGTCGCGCAAGTCCCTACAGGAAAGCGCCCGCGCGTCAAAGCCCGTGCGCGGATCAACCGTGCGGAGGCGGTGCTGCGCGTGACACACGCACAGGTTGATTTTTGCAACAGATGGTGCAACGCTCGTTTCGACAACATCGTGGGGATAACGGGTCATGGAGTACATCGACTTGGGTCGCGACTGGCTGTTGGCACAACTGGACGGTGTCCGTCAGGCGCTCGGCCTCTCGGTTGCGGAGACCGAATTCGTTCTCGCATTGGCTGCGGCCATCTTCGCCGGAGCGATCCTGGCGCGGCTCACGCCTGGCGTCCGGCGCCGCAAGCGCGTCGCGCTGACGCCGCGCGACGTGTCGAGCCTCAAGAACCTGCGCGAGATGCGGATGCCGCAGGACGGCCGCTGAAATCGGGCAATTCGCCCTGAAATCAACAAGAAGGCGGAAAGCTCAAGTGATTTGAGCTATACTGGACGCGTCTCGAACGTGTTCAGGAGCGCGGCATGGCCGATCTGGCCGATATCGGAGCGCATCACGTGGTCGTCCCCGGCGACGGGCCGGGCGGCACCTTCATAGCGCTCGTCCAGCGCGACGGGATCTTCGAGGCGCTGCGGGCCGAGGGTCTGTCGCCCATACTGCTGATCGCCGTATTCCTGGCCCTCATCGTCTTCGTCTTCATCGCGCGGCAGGAGCGCGACACGATCCGGGGCGGGGCAGTCGAACGGGTCCAGCCCCATCGCGGACGACAGCGCGCGGTGCGCTGGCGCCGGGCCGAAAAGACACAGGTCGACTACCAGGCGCTGCGCGCAAGCCGGATGGCTCAGCCGGAGGATGCCTCCGACAGCTTGGCCGCATCCCAGAGCGCGTCCATTTCCGACAGGTCCGACTGATCGGGGCGTTTGCCCTGCGAGGCAAGAGCGTCCTCCACTGCGTTGAAACGGCGGATGAATTTGGCATTGGCGCCGCGCAGGGCCTCCTCGGGATCGATGTCGATGTGGCGGGCGAGGTTGGCCATCACGAACATCAGGTCGCCGAACTCCTCGACCTGCTTGGCGTGGGGCAGCGTGTCCCGCGCTTCGACGAGCTCGCGGCTCTCCTCCACGATCTTGTCGAGCACCTGTTCGGTCTGCGGCCAGTCGAAGCCGACGCGGGCCGCGCGGTTCTGCAGCTTCACAGCGCGGGTGAGCGCGGGCAGGCCCATCGCGACGCCGTCGAGCACCCGCTCGCGCGTCTTGCCCCTCGCCGCCCGTTCCTCCGCCTTGATCCGCTCCCAGTCCACGACCTGCTCGTCCGCGGTGCGCCCGGCCGCGTCGCCGAAGACATGCGGATGACGGCGGATCATCTTGTCGGAGATCGACCGGATCACGTCCGCCAGCGCGAAGTCGCCTGATTCGCCCGCCATCTGCGCGTGGTAGACGACCTGAAGCAGCAGATCGCCCAATTCGTCCCTCAGATCACCCATGTCCTGTCGCGCAATCGCATCGGCGACCTCGTGGGCCTCCTCGATCGTGTAGGGCGCGATGGAGGCGAAATCCTGCTCCCGATCCCAGGGGCAGCCGTCAGGCGCGCGCAGCCGCGCCATGATCTCCACCAGCCGCTCCAGCCCGGCCTCCCCGTCCTGCACCAGCGCGTCGGAGGCGGGACGGTCGAGCGGCTTGGTCATGGCGGGTCTCCTTGTGGCGTGGGGCCGGTCGCCTCACACTCCTATGCGACATCAGCATCGCCGGTCCAGCACGGCGCCCAATTCGAGCTCCCGACCATGACACCACAAGACACACTCGAGATCGCCTGCAGGGCGTTCGAAGCCTCGCCGCCCGAAGCGTTCGCGCCGAAAACCGGGCCATAGAAGAGATCAACCAGGCGCGTGAGGCTGCCTTCGACGCGGATCCCGCCATCTTCGAGGCCGGGCTGTCGGCGTCGAACCACTCCGTCCGGTTCTTCACGGCCGGCACGCTTCGCACCCGCGACGTGGCTTACGACGACTGTATCGCAGCACTTCGGGATCTCAGCGATTTTGAGGAACTCGAGATCGGGCATCGCGCCAGCATCCTCGTGATGACGCACGAGTTCGGCAATCTGAGGGAGATCCTCGCGGGTCGGACGCGATCCACCGCGACACCGCAGTTGCTTGACGCCACCCCGTCCTGCCCCTTCATTAACATTATCCAAGGGAGAGCTTCTTCATGCCGATCATCAACCGCATCGCCGAATTCCACGACGACATGAAGGAGTGGCGCCAGCACATCCACATGAACCCCGAGCTCGGCTACGACTGCCACGAGACGGCGGCCTTCGTGGTGGAGAAGCTGAAGTCCTTCGGCGTCGACCGGATCGAGACCGGCATCGGCCAGACCGGCGTGGTCGCGATCATCGAGGGGCAGGGCGACGGGCCGACCATCGGCCTGCGCGCGGACATGGATGCGCTCCCCATCCAGGAGGTCCGCGATCTGCCCTACAAGTCCAAGGTCGAGGGCAAGATGCATGCCTGCGGCCATGACGGGCACACGACGATGCTGCTGGGTGCCGCGCGCTATCTCGCGGAGACTCGCAACTTCACTGGCCGCGTCGCCCTGATCTTCCAGCCGGCGGAGGAAGGCGGCGGCGGCGGTCTCGCCATGTGCGAGGACGGCATGATGGAGACCTTCGGCATCGATCAGGTCTACGGCATCCACAACCACCCCGGCGAGGCGTTCGGCACCTTCCACATGCGCCCCGGCCCGCTGATGGCGGCGGCCGATACGTTCGAGATCGACGTGACGGGCCTCGGCGCCCACGCCGCCATGCCGCACAAGGGCGTGGACAGCGTGCTCGTCGCCTGCCAGATCGCGCAAGGTCTGCAGATGATCGTGGGCCGCAACGTCGATCCGCTGAAATCCTGCGTGCTCTCCATCACGACGATCCATTCGGGCACCGCCCACAACGTGATCCCCGAGACGGCGAAGCTCGGCGGCACCGTCCGCACCCTCGACGAGGAGGTGCGCGAGATGGTGATCGCCCGCATGGCCGAGGTGGCCGAGAACATCGCGAAGGCCCACGGCGCGACGGCCAAGGTGACGTACGAGCGCGGCTACCCCGTGACCGTCAACCACGCGGCCGAGACCGATTTCGCCGCGGGCGTTGCGCGCGCCATCTCGGGCGAGGACAAGGTCGACACCGACGTCGCCCCGATGATGGGGGCCGAGGACTTCTCCTACATGCTGGAACGGCGGCCGGGTGCCTACGTCTTCCTCGGCGCGGGCGGCGGGGCGGGCCTGCACCACCCCGAATACGACTTCAACGACGAGATCAGCCCGATCGGCGCCTCCTGGTTCGTGAAGGTGGTCGAGACGGCCCAGCCCGCCGCCTAATCGCATCGGACGATTGATTTGCGGACCCCGGGCGCTAAGCCTTTCGGAACCTTTTCACGTTCTGCTGGGTCCATGGATCAGACCGAAGGCGCCACCGACCTGCTTCTCGCGGCACTCGCCCAACTGGCCGAGGGCGTGATCATCACTGCGCCCGGGGGCGAGATCCTCTATGTCAACGACGCCGCGCACCGCATCCACGGCGTGGCCGAGCTCGGCGTCGGGACGGAGGATTACAGCGAGACCTACAGCCTGTTCCGGGAGGACGGTACGCCGTACCCGTCCGAGGAGCTTCCGCTCGCGCGTACCGTGCAGACGGGGGAGGTGATCGAGGGCGCGCGCTGGATGATCCGCCGCCCCGACATGACCGAGGTGCGCGCCGTGGGTACATCCGGCCCCGTCATGGCCGAGGACGGTACCCGCCTCGGCTCGGTCCTCACCCTGCGCGACGAGACGGAGCAGCAGCGCCAGCGCGCCGCCCTCGACCAGGCGATGGAGACGCAGCGGATGCTGCTGCACGAGGTCAACCACCGCGTCGCCAACAGCCTGGGCCTGCTCATCAGCCTCGTGCGCTTCCAGGCCCGCGCGGTGACGGACGAGGGCGCGCGCCAGGCGCTCGCGCAGGTCGAGGGGCGGATGCGCGTCATGGCCTCGATCCACACGGCGCTCTACCGCAACAGCGAGGATGCGACGGTCGAGGCGCGCAGCTACTTCAAGACGATGGCCGAGGACGTGGTCCGCGCCTTCGCCGGGACCACCCGCGTCGCGGTGACGTGCGACGCGCCCGAGGGCTGCACGCTGCCGCTCAACGTGGCGATCCCGCTCGCGCTGATGGTCAACGAGATGATGACGAATTCGCTGAAATACGCGTTCGGCGACCGGCCCGACGGCTCGATCCGGATCATGATCGACGGGCCCAGCACCGTGGAACGCCTGGTCTACAGCGACGATGGCAGGGGGCTGCCGCCGGACTACGACCCCGCCACCGCCATGCGCGGATCCGGCGTCGGCACCACCATCATCGCGACGCTCACCCGGCAGCTGCGCGCCGAACTGGTCGCCGGCGACGCCGCACCCGGAGCCCGGTTCGAGATCCGGCTGCCCGCGCCCGCCTGATCCGGACCGTCCGCGCGGATTGCGGACCGGCGCCTTCGCGTATTTGGAGAGAGTGATGCGGGCCGGAGCCCGGGCCCTGCACGATCACTCTCGCTCAATACGCCCGCCGGAGGCGGATCTTGCGAGGGCGTTCCGATCGCCGGTGCCCTGAACGGCGCGCCAGCGTTCCTACCGCACACCGGGCTCCGCCATGCGGCGCGTGACATAGCCCTTCACCTGCCCGATCATCTCGTCCATCCCGGTCTCGAAGAAATGGCCCGCCCCCGGCACGGTCTCGTGCGTGATGGTGATGCCCTTCTGCTGCTTGAGCTTGTCGGCGAGCCCCGTCACGTCCGCGGGCGGCACCACGCGGTCCGCGTCCCCGTTGATGATGAGCCCCGACGAGGGGCAGGGCGCGAGGAAGGTGAAGTCGTACATGTTCGCGGGCGGTGCGACCGAGATGAAGCCCGCCACCTCCGGCCGCCGCATCAGGAGCTGCATCCCGATCCACGCGCCGAAGGAAAAGCCCGCGACCCAGCACTGGCGCGAATTCGGCGTCATCGACTGCAGGTAATCGAGGGCGGAGGCGGCGTCCGACAGCTCGCCGATGCCCTGGTCGTACTCGCCCTGGCTGCGGCCCACGCCGCGGAAGTTGAAGCGCAGCACGGTGAAGCCCAGATCGTGGAAGGCGTAGTGGAGGTTGTAGACCACCTTGTTGTTCATCGTGCCCCCGAACTTCGGATGGGGATGCAGGATGATGGCGATCGGCGCGTCCTTGGCCTTCTGCGGGTGATAGCGTCCTTCGAGACGACCCTCGGGTCCCGGGAAAATCACCTCTGGCATCGGCGGCGCCCTCTGTCTGTCGTCGCCCGGCGCCCTATGCTTGACGGTTCCGGTCGGCTATTCTAGAACAATTCTAAAGAGAGGCGTGGTGCGACCCCTCCTGAGGCGTCGGAAGTAGTCGCTGCGCCCGCTTGCGTCAACCGATCCTGGCCGGAGGCCGTCCGATGAAGCTCAGCACCAAGGGACGTTATGCGATGATCGCCCTCGCCGACCTTGCGGCGCAGGGGTCCGAGACGCTGGTGACCCTGTCCGAGATCAGCGGGCGGCAGGACATCTCCCTCGCCTATCTCGAACAGCTCTTCGTAAAGCTGCGCCGCGCGGGGCTGGTGGATTCGGTGCGCGGGCCGGGCGGCGGCTACCGGCTCGCGCGGGATCCGGCGCAGATTCGCGTGAGCGAGATCCTCGCCGCCGTCGACGAGACGATGAACGCGATGACCCGTGGCGCGGGTGCATCCGGTGCGCAGGGCGATACGGATGCGCAGAAGCTGACCGACAAGCTCTGGGAGCGGCTCTCGGCCCATGTCTACGTCTTCCTCCACCAGACCCGGCTGAGCGACATCACCGGCGATCAGCTCGCACCATGCCCGGCCGTGCCGGCGCTGCTCGAGATGGTGGACGAATGAGCGGTCCGCGCGCCACATCGGTGAGAGGTCCCGGCGCGGAGGCCGGGACGGTGGTGTCCTGCGCAACCGCCCCGGACCCGATCCGGGGCCTTGTGGAGCCCACCCCATGACCCGCGCCTACCTCGACTGGAACGCGACCGCGCCCCTGCGCCCTGAGGCGCGGCACGCGATGCGCGCGGCCATGGACATTGTCGGCAACCCGTCCTCGGTCCACGCCGAGGGCCGCGCCGCGAAGGCCATCGTCGAGCGCGCGCGGGCGCAAGTGGCGGAGGCCGCGGGCGCCTCGAACGCCGATATCGTCTTCACGGCCGGGGCGACGGAGGCGGCGGCTCTGGCGCTGCACGGCCGCAACCTCGCCAGCGCCGCGGTCGAGCACGACTGCGTCGGAGCGTGGACCAGCGGCGATCTGGCCGCCGACGCGAGCGGCCGCGTGACCGTCGAAAACCCCGCGGCGACCGTCCTGCAGGCCGCGAACTCCGAAACCGGCGTGCTCCAGACGCTGCCGGACGGCCTCGCCTTCACCGACGCGGTGCAGGCGATCGGCAAGGTGCCCTTCGCCTTCTCCTGGTCCGGCGCGAACATGGCCATCGTCTCGGCCCACAAGTTCGGCGGGCCGAAGGGCGTCGGCGCTTTGATCCTTCGCCAGGGCCTCGACGTCGAGCCACAAACGAAGGGCGGCGGGCAGGAAATGGGCCGCCGCGCGGGCACCGAGAACGTCATCGGCATCGCCGGGACGGGCGCCGCCGCCGAGGCCGCGCAGCGCGAGCTCGAGGCAGGGGCCTGGGACCGCGTCGCCGAACTTAGAAATATTCTAGAAACCACCCTAGCGGACGGCTGCCCCGACCTTATCTTGATGGGGGCGGAGGGGCCGCGCCTGCCCAACACCTCCTGCTTCGCCGTCCCCGGATGGCGGGGGGAGACGCAGGTGATGCAGATGGACCTCGCGGGGTTCGCGATCTCCGCCGGATCGGCCTGCTCCTCGGGCAAGGTGAAGGCCTCCAAGGTGATCCGCGCCATGGGTCACGACGAAAACGTGGCAGGCAGCACGATCCGCGTGTCGCTGGGCCCGACCAACACCCAGGCCGAGGTGCGCGCCTTCTGCGACGCCTGGCTCAGGCACTACGAGAAATTCCGCGCCCGCGCGGCGTGAGTAAGAAGAGGATCAGCGAGATGAACGCCATGGATGATGTCCGCGTCAAGGAAGGTGTCGAGGAAGAGACCGTCGCCGCCGTCCAATCGCTCGCCGGCAAGTACAAGCACGGCTGGGACACGGAAATCGAGATGGAGTTCGCGCCAAAGGGCCTGAACGAGGACATCGTCCGCCTGATCTCCGAAAAGAACAACGAGCCCGAGTGGATGCTCGAATGGCGGTTGGAGGCCTACCGACGCTGGCTGCAGATGGACGAGCCCGACTGGGCGATGGTGAACTACCCGCCGGTCGACTACCAGAACCAGTACTTCTACGCCCGGCCCAAGAGCATGGCGGAGAAGCCGAAATCCCTCGACGAGGTCGATCCGAAGCTGCTGGAGACCTACCAGAAGCTCGGCATCCCGCTGAAGGAGCAGATGATCCTCGCCGGTGTCGAGGGGGCCGAGAGCATCCCGGCGGAGGGCCGCAAGGTTGCCGTCGATGCGGTCTTCGATAGCGTCTCCGTCGGCACCACCTTCCAGGACGAGCTCGCCAAGGCCGGCGTCATCTTCTGCTCGATCTCCGAGGCGATCCAGGAGCATCCGGAGCTGGTGAAGAAGTATCTGGGCTCGGTCATTCCGTCCTCGGACAACTACTTCGCGACGCTGAACGCCGCCGTCTTCTCCGACGGATCGTTCGTCTACGTGCCCGAGGGGGTGCGCTGCCCGATGGAGCTCAGCACCTACTTCCGGATCAATGCGGAGAACACGGGCCAGTTCGAGCGGACGCTGATCATCGCCGACAAGGGCAGCTACGTGTCCTACCTCGAAGGCTGCACGGCGCCGCAGCGCGACACGGCACAGCTCCATGCCGCCTGCGTCGAACTGGTGGCGCTGGAGGATGCGGAGATCAAGTACTCCACCGTCCAGAACTGGTTCCCCGGCGACGAGGACGGCAAGGGCGGCATCTACAACTTCGTCACCAAGCGCGCCGATTGCCGCGGCGACCGGTCGAAGGTGATGTGGACCCAGGTCGAGACCGGCTCCGCCGTCACCTGGAAGTACCCGTCCTGCATCCTGCGCGGCGACGACAGCCAGGGCGAGTTCTACTCGATCGCCATCGCCAACAACTTCCAGCAGGCCGACACGGGCACCAAGATGGTCCATCTCGGCAAGCGCACGAAGTCGCGGATCGTCTCCAAGGGCATCTCCGCGGGCAAGGCGCAGAACACCTATCGCGGCTTGGTGTCCATGCACCCGCGAGCCAAGGATAGCCGCAACTACACCCAGTGCGACTCCTTGCTCATCGGCGACACCTGCGGGGCGCACACGGTTCCTTACATCGAGGTGAAGAACAACTCGAGCCGCGTGGAGCATGAGGCGACGACCTCCAAGGTGGACGACGACCAGCTCTTCTACTGCCGCCAGCGCGGCATGGACGAGGAGGAGGCCGTGGCCCTCGTCGTCAACGGCTTCTGCAAGGAGGTCCTCCAGGCCCTGCCCATGGAGTTCGCCATGGAGGCCCAGAGCCTCGTCGCCATCTCGCTGGAAGGTTCGGTGGGTTAAAAACGTGGCCGAACGGTCGGAGAAGGACGGCGCAGGCCGGAGCGGGGCGGTGATCGCCACGCTCCTCATCTGTAGCGTGCTGGGCATCAAGCTCGGCGCGCTGACCGGATGGGCCGTGGCGGGCGCGCCTGGCCTGGCCGCGCTGATCGGTGGAGCTGCCGGAGCCGGTCTCGGCCTCCTGTGGTCCCGGGCGGCGCGCACCGCGATGGAACGGAGAGGGCGATGAGACACTACTGGGGCGCGACCATCATCGCGGCGGTCATCTACTTCATCCTCTCGTTCCTCTCCGACGTCTGGTTCACCCGCACGACGAGCACGAACCTCGCGCTCCTGCTCACCGCCGGGGTGAAGGCGGGGATCTTCGCCGTGATCTTCCACTACGTGCACGGCTTCATCGCCGGCTTCTTCGGCTTCTACGAAAGCGATCCCGAGCTCGACGCCCGCGCCCCGGCCAGTGAGGAGCAATGAGCGAGGCCGTCGTCAGTCACGAGAGGCCCCATGTTGCCGAGACGGGAGGTCGGAGGATCCTGTTCTCCGCCGTCCGCAACGAGGGCCCGTTCCTGATCGAATGGATCGCCTATCATCTGGCGATCGGCTTCGACACGATCATCATCGCCTCGAACGACTGCACGGACGGCACCGCCGAACTCCTCGACGCGCTGCAGGATGCGGGCGAGCTCACCCATATCGCCCACACGCCGCCCGACGACGTCTTTCCCCAGGCCCATGCCGGTGACATCGCGAACCGGAGCGGCCTTCTGAAAGACGGCGACTGGGTCATCTGGCTCGATCCCGACGAATTCCTGAACATCCATGTGGGCGAGGGCCACCTCGACGACCTGATCGCCCAGATGGGCGGGGCGCGGGCGATCATGCTCAACTGGCGGATCTTCGGCAGCAACGGCCAGTCGGGGCTGCCGGACCGTTTCGTCTCCGACGCGTTCGATCGGGCCTCCTCGCCCTGGTTCCGCGAGAACATCTCCATCAAGACGTTCTGGCAGGTCGGTGAGGACATGCGGCGCTTCTCGCTGCAGGGGGTGTACCGCCCGCGGATCGAGGCGGGGAACTCCGTCGATCCGCAGAGCATCCTGAATGGCCGCGGGGAGCCGGTGGCGAAGGCGCACAAGCGGATGAGCCCGTGGCTCGCGGGCGTCGACGGCTGGAACAGCTGCTACGCCCCGCGGGAAGATTTCTCCTGGTCGGTCGCGCAGATCAACCACTACATGGTCCGCACGCCGGAGCTGCTGGACCTCAAGCGGCAGCGTGGGCGCGGCCGCCAGGCGAAGTCGGATGTCGGGGCGGCCGAGCGCTACTCCACGCAGTATCGCGACCGCAACGACCGGAACGAGCGGCGGGACAGGACCATCCTGAGGCGCGTCGCGCCGATGGAGGGGGAGATCGAGCGTCTGCTCTCGCTGCCCGGTGTTCAGTCCGCGCATGAGCGGACCCGCGACCTCACCCGCCGGCGGATCGAGGGGCTGGCCCCGCCCGCGCCCGCGCTCACCTTTCCCGCCGACGAGGCCGCGCATGTCCGCGCCGCCTACGCGGCCGCCGACTGCATCCTGGAATACGGCAGCGGCGGCTCCACGATGCTGGCGGCGGAGCAGGGCACGCGGCTGGTCATGTCGGTGGAGAGCGACAACGCCTGGGCCGACGACCTGCGCCGGTCCATCGCCGCGCGCGCGCCCGCGGGCGAGGTGCACGTCGTCCACGCCGATATCGGAGCGACCCGCTCGTGGGGCCGTCCGCGCGGCGCCCGGGGCCGCGCGCGCTTCCATCTCTATCCGCTCGGCGTGTGGGACGCGCCGTTCTTCGAACAGCCCGACCTGGTGCTGATCGACGGCCGGTTCCGCACGGCCTGTTTCGCCGCGGTGATGATGCGCACGACACGGGCGGTGACCGTCCTGTTCGACGACTATGTCGGCCGGCCGGAATACCACGTGGTCGAGCGCTTCTTCCGCCCCCACCGCACCATCGGGCGCATGGCCGAGTTCACCGTCACGCCCACCACCCCTTCGCCGAAGGACATGACCGATGTCATCGGCTGGTTCCAGATTGCGCGCTGATCGGCGCTGAGGAGAGAAAGATGCTTGAGATCAAGAACCTGCACGTGAAGCTTGAGGAAGAGGACAAGCAGATCCTCAAGGGCGTGGACCTCACGGTCGAGGGCGGCAAGGTCCATGCGATCATGGGCCCGAACGGCTCTGGCAAGTCGACGCTCTCCTACGTGCTCGCCGGCCGCGACGGCTACGAGGTGACGGACGGCACGGCGGAGCTCGACGGTACCGACCTTCTCGACCTCGAGCCAGAGGAGCGCGCGGCCGAGGGACTGTTCCTCGCCTTCCAGTACCCGGTGGAAATCCCCGGTGTCGGCAACATGACCTTCCTGCGCACGGCCGTGAACGCACAGCGCAAGGCCCGTGGGGAGGAGGAGCTGAGCGCCGCCGAATTCCTCAAGGTGATCCGTGAGAAGGCCAAAAGCCTCAAGATCGACGCCGATATGCTCAAGCGCCCGGTCAATGTCGGCTTCTCCGGCGGGGAGAAGAAGCGCAACGAGATCCTGCAGATGGCGATGCTGGAGCCGAAGATGTGCATCCTCGACGAGACGGATTCCGGCCTCGACGTCGATGCCATGAAACTGGTGGCCGACGGCGTGAACGCGCTGCGGAGCGAGGGCCGCGCCTTCCTCGTCATCACGCACTACCAGCGGCTGCTCGATCACATCAAGCCGGACGTCGTGCACATCATGGCCGACGGCAAGATCGTGAAGACCGGCGGGCCGGAGCTGGCTCTGGAAGTCGAGAACAACGGCTATGCCGACATCCTGAACGAGGTCGCGTAAATGGTTGCGGTCAAGGCAAAGAACCCGGTCGACGCCGCGGGCCTGATCGCCCGCCATCCGCTCGGCAAGCCCGGCGCGAAATGGGCGGAGGCCGTGCGCCAGTCGGCGCGCGAGCGGCTGATGGCGGTCGGCGCGCCCCAGCGGCGCGACGAGTACTGGCGCTTCACCAACCCCGCGAAGCTCGTGGCCGACACGGCGCAGGCGGGCGTGATGGAGGCCGATCCGGTCTTCGAGGGCGTCGACGCACTGGTCCTCACCTTCGTCGACGGTGTCTTCGATCCCGCACAGTCGGACGCGCTGGAAGGTGACAACCTGGAGATCCAGCCGCTCACCGAGACGCTGGAGAGCGACATCCACTGGGCGGGCGACCTCTTCGGCAAGCTGGAGGAGCGCGGTCAGGACCCGGTGCCGCGCGAGCTGGCGACGCTCAACACCGCGGTGGCCTCCGAAGGCATGGTGATCCGCGCCACCGGCAAGGTCGCGCGGCCCGTCCGCTTTAACTACATCCACAGCGATGAGAGCTCGGACGCGGTGCTCCACAACCTCGTCCGCGTCGATGCGGGCGCGGAGCTGACGGTGCTGGAAAACGGCCCGGCAGCGGCCCGCTTCAACAAGATGTTCGAGATCGACATCGCGCAAGGCGGCGCGCTGCACCATGTGCGCGCGCAGGGCCGCGATCACGATCGGCAGGCATTTACCGCGATGTTCACCCGGCTGGCGGCGGAAGCGACCTACAAGTCCTTCACCCTCACCGTGAACGGCGTGCTGACCCGCAACGAGCAGGTGGTGGAGTTCACCGGTGACGACGCGGTGGCGCATGTGGCCGGTGCCTCCATCGGGGAAGGCGACTTCCACCACGACGACACCGTCTTCGTCACCCATGACGGAGTGAATTGCGAAAGCCGCCAGGTCTTCAAGAAGGTGCTGAAGTCCGGTGCGACCGGCGTCTTCCAGGGCAAGATCCTCGTCAAGGACGGCGCGCAGAAGACCGACGGCTACCAGATCAGCCAGGGCCTGCTGCTCGACGACGACAGCCAGTTCCTCGCCAAGCCCGAGCTGGAGATCTACGCCGACGATGTCGCCTGCTCCCACGGCTCGACCTGTGGCGGGCTCGATGAGACCGGGCTCTTCTACCTGCTCTCGCGCGGCGTGCCGCGCAAGGACGCGACCAACATGCTGGTCATCGCCTTCCTCGACGAGGCGGTGCAGGAGATCGAGGACGAGACGCTCGCCGACACCATCCGCGAGCGCATCGGCGGCTGGCTGGCGCGCCGTGGCTGAGACGGCGCCCACCAGCGTCGCCGGCGAGATCCCGCGCGCCTGGGGCAACCCGCGCGCGGCGATGCGCCGGCAGATGGGTATCGGCGATTGGGAGGGCAGGGCGCTCACCTACCTGCTGATCGGCGCGGTGCTCTGGTCGCTCGCCAACCTGCCGGTGGCCAATGCGCGCGGCGGCCTGTCGGACGAGGCGGCGGGCAACGGCCTTGCCGTGCTGATTGCCGCCCGCGTGTTCCAGATCGCCATCGGCGTGCTGACGACAACGCTGGTGATGCTGGTGGCCGCAGCCCTCACGCGGCTCGTCGCACGCCTCTTCGGCGGACAGGGAAGCTGGTCGGGCGCGCGCCTCGCGCTCGGCTGGTCCTTTCTCGCCTGCGCCCCGCTCGCGTTGCTCGCAGCCATCGTAACCGCCGCCGCACTCGGCACCGGAACGCCGGTCCTGGTCGAGGCCGCGGGCCTTGCCACCCTCGCGGCCCAGATCGTGCTGCTCTACGTCTGGTCGGCGTCGCTGGCGGAGGCGGAGGGCTTTACCCGCACCTGGCCCGTCGTGCTGGGCTTCGCCGTCGTCGTGGGCGCGGCCTGGATCGGCTTCGGCCTTGCACTCGCACGGGGTTGATCGCGTGCCCAATTCTCGCCGAATTTTCGTCTCATACCTGAATTGTGGGGACTGGGAGCGGTGCTTTGTCGGACGATTATTCGAACAGCGTCTCGGACGAATTCGAAGTCACGCACGGACATTTCGAAGAGAGACACGCCAACCTCGCCTGGCGCATGATCGATGCCTGGCGGGACATGGGCGCCTCGACGCGACGGCTGATTCGCGAGGATCCGGCCGAGGGGCGGCTGCTCTTCTACGTGCTGATGGCCGATATCGTGGTGTTCCTGAGCTGGACGCTCAAGACCATCGTCATGCCCATGCCGGGTGTCCCGGTGCCCGCGGTGACCAGCCTGGTGCTGATCGGCACGCTCATGATGCGCACGGCGCTGATGTACGGCTTCGCGGGCGTCTGCGGCTTCGTCCTCAAGCTCTGCGGCGGGCAGGGCACCTGGCGCAACACGCGCGCCGGTGTGTTCTGGGGCGCATTGGTCGCGGCCCCGTTCAGCCTGCTCGCAGCGCTGCTGACCGTGGCGCTGACCATCTGGGGCGTCTCGGGCGGTGGCGAGCCGTGGTACGTCGTCCCGCTCTACTGGGGCAGCCTGATCCCGTTCGTCTACTTCATCGCGCACGGACTGGCGGAGGCGCACGACATGAAGGCGCCGCCGATCTTCATGGTGCTGTCGATCCTCGCCACGCTCGCGGTCTTCATCGGGCTGGCCGTCTCGCCCGACCTCTCGGCCTACTGAGCCCTGCGACCCCGCGCGCCCTTTCGCAGGGCGCGCATCTCCCTATCTCTGTAGCCCTGACGGCGCGGGACGCCCCGCGCGAAGGAGGCTGTCATGTATGACGTGCACGCGGTCCGCCGCGACTTTCCGATTCTGAGCCGCGAGGTGAACGGCAAGCCGCTGACCTATCTCGACAACGGCGCCAGCGCGCAGAAGCCGCAGGCGGTGATCGACGCGGTGTCGAAGGCGTACGGCCACGAATACGCCAACGTGCACCGCGGCCTCCACACCCTCTCGACCATCGCGACGGAGAATTACGAAGCCGTCCGCGGCAAGATCGCCCGGTTCCTGAACGCCCCGCGGGAGGAGGAGGTGATCTTCACCACTGGCTCCACCATGGGCTTCAACCTCATCGCCCATGGCTGGGGGATGGAGAATCTCTCCGAGGGCGACGAGATCATCCTCAGCGTCATGGAGCACCACGCCAACATCGTGCCCTGGCATTTCCTGCGCGAGCGGCTGGGCGTGAAGCTGGTGTGGGTGGAGCCCGAGGCGGATGGCTCCTTCGATCCCGCCCGTGTGGCCGAGGCGCTGACCGAGCGGACGAAGCTCGTCACCCTTACGCACATGTCCAACGTGCTCGGCACCGTGGTCGATATCGCCGCGGTGGCGGAGATCCTGAAGCCCCGCGGCATCCCCCTCGCGGTGGACGGCTCGCAGGCCGCCGTGCACATGCCCGTCGACATGCAGGCGCTCGGCTGCGACTTCTACTGCATCACGGGCCACAAGCTCTACGGCCCCTCGGCCTCCGGCGCGGTGTGGATCGCGTCCGAGCGGATGGCGCAGATGGGTCCCTTCATGGGCGGCGGTGACATGATCCGCACGGTCACGCGCGACGAGGTCACCTACAACGACCCGCCCCACAAGTTCGAGGCGGGCACGCCCGGCATCGTCCAGATGATCGGCCTCGGCGCCGCGCTCGACTACATGCAGGGCCTCGGGATGGAGGCGATCGCGAAGCACGAGGCGGGCCTGCGCGACTACGCGCAGGAGCGGCTCGCGGGCCTCAACTGGATCAACGTGCAGGGCGAGGCGCCGGGCAAGGGCGCCATCTTCTCCTTCACCATGGCCGGCGGCGCGCACCCCCACGACATCTCCACCGTGGTGGACCAGAAGGGCGTCGCGGTGCGCGCCGGCCACCACTGCTGCCAGCCGCTGATGCAGCACATGGGCACGACGGCCACCTGCCGCGCCAGCTTCGGCCTCTACAACACCACCGACGAGGTGGACGTGCTGGTCGACGCCCTGGAGACCTGCCACCGGCTGTTTGGGTGAGGCGCGCCCGGAAAACGCTCCAGTGGAGCGTTTTCAGCGCCGAACGGGCGGAGCCCGGGGGAGCGGTGTCCCGGAAACGCTCCGGTGGAGCGTTTCAGCCGCGAACGGGGGGGGGCGGACCCGGCGGCGTCCTTTCCAACCCACCCCGGGGGCGCGGCACCCGGACCCCCGGCGTATTTCGGGAAAGATGAAGGAGCGGCCGTCTTCATCTTTCCCCCCAATACGCCCGCCGGAGGCATCCCGCCGCCGCCCGATTTTCTCAAGGGAGCCATTGTGGTTCCCGGCCCCCGATGACTAACTGTCCCCCGACCAACCGGAAGAGGCACGCCATGAGCGACGACGACAAGACCGACGAGAAGAAATCCGGCGCGGACCCGATGACCGACCGCCTGATGAAGGCGCGCCAGGTGCTGATCTGCGAGGAGATCAACCAGAAGATGGCGAGCCGCGTCATCAACCACCTGCTCGCGCTCGCGCAGGACGGCGACGAGGACATCACGCTCTTCCTCAACTCCCAGGGCGGGCATGTGGAGGCGGGCGACTCGATCCACGACATCATCAAGTTCATCAAGCCGCGGGTGAAGATCGTCGGCACCGGCTGGGTGGCGAGTGCGGGCACGCACATCTTCCTCGCCGTGCCGAAGGAGGACCGGGTCTGCCTGCCCAACACCCGCTTCCTGATCCACCAGCCCTCGGGCGGCGTCGGCGGCCAGGTGACGGACATCGCGATCCAGGCCGAGCAGATCGAGATCATGCGCAAGCGCCTCGCCAAGACGATCTCCGACGCGACCGGCCAGCCGGTGGAAAAGGTGCTCGAGGACATCGACCGCGACCGCTGGATGACCACGGACGAGGCGAAGGAGTACGGCATCCTCGACCGCGTCATCGTCACGGTGGACGAGCTGGGCTGAGATACGTTCATCGAGCTGCCGGAGGGCGGGGCGCACGCCTCGCCCTTTTTGCACGACCTGTCCGAAGGGCGTCATCGTCGGGCCTGCCCCGACGATCTCCGGCAACCGATGCTCGGGTCGAGCCCGAGCATGACGGCAACTGAACGGCCCTCACTCCCCCCGCGGCACCAGCTCCGTCACGCCGATCGCGTCGGCGCGGGCGCGGTCCTCGCTCAGGCTCATCGGGATGTAGTCGCCGCGCCGCCACAGCACCGACAGGTCGTCGTAGTGCCGGGACAGCAGGTGCCCCGACTGCCCGGTGGAGATGATGTAGCGCGAGCTCTCCGGATCGCCGAAATCCACCACCATGCGCAGGCCCGAGGCATGGACGTTCGCGAACGGGTTCGGCCCGTCGCCCGCCGTCAGCCCGCGCATCAGCGTGTTGTCCCCGCCGGAGGTCGGCTGGATGATCGAGGCGATCAGCGACAGGCCCGGCACGCGGCTCAGAACCTCATGCTCCTGCATCGCCAGATGCGCGTCGCCCCAGCGCCAGCCCTCCACCCGGCTGCCATAGCGCTCCCGCAGCTCCACCAGCGCGTCGTCGAGCGAGAGCCGCGCCATCTCCAGGCAGGTCTCCACCGGCGCGGAGGTGCGCACGTCGCACCAGACGCCCGCGCCGTCGATGTCGCGGAACACCCGCTCGATGAAGAGCGGCTCCAGCCGGGTGATGCGCTCGGCCATCGGCCCGCCCAGCTCGTCGCGGATCAGCCGGTGCTGCAGGTGGCGCATCCAGGCGGCGTAGATCAGCCCCTCGGGCCCATGCTCGCTCATCTCCCCATTCCAGTCGGCGAGGCGGTCGAGGGCGACGTTGCGGATGGGGGAGAGGGCATCCTCCGACACCGGGTTGCCGGTCCAGAACAGGTCCCGCGCCACGAGGGACAAGAGGATGCGCGCGGTCTGGCTCACCGTGTCGGTCTGCGCCTCGATGAAGCTGTCGACGGTGTGGAACTCCCGCTCGGCCAGCAGGCGACGCGCGCGCTGGATGCGCTGCGTGTCGCCCCAGTCGTGGCTGACGTGGTAGGGGAAGTCCCGCACCGTCACCCGGTTGTTGGTGTTGAGCACGAGGCCGGAGCGGGGATTGTAGGTCCCCGGCATCTCCTCGAACGGGACGAGGCCGAGCCAGTCGTTCTCCTCCACCCAACCCGGCACGGGGATCCGGCCCTCGCCCTGATGGGTCTCGCGCCGCAGGGGTGCGCGGCCGCCGACCTGGATCGCCACCTGCTCCCGGTCGGCCATGGTGAAGTTCTGGCTGGGCGCGATCAGCCCTTCGAGCGCGCGCCGCCCCTCCTCGACGGAGCGGGCGAAGGGCATCTCGATCAGGCTGTCCATCGAACGGTCGGTGGGGTCGAGCGCGGTCCAGGCGAGCGCCGCCACATGGCCCGGCGGCGTGATCGCGGCGACGCCGTAGCGGTGCGGCGGGATCACGGGGCCGTGCCGCGTCCAGCGCAGCGTGACGGTCCGGGCGGGCTCGTCCCCCACCCCGATCAGCACGTCCCGCGTGCGGAAGGGCTGGGAGCCATCGGGCGTGAGGTAGCGGTCGGGATCGGCGGGATCGATCCGCTCGATATAGATGTCCTGGTCGTCGGTCCCGGTGGTCGTCAGCCCCCAGGCGAAGTCGTCATTGCGCCCGATGATGACGCCCGGCAGCCCCGGGATCGTGCCGCCGATCACGCCGCCTTGCGGAAACTCCAGCCGCGCCAGCATCCAGATCGAGGGGGCGGACAGCCCCAGATGCGGATCCGAGGCCATGAGCGTCGCTCCGGAGGCCGAGCGCGAGCCGTCCACTGCCCACGCGTTCGACGCCCCGGCAAAGCCCAGCGGCGCCACCGGGTCGAGCGGATGGCGCGGCATCTCGGGCAGGGCGGCGAAGTCCATCTGGGGGAACAGCTCCGCAAATTCCGGGCTGCCGCCCATCATCGCCACTTCCGGCGCGTCGGGCATCAGGTCGCGCAGCCGCTCGGGCTCCAGCAGCAGCGACAGCTCCGCCCGCCGCACCTCCATCCCCGCATGGCCGGTGAGCTGCAGCGCCATGATCCGGTTCACGGCGACCGAATCCGCCGGGGTCCACGGTGCTATCGCTCTGGAAAAGATGAAAAACTCGGGTGAGCCGCGCCCCAGCGCCTCGTCCTGCACCTCCGCCAGCCGCGCATTCACGCCGTCCGCATAGGCGCGCATCGCGGCTTGCGTGCGATCCGACTGGTTGGGCACCATGGCGCGCGCGACGCCGTAGATGTCGAGGGCGCGCAACAGGTGGTCGATCTCGAACGTCGCCTCGCCGAAAAGCTCGCTCAGCCGCCCCTGCGCGGTGCGCCGCAGGATGGTCATCTGCCACAGCCGATCCTGCGCATGGGCATAGCCGAGGCCGAAATAGACGTCCTCCTCCGTCTCGCCGAAGATGTGGGGGACGGCATGGCGGTCGCGCACGATCTCCACCGGCGCGGTGATCCCCTCGACCTCCACCCGGCTCTCGTAGTCCGGCAGCGATCCGCTCGCGAGATACCAGGCGAGCACCAGGAGAGCCGCGGCCAGCAGGCCGAGGCCCAGCACGATCCGAGCCAGCCATTTGAACAGCGTGACCACGCCGGCATCCTCTCATCGGTTTCCGGGATTTCCCAAGCAGTACCAGTGCGCTTGACAGGGTGCAATCGGCCCCCGACGCTGCCCGCGATCAAAGCATGGGGAGGACGCCGACATGGCGAAATGCGCATTCATCGGTCTGGGCGTGATGGGCTATCCGATGGCCGGTCACCTCGCGGCGAAGGGTCACGAGGTGACCGTCTACAACCGTACCGCCGCGAAGGCGGAGGCCTGGGCCGGGGAGCATGGCGGCACGGCCGCTCCGACGCCCGCCGCGGCCGCGGAAGGCGCGGAATTCGTGTTCTGCTGCGTCGGCAACGACGACGACCTGCGCTCGGTCACGACCGGGCAGGACGGGGCGTTCGCGGCGGTCGGCCGGGACGCCGTCTTCGTCGATCATACCACCGCGTCCGCCGATGTGGCGCGGGAACTCGCGGCGGCGGCCGGCGAACACGGCTTCCACTTCATCGACGCGCCGGTCAGCGGCGGGCAGGCGGGGGCCGAGAACGGCGTGCTCACGGTCATGTGCGGCGGCGGGCAGGCGGCCTACGACCGCGCCGAGCCCGTCATCGCCGCCTTCGCCAAGTCCTGCCGCCTGATGGGCGACAGCGGGGCGGGGCAGATCACCAAGATGGTCAACCAGATCTGCATCGCGGGGCTGGTGCAGGCGCTCTCCGAAGGGCTGAACTTCGCGCAGAAGGCCGGGCTCGACGGCCACGCGGTGGTCGACGTGATCTCCAAGGGCGCCGCGGGCTCCTGGCAGATGGAGAACCGCGGGCCGACCATGCTCGACGACGAGTTCGACTTCGGGTTCGCCGTCGACTGGATGCGCAAGGATCTGGGCATCGTGCTCGACGAAGCGCGCAATATCGGCGCCTCCGTCCCTGTCACGGCCGCGGTCGATCAGTTCTATCAGGACGTGCAGAACATGGGGGGTGGCAGATGGGACACATCAAGTCTCATTCGCCGCCTGCGCAGGCTCGACGGCGAATAAACCAGTACAGCCCCTTGCGCTCACGACACCGTGACCCGATATACATAAGTATACCGAACAACAGGGAGGTGTCGGGTGCTGGAGCTTCTTGCTTCGGGCGCAGTGCGTCCGTTTGCGATTTCGCTTGGACTGCTTGCGGGGCTGATCCTACTGGAACTGTTCGCATTGATGCTTGGCGGCTCGCTGCTGGGCGCGGATAGCGATATCGACGCGGACGTGGATTTCGACGCGGATTTCGACGCCGATCTCGACATTGAGGCGGGGGTCGAGGCCGTCGAGGCGGAGGTCGAGACCGGCCTTTCCGCCGGCGGTGGCCTCCTCTCCTGGCTCGGCCTCGGCCGCGTCCCCTTCCTGATCTGGGTGGCGAGCCTGCTGGCGGGCTTTGGCCTCGCCGGCGTCCTCCTGCAATCGGCGGCGAGCGCCCTGATCGGCCCGCTTCCCGCGCTGCTCGCCGCCCTTATCGCCCTGCCGCCGGGACTGCTCTTTGCCCGCGAGGTCTCGACCCTCGTCGCCCGCATCATGCCGAAGACGGAGAGCTCGGCCGTCTCCCGCCGCCGCCTCGGCGGCCGGGTGGGCACGATCACGCAGGGCACCGCCCGCCCCGGCAACCCGGCGGAGGCGCGCGTGCGCGACGCCTACGGCAACCTGCAATACCTCCGCGTCGTCCCCGCAGACGGGATCGAGGCGATCGAACAGGGCAGCGATGTCCTCATCCTGAGACAAAGAGATGGCAGCTTCACTGCCACGCCCCTGGCCGACTGACGGCCGCAGACCATCGGACAAAGGAGTTTCTACATGATGGAGATTGCATTTCTCGTCGGCGTGATTCTCGCCCTCGTCATATTCATCGGCCTCGTCATGGCCCGGCTCTATCGGCGCACGACCCGTGAGGTCTCGATCGTCAAGACCGGCTCCGGCGGCAAGAAGGTCATCATGGACGGCGGCACCATCGCCATCCCGCTGCTGCACGAGATCAAGTACGTCAACATGAAGACGCTCCGCCTGGAGGTGGCGCGCAACGGCGACGGCGCGCTCATCACCCGCGACCGGATGCGCGTGGACGTGGGCGTGGAGTTCTACGTCTCGGTCAACGCCACCGATGACGGGGTGAGCCGCGCGGCCCAGACCCTCGGCGACCGGACCTTCGACGTGGACCAGCTCCGCGAGATGATCGAGGGCAAGCTGATCGACGGCCTGCGTGCCGTGGCCGCCCGCATGACCATGGACGAGCTGCACGAGAACCGCTCGGAGTTCGTGCAGGAGGTGCAGAACACCGTCTCCGAGGACCTGTTGAAGAACGGTCTGGAGCTGGAATCCGTGTCCCTGACCGCGCTCGACCAGACGCCCTTCGACGCGCTCGACGAGAACAACGCCTTCAACGCCGTGGGTATGCGCAAGCTTGCCGAAGTGATCGCGGAATCCAAGAAGCAGCGCGCGAGCATCGAGGCGGAGGCCGAGGTCGAGGTGCGCCGCGCCGCCATGGTCGCCGAGCGCGAGAAGTACAATATCGAGCGCGACGAGGAGCAGGCGAAGATCGCCCAGGTCCAGGAGCTCGAGACGCTGCGCGCCGCGCAGGAGGCCGAGATCGCCCGCCGCCGCGAGGACGCGGAGAAGGAGCGCGAGGAGGCCCGCATCACCCGCGAGCGTGCCGTGCGCGCCGCCGAGATCGCCCGTGAGCAGGCCATCCGCGCGGCCGAGATCGCCAAGGAGCGCGAGGTCGAGGTCGCCGATCAGGAGCGCCAGATCATCATCGCGACCAAGTCGGAGGAGGAGAGCCGTGCGCGCGCCAGTGCGGACAGCGCCCGTGCCGAGGCGAAGAAGGCCGCCGAGGCGATCGAGACCGCCCGCGCCGTCGCCGAGGCCGAGCGTCAGAAGCAGATCGCGCTGATCGAGGCGACCCGCGAGGCCGAGCGCAGCGCGACCAGCCTCCGCGTGTCGGCCACCGCGCAGAAGGACGCCGCCCAGGACCGGGCCGAGGCGCGGCGGGAGGAGGCGCAGGCCGAGGCCGACGCGATCTCCATCCGGGCCGAGGCGCACAAGAAGGAGCTCCTCGCCCAGGCCGAGGGCCAGCGCGCGATCACGGAAGCGGAGAACGCGCTGTCCACGGCGATCATCGACATGAAGGTCGCGCTGGCGCGGCTGGAGGCGATGCCGCAGATCGTGGCCGAGATGGTGAAGCCGGCGGAGAAGATCGACTCGATCAGGATCCACCAGGTCACCGGCATGAACGGCGGCGCTACGGGCGGCGACGGTGCCGGCGGGACGCCCGTCAACCAGGCCATGGACTCGATCCTCGGCATGGCGCTCCAGCTCCCGGCGATGAAAAAGCTGGGCGACGAGCTGGGCCTCTCGATGGAAGACGGCCTCGCCGCCGTCGCCTCCGGCGCGCTGGAGGCCCCGAAGGAGGAGCCCGTCGCGGACGAGGCGCCGAAACCGCCGCTCGCCGCCGAGTAACCGCCCCTGAAGACCACCGGACGCCCCGCATCGCCTGCGGGGCGTCCGTCGTTCGGACCCCGGCGGAACGGCCGCTGGACTCCCCCACAGCGTCGGCGCCCACCCGTTGAACGTCGGCTCGGGGACGGCCGCGAGCGACGGCACCGGCTCCATGGCGTTCCTCTCCGAAGCACGGGGCCGCCGCTCCGCGCATGCGCCCTCCGAGAACTCGACGCCCCCGTCACGAGCGCCGACACCCTCTCGATGCGCGGCCCCGACAGCGCGGCGCGGCGTGTCACCGGAAGGCCGGCTCCGCAAGGGCGCCGCCCGTTGACCCGGCCGCCGCCGCCACCCATCCTGCGGCTCCACCACAGGAGAGAGCCGCCATGATGACCGTCGCCTTCGAGGCCGTCGCCCTTTACGCGGGCCTCCTCGCCCTGATGCTGCTGGGTCTCGGGGCCAACGTGGTCCGGCGGCGGCAGGCGGCGAAGGTCTTCATGGGCGATGGCGGGGACAAGGGCGTGGTGCGCGCGCTGCGCGAGCAGGCGAACTTCGTCGAATACGTGCCGTTGGCGCTCGTGCAACTGACCCTGACCGCGGCGCTCGGCGCACCGGCCTGGCTGATCCACCTCTTCGGCCTGCCGCTGCTCGCCGCCCGCGCGGTCCATGCCTGGCACTTCGTGCAGGACGACGCGCCGGGGTGGCAGCGGTTCTGGGGTACGCTGATCACCTGGATCGTCATGGGGCTCCTCGGCCTCGGCCTGATCGCCCACGCCCTGATCTGACCCGCATATGAAAAGGGCCCCAGCAGGGGCCCCTTCATCATTCGGCGGCGAGCGGACGTTCGCCGGGGCGCGGCAAGTCCGGTGCGTCGGGCTCGGGCCCGGGCCAAACGGTGTCGTCGGTCCAGTCGATCTCGCCCGGACGCCGCACGCGGCGCGCCCGTGTCCGCAGGGCGCCGTCGCGGTTGACGCGCGCCTCCCGGCCGCTGAGCAGACCGCGCAGGCCGCGCGCCAGCCAGCGCAGGATGCTCATCGCCCAGACCCGGAGCGCCAGCATCGCCGGCGTGAAGACCAGCGTCAGCACCGTCGCGATGCCCAGGCCGAAGACCACAGCCGTCGCGAGCTGTTTCCACCACAGTGCGGTGGGCGCATCGACCGCATAGCCGCCCTGCGCGAAGTTGAGCGACACGCCCCAGGCCATCGGCGCCAGACCCGCCATCGTGGTGATGGTGGTCAGCAGCACCGGCCGCAGGCGGTCCTGCGCGGTGCGCGCGATTGCCTCCAGCCGCGACATGTAGCGGCTGTATTCCTGGTAGGTGTCGATCAGAACGATGTTGTTGTTCACCACGATCCCCGCCAGCGCCACGATCCCCGTGCCGGTCATGATGATCGAGAAGGGCTGGTTCATGATGATCATGCCCCACAGCGCCCCCGCCACGCTCATCACCACCGCCATCAAGACGACGACCGCGTTGTAGAACGAGTTGAACTGCGCGAGCAGGATCACGAACATCAGGCCGAGCGCACCGGCGAAGGCCGACATCAGGAACGCCTGGCTCTCCGCCTGTTCCTCCTGATCGCCGGTCCATTCCCAGCTCACGGTGGCGGGGAAGGGGGCCTCGGTCTCGATCCAGCTCGTCAGCGCCTCGATCCGCTCGGTGGGCGTGACGGGGGCGACGACGTACTCGTCGCCCGCATATTCCCCCGCCTCGGCGGCCGGCACGACATCGACGACCGAGCCGTCCTCGGCAAGCGTCACCGTCATCAGGCCGTCCGCCACGTTGGCGCGCACGTCGAAATAGCGCTGCGAGTTGTAGCGGTTGATCTCCGCCAGCTTAGGCACCGGCTGGCGTGTCACGAAGTTCGACAGCGGCACCAGCCCGTCATTGGTGCGCACCCGCAGCCCGTCGAGCGTGGCGAGGATCCGGTCCTCGTCCGGGAAGCGGACGCGGATGTCGATCTCCTCGTCCGAGGTCTCGGTCCGCATGGTGTCGAGCAGGATGCCGCGGGTGACGAGCTGGACCATGCCGCCGACGATGGCCACGTCCGCGCCGTAGCGGCCCGCGGCCTCCACATCCACGTCGATCTGCCAGTCGATGCCGGGCAGGGGCCGCGTGTCGTCCACGTCGATCAGCCCGTCCGTCCCGTCGAACTGCATCCGCGCGGTGGTGGAGGCGGCCAGCAGCTCGTCCCAGTCCGTGCCCGTCAGCCGCAGATGCACGGGCTTGCCGGAGGCCGGACCCTGCGCCGCCTCGCTGATTTCCGCCCGGATGCCCGGGATCTCCGCCAGCTTCTCGTTGATCTCGTCGAGGATAACGTTGCCGTCGCGCCGGGTGCCCCAGGGCTCCAGCTCGATCTGCACCTGGCCGATCGCATCCTTGGGCGCGCTGTCGCCGCCGGTGTTCTGGTTGAGCCCGCCCGAGCCCGCGAAGGCGAAGATCGACTCCACCCCGTCGGTGCCCAGGATCACGTCCTCGACCTCGCGCACCAGCCGGTCCTTTTCGTCGAGGCTGAGGTTGCCGCGGGCGCGCACATAGGCGATGGCGCGCTCCGGCTCCTGCTCGACGAAGAATTCCACGCCATTGTTGTTCTGGCCGAAATAGCCGAACGTGAAGAAGACGAAGCCGCCCACGGCAAGGATGGTGAGCAGCGGCGTGATCGGGTTCGACACGTTCATCTTCGTCAGCCAGCCGAAGACGTTGTGGCGGTAGCCCGCGCGCGGCGCCGCGTCCCGCGGGCTGCGCTTGAACGAGCCCCCGACCAACGACAGCGCCATGAACATCAGCACGATGCCCGCCGCCAGCGGCAGCCGCGCAGCCGGAATTGTGAGGAACGCCATGATGACGCCGGCCAAGAGCGCCCCCACCACGAGGAACAGCACGATGCGCAGGGCCCAGTGCAGGCCCCGTTGCAGGCCCTTCGAGCCGTTCTCCAGCGCTCGCGTGATGCGCCCGGCCACGCCGCCCACCACCGGCAGGTAGACAAGTGCCACCACCAGCGACGCGGAGAGGACGAAGATCAGCGTGACGGGCAGCATTCCCATGAACTCGCCGGGAATGCCGGGCCAGAACAGCATCGGCAGGAAGGCGCAGAGCGTCGTCGCGGTCGACGATATGATCGGCCAGAACATGCGCTTCGCCGATGCCGCGTAGGCCCGCATCGGCCCCTCGCCGTTCTGGATCCGCTTGTCGGCGTATTCCACCACCACGATCGCGCCGTCGACCAGCATGCCCACGGCGAGGATCAGGCCGAACATCACGATGTTGGACACCGTCATGCCGAGGATCGAGAGGAGTGCGAAGCAGAGCAGGAACGAGGTCGGGATCGCGAAGCCCACCAGCAGGGCGGAGCGCATGCCCAGTGCCCCCAGCATCACGATCATCACCAGCGCGATCGCGGTGAGGACCGAGGCTTCGAGCTGGCTGACCATGTCGCGCACATTGGTCGACTCGTCCATCGAGAAGTCGACCTGCACCGCGTCCTGCAGCTCGGGCGGCCACATCGCCACCTGCTCGGCCACCGTCTGGCGCAGCAGCGCGACCGTGTCGATCAGGTTCACGCCCTTGCGCTTGACGACCTGCAGCGCGACCGTCGTCTCGCCGTTGTAACGCGCGGTGCCCTGCGCGTCCTCGAAGGTCAGGCGGATGCTCGCGAGATCGCCCAGCGTGATCACCCGGTCGCCGTTCACCTTCACCGGCAGGTCGTAGACGTCCTGCGGCTCGTCGAAGCTCGACGGGATCTTCACCGCATAGGCGCCGGAGCCGTTCTCGACCTCGCCCGCGGCGACGAGCTGGTTGTTGTTCTGCACCGCGGCCAGCAGTTCCCCGGCCGTGACGTTGTAAGCCTCCAGCAGCAGGGGGTCGATGATGACCTCGAGCATCTCGTCGCGATGTCCGGCGAGGCCCGCTTCCAGAACCTCGGGCAGGGCCTCCACCTCGTCCTGCAGGTCCTTGACGATCCTCAGCAATGTCCGCTCGGGCACGTTGCCCGACAGCGACACGACGAGGATCGGAAACTCGGAGAAGTTGATCTCGCTGATCGTCGGCTCCTCGGCGTCGTCGGGGAAGTCGGCCTGCGCCTGATCCACCTTGTCGCGCACGTCCGCGATGGTCGCCGACTTGTCCCAGCCGAACTCGAACTCCAGAACGACGATCCCCACGCCTTCCGCGGCGGTGGAGGTCATGCTGTCCAGACCTTCGAGGTCGCGCAGCTCCGTCTCCAGCGGACGGACGAGCAGATCCTCCGAATCCTCGGCACTCACGCCGGGCAGGGGGGCGGTGACGACGAGGACGGGGACGTCGATATCCGGCTCCCCCTCCTTCGGAAGGCCGGTATAGGCGAGCCACCCCGCCGCGAGCGACAGGACGATGAAGGCGAAGACCATGCGGGCGCGCGAGGCGGCCCAGTCGACGATACCCGTCATTGCGCGATGTCCTCTGCTGCGGCGTCGGGAACGCGCAGGTTGTCGGGCCGGGGGCGCGGCGGCGCCATGCCAATCTCCGCCTGAACCGCCTGCGCGGGCGCATCCGCCAGCATGTCGACGGCGCTCAGCGACGCCTCCTCCCCCTCGGCTTCGGACGGCATCATGTCGGCGAGGGTGGTGAGCTGCGGCGCGGGCGCGTCGAGCGGCAGGCCGGGGATGAGGCCCGGCGCCAGGGACGAGTGATCGGTCTCGTCCGCACCGGCCTCGCGGAAGGTCGGCGCGACGCTGCGGCCGTCATTCACGAATTCCTGCCCGACGACGATCACGTCCTCCTGCGTCTCGAGACCCGACACCCATACGCCGTCCACGCCGTCGCGGATGATCTCCACCGGCTTGAACAGCGCCATGCCGTCCTCGACCACCCGCACGCCGAGCGCGCCGGTATCGTCCAGCGTGAGGGAGGCCTGCGGCAGCAGGTGCGCGGTCACGCCCGCCAGCGCGATCACGATCTCAGCGGTTGAGCCGTCGCGCAGCGCGCCTTCGGGGTTGGGCACCACCACCTCGACGCGGAAGGTGCGGGTCAGTGAATCGGCGGAGCGGCCGACGAAGACGACCTGGCCCGTGACCTCCTCGCCCGATATCAGCCGCGCGCCCGCCTGGGCGCCGACCTGGATCTTGTTCACGTCCCGCTCGGCAGCGAAGCCCACGAGGCGGATCTCGCTCAGGTCCAGGATCGTCGCGCAGACCGTGCCGGAGGTCAGCAGCGAGCCGAGCTCGGCCGTGTCGGTCTCCAGCACACCGGCGAAGGGGGCGCGGATCTCCAGCCGCTCGATCTCCCGCTGGGCCGCCTCGACCGCCGCGATGGCCGCTTCGAGCTGCGCGCGCCGCGAGATGGCCTGGTTCTCCGACGTGATGCCCCGCTGCGAAAGCTGGCTGGCCGCCACGTCGTTGGCCTGCGCCTCGGCCAGCGCCGCGCGCGCCTGGGCGAGCTCCGCCTGCCGCGTCTGCGCGTCGAGCCGGCACAGAAGGTCCCCCTCCTGCACCTGGCGCCCCTTGCGCAGCGGGGGCGAGATCACCTGACCCGTCGTCTCGGCCGCAACATCCACGTTGCGCGCCGCCTCGGTGCGCCCGCGCAGGACGATGCCGCTCTGCACCTCGCGCGCCTCCGATCGCAGGGCCACCACCGCGATGGGCTGCGTGACGTCGGTCTCCTGGATGACGGCGACCGTTTCCTCCTCGGCCGCGGCCGCGGCGGTCTCCTCGCTCTCGGCCGGGGCGGGCAGCCACGCCATCAGGCGCTCGCGCTCCAGCACCACCATGTAGAGCGTCCCGATGACCAGGATTGCGGACAAAATCGGCAGGATCTTCATGTCTGGTCTCCGAGACATCGGTTTGCACATTGGTGCGAGATAGCGAGGCCACATTATCGCAACAAGTGCGCTGCGGCAATTTATGTGAACGCGGGTCTCTTTTCGGAAACAATTGGCTTGCGCAACGCCACGGATGCCTCAAAACCGGGCAGATGCTTTCGCTTTGCACCTTGCGAACCGGTCCGCTAGTGTCCCGCGCGAACCGGATATGCAGGGGAATTGCGGTGAGCGACACCGACTCATTCATCGACGAAGTCAGCGAAGAGGTCCGCCGCGACCGGCTCTACCGTTACCTGCGGCGCTATGGCTGGATCGCCATCGTCCTGGTGCTCCTGATCGTGGGCGGCGCGGCCTTCAACGAATGGCGCCAGGCGCAGGCCCGGGCGGAGGCCGAGGCATTCGGCGGCGCCCTCGCCGACGCGCTGACGGACGGCGAGCTCGACACCCGCATCGCGAGCCTTCAGGAACTGGCCGCCGGGGCGCAGGGCGATGCCGCCCACCTCGCCGCCTTCGCCCGCGCCCAGGCCCTCGTCGCCGCGGACCGGCCTGTGGAGGCCGCGGCCGCCTTCGCCGAGATCGCGGCGTCGGACGCGGACCCGCTCTACACCTCGCTGGCCGCCCTGCGCGCCAACAGCGTGCCCGGTGCGCTGCCGAGCCCGCAGGAGCGCATCGACGCGATGACCGACCTCCTGTTGGAGGACGCGCCCTTCGGCCTCCTCGCCACGGAGCAGCGGGCCCTCGCCCTGATCGAGGAGGGCGACATCGCGGGCGCCCACGCCGATTTCGAGACCATCCTCAACGATCCGCTCGCGACCCGCGCCCTGCGCGACCGCACGCTCCAGATGCTCATCGCGACCGGGGGCGAGGCCCCGACCGAAGCGACGCTCGTCACGCCCACTCAAGGAAACTGATCACCATGCGGCACCTCCTGCTTCTCGCCTCCGCCGGAGTCGCCCTGTCCGCGTGCGGCATCTTCTCCGGCGAGGAGCCGCCGCTGCCCGGCGAGCGCATTCCCGTCCGCCCGGCTTCGGCTGAGGAGGCCGTGCGCGGCACGGCCCAGCCGGTCGCCCTCGGCGCCCCGCGTCCCAACACGAGCTGGACCCATGAGGGCGGCACGCCGAGCCACACCATCGCGCATCCCGCCCTGGGCGCCGAGCTCTCGCGGGCCTTCGGCACCGATGTCGGGGCAGGGCGCAGCGGCGACGTGCGGCTGACCTCCGGTCCCGTGGTCGGGGCGGAGGCGATCTACACCCTCGACGCCACCGCGGGCGTCACCGCCACCGCGCCCGACGGCTCCCGCCTCTGGTCCCGCTCGCTGGTGCCCGACGGGCAGCCGCGCGAGGACGGCTTCGGCGGCGGCGTCGCCCTGGGGCAGGGGGCGGTCTACGCCACCACGGGCTTCGGCGACATCTACGCGCTCGACGCGGCCACGGGCGCGATCCTGTGGCAGCAGAACGTGGGCGCGCCCTTCCGCGCGGCCCCCGTCGTCAGCGGCCGCCGGGTCGTCGCCGTCTCGCGCAACGACGTGGCCACCGCCTTCGATGTCGAGAGCGGGACCATCGCCTGGCGCGTCAGCGGCGCGCGCGGCACCGCGGGCGTGCTGGGCGGCGCACAGCCGACCGCCTTCGACGGCCTCGTCGTGCTGCCCTTCTCCTCCGGCGAGGTGCTCGCCGTCTTCGACCGCAACGGCCGCCGCGCCTGGGCCAATGCCCTCGGCTCCGGCCGCCGGGGCCTCGCGCGCGCGTCCATTGCGGACGTGACCGGCGACCCTGTCTTCTCGGGCACGGACGTGATCGCGGGCAACCAGTCGGGCAGCCTCGTCTCCATCGACGCGCGCACCGGCATCCGCAACTGGACCCAGAGCGAGGGCGCGCAGGACGCGGTCCTCGCCGTCGGCGGCGCGCTCTGGTTCGTCTCCGACCGGGCGGAGCTCATCCGCCTTGATGCGGAGGGCGGGGGCGTCGTCTGGCGCGTGCAGCTGCCCGAGCGCAACCCCCGCGACCGCGACCTCGCCGCGCGCTACACCGGCCCGGTGCTCGCGGGCGGGCGGCTCTTCGTCGCGAACGGCCATGACGGGGTGCTGGTCTTCGACCCGGCGAGCGGGGACGAACTCGGCCGCCTCGACGTGCCCGGCGGGGCTGCCGCCGCGCCCGCCGTCGCCAACGAGACGCTCTACGTCCTCTCGAACGACGCGCGCCTGATCGCCTTCCGCTGAGCCCGATCCGGTCCGGCGCCGCCCGATACGGGGCCGGACCCAGCCCCTTCATCTTTCCCCAAATACGCCGGGCGCCGTCGCCCGCGCCGGGCGCTCGGTCGCCCGTCTGGCGCGCGCGGCTGCGTCTGGCCCTTTCCAACACCGGCAAAAGGCGCTAGACGGCGGCGTTTTCCGGCTCAGGTAGCAACCCATGTCCTTCACCCTCGCCATCGTCGGCCGCCCCAATGTCGGCAAGTCCACGCTGTTCAACCGGCTGGTGGGCAAGCGGCTGGCGCTGGTCGACGACCAGCCCGGCGTCACCCGCGACCTGCGCGAGGGGGCCGCGCGCCTCGGCCAGCTCCGCTTCACGGTGATCGACACCGCGGGGCTGGAGGAGGCGACGGATGAGAGCCTGCCGGGCCGGATGCGCGCGCTCACGGAACGCGCGGTGGCGGAGGCCGACCTCTGCCTCTTCGTCATCGACGCGCGCACCGGCGTGACGCAGCCCGACATGGTCTTCGCCGACATCCTCAGGAAGCGTGCCGACGGTCGCGTGATCCTCGCCGCGAACAAGGCCGAGGGCAACGCGGGCGATGCGGGCTACTACGAGGCCTACACGTTGGGTCTCGGCGAGCCGATCCCGATCTCCGCCGAGCATGGCGAGGGCATGGACGACCTGCGCGCCGTGCTTGAGCCCTGGGCCGAGCAGTTCGATGCCCGCGAGGCAGTGACCGAGCTCGAGGAAGGGGAGGAGGCCCCCGACCGCCCCCTCCAGATCGCCGTGGTCGGCCGCCCCAATGCCGGAAAATCCACGCTCATCAACAAGATCCTCGGCGAGGACCGCCTGCTGACCGGCCCCGAGGCCGGGATCACCCGCGACAGCATCGCCGTGCCCGTCCGCTGGGGCGACCGCGATTTCCGCATCTTCGACACGGCCGGTATGCGCAAGCGCGCCAAGGTGCAGGAAAAGCTCGAAAAACTCTCCGTCTCCGACGGCCTGCGCGCGGTGAAGTTCGCCGAAGTCGTCGTCGTCGTCCTCGACACCTCGATCCCGTTCGAGAGCCAGGACCTGCGCATCGCCGACCTTGCGGAGCGTGAGGGCCGCGCCGTCGTCTTCGCCGCCAACAAGTGGGACGCGGAGGAGCATCGCGCCGAGCGTCTCGCCAGCATGAAGGAGCAGCTTGCGCGCCTGTTGCCCCAACTTTCCGGCGCACCGCTCGTGACGGTCTCCGCACTGACGGGCCGCGGCCTCGACCGACTGCGAGAGGCCATCGTGTCAGCCCACGACGTCTGGAACCGGCGCGTGCCGACGGGGCGCCTCAACCAGTGGCTCGCCGACCAGACCTCGGCCCATCCGCCGCCCGCACCCGGCGGCCGCCGCATCCGCCTGCGCTACATGACGCAGGCCAAGACCCGGCCCCCGACCTTCATCGTCTTCGCGAGCCTGCCCGAGGACCTGCCCGCCTCCTACAAGCGCTTCCTTGTCAACGGGTTGCGGCGCGACTTCGACCTTCCGGGTACGCCGATCCGGCTGGAGTTCCGCAAGCGCGACAACCCCTATGCCGACCGCAAGACCCACCGCGCCACCAAGCTGCGCAAGCGCCCGGGCTACAAGGACGACCGCTAGAGCGCACGGCAGAGCCCCGCGATCCAGTCGGCCATCACGCCGATCCGCGGCAGGTCACGTCCGTCGGGGTGGGAGACGAGCCACAGCTCGCGCGGCGAGGGGCTGCCGTCGAGGCGCCCCAGGTCCGGTGGGGTGAGCGCCACCGGCAGCACCGCCCGCCACGCCCCGTTGCGCAGCGCCGCGATCGCCAGCTCCGCATCGTCGATGAGGAGCGCGCCCCGCGGTCCCGCCTGCCGTGCGAGCCAGCGGCTGTGCGGCAGCCCCGCCAAGGCTGCATCGTGCCGCAGCCACGGCGCATGGGCCGTCCCGTAGATCCCGTAATCCAGCGTGCCGACCCGCCGCGCCAGAGCTGCCGCCTCGCCGTCGGGCCGCCCGAGACGCAGCGCCAGGTCGGCCTCCCGCGCGATCACGCCCACATTGCGTCGTTCGGCCGATATCGTGATCTCCAGCGCCGGATGGGCGGCCAGCAGGCCCGGCAGCGCGGGCATCAGCAGCCGCCGGGCGAGGATCGGCACGGTGCTCACGCGGACCGCGCCCGCCACCGCCTGCGCGCGGCCCGTCGCGACCTCCACCCCGGCGCGCACCGCCCGCTCGGCCTCCTCCGCCGCGGCGACCAGTGCTGCACCGGCCTCCGTCGGCCGCCATCCGCCGCGCGACCGGTCGAGAAGGCGCACGCCGCAGGTCCGCTCCAGCCGCGTCAGCCGCCGCGCCACCGTCGTCTCGTCGCAGCGCAGAACGTCGGCCGCGGCGGCCGCCCGACCCGCGCGCGCCAGCACGAGGAGAAATCGCAGGTCGTCCCAGTCCGGATCCGGCATTCGTGCAGGATCACATGGCGCCATTGCCTCTTCAACCCGGCACGAAGGCCGCTAGGCTCTCCCGACAAACATGGAGGCTCCGATGCTTCACGTCGTTCTGTTCGAGGACAATTCCGGCCACGCCGAGACCCGCGCGCGGCATATGGAGGCGCATCTCGCCTTTCTGGAGGCTGAGGCCGATGCGATCCGCGCCGCCGGTCCGCTCTTCGATGGGGATGCCGCCGCGGGGGGCCTCTGGCTCGTCGAGGCCGCCGATCCGGAAGCGGTCGAGGCGCTCGTCCGCAAGGACCCCTTCTGGCCCACGGGTCTGCGCCGCAGCCACCGGATTCTCCGTTGGCATCAGGTCTTCGCCGACGGCGCGCGTCGGTAGCACGCGACCAGGGGCAAAGCGGGCGCCTTCCGCTCCCGGGGGCCGTCGGTCGGCGGGCCGGGTTGTCCCGGCAGGGCCTCTATCGCGGTCAGCTTCCCGGGACCGGCAAGCACGAGGACCGTGGAGAGTGCCGCCCCGACCGTCGGCGCACAGAGCGCCATCAGCGCCGGGTACCGCGTCCGTTTCATCGCCACGCCGGCAAGCGGGACGACCGTGATCACCCCACGCGCACGCCGCGCGGCGGGGCTCCCTGCGGCCCGGCTGCATGTCGAGATACGCACCGCCGTAGTCCGAAACGAAGGGCCCCGGCGCCATGCAACCGGTCGAAAACGGTCGGGCGGCCCGACGGCCGGCGCAGGTCTGAGGATCTCGCCACCCCGCGCTCGGCCCGTTCGCGTTCGATCCGCTTCGCCGTCGCTTGGTCCGGCGGCGTGCGCTTTCGGCGGCGAGACGGCTCACCCGGGTCTGAAAGGCATTCCGTTCCAACTCCTCGGCTTCCTGCGAAGCCCGGGCATCAAACCACTTCGGAAGGTTCAGAGGAGGCCGGCCACCCTCTCGCCCTCGGCCCCGACATCGGCGAGCGCGTCGCGGCCCTCGCCCGGATGGAAGCGCGCACGCACCGCCGTGGGCATCGGGGCAGGGGTGTGGAGCGTGACCCGCGGCCCTGTCTGCCGCGTCTCGGCCTGCCAGCTCTGCACCAGCGCGCGCTGCGCCGCCTTCGAGGCACCATAGGCCCCGTAGTGCGGCTGGCCCGAGACCGGATCGTCCATCAGCACGGCGTGACCTGCAGGCGCGGCTTTCAGCAGCGGCTCGACCAGCGTCACCAGCCGCTGCGTCACGCGCCAGTTCACGGCCATCGACTTGTCGAGCTCCTTCTCCGCCACGTGGCCGGCCGGCGAGAGGGGGGCGGCGTAGATCGCCGTGTGCACCCAGGCGTCGACCCGGCCCCAGCGCTCGTGCAGGGCAAGGCACATGCGCTGCACCCCCTGGTCGTCGGCGAGATCGAGCGGTACCAGCGTGACCCCGCCCGGCAGCGCGTCGATGGTGTCCGCCAGCTCCTCAAGCCCCCCGACGGTCCGCGCGACGGCCACCACATGGGCCCCGCGCGCGGCAGCGGCGACGGCCACGGCCCGCCCCAACCCGCGGGAGGCGCCGGTGACCAGAACGATCTTGTTTTCAAGGCTCTGTTCCATCCGCGCCTTCTGCCCGGGGCGGCGGCGGCTTGCAAGACCCTTGCTCGGCTCCGGACGATCGTCGAACCGGAGGTCGCGCGCTGTTGTCTCTGAAGGACTCCCATGAAGACCGGCTTGTCCGGATCCCGGGCGCCGGTCCGCCCGCCACGGACTGCTTCGCCGCACCGTCCGACCGCGAAATCTGCCCACCGAAAGGGCCGGCGCACTCTCTCGTGACCGGCACCGCCCCTCGGCTGCGATGTGGCGCGCAGGTCCGATCGATCATCGGACAGTCGCATTCGCCGGAGAGAGAGACGTCACCCGTCCACGACGCCGATCCGGAGGCTGCGCTCCACCATGCTCGCCGGCGGACTGGCGATCCGCCGGCTCGACGAGTAACGCATCTCCCGGATCGGCCTCCGCGTCACCCGTACGCGCGGACCCCGCCCCGCTGGTCGGGACGTTCGAGTCTCCGTTTCCATCGCCGCCCACCGGACCGCTCCGGTTGACAAGTCATGCGCCGCGGGGGCACATCCGATGCGACACTTTGTTGAAGCGAGGATCCGCCGATGAACCGCGACATGACCATGGCCAGGGCGCTCTGGCCGTCCCACACCCTCTCCCGCGATGCCGCGCTCATCGTCGGCGCCTCGCTCCTCGTGGCGATCGCGGCGCAGGTGAGCGTGCCGATGGTGCCGGTGCCGATCAGCCTTCAGACGCTGGCGATCCTGATGGTGGGCTTCGCGCTCGGCGCCAGCCGGGGGGCCGCGGCGCTCACGCTCTATCTCGGCTACGGGGCCGCAGGCCTGCCGGTCTTTGCCAACGGCATGAACGGGCTGGCCTTCGTCGGCCCGACCGCGGGCTTCCTGATCGGCTTCGTCGGCATGGCCTGGGCCGCGGGTTGGGCGGCCGAGCGCGGCCTCGCGCGGGGCTTCTTCGGCACGGCGCTGGCCGGCATCGCGATCTCCGCACTGCTCTACGTGCCGGGCGTCGCCTGGCCGATGGGCCTTGCCGGTGCGGCGGGCATCGAGGCGGGCTGGGTCGGCCTCTCCGCCGACCGCATCTGGGCGGGCTTCGTTGCTCCCTTCCTGCTGGGCGACGCGATCAAGGCCGTGCTGGCCGCGCTCATCGTCTCCGGCGGCTGGAGCTTGATCCGCCGCCGCGGCTGACAGCACCCTAAGCCTCAGGAAACGCCGCTCCACACCGGGGCGGCGTTTTCCGTTCTCTCTTCGTCAAATATCCCCGCCGGAGGCCTCGACCCCGTGCAACCGGGCGAGCGCGCCCTCGCACATCCCCTGCGCCAGCCACGTGCACCCGACGCAGAGCACCGCCAGATCGCCCGGTGCCACCCGCGCCCGCATCCGCGCCTGCGCCTCGGCCCAGCTCAACACCTCACCGGGCTTCAGTGCCAGCGCCCGGGCGTGCCGGCGGTCGAGTGCTGCGATCCGCATCTCGTTGAGGCAGGCGGTCTCGCGCCGCTTGGGGCAGGGGGTGCAGATGTCGTCGCTCTCGGCCACGACCTCGATGGCGGTGTCGGGGGCGGACCGCAGCCCCTCCACGATCCCGGCCATGTTGGCGACGAAGCGGCCCGAATAGCCCTTCCCCTCGAACCCCATGGCGCAGAGGAAATGATGCGGGCGAAAGCGGACAGGCGCCGCCGGGCCGTCAGGCATCCGCCTTCAGCCGCACGCGCCCCGCGGCGATCTGGTCCGTGGGCTCGACCGGGTAGTCGCCCGAGAAGCAGGCGTCGCAGAACTGCGGCTCGGCCGCGCGCCCCTTCTCGCCCGCGGCCCGGTAGAGTCCGTCGAGGGAGACGAAGGCGAGGCTGTCCACGTCCAGATGCTCCCGCATCTCGTCGACGCTCATCTGGGCGGCCAGCAGCTTCTCCCGCTCCGGCGTGTCGACCCCGTAGAAGCAGGGCCACTGCGTCGGCGGGGAGGCGATGCGGAAATGGACCTCGGCCGCCCCTGCATCCAGAATCATCTCCTTGATCTTGCGCGAGGTCGTGCCGCGCACCACCGAGTCGTCCACCAGCACCACCCGCTTGCCGCGGATCAGGGCGCGGTTGACGTTCAGCTTCAGCCGCACGCCCATGTTGCGGATCTCCGCCGTCGGCTCGATGAAGGTCCGGCCCATGTACTGGTTGCGGATGATGCCCATGGCATAGGGAATCCCGCTCTCCTGGGAATAGCCGATCGCCGCGGGTGTGCCGCTGTCGGGCACCGGGCAGACCAGGTCCGCCTCCACCGGCGCTTCCCTGGCCAGTTCCACGCCGATCTTCCGCCGCGTCTCGTAGACCGACTGCCCGCCGATCACGCTGTCGGGGCGGGAGAAGTAGACATGCTCGAAGATGCAGAACTTCTTGGGCTTCGCATCGAAGGGGAACGAGCTCTCGATCCCGTCCGGCGTCGCGATGACCATCTCGCCCGGCGCGATCTCCCGCACGAACTCCGCCCCGATGATGTCGAGCGCACAGGTCTCGGAGGCCATCACCCAGCCCTCGCCGAGGCGGCCGAGCATCAGCGGCCGCACGCCGCGCGGGTCGCGCACGCCGATCAGTTTGGTCCGCGTCATCGCGATGACGGAGAACGCGCCCTCCACCCGGCGCAGCGCATCCTTCATCCGCTCCGGAATGCTCCGCTGGATCGAGCGGGCCATCAGGTGGATGATGCATTCGGTGTCGGACGAGCTCTGGAAGATCGAGCCGCGGTCGATCAGCTCCGCCCGCAGCTGCTCGGCATTGGTGAGGTTGCCGTTATGCGCGATCGCGCAGCCCCCCATGGCGAACTCGGCGAAGAGCGGCTGCACGTCGCGGATCGCGGCCCCCTTCGAGCCGGAGGTCGAATAACGCACGTGCCCGCAGGCGATCTGCCCGGGCAACTGCTTCATGACGTCCTGCGAGGTGAAGTTGTCCCGCACGTAGCCGAAGCGCCGGACCGAGTTGAACCCGATGCCCGGCGCGAAGCTGACGATCCCGCCCGCCTCCTGCCCCCGGTGCTGCAGGGCATGCAGGCCGAGTGCGACGAAGGTCGCCGCATCCTTCACGCCGATGGCGCCGAAGATGCCGCATTCCTCGCGCAGCTTGTCGCCGTTCCAGGCGCTGTCGAACGGATGTCTCGGGAAGGTCATGTGTGGCTCACCCCTCATGCACGACCGATCTTTGCGCGCCTTCTAGCGGCCCGCCACGAGGATGTCACGCGGGCCTTTCGGCGCGGTCTGCGCAGGTGGCGCCAAGGCCGCACATCGGCTGCCCCTTGCAACCGTCCCGGCCGCAGCGCCGGGACCGCTTGCTTCCCATCGCACCGTCATCCTCGGGGATCTCCAGATGCAGAAGATGGCCGGGTCAAGCCCGACCATGACACGCCTCCCCACCGTCCCGGCCGCAGCGCCGGGACCGCGCGCAAACGAAGCGCCCTTCATCGAAAGACCCCGGATCAAGTCCGGGGTGGTTGCAAGGCGAAGCACGCCACCGCCCGGCAGCATCGCCGGGCCGCGCCCGCCCCGGGCTCCGCCCGTTCACGCCTCGAACGCTCCACGGGACCGTTTGCAGGACGGCGTTCACCCTCCCACCGGAGGGCGCGCTGGCGATGTCGCTCCCGGAAAGTATGACGCCGATGCTTGAGGGCGTGAACATCGCAATTCCGTCCTGCAGGCACCGTCCAGGTCGGGCGCGACCCTCGGCTCTCAGGCGGGAACGATGTTCCCAAACCCGACTTATTCCCCGCAGCGGCCCATCAGCTGCTCGTAGCTCTGCGTGATCTGCGGCGGGATCTCCGTGGGCAGCGCCGCGACCAGCGCGTCCTGGATCGACGCCAGCAGCCCCTGGCTCGCGGCCTGCGCCACCATGGTCTGGATGTCGGCGCCCACCGGCACCTGCTCCAGGATGATGAACGCCACCGCGACCAGCAAGAGCCCCCGCGCCACGCCGAAGAGCAACCCCAGTCCGCTGTCCACCGGCCCCAGGGCCGAGTTCTGCACCGATCCCGATACCAGCGGCGAGAACAGCGACACGATCACGAGTGCGACCACGAACACCGCCGCGAAGGCCGCGAGGATGGCGAGTTGGCAGCTGTCCCCGATGATGTCGCGCAGCACCGGCAGCTCGGAGATGATCGGCTCGACCGTCGGCGCGAAGAAGAAGGCGGCGACCGCGGCGACGATCCACCCGGCGATCGAGAGCACCTCGCGCACCAGTCCGCGGGAATAGGCGAGCAGGGCGGAGATCAGGACGACGGCCGCAACGCCCCCGTCCACGAGATTGAACTGCTCCATAAGTGCCTCACCGCTCTCTTATTTCAGTCGATGCCCCCGAAAACGCTTTCCACGAAGCCCGGCAGATCGTCAAGGGTGTCCACGGCGATCGGGTCCGGACCTGTGCGCCGCGTGCCACCCGGCATCAACGCGCGGTTGAATCCGAGCTTCGCCGCCTCCCTCAGCCGCGCCTCGGCCTGCGGCACGGGGCGCAGCGCGCCCGACAGGCTGATCTCGCCGAAGACGACCGTTCCTTCGGGCAGCGCGTGGTCCTGCCGCGCGCTCACCAGTGCTGTCGCCACGGCAAGATCCGCCGCGGGCTCGCCCACCCGCAGGCCGCCGGCGACGTTGAGATAGACGTCCATGCCGCCGAACCCGATCCCGGCCCGCGCCTCAAGCACGGCGAGGATCATGGCGAGCCGCCCGCTGTCCCAGCCCACCACTGTGCGCCGCGGCGTGGCGAGCGGGGAGGGCGCCACCAGCGCCTGGATCTCGCAGAGCACCGGCCGCGTCCCCTCGATCCCGGCGAACACGACCGAGCCCGAGGCCTGCCCGCGCTCGCTGAGGAACAGGGCGGAGGGGTTCGCGACCTCGGCGAGGCCCGCGCCCGTCATCTCGAACACCCCGATCTCGTCGGCGGGGCCGAAGCGGTTCTTCACCGCGCGCAGGATGCGGAACGGATGCCCGCGCTCGCCCTCGAAATAAAGCACTGTGTCGACCATGTGCTCCACGACGCGCGGCCCCGCGATCTGCCCCTCCTTGGTGACGTGACCGACCAGCATTACGCTCACGCCCCGCCGCTTGGCGAAGCTGACGAGCTCATGGGCTGCTGCCCGGACCTGGCTGACGGAGCCGGGGGCCGAGTCCACGTGATCGGCCCACATGGTCTGGATCGAGTCGATGATGGCGAGGCGCGGCCGCTCCGCCTCCAGCGTCGTGAGAATGTCGCGCAGGTTGGTCTCGGCCGCGAGCTTGACCGGCGCGTCCGAGAGGCCCAGCCGCTGGCCGCGCATCCGGACCTGCGCCGCCGCCTCCTCGCCCGAGACATAGACCACGCCCGCGCCCGCCCGCGCATAGGCCCCGGCGGCCTGCAGCAGCAGCGTCGACTTCCCGATCCCCGGATCGCCGCCCACCAGCGTGGCCGAGGCCGGGACGAGCCCGCCGCCCAGCACCCGGTCGAGCTCGTCGAGCCCCGAGAGCTGGCGCGGCAGCGGCGCCTCCTCCGCGCTTAGGTCGCTCAGCGCCACCGTGCGCCCGCGGCTCTTGCCCAGCGCCTTGGGCGCAGCGGAGCCAGTGCCCGCATCTTCGGTGATCGTGTTCCACGCGCCGCAGCCATCGCAGCGCCCGGCCCATTTCTTGTGAACCGTCCCGCAGGCGGTGCAGATATAGGAGGTCGTGTTCTTCGCCATCCGTCCCGCGTAGCCCCGCCGGAACGAAACCGCAACATCCGCCTTCGAATTCGCTCAGATATCCATGGCCCGCCTCTTGCGGCCGGGGGCCTCCGGCGGGCGTATTGCCGGGAAAGATGAAACCTAGAACGGCAGTCCCAGCACCAGCGCCGCGCCGAAGAGCGCCAGCACGAGCGGAAGCAGCCGGGTCCAGCCCGGGGTGACGAAGGTGAGCGCGAGGGCAGAGGCCACCGTGACCACCCCCGCGATCAGCGCCAGGATCGGCGAGACGAGGGAGATCGTGGCCATGCCCGCCAGCGTGCCGAGACCCGCGCCCGCATGCAGCCAGCGGCGCAGGCCCTTCGTCACCACCGCCTGCCACAACGCCCAGAACATCGCGGCGAACGCGCCGAAGCCCAGGAGGATGCCGCCCAGAAGCTCGAAGATCGTCACGGCTTCCTCCAGCTCAGCCACAGCGAGGCGCCCACGCAGGCCGTGAAGAGCCAGAGGCCCCAGCGCGGCTCGACGCTCGCGCCCGTCATGCCCTTCGCCACCACCACGTAGAGCGCGACGAGGAAGATGTCCGCGAACGAGAGCCGCGCGATGACGGGCAGGGCGCGGCCCCAGCCCTCGGGCAGCCGACCCATCAGCAGCGCCTGCGTGGCGACGACCTTGGCATAGGGAAAGACGATGGCGAGCAGGGCCACGAGGACGGCCAGCGCGGCGTCGCTCGACCACAGCTTGACGACGCCCGACAGGATCGAGACGCCCTCGCCGCCGAAGATCCACATCACCCGCGCCTCCATCAGCGGTGCGGCCCACGCGACGGGGTATAGGAGAAGCAGGGCCGCGTTGAGGATCGCGTCGCGGGTCATGCGGGCCACCGCCCCGGCCGAAGCGCCGGGGCCGCACAGATCCGCCGCGCCGCGTCAAAGCCCGAGGTCCCGGCTCTACGGCCGGGACGGTTGCAAGGTAAACAACCACCCCGGACCCGATCCGGGGTCTTTCGGCTCGATGCCGTCATTGGACGGCCGGAAGTCGTGGCGTGATGGTCGCAACGGCGGCGTCCCACCGTCATGGTCGGGTCCGACCCGGCCATCTGCTGCATCACGGGATCCTCGGGTCGAGCCCGAGGACGACGCCGCGATCGGAGACGCGCGGTCCCGGTGCCGTGACCGGAACGGTTCGTACCCTTGAAAACCCGCAGCACACTCACACGATCACACCGCCTCAGCGCACCGTCTCGATCGGGCCCTCTGCGAGGCCGCCGACGAACTGATGCACGTAAGGGTCGGCGCAGGTGTCCATCTCGGCGACCGTGCCGCACCAGCGGATCTTGCCGTCGTGCAGCATCGCGACCCTGTCGGCGATGGCGCGCACGCTGGTCATGTCGTGGGTGATCGTCATGCCGGTGGAGCCCATCTCCGCCGTGATCTCGCGGATCAGGTCGTTGATGACGCCGGACATGATCGGGTCGAGCCCCGTGGTCGGCTCGTCGAAGAAGATGATCTCGGGATCCGCCGCGATGGCCCGCGCGAGGCTCACCCGCTTCTGCATCCCGCCAGACAGCTCCGCCGGGTGCTGGTCGGCGACCTCCGGCGTCAGGCCGACGCGGCGCAGCTTTTCCACCGCGAGTTCGCGCGCATCCTGCCATCGCATGCCCCCGCGCCGGGCGCGGAAGGCGACGTTCTCCCATACCGGCAGGCTGTCGAAGAGCGCACCGCCCTGGAACAGCATCCCGAACCGCGCGAGGAAGGCGTCGCGGTCCTGCTCGTCCTCGACGGGCGCCCCGTTCAGCCGCACCGTCCCGCCATCGGGGTGCACCAGGCCCAGGATGCATTTCAGCAGCACCGACTTGCCGGTGCCCGAGCCGCCGATGATGACGGTGTTCTGGCCCTTGGGGGCGATCAGGTCGATCCCCCGCAGCACGTGCTTGCGCCCGAAACTCTTGCGCAGCCCCTCGATCTCGATCCGCGTACTCATGTGGAGAAGAACAGCTCCGTCAACAGGTAGTTCGCCGCGAAGATCAGGACGGAGGCCGAGACCACCGCATTGGTCGTCGCCCGGCCCACGCCCTGTGCGCCGCGGCCCGAATTGTAGCCCTGGTAGCAACCCATCAGGGCGACGATGAAGCCGAAGACCGCCGCCTTGGCGAGGCCCGACAGCACGTCGCCCACCGTCAGGAAATCGGCCGTGGTGTTGATGTAGGTCGCCGGGTTGAAGTCGAGCCGCCCGACACCGACCGCCCAGCCGCCCATGATCCCGATGATGTCGCCCACGAAGGTGAGCAGCGGCAGCGCGATGGTCGCCGCGATCAGGCGCGGGACCACGAGATACTTCACCGGATCGGTCGACAGGGTCTCGAGCGCGTCGATCTGCTCGGTCACGCGCATCGTCCCGATCTCCGCCGCGATGGAGGCCGAGACGCGGCCCGCGACCATCAGGCCCGCCAGCACCGGGCCCAGCTCGCGCACCATGCCGATCGCCACGATCGAGGGCACCACGCTTTCGGCATTGAAGCGCGAGCCGCCCGCGAAGATCTGCAGCGCCAGCGCCCCCCCGGTGAACAGCGTCGTCAGGCCCACCACCGGCAGCGAGTAGTAGCCGATGCGCATGAACTGCCGTCCGATCTCCTTGGGGTAGAAGGGCGGGCGCAGCACGTGGCTGACGGCATTCAGCGTGAACAGCACCAGCGCGCCGGTCGCCGTGCACAGGCCGATGACCCCGGCTCCGATCCCGGCGACGAAACTCTGCAGACTGGCGAGGACAGGCATGGACGCCTCTTTTGTGGCTGCGGGTGATGTAACGGCCCCGTCCGGATGCGCCAAGAGGGCATGTTGGCCGAATCCATCCGGTGACGATTGTTTTTACGATCCGTCGCCGTCAACCGACATAACGGCGCGCATACCGCGCGCCAAGCGCCGTCAGCACCTCGTAGCCGATGGTGCCGGCGGCCTGGGCCACCGCGTCGATGCCCTGATGCGGCCCGAGCAGGTCCAGCACGCGCGGCCTGTCGGCGAGGTCCGTGACGTCCACTGTGATCAGGTCCATCGACATCCGCCCGACCGCGGGGCAGGGCACGTCCCCGGCCCACAGCGTCAGCCCGCCACTCGGCCCTCCGCCAAGCGCGCGGAAGAGCCCGTCGGCATAGCCCGAGGACAGCGTCGCGATCCGGCTCGGCCGCGCAGCGATCCAGTCCGCGCCGTAGCCCACGCTCTCGCCCTCGGCGACGTCGCGCACCTGGATGACCGGCAGCGACAGCCTTACCACTGGTTGCGCCCGCGCAAAGGGCAGTCCGCCATAGAGCCCGATCCCAGGCCGTGTGAGGTCGAAGGCGTAATCGGCGCCCATCAGCGCCCCCCCGGTGGCCGCGAGCGAGCGCCGCCCCTCCGGCGCCATCGCGCGGAAGGCGGCGAGCTGGGCCGCGTTCTGCGGATGCTCCGGCGTGTCGGCGCAGGCAAGGTGGGAGAGGGTGAGGCGCGGCGTCCCGAGTTCCGGCAGACGGGCGAGATCCCCCGCCTCCAGCCCCAGCCGGTTCATCCCGGTATCGAGCTGCAGGGCGAAGGCGTGACCCGGAAGATAGGACGCAAGATCAGAAGCCTGCTCCACGGAGTTCAGACACGGTATCAAGTCGTGATCGCGGTAGAGCCCCGCATCCCCCGCGGCCATCAAACCCGAGAACACGTAGATCTCCGGCCCCGGACCGAGCGCCCGCCGCAGCGCCACCCCTTCCTCGACTTGTGCTACGAAGAAGCTGCGCGCGCCGTCCCCGGCCAGCGCCCGCGCGACCGGGGCGAGGCCCAGCCCGTAGGCGTCGGCCTTCACCACGGCCCCTGTCTCCGCACCCCGGTGGAGCGCGCGCCAGTTCGCGCGGATCGCGCCCAGATCGATTGTCAGCTCCGCTTGCATCCTGCCCTTCAGCGTTAACGAACCGGAAAGGATTCACCGCCTAGAGTTGAACCACGGGGACGGCTTGGGGGAGCCGATAACCGCAGTTGGTGAGGGCGGCCCGCCCGGCCGTCCGGCAATCCCGGTTTCCGGGATCGTGGGGTGCCGGGGAGCCCGGGCGGGCCGTGTCTTCATCACTTTCGACCAATACGCCCGCCGGAGGCGAAGGTCTCAATAGGCGGCCCCCGCCTGCCAGCTCTGCACCAGGTCCGAGAACCGCGTGAACCGCCCCTCGAAGGCGAGCGGGACCGACCCGATGGGACCGTGCCGCTGCTTGCCGATGATGACCTCCGCCTTGCCGGAGACCTGCTCCATCAGCTCCTGCCACTTGCGGGTCGCCTCCAGATCTGTCTCCGACGGCTGCTCGCGCTCACGATAATATTCCTCGCGGTAGACGAACATCACGGCGTCCGCGTCCTGCTCGATCGAGCCCGATTCCCTGAGGTCCGAGAGCTGCGGCCGCTTGTCGTCGCGATTCTCCACCTGACGGCTGAGCTGCGACAGCGCGATCACCGGGATCTCCAGCTCCTTCGCGATGGCCTTCAGCCCTTGCGTGATCTCGGAGACCTCGTTCACCCGGCTCTCCGCCGCGCGGCTGCCGGTCCCCTTCAGAAGCTGGAGGTAATCCACGAACAGAACGTCGAGCCCGTGCTGCCGCTTCAGCCGCCGGGCGCGTGCTGCCACGGTCGAGATCGGCAGGGCGGGCGTGTCGTCGATGAAGAGCGGGATGCGCTCCAGCGTCTTGGCCGCCTCGATGAACCGCCGGAACTCGTCGGGATCGAGCGAGCCATCGCGGATCTTGTGGCTGTCCACCTCCGCCTGCTCCGCGAGGATCCGCGCGGCAAGCTGGTCCGAGCTCATCTCGAGCGAGAAGAACCCTACGACACCGCCGTCCACCGTGCCTTCGGTCCCGTCGGTGCGCATTCCCGTCTTGTGTGCCTTCGCGATGTTGAAGGCGATGTTCGTCGACAGCGCGGTCTTGCCCATCGAGGGCCGTCCGGCGAGGATCAGCAGGTCCGACTTGTGCAGCCCGCCCAGCTTGTCGTCGAGGTCGCGCAGGCCGGTCGAGATCCCCGCGAGCCGCCCCTCCCGCTGATAGGCGGAGTTCGCGACGTTCACCGCCGTAGTCAGTGCTGCCAGGAATGACTGGAAGCCGCCCTCCACGCGCCCCTGCTCGGCGAGCTGGTAGAGCCGCGCCTCCGCCTCCACGATCTGGTCCTTGGGCTCGCTTTCGACCGTCACCGACTTCGCCTTGCCCGAGATCTCCTCCCCGATCTCGATCAGGTTCCGTCGGATCGCGAGGTCGTAGATCATCTGCGCGTAGTCGCGCGCCGCGAAGATCGAGATCGCGGCTCCTGCGAGCCGCGCGAGGTACGCGGGCCCGCCGAGCTCCGCCAGCCCGGCATCCTCGGCGAGGAACGCCTTCAGCGTCACCGGCGAGGCGAGCGCGTTCTTCTGGATGCGCCGGGCCGCGGTCTCGTAGATGCGCCGGTGCACCGGGTCGTAGAAATGGGCGGGCTCCACGATCGCCGCGACCTTGTCGTAGACCTCGTTGTTGACCAGGAGCGCGCCCAGGAGCGCCTGTTCCGCCTCGATATTGTGGGGGAGCGGCTGCTCCTCCTCCGCCGCTCCACTGCCGGGAGCGTATCCACCATCAGCCATCTGTACGCCTCATCTGCTCGTCCCTGTCACCAGGGTTGGCCAGCCTTATATCCCGGAAAACCGCCGTCCCCAGAGTGTTAAGGATGGGGATAAGTGCGAATGCCGGAGCCGTGCCGTGACGAAAGACTACCCCGAAACACCCGACGGACGCTACTTCGTCGCGAAGGACCGGCTGTGGCGCAAGACCGACCCGCGGCTGGATGAGAGCGAACGGCGGGCCGCGGTGAAGGCGCTGATGAAAGCCCGCCGCGCCGTCCGCGATGCCTCGGACGAGGCGGAGGAGCGGGCGGCCCGCGACGCCGTGCAGGCGGCGAAGGAGCGCTTGGGCGAGCGCGGCCCGGTCTGGTGGGACGATGGCGCACCGGACGAGACCGGCAAGGCGCCGTGGAACTCCACCTATGCCGACTGGTGGGCGGCGCGGACCTGACCGCCGGGGCAGGGGCGGGATGAGGGAGCGTCGCACTTCAGCGTCGGCAACACGAAGGCCGGCATGGGCGGCACCGCCCACCCGCCGATGCGGTCCGCCTTGCTCGGCGCCACGTCGCGCGTCCGGGCCGTGCGCTAGCGGCCGATCCTCTCGACGAGAGGGCACAGCGGTCCGGGCCAGCCGCGCCGCCATGCGGAATGCCACGCCGGGGTCGTACCGTTCCAGCATGTCGACATCTCGCGTTTCGCATGAATTGCGGGAAAGCAGACATGCCCGGCATCTTTCTGCGTGCTAGCCGCCGCCGCGCGCCGTTGTCCTGCCGTTGCCATGGAGCGTCAGGAACGCCTCCACTGCCGCCTCCGCCTGCCGCCTGCGCGCGGCCGGACCGGGCTGCGGCTCGCCCAGCAGGACCCGGATCTGGGTGTCGCGGATGACGAGGCCGTAGAGCACGGCGAAGGCTTCGCCTGCGTCGTCGAGCACCAGCATCCCGTCGCCCGCCAGCCGCGCGAGGTAGCGCTCCACCAGCGGCCCGATCCGGTACCGGCCGGAGGCGAGTAGCAGGGCCGCGAGTTCGGGCGTCCCCATCGCTGCGCGGTTCAGCGCGACGGAGGAGGGGCCGGTGAGCAACCCCAGCAAGCCTTCCGCAAAGCCCGTCAGCACCGCACGCGGCGGCCCGCCCGCCTCCAGCGCCTCGGCCACGCGCGCGGCGGCGCGGTCGGCATTGCGCTCCATCACCGCGGCCAGGAGCCCCTCGCGTCCGCCGAACCAGCCGTTGAGCGTCCCTTTCGAGGCGCCCGCCCGCCGCGCGATCTCCGCCATCGTGGTCTGCGCGTAGCCGGCCTCGGCCAGCAGCGCCTCGGCGGCGTCGAGGATCGCATCGCGCCGGTCGGCGCGGGCGGCGGCGGGGAGGCGGCCGCGGGGGGCGGGATCGGCGCTCATGATCGCTCCTTGACATCGATACCAACTGGTACGATTAATATGCGTACCGAAGGGTATCAATAGGAGCCTGCCATGACCACCGCCCCCCGCACCGACCTGCCGCTGCGTGACCTGATGACCGGCGCGCTCTACGCCCTGATCCTCCTGCAACTCGTCCAGCTCGCGGCCGGGCTCGCGCAGGTGCCGCCGCATCCCGCGCCTGCGGTCCTGCCGATCATCGCCGCCACCGCGGCCCTCGGCCTCTTTGCGCTGCCGCTGGTGCGGGCGGGACGGCGGGCCGGGGCCTATATCGGGATCGCCTTCTGCGCCGCCGCGATGATCGGGATGGGGCCGCACAAGCTGTTCCTGCAGGATGGCGGCGTGATCGCGCCGGTGGCGCTGACCGGCTTCGCGCTGGAGCTCGCCTTCATCGCCGCCGCCATCATGTCCCTGCGCCGCTGAACCGGCGGCTCAGAAGTCCATGCTGAAGCTCAGCCGCCCGCCATAGCTGACCACCTGCGGATCGCCGATGCCGCCGTAATCGGCCTCCATCCGGAAGCGGCCCGCGCCCTGGCGCCGCTCGTAGCCCGCACGCATCCGGCCGGTGGCGGTCTCGTAGGAGGTCGTCTGGTTCTCCTCGAAATCCATGTCGAAGCCCAGGAACGGCGTCCCGTCATGCCGGGGATGGCTGTACTCGGCCCGCAGCGCGACCCGGCCGGTCAGGCGCTCCTCCGCGCTGGCGCTCACCTCGGTCCCGCCCTCGGTCTCGTAGCCGCTGGTCTCGGCGTCCTGATAGTCGATCTGGCCCGAGGGCATCAGCGCGAAGGGCCCGACCGAGATGCGCGCCGCCGTCAGTTCGAGCGCCGCGTACATCCGGTCGGTGTCGTAGCGGCCGCGACCCGTCGTCTCCGACATCACCTCGCCGGTCGCGTGCCCGTGCAGCACCCGGCCTTCCAGCACCGCGCGATGGGGCAGGCGGCTCGCGAAATAGGGCCCGGCAAGGAAACCGGAGCTCTGCCCGTCGACCTCCGCCTCGCCTTGCGTCGTCGCGCGGTCGAAGACGGCCATCATGCCCACCAGCATGTCGCCGCCGATCATGCCGTCGACCCCGGCGCTCAGCGTCATGCTGGTCGTGTCGGTCCTCATGTAGTCGTATTCGCGGAACCCCGCGTCGAAGTCGAACCACGCCGCCCCGGCGCCGCGGGCGAAGGGAGCGGCGCGCCGGGCGCCGATCTGCATCAGGTCCTCGGCGATCATGCCGTCGATCTCGGCCGTCAGCGCGCTGCTCGAGAAGCTGAGCGGCGTCGCGCGCTCCTCGCATCCGTAGCTGCGGCCGTCGCACTGCGGCATGCGGCCGGGGGTGAAGCGCAACATGCTGGTCATGCTCGGCCGCGGCGCCGCCCCCCGAAGGCGGCCCGACAGGCGGCGGTTGATGTAGCCCGTCCCCGGCTCGGCCCGCATGGCCGCGCGCTGGTGGCGCACGGCGATGCGGGTGACGGAGCGCAGCTGGCTGCCGTCATCCGCCAGGATCACGGCGGGGGCCGCGGGAAGCTGTTCCTGCAGGTAGAGCGCGCATCGCGCGGGCAGCACGGCACCGGCAACCTGCGGCTCGCTGCCGGTGACGATCAGCGTGTCGCCGTCCAGGGTAAAGGTGTAGACGGCGCGGTCGCCGTCATTCGTGCAATCGGCCCGCGTTAGCGCCCAGGTCCCGCCGGTGTCGCCGAAGCTCTGAACCTGCGCGATGGAATAGGCGATGCGCAGCGGTCCCGAACCCTCGTCGCGATGCAGGACGGTGGCGGGCAGCGTGAGCTCGTCACGGTCCAGCGCGGGGCCGGCGGAGCGGCGCTCCATGCCGAGTGTGACGTCGGCGGCGATCGGGATGCCGGTGGGCCCCGCCACCTGCGCGACGGAGAAGGAGACGTGCTGGCCCACGTCCTGAGCGCCGGCGGCGGAGCCGATCATGGCGCCCGCCAGCAAAAGACCGGCCCGGCACATCTGCCGGGCCCCAGCGAACAACGCCAACTCACGCATGACCTACTGTCCCAACGCTTGAGATCGTCCGGCTCTTCGCGTCCGTAACGGCCCCGTGCACCCGGTCCGGCACACTTCTTGTGAAAACAAGTTATACGGGAGAATTGGGCAACTTCGTGTCAACCGACGGCTGATCGACGCGGAGACGGCGCCACCGTTGCGCAGGGGACACGTGGCGCCGCTGCACCGGGTCCGCGGCGGGGGAGGGAAAAGGTGCCGGGGCCCGGACGGGAACGGTCCAAGCGGGGCCCCGGCGATCGCGCGCGATAGTGGCACGCATGCGCGCGCGATCAGTCGTTGTCGTCCGCTTCGTTGAGCATCTGGACGAGTTCGCTGAGGGTGTATTGCGTCGGATCCACGTCGAGCGAGCAGCCCAGCTGCTCCTTGGACTCGCGGGTTGCGACATTGAGGCTTTCCTCCGCATGCACGATCTCCAGCGGATCGCGGTTGACGCAGTCGGGATCGTCCTCGCTGAGCCGCTTGAGCATCACGAGCTCGCTCAGCGTGTAGTCCTGCGGATCGACGCCGAGCGAGCCCGCGAGCTGCTCGGTCGCCGCATGGGAGGTATCGGGCGGATCGCTGAACAGCGCCTGCAGGCGGCGGTTCATGTCCTGAGTGCTGATGTCGGCCTCCATGATGGCCTTCATCTGCGCGAGTTCCGAGGCGCTGAAGGCATCGGGATCGACGCCAAGCTCGAGGGCCAGTTCCTCGTGCCCGGTCTGGGGCGTCTGGGCCGAGAGCGGCAGCGCGGCAGCGAGGGCCACGGCCGCAGTGAGGGTCGCGATGCGCGACATGGGCGTTTCCTCCTGTTCTCGTTGGGTGGGCCGCATTCGGGGCGGCCGGTGGATAGATCGTAGGAGCAGCCGGGCAGGGTGGTGTTGACCAGCGTCAAAGGGCGGTTCGGGGGGCAGGCAACCGATCCGCCGCCATCTCCATTGACGCTACCCTGCCCGGGACAGGCCGAAGGCGCCGGGCGAGCGCCTGCCCGTTCGGGCGGGCTGGCGCTTTGCGATGGAGCGCATGGCTACCACGAAGCAGTGACCTTGCCGGGACAAAGCACGCCGTTCGCCGGTCGGGAGCGCCGTCCCACGGGCAGGCGCGCGTCAGGCTTTTGTGGCGCCAGTTTGAAAAACGTAGAAACCACCCCGGACTTGATCCGGGGTCTTTTGGAACAGAGCGCGTCGGTCCGAACGGTCCCGGCGCTGTGGCCGGGACGGTGCTCTTTGCAAAACCCAAACGAAAAACCCCGCCCGGATCGCTCCGGGCGGGGTCTGTCTCGCGGCAGCCGGTGGAGGATCAGACCTCGGGCTGCTCGTCGTCCTCGGCCGGAGCATCCTCGATGGGTGCTGCCAGGTCGTCGTCGTCGCGGGCGGCTGCGCCCACATCGTCGAAGAGCTCCGCGATGTCGAACTCGGCCTCGGCGTCCTCCTCGGCGCGGATGTCGGCGATCGACTTGCCCTGCGCCTGGATCTCGGCCTCTTCGGTCGAGCGGGCCACGTTGACGGTGATGGTCGCCGACACCTCGGGGTGCAGCACCACTTCCATCTCGTGCAGGCCCAGTTCCTTGATCGGCTGGTCGAGCACGATCTGGCGGCGCTCGACGGTAAAGCCGTTCTCGGTCGCCGCATCGGCCGCGTCACGGGTGGTGACGGAGCCGTAGAGCGAGCCAGCATCCGACGCGGAGCGGATCACGACGAAGGTCTGGCCGTCGAGCTTGGCGGCGAGGCTCTCGGCTTCCGTCTTGGTTTCGAGGTTGCGCGCCTCGAGCTGGGCCTTCTGCGCCTCGAACTTCGCCTTGTTGGCGTCGTTCGCGCGCAGCGCCTTGCCCTGGGGCAGGAGGAAGTTGCGGGCGTAGCCCGGCTTGACGCTCACGATCTCGCCCATCTGGCCGAGCTTCGCGACACGTTCCAGGAGAATCACGTCCATGGATCTACCCTCACTTCACGGCGTAGGGCAGCAGCGCGAGGAAACGGGCGCGCTTGATGGCCTTGGCCAGCTCGCGCTGCTTCTTCGCGGACACTGCGGTGATGCGGGACGGGACGATCTTGCCGCGCTCGGAGATGTAGCGCTGAAGGAGCTTCACGTCCTTGTAGTCGATCTTCGGCGCGTTCTCGCCCGAGAACGGGCAGGACTTGCGCCGGCGGAAAAACGGTTTGCGTGCCATGTGGTCCTACTCCTTCGATCAGTCGCGGCGCGGGCCGCGGTCGCGGCGGGGGCCACGCTCGTCGCGGGCGTTCTTGGCCTGGATGACGGCCGACGGGCCTTCCTCGTGTTCGTCCACGCGAACGGTGAGGACGCGCATCACGTCGTCATGGAGCCGCATCAGGCGCTCCATCTCCTGCACGGCAGCGGAGGGGGCGTCGGACCGCATGTAGGCGTAGTGCCCCTTGCGGTTCTTGTTGATCTTGTAGGCCATGGTCTTCAGACCCCAGTACTCGGTGTCCGAGACGGAGCCGCCATTGTCGGTGAGCACCTGCTGGAAGTGCTCGATCAGGCCTTCGGCCTGGGCGGTGGACAGGTCCTGCCGCGCGATGAAGGTATGCTCGTAGAGAGCCATGGGTTCACCATCTGTCGGGCGCGCTTCAAAATGGACCCCGGTATCCCGGCGCGGGGCCATACGAGAGGCGACGCGGTTCATCGAACTGCGCCGGGAATGCGGCCTTATACGCGTGCGGGGCCGGGATGCAAGGGGTCCGGGCACCCTTTGGAGCAGTCGGCCGCGTCCGACCTGGAGAGGGCTTTCCCGTGCGACCGCCCCGGACCTGATCCGGTGCCTTTAGACGAAAGGTGTTTGCATGGGACAAGGTCCCGGCGCTTCGGTCGGGACGATCAAGAAAGGTCCGATGATTGGGAGTGACCTTGTCGTGTCAGGCAACAGTCGCGCCAGGCAACCGGCGGGCCGGAGGACTGCGGTGAGGGCAGGCGGAGCGATCCCGGATTCAGGTCCGGGACGGTACTCCGGCACCACACCATCCTCAGTGATACCGCTGGCCCACCTGGACCACCGTGCCGTCCGCGCGGGTGATCTCGTGGGCGTAGAGCTCCAGCACCAGTTCGTCGTCGACGAAGCCGCGCACCGTGACGGGCTCGCCCAGCTCCACCGGCGGCGTGGCGGGGCCGACATAGACCGGGATGTTGGCGGTCTCGTCGGACAGGATGAACTCGTCGTCGTCCACGATCACGTCGACGACGCCCGCGACGGTGACCATGGTCCCGCGCTGGACCTCCGCGATGGGGGTGACCTGCGCGAGGGCGGGGGTGGCGAGGAGGATGGCCGACAGGGCCAGCGCGGCACGCATGGTTATCTCCCAAGTCGATGGAACTGAACTGCTTTTGGAGATGGGTGCGGCAAAGTGGGCGTTCAAGGCGATTGCGGCCCGAACCGTCGCGGGGACGGTCCGGGGCGCGCTGGGGGGGAGGCGGGGGGTTATTCGTAGCGGCGGTCGAGCGTCACGACGGTGCCGTCGGCGCGGGTGATCTCGCGCGCGTAGATCTCCCTGAACAGGTCGTTGTCCACGAAGCCGCTGACGGTGATGGTCTCCCCGACATCCGCGGGCACCCAGTTCGGGCCGACATAGACGCGGATATCGCCGGTCGCGTCGCTGAGGCGGAACTCGTCCTCGTCGAGCAGACGATCGACCACGCCGGACACGACGGTCATGCCGCCCCGCTCGACATCGGCGATGGGGGTGATTTCCGCCAGGGCAGGCGATGCGACGAGAAGGCCGGACAAGGCCAGTGCGACACGCATTGGGTTCTCCTAATACACTGGAAATGCAGTATCTTCGAGGTGGGGAGGGTTCCGGCCTTATTCAAGACTGAAAGAGTCGGAAATTGCTTCCGATGCACCCCGCCCGGCCCAGTTCGCCGGCCACGATCCCTTGTGCCGTCCGGTGCCGCCCGCTAGACCCCACGTCGAACAACAACGGGAGGGAGCGGCATGAGGGCATTCGTGTTTCCGGGGCAGGGCGCCCAGACCGTGGGCATGGGCAAGGCGCTGGCCGACGCCTATCCGGCGGCACAGGCGGTCTTCGACGAGGTGGACGACGCCCTGGGGGAGAAGCTTTCCACCCTGATCTGGGACGGTCCCATCGAGGACCTGACGCTCACGGCGAACGCGCAGCCCGCATTGATGGCGACGTCCATCGCGGCGATGCGCGCGCTGGAGGCCGAGGGGGTGGCGATCACCGACGCGGCCTTCGTCGCGGGCCATTCGCTGGGCGAATATTCCGCGCTCTGCGCCGCGGGGGCGCTCAGCCTGTCCGACACCGCGCGGCTGCTGCGCACGCGGGGCGAGGCGATGCAGTCCGCCGTCCCGGTGGGCGTCGGCGCGATGGCCGCTCTCCTGGGTCTCGATTTCGAGGCGGCGCAGGCCGTGGCCAGAGAGGCAGCCGAGGGCGAGGTCTGCCAGGCCGCCAACGACAACGATCCGACGCAGGTCGTCGTCTCCGGCCACAAGGGCGCGGTGGAGCGGGCCGTCGAGATCGCGAAGGAGAAGGGTGCCAAGCGTGCCGTGATGCTCCCCGTCTCCGCCCCCTTCCACTGCGCGCTGATGCAGCCGGCGGCCGAAGCGATGGCCGAGGCGCTGAGCCATGTCGACATCGCGGAGCCCGAGGTGAAGGTCGTGGCCAACGTGATCGCCCGCTGCGAGACCCAGCCGCACCAGATCCGCTCGCTGCTGGTCGATCAGGTCACGGGCTCGGTCCGCTGGCGCGAGAGCGTGGAATACATGGCGCGCGAGGGCGTGACGGAGGTCTACGAGGTCGGCGCGGGCAAGGCGCTGTCGGGCATGATCCGGCGCATCGAGCGCTCCATCGCCTGCACGCCCGTCGGCACGCCGGAGGAGGCCGTCGCCGCCGCACGGAAGATCAAGGGAGAGGCATGATGTTCGATCTGACAGGCAAGACCGCGCTGATCACCGGCGCATCGGGCGGCATCGGCGGGGCGATCGCCACGGCGCTGCACGGCGCGGGCGCGACAGTGGGGCTGAGCGGCACGCGCGAGGCGCCGCTCAAGGAACTCGTCGGGACGCTGGGCGAGCGGGCGCATGTGCTGCCCTGCAACCTCTCCGACCCCGAGGCGGTCGAGGCGCTGCCCAAGCAGGCGGCCGAGGCGATGGGGAGCCTCGACATCCTCGTCAACAATGCCGGGATCACCGCCGACAACATCTTCATGCGCATGTCCGACGAGGAATGGCAGAAGGTGCTCGACATCAACCTCACGGCGACCATGCGCCTATGCCGCGCGGTGATGCGCCCGATGATGAAGGCGCGCTGGGGCCGCATCGTCAACATCACCTCCGTGGTGGGTGTCACCGGCAATCCGGGGCAGGCGAATTACGCCGCCTCCAAGGCCGGGATGATCGGCTTCACCAAGTCGGTGGCCGCCGAGGTCGCGAGCCGCGGGATCACCGCGAACTGCGTCGCGCCCGGCTTCATCGAGACGGCGATGACCGACAAGCTCAACGAGAAGCAGCGCGAGGGCATCCTCGGCGCGATTCCCGCCGGGCGCATGGGCTCGGGCGAGGAGATCGCCTCCGCCGTGCTCTATCTCGCGAGTGCGGAGGCCGGCTACATCACCGGGCAGACGCTGCATGTGAACGGCGGAATGGCCATGATCTAAGCGCTTCGGGTGCAGGCGCCGAAAGCGTTTGCGCCCGCGGATCGGTGTGCTATAGCGCGCCGCACGAACGGGCCGGTGGCATTGCCGAGAGGTCAAATTGCCGCTAGGGCATAATGAGAAACGCGTCCGGGCTCTCCGGGCCTGACAGGACGGGGCGCACGCCCCCGGCCTAATCGAAACGAGGAAGAGACATATGAGCGACATCGCGGATCGCGTGAAGAAGATCGTCGTCGAGCATCTGAGCGTCGAAGAGGAGAAGGTGACCGAGAACGCCTCCTTCATCGACGACCTGGGGGCGGACAGCCTCGACACCGTCGAGCTGGTCATGGCCTTCGAGGAGGAGTTCGGGATCGAGATCCCCGACGACGCCGCCGAGAACATCCAGACCGTCGGCGACGCGGTGAAGTTCATCAAGGAAAACCAGTAAGCATCTGCGCTCACTGCGGTTTTCAAAGGGCGGTCCCAAGGGGCCGCCCTTTTTCGTTCGCGTATCAGAGCCAACGGGACGGTTGTCCGCGATCCGGCGGTGCCGCCGGCCGAAACAGTCGTACCGCCAAGCGACCGCCCCGCACCCGATCCGGGGCCGTCTGCCGTGCGGTGCATCGTGTCAGAGCGGTCCCGGCTCTGTCGCCGGCACGGTGTTCCCTTCATCTCAGACGAACACGCCGATCGTTTCGCGGTCGCAGCCTTGCTTCGGAAGCCGGGCGAGCGGCGGGCCGTGGGGTGGCGCCCTGCCGTTCGGGCGGTTTGATTTATGTCCGCAAGGTTCGGCGAGCGGTCGGAAGGTCCCGCTCCCGGTCAAGGCGCCAGCCCGGTGGGACGGGCCGGCGCCTGCCCGGCGCCTTGAGCTCGATTCCGGGCGAGGTGAAGCGCGGTGACGACCGTTTCGCGGTGGGCACATGCGGGCGCGCCCTTGCCGCCCCCCGCCGGGTGCAGCTATATGCCGTGCCAAGAAACGATGCGAGGAGAGCAGTATGCGGCGTGTGGTTGTGACCGGGCTGGGGATGGTGTCTCCGCTCGCCTCCGGCGTGGAGGAAACGTGGGCGCGCATCCTCGACGGCCGGTCCGGGGCCGGGCCGATCACGCGGTTCGATGCGGACCACCTCGCGACCCGCATCGCGTGCGAAGTGCCGCGCGGCGACGGCTCGGACGGCACCTTCAACCCCGACGACTGGCTGGAGGTGAAGGAACAGCGCAAGATCGACGACTTCATCATCTACTCCATCGCGGCGGCCGAGATGGCCTGCAAGGACGCCGACTGGTTGCCGGAAAAGGAGGAGGACCGGATCCGCACCGGGGTGATGATCGGCTCGGGCATCGGGGGCATCGACTCGATCCAGCAGACCTCCTACGTGCTGCGGGACAAGGGACCGCGTCGGGTGTCGCCGTTCTTCATTCCGGGCTCGCTGATCAACCTGACCTCGGGGCAGGTCTCGATCCGCTTCGGGTTCAAGGGGCCGAACCACTCGATCGTGACGGCCTGTTCGACGGGCGCTCATGCCATTGGCGATGCGGGCCGGCTCATCGCGCTCGGCGATGCGGAGGTGATGGTCGCGGGCGGGGCGGAGAGTGCCATCTGCGAGCTCGGCATCGTCGGCTTCAACGCGTGCAAGGCGCTCTCGACGCGCAACGACGAGCCCCAGAAGGCGTCCCGCCCCTACGATGCGGAGCGCGACGGCTTCGTGATGGGTGAGGGCGCGGGCGTCGTGGTGCTGGAGGAGTACGAGCACGCCAAGGCGCGCGGTGCGAAGATCTATGCCGAGCTGGTGGGCTACGGCCTGTCGGGCGACGCCTATCACATCACGGCCCCCTCCGAGGACGGCGACGGGGCCTTCCGCTCGATGAGTGCGGCGCTGCAGCGGGCGGGGCTGGAGCCCGGTGACGTGGACTACATCAACGCGCATGGCACCTCGACCATGGCCGACACGATCGAGCTGGGTGCGGTGGAGCGGCTGATGGGCAACGCGGCGGGGAAGGCCACGATGTCGTCGACCAAGTCCTCGGTCGGGCACCTGCTCGGTGCTGCGGGCGCGGTGGAGGCGATCTTCTCCATCCTCGCGATCCGCGATCAGGTGGCCCCGCCGACGATCAACCTCGACAATCCGGCGGTGGAGACGCCGCTGGACCTCGCGCCGAACGCGAAGCGGGAACGGCAGATCGACGTCGCCCTCTCCAACAGCTTCGGCTTCGGTGGTACCAATGCCTCGGTGATCTTCCAGAAGGTCTAATCCATGCGCTCGATCCTTTCTAACCTGCTCACGCTGATGATCGTGGGGCTGTGCCTGCTGGCTGGCGCGGTGTTCTGGGGCCAGCGCGAATTCACGCAGCCCGGCCCGTTGACGGAAGCGACCATCGTCACGGTGGAGCGGGGGGCGACGCTGAACGGCGTGGCCCAGGTGCTGGAGGAGGCGGGTGCGATCTCCAACACCGACGTGTTCCGGCTGGGCGCGCGATATACGGAGACGGATCGGGGCCTGCGCTTCGGCGAGTACGAGATCCCGGCGGGGGCCTCCATGGAGGAAATCCTGGAGCTGCTGAACTCCGGCCGTTCGATCCTCTACCAGGTCACGATCCCGGAGGGCTGGACGAGCTGGCAGGCGGTGCAGCGCATCAACGAGAACGAGCTGCTGGCGGGCGAGATCGCGGAGCTGCCGCCGGAGGGATCGCTCGCGCCCAACACCTACGCCATCGAGCGGGGGATGGAGCGGCAGGCGCTGATCGACCTGATGATGGAGGCGCAGGAGGAGGCCCTCGCCGAGGCGTGGGAGAACCGCGCCGAGGGCCTGCCGCTGGAGAGCCCCGAGGAACTGCTGATCCTCGCCTCGATCGTGGAGAAGGAGACCGGCGTCTCGGCGGAGCGGGAGCAGGTGGCGAGCGTCTTCGTCAACCGGATCAACCGGGGGATGCGGCTGCAGACCGATCCGACGGTAATCTACGGGATCACGCTGGGCGAGGGGACGCTGGGGCGCGGGCTGCGGCGCAGCGAGCTGGATGCGGAGACGCCCTACAACACCTATGTGATTCCCGGCCTGCCGCCGACGCCGATCGCGAATCCGGGGCGCGCGGCGCTCGAAGCGGCGGCGAATCCGGCCGAGACCGACTTCATCTACTTCGTCGCGGACGGGACCGGCGGGCACGCTTTTTCCGTGACTTATGATGAGCATAACCGCAATGTGGCGCGGTGGCGGGCCATCGAGCGACAGCGGTCGGAGAGCCAGTAGGCGAATTTCCGCTTGACTTTGCGAGCGGTCTTCGGCAGAAAACATCCAAGCTGATAGAAGTGTGCAAGCGGCAGGGGCGACCCGGGCCGCTTTTTTTATTTCTCTCCAGCGATACGGAAACCTTTCATTCATGTCCGATGATACCGACGCTGCGCGGGTGAGGCTCGCGGCGCGCGCCGAAGCCGCGCGCGTTCTGTACGACAGCCTGACGCGGGCCCTGGCCGGACGCATCCAGTTCCTCGAAGGCGGAACGGTGGACAGCGCCCAGGCCCGGGACGTCGCGTCCGAGCTGACCCAGCACCGCAAGGCGCTGCTCGCCCTGATCGAAAACGAGGTGAAACTCGATGGAAGCCCTGCCTACGGCGCGCCTGCGCCCCTCGATCTCGATGCCGCACGGGATGAACTTCGTGCGCGAATTCTTAAGCTGCGCAACCGACGCGGAGATCGAGGAGCTGCTGGCCGGGCTGAGTGAGAACGCGGTGCGCTCGCTGAGCTACCTGTTCGAGCTCTGGGCGCTGGAGGGCCATCAGCTCGCCCCCGAGGGGGACTGGTCGACCTGGGTCGTGATGGGCGGCCGCGGCGCGGGCAAGACGCGGGCGGGTTCCGAATGGATCCGCACGCAGGTCGAGGGCGCGACGCCCGAGGCCGAGGGCCGCTGCCGCCGGATCGCGCTGGTGGGCGAGACCTACGACCAGGCGCGCGACGTCATGGTGCTGGGCGAGAGCGGGATCATCGCGTGCTCGCCGCCCGACCGGAAGCCGAGGTGGATCTCCTCCCGCCGGACGCTGGTCTGGCCGAACGGGGCGGAGGCGCAGGTGTTCTCGGCCTCCGATCCGCAGGCGCTGCGCGGGCCGCAATTCGATGCGGCGTGGTGCGACGAGCTGGCGAAGTGGAAGAGCGGGCAGCAGGCCTGGGACATGCTGCAGTTCGCCCTGCGGCTGGGTGAGGATCCGCGGGCGATGGTGACGACGACCCCGGCGGCCGGCGCGCTGCTGGAGGAGGTGCTGGACGGCGCGGGCACGGTGGTGACCTCGGCGCCGACCTCGGCCAATGCCGACAACCTCGCGCCCACCTTCCTGCAGCTGGTGACGGAGAAGTATGGCGGCACGGCGCTCGGGCGGCAGGAACTGGAGGGCGAGCTGCTCACCGAGCTGCCGGGCGCGCTGTGGCCGCGCGAGCGGATCGAGGCGGTGCGGGCGGAGGCGGCCCCGGACCTCGACCGGGTGATCGTGGCGATCGACCCGCCGGTGACCGGGCACGAGGGCTCGGACGCCTGCGGGATCGTGGTGGCCGGCGTGGTGGCGAAGGGGCCGCCCTCAGACTGGAGGGCCTATGTGCTGGCCGACCTGAGCCTCGAGGCGGCGTCGCCCCGGACCTGGGCGCAGGCGGCGGTGGACGCCTATCACGACTGGAAGGCGGACCGGGTGGTCGGCGAGGTCAACCAGGGTGGCGACATGGTGGCCCAGATGCTCGCCCAGATCGATCCGCTGGTGCCGTTCACCGGCGTGCGCGCCTCCCGCGGGAAGGCGGCGCGGGCGGAACCTGTGGCGGCCTTGTACGAGCAGGGGCGAGTGCTCCATGCCGCGGCGATGCCGAGGCTGGAGGACGAGATGGTGGCGATGTCGCGCACCGGATATGGCGGCCGCGGTTCGCCCGACCGGCTCGACGCGCTGGTCTGGGCGATCAGCGACCTGATGATCCTGCCGGCCGGGCAATGGCGGCAGCCGCGGGTGCGCGGATTGTGAGCGCGGCCGCCTCCGGCGGGGATACTTGAAGCAAGAAGAAGGGGGCCGGTCGCGCCCCCTTTTTTCATGGGATTTTGACGGGAGAGCGGGATGCTGGGACTGTTCAGACGGGCGGCGCCCGACGTGAAGGCGAGTGCGGCGGGGCCGGTCGTGGCCTTTCACGGCGCGGGCCGGGCGGCGTGGAGCGCGCGCGACGCGGGGACGCTGACGCGGGTGGGCTTCACGGGCAATCCGGTGGGCTTTCGTTGCGTGAAGCTGATCGCGGAGGCGGCGGCGGCGGTGCCGCTGGCGCTGCAGGACGCCGAGCGTCGCTACGACGTGCATCCGGCGCTGGAGCTGATGGCGCGGCCCAATGCCGGGCAGGGCGGGGCCGAGATGCTGGAGGCGTTCTACGGCCAGCTCCTGCTCACCGGGAACGGGTATCTGGAGGCGGTGGGCGAGGCGGGCCTGCCGGTTCAGCTGCACGTGCTGCGCTCGGACCGGATGCGGGTGGTGCCGGGCTCCGACGGCTGGCCGGTGGCCTATGAGTATGCCGTGGGCCAGAAGAAGCACCGCTTCCCGGCGGAAACGGTGTGCCATGTGAAGGCCTGGCATCCGACGGATGATCATTACGGGCTGTCGGCCATGCAGGCGGCGGCGACGGCGCTGGATGTGCACAATGCCGCATCGAAATGGTCGAAGGCACTGCTGGACAACGCGGCGCGGCCCTCGGGCGCGATCGTCTATCGTTCGGCGGACGGGCAGGGGGTGCTGGGGGCCGAGCAGTACGACCGGCTGAAGTCGGAGCTCGAAGGGCAGCACCAGGGGGCCGCGAACGCGGGACGGCCGATGCTGCTGGAAGGCGGGCTCGACTGGAAGCCGATGGGTTTCTCCCCGTCCGACATGGAGTTCCAGAAGACCAAGGAGGCGGCGGCGCGCGAGATCGCGCTCGCCTTCGGTGTGCCGCCGATGCTGCTGGGTCTGCCGGGGGACGCGACCTATGCGAATTACCAGGAGGCGAACCGGGCGTTCTACCGCCTGACGGTGCTGCCATTGGTGGGCAAGGTGGCCGGCGCGCTGTCGCACTGGCTGCCGGGGCTCGTGGGGGCGACCTTCCGCGCGGATCTCGACGGGGTGCCGGCGCTGGCCGCCGAGCGCGAAGCGCAGTGGCGGCGCGTGGCGGATGCGGATTTCCTGAGTGATGCGGAGAAGCGCAGCCTCCTCGGCCTCGCGCCGAGGGTGGCGGAGTGAAGGGGCGCACCGGCGGCTCGCGCTTTCTCTACGAGCCGTTCGATGCGACCTCGGCCAAGCTCGACACGCTGGAGCAGGTGACCGAGGAGCGCTGGGTCGCGCTGGAGCGGCGGCTCGGCGGGATCGAGGTGCTGCTCGACCGAATGGAGCGGCGCATGTGGATGGCGGTCTATGGCGTGGCGACGGTGCTGGCGACGCAGGGGCTGTTTCTGGTGCTCACGGGGCAGGTTTGAGGGGGGCTGGCGGTGCTCCCCCCTCTCTCTGGGGCTCCCCCCCTCCCTAACCCTCCCCCCGAGGGGGGGAGGGGATTTCAGGGCTTCGGTCAGGGACCATTCTGGACAGGAGAATTCGATGACGGTTTTCGATCCGGCCGCCGGGCTGGAAAAGAAGTTCTGCGCGCTCGGCGAGGAGCTGGTGCTGGAGGACGATGCGGTGATCGCGGGCTATGCCTCGCTCTACGGCATCGCGGACCAGGGCGGCGACATCGTGCAGCGCGGGGCCTATGCCGTGGCGCTGGAGGCGCTGCGCACGCGGGGCCGGTCGGTCAAGATGCTCTGGCAGCACGATCCCTGCACGCCGATCGGCGTGTGGGACGAGGTGCGCGAGGATGCGCGCGGGCTCTACGTGCGCGGGCGGCTCTTGACCGAGGTGCAGGCGGGGCGGGAGGCGCTGGCACTGCTGAAGGCGGGTGCGATTGACGGGCTTTCCATCGGCTACCGCACCATCCGGGCGGAGAAGGCCGGGACAGGGCGGCTCCTGCACGAACTCGAACTCTGGGAAGTGTCGATGGTGACGTTTCCGATGCTTCCCGAGGCGCGGGCGCAGTCGAAATCCTCCGACGAGGAGGAGGCTGGTGCGCTCGTCGATACCCTGGCGGAGATCTTTTCCGAAGCCAGGGACCTGATGGCCTGACGGGCCGGTTTTCTCACGACCAATTTCAAGGATAGATTGATGCGCGACATCGAGACCAAGACCGGCGGGCCGGCCCGCGACGTGAAGGCGGCCCTGACGGGCTTCCTGAGCGAATTCAAGACTTTTCAGGATGACATTCAGACCAAGCTCAATGAACAGGAGAGCCGCTTGACCATGATGCAGGCCAAATCCGCACGCCCCGCCCTGTCGGCCGCCGCCGAGGTCGAGATGCCCCACCAGAAGGCGTTCGCAGCCTACCTCCGCTCCGGCGACGATGATGGCCTGCGCGGCCTGGGCCTGGAGGAGAAGGGTCTCTCCACGCAGGTGAGCGCGGAGGGCGGCTACCTCGTCGATCCGCAGACCGCCGAGACGATCAAGGGCGTGCTGCTGGGCGCCTCCTCGCTGCGTGCGGTTGCGAACGTGGTGCAGGTGGAAAGCTCCGCCTTCGACGTGCTGGTCGACCATGCGGATACCGGCGCGGGCTGGTCCGACGAGACGGCGAACGCGACCGAGACCGCGGCACCGCAGCTGGAGCGCATCTCGATCCCGCTCCACGAGCTTTCCGCCATGCCGAAGGCGTCGCAGCGCCTGCTCGACGACAGCGCCTTCGACGTCGAGGGCTGGCTGGCGGACCGGATCGCCGACAAGTTCGCGCGGGCCGAGAGCGTGTCCTTCATCAACGGTGACGGCGCGGGCAAGCCGACGGGGTTCCTGACCTACACCGCCGTCGAGAACGATGCGTGGACCTGGGGCAATCTCGGCTATGTCGCGACGGGGGTGGCGGGCGATTTCTCCTCCACCGAGCCTGCGGATGCGATCGTCGATCTCGTCTATGCGCTCGGCGCACGCTACCGCGCCGGGGCGTCCTTCGTCATGAACTCGAAGACCGCCGGTGCCGTGCGCAAGATGAAGGACGCGGATGGCCGGTTCCTGTGGACCGACACGATGGCCGCCGGTGAGCCTGCGCGCCTGATGGGCTATCCGGTGCTGATCTGCGAGGACATGCCGGACATCGCGGCGGATGCGACCGCCATCGCCTTCGGCGACTTTGCCAACGGCTACACCATCGCCGAGCGTCCGGACATGCGCATCCTGCGCGATCCGTTTTCGGCCAAGCCCAACGTGCAGTTCTTCGCGACCAAGCGCGTGGGCGGGGACGTCAGCGACTTCGCGGCGATCAAGCTGCTGAAGTTCGCGGCCTCCTGATCGGGGCGGGGCCGGGCGGTTCGTCCGGCCTGATGCGGGAGATCGTCGGGTCTGGCCCGACGATGACGCCCGCCTTCTGATCGCGTCGATTTGCTTTGATCGGATGCGACAGGGGGCGGGAGATGCTCGGGTCTGGCCCGAGCATGACGGCTTCTTGCAAGCGCGTCATCGTCGGGTGTCGACCCGGCGATCTTCTGACATCCGTGACTGAACCGAGAGGGCGGCTCGAGAGGCCGCCCTTTTTGTTGCCGACCCGTCCCGAGGGGGGATCCTCCGACATGATACTGACCGAACTGGCCGGCCCGGTGAACACCGTGGTGCCGGTGCGCACCTTTGCCGATCACCTGCGCATGGGCTCGGGCTTCGCCGATGACGGCTCCGAGGACGTGGTGCTGGAGATGTATTTGCGCGTGGCCGCCGCCGCCATCGAGGCGCGGGTGGGCAAGGCGCTGATCACGCGGCGCCTGCGCTGGGTGCTGACCGGCTGGCAGAGCTGCGACCGGCAGGGGCTTCCCGTCGCTCCGGTGGCCGAGATGGTGAGCGTGCGCGTCGTCGATGGGGGGGGCGGGTCCATGGTGCTCGACCCCGGCCGCTACACGCTGCAGCCCGATACGCATCGCCCGACGCTGGTGGCGCGCACCCGCTCCTTCCCGACGATCCCGGAGGGGGGGCAGGCGGAGCTCGTCTTCGACGCAGGCTGGGGTACGGAGAGTGCGGACGTGCCCGCCGATCTGCGGCAGGCGGTGATGCTGCTGGCCGCGAATTACTACGAGAACCGGTCGGGCGAGGGCGACGGGGCGATGCCCTTCGCAGTCCAGGCGCTTCTGGACGCGCACCGCCCGGTCCGGCTGTGAGGAGGGGCGGCATGGAGATCCCCGACCTCAACCGGCAGATGGTGCTGGAGACCCGCGCGCTGACGCCCGATGGCGGCGGCGGGCAGGTGGAGGGCTGGCAGGCGGTGGGCCAGTTGTGGGCCGCGATCGAGCGGCCCGCGGCACGGCTGGTGCGTGAGGGGGCGGCCGAGGTTTCGGCCGTTCGGGTGCGCATCATCGTGCGGGCCGCGCCTGCCGGCCGGGCGCGCCGCCCTGTGCCGGGTCAGCGCCTGCGCATGGGCGACCGCGCCTTCACCATCATCGGCGTCAGCGAATACGACCGCGGCGCGCACTACCTGCAGCTCTGGGCCGAGGAGGGTGCGGTATGAGTGCGCTGTCTTGGCCGTTGCAGCAGGCGGTGTTCGCGGCCCTGAGCGCAGCACCCGCCGTCACCGACCTCGCCGATGTGCTCGACATGCCGGAGGGGGAGACCACGGGCGATTACGTGAGCATCGGGCAGGAGATCGTGCGGTCTCGCGGGGCGGCGAGCGCGGAGACGCTGACCCACGACCTGACCGTCGAGGTGCATTCGCGCGGGCACGGGTTCGCCCGCGCGAAGGAGATTGCGGGGGCGGTCACCGACACGCTGCTCGGCGCGCCGCTGACCGTGGCGGGGGCACGGGTCATCGGCACGCGCTTCGTGCGGTCCCGGGCGCGGCGCGCGCGGGGGCTGGAACGCCGGCGCATCGAGCTCGTCTTCCGCATCATCCTGGAGCGCGCCGTCTGACGCGCCTCAGCTTTTCTCTCAAGTCATTTCAGAATAGGGATTTTCGATCATGGCCACGCAACTGGGCAGGGATCTGCTGATCAAGATCGACATGACCGGCTCCGGCGGGTTCGAGACCGTGGCGGGCCTGCGCGCCAGCCGCATCTCGTTCAACGCGGAGACGGTGGACGTGACCAACATGGAAAGCGCCGGCGGCTGGCGTGAGCTGCTCGCGGGTGCGGGCGTGCGCTCGGCCTCCATGACCGGGTCGGGCGTCTTCATGGACGAGACGACGGATGCGCGGGCGCGCCAGATCTTCTTCGACGGGGACATCCCGGACTTCCAGATCGTGGTGCCCGATTTCGGAACCATCGAGGGCGCGTTCCAGATCACCGGGCTGGAATATTCGGGCGAGTTCGACGGCGAGGCGGTCTACGAGATGTCGATGGCGAGCGCTGGTGCGCTGAGCTTCGTCGCACTCTGATGGCGAACCCCTGGCGCGGCGAGGTGTCGCTGGAGCTGGAGGGCGGGGCGGTGTCGCTGCGCCTGACGCTCGGCGCGCTGGCGGAGCTGGAGGCGGAGCTCGGCACCGGCTCGCTGGCGGAACTGGTGGAACGCTTCGAGGGCGGCTCCTACGCGGCGCGTGACATCCTGGCGCTGCTGCGCGCCGGGATGCGCGGGGCGGGGGCGGATGCGGAGCGGCTGACGGGCGAGGCTGTCGTCGGCGGTCCGCTGGAGGCGGCGCGGGTTGCAGCCCGCCTGCTCTCCGTCACCTTCGCGGTGCCCGAGTGATGGACTGGCCCGGCCTGATGCGGCTCGGCCTCGTCGAGCTGCGGCTGACGCCGGACCAGTTCTGGGCGCTGACCCCGGCGGAGCTGACGCTGATGGCGGGGCTCGAGACGGTCCCGCCGCAGGTCGTCACCCGCGGGCGGCTGGCCGAGCTCGCCGCCCTCTACCCCGATGAAAGGACACGCGATGGATGACGAACGCGACGTGGAGGCGCTCTTCGAAGAGATCGACGACGCCGTCGCCTCGACGAGCCAGGTGGTGCAGGCCTTCGGCCGCGAACTGCGCGCGACCGAGCGCAGCATCGGCGACACGCAGGAGGCGGTGCGCGGCCTCGACCGCTCGATGGGCCGCAACCTGCGCGGCGCTTTCGATGCGCTGATCTTCGATGGCGAGCGGGCCTCGGACGCGCTGCGCGGCATGATGCAGGGGCTGTCGAACTCCGTCCTGAACTCGGCGCTGAAGCCGGTGCAGGACGCGGTGGGGGGCGGGATCTCCGGCCTCGTCACCAAGGGGATCGGATCGCTATTGCCGTTCGAGAAGGGCGGCGTCATGGCCTCGGGCCGGGTGCGCGCCTTTGCCAAAGGCGGCGTGGTGACCGGGCCGCAGACCTTTCCGATGCGCGGCGGGCGCACGGGGCTGATGGGCGAGGCGGGACCGGAGGCGATCATGCCGCTGACCCGCGGCGCCGACGGCTCCCTCGGTGTGCGGGCCGAGGGCGGCGGTGGCGGCTCCGTGCATGTCACGATGAACATCTCCACGCCCGATGCGGAGAGCTTCCGCCGCTCCAAGGCGCAGGTCGCCGCCGAGATGAACCGCGCGCTCGCCCGGGGCAAGCGCAACATGTGAGCGCCCCTGCGGGGCGGCCTTCGGCGAGGATACTTGGAGAAGAGAGAGCGGCATTCTCTCTTCGTCAAATATCCCCGCCGGAGGCGAAAAGACATCTTCTCCAGAGGGATAGGCCATGAACTTCCACGAGGTGCGGTTCCCGGCCGCCGTGAGCTTCGGCTCCACCGGCGGGCCGGAGCGGCGGACGGAGATCGTGACGCTGGCAAGCGGGCACGAGGAGCGCAACAGCCCCTGGGCGCATGCGCGGCGGCGCTACGATGCGGGGATCGGCGTGCGCTCGCTCGACGATCTGGAGACGGTCGTGGGCTTCTTCGAGGCGCGGGCCGGGCGGCTCTACGGGTTCCGCTGGAAGGACTGGACGGATTTCCGGTCGGGGCCGTCCACGCGCGATCCGGAGGCGCTGGATCAGGAGATCGCGGTGGGCGACGGAGCGACGACGGCGTTCCAGTTGGTGAAGGTCTACCGCTCGGGTCCGGTGAGCTATGCCCGGCCGATCGAGAAGCCGGTGGCGAACACGTTGCGCGTCGCGGTGGGCGGCGTGGAGCTGTTCACCGGGTTCGCGCTCGATACGGCGACGGGGCTCGTGAGTTTCGATGCGCCTCCCGCTGACGGGGCGGCGATCACCGCGGGGTATGAATTCGACGTGCCGGTGCGCTTCGACACGGACCGGATCGAGACCTCCATCGCGGGCTTTCAGGCGGGCGAGATCCCCTCGATCCCGATCGTGGAGGTCCGGGTCTGATGCGGGAGATCGATGCGGAGCTGCAGGCGCGGCTCGATGGCGGGGCGACGCGGATGTGCCGGGCCTGGCGGCTGGAGCGGCGCGACGGCGTGGTGCTGGGCTTCACCGACCACGACCGCGCGCTGGTGATCGACGGGGAGCGCTACGAGGCGGCCTCGGGGCTGACCGCCGGGGCGATCCAGGCGGGGCTGGGGCTCAGCGTCGACAATGCGGAGGCGGTGGGGGCGCTGACCTCCGACGGGATCACGGAAGCCGACATCGCGGCGGGGCTCTATGACGGGGCTTCGGTCCGGATGTGGCTGGTGGACTGGGAGCGGACGGATCTTCGGGTGCCCTTGTTTACGGGGCGGATCGGGGAGATCACGCGCGGCAACGGGCGGTTCGAGGCGGAGTTGCGCTCGGTCGTCGAGGATCTGGGGCGGCCCACGGGGCGCGCACTGCTGGCGCAATGCGATGCGGAGCTGGGCGATGCGCGCTGTGGCGTGGATCTGGAGACGCCGGTCTTTCGGACCGAGGCGGTCGTGACCGGGCGCGATGCGGCGGGTTTGCTGCTGGCCGAGCTGCCGGGCTACGCGCCGGGCTGGTTCGCCGGGGGCACGCTGGAGTGGAGCGACGGGCGGCGGATGCGGATCCGGCGGGACGAGGCGCGCGCTGGCGCCCGGCTGATCGCGTTGCAGGAGCCGGTGGACGTCGCGGTCGGCGAGACGGTCGTGCTGCGTGCGGGATGCGACAAACGTGAGGTGACGTGTCGGGAGAAGTTCGGGAATTTCGTGAACTTCCGCGGCTTTCCTCACATTCCGGGGTCGGACTGGCTGACCTCCTACCCCAACCAGGGGGAGGGTCACGATGGCGGATCATTGCGCAAGGGCTGATGTGGTCGAGGTGGCGCGTAGCTGGATCGGCACGCCCTACATCCACCAGACCAGCATGAAGGGCGCGGGCACCGATTGCCTGGGCCTGATCCGCGGGGTCTGGCGCGAGTTGATGGGCGCGGAGCCCGAGGCGCTGCCGGCCTACACCCCCGACTGGTCGGAGATCGACCGGGTGGAGCGGCTGTGGGCCGGGGCCGACCGGCATCTCGTGCAGGTCGAGGCGGCCGAGCGGCCGGGCGACGTGCTGCTCTTTCGGATGAAGGGGCAGGCGGTTGCGAAGCATCTCGGCATCCTGGGCGAAACGCGCCCCGGGGCGCGCACCCTCATCCATGCCTATTCCGGCCACGGGGTGGTCGAGAGCCCGCTGGGACCCGCCTGGGCCCGGCGGGTCGTGGCGGTTTTTGCCTTTCCGGCAAAGGAGATCTGAATGGCGACGCTTCTTCTGGCGGCCGCGGGCTCTGCTGTTGGCGGGGCGATCGGCGGCACTGTGCTCGGCATCGGCTCGGCGGTGATCGGGCAGGCGGTGGGTGCGACCATCGGCGGGCTGATCGACCAGCGGGCGATGGGGGGTGGCTCGGCCACCGTGGAGACCGGCAGGCTCGACACCTATCGCGTGCAGGGCGCGGAGGAGGGCACGGCCCTGCCTTACATCGCGGGGCGCGTGCGGCTGCCGGGACAGATGATCTGGTCGACGAAGTTCCTGGAGACGGTGACGACGACCAAGACGACCACTTCCGGCGGGAAGGGGTCGCGCAGCCGCAAGAAGACCACGACGACGCAGAAGAGCTATTCCTACTCGGTGAGCTTTGCCGTGGCGCTGTGCGAGGGCGAGGTGGCGCGGATCGGGCGGATCTGGGCGGATGGCAAGTTGGTCGATCAGCGCGCGACCGAAATCCGGTTCCATCCCGGTTCCGAGGATCAGGCGCCCGATCCGCTGATCGCCGCCGTCGAGGGTGCTGCCGAGGCGCCGGCCTATCGCGGGACGGCCTATCTGGTCTTCGACCGGCTGGAGCTGGGGCGCTACGGCAACCGGATCCCGCAGATCAACGTGGAGGTCTTCCGCCAGCCGGCGGTCGACGGCCCGCGCCTGCGTGATCGTGTGGAGGCCGTGGCGCTGATCCCCGGGACGGGGGAATACGCGCTCGCGAGCGCGCCGGTGAACCTGGTGCACGGGGCGGGGCGCTATGCGACGGCCAACGTGAACAGCGAGAGCGGGCAAACGGACTTCGTGACCTCGCTCGATCACCTGCAGGGGCAGTTTCCGGGCACGCGCAGCTCGCTTCTGGTGGCGAGCTGGTTCGGTGACGACCTGCGCGCGGGCCGGTGCGCCGTCGCGCCCAAGGTGGAGCAGCGCGGCTCGGACGGGGACCGGATGCCCTGGCGGGTGAGTGGGATCGCCCGCGGGTCGGCCGGGGTGATCAGCACGACCGACGGGCGGGTGAACTACGGCGGCACACCGGCGGACGGCGCGGTGATCGAGGCGATCGGGACGCTGAGGGCGCGCGGGGTGGCGGTGACGTTCTACCCGTTCCTGCTGATGGACATCCCGCGCGGCAACGGCCGCGCCGACCCCTATGGCGGCGACGAGCAGGGAGCGTTTCCGTGGCGGGGACGCATCATCGCGGAGGCCGACGGTACTGCGGGCGCGGCGGCGGAGATCGCGGCCTTCTTCGGCGCGGCTGAGCCCGGGCAGTTCTCCGGCGGGACGCAGCCGGTCTATACCGGGCCGACGAACGGGGGCTACCGGCGGTTCATCCTGCACTACGCGCATCTGTGCGCGCGGGCGGGCGGGGTCGAGGCGTTCTGCATCGGGTCGGAGATGCGCACGCTCCTTCAGACGCGCGACGCGGACGGCAGCTATCCGGCGGTGGCGGAGATGGTGCGGCTGGCGGCGGATGTGCGGAGCATCCTGGGGCCAGACGTGAAGATCTCCTACGCCGCGGACTGGTCGGAGTATTTCGGGCATCAGCCCGCTGATGGGTCGGGCGACGTGTTCTACCACCTCGATCCGCTATGGGCCGATGCCAACATCGATTTCGTGGCCATCGACAACTACATGCCGCTGTCCGACTGGCGTGACGGGGACGATCACCTCGACCTGGCCGCGGGCTTCCGGGCGATCCACGATCCGGCGTACCTCGCGGCGAATGTCGAGGGGGGCGAGGGGTACGACTGGTACTACGCCTCGGACGCGGATCGGGCGGCGCAGGTGCGCACGCCGATCACGGACGGGGCGTATGGGGACGACCACGTCTTCCGCTACAAGGACCTGCGCAACTGGTGGGGCCGGCCGCATTTCGACCGGCCCGGCGGCGTACGCAATGCGGAGCAGACTGCCTGGATGCCGCGTTCTAAGCCGATCTGGTTCACGGAGTTCGGCTGCCCGGCGGTGGACAAGGGCACGAACCAGCCGAACGTGTTCCTCGACGAGAAGTCGAGCGAGAATGCGCTGCCGTATTTCTCGACCGGCGCGCGGGACGATTTCATCCAGTATCGCTATCTCGATGCCGTCCTGAGCTATTGGGCGGAGGACGGGCGCAATCCGGTCTCCGAGATCTATGACGGGCCGATGCTGCGGCTCGACCGCTGCCATGTCTGGGCCTGGGACACGCGGCCCTGGCCGGAGTTTCCGAACCGGCTGAGCCTGTGGTCGGACGGGGTGAATTACGGGCGGGGGCACTGGATCTCCGGCCGGTTGGAGATGGCGACGCTGGCCGATGTGACCGAGGAGGTCTGCGCGCGCTCCGGCGTGACGGAGGTCGACGTGTCAGGCCTGCATGGCGGTGTCGGCGGGATCGAGATGCGGGACGGGCAGTCGGCGCGTTCGGGGCTTCAGCCGCTGATGCTCGCATTCGGGTTCGACGCGGTGGAGCGGGACGGGCGGCTCGTCTTCGTCACGCGGACGGGGCATGAGACTGCGGACCTTCGGTCGGCGGATCTCGCGCTGGTCGAGGAGGAGGGCGCCGGACCGGTGCTGAGCCGCGGGGCGGAGGGCGAGCAGCCCGACCGGGTGCGGCTGCGCTACATCGAGATCGACCACGATTACCAGCGCGGGGCGGCGGAGGCGCTCGACAGCTTCGCGCCGCCGATGCGGGCGGAGACCTCCGAGGTGCCGCTGGCGCTGCATACCGGGCAGGCGCAGGGCATCGCGGAGCGGCTGCTCGATGAGGGTCGGATCGCGCGCGATGGGGCGAAGCTGTCGCTGCCGCCCTCGCGGATCGGGCTGGAGCCGGGGGACGTGGTGCGGCTGGACGCCGGGCTCTTCCGCCTCGATCGGATCGAGGAAGCGGGGGTACGCGGGCTGGAGGGGACGCGGGTCGATCCCGCGGTCTACGTGCCGGCCTACCATCCGGGGCACCTGTTCGACGGGCCGGGGCCGCACGAGGTGGGGCCGGTGCTGTTCGAGCTGATGGACCTGCCGCTGCTGAACGGGGACGAGGTGGAGCATGCGCCCTACCTCGCGGCCACGTCGGAACCGTGGCCGGGGGCGGCCGCCGCTTATATCTCGTCAAGTTCGAGGGGGTTCGAGCTGGCCGCGCAGGTGACGCAGGCCGCGGTGATGGGCACACTCGCCACGCCGCTGGCCGCAGCACCGGCCGGGCAATGGAGCGCGGGCTGCGAGATCGAGCTCGTCACCGGCGAACTGGAGGCGCGGTCGGGGGCGGATGTGCTCGATGGCGCGAACGCGGCGGCGCTGCGCAACGGCGTGGGCGACTGGGAGGTGATCCAGTTCCGCGACGCGACGCTGGTGGCACCGGACCGCTGGCGGATCGGCGGACTGTTGCGCGGGCAGGCGGGGACGGAGTTCGTCATTCCCGCAAGCTGGGCGGCGGGCACGCGGTTCGTCCTACTCGATGACGCGGCGGAACAGCTCGACCTGCCGCTGTCGGCCCGGGGGCTGGAGCGCCAGCTGCGCGTCGGTCCGGCCGCGCGAGCGGTCGATGACGAGAGCTATGTCGCGGTGAGCGAGGTGTTCGAGGGCGTGGGCCTGCGGCCCTATGCGCCGGTGCATCTGCGCGCCCGGCGGACCGGGGGCGACCTTGAGGTGCAATGGATCCGGCGGACCCGGATCGATGGCGATCTCTGGGGCGCCGGGGAGGTTCCGCTCTCCGAGGAACGGGAGGCGTATCTCGTGCAGATCGTGAAGGACGGCGTGGTGGCGCTGTCGCGCGAGGTCGGGACGCCTCTCACCCTGCTGGCGGCGGGCGACCTGCCGCCCGCGCCATTCGACATCACCGTTTCCCAGATCTCGGCCCGGTTCGGGCCCGGAGCCCAGCAAAGGATGACCTGGAATGACTGAGACCGCGAAACTCGGCCTGCCGCTCGTTCAGGCGGCGCAGGCGCAGAAGCACGTGACGGTGAACGAGGCGCTGGCGCGGGTCGACGCGATGACCCAGCTTCGGCTCGTAACCGTCACGGATCCGACGCCGCCGGCGGCGCCGGCGGATGGCGATTGCCATGCGGTGCCCGCAGGAGCGGCCGGTGATTGGGCCGGAGAAGACGGGCGCGTCGCGGTTGCGAGCGCGGGCCTCTGGTCCTTCGTCACTCCGCAGGAGGGCTGGCGTGCGTGGGATGCGGCCGCGCAGGCGGCGCTTCGCCATGACGGCACGGGTTGGCGGGCCGAGGATGCGGCCGTGACGGCGGGCGGGGCGGCGACGCGCCTGCGCGTGGTGGAGGTCGATCACGCCATCGGCGCGGGCGAGGCGGTGAGCACCGTCGCGGGCCTCATTCCCGGTCCGTCGCAGGTCGTCGGCGTGACCGGGCGCGTGATCGATGCGCTGACGGGCACGGGGCTGACGGGATGGCGGCTCGGCGTTGCAGGGTCGGACAACCGCTACGGTTCGTCGCTGGGGCCGGACCTCAATTCGTATGTTCTGGGCTTCACGGGGCAGCCGGTCACGTACTGGTCCGCGGAGGACCTGATCCTGACGCCGGAGGGTGCGGCGAGTTTCGACGGCGGGACCGTGCGGCTGGCGGTCCACCTCACGGAACTGGTTCCGCCGGCCGCGATCTGAGGGGCGCGCTTCGCAGACGGCGCTTGATTTCCGACCGCGAAGGGCCGATGTCAATCGGACTGGCCGCGAAAGGAGAGCTTCGCCATGGCGCAGCCGTCTGTTTCCGCATCCGTGACCGGGATCGATCCGGTCTGGTCCCAGATCACCGACGAGGCGCACAAGATGTGCGTGGACGAACCGCGGCTTGCGGGGCTGGTCCATGCGAGCGTGCTGACGCGCCGGAACTTCGAGGATGCGCTGTCCTACCGGCTGGGGCAGAAGCTCGCCTCGGGGGAGATGACCGAGGGGCTGGTGCGCGAGATCTTCTCCGAGGCCCACGCGGCGGATCCCAAGCTGGGGCGGGCGGCACGGGCCGATGCGGTCGCGGTCTACGAGCGCGATCCGGCCTGCCATCGCCTGATCCAGCCGCTGATGTTCTTCAAGGGTTTCCAGGCGCTTCAGGCCTACCGGATTGCGCGGCACCTTTGGGAGCGGGGGCGCTGCGACATGGCGTACTTCCTGCAGATGCGCACGTCCGAGATCTTCGGCGTCGACATCCATCCCGGCGCGCGCGTCGGGCAGGGGATCATGATCGACCACGCGCATTCCGTCGTGATCGGCGAGACGGCGGTGGTGGGCGACAACGTCTCCATGCTGCATTCGGTGACGCTGGGCGGTACGGGCAAGGAGGACGGGGACCGGCATCCCAAGATCGGCGACGGTGTGCTGATCGGCGCGGGGGCAGCGGTGCTCGGCAACATCACTGTGGGCCATTGCAGCCGGATCGCCGCGGGCTCCGTCGTGCTGGAGGCGGTGCCGCCGTGCAAGACCGTGGCGGGTGTACCGGCGCGGATCGTGGGCGAGGCCGGGTGCGACCAGCCGGCCCAGTCCATGAACCACCTCCTGATCCAGGGCGACTGATCGTCATGGTTTCGTGATTGATGTTGGGCGCGGGCCGGTGAACACTGGCCTGGCCCTCAAATCGATCGCGAGACACCCATGACACGCCTTTCCCCGACACTTTGCCTTGCCCCGCTCCTGCTGGCCACGCAGGCCGCGGCGGAGGTCACGCCGCAGGACGTGCTCGCGCATCTGCTCTTGCAGTTCGAGACGACGGGCGAGGCGCGCTACGAGACCGCGGAGCGGGCCGATGGCGGTATCACCCTGTCGGCCCTGTTCGTCGACGTGCCGGATGCGGACGTGTCGGTGGACATGTCCGATCTGGTGTTCGAGATCATGCCAATCGACGATCCGGACTACGACGTGGAACTCGTGCTTCCGGAGGAAGTGGCCATCGTGATCTCGTCCCCCGAACTGGGCGAGCCGCTGACGATGACGATGCTGACAAGCGGCCTGCGCCAGGTCTTCGGCGGCGCGCCGGAGGCGATTGTCGCGCTGGCGGAGGCGGAGGGCATGGACTTTTCCTTCGACTTCCAGGATGCGCTCGAGAGCGAGTTCGACAGCATGGCCATGACGGCGTTCGTGAGCGATATGCGCTCGCTCACCCGATATGGCGGGGCGCTGGGCCCGCATGATTTCGAGCTCAGTGCCGGCCGGATCGGGTTCAAGCAGGACATGGGCGACGGTGGCGGCACGACCGTCAGCGTCAACTTCGGTTATGACGGCACGGTGGCGACCGGGGTGGTGAGCGGCCCGATGCTGCTGTCCGCCAGCCAGACGATCACGGAGACGGACCGGCTGGAGCTGGACATGTCGGCCGAGCGCTCGCGAACGCTGATCAGCGGCACCGAGGGCGGTACGGAATGGCGGCTCGACATGTCGGGAGGTGCGACCGAGCTGGAGATGGCGATCAGCGAAGGCACGTTTTCCTATAGCGGGCGTTCCGACGACGCGCGGATGAAGTTCGCCTCCCGCGGGCTGCCGGTGCCGCCGATCGAGGCGACGCTCGGGGCCGTCGAGGCGGAGATGGTCTTTCCCTTTACCGAGGGCGAGGGGGCGTCCGACGCGGGGCTGCGCCTTCGGCTCGATGAACTCGATCTGGCCGAACACCTGTGGGACCTGTTCGATCCGCAGGGCGTGATCACGCGGGAGCCGCTGAGCTTCGTCGTGGACGTGGACAGCAGGCTGACCATGGCGGCGAACATGTTCGACCCCGAGCAGATCGAGATGGCCCAGCCGCCGCAGATGGAGAGCGCGTCGGTCAACGAACTGCGGGTGACGATGGCGGGCGCGGCCGTGGAGGCGGCTGGCGATTTCCGGTTCGATCCGGTGACGCAGGTGCCGGTTGGATCGCTCGATGTCGAGGCGATCGGGATCAACACACTCTTGGAGAACCTGAGCCAGATCGGGTTGCTGGGGCCGGACCAGGTGATGCCGGCACGTATGATGCTGGGCCTCTTCGCGGTGCCGGGCAACGGGCCGGACACATACACCTCGCGGATCGAGGCGCTGGAGGACGGTCGGGTCCTGGCGAACGGGATGCCGCTCGAGTGATGTGAAGAAGGCCGGGCAACGGCCCGGCCTTTCTTGCTTTTCAGGGATGCGTCAGGCGAGCATTCCGATCGGATCCTCGAGGTTGGCCTTGATCGCGGCTAGGAACTCCGCCCCGAGCGCCCCGTCGATGACCCGGTGATCGACGCTGAGCGTGACGCTCATCACCGTCGCGGTGGTAAGCTCGCCATCGTCGCCCACGACCGGTTTCTTCAGCCCCGCACCGACCGCGAGGATCGAGGCGTGCGGCGGATTGATGACCGCGTCGAAATTCTCGATCCCCATCATGCCTAGGTTGGAGATCGCGAAGCTGCCGCCCTGGTATTCATGCGGCGCGAGCTTGCGGTCGCGGGCGCGCGTGGCGAGGTCCTTCATCTCCGACGACAGGGTGCTGAGCGTCTTGGTGTCCGCATCGCGGATGACGGGGGTGAAGAGCCCGCCCTCGATGGCCACCGCAACGGCGACGTCGGACGGTTTCAGCTTCAGGATGCGGTCACCGGCCCAGACCGCGTTGCAGTCGGGAACCTCCTGCAGGGCATTCGCGCAGGCTTTGATGATGAAGTCGTTGACCGAGAGCTTCACGCCCTTCGCCTCCAGCCCCTTGTTGAGCTGGGAGCGGAACTTCAGCAGCGCATCGAGGTGGATGTCGCGGCGCAGGTAGAAGTGCGGGACGGTCTGCTTCGCTTCGGAGAGGCGCGCGGCGATGGTCTTGCGCATCCCGTCGAGCTTCATCTCCTCCACTTCGCGGTCGGCATACATCTTGGCGACCGTGTCGTAGCCCATGCCCTGCGCCGGGGCTGCGGCCGGGGCCGCCTGCGGGGCAGGGGCGTCGGCCTTCGCCGGGGCGGCGGCCTGCGGCTGCGCGTTCTCCACATCCGCTTTCACGACGCGCCCCTTGGGACCTGAACCCTTGATCTGGCCGAGATCGAGGCCCCTGTCCTTCGCGATCCGACGCGCGAGGGGCGAGGCGAAGACGCGCTCGCCATCCGCCCGGTTGGGCGCCGGAGCGGCACCGCCCGCATCCGACGGGGCGGCATGGTCGAGGCCGTTGCCGCGGCCATGGCCCTTGGCCGGTTCGGTGGCCTCCGACGCTTCGGCCGGGGCCACATTGCTGGACGGCGTCGGCTCGGCGGGAGCCGCCGCACTGCCGATATCGTCGGCGCTCTCCCCGTCCTCCAGCAGCACGGCGATCGGGTCGTTGACCTTCACGCCTTCGGTCCCCTCGGGCACGATGATCTTGCCGATCTTGCCCTCGTCGACGGCCTCGAACTCCATGGTGGCCTTGTCGGTCTCGATCTCCGCGATCACGTCGCCGGAGGAGACCTCGTCCCCCTCCTTCACGTTCCATTTCGCGAGCGTGCCCTCCTCCATGGTGGGGGAGAGGGCGGGCATCAGGATATTGATGGGCATCTCTATCCCCTCACTTGTAGGTCACGGCGCGCACGGCATCGATCACCTCCTGGGTGGTCGTGAGCGCGAGCTTTTCGAGATTGGCGGCGTAGGGCATCGGCACGTCCTTGCCGGTGCAGCTCAGTACCGGCGCGTCGAGATAGTCGAACGCCTCGGCCATGATCGTCGCCGCGATGTGGTTAGACATGGACGCGACCGGGAAGCCTTCCTCCACCGTCACGCAGCGGTTGGTCTTCTTCACCGAGCCGATGACCGTCGCCATGTCGAGGGGGCGCAAGGAGCGCAGGTCGATGACCTCCGCCGAGATCCCCATCTCCTTCAGCGCATCCGCCGCCTCCATCACGTAGGTCATGCCGATACCCCAGCTCACGAGGGTCACGTCGGTGCCCTCGCGCCAGATCTTCGCCTTGCCGAGCGGAATGGTGAAATCGTCGAGTTCCGGCACGTCGAAGGTCTTGCCGTAGAGGATCTCGTTCTCGAGGAAGACCACCGGGTTCGGATCGCGGATCGCCGATTTCAGCAGGCCCTTCGCATCGGCCGCCGAATAGGGCTGGACGACCCTGAGGCCCGGAATGGACGCGTACCACGCCGCGTAGTCCTGACTGTGCTGCGCCGCCACCCGCGCCGCCGCACCGTTGGGGCCGCGGAAGGTGATCGGACAGCCCATCTGGCCGCCGGACATATAGAGAGTCTTCGCCGCTGAGTTGATGATCTGGTCGATCGCCTGCATGGCGAAGTTGAACGTCATGAACTCCACGATCGGGTTCAGCCCGCCGAAGGCAGCACCAACGCCGACGCCGGTGAAGCCGTGCTCGGTGATTGGGGTATCGATGACGCGCTTCGCGCCGAACTCGTCGAGCAGGCCCTGGCTGATCTTGTAGGCGCCCTGGTACTCGGCCACCTCCTCGCCCATCAGGAACACCGTCTCGTCGCGGCGCATCTCCTCGGCCATCGCGTCGCGCAGCGCCTCGCGCACCGTCTGCGACTTGAAGCTGGTGCCTTCGGGGACGTCCGGCTCCGGCGTCGGCGGCACATCGGCAGCCGGGGCGGCGGAGGCGGGGACGGAGGCGTGCTCGACCTCCGCCGGGGCCTCGGCCTGCGGGGCAGGAGCCTCCGCCGGGGCGGCACCGTTCGCCTTGATGTCGTCGGCGCTCTCGCCGTCCTCCAGGAGCACGGCAATCGGCGTGTTCACCTTCACGCCTTCGCTGCCCTCGGCCACGAGGATCTTGCCGACGACGCCCTCGTCGACGGCCTCGAACTCCATTGTGGCCTTGTCGGTCTCGATCTCCGCGATCACGTCGCCGGAGGAGACCTCGTCGCCTTCCTTCACGTTCCACTTCGCCAGCGTGCCTTCCTCCATCGTCGGGGAAAGGGCGGGCATCAGGATTTCGGTCGCCATGTCAGGTTGCTCCCAGGGTCGGACGGGCGGTGACGCAAAGCAGGTCCCGGCCCGGAAGAGAGGGGGTTGTCTTGCCGAAGACGCGCGCGGCGCGATGCGGAGACGGCATCAGGCCGACTCGGCCTGCGGCAGCGCGTCGGCGTAGATGTCGGTGTAGAGCTCTTCGAGCGCAGGCTCCGGGCTGTCCTGCGCGAATTGCGCCGCCTCGTTGACGATGCCCTTGATCTCCTTGTCGATGTCCTTGAGCTCGTCCTCGGTCGCGTGTTTGCCGGTCAGCAGGAGCTGCTTGACATGCTCGATCGCGTCCCGCTCCTCCCGCATCTTCTGCACCTCCTCGCGGGTCCGGTACTTGGCCGGGTCCGACATCGAGTGGCCGCGATAGCGGTAGGTCTTGATCTCGAGGATGTAGGGCCCCTTGCCCGCGCGACAGTGGGCGACGGCCTTCTCGCCTGCCTCCTTCACCGCGAGCACATCCATGCCGTCCACCTCCTCACCGGCGATGCCGAAGGCCACGCCGCGTTCCCAGTAGCTCGGGGACTTGGTGCCGCGTTTCACGGACGTGCCCATGGCGTACTGGTTGTTCTCGATAACGAAGATGCAGGGCAGCTCCCACAGGGCGGCCATGTTGTAGGTCTCGTAGACCTGGCCCTGGTTGGCCGCACCGTCCCCGAAATAGGTGAAGCAGACCGTGTCCTCGCCCCGGTACTTGTTGGCGAAGGCGAGGCCCGCGCCGATCGGTACCTGCGCGCCCACGATGCCGTGGCCGCCGTAGAACTTCTTCTCCTCCGAGAACATGTGCATCGAGCCGCCCTTGCCCTTGGAGTAGCCGCCCTCGCGGCCCGTAAGCTCGGCCATCACGCCCTTGGGATCCATGCCGCAGGCGAGCATGTGCCCATGGTCGCGGTAGGAGGTCACACGGCTGTCGCCGTCCTTGGCCGCGGCTTCCAGGCCCACCACCACGGCTTCCTGCCCGATGTAGAGGTGGCAGAAGCCGCCGATCAGGCCCATGCCGTAGAGCTGGCCGGCCTTTTCCTCGAACCGGCGGATCAGCAGCATGTCGCTATAGTAGTGAAGCAGCTCTTCCTTCGACGCATTCGGCTTCTTCGCCGCAGTCTTGCGGGTCGCCATTCCGAACCTCCCCAGGTCGTTCAATATCAAACTATCCGCAGTCTAACGCCGCGTCACGACGATTGCACCCCCGCAAATGACGGGGCGGCATTCGCCGTGTGCAACGCAGGTAGGGCGTTTCGGGGTGCTATCGAATGACGATTTCGTCCGGGCGGGCGTAACCCAGGACGTGCCGCGCCCGCTCGTCGAGCAGGTCGAGGTCGAGGAAATCGTCCGATAGGCGGCGCGTGCGGTTGGTGAGCCCTGCGGCCTCGTCCTGCAGGCGGGCAAGGGTCACTTCGAGATCGCGCGCCTCCTGCTCCACCTCGATGAGGCGCCCCATGCCGTGATTTCCCTGAAGCGCCGCATAGGCGAAATAGACGATCAGCGTGAGCACCGCGAAGGAGAACACCGTATCGCCCAGGGCGCGCGCCGGAAACCGGGCGGTGATCGTGCGAAGCAAGGTCATCGGGGGCTCAACTCTGCTGCTCGTCCGGCCTCTGCGGGCCAGTGAGATGACTATGCCAGAAGCGATTCGCGCTGTGAATCCCCTCAGTGGCGAAAATAGGGCTGGGCGTGCAACCCGGCCCCCAATTGTCACACCGCGCCCTGCACTTGTGACCATGCGCTCACATTCTGCTCCAGATGCGCCACGCTGGTCGTGCCGGGGATGACCACGATGTTGGGCGCGCGCTCCAGCAGCCAGGCGAGTGCGGCCACCGGCTCCAATGCTGCGCCGCGCTTCATCGGGTGGGCGCCGAGCGGTCCGTAGGGGATGAAGGCGATGCCGCGCTCGGCGGTGTAGTCCACCAGCGCCTCATTCGCCCGCTCCGCACTGTTGAGCCGGTTCTGCACGCTCGCCACCGGCCCGACGGCGAGCGCGCGGTCGAGCGTGTCGCGATCCACGTTGGACAGGCCGATATGGCGGATCAGCCCATCCTCGCGCGCCCGCACCAGCGCCTCCATCGAGGCCTCGACAGGCGTGTCCGGATCGATCCAGTGGAGCTGGAACAGGTCGATCACTTCGCGGCGCAGGTTCACCCGCGCGTCCTCGATCTGCTGCCGCAGCGTGGCGGGCGAGGCGTCGCGTTTCATGCGGTCGGGTGCGAACTTGTCGATCCCGCCCTTGGTGGCGAGCACCACGTCGCGCCCCGCCAGCGCCTCTCCCAGTAGCCGGTCGGCGTGCTGCGGTCCGTAGGCCCTTGCACTGTCGAAGAAGTTCACGCCCAGATCCGCCGCGCGGGTCAGGAGCGCCTTGCCGCCCTCCCAATCGGGATAGGGTCCGAAATTGCCCGGCTGGCCCGTCAGGCGCATCGCGCCGAAGCCGATCCGGTCGATGGTCAGGTCGCCGCCAAGCTTGAAGGTCCGGTCCATGGTCTCTCTCCTCTCATCCGGCATCATCGCCGTTGGGGGAGATATGCGGGCGGGGCGGTTCCTCCTGTAGTGCGCGTTGCGATCACTCTGCTATACGTCCGACGTATGAGCCAGCCAACCGATCGCCTTACTCTGCTCGCCACCTTCGCTCGCATCGCGGAGCGGGGCTCGATCTCCGCCGCGGCGCGCGATCTCGGCATCACGCAGGCCACTGCGTCGCGCCACCTGCAGGATCTGGAGGCGCGGCTCGGCACGCCGCTCGCCCGCCGCACGACCCATTCCCTCGCCCTGACCGGGGAGGGGGAGGCGGTGCTGGTCGAGGCCCGCCCCCTGTTGGCGGGGTGGGAGGCGCTGGTCGAGCGCCACTCCGGGGATGAGGTCCGCGGTCGCCTTTCGGTCGTCGCCCCCGTGGCGCTCGGCCAGACCGTACTCGCCGATATCGCGGTGGAACTCGCACGGGCCCACCCGACGCTGCGCATCGATTGGCGGCTCGAGGACGCGCCGGTCCGCCTCGCCGAGCTCGGCAGCGATTGCTGGATCCGCGTCGGTCCGGTGCCCGACGACACCCTCGTCGTGCGCCCGCTGGGACAGGTCGAACGGCTGCTGGTCGCCGCCCCCGGCCTGTCCCACCCCCTCGATCACCCGAAGGCAGCCGAAGCCCTGCCGCTCCTTGCCCTCGATCCCTTCGAAGGGGGGCGCATCGCCCTGATGAAGGGCGCTCAAGAGCAGGAGATCGCGCCGCCCGTCACCTTCTCCACCAACAACATCGCAGCCCTGCACCGCGCCGCGCTCAGCGGCGCCGGCATCGCGGTGCTGCCGTATTGGTACGTGACCGAGGACCTTGAGGCCGGTCGCCTCATCGACCTGCTGCCCGACTGGCGCGCGGCAGAGCTGACGGTGAACATCGCCTTCCCGCCGGGAGCACAACGGCTCCGCCGGCTGGCCGTCTTCCTCGATGTTGTGGAGGCGGGCTTGCCGAAGACGCCGGGGATCAGCGCGCCCGGATGAACAGCTCCGCATAGCCCGTAGCGGGATCCTGAGCCCTTGAAAAGGCGAAGGCGTCCGTCAGCCCCAGCACCACCTCCGCCGTCGTGCGCACCAAAGCGCCCGGCATCAGATGGCCGCCGGTCACATGGCCTTCCGCATCCGCCACGGTGAGGTGTAGGTGCGGCCCGTCGGGGCTCAGCGTGCCCGACAGCGCCACGATCTCCAGCGGCCCCGGCACCTCGACCGCATCGTCCCGATTGGCAAAGCGCAACGGCGCCACCGTCAGGCTACCCACGCAGGCGGCGACGAAACCCGCCGCCGCACCGCTCTCGTCAAAGGCCTCGCACAGCGCGGACCGCAGCTCCGCCCCGGGCGAGAGGCGCAGCGCAAGATGCCGCACCGCCCCGGCCGGAGCCTCGGCCCGCTGCAAGATCAGGCCTTGCCCTTGTAGATATCGATCAGCTTGCCGAGCATATCCAGCGCCTCGCCCCGCTCGCGCTGGAACGTGTTGCGCCCGATGATCGAGCCGTTGCCGCCGCCGTGGCGGATCGCGCGCGCGTCGTCGTAGACGCTGTCCGCGCCCTTCTTCGACCCGCCGGAGAAGACAATCAGCCGCCGCCCGTTGAAGGAGGACTTCACGCAGTCCGCCACGCGCGCCGCCTGCGTGGAGATGTCGATGCCCTCGGCCTCGTAGACCTTCTTCGCCTCGGGCAGCATCAGGTGATCGGTCGAGAGCTTCACCTTGATGATGTGCGCGCCGAGCAGGGCGGCGATGTGGGCGGCATAGGCCGCGATGTCGATCGCCGTCTCGCCGTCCTTGGTGATCGCCTCGCCGCGCGGATAGGACCAGATCACGGTGGCGAGGCCGCAGGCCGCCGCCTCGCGCCGCATCTCCACGATCTCCTCGAACATGTCGAGTGCCGCGTCGGAGCCCGGATAGACCGTGAAGCCGATGGCAGAGCAGCCGAGCCGCAGCGCGTCGTCCACGCTCGCCGTCACCGCCTGGTTCTTGCCGGCCGTGTCGCTCATCAGAGAGTTGGCGGAGTTCACCTTGAGGATCGTCGGAACCTGGCCCGCGAAGGTATCGGCTCCCGCCTCCAGCGGACCGAGCGGGGCGGCATAGGCGCTCAGCCCCGCATCGATGGCGAGCTGGTAGTGGTAGTGCGGGTCATAGGCGTCCGGGTTCGGGGCGAAGGACCGCGCCGGACCGTGCTCGAAGCCCTGGTCCACGGGCAGGATGATCATCTTACCGGTGCCACCGAGCTTGCCCTGCATGAGCATGCGGCACAGCTGCGCCTTCACGCCGGGGGTCTCGCCTTCGTAGTTCGCAAGGATGTTGCGGACGGTGCGGGTCGCTTTCATGGAAATGTCCTCTGGCATGAGAAGGATGCCAAGGGCTTACCGCGCCGCAACAAAGCCGGTCAACCGTTCGCCTCAGTGCAACCGGTTTGAATCAACCTTTACGTGAAAGGAGGCGTTGTGCGATCGCCGCACTCGCCCGGGCCGGGACCAGTTTCGAGAACGCGACCGTGACCTTGTTGTCGCCGCCGGGCACCACCACGGACTTGCGGGTGATCGCACCGGACCAGCCCGCCTCCGCCACCGATTTCGCCGTGGGCAGCTTGCGCATGTTGACGATGGTGGCGTTGCCCATGTCAGCGTCCTCGAAGAAGTTCGAGGCCGTGGCCCCAGGGCAGAGCGCCGTGATCGACACGCCGGTCTTGTCGAGCTCCACATCCACGGCGCGGCTCAGGCTCAGCACGTAGGCCTTGGTCGCGTGGTAGACCGCCATGCTCGGACCGGGGGTGAAGGCGGCGACGGAGGCGACGTTCAGGATCCGGCCCTCGTCGCGTTCGACCATCGGCGGCAGCGCGAGCTTCATCAGTTCGGTGAGCGCGGTGACGTTCACGTCGATGGAGGTGAGCTCGCGTGGCCACTCGCCCTCGGCGAACGGTCCGTTCCGGCCCAGCCCGGCATTGTTGACGAGGATGTCGACGATCCGGCCCGCGCTCGCCGCCTCCCACAGCTTCGCGGCCCCGTCGCGGGCCGCGAGGTCCGCCTCTATCGCGACCGCCTCGACCCCGTATTGCTGCGTCAGCTCGCCCGCCAGCGCGTCGAGCTTGTCCTTCGAGCGGGCGGCGAGGATCACGTTGCGCTTTGACTTCGCGGCACAGCGGGCGAGTTCCTTGCCGATGCCTTCGGAGGCGCCGGTGACGAGGGTCCAGGTCTGGTCGGTCATGGGTGGTCCTTCCCTTAAGAGACGTGTCGGTCGCTTATGAAAAGGCCCCGGCGGCGCGAAGGGGCCCTGCGCACCGCGACGTGAGGTCGCGGTGCGCAAGATAGCCATATGGCACGCTTCAGGCGCTGTGCAACGCCGCGACGCCGGGCAGGGTCTTGCCCTCCAGCCATTCGAGGAACGCGCCCCCGGCGGAGGAGACATAGGTAAAGTGATCCGCGGCGCCGGCCGTGTTGAGGGCTGCCACCGTGTCGCCGCCCCCGGCGACGGAGACCAGCCGCCCGGCCCGCGTCAGCTCCGCCGCGGCCAGGGCGGCCGCCTTGGTCGCGGCATGGAACGGCTCGATCTCGAACGCGCCGAGCGGTCCGTTCCAGACCAGCGCCTTGGCCTGACCGAAGAGCTCGGCGACGGCCCGCGTCGTGTCGGGCCCCGCGTCGAGGATCATCGCGTCCGCCGGGCAGGCATCGGCGGCCACCGTCTCGCTCGCGGCACCGGCCTTGAACTCGCGGGCGACGACCACGTCCGTGGGCAGGTGCAGCGTGCATCCCGACCCTTCCGCCTTTGCCATGATCTCCTTTGCCGTGCCGGTCATCTCGTGCTCGCAGAGCGACTTGCCGACATCGATGCCCTGGGCGGCGAGGAACGTGTTCGCCATGCCACCGCCGATCACGATGTGATCCATCCGCCCGATCAGGTTGCCCAGAAGGTCGAGCTTGGTGGAGACCTTGGCGCCTCCGACCACCGCCACCACCGGGCGCGGCGGATCGGCGAGGACGCCTTCGAGCGCCTTCAGCTCCTCCTCCATCAGCCGCCCGGCGCAGGCGGGCAGGTGGTGCGCCAGCCCCTCGGTCGAGGCATGGGCCCGGTGCGCAGCCGAGAACGCGTCGTTGCAATAGACGTCGCCCGCCGCGGCCATCTGTTTCGCGAACTCCGTGTCGTTCGCCTCCTCCTCCGGATGGTATCGCGTGTTCTCGCATAGCAGCACCGCGCCCTCGGGCAATTCCGCCAGCGCCTCGCTCACCGGCGCGCCGACGCAATCCGAGGCGAAGCGCACCTCCACACCAAGCGCCTGAGCCAAGGGTCCGACGAGCGGTTCCAGGCTCATCTCCGCCACGCGCTTGCCCTCGGGCCGGCCGAAATGCGCCAGCAGCACCGGGCGGCCGCCCTTGGCCAGCATGTCCCGCACCGTCGGCACGATCCGCTCGATCCGCGTCGCGTCGGTCACGCGGCCGTCCTGCATCGGCACGTTGAGGTCCACGCGGGTCAGCACGACCTTGCCGCCAAGGTCCATGTCGTCGAGGGTCTTCCAGCTCATGCCGAGGGCCTTTCCATGTCAGCGCCAGAACGCCATCCAGGTCATGATGCGCCACAACAGGCGCATCGCCTCGACCCAGAGGTCCCAGCCGAAATAGAGATAATCCGCGAGAAACACGGCGAGGATGATCCCGCCGATCCACAGCGCGATGGTGGTGTTCATGCGCCTCCTCCGTCCCTCGCGAGTGCCTTCCTAGGGCAGCGGGACGCGCCTGTCACCAAAAGCCGTCAGATGCAGTCGGGGGCGATGCCTTCGGGGTGGCCCAGCAGGTTGAAGTCGAGGATCACGCTCTCGCCCACCCGGATGAAGCGGCTGACGCGGCCCTGGCCGATCTCGAACTCCGCCATCGGGATCTCCACCTCGCCGCGGGCGCGCAGGCAGTTGCCGGGCCGGGTGAGGACGAAGCGCGGCCGGATCTCCCGCGTGATGCCCTTCACTGTGAGCTCGGCCACGCCCTCCCACTCCGTCCGGCTGATGGGCACCAGCCGGTCGAGGGTCAGGACGGCCTGCGGATGCCCCACCGTGTCGAACCACCCTTCCGTCTTGGCAAAGGCGGTGCGCACGAAATCGGCGAGTTCAACCGCCGCGGTCGCGACGGTCACCTCCACCTGCGTGTCCGCCGGGCGGGCGGCATCGAACTCGGCGGTGCCCGCGAAAGCCGGGAAGTGGCCGCGATAGGGCTCCTCGTTCTCGAAATAGGTGAACCCGATCTCGCTGGGCTCTTCGAGCAGCAGCCAGGTTTCCGCCCGTGCGGGCAGGGCGGCGACAAGGGCGAGGGCGGCGATGGTGGCGTGGCGCATCAACCCCATGTAGCGACGCATGTCGCGAGGCAAAGACCGCGACATCGCCGGTGGCGCAACCGTGATCGTCCCGCTCAGACCGCTGACCGGACCCGTGCCACGGCCCGAATCTCGACGACGGCCCCATCCGAAGCAAGGCCCGCAACCCCCAGCGCCGTCCACGCAGGATAAGGCGGCGCCACATAGTCGTTTCGGACCCGGCGAAAGAGGTCGATCTGCGCCGCGATGTCCACGTGGTAGCTCGTCATTTCGATAAGACCGGCCCAGATGCAGCCCGCCTCCGCGAGCACCAGCCCCACCTGATCGAAGGCGGTGCGCATCTGCGTCTCCGGATCCGGCGACACGCTGCCGTCGAGCGCCGCCCCGCTGAAGCCGGTCATTACGAGGCGGTCGCCGTCGATCACGCCCGGCGCCATGCGCCACGTCTCGTAGAGCGGGCGCATGGCGGGTGGGACGACGATCCGCACCGGCTCAAAGCAGGTCGCGGACCTGCTGGGCAACGGCCTCCGGCGTGATGCCGAAATGCTTGAACAGATCGCCCGCCGGAGCCGACGCGCCGAAGCCCTGCATGCCGACGAAGCCCGCCTTGTTCCAGCGCCCGCGCTCACCGCACAGCCACTGGTCCCAGCCCTGCCGCACGCCCGCCTCGACCGCGACGCGCACCGGGCCCGCGGGCAGCACACGCTTGCGATAGGCCTCGTCCTGCTGGGCGAAGAGCTCCCAGGACGGCATGGAGACGACGCGCACGCCGATCCCCTCGTTCTCCAGCATCCGCCGGGCTTCGAGCGCCACGTGCACTTCGGAGCCGGAGGCCAGCAGGATCGCCATCCGCTTGCCCTGCGCCTCGGCCAGAACATAGGCGCCCTGGGCCGTCAGGTTCTTCGTCTTGTGCTCGGTGCGCACCAGCGGCACGCCCTGCCGGGTCAGCGCCAGCGTCGAGGGACCATCGGCCTGCACCGCGAGCTCCCACGCCTCCGCCGTCTCCACCGTGTCGGCGGGGCGGAAGACGGTCATGCCGGGCATCGCGCGCAGGCTCGCCACATGCTCCACCGGCTGGTGCGTCGGGCCATCCTCGCCCAGCCCGATGGAATCGTGCGTCATCACGTAGACCACCCGCTGGCCCATCAGGGCCGAGAGCCGCATCGCCGGCCGCGCGTAGTCGGAGAAGACGAGGAACGTCCCGCCGTAAGGCAGCACGCCGCCATGCAGCGCCATGCCGTTCATCGCCGCGGCCATGCCGTGCTCGCGAATGCCGTAGCTCACGTGCCGGCCCTTGCGGTTGTCGGCGTCGAAGGACCCCAGATCCGCCGTCAGCGTATTGTTGGAGCCGGTCAGGTCTGCCGAGCCGCCGATCGTCTCGGGCAGCACGTCGTTGATGATGCCCAGCACCATTTCGGAGGACTTGCGCGTCGCGACCTTCTTCGCCTCTTCGGTCGCGGTCTGCTTGAAGCGCTTGATCGCGGCGGACAGCTTCTTCGGCACCTCGCCGGTCATCTGGCGGGTGAACTCGCGCTGGCGGCTGTCGGACAGCGTGGCGAAACGAGCCTCCCATTCGCTCCGCTCGACCGCACCGCGATTGCCGATGGAGCGCCACTCGGCCAGCAGGTCGGCCGGGATCTCGAACGGCGCGTGCGGCCAGCCATAGGCCTTGCGCGTATCGGCGATGAGCTGGTCGTCGGTCAGCGCGCCGTGCCCCTTCGACGTGTCCTGCGCGGAGGAGCCGATGGCGATATGCGTCTTGCACGCGATCATCGAGGGGAGCGGGCTTTGCCTGGCCTGCCGGATCGCCTCGTCGATCGCCGCCGGGTCGTGGCCGTCACAGGAGAACACGGACCAGCCCGATGCCTCGAACCGCGCCATCTGGTCGGTCACGTCGGAAATCGAGACCTTGCCGTCGATGGTGATCCCGTTGTCGTCCCAGAGCACGATCAGCTTGCCGAGCTTCTGCTTGCCTGCGAGCCCGATCGCCTCCTGGCTCACACCCTCCATCAGGCAGCCGTCGCCGGCGATCACGTAGGTGTGGTGATCCACCACCTTCTTGCCGTAGCGGGCGCGCAGGGACTCCTCGGCAATCGCGAAGCCCACGGAGTTCGCGATGCCCTGGCCCAGCGGCCCGGTCGTCGTCTCGATCCCCCTAGCATGCCCGAACTCCGGGTGCCCCGCCGTGCGCGCGCCGAGCTGGCGGAAGTTCCGGATCTCCTCCAGCGAGATATCGGCATAGCCCGTCAGGTACATCAGCGCGTAGAGCAGCATCGAGCCGTGGCCCGCCGACAGGATGAACCGGTCGCGGTCGGCCCAGTCCGGCGCGCTCGCATCGAACTTCAGATGCTTCTCGAACAGCACCGTCGCGACATCGGCCATGCCCATCGGCATCCCCGAATGCCCCGAATTCGCGGCCTTGACCGCGTCGAGCGCCAGCACGCGGATCGCGGTGGCACGGTTCCAGTGGTCGGGATGGCGGGCGCGCAGGTCGTCGATGGTCACGGGGATCTCGCAAGGCTGGAAAACGGTTGCGTCCTGATAACACCGCCGCTTGCCGGGTCAAGCGATCAGGGCTGCGGGCACCGCCCGCGCCCGCCGAAAACGCCTCGAACGCCACATAATCTCCCCACTGGCGCCGCCGCGGTCCTCCCGTTAGAATCTCCGAAAAAAGACGAAGCGAACTGTAGGCACATGCAGGAGCATCGAGGCAGATGAGCGAGATAGAAGACCTGGAAGGCCGCATCGCCCGCGCGATGGGCCGGATCGAGGCGGCGCTGGCCGCCCAGAAACCCGCCGAGGGCGCCGATCCCGTCGCCCTGCGCCGGCTGGAGCGCGTGAACGTGGCCCTGCGCAGCCAACTCAAGGACATGGAGCTCAAGCGCGAGGCCGACATCGCCCAGCTCGACGGCCTGATCGCCGAGCTGCGGCCCCTGGTTGAGGAGGCGGAGCATGGCTGAGCTCGACCTGAACATCGGCGGCCGCGTCTTCCGCGTTGCCTGCGCCGACGGCGAGGAGCGTCAGCTCGAGGCTGCGGCAGCCCTCCTGGGCCGCGAGGCGAACAACCTGCAGGCCGCCATCGGCCAGGTGCCCGAAAGCCGGCTGCTCCTGATGTCCTCCCTGATGCTCGGCGACCGCCATATCGCGCTCGAGGGCGAGCTTCGTGCCGCGCAGGAGAAGATCCGCGCATTGGAAGCCCGTGCCGAACGGGCGGAAGCCGAGGCCGTGCGCCCGGCCGAGCCCACCGACCCGCAGCCCGGCCTCTTCGCCCCCGATCCCGCCCCGGCGATCGAGGCGCTGGCCCGCACCGCCGATCAGCTCGAAGCGCTGGCCGACGTGCTGGAGGCCAAGGCGCAATGAGCGTTACCGTCTACGGGCTGCCCTCCTGCACGACGGTCCGCAGGTCCCTGAAATGGCTGGAGGGGGAGGGGATCGATCATGACTTCGTCCCCTTCTCCCAGGTGGACGACCTGCCCGCCGCCATCCGACGCTGGATGGACGCGGCGGGCAAGGACACCGTGATGAACGCCCGCGCCGCCACCTTCCGCGCGCTGCCCGAGGCGGATCAGGCGGCGATGCAGGCCGACACCGACACCGCAGTCGCCCGCATGGCCGAGGACCCGCGCCTCATCAAGCGCCCGGTGCTCGAAGCCGGCGACAAGGTGCTCCCCGGCTTTAGAGAGGACGACTGGCGCGCGGCGCTGAGCTAGTCCACCCTGAGGAAGACGGTTTCGGAAAGCCCCGCCGGTCGCTCCACACAGCGGTCGACGCCCTCCTCGCCCATGCGCAGCCGCCCACCGGCCCCGTCGACCATCGCGACGTCCATGTCCATGCAGTTCGCGACCATGAAGGGCGGGCCGGAGACGCATTCCGAGATGTCGACGGCCTCGCCCAGCCTCAGCGGACAGTCCCCCATCCCGATTGCGGTCCAGACCTGCGGCTGATCGACATGGATCGTCATCGTCGAGCTGTCGTTCCAGAGGTTCACGTCGAGGGCGCCGGGGATCTCACCCGACGGTCCGACGATCTCGTAGGGGCCGACGGATTCGTAGGTGAACATCCGCTCCGTGGCGTCGGGGTCGAGGAAACCTTCGGCCCGCACGATCTCCCCGTCTTCCATGAACACGATGGTCTGGCGGAGCCACGCGGATTGCGTGCCGTCCGGCGAAGGCTGCTCGACGATGGGCGTCTGCCACGTTCCGAGCAGCGCTTCCCCCGTGGTTTCGGCGCCGGTCGGCAGAGCGACGACGGATGAGAGGCAGGTCAGGGCGATCGCCGCGGATGGTCTGGGCATGTTCGGTCTCCTCTGTTGAACTTGTCACTGACAAGATTGGCATTGCCGTGAAACTTGTCAATGTAAAGGCGCGCGATAAACTCGGGTCATGACGACACCCGCGACCGACCATGCCTCTGCCCCCTACCACCACGGCGACCTGCGCGCGCTGCTCGTTCGCGTCGGCCGCGACATGCTGGAGCGGGACGGCCTGCGCGGCTTTTCGCTGCGTGCACTGGCGCGTGCTGCCGGCGTGTCCCACGCGGCTCCGGTTCACCATTTCCGCAATCTCTCGACCTTGCTCGCGGCCTGCGCTGCCGACGGCTACCGGGAACTGTCCGACGCGCTGGAGGCGGCACGCGCGGCCGAGCCCGAGCCGCGTGGGACACTGGGCGAGATGGCCGCGGTCTATCTGCACTTCGCGGAGCGTCATCCGGTGCTCTTCCACCTCATGTTCGATCGCCAATCCCTGGCGGAGCGAACGCCGGAATTCGGAGCCGAAGCCCATCGGGCCTACGAACTGCTCTGCACGGCGGTGCGTGCTGCAGCCCGGCCAGGCGATGCGGCCGCGTTCGATCAGGCCGTCAACACGGTCTGGGGCCTGATCCACGGCATGAGCGTCCTGAGCATCGAAGGTCAGATCTGCCGAACCTCGGAGAGCGCGCCGGACACCGCCACGATGCTGCGCGCCGCGCTACATGCCGTCGTCAGGGGGCACGTCGATCCTCCGGGAAGATGAGCGGCCATGGAACGCACCTATCCCCATCTCGTCTTCGGTGGCGGCGGCACGCGGTGCTTCTGGCATGGCGGGTTCCTCACGACCGTCGCGCCCGTTCTCGCGCCGACCGAGGCGATTTCCGCCGTGTCGGGCGGCGTACTCTCGGCGCTGGCCCATGTCACGGGGCAGGAGGAACGGCTGCTCGCCCTGATGTCCCGTGCCTTCCGCGCGGCGCAGGACGGGGGCGGCAATGTCAGCGTCGAGCGCTGGTTGTCGGGCGGCGACCTGCTGGTCCACCAGCGTCTCTACCGCGAGGTCGTCGCCGGCCTGATGTCCGCGCCCTCGGCCGTCGAGGCCGTGGCCGAGGGGCCCGATTTCACCGTCCACCTCGCCCGGCCCGGCGCGCTCGGCATCGTGCCCACCATGCTCGCCTACGCGTTGGAGGTTCCCCTGCGCGGCACGCCCCATGTCCGCTTCGCCGCCGCCCTCGGTGCGAAGACCGTGGCCGTCGATGCCCGGCAGGCGGCGCGCGAGGGCCGGATCGTGGATCTGACGGTCGCCGCTGCCTCCAGCCGCCCGGTCTTCGCGGCGCACGACTGGGATGGCCGCGCGGTGATGGATGGCGGCGTGCTCGACAACGCGCCCTGTGCGGACCGGGGCGAACAGCTCGTCCTCGTCACGCGCCCCTACCGCAACCTGCCGCAGGTCGCGGGCCGCACCTACGCCGCGCCCTCCCGCAAGATCGAGACCTTCAAGCTCGACTTCACCGACGCCGACGGCATCGCGGCCGCCTGGTCGCTGGGCGAGGCGGACGGCCGCGCCTGGCTTGATGACCTGCGTATGGCCGGTCACGCATGAGCGTCTCGGTCTGACGTCAGGGTTGACTTGACATATTGACTGGATCTGTCAGGTCTATCCTGACAGATAGGAGGCGAAACAATGCCAAGATCGAAAGGGGGAGCAGGCGCCCACGCGGACGGCGGGTTCCATTGCGCTTTCTGCGGCCTCGACAACACGTCGGTCGGCAAGATGATCGCCGGTCCGGGCGTGGCGATCTGTGACCGGTGCGTCGATGCGTGCAATGCCATCATCGCGCGGCATCCCAGCTCCGACGCAAGATCCGAGAGGGGCGACGAGGCGGTGGGTGCGCGCTTTGGCGCCTGGTCAAGGCTTCCGGATGACGTCCTGCTCTCGACCATGCGCCGGACCGACCGGATGATCCATTCCATCCGATCCATCCTGGGAGACCAGGTCGCCGTTCTGCGGGACCGCGGCGTCAGTTGGAGCGATATCGGTCGGGAGCTCGGCATCAGCCGCCAGTCCGCACACGAGCGGTTCGCGTCGAGCAGGGCGGACCCATCCTGAGGGGCCGCTCTTCGGCTCCAGTCCATATCAGCCCTCCGGCTTCTCCCAGACCGAGACATGGTTGCGACTGGTGGCGGTGAAGGTCGCGTCCCCTCGATCCGCCTGCAGCCGCCGCCACTACGGCGCGCCGCTTGGCAAGAGGGATGGGCGGGCGTTCCGGATCTGTTTCGATAAGCAAGGTAGCAAACGAACTCGCGAACAGACCCGACCTGGCGCCCGGCTTGCGTGTCAGACGAACTGGAACGTGTTTGTGTCCTCGAAGCGCCGCCAATGCGCGAATGTCGGCCATTCCGTCGCGACGAAACCTTTGGGGTCGATCTCCTCTTCGTGTGCGAACCGGAAGTCGACGGCCTCGCCATCGTTCGATGCGACCGGTCCGTTGCCGAGAAACCCGTGCGCCAACAGCGACACGTTCTGGACCACGTCTCCATTAGGATAGGTGTGCGTCTCGATTGCAGGATCGGACGAAAGCCCGAACGGCTGCACGGACTTCAGGGTCACGTTCGCTTCCTCGAACGCTTCCCGATGGATGACGTCCAACAGCGCTTCGCCAAGCTCCATGGCGCCGCCCGGCAATCCCCAACGAAGACTGTCGCTACGACGCAGGATGAGAAAGCGGCCCCGGTCATCTTCGACGAGTACACGCGCACCGATGGCGAGAAGCGGTCGGGGTCCAACGCGTTGTCGAAGCCCGCCCAGATAGCTGTCCGCGAAGCTCAAGCCGTTCTCACCTGCACATCGGGCGGGACGCCAGTGGACGAGAGCGCATCCCGATCAGGCCGTTTTGTTCGCCTCGCGCACCCGCTCGGCCGCGTCCCTGTCGAAGGCGACGCCGTTCTCTTCCAAGAGCGTGTCGAGTTCGCCGGACAGCACCATCTCGGTCACGATGTCGCAGCCGCCCACGAACTCGCCCTTGACGTAGAGCTGCGGGATCGTCGGCCACTCGGAGTAGTCCTTGATCCCCTGCCGCACGCTCTCGTCGGCGAGCACGTTCACGTCCTTGTACTCGATGCCCATGTAGTTGAGCACGCCCGCCACGCGGGAGGAGAAGCCGCATTGCGGCATCTGGCTGGTGCCCTTCATGAACAGCACCACGTCGTTGCCCTTCACGTCGGCATCGATGATGTCATGTGCCGGATTGCTCATCTCTTCTTCTCCGTCGAATGCTTCCCGGACGCCCTGCGCCCCTGCGATTGCTCGCGCATGTAATCGCTCGCCCGCTGCATGTCACCCTGTCCCAGCGGATTGCCGAAGGAGGTGTGAACCTCGCGCAGCGATGCGGGATCGATGTCGAACTTCTCGGCGAAGGTGCGCTTCTTGGGACGGCGGACGATCATCTCGACCAGCCCGGCGAGGAGCACGAGCGCGATGAAGCCGCCGATGCCCGCAAGCAGGTAGAGCGTGCCCGCGCTCATGCAGACCGCCCCGGACGGTCGCCGCCCGAGCTTCGCGGCACGCGCATCACGCAGGCACCTTCGTGGTCAGCGCCAGCGCGTGTAGCTCGCCGTGCGAGCCGTCCATCTTGCCCTTGAGGGCCGCATAAACCGCCTGGTGCTGCTTCACGCGGGTCATGCCGCGGAACTCCTCGGCGACGACGGTGGCAGCGTAGTGGTTGCCGTCTCCAGCGAGGTCCGTGATCTCGACCTGTGCCGCCGGGAAGGCCTCGCGGATCAGCTTCTCGATCTCGTGCGCTTCCATGGCCATGGCGTGTCTCCCTGTCTTGGTCCTGAGTCTAGGCGGGCGGGGCAGGGGTCGCAAGAGCGCGCCATTCGCTGGCGAGCATCGCCATGATGACGAGATCGGCCCGGTCGCCGGTGCGCCGCGCCCAGGCCTCCCTGAGCACGCCTTCCTCGCGGAACCCCGCCTTGGCGTAGGCGGCGCGAGCGCGGGGATTGTCGGCCGCGACATCGAGCCACAACCGGTGCGTTCCGCGCTCGAAGACGCGGGCCATCAGGGCCGACAGCACCTTCTGCCCGGTGCCGCGCCCGGCTTGCGCCACGACGATCCGCCGCAATTCGGTGTTGCGGGAGCCGGAGCGGAGGCCGGCCAGCAGGACGAAGGCCGCGGGGCCGTCCTCCTCCCAGATCAGCAACTCGGTATCGGCGCCAGCGATGTAGCCGCGCAGCGCCTCTATCGTGTCGTCGGCGACCAGCGCCTCCAGCTCCGGCCGGGCCTGCTGGTCCTGGATGAAGGGGAAATCCGCTGCGGTCGCCGTCCTGAGCATCTTCTTCTCTGTCCAAATATCCGCGGGGTGAACCCGGCCGGCTTCGCCTCGGGCGCGCGCGGCTGGGGAGGGGCGGCAGCCCTTTAGCCGAAGAGCCGGGGCAGGGCGCTCTCGCTCGCCGCGCGCAGGTCCGCCAGCGGCACCTCCGCCTCGCCCAGCACCAGCGCCTCGCCGCCCGCTCGGCCCACCTCGACCGCCGGAATGCCTGCCGCCTGCGCCATCGCGATCAGCGCGCCCGCGTTCGTCGTGGCCAGAAGATAGCGCGCCTGATCCTCTCCGAACCACCATCCCGCGCCCGACCCCTCGAGCACGAGGCCGACATCGCCCGCCAGCGCCATCTCCGCCGCCGCCAGCGCCAGCCCGCCGTCGGAGAGATCGTGCGCTGCCATTACCAGCCCCTCGCGATGGGCCGCGCGGACCATCTCGCCATGCGCCAGCTCGTCCATCAGGTCGACCGACGGGGCGTCGCCGTCCTCCCGACCGAAGAGCTCGGCGAGCAGGGCGGACTGGCCCAGATGCCCGCCCGTCGCCCCGATCAGCACCAGCGCGTCGCCGCCGCGCGGCGCAGTGGGGATCACCTCGTCGAGGCTTCCCAGCAGACCCACCGCGCCGATGGTCGGCGTCGGCAGGATCGCGGCCCCGTCCGTTTCGTTGTAAAGGCTCACGTTGCCGCTCACGATCGGCATATCGAGAGCCTTGCACGCCAGCCCGATCCCCCGGACGCAGCCGACGAACTGGCCCATGATCTCGGGCTTCTCAGGGTTTCCGAAATTGAGATTGTCCGTCGTGGCCAAGGGCTTCGCGCCGGTTGCTGAGAGATTGCGGTAAGCCTCCGCCACCGCTTGCGCGCCACCCCGCTCCGGGTTCGCGCGGCAGTAGCGCGGGGTCACGTCGGCGGTGAAGGCGAGCGCCTTTTCGGTGCCGTGCACCCGCACGATGCCCGCGTCCGAACCGGGCACCCGGACCGTATCGGCCATGACGGTCGTGTCGTACTGTTCCCAGACCCAGGCGCGCGAGCCATAGTTGGGCGAGCCGACGAGCTTCAGCAACGCCTCGGCCACGTCCACCTCCGGCACCGCGCCCAGCTCCGCCGCCGCGGGCGTCTCGACCCAGGGGCGGTCGTATTCCGGCGCCTCGCCGGACAGCGCCTTCAGCGGCAGGTCCGCCTTCACCTCGCCGTTCAGCAGGATCAGGAACCGGTCCTCGGCAATGGTCTCGCCCACGATGGCGAAGTCGAGGTCCCACTTGTCGAAGACCGCCTTCGCCTCGGCTTCCTTCTCGGGGCGCAGCACCATGAGCATCCGCTCCTGGCTCTCGCTCAGCATCATCTCGTAGGCGCTCATGTTCTCCTCGCGGACCGGCACCTTCTCGAGGTCCAGCCGCACGCCGAGGTTCCCCTTGTCGCCCATCTCCACGGCCGAGCAAGTGAGGCCCGCCGCTCCCATGTCCTGGATGGAGATCACCGCACCCGTCGCCATCAGCTCCAGGCACGCTTCCATCAGCCGTTTTTCGGTGAAGGGGTCGCCCACCTGGACGGTCGGGCGCTTTTCCTCGATGCTCTCGTCGAACTCGGCGGAGGCCATGGTGGCCCCGCCCACGCCGTCGCGCCCGGTCTTCGCGCCGAGATAGACCACCGGCATGCCGACGCCCGAGGCCGCGGAGTAGAAGATCCCGTCCGCCTCCGCGAGCCCGGCCGCAAACGCATTCACCAGGCAGTTCCCGTCATAGGCCCTGTGGAAGCGCAGCTCGCCGCCCACCGTCGGCACGCCGAAGGCGTTGCCGTAACCGCCGATCCCCTCGACCACGCCGTTCACGAGGCTTTTCGTCTTCGGATGATCCACCCGCCCGAAGCTGAGCGCATTCATCGCCGCGATCGGGCGCGCGCCCATGGTGAAGACGTCGCGCAGGATGCCGCCCACGCCGGTCGCGGCTCCCTGATAGGGTTCGATGTAGGAGGGGTGGTTGTGGCTCTCCATCTTGAAGACCACCGCCAGCCTTTTTCCGTCGGGGTCATCACCGATATCCACCACGCCCGCATTCTCCCCCGGTCCGCAGATCACCTGCGGCCCCTCGGTGGGCAGGGTGCGCAGCCATTTCTTGGAGGACTTGTAGGAGCAGTGCTCGTTCCACATCGCCGAGAAGATGCCGAGTTCGGTGAAGCTCGGCTCCCGACCCAACAGCCCCAGGATGCGATCGTACTCGTCGGGCTTCAGCCCGTGCGCGGCGATCAGGTCAGGGGTGATGGCGGGTTCCTGGATCATTCGGGGCCTCGGCTCTCAAGGGCGGTGGTTGCCGCCTTGTAGAGGGGGGGAGGCCCCGAAAACAAGTCACCTGCGCGCCTTCTCCTGCCGGCGTTGCCAGCGTTTGCGCGAGATGGGGATCAGGGTGCGATCCAGCGGATCGGTGCGAGTGGCGACCCGGAAGGTATCTGAAAGCAGGTATAGCATGTTGCAGCTCCTTCATGCATCGTTGTCCTGCGCTCAATATGGCCATTACGTATCGCGAAGCCGACTCAGAACGATTTACAACATGTAAGCTGAGCTTTCAGATGGATTATCTGCCGCCCCTTGCCGCCCTGCGCGCCTTCGAGGTCACGGCCCGCCATGCGAGCTTTTCGGCCGCCGCCCGCGAGCTCAACGTGACCCACGCCGCCGTCAGCCAGCAGGTCCGCGCGCTGGAGCGGGAGATCGGCCTGCCGCTGGTGGTGCGCGCAGGACGGGGGCTGTCGCTGACCGATGCGGGGGCGCAGCTCGCCCGCGAGCTCACCGACGGCTTCGGCACGATCCGCGCGGGCGTCGAGCGGCTGCGGCAGGACACGGCCGAACTGCCGGTGCGCATCACGCTCACACCCACCTTCGCCTCCGACTGGTTCATGCCGCGACTTGCGACGTTCCGTTGCGACAATCCGGGCGTGGAGCTGTCGCTCAACCCCTCCGTCGATCTTGTGGACCTGACGGCGGGCACCCACGACTTCGCCATCCGCTTCGGCAAGGGCGACTGGCCGGGGCTGGAGGCGAGCCTGCTGATGCCGACCTCCGTCGTCGTCGCTGCCGCGCCGGACATGCTGACCGACTGGTCGACCGACCGGCTGGAGGATCTCTACGACCTGCCGTGGTTCGAGGAACCCTCGCCCGAGGAGCAGGACAGCTGGCTGGTCGCCATGGGCCTCGACCTCAAGGCGCGGCGCAACGTGACGGAGCTGCCCGGTCACATGACGCTCACGGCCCTGCGCGAGGGGCAGGGCGTCGTCTGCGTAGCTCGCATGTTCGTGGACGACGACATCGCCGCGGGCCGCGTTGCCGTGCTGTGGGAGGACGACCATCCGGGCCGCGGCTACCACATCGTCCACCGCCCGGGACCGCAACGTCCCGCGGTGGTGCAGACGATCCGTTGGTTGCGGCGGCAGGCGGGCTAACTCCTTCCGCAAAGGAGGCCGCCCAATGTACGAGATCCCCACTTTCGATGCGCGCGATTTCATCTATCTGCTGTTCGGGCTCGGTCTCATGGCGATGTCCGCGGGTCCCGTCTTCGAGCGCATCCGCGGTTTCAACCTGCCCCTCATCTTCATTGTGATCGGTGCGCTCGTCTGGCCGCTCGGCCTGCCGGTGCTCAACCCGCTGGAGGGCGAGCTGCAGGCCAAGATCGTCGAGCATGCGGCGGAGCTGATCGTCATCGTCAGCCTCGCCGGGGCGGGCCTCGCCATCGACCTGCCCGAAAGCTGGCGGAACTGGCAGCCGACCTGGCGGCTCCTGATGATCTGCATGCCGCTCACCATCGTCGCGGTGGCGGTGCTGGGGGTCTGGGGCCTCGGCCTGTCGCTCGCCTCCGCCGTGCTGCTGGCGGGCGCGCTGGCGCCGACCGACCCCGTGCTCGCCCGCTCCGTCCAGGTCGCCGGGCCGGGGGAGGACGAGGAACCGATGGAGATCGCGCTGACGGCCGAGGCGGGGCTCAACGACGGCCTCGCCTTCCCGTTCATCTGGCTCGCGATCCTGATGGCGGAGGCGGGCGGCGCGCTCACCGCCTCCGGCTGGTTCGACTGGTTGAGCTTCGACGTGCTCTACCGCATCGCGGCGGGCCTGATCGTCGGGCGGCTGGTCGGCGCGCTGCTCTCGCGCTTCGTCATGTCGCGCTGGGGGGACGCGGAGCTCGGCGCGCGCAACGCCGCCCTCGTCGTACTGGGCGCCACCTTCCTCGCATACGGCACGACCGAAGCAGTGGACGGCTACGGCTTTCTCGCCGTCTTCATGGCGACGCGCGCCGGCCGCGCCCACACGCGGGGTACTGAGCAGGAGACCTACGAGAAACACGTCCATCAGGCTGCCGACCAGTTCGAGAGCGTGCTGCTCGTGCTGCTCCTGCTCTGGTTCGGGTCCTTCGCAATCTCGGGCGCGCTCGACGGCCTGCGCTGGCAGGAGGTCGCCTTCGCCCTCGCGCTCATCCTGCTGATCCGGCCCGCCGCGGCCCTCCTGAGCCTCGCCTGGCTGAAATGCGACGACCTCAGCCGGTTCAAGACGGCCTTCTTCGGGATCCGCGGCATGGGCTCGGTGTTCTACATCGCCTACGGGCAGAACCACGCGGAGTTCGGCGACCTCGATGCGGTCTGGCGCATCGCGACGGTCACGATCCTGCTCTCGATCCTGATCCACGGCACCACGGCCTCGATCCTGATGCCGCGGGAGGCGGGCCTGCCGCCGGGACGTCCGAAATCGGACCCGTAACGCAAAAAAAGGGCCGAGCTACGAGAGCTCGGCCAAAGTCCAACAGGGAGGTATCAAGACCGACAGGAAGCAGCGTCACCGCCACACATCTGCCTGCCTTGAGACCGTACCTAGGAGCCGCACCCCGCGTTGACAAGCAAAACCGGACGTCTCATCGCGCATAGCTGACATGGTGTGTGCGCATAGCCTCACTCGGCAGCGGCGGCCGCCGCGCGCAACCCGCGCTTGTATGCGGTGATCTCCTCCAGCACGAATTCGCGGAAGGCGGCCACGCGCTTGGAGTGGCGCAGCTCCTCGGGATAGGCGAGGTAGACCGGCACCACGGCGCTCGCCTGCGCCGGAACGACGTTGACCAGATCGTCGCGCTCGACCGCGATGTAGTCGGGCAGGGCGCCGATGCCGAGCCCGTGGATCACCGTCTGCAGCACCCCGAAATAGTTGTTCACCGTCAGGTGGCTGGCGTGATCCGCGTCGAGGAACGGGCGCAGCCACGCCTGGCCCGCGGCCACCTGCGGCGCGTCGGGCGCGTGGCCGATGATCCGGTGGCGCATCAGCTCCTCGGACGTGTCGGGGCGGCCGTGCTTCTGGATGTAGGTGTCGGAGGCGTAGAACCGCATCCGCACGTCCATCAGGCGGCGGCGGATCAGGTCGGCCTGGCTCGGCTCCTTCAGCCGGATCGCCACGTCCGCCTCGCGCATCGGCAGGTCCACGACACGTTCGTCGAGCATCAGGTTGATCTTGAGGTTCGGGTACTGGTCATAGAGCCGCTTGAGCCGCGGTGCGAGCCACAGCGTCCCGAAGCCGGTCGTCGTCGTGACGCGGAGCTCGCCGAAGACCTCGTCCTCGCTGTCGCGGATCCGTGCGGTCGCCGCGGCCAGCCGCTTGGCCATGTCGCGGGTCGCGGAATAGAGCAGTTCGCCCTGCTCGGTCAGGATCAGCCCGCGCGCGTGGCGGTGGAAGAGGGTGACGTTGAGCGACTCCTCCAGGCCCCGGATCTGGCGGCTGACGGCGGACTGGCTGAGATGAAGGGTGTCGCCCGCATGGGTCAGGCTCCCCACGTCGGCGACGGCATGAAATATGCGTAGCTTGTCCCAATCCATCACGGTCTCCCGGCCGATTTGACGGGACGATACAGGAACGGGAGTGCCGCGCGAAGCCGTCAGACGGTCCGGCGGTCCACTTTCCCGCGGGACGGCCTCAACGCCAGCGGCGGCCCCAGTGCTCGATCTCCTCGAGCGCGGAGCGCAGCTCGCGCCCCTTGTCGGTCACGCGGTATTCGAGACGCCGCGCCCCTTCGTGCACCGGTTTCTTCACGAGGATGCCCATCTCCACCAGCCGGCGAAGGCGGGTCGACAGGATGTTGCGGGCGACCCCAAGCTGTCGCTGGTAATCGTCGAAGCGGCTGATGCCGTTCAACGACGCCCAGATGATGAGCAGCGTCCAGCGGTCCCCGATCTGTTCCAGGGCGGGGGCCTGGGTCAGGTCGTCGGTCTTGGTTGCATTCGACACGGTGGTCCACCTTTCGTTTACTCCGGGAGCAGGCACACGCGCTCCCGACACCTAACCGTACCTTGTCGTTAAGACGTTCGCTTTAAAATTCGCCAACTTCAAGCCTCAAAACAGTTTTTTTAGTCTTTATCAAACACTTAGCCTCCAAAAAAGTTTTCTTGAAAGGTCATATTTCCTGACCTAGATTAAGGATGCGGGGAGAGATCCGGAACGGACGGCACCTGCGACACAGGGAGGTTGGACGGATATGACGCTGCAGGACGTATCCCTTTCAGATCGCTTCGATTTGTCGAAGCGAACCGTGCTTCTGTCGGGCATACAGGCGCTTGTCCGCCTGCCGCTGATGCAGCGCGAACGCGACGTGAACGCGGGACAGAATACGGCAGGTCTCGTGACCGGCTACCGGGGGTCGCCTCTGGGGGGTGTCGACCAGCAGATGATGCGCGCCAAGCGCGAGCTGGAGGCCTCAAACATCGTCTTCCAATACGGTCTCAACGAGGATCTGGCCGCCACCGCACTGTGGGGCTCGCAGCAGGCGGAGCTCCGCGGCGAGGGCAGGTACGACGGCGTCTTCGGCCTCTGGTACGGCAAGGGGCCAGGTGTGGACCGCACCGGCGACGTCTTCCGCCATGCCAACATGGCGGGCACCTCACCGCTCGGCGGCGTACTTGTCGCGATGGGCGACGACCACACGGGCGAAAGCTCCACCGTCCTCCACCAATCCGAGTTCGCGCTCGTCGACGTGCTGATGCCGATCCTCGCGCCCGCCGGCGTGCAGGAGGTGCTGGACTACGGCATCATGGGCTGGGCGCTCAGCCGCTACACGGGGTGCTGGGTCGGCATCAAATGTCTCAAGGACACCATCGAAGTCACGGAAGTCGTTGACGGATCCTCCGGCCGGGTCGAGGTGAAGATCCCCACCGATTTCGACATGCCCGCCGACGGCCTCAACATCCGCCTCGGCGACACGCCGGTGGCGCAGGAGGCGCGGCTGCACGACTACAAGCGCTTCGCGGCGGAGGCGTTCGGGCGCGCCAACAAGCTCGACCACCGCGTGCTGGGCGACAAGTCGGCGCGCATCGGCATCGTCTCCGCCGGCAAGTCGTGGCTGGACACGGTGCACGCGCTGCAACTCCTCGGCATCGACGAGGACGAGGCCACGCGCCTCGGCATCACCACCTACAAAGTCGGCATGACCTGGCCGCTCGACATGAAGTCGATGCAGGACTGGTCCGAGGATCTCGACCTCATCATCTGTGTGGAGGAAAAGCGCAAGCTGATCGAGGTCCAGATCAAGGAAGCGATCTTCGACAACCGCCACGGCCGCCGCGTCATCGGCTGGAAGAAGGAGAACGGCGAAACGCTGTTCACCGTGAAGGGCGCCCTCGACCCGGTGATGATCGCCCGCAAGCTCGGCGGGCTCTTCAAAGAGGAGGGGCTCAGCTCCGAACGCCTCGACACCGCGATGCAGGTCCTCGACGCCGCCGCCAAGGCCGACAATGCCGAGGAGATCGCGGCGCGACTTCCGTGGTTCTGCTCGGGCTGCCCGCACAACTCCTCGACCAAGGTGCCCGAAGGTTCCCGCGCCTATGCGGGCATCGGCTGCCACTACATGGTCCAGTGGATGGACCGCGAAACAGTCGGTTTCACCCAGATGGGCGGGGAGGGCGCGAACTGGATCGGCGAGGCGCCGTTTTCCACCACGAAGCACGTCTTCCAGAACCTCGGCGACGGCACCTACAACCATTCCGGCGTGCAGGCGATCCGCGCAGCACTGGCCGCAGGAACCAACATCACCTTCAAGATCCTCTACAACGACGCCGTCGCCATGACCGGCGGACAGGGGAACGAGGGCGGCCTCGACGCCCTGCGCATCGCGCGCGAGCTCCAGGCCATGGGCGTGCCGAAGATCGTCGGCGTCTACGACCCGAAGGAGGACGTGGATCCCAAGGCCTTCCCGATCGAGATGCGGGAGCGCTCCGAGCTCGACGCGGTCCAGAAGGAACTCCGCGAGACGCCCGGCACCTCCGCCCTCATCTACATCCAGACCTGCGCGGCCGAGAAACGCCGCCGCCGCAAGCGCGGCAAGTTCCCCGATCCGGACCGCCGCGTCTTCATCAACCCCGCGGTGTGTGAGGGCTGCGGCGATTGCGGCGTGAAGTCGAACTGCGTCTCTATCATCCCGCTGGAGACCGAGCTCGGCCGCAAGCGCCAGATCGACCAGTCGTCCTGCAACAAGGACTTCTCCTGCCTCGACGGCTTCTGCCCCAGCTTCGTGACGCTGGAGGGCGCGAAAGTGGCGAAGGCCCCGCGCCAGTCTGTGAGCTTCGGCGAGATCCCGGAGCCGGACCTGCCCGCGATCGACGGCACCCACAACCTCGTCATCACCGGCGTCGGCGGCACCGGCGTCGTCACCGTCGGCGCGCTGCTCGCCATGGCAGCCCACCTCGAAGGCAAGGGCGCCGGCGTGATGGAGATGGCGGGCCTCGCGCAGAAGGGCGGTGCCGTCCACATCCACGCCCGCATCGCCGAGAAACCCAGTGATATCAGCGCGATCCGCGTCGCGGTGGGGGAGGCGGACGGCGTGATCGGCGGCGACATGGTGGTCGCAGCAGGGGCGAAGACCCTCGGCCTGATGACCCGCGGCCGCACCCGCGCGGTCTGCAACAGCCACGAGATCATCACCGGCGATTTCACCCGCAACACCGACTTCCAGCTCCCGACCGACCGCATGAGCCTCGCGCTGCGCGCCCGCCTCGGCGACGACGAGGTCGGCTTCCTCAACGCAACCCGGCTGGCGGAAAAGGTGCTGGGCGACGCGATCTACGCCAACGTCCTGATGCTCGGGGCGGCCTGGCAGGCGGGCATGGTCCCGCTCAGCCACGACGCGCTCTACCGCGCCATCGAGATCAACGGCGCGGGTGTCGAGGGCAACAAGGAGGCGTTCGAGCTCGGCCGCTGGGCGGTCCACGCGCCGCAGGAGGCCGCGAAACTGACAGTGGCCGCGGAGGACGAGGAAAAGACCCTCGACGAGAAGATCGAGTTCCGCGCGGACGCCCTGCGCGCCTACCAGAACCGCCGCCTCGCCAAGCGCTACCGCAAGCTCGTCGACCGTGCCCGCGGCGTCAGCGACGAGCTCGGCCTCGCCGTCGCACAGGGCTACCACAAGCTCCTCGCCTACAAGGACGAATACGAGGTCGCGCGGCTGCACGCCCAGACGCTGGAAGCCGCTGTCGCCGAAAAGTTCGACGATGTGAGGGAGATGCGCTTCCACATGGCCCCGCCGATCTTCTCGAAGACCGACGCCGAGGGCCACCCGGTCAAGCGCGAGTTCGGCCCCTGGATGCTGACCGCCATGAAGCTCCTGCGCCGTGGCAAGATGCTGCGCGGCACGCCGCTCGACCCGTTCGGCCGTACCGAAGAGCGCCGGATGGAGCGCGCCCTCATCAAGGAATACGAGGCCGACATGGCCGAGATCCTCGACAAGGTCGACGCCACGACCCACGACCTCGCCGTCGCGATCGCCACCGTCCCGCTGCAGATCAAGGGCTTCGGCCATGTGAAGCAGGCCAACGCCGAGGCCGCCGCCAAGCGTCGCGAGGAACTGCTCGCCCAGTTCCGCGCCGGCGGCGCCCCGATCCTGCGCGCGGCGGAGTAGCGCCCCGCATTCTTCTCGCCGGAAATATCCCCGCCGGAGGCCCCCGACCCATCTGTCGAATGCCTCCGGCGGGCGTATTGGACGAGAGTGATGAGGCTCAGACGAGCCGCGAATGCTCCATCGCCGCGCGCACGAAGCTCGCGAAGAGCGGATGCGGCGCGAAGGGTTTGGACTTCAGCTCCGGGTGGAACTGCACGCCGACGAACCAGGGATGGTCCGGGATCTCCACGATCTCGGGCAGCTCGCCGTCGGGCGAGAGGCCGGAGAACAGGAGGCCCTCATCCTCCAACCGGTCCTTGTAGGCAATGTCGACCTCGAAGCGGTGGCGGTGGCGCTCGCTGATCTCGCGCGTGTCGTAGATCTCGGCCACCTGGCTGCCCTCGACCAGCATCGCGTCGTAGGCACCGAGCCGCATCGTCCCGCCCTTGTCGTCGTCGATCGAGCGTTTCACGGTCCGGTTGCCCTCGTTCCACTCCTTCATGTGGAAGATCACGTGCTCGAACCGATCCTTGCCGGCCTCCGCATCGAACTCCTCGGACCCCGCCTTGGAGATGTCGGCGAGGTTGCGCGCCGCCTCGATCACCGCCATCTGCATGCCGAGGCAGATGCCGAAATAGGGGATGTCGTTCTCCCGCGCATAGCGCGCGGCCTTGATCTTGCCTTCCGTGCCGCGCTCGCCGAAGCCGCCGGGGACGAGGATGCCGTGGAAGCCCTCCAGATACGGCGCCGGGTCATCCTGGTCGAAGACCTCGGCGTCGATCCATTCGGTGCGCACCTTCACCCGGTTGTGCATGCCGCCATGGGTCAGCGCCTCGCTGATCGACTTGTAGGCATCCTCGAGCTGGGTGTACTTGCCGACCACGGCGATCCGCACCTCGCCATCGGGGTTGTAGATCCGGTCGGCGACGTCGCGCCAGCGGTCGAGCTTCGGCGCGGGGGCAGGAGAGATGCCGAAGGCGTCGAGCACCGCCTGGTCCAGCCCCTCGCGATGATAGGCGAGCGGCGCCTCGTAGATCGATTTCAGGTCGAGCGCCGCGATCACCCGCTCGGGCCGCACGTTGCAGAAGAGCGCCAGCTTCTCGCGCTCCTTGGTGGGGATCGGCTGGTCGGCGCGACAGACGAGGATGTCTGGCGCGATGCCGATGGAGCGCAGCTCCTTCACCGAGTGCTGCGTCGGCTTCGTCTTCAGCTCGCCGGAGGCCGCAATCCAGGGCAGCAGCGTGAGGTGCATGAAGAGGCACTGGCCCAGCGGCTGCTCCTGTCCGAACTGGCGGATCGCCTCGAAGAAGGGCAGCCCCTCGATATCGCCGACCGTGCCGCCGATCTCGCAGAGCATGAAGTCGACCTCCGATCCGCCGATCTCGAGGAACTCCTTGATCTGGTTGGTGACGTGCGGGATCACCTGGATGGTCTTGCCCAGATACTCGCCGCGCCGCTCCTTCTCCAGCACAGTGGAGTAGATCCGGCCGGAACTCACGGAGTCCGTCGAGCGTGCCGCCACTCCGGTGAACCGCTCGTAGTGGCCGAGGTCGAGATCCGTCTCGGCTCCGTCGTCCGTCACGAAGACCTCGCCGTGCTCGAAGGGCGACATCGTGCCAGGATCGACGTTGAGATAGGGGTCGAGCTTCCTCAGCCGCACCGAATAGCCGCGCGCCTGCAACAGCGCACCCAGGGCTGCCGACGCAAGCCCCTTGCCCAGGGACGAGACCACGCCGCCGGTGATGAAGATGTAACGTGCCATGCCCGAAAGCTCCCCGTGTCGGCCTCATGCGGCCACAAGGTTCAAATGGAAAACCACGCCGTGCCACGGGACTCGGTGCTTAGCCTCAAATCCCGATTCCGGCAAGAGGCCCCCCGCATTTGGTAGGAGGAGCCGGCGCGATGCGCGATGGATGGGGTCAGTCGGCCGCCGGGGGCAGGGCCGCACCACCGTCCGCGGGCGGCAGCACCACGCCGCCATCCACGCCCGGCGGCAACAGGTCGCCCTGCAATGCCGGCGGCAGCGAGGGATCGACCTCGCGCGCCGGCAGCTCCGTGCCGAGCCGGTCGATCACCGAGGCGTCGCCGCTCTCCTGCGCACCGAGGATGGTCAGGATCAGGCAGACCACGAGGAAGGCCGTCGCCAGCGCCCACGTCACCTTGCTCAGCGCCGTCGCGGCACCGCGCCCCGACATCAGGCCGCCGCCTCCGCCGCCACCGCCCCCGATGCCGAGCCCGCCCCCTTCGGAGCGTTGCATCAGCACCACGCCGATCAGCGCAAGCGCCAGGATCAGCTGCACGATGAGAAGGACATTGGCCATGAAGCGCGCCTCGTTGCGTCTCTTTTCCAGGATGGGCGGTGTCTAGCAAAGCGATATGGGGGTGTCGATGCGAAAACGCCAGCGAACCGCAGGGGCACCTCTGCTTTCATCTTTCCGGCAAATACGCAGCCGGTAAGTCCATTGGCCAAGGGCGCAACATGCGTATTTAAAGAAAGATGAAAGCGCTGCTAACGCCGGAACTCCGGCGGCGCGTATTTCAGGAGGACGGGGACAACCAGCTCCTCCTCGTCCTGCAGGTGCCGGTCGAGGAAGCGGTGGAAGTGCACGAGCTCCGTCGCCATCGCCCCGGCCTCGCCCCGGCCGTCCTTCGCCAGCGCGGGCAGCAGCGTGTTCGCACAGTCCGCAAAGCTCTGCATCGCCTCGCCGAGCGCATGGTGGTCGCGGTCCAGCATCTCGAACCCGCGGTCGAGCCGCGCATCCTGCCGCGCGAGCACCGGGAAGTAGTGCGCGTCCTCGATCGAATGATGCCCGTGCAGCTCCTGCAGCATCGCCTGGCCCATGCGCCCGATCTCCTGCGCGTAGTCGCGCGCATCGATCTGGCCGTCGAGAAAGTCCTCCGTGCCGCCGGTCAGTGCCGCGAGCATCTGGCGAAACATCAGATGCCGGTCGAGCCAGAACTGCGTGAGCTGGTCAAAGTTCGGATGGGCCTCCCACGTCTCCCGCGGGTAGGCCTCCGCCAGAACGCGCAGCGCGTCCGGCAAGCCGGTGCGTTTGGCCAGGTCGAGTTGCATGATCAGGGCCTAACCCGCCGCTCACGCCCTGCCAACAGGCTTGTGAGCGGTGCGACGCCGAGGTCATGCTAGGGGCACGGCAGAGGAAGGACCCGGGATGACGGCACAGGACAGGCTCGACGGCGCGGCGCTCCTCATCATGAGGCTGGGGCTCGCCTGGTTCATCTTCGTCTGGGCCGCGAACAAGATCGTGGTGCCGGCGCAGTACCAGAACCTTGCCCGCAACTTCGACGGGGTCGAGGTCTCGCTCTTCCAAGTCTATGCCATCGCCGGGGTCCAGATCCTGCTCTGCGCGCTGGCCGCGGTCGGGCTCATGCGGCTCTTCAGCTATGGCGGGCTGTTGATCATGCATTTCTTCACGGTGACGAGGCGTTGGGAGGGCTTCTTCGACCCTTTCGCCCTGAACGAGGCCGCAACCTTCCCGGTCAACCGCAACCAGGTTATCGACCTCGCGGTCCTCGCCGCGATGATCGCCCTGATCCTGCTGATCCGCCGCGACCACTTCTCGATCGGCGGCTGGTTCCACCGCCACCTGCGCGAGTTCAAGTGGTGGATGTAGTTAATCGTTCTCGAAAAAGACTCGCTCTATAAATGTCTTGCGTTACTGTCTTCATTCGTACTCCGAGGAATGAATATGGATACGTTGGACAAACTTAGACCTGTTGTTGACGACACGATATCGGCGTTGGCGGGGGCTCGTTTTCGCACTGACCCTATCGGCGGCGAACGATACTCTCGCCAAACCAGTATCATCAGCTCGGCTTACAAGCGTCATGGTCAGATACTGGAGCGAGCGCTCCGTGAGCGTTTGTCGGAGTCGGAGTACTTTACGGTATGGCACGAGCCGGAGTTTCGCGTTTCTAATATCGCGGATCGGGCGATCAACGGTAGAAACTCTGATATCCCCGACGGCGGACTGATTGAGTTGCCCTATGGTGATCCTGCTCGAACAATCCAAGTAGATAGTTTTGTGTACGATAGCCGCATCAAGTCGCTGCGTGCCTACGAAATCAAGCGAGGCAACGGCCACTTCGATGCAGGAAAGAAGCGTTCTATCCTGCGCGATGTGCTTTGCACTCAATCTTTGCTGCGATCCTACGGATCGGCTAGAGGACTGGATATCTCTATCGCAGAGGCGCGGGTGATCTGCTATTTCGGTGTCAGGGCTCTGCCACCACCGTTATCGCTGGTTGCGGAGGACTTGGACGATCACTTCGTCTTCTCAGTCAAATCGCATGTGGAGCGGGTAAACCAATACTTCCAAGAGCAGCTTTATCTGCTTCTGGAAGGTATCAATTCGCAGACACAGCTCGATTTTGACGGTCTTTGCGCGACCTGCCCGATAAAGGGCAGGCCGCAGTCAGTACACTGATCAGTTCCGCGCCTTGTCCACCATCTTGCCTTCGGAGATCCACGGCATCATCTCGCGCAGCTTGGCGCCGACTTGCTCGATCTGGTGCTCGTCGTTCAGGCGCCGCGTGCCCTTGAAGAAGGGCTGGCCAACGGAGTTCTCTTGCATGAAGTCACGCACGAACTTGCCGGTCTGGATGTCGGTGAGAATGCCCTTCATCCGCGCCTTGGTCTCGTCGTAGGGCAGCACGCGCGGGCCGGAGACGTACTCGCCGTATTCCGCGGTGTTGGAGATCGAGTAGTTCATGTTCGCGATGCCGCCCTCGTAGATCAGGTCCACGATCAGCTTCACTTCGTGCAGGCATTCGAAATAGGCCATCTCGGGCGCGTAGCCCGCTTCGACCAGCGTCTCGAAGCCCGTGCGGATCAGCTCCACGAGGCCGCCGCACAGCACCGCCTGCTCGCCGAAGAGGTCGGTCTCGCACTCCTCGCGGAAGTTGGTCTCGATGATGCCCGAGCGCCCGCCGCCGATGGCCGAACAGTAGGAGAGGCCGATCTCCAGCGCCTTGCCGGAGGCGTCCTGGTGCACGGCCACGAGGCAGGGCACGCCGCCGCCCTTGGTGTACTCGCCGCGCACGGTGTGGCCGGGGCCTTTGGGCGCCATCATGATCACATCGACGCCCGGCTTCGGCTCGATCAGGCCGAAATGCACGTTGAGGCCGTGGGCGAAGGCGATGGCCGCACCTTCCTTGAGGTTGTCATGCACGTATTTCTTGTAGGTCTCGGCCTGCAGCTCGTCGGGCATGGTGAACATGATGACGTCGCACCACGCGGCGGCCTCGGCGATCTCCATCACCTGCAGGCCCTCGCCCTCGGCCTTCGCCTTCGACGCGGAGCCTTCGCGGAGCGCCACGACGACGTTCTTGGCGCCGGAGTCGCGCAGGTTCAGCGCGTGGGCGTGGCCTTGCGAGCCGTAGCCCAGGATCGCCACCTTCTTGTCCTTGATGAGGTTGATGTCGCAGTCACGGTCGTAATAGACGCGCATGGGTTGTCTCCTTCTTGGTGTTTCCCCGGATGGCGGCAAGATACGCGGGACGGCGGGATGCATATTTCTTTCTCTGCCTAAATGAGACATAGAGACGAAATTCCATTCGCCTGATAGCCTTGATCGCGAAAATCATGCTCGACGACACCGATCGCCGCATCCTGCGCCAGATGCAGGCCGACCCCGCCGCCTCCGTCGCCGCCATCGCGGAGCGGGCGGGGCTGTCGCACGCGCCGTGCTGGCGGCGCATTGCGCGGATGGAGCGGGACGGCGTGATCCGCGGCCGCCGCATCCTGATCGACCGCCGGCAACTGGGCTGGGAGGTGCAGGTCTTCCTCCGCATCACCCTCGACAAGACCGCGCGCAACGCCTTCGACGCCTTCATCGCGGAGGCGCGGCAGATCCCGGAGGTCGAGACGATCCAGACCCTGCTCGGCCGTGTCGACATCCGCATGGATGTGGTCGCCCGCGACCTCGCCCATTACCAGCAGATCTACCGCGACCGCATCATGGCGCTGCCTCACATCCTCGACGTGGAGAGCCTGATGCTGGTCAGCGAGCTCAAGAACACGGAGGCGGTGCCGGTATGACGCAGGCCGCACGCCAACACTGCTGCGATGAGATGAGATCGTGCCTCGCCGACCCGCGACTGCCCATCTCGTACCTCGATTTCGTTCGGGAATACATCCTGCGACGCGTCACAGACAGCGTCGTCTTTCACGGCATCGAATTCTGCCCCTGGTGCGGCATCAAGCTTCCATCTTCGCGACGAGATAGGTGGTTCGACGAGCTCGATGACCTGGGTCTCGACGATCCGTTCGGAGATGATCGTGGCAAGGTACCGCCCCAATACTGGAGCGATGAATGGTGGCGGTATGGTGAAAAATAGGCTGTCCAACTCCCCGAATGACCTCGACGAAACGGACCACGCGATCCTCGACGCCCTCCGCGCCGATGGCGGCCTGTCGGCGAAGGCGGTGGGGGATGTGGTGGGGCTGTCCCAGCCCGCCGCCTATCGCCGGATCAAGCGGATGGAGGAAGCGGGCGTGATCACGGGCCGTGCCCTGATCGTGGACCGCGCGGCGCTCGGCTACGGCGTCACGGTCTTCCTCGGCGTGAAGCTCGCGGCTCGGGGCAGGGGTGCCATGGGCGATTTCGAGCGCGCCGTCGTCGCCATTCCCGAGGTCCAGCTCGTCCAGCAGGTCATCGGCGTCTACGACTACCGCCTGCGCGTCGTCGCCCGCGACCTCGCCGATTTCGAGCGCATCCTGCGCCGTCGCATCATGACCCTGCCGGGCGTCGGCGACGTGGAGAGCAACGTGCTGCTCTCAGAGGAGAAGTGATACCGTCCCGGCCGCGGCGCCGGGACCTAGTGCAGCAAACGCCACCGCCCGCCCGGGCTCGAAAGATCCCGGATCGGGGTCCGGGATGGTCGGGCCGGTGGCTCAGGTCCGCCCCTTCACCATCCGCCAGCCGTAGATCAGCAGGCACGCCCCGATGATGCCCGCGATCAGCCGGCCGAAGAAGGTGGCGGCGAAGCCCAGCCCCACGAGGCTCAGGAGCGCGTTGAGCACCATCGCGCCCACGATGCCGAGTATGATATTGGTCAGCAGGCCATGCTCGGCCTTCATGATCTTCTCGGCGATCCAGCCCGCGAGGCCGCCCACGATGATTGCGACGATCCAGCCCATGTCTTGGTCCCTCAACTTGTCCTGACGCAGGAAGTGGGGCGGAACGGCGAAGGGTCAAAGCGAAGCCTGTCCCTCGACGGCGGCGGGGGTGCAGAGATCCGGAGGCGCGGCGTCCGCATCAGCCTCCGGCCGTCAGAACTCGATGTCGACCAGGCTTCGCCGTCACGGGGCGGTGAAGAGGGTGGTCGAGAACGGAAGGCCATGGGCGTCCCGAAAGCTGGCCGCGCCAACCTGCCGGCGAGCTGCCCCGTTCGAGATGAGCGATACGGTGAAGTAAGCCGCGTCCTGAAAGACGGTGCAGGTCTCGCGCGCGATGGCTCCGTCACGAAGGCCGTGCCCGGGCAGCAAGCGGTCGAGCGTCCGGATTTCGCCGGCCTCCAACCTTCGCCGCACCCACCCGCCTCGCGGCAGGCGGTTACTCCGATCCGCGGGCCATCGCGGCGACGCCGGTGCGGGCGACCTCGACGAGGCCCAGCGGCACCATCAGCTCGACGAAGGCGTCGATCTTGTCCGGCGCGCCGGTCAGCTCGAAGACGAAGCTCTCGGTCGTCGTGTCCATGACGCGGGCGCGGAAGATCTCGGCGGTGCGCAGCGCCTCCACCCGGTCGTTGCCGGTGCCGCGGACCTTCACCAGCGCCAGCTCCCGCTCGACGCTCGGGCCCTCCACGGTGAGGTCGTGGACCTCGTGCACGACGACCATGCGTTCGAGCTGGTGCTTGATCTGCTCGATCACCTGCGGCGTGCCTGTCGTCACCACCGTGATGCGCGAGCGATGCCCGGTATGGTCCACCTCCGCAACGGTAAGGCTGTCGATATTGTAGCCGCGCCCGGAGAAGAGCCCGATGACGCGCGCCAGCACCCCGTCCACATTGTCGACCAGCACGGCCAGCGTATGCCGCTCCTGACTGTCGCCGAACGGGGTCTTCAGGTCATAGGCGCTCTTCCGCGAGGCGCCTTTCTTGAGGTCGAGGGGGCTCATTATGCTCCACCTTTCCAGGTCACGAGGTCATCGCCAAGGGTGATGTCTGCCGAGGACAGTGTCGATGCCTCTGCGAAGGAGACATCTGCGCCGGGGGGTAGGACGGCTGGAACTGTCCCGCCGTTCCTTAGGTCGAACGGGTCCCCCTCGACCAGTTCGACGGTCCAATCAAGCATGGACGTTGCGCGCGAGCAGCCCCCGTCCTCAGGCGCGCTGCCCTCGATCGCCGAGGGGCCCTCGGGACCGTATCGAAAGCATATGTAGACAAGACCGTCACGTCCTCGATCGGTCCACCATTCACCTGTAGCGATGTTCGGGCCGAAGTCGGACCAGAGATACGCGTCGCCGTCGCCTGCCAGGTACTCGATCTGCGTACCGGTATCCGGTCGGAACACCCGTAGCGTGCGGCCTTCGTAGACGTCGCGAAGTGCCAGCGGCGATGCGCTCAGTGCACGGATACCATCGGCTGTCTCGGTGCCGGAGCACGCCGACAGAGTTGCTGCAACGGCGAGCACTGCCAACGGCGGCCTAACGCTAGAGAAGGTCGCGGGTGCCGTGCGCCCAGCCTTTTCGAGGGAATACATAGGGTTCCTTGTCATTCGATGGGCAATCCGCGGTCGGCAGTTTCGGTGCGAAAGCTCTCGATATCTCCGTCCGACTGCACGAAAGGTACGGTGCCGGAGCGGAGGTCATAGGGATCATCGGACAGCGGCGTTTGCTGTGCAAAGGCCCAGGACGGCGAGGCGATCAGCAGTGCGAGAAAGAGCCTCACACCAACACCGCGCCGCCCGCATCGATGGCGTCCTTGGTCGAGGCCTCGCCCAGCAGCATCTCGTTGTGGGCCTTGCCCGACGGGATCATGGGGAAGCAGTTCTCGTGCTTTTCGACCACGCAGTCGAAGATCACGGGGCCGTCATAGGCGATCATCTCGCGGATCGCGTCGTCCAGATCGTCGGGATCGTCGCAGAGGATGCCTTTCGCCCCGAACGCCTCGGCCAGCTTGACGAAGTCGGGCAGGCTCTCGGACCAGCTATGCGAGTACCGCTCGCCGTGCAGCAGCTCCTGCCACTGGCGCACCATGCCCAGCCGTTCGTTGTTGAGGATGAACTGCTTGACCGGCGCGTTGAACTGCATCGCCGTGCCCATCTCCTGCATGTTCATCAGCCATGACGCCTCGCCGGCCACGTTGATGACCAGCGCGTCCGGATGCGCGATCTGCACGCCGATGGAGGCCGGGAAGCCGTAGCCCATCGTCCCCAGCCCGCCGGAGGTCATCCAGCGGTTCGGCTCCTCGAAGCCCATGTACTGAGCCGCCCACATCTGGTGCTGGCCGACCTCGGTGGTGATGTAGCGGTCGTGGCCCTTGGTCAGCGCCTCCAGCCGCTCCAGCGCGTATTGCGGCTTGATGGTCTTGCCGGACTGGGTGTAGCCGAGGCACTTGATCGCCTTCCAGGTGTCGATCTTCGCCCACCATTTCTTCACCGCCTCGGCCTTGGTCTTGCGCCCGCGCGCCTTCCAGACCTTCAGCATGTCCTCCAGCACGTGGCCCACATCGCCGACGATGGGGATGTCCACGTGGATGTTCTTGTTGATGGAGGAGGGGTCGATGTCGATATGCACCTTCTTGGAGCCCGGAGAGAACGCATCCGTCCGCCCCGTGATCCGGTCGTCGAAGCGCGCGCCGATGCAGATCATGACGTCGCAATCGTGCATCGCCATGTTCGCCTCGTAGGTGCCGTGCATGCCGAGCATGCCCATCCACTTCTCACCCGAGGCCGGGTAGCAGCCGAGCCCCATCAGGGTGGAGGTGATGGGGAACCCGGTGCTCTCCACCAGGTCGCGCAGCAGTTGGCTGGCGCCGGGGCCGGAGTTGATCACGCCGCCGCCGGAATAGAGGATCGGGCGCTCCGCATTCTCGATCAGCTCGACCGCCGCCTCGATCGCGGCCAGATCGCCCTTTACCTTCGGTGCGTAATGGCCGAGATCCGCCTTCTTCGGCGGGACGTAGTCGCCCTTGGCGAACTGCACGTCCTTCGGGATGTCGACCAGAACCGGACCCGGACGCCCCGTCACGGCAACGTGGAACGCTTGGTGCAGCGTGCCCGCCAGCACGTCCGTCTCCTTCACCAGCCAGTTGTGCTTGGTGCAGGGCCGGGTGATGCCGACCGTATCGGCCTCCTGGAAGGCGTCGTTGCCGATCATGAAGGTCGGCACCTGGCCCGACAGCACGATCATCGGGATCGAGTCCATCAGCGCGTCCGTCAGCCCCGTGACCGCATTCGTCGCGCCGGGGCCGGAGGTCACCAGCACCACGCCCGGCTTGCCAGTGGACCGGGCATAGCCCTCGGCCGCATGGGTCGCGGCCTGCTCGTGCCGGACGAGGATGTGGCGGATGTCGTTCTGCTTGAAGATCTCGTCATAAATCGGAAGGACGGCGCCGCCGGGATACCCGAATACGGTATCCACGCCCTGATCACGGAGGGCCTTAACGACGATCTCTGCGCCAGTCATGCGGGTCATGGGTCTCTTCCTTCTCGCGGGGCCGCGCCCCGATTTCACTCCATGCGGCGGACACAAAAAAACCCCCGTCCGGGGGTCATGCGCGCCAGCCTCCTGCGGGATCGGTCCCGAGGGGTCAGGCGCGCCTTCCGATAAGTACGACGATGCTCATCGCTGTCTCCGCTTCACGAGCCCTGTTTTACAGCAGCGGGGCAGGGGGTCAACCCGCGCCGGTGGAGAAAATGACGCATTCGGGTGGCTCAGCGTCATTTTATTCCAAAAATGGGCTGCGAAGCGGTCGTCCGGCCGCGCGAGGAACCGATACGGGACGGAATCGGTTCCCCCTTCAAGGCGATCGCACCGCCCGTCGGAGAGATCGAGATGAGCAGAGGCAGAACGGCAGCGCATCCCCACCAGATCCCGGCCGGAGGGTGGAAGGACATCGCCCTGCGCACCAAGGACGAGATCGAGCGCGACCATGTCGGCCTGATCGCCGCCGGCGTCGCCTTCTACGGCCTTCTCGCGATCTTTCCCGGTATCGCCGCCGTGATGGCCATCGGGGGGCTTGTGACCGAACCCTCGATGCTGGTCGACCAGCTCGACCGGCTGGCCGCGATCATGCCGCAACAGGCGGCCGACATCATCCTGTCGCAGGCACGCGAGGTTGCGGGCTCGCGCGAGGACGGTCTCGGCCTCGCCGCGGCGGTCGGCATCCTGCTCGCGCTCTGGTCGGCGTCGAAGGGCGTCTCCAGCCTCATGGAGGGGCTCAACGTCGCCTATGACGAGGAGGAGACGCGCGGCTTCTTCGCCAAGACGCTGACGAAGCTCGGACTGACCGTCGGCCTCGTCGTCGGATTGCTGCTGTGCATCGCCATCGCGGTGGGGCTGCCCGTGATCCTCGCCGTCCTGCCGGGCGACACGCTGACCGAGGCGCTCGTGACGGTGCTGCGCTGGCCGCTGATCCTGCTGATCGCCACGGCGGGGCTCGCCGTGCTCTACCGGTTCGGCCCGGCGCGCTCGGACGCGAAGTGGCGCTGGCTGACACCGGGGGCCGGGGTGGCCTGCGTGCTCTGGGTCCTGGGATCGCTGGCCTTCGCTTTCTACGTCCGCAACTTCGCCAGCTACAACGAGACCTTCGGCACGCTGGGCGGCGTGGTCGTGCTGCTGATGTGGATGTGGCTGTCGGCGTTCATCGTGCTGCTCGGCGCCGAGCTCGACAGCGAGATGGAGGCGCAGACCCGCCGCGACACAACCACGGGGCCGGAGGAGCCCATGGGGTCGCGCGGCGCGGTGAAGGCCGACACGCTGGGCGACGCGCAGAAGAGCTGAGCCCTCAGGCCAGCCGCTGCAGCCAGCGGGCCGTCGCGACCACCATCACGATGGCCAGCACGCCGAGGCCGCGTTCCCACAGCCCGTCGAAACCGGTGGGCAGGAGGAAGAAGATCGGCGCCCCGATCGCCCACAGCCCCGCCGCACCGTAGAGCGCCCCGCGCAGCATGCGATCCGATCCGCGCAGTCCCGGCCACATGGCCAGCGGCACCAGCGCGAAGAGCAGGCCCAGCCCGATCACGAAGTAGATGTGCAGCACGATCCCCTCGCTGTCCCCGTCGCCATACTCGTTGCGCGCCGCGATCACGACGACGAGACCCGCCAGCAGCGCCCAGCCGAACACCGCAGCCGTCCAGGGCCATCCGCCCGGATGCGCGTTGGCCGCGCCCAGCGCGAGGGCGAGCAGCCCCGCGGCAAAGCCGTAGAGCGCGATGTCCTGTATGATCTCGTAGGGTCCGGCGGCCAGCGCGCTCACCGTGTCGGCGACCGGGTCGTGCCCCGGCACGACGATGGACCCGATCACGTTGCCCAGCACCAGTGCCACGCATCCCGCATAGGCGATCCAGGCCGACAGGTGCAGCAGGTTGTGATCGTTCATGCGAACCGGTCCCTTCGTCGGACCTTGAGGTGGCGCGCACCGCCCGAAAGGCGAGTGCCGGCATTCGGGGCGGGTCCACGGGGCCGGCACGACTTCGGCGAGCCTTTTGAACGATTTCCTGCCCCGTTCAGTCGGTGAGACCCAGCAGCCCGCTCTCCAGCACATACCGCGTCAGCCCCGCGGTGGTGTCGATGTTGAGCTTGCGCTTGATGTTCTTGCGATGCGTCTCGACCGTCCGGACGGAGATGTCGAGGTCGCGCGCCACCTCCTTGTTCGACAGCCCCCGCGCGAGGCGCAGCAGCACCATCTGCTCCCGGCTGGTGAGGACCTCGCGCTCGCCCTCGGGGCTCATCGCGCCCTCGGTCCCGGTGCACAGATACGTCTCGCCCGCATGGACCTTCTCGATGGCGGTCACGATCTCCTCGGTCGCGACGTCCTTGAGCAGGTAGCCCTTCGCTCCGTGCCGCAGGGCGGTGGAGATGTATTCGGGGTTGTCGTGCATCGACAGGATCACGATGCGCGCCTCAGGGTCGCGCTCCAGCACCAGTTCGGTCGCCGTCAGCCCGTTCATGCCGGGCATGTTGAGGTCCATCAGCGTGACGTCGGGCGCCAGCCGCTCGATCGTGTCGACTGCATCGCGGCCGGTGGCCACGGCGGCGATGACCTCGATCTGGTCGAAGGTCTCCAGCACGGCGCGCACGCCCTCGGTCACGAGGGGGTGGTCGTCGGCGAGCAGGACGCGGATGCGGCTCATGCCTCGGCCGTCTCCCGCGCCGGCGCGCCGGAGGTCAGGTGCCGCGCGGGCAGGTTCGCCTCGATCCGCGTGCCCTCGGGCGAGGAGGAGATGCGGAACGTGCCGCCCAGATGTTCGATGCGCTCGGCCATGTTCCTCAGCCCGATCCCCTGTCCCTGTCCGCGCCGGGGCACGAAGCCGCGGCCGTTGTCCGAAATGATGAGCGCCGCGCCGCGGCGGTGCGGCTTGATGCGCAGCTTGACCTCGGTCGCGCCCGCGTGCCGCTCGATATTGGTCAGCGCCTCCTGCGCCACGCGAAAGAGCGCGGTCTTGCCTTCGGCACTCAGCGAGTTGCGCAGCGCCACGGTGTCGAGCCGCGTGCGGATGCCGGTGCGCGTCTCGAACTCCTCGCACAGGGTCTTGAGCGCGGGCGACAGGCCCAGGTCGTCGAGGGCCGCGGGCCGCAGGTCGCGGCTGATCCGGCGGACCTCGTGAATGGCGAGGTTGAGCTGGTCCCCCGCCTTTTCCAGCGTCGGGCGCACGGTGCCGCCGCCGTCGATGCGCCGCAGGGCAAGCTCCAGCCCGTAGCGGATGCCGACGAGGATCTGGGAGATGGAATCGTGCAGCTCCCGCGCGACGCGCGCGCGCTCCTCCTCCTGCGTGTCGACGATGCGCTGCGTGAGGACGGCGAGCTTGTCGTCGGCCAGCCTCCGCTCGCGGATGTTGATGAGCATGCCGGAGGCGAAGACCCCGAGCAGCACGACGGAGGTGATGGCGGCGATCCACAGGAAGGTGTCGCGGATCCGTGCCTCCATCTCCGCGCGCGTGGCCGCGACCTCGGCCCGCACGTCGTCGATGAAGATGCCGGTGCCCACCGCCCAGCGCCAGTCCTGCAGGCCGATCACGTAGCTCACGATCGGGCTCTCCTCCCCGGTCGAGGGCTTGGGCCAGACATATTCGTGATAGCCGCCGCCGCGGCGGGCGAGGTCGATCAGCGGCTGGACGACGGGCGTGCCCGTGCTGTCGGTCAGGTCGATCCAGTTGCGGGTGATGAGCTCGGTCTGCTTGGAGCTCACGAGGTTGGTCCCGTCGTAGTCGTAGACGAAGAAGAACCCGTCCTTGCCGTAGGTCATCGCGGCGAGGATCTGGGCCGCGCGCTCCTTCGCCTCCTCGTCGTCGGGACCGGCGGGTCCGTAGATGTGGTAGATCGCGTTGCGCGCGAGGCTCATGTAGTTGCGCAGCTCCGCCTGCTTGGTCTCCAGCAGCGTCTCCTCGAGGAAGGCGATCTCCTCCTCGGCGAGCTGCCGGGACTGGTAGGCGACGAGGGTGGCGATACACGCGACGGCCAGGACGAGCGGAACCGTGGCCAGAAGGAAGACCTTCTGCCCGTAGCTTGGCCGCAGTCTCTTGCGCGGGTGCGCTCCCATGCCGTCCGTCCTCCCCCCGGAAACCGCATCATATGACGCGAGCGCGGCTGCGGGATCAAGCAGGCGCCGCGTAGGGCATCGATCCACCCGGCCTCGTGCGGGTGCGACGGGGCGGCGCGGGGCCTGCGGCATCGGGGGCGTTCCGGCCGTTGGTCGAGTGGCGGTCGCGCGCGTTCGAGCCGCCAAGGCCCCGCGATCTCGACGATGCGCTGGCATGCAAGGCCCTATCGCTCCACTATGTCATGGAAGACGTCCGCGCCACAGTCCCCGCGCCAGTGTGTTCCCCGCCTCTGGGGCCGCGCCGGGAGAGCGGATGCGGATCGGACCTTCCAGAACCTCAAAGAGATGGCGCTTGCGGCGGTGGATGAGCGGCGACGAAGCACCGGCGCAGGGCGAAGTGCCCGGCCATCGACCGTCGCCCACGCGACGGCGCGGTCCCGCCGACATCCGGTCCCGGCCGCCGTACCCTGCGACATGAGCGCCGGTTTTCGCCGTCCACGTATGGAATGCGCCGCAAGCTACGGGTTTGTAGGTATTGGAACTGGCCACCGCACTCGCTAGTGTCCGGCCATTAATCGATCCGCCCATTCGCAAAAAAGGGTGGGCGCTACTGGGAGGTATCCATGGATCGTCGCTCTTTCCTGAAGAATTCCGCGATCGGCGGCTCGGCCGCAGCCGCGAGCACCGCGCTAGCCGCCCCGGCCTACGCGCAGGGCCGCCGCACGCTGACGCTCGTCACCACCTGGGGCCGCGGCCTCGCCGGTGTGCATGACAGCGCGCAGTACTGCGCCGACATGATCACGGCCGCCACCGACGGCGCGCTGACCATCGACCTCAAGGCCGCGGGCGAGCTCGTCGGCGCGTTCGAGGTGTTCGACGCCGTCGCCTCCGGCCAGGCGGACATGTATCACGGTGCCGACTACTACTTCGTCGGCCAGCACCCGGGCTTTGCCTACTTCACCGCCGTGCCCTTCGGCATGACGGCGCAGGAGATCCAGAACTGGTACTACTGGATGGGCGGCAAGGATCTGCACCACGAGCTGGGTGAGATCTTCAACATCCATTCGTTCATCGCGGGCAACACCGGCGCGCAGGCCGGCGGCTGGTTTGCGAGCGAGATCAACAGCCCCGAGGACTTCAACGGCCTCAAGTTCCGTATGCCGGGCCTCGGCGGCCAGGCGCTCGGCCGCCTCGGCGCATCGGTGCAGAACATCCCCGGTGCCGAAGTGTATCAGGCGCTGTCCTCCGGTGCGATCGACGGGACCGAGTGGATCGGCCCCTGGGCGGACGAGAAGGCGGGCTTCCAGGAGATCACCAAGATCTACTACACCTCCGGTTTCCACGAGCCGGGCGCGGCCCTGTCGCTCGCCACGAACCTCGACGTGTGGAACGAGCTCTCCGACGCGCACAAGGCGGTCATCGAGAACGTCTCGGCCGCGGCACATTCCATCAACCTCGCCCAGTTCATGGCCGAGAACGGGGCCGCGCTGCAGCGCCTGCAGTCCGCCGGCGTCGAGCTCAAGGAGTTCCCGGACGAGGTCTGGGACGCGTTCGGCCAGGCCTCGCAGGAGGTGCTGGAGGAGAATATGGGCGACGAGCTCTATGCCCGCATCCACAACTCCGCGATGGACTCCATGCAGAAGTCCTCGGGCTGGATCGCACAGTCCTCGGGCGTCTACACCGCGCAGCGCGACCGCGTGCTGGGCTGATCCCGACCGATCGACCGGAGGCGCGCGACCCGCGCCTCCGGCACCGCCGGACCGGGCGCCGCCGCGCGCCTGCCGGCCTTCGCATTTCGCAGTCCGACGCAGGTAGGGTCCAATGCTCGAGGCATTGAGCTGGTTTTTCATAGAACTCTGGTCCGGGTTCTCCGGCATCTTCATCGCATTGGCCAATCCCGGAGCCTGGCTCGGCTGGGAGGACCGCGAGAACCTGATGCGGTTCATCTACTACGGCGCGTCGAGCGAGCTCTTCTTCGCGACCCTCTCGATCTTCGTGGGCATCCTGATCGCGGGCCTCGTCCACCGGCCGTTCCTGTGGGGCGTCGTGCGCACCATCGAGTTCGGCCAGAACTGGATCGGCCGCTTCTTCGCCTGGGCGGGGCTGGTCATGGTCCTCCAGCAGGTGATGGTCGTCTTCCTGCAGGGCCTGTTCCGCGAGAGTGCGATCAGCTTCGGCGTGGGCGACATCGTCTTCACCCGCGACGTGTCGTGGTGGTCCGAGGGGCTGAAGCTCTACAACGCGATGATCGTGGCCCTCTGCGTCGCCTACACCTTCGTGCAGGGCGGGCACGTGCGGGTCGATCTCTTCTATGCCGGTGCGAGCTTTCGCACCAAGCGGGTGATCGACATGATCGGCTCGCTGCTCTTCATGATGCCGGTGATGGTGATCATCTGGCTGTTCGCCTGGTTCTTCATGTGGCGCAACATGATCACGCCGCCGGTCTCGGCCACCGACAATCTGGAGCGGCTGATGACGCGCGCTCGCGCCGTGCGCTGGAACATCGAGACCATCGGCTTCAGCCCCAGCGGCTTTGACGCGTACATCCTCTTCAAGGTCCTGATCGTGAGCTTCGCGGGCCTGATGTTCCTGATGGCGTGGAGCTGGTTCTACCGCAGCCTCCTGGAGTTCATCGAGGGGCCGGAGAGCGAAGGCAAGTATCTCGACAAGGATCGGCTCGGCGACGAGATCGCCGAGACCGCGGCCGAAATTCACTAGGGCCGGACACTACTGATGGGACAAACGTAAATGCTTTTCGGTCTGGACGGGGTCGAGGTCGGCCTGATCATCACCTTCGCCTGCCTGTTCACGGCGATCATGTCGGGCTACCCGGTGGCGTTTGCCATCGGCGGGGCAGGCGTGATCGCCTTCGGGATCCTCGCCGCCTTGTCGGAGGCGGGCGTACTGATCCACGAGGCGGTGGACGACCGCTCGGCGGAATACGCCGCCCTGCTGGCCGAGGGGGTGGCGCGCGAAGCCATATCGCTCTTCCGGTACCCGGACCTGCCGACATACGAACAGCCTCTCTTCCCGCAGGGATGGGAGCGGGCCTTCGACCGGACGATCTCCAATGTCACCAACCGGATGAACGAGCGGGTCTTTGCCGGCCCGTCGATCGAGACGCTGCTGGCCGTTGCCATGTTCGTCCTGATGGGCATCACGCTGGAGCGCTCGCGCATCGCCAACGACCTGCTCACGACGATGGCGCGGGTCTTCGGCCCGCTGCCGGGCGGCCTTGCCGTGTCCATCGTGGTGGTGGGCGCGTTCCTCGCCGCCTCCACCGGGATCGTCGGTGCGACCGTGGTGACGATGGGCCTTCTGGCGCTGCCGACGATGCTGAGGAACGGCTACTCGCCGGAGCTGTCCACAGGTGTGATCGCGGCCTCCGGCACGCTGGGGCAGATCATTCCGCCCTCCATCGTGATCGTCCTCCTCGGCACGCTGGCGGGCGATCTCTATTCCACCGCGCAGGAGACGCGGGCGCAGAGCTTCGGCTGCTCGGACGCGCTCACCTATCTGGGCGAGCCCGCAGTCCTGTCGGTCGGCACGCTCTTCCAGGCGGCGATCCTGCCGGGCGTGTTCCTCGCCTTCCTCTACGGCGCCTACGCCTTCGGCTTCGCGCTCTTCCGCCCCGAAAAGGCGCCGCCGGTGCAGAGCGAGCGGCGGGACGTCGAGATGGTGGGTCCCTATCACAACCTCACCTGGTTCCTCGCCGTGCCGGTCGCCGTCATCCTGTTCGCCATCGGCCTCGGCCAGGTCGGGCTCGCGGGTGGGCAGGGGATCAACCTCGCGGGTGCCGCGCAGCAGACCCAGCAGGCGGACCTGCGCACCAACGTGTCGGAGACGTGTCAGGAGGCGATGATCTTCCGCCACGGGCAGGAGGCGTGGGACGCCGCCGTCGCCCAGCAGGCGGAGATCGACGCGGCAGGCGGCGGACAGGCCGATCAGGTGCCGCTGACCGCCGAGGAGCTCGCGGCCGCACGCACGGACGCGATCGCCAATGCGGCACCGCTCTCCTCCTCGCTGATGGTGGTGTGGGTGCTCGCCGGCCTCGTCTTCGCCCTCGCCGCCGGGGTGGCACCGCGGGCAGCCGCGTGGCCGCTCTACGTTGGTGTGGCAGGCATCGGGCTGGGGATGTTGCTCGATGCGCTCTTCATCTCGCCGGTGGCGAGCCCCGGGGACACGTTCCTCATCCTCGCCGCGCCCTACGCGATGCTGCTGTGGTCGGGCCGCATCGCGGCACAGCGGCTGGGGCAGAACGAGCTGTTGCGCGTCGTCTTCCCGCCGCTGGTGCTGATCGTGGCCGTCCTCGGCTCGATCCTCGGGGGCATCACCAACCCGACGCCCGCCGCGGCGCTCGGGGCGGCCGGCGCGCTGCTCCTCGCGGCCTTCCGCAAGCTGGAGGACCAGGGGCGGTCCACGACGCCGATCCTCGTGACGGCGCTCGCCATCGCGCTGATGCTGATCCTCGGCACCAACTTCGATCTGCGCATGAACCTGGTGATCGTGGATCTGGAGGACCGGATCGCGTTCCTCGTGGCGATCGCGTGCTACTTCACCGCGATCCTCGGCCTGCTCTATGCCTGCTGGGTCCTGTTCACGGGCAACGTGCTCACCCCGGTGGTGCGGGAGACGGCGAAGGTCACGGCGATGGTCTTCGCCATCCTGATCGGCAGCCAGATCCTTAATCTGGTGCTGATCTCCTTCGGCGGGGAGGAGTACATCCAGGATTTCCTGCGCTCGATCGACAACGAGCAGAAGGTCTTCCTGATCGTGATGCTCGTGCTCTTCATCCTGGGCTTCGTGCTGGATTTCCTGGAGATCATCTACATCGTCATCCCGATCGTGGGCCCCGTGATCTACGGGGGCACCCTCGATCCGAAATGGGTGACGATCATGATCGCGGTGAACCTGCAGACGAGCTTCCTGACGCCGCCCTTCGGCTTCGCGCTCTTCTACCTGCGCGGGGTGGCGCCGAAGAGTGTCACGACGGGGCACATCTACCGCGGCGTGGTGCCCTTCGTGGGGATCCAGGTGCTGGGCCTGGCGCTGCTCTGGGCCATGCCGTGGATCGTAACCATCGTCCCCGACTGGCTGAACTGATGCCCGGCGCGCCGCGCGCGCCGCAGTAGACACAAAAAGGCCGCCCGGAACGATGTCCGGGCGGCCGATCCGTGGACGTCCGGGCCGATTACTCGGCCGCTTCGTTGATCGTCATGATCTGCTGGAACTCGGTGTCGGTCATCGCGAGGACGATGCCGTCATCGGTCTTGATCATGGTGTCGGTCATGAACTGGATCGGGTGGTCCTGGGTCTCGACCCCCAGCTCGACGAGGCCGACTTCGCCCTCGCTGTCGCGCTGAAGGGACTCGATGCGGCCGACTAGCGTGCCGTCCATGGTGTAGACGAACTCGTTGACAATCTCGAGGTTCTCGAGGCTCTCGATGTCGCTGCCCTGGGCCAGGCGCTCCTCGAACTCGGTCTGCGTCACGACGGCCAGGATGTCGGCCTGCGTGGTAAGACGCTCATCCGCGCCGTCGAGCGTGTCGTTGATGGCTTCCGCGGGCGTGTCCACCACGCTGACGCCGGCCGGGACGTTGCCCTCGACCGTGGTGGCGGTGGTGTCGGCATGTGCGGCACCCATCAGGGCGGCGAGGCTCACGGCCGTTGCAAAGATCTTCATCATGATAATGTTTCCCGTCTAGTATGAGTGGAGCATCCGCTCCATCGAATGATCAACGATCCACGGTCCAAATCGTTGCGTATTAACGAAAAGGCAGGGTTGGATCGTCGAGTGGCTGACGTCTCGCGTCGGCAGGTGCGGCCCGCGCCGGATGCGGGCCGCCATGCCTTCGGAACGACGTGGTGTCAGAGGGCGCCGCCGGCTTCCAGCGTCGCGACGAACTCGTCGTCGGTCAGCGCGAGGGTGACGTTCTCCTCGGTCTTGAAGGCCGCGTCGGGCACCATCTGGAGGATGGTGTCGGTGTCGGCCACCGTCTCGACCCGCATGGTGCGGATGTCGCCGTCCGACGTGCGGTCGATCCGCTCGATCCGGCCGATCGTCGTGCCGTCCAGCGTCACGACCGACTGGCCGATAAGATCGATGTTCGGCAGGTCGTGCACCGCGGTGCCGTCGGCCATCCGGCTCTCCAGCTCGCCTTCGGGCACGACGGAGGTCACCTGCGCACGGGTCGTGATCGTGTCGCGGTTGCTCGTCAGCAGGTTGCTGATGCGCTCGCCGCCGCCCTGGATGGCGTCGCCCGTCACGGTCGCCGGCTTCCCGAGGACCGGATCGGTCGCCTCGATCCCGTCGCCGACCAGTTCCACGGCGCCGCCGACGCCGTCGGTCACGATGTCGCCGGTCTTGGCGGCAGCGTCACCGATCGCGTCGAGCGCGCCGGTCGTGTTCTCTTCGATGGTCGTCGTCGTCTGCACCTGCGTTCCGGCGCTCTGCGCGAAGGCGGCGCCGGCGCCAAGGCCCAGAATGGTCGTGGCGGTCAGAATGGTCTTTACGATGGTCATGGGAAATACTCCCCTTGTTACTTCTCGCCCCGGCCGATCAGCCGGATGCAGGAGGTAAACGAGGCGCTGCGACAGAAGTTCACAGAATTAATTTTTCTTGAGAACGGAACTTTTCCGCGTGCGGTCCGATCAGACCTTGCCGTCGGGAAGCTGGATCGCCGCGACCTGGTCCTGGATCGGGTCGAGCGACAGGGGATGGGCTCCGATGTCGAGCGCCTCGGGATCCTCCAGCTCGCGCCACTGGCCGCCGAAATAGATCTCCAGCGGGCGGAACCGCGCCTTGTAGGCCATCTTGTCGGAGCCCGGCACCCAGTAGCCGAGATAGACGTAAGGCAGCCCCGCCTCCCTTGCGATGCGCACGTGATCGAGGATCAGGTAGGTGCCGAGCGACCGCCCCGGCAGGTCCGGCTCGAAGAAGGAGTAGACCATCGACACCCCGTCCTCCAGCACGTCGGTGAGCGCGGTGGCAAGCAGGTTGCCGCGGTCGTCGGAATACTCGATGACCCGGCTCTTGACCGGCGTCTCCTCGATCATCGCGGCGAACTCGAACATGTCCATGTCGGCCATGCCCCCATCCGCGTGCCGGTGGTCGAGGTAGCGGCGGAAGAGCGCGTACTGCTCCTCCGTCGCCCAGGGGGAGGTGCCGTTGCGCGTCAGGTCCTCGTTGCGCCTCATCACCCGCCGCTGGTTGCGCGAGAAGCGGAAGTCGCTGACCCGCAGCCGGGCCGAGAGGCAGGAGGAGCAGTCCGCGCAGGACGGGCGGTAGAGTACGTTCTGCGACCGGCGAAATCCCTGCCGCGACAACGCGTCATTGAGCCGCTGGCTGTCCGCGCCCTGCAATGCCGTGAACAACTTCCGCTCGACCCGACCCGCGAGGTAGGGGCAGGGCTGCGGCGCCGTTACGTAGAACTGCGGAACGTTGGGAGGCAGATGACGCATGAAAACCCGATGACAGCCGGGACGCGCTGCAGTCCCTGACCCACGTAGAGTGGGTCAGGGTCCATCGCCTGTCAATCGACAGGTGTGTTGATTGCCGTCGATCCCAGCGGGATGTCGTGCAGCGCCTGTCCGCGCGCGGTCACCATCATCAGCAGGATCGAGACGACATGGCTTACCATGAACATCAGCGACACGGTGTAGAGCCCGGTATGCACCAGCGCCTGGCCCAGGCCGAACCGCTGGCCGAAGCCGTCGCGCAGCTCGATGCCCATCATCCGCATGCCCCAGGTGGCCGAGCGGCCCGACAGGCTGAACGTGCGGTAGGCGAAGTCGACGACGGCGAAGAACGGGAGCAGCAGCCAGCCGAGGCCGAAGGTCATCAGGCCCAGCACCAGCCACAGGCCCCAGACCACCACCACGTCGATGATCCAGGCCACGAAGCGCCGCGCCGTCACACCGTCGTAGAACTGCGGATCGGTGTCCGGATCGGGCAGCCCGCCCACGGGGCGGTAGTTGGGATTGTAGGCGCGCGTCTGACTCATGTGGTCCTCTCGTGCAGCGGCGATGTGGTGCTATAGGTCTTGATATAGGAGCGCGGCCCCAAGGGGGGAGAGGGGCCGCGCTGCGGTCGTCAGGCCGACTGTGGGGTTGCCGTCCCGGGACCGTTCTGGTCGCCGTTCGTATCGTCCTGGCGCGGGTTGTCGCGCCGCTCGTTCATGAACTGGTCAAATTCAGCCTTGTCGCGGGCGTTGCGCAGCCGCTCCATGAAGGCGTGGAAGGCGTCCTGCTCTTCCTCCAGCCGGCGGATCGTCTCGTCGCGATAGGCGTCGAAGGCCGAATTGCCGGACGAGCGCGAATAGGTGCGGCGGTACGATTTGCCCCAGCGGGAGCGGGTCTTGGAACAGGACATGCGGTTACTCCAGATCATGTAGAAGAGCAGGGCGAGGCCCAGGGGCCAGAAGACGATGAAGCCGAGCACCATGGCGGCGATCCAGGCGCCCTTGCCGCGCTGATCGAGCCAGCTTTCGGCGTTGTGGAGATAGGCGGTCGCGGTTGTCATCAGTGTCCTCTTTGTGATGTAAATGTTATTTACATTCACATAGGTGGGCGACCGATTGTCCCGGTTCAAGAGGCCGGCGCCGAAATATCGGCCCGCCGCGCCGTAAACGGCCCGCTAACGCTTTTGCGTCAAGGTCCACGGCGACCCGCATACAGCACGACAGGGGGCGACACCGTGCATTACGAGATGGACCCGGCCATGCTGGATGCCTTTGCCGAGGCGGTGGAGCTGTCGAACTCGCCGATCTTCGTCAAGACGCAGGACGAGGTCTATCTCTTCGCCAATCGCGCCTTTCGCGAATATGTGGGCGGCCACCCGTCCTGCGATCCGACCATCGGCCACACGGGGGAGCAGGTCTTCGACACCGCCCGTGCGCGCGCCTTCGCGGCGGAGGATGGCCGCTGCCTCGACGAGGGGCGTGTCGCCGGCTACCGGCAGGGCCGGGACGGCCGCCGCTGGGTGGTCGAGAAGGTCCGCGTCGACCTGCCCGACGGTACCCCCGGCATTGTCGGCTTCGTCTTCGAGATCACCAGCTACCATGACGAGCAGCAGAGCGCGCTCTCCGAACTGCGCCGGCTCAAGAGCGAGGCGGAGGCCAAGGCGCTCCTCCTCGAGGAGGCGAAGGAGCAGATCGAATATGTGAGCCTGCACGACGCCCATACCGGCCTCGCCAACCGCCGCTACCTCGACCGGCGATTGCGGGAGGCCGAGCACGAGGGCGAGCCCGTCGCGGTGCTCCACGTCGATCTCGACCGGTTCAAGCGGATCAACGACACCTACGGGCATTTCGCGGGCGATCACGTGCTGCGCCAGGTCGCCACCACGATGACCCAGGTCAGCCGGCTGGGCGACTTCGTCAGCCGCGTGGGCGGCGACGAGTTCACCATCGTCTGCCCGCATGCGGGCGACGACGCGCCGATCCTCGACCTGGCCGAACGGCTGGTCGAGCGGCTCTCCCGCCCGATCCGCTACAAGGGACTGGAATGCCGCATCGGCGCCTCGGTCGGCGTCGCCATGCCCGGGGAGGAGGAGACGCCGAACCAGCTCCTCGTCAACGCCGACATGGCGCTCTACCGCGCGAAGACCGAGGGGCGCGGGCGGGTGGAGCTGTTTTCGGCCGGGATGAACGACGAGATGCGCGCGGATCTGCGCCTGGCCGAGGATCTGCACCGCGGGCTGGAGCGGGGCGAGTTCTGCCCGTTCTACGAACCGCAGATAGACGCCCGCACGCTGGAGCTTTGCGGGGTGGAGGCGCTGGCGCGCTGGCGCCATCCCCGGGATGGGCTGCTGTTGCCCGGCCGCTTCATCGCCGTGGCCGAGCGGCATGACCGGATCGCCGACATCGACGCCGTAATCCTGCAGCGCGCGGTGGAGGAGATCCGCGACCTGCGTGCGGCGGGCCATGACATCCCGCATCTCTCCGTCAACGTCTCCGGCCCGCGGCTGGCGGACGGGCGGCTGCTCGACAGCCTGCGGCGGCTTAGGCTCGCGCCGGGCGAGCTCAGCTTCGAACTGGTCGAGACCATCCTCTTCGACGAGGTCGACGAGAACTGGAAGTGGCAGATCGACAGCATCCGCGAGATGGGCATCGGGATCGAGGTCGACGATTTCGGCACCGGCTACGCCTCGATCATAAGCCTGCTGCGCGTCTCGCCCGACCGGATGAAGATCGACCGCCAGTTCGTCAAGAACGTCGTGGAGTCCGAACATGCCCGCAAGGTCATCGGCGCGATCCTCGACATCGCCCGCTCGCTGGAGATCGCGGTGGTCGCCGAGGGGGTCGAGACGATGGAGCAGGTCGATATCCTGCGCGACATGGGCGTCGACGCGCTGCAGGGCTGGTTCTTCAGCAAGCCCATGGATCTCGAGGCACTGGCCGCCTATGCCCGGCGTCCCCCGGCCACCCGTCTGCCCACGGTCGCGCCGGACGCCGCCCGCCGGGCAGGCTGAGCGCCCGCACCTGGGGGGGACTTTTCGGTATCTGGAAACACCTGCCTGCGGTCGGCTTCGGGTCACCTGCAAGAATTCAGCGAGCGGTCTCGACCTTCGCCGCGACCGCGGACGGCCCGGATCCGACCGATCCTCAAGGCCCGGTTCAGTGCAGGGAAACGGGTCGGTTCGGACGGCATGCGGCAGCCTGCGGATCGAATACCGTCTGCTCCGGGCCAAAACGACACCAGTCGAACCACCGGCATCGACCAGCTCTGGTCCATCCAGACGGCGCCATCCAGGGCCGACGACCCCTATCCGCGCCGAGGGCTGAACGCCGGTTGCCGCGAACAACCGATATCGGAGGGCCCGTCGATATCGACAGTCTGCCGTGACGCGGCCACCGCCTGCCACTCTGCACCGCGGACCCTGTTTGCTCTGCCCACGCGTCTCGACGTGGGGCGATGTGCGGGCATCGGTGCGCATGTTCGGCACATCGACCGGGCCATCGAGGACGAAAACGCATGTCGCCGCCTGGACCAAAAGCCATCTCGACGCGCGGACGGTGCGGAGCCGGCGCCGAAACGACCCCCTCGGGTTCGAGCGACATCGGACGGTCCGCCGGCATTGGCGAGGCGGGCTCAGCTTCGACGCCGGCGATACCCACGCTTTGGATCCGTGTCCGCTCGCCTGATCGAATGGTATTTATCTACGCGGGCGTCAGCGGACGCACGACCGACACCGAGGGGCAGTCGAGCGACGGCAAGACTACTGACACCGGTCGTCCTCCGCGACACCGGTCGAGGACCGTCGGCTCACGCAGGATGACACCGTGCGCCGTGCCGTCCGCGACCTGCCCGTTCGGTGCAGGGTCCCGGCTATCCGGCACCGCAGAAGCGTCTGCGCCCCCGTCCCCGACCCGGCGCCGTTCGTCCTTACCAGATGGCGAGGGGTGGCCCGGCAACAGGCGGTGTGTCCGCTCGGTCCGTTAGCAGGAAGAGCCGGGGAGGGACCGCGACTGCGCCGCAGGGACGGTGACCTCGGTCGGGGTGTGGAAGCGAACCGGGCGGACCGGCGGGGCGCTCCGCCGGGCCCATCGACCTGTCGTGCCGAGGCGTCCGCTCCCCGGGACCTGCGGCGCCTTTCCGAAATCGTGCCGCGTCCCTGGCGTGCGCCAAGGATATGACGCCCACCGGCTGGTCGCGAAACCTCCGCGCGGACCTGTCGGCGTCGCCCCGGCCCGGTCCCGTCGACCCGCCGGTCGTCAGGCGTCGTCCGGGATCACGCCGAGCCCGCGCAGGTAGATGCCGACCCCCGATTCCAGAAGTTCCTCGGGCGAGAACGGTGCGCGTCCCCCCGGCGCCCCGCGGGCGAAGAGTTCCACGACGCCGTGGCTCATCGCCCAGATATGATGGCTGACCATGGAGGGCGGCGGGCGGCGGTCGGGGGGCAGGTGGGCCGTCATCGTCTCGGCCGCGCGCGTCAACACCCGCGTCGCCCGCTCCTCCGCAGCCGCCAGATCAGGATTGCCCGCCACCGACACGCCGCTTTCGAACATCGCGATATAATGCCCGGGCTGACGGCGCGCGAAGTGCAGGTAGGCCCGGCCCACCGTCTCGAACGCCGCGATGGGCGAGGGCTGCCCGCCCGCATAGGCGTGCTCCAGGAGGTCCGCGAACATCTCGTAGCCCTGCCGCGCGACCTCCTCGATCAGCTCCTCGCGGCCCTTGAAGTGGCGGTAGGGCGCCGCCGCCGACACGCCCGCCAGCCGCGCGGCCTCGGCCAGAGTGAAGCCGTTCGGCCCCTTCTCCTCGATCAGGCTCAGCGTTGCCTCGACCAGAGCCTGGCGCAGGTTGCCGTGGTGATAGCCCTTCCTCTCAGGCATCGCTGATCAGAAGCTCCGGCCCGCCCGAGATCGCGAGGTCGATCTCGCCCAGCGCGTCCATATCCTTGCCGTAATATGGCAGGGCGTGCAGCACCCGGCGGATCACCGCGAGCCGCGCGCGCCGCTTGTCGTCGGCGCGGACCACGACCCAGGGCGCGTGATCGGAATGGCTGCGCGTGAGCGTCTCCTCGATCGCCGCCGTGTACGCGTCCCACTTCGCGAGGCCCTGCACGTCGATCCCCGACAGCTTCCATTGCTTGAGCGGATCGCTCTCGCGCGCGAGGAAGCGGCGGAGTTGTTCGGCCCGCCCCACGGTCAACCACATCTTGAAGAGGTGCACGCCCTCCTCGACCAGCATCTCCTCGAACTCGGGCACCTGGCCGAAGAAGCGCTCCCGCTCCTTGGGGGTGCAAAAGCCGAAGACATGCTCCACGACGCCACGGTTGTACCAGCTGCGGTCGAAGAGGGCGATGCGCCCCGCGGTCGGCAAGTGCTGGATGTAGCGCTGGAAATACCATTGCCCCCGCTCGACTTCCGTGGGTTTGGCCAGCGCCACCGTCGGGGCGATCCGTGGATTGAGGTTGGCGCGGAACCGGGTGATCGCCCCGCCCTTGCCCGCCGCATCGCGCCCCTCGAAGACGACGGCGACGCGGACGCCGCTTTCCTCCACCCAGGACTGCATCTTGACGAGTTCGATCTGCAGCCGGTCGAGGGCGGCCTCGTAGTCGTCCTTGTCCATCCGGTCGTCATAGGGAAAGCCGGGGGCGAGGATGTCCTTCTTGCCCGCCTCCTCGATCGCCTCGCGCACCGCTTTCGGCGCATCGTTCTTGTAGTAGTCGGTGACCTGTCCGATCAGGCTGCGGTCCATTCGGCCTCCCTCAGCCGCCCTATCGCGGCGAACATCTCGTCAGAGCGGGTATGATGGGGCATGTGGCCCGTGTCCACCAGCCGCGAGAGCCGCGCGCGTGGGAGGGCGCCGATCAGGCGCTCGGAATGGATGTGCAGCGGCACGACGAGGTCGTCGGTGCCGTGCAGGATCTCCACCGGCATGTCGAGCGCGGGATAGCGCGGCGTCATCGCGACGAGCTGCGGTTTCAGCCGGTTGATGTCGGCGGCGTTGGCCCGCACCGTGCGGTAACGTAGCGCGAGCCCAGGGGAGAGGGCGTCGGGATACCCCTCCGGCATCGGATCGGGGGCGAAGACGCGGGCGAGAGCATTTTCCACCAGCTTCGGGCCGGCGAGCCGCGGCAGCACGGCGCTCGCCACGGGGCCGAGAACGGGCGCGTCTGCGAGGGCGTAGAGCCGGCCGGCCGTGCTCTCCCACTCGTGGCTGGGGGCCGCGAGCAGGCAGAGCGCCGTCACGCTGTCCGGTGCGTCGTCGGCCCAGGCCAGCGCGACCGAGCCGCCGAAGGAATGGCCGCAAAGGACGGCCTGCGTGATCCCGAGCGCCTCCGCCGCCTTGCGCAGATGCGCGGCCTGCACGTGAATGCTGTGGGCACCCCGGATCCGCTCCGAAAACCCGTGGCCGGGGCGGTCGAACGCCACCACGTCCCAGGCCGAGGCCAGCCGGTCGAAGAGCCGGAACGACCAGTCGCGCAGGGAACCGTTCGCCCCATGGATCAGCACCAGCGGCGGCCCGGACCCGGCGCGGCGGTAATGCACCCGCGCGCCGTCCACCGTCAGGAACGCGCCGGTCGGCGTCACCCGTCCACCCAGCCGAAGGAGACGGTCTGGTAGATCTGGTTGATCCAGTTGCCGTAGAAGAGATGCGCGTGCGAGCGCCAGCGGTTCTCCGGCGTCCGGCTCGGGTCGTTCTCCGGATAGTAGTTCACCGGCACGTTGATCGGCGTCCCGTTCTTCACGTCGCGGTCGTATTCCTGCTTCAGCGTCCCGCTGTCATATTCCAGGTGGTTGAACATGTAGAGCGTGTTGTGCGCCGGATCCTCGACCAGGCACGGGCCCGCCTCGTCCGAGGCCACCAGCGTCGTCAGCCCCGCCCCGTCGAGATCGGGCTGGCGCACCTCCGTCCACCGGCTCACCGGGACGACGAAGCGGTCGGAGAAGCCGCGCAGATAGGGCGAGGTCGGCGCCCGCACCTTGTGCCAGAACGCGCCGAAGAGCTTCGCGTCGAGCGCGTGCTTCTGCACCCCGTGGAAGTGGTGCAGCATCGCCTGCCCACCCCAGCAGACGGCGAGCGTGTGGTGCACATGACTCTGCGTCCAGTCGAAGACCTCCTGCAGCTCGCCCCAATAGCTCACCTCCTCGAACGGTTTCAGCTCGATCGGCGCGCCGGTGATGATGAGCCCGTCGAAGCGCTGCTCCCGCGCCTCGGCGAAGGTGGTGTAGAACGCCTCCATATGCTCGCGCGAGGTGTTGCGCGACTGGTGCTCGGTCATGCGGATGAGCGTGAGTTCGATCTGGAGCGGCGTCGCCCCGATCAGCCGGGCGAACTGCGTCTCCGTCTGGATCTTCATCGGCATGAGGTTGAGGAGCGCGATCTGCAGCGGCCGGATGTCCTGGCGCACCGCGCGTTCGTCGGACATGACCATCACGCCCTCGTCCGTCAGCACCTTGTGGGCGGGCAGATCGGCGGGGATCTTGATGGGCATGGGGCTTCTCCTTCCGGCGGATCGCTGATGTAGGCGGGTCCGCCGGGGGCTGCAAGTCAGCGCTTCGTGAGCGCGTCGGCCACCAACCGCTCGAAATCGGCGGCGGAGCGGACGGCGGCGACGTCCGCCGCCTCCACCGTGATGCCGTGGCGGGCGAGGGCGGCATAGCGCGCCTGCCGCGTTTCGATCACCCGGCGGAAGGACCAGCGGATGAAGGCGTCGGGATCGACCTTGTCGGGTGCATCCCCGGTTTCGGCCAGCCAGTCGGCCCAATTCCGCGCGAGCTCCGCGGGGCGGTAGTACATCGGTTTCGGCTGCCGGTCGAAGCGGGCGACGAGCTCGTCCACATGCGCCTCATCCCCCTTGATCCAGACGAGGAGCAGGGCGGAGGTCAGGGCGGCGATCACCGGGTCATGCGGGTCGTCAGGCTCCACCACTTCGCAGATCGAGCCGCCGGTATCGCAGACGAAATGCGGGTAACCGTAGATCTCCCGCCCCCGCTCGACGAAGCGCACGGTGTCGATTAGGCTCGCCACCTCCGCCGCGCGGTGCTGCTCCTGCCGGCGCCTGTATTCCTCGGTCGGGATGCCGCCCTGCGCCGGATCGCCGGGCTTGCCGAGATACGTGGACAGCGGATCGAGATTGTCGAAGGTGATGTTGGAGCCGATGTAAATCGAGTCCGACTTCAGCAGCTCCGCGAGGAACGGCACCTTCATCGCCTCGCGTTTGAAGTTGTCGACGATGTGCTCGCCCATGTAGCGCGTGCCGATGCGGTAATCGACGGAGTAGTGGAACCAGCCGCCGGTGCGGCGCAGCAGGTCCGCCACATGCGTTTTGCCGAGGCCCGACATGCCGAAGAGCGCAACCCGCTTCTCCGGCGCGGTGCGCCAGCTCTCGGGCGTGGTGTAGATCATGCGGTCCTCCGGGCGGTGCCGACCCGGATTAGCCGCTGGCCGTCCGCTTGAAAAGGGCGCGGTGCACCCGGCCGTCGATGACGATGAGACCCGCGGCGATGAGCGCCAGCCCGGCAAAGGCGGAGGCGGGCAGGCTCTCCCCCAGGAATGCCGCGCCCAGGCTGATCGCGACCGCCGGGATCAGCAGCGTGACGAGCATCAGGTTGCCCGACCCCGCGATGGCGAGGATGCGGTAGTAGAGCAGATACGCCCCCGCCGTGGCGACGACGGCGTAGTAGCCGATGGCCCCCCAGGTCGCCGGTTGCAGGGCCAGCGACGGTGGTCCCTCGACGATCCAGGCCAGCGGCAGCATCACGAGAAACGACGCGCTCAGCATCCCCGCCGCCGCGACCTCGGGCGGCAGGCCCTTGAGCATCACCCGCGCCCAGACCCCGGCCAGCGCGTAGGAGATCGTGCCGCCGATCACCGCGAGCTGCGCGATGGAGCGGATGTCGAAGCTCGCCAGGGCGCTCCACCCGATGATCGTCGCGACCCCGGCGAAGCCCAGCACCGTGCCGATACCCCGCGGCACCGTCAGCCGCTCGTCGCGCAGGAAGAGTGCCGCGGCCAGCACACCGAAGATCGCGGTGGCGGCGTTGAGGATCGACACCAGCCCGGTCTCGATCTGCGTCTGTCCCCAGGCCATCAAGGTGAACGGGATCACGTTGTTGAGCAGCCCCATGCCGAGGAACCCGACCCAGACCCGCCGGCGGCGGGGCAGGGGATGGCGGCGCAGCAGCACCACCGCGATCAGCGCCAGCGCCGCCCACCCGACCCGATGGACGACCGAGGTCAGGAACCCGATCTCCCGCAGTGCGATCGCGATGGAGAAGAACGAGCCGCCCCAGATCAGCCCGAGCAGGAAGAGCTGCGCCCAGGCGGCGTTCGACATGGTCTGCTGCTGTGTCATGCGCCGGACGCTAGCGGGCGCCGCTGCGGCTCACCACCCATTTCCTGCGCCGGGTCGCGCGCCAAAAGAAAAGGCCCGCCACCAGGGACGGGCCTTGAAGGTCACAGGGGTGTTCTTGTCAGAGGCGGAAGCCGACGCGGATGCCGACGGCCAGCGCGTCGTTGTCCTCGAACGTGCCGAGGCTGTCGTTCGTGACATCGCCCAGATCCGTGTAGCTGATGCCGGCCGTGATCTTCATCTGGTCACGCTCGTAGACGCCCCCCAGGGTGTAGCCGATGCGGCCATTGACGGGGGTCAGCGGCGAGGCGTCGTCGGCCGGGCCCTCCTCCTCGTAGCTCACCGCGAAGGACATGGAGAAGTTGTCCGTCAGACGGCGACCCACGCCGAGCTGATAGGCGAAGATGTTCTCTTCGTAGGATGCGATCGCCGCGCCGGTGTTGTCGGTAAACGCCTGGGGGGCCAGCTCGAACTCCTCGTAATCGGCGTAGCGGATGCGGCCGAAGACGAGCGTGTTCGGTGCGACACCGGTCTGGAAGTCGAGGGTGAACGCGTCGGGGAATTCGGTCTCGGAGGTGCTGGCCTGGTCGGTGACCGCGACCGGCGCGCCCGTGCTGCCGATGAAGACGCCGTTCTCCACCGTGTCGTTTCGGTGCTCGACCTCGGAGTGATAGGTCAGCGCCACGCGCAGCGCGATCTCGGGCCGCTCATAGGCGACACCGGCGACGTAGCCGAAGCCGATATCCGGATCGGCATCGACGGTGTAGTCGGTGATGTTTGCCACGATACCGGGGATCGCCGCAGCCGGAACACCGGCTTCTGCAAGCCGCGCCGACGTTCCGGCACGCAGCTGCGCCGCTCCAACTGTCGCCTCGGCCTCGACGCGCTGCAGCTTCAGGCCGCCGTATACGGAAAAGCCGCTCTGCATGCGGTAGCGCAGCAGGCCGGTCAGCGCCTGGGAGTTCAGGTCCGACGACGTGCCGTCGAAGATGCTGCCTTCGTCGGGGTAGGACGTGTCGGAGCCGTAGGGTTGGTCCAGGATGAAGGCATAGGACCACTGGTCGTTGATGTCGGCCTTGTAGCCGCCGCTGTAGATCGTGTAGTCCTCCGGCCCGTCACCGGTTTCGTTGCCCAGCGGGTCCTCACCGTCCACGTTCGCGAAGATGCGGCCGACGCCGACTTCGACGTAGCGGCCTTCCTCGAACAGGATGTTGATCGGTTGGCCGGAGCGGTCGAGGCCGGCGGCACCTGCACCGGTCCCTGCGACCGCGACGGCAGCCGTCGCGCACATCAGCTTCGTGATGTTCTTCATGAGTGTCCCCCCCTTAGCGGGCCTGTAGCGCCTTCTCTCGTGACGCTTTGATTAAACGTGCGGGAACTGTGCGAAGTGCGACAAATCCGGTCAATATCGGACGCCACGTCAACGCGGCGGACTGCTTGAAATGTTGTTGCGCAAACACAACCGAAAACACCGCCCCGGTTACCCGAGGCGGTGTGCGTTCAACCACTGGTTTCGGGCTGGAGCCTACTTCTTCATCGCGTCGAGGGAGGTCTGCAGGATCTCCTCCGCCTCGGCCCGGTCGCCCCAGCCGATGACCTTCACCCACTTGTCCGCCTCGAGGTCCTTGTAGTGCTCAAAGAAGTGCTTGATGCGCTCTCGCGTCTTCTCGGCGATGTCGGTGAGGTCCTTGATGTGCGCCTGGAAGGGATCGACCTTCTCGACCGGGACGGCGATCAGCTTGTCGTCCATGCCGCCGTCATCCTCCATCTTCAGCACGCCCACGGGACGGCAGCGGATGACGGTGCCCGGCGCCAGCGCGAATTCGGTGAGCACCAGCACGTCCGTGGGGTCGCCGTCGGCGTGCAGGGTGTTGGGCACGAAGCCGTAGTTGCAGGGATAGAACATCGGCGTGTTGACGATCCGGTCGACGAAGACGGCGCCGGACTCCTTGTCGATCTCGTACTTCACCGGCGCCCCGCCGCCCGCGCCGCCCGTGATCTCGATGACCACGTTGATGTCCCGGGGCGGGTTTTTGCCGGCGGGGATCTTGTCGATGTCCATGTCGCGCTCTCCTGATGCGGTGCGTGTTCCGCGCGTCGCCTAGCATGGAGAGGGCGCGCGGGGGAAGGGCGCTTGAATTCATGACCGGTCATACACATTTTTTGTTCATGACTACGCGTACACAAAATATGGATGCCGACGAGACCCGCCCCGGCCGCCCCCGCAGCTTCGAGGAGCGGAAGGTGCTGGCCCGTGCGCTCGACACCTTCCGCGCCCACGGCTTCCGCGCCACGACCTATACGATGCTGGAGCAGGCGACGGGCCTGCACCGCCAGAGCCTGCGCTACGCCTTCGGCGACAAGGCGGCGCTCTTCGCCACCGCGCTCGACGCCTATGCCGCGCGACGGTTGGCGGAGGTCGATGCGGCGCTCGCCGCACCCCATACGGTGGAGGCGCTGGAGCGGCTCACCGCGATCTTCCGCCGGGATGCTGCCGATGCCGCCGCGCCCGGCTGCCTGCTGGTTCGCTCGCTTGCCGAGATGGACCTGCCGGCGCCGCTGCGCACCGCCGCGCGCACCGCCTCCGACCGGATCGAGGCCCGGATCGCCGACCGGCTCGGGGCAGGGCAGGCGGCGGGCGAGGTCCGCACGGACCTGCCGGCTTCCGCACTCGCCCGCCAGATCCTGTTGCTCGCCGACGGCGCCATGGTCCATGCCGCTGCCGGCGATCCGCCCGACGCGGCGCTCGCCGCCCTTCCGTCCCTCGTCCTCACCAAAGGAACCCCGTCATGATCGCCTGGCTCTACCTCGCCGTCGCTGCCCTCTTCGAGATCGCCTTCGCCATGAGCATGAAGTATTCCGAGGGGTTCAGCCGGCTCACGCCGACACTCGTCACGGCGGTCGCCGTGGTCCTCGGCATCACGTTCCTCACGCTCGCGATGAAGACGCTGCCGGTCAGCGTTGCCTACCCGGTCTGGACCGGGGTCGGCACGCTGGGCACGGTGCTCTTGGGCTACCTGCTGCTCGGCGAGCAGATGACGACCGTGAAGCTCCTGTCGATCGTCGCCATCGTGGCGGGCGTCGCGGGCCTCAAGATCTCGACGCTGTGACCGCCGGGCTGCGCAGGTTGAGGAAATTGGCGACGAGGATCAGCGCCCCACCCGCGAGGATCGCCAGCGCGAAGGGCTCGCCGTAGAGCGCCCAGCCCACCACCGCGACCAGCGGCAGCCGCGCGAAGTCGAGCGGGGCCACCACCGAGGCGGGCGCGAGCATCAGCGCCCGCGTCAGGCAGTAATGCGCGGACAGCCCGCAGATCGAGACGAGCACGAGGAACGGCACCGCGCCCCGCGCGGGTGCGGCGATATCCCCGTCGAAACCCGCGCAGACCAGCGCGAAAACCGTCTGCATCGCCGTCAGCCAGAACAGGATGCCGGTCGTCGTCTCCGTCTCCGACAAGGCCTTGGTCGCGATGTAGCTGACGGCAAAGCCGATGGCGCAGAGGGCGGCGGCCATCACCCCGGGCTCCAGCTCCACAGCACCCGGGCGCGCCACCACCAGCACCCCGGCGAAGCCCAGCAGCACCGCGAGCCCCTTGCGCCAGGTCAGCGCCTCGCCCAGCAGCAGCGGTGCGGCCAGCGCGACCCATAGCGGCGTGGTGAACTCAAGTGCGACGACCTGCGCCAGCGGAATGGTGGCGACGGCGAAGAACCACAGGTTCTGCCCGGTGAAATGCCCCACGTTCCGAACGACATGCAGCCGGAACCGCGCGAACCGGATCTCGCCCAGGTGCCCCGTCAGCCCGCCGAGGCCCAGCACGATGCCCACCCCGATGATCGAGCGGTAGAGCATCAGCTCGAACGTGTCGTGATCGGCCGCGATCTCCCGCCCCGCGACGGCCATCGCGGCGAAGGAGCATGTCGCGCCGATCATCCACAGAACGGCGCCGAGCCGCGCACGGCCTGTCATGGCAATCTCCCGAAGCGAAACGGGCGCCCGGTGTCTCCGGACGCCTGATTGAAACGATGGGGCCCCGGATCAGGACGTGATGCCGAGATCCCGGAGCGCCTCCATGGTCAGGGCAGGCGTGTCGTAGCCGAGGTCGAGCTGATAGGCCCGGATCGCGGAGCGTGTCCGCGGCCCTGCCACGCCATCGATGCCGCCATTGTAGAAACCGCGAGCCCGCAGCGCTCGCTGCACGTCGCGGACCAGCACGCGGGTATAGGCGGTGTCGCAGAGCACGTTGACCCAGACCTGATCGGCGGGCTGGACCTGCACGGGCTCCTCGACGGTGCGGAAGGTGGCGGGCACCTCGATCCGCTCGATCTGCTCGGGCCGGTCGACGACGCGACGCTCCACGTCGCGGGTCACGGCAGGCACCACGACCTCGACGGTGCGGGCGGGCTCGACCACGACGCGGCGCGTGACCTCCCGCGTGACGGCGGGAATGGTGACGACGCGCGTGCTCTCGGCCCGGAGGAGCTCCTGCCGGCGCACCGTCTCTAAGGTCGCGGGATACTCGACCAGCGTCTCGGTGGCACCGCCGGCAAGCGTGCGGTTGCCGATGACGCGGCCGCCGTTGAGGCTGGAGCCGGTGGGCACGATGCGGCCCGACGGCTCCCACGCGCGATAGGCAGGGCGGGAGGGCACCTGCTCGATCACCTCGCGGAACTCGGCCGGAACAGTCACCGTCTCCTCCCGCGCGGGCTCGACCACCACGGTTTCGGTGACGGTGTCGTAGACGGCGGGGATGACCTCGACGCGGGTATAGGCCTCCTCGACCACGACGGGCACCGTCTCGGTGCGGTAGGTCGCGGGGATCACCTCGAACCGCTCGGTCGCTTCCTGATCGACCACCTGGCTGAACCGCGTCTCGAACCGGGCCGGGCGGGTCGCCTGGGCGTAGCATTGACCCGGCAGCGCATCGGGCGGACCGTCGTTGAAGTTGCCCCCCGCAGCGGCGAGCAGCGTGAGATCCGTGGTCGCGACCGGCTCCGCCGCACCCGGCTCCTCCACCCGCTCGGGCAGGCGCGTGTCGCCCAGCCCGCAGGCGCCCAGTCCGAGGCAGGCGGCCGTCGCCAGAAGCAAAACTCGTATCGTCATGGGGTCGGTCGATCCTCGTCCTTCGCGGCGGGCCTGCCCGTGGCGGGGCGGCACGCGTCTCGTTTTCCTGTTGGCAGCGCCGGACGCTCGCCGGTCCGGCGGCTCATTGCGAACCGACCTCCTGCCCGTTGATGATGGCGCGGTTCTGGGTCCGGTCGTTCAGGTCGATCACCCGGATTTCGCCGTCCTGAGGCGGATCGTCGCGCGGCAGGATCAGGTCGACATTGCACCCGCTCAGCACAAAGACAACCCCGGTGAAAAGCAGAGATGTGCTGCGCATGCCGGCCCTTCTCCCGCAGTCGTTACGCATCCATCCTCGAACCTGTCACAGCTTGGGCACATCGCAAAGGGCATGTGCGGCCCGGTCGGCGGGAAACAGCCGAGCGTGGCGGAAAAGCGACGCCATTCCCGGTGTTTAGCACAACTTGCAGATGTATCGCTGGAGGGGCGGATCGGTGGTGAGCCCGACAGGATTCGAACCTGTGACCTACTGATTAAAAGTCAGCTGCTCTACCAACTGAGCTACGGGCCCGACCGATGCGCGGCTTCTACCCACGGTCTCCTGAGGGGTCAAGGGGCCTTTTCGAACAAAGACCTGCCATGACGTGGAGGCATGGCTGACCCTATGGTCAACCCGTCCGGCCCGGCGTATATCGCGCGCATGGATAACGCCGCACGGGACCTGCCGTTCCTCAAGATGCACGGGGCGGGCAACGATTTCGTCGTGATCGACGCACGCCGCGGCGCGCGCGCGCCCACGGCCGCGGAAGTGCGCGCGATCGGCGACCGGCATCGCGGTGTGGGCTTCGACCAGCTCGCGGTGATCGGGCCGGGGCGGGGGGTCGATGCGGATCTCACCTTCTGGAACGCGGACGGGTCGCTCAGCGACGCCTGCGGCAACGCGACCCGCTGCGTGGCCTCGCTGCTGATGGAGGAGGCGGGGACCCGGCGCATCGCCCTGCGCACCGGCCGCGGCGTACTTCACGGGGTGCGCGACGCCGGGCTCGTCTCGGTCAACATGGGCCCGCCGGTGCTCGACTGGCGCGAGATCCCGCTGGCCGAGGACGTCGCCCTCGACGCACTGCCCATCGACGGCGCGCCCTCCGCGGTCGGCATGGGCAACCCGCACTGCGTCTTCTTCGTGGAGGATGCGGAGGCGGTGGACCTGCCCGCCTTCGGCCCGACCATCGAGCATCATCCGCTCTATCCCGAGCGCACCAATGTCGAGATCGTGCAGGTCCTCGACCGGCAGACGCTCCGGCAGCGCACCTGGGAGCGCGGCGCGGGCGAGACGCTCGCCTGCGGCTCCGGCGCCTGCGCGGTCGTCGTCGCCGCCTCCCGCCGGGGGCTGACCGGGCGCCGCGTCTCCATCCGGCTCGACGGCGGCACGCTCGGCCTCGACTGGCGGGACGACGGCGTCTGGATGAGCGGGCCGGTTGCCCACGTCTTCTCCGGCACCTTCACCGCGGGCTTCCTGGAGGGCGCAGGGTGAGCGCCCCGGTCTTCACCAATTTCGGCTGCCGTCTCAACATGTACGAGACCGAGGCAATGAAGGAGCTCGCCGCCCAGGCGGGCCTGCGCGATGCCGTGGTGGTGAACACCTGCGCCGTGACCGCGGAAGCCGTGCGCAAGTCCCAGCAGGCCATCCGCCGCCTCAAGCGTGACAATCCGCAGGCGCAGGTCATCGTGACGGGATGCGCCGCGCAGACCGAACCCGAGACCTTCGCCGGGATGGACGAGGTCGCCCGCGTCGTCGGCAACCTCGAAAAGATGCAGGCCGAGACATGGGCCGGCATCGCGCAGGGCCCCGACTTCATCGGTCAGACCGAGCGGGTGCAGGTCAACGACATCATGTCCGCGACCGAGACCGCGGGTCACCTGATCGACGGCTTCGGCACGCGCTCCCGCGCCTACGTGCAGGTCCAGAACGGCTGCGACCACCGCTGCACCTTCTGCATCATTCCCTATGGCCGCGGCAATTCCCGCTCCGTCCCCGCGGGGGTGGTGGTGGAGCAGATCCAGCGGCTGGTGGACAAGGGCTACAACGAGGTCGTGCTGACCGGCGTGGACCTCACGAGCTGGGGCGCCGACCTGCCGGGCGAGCCGAAGCTCGGCGATCTGGTGCGGCGGATCCTGAAGCTGACGAGCGTGCCGCGCCTGCGCATCTCCTCCATCGACTCGATCGAGGCGGACCCGGCGCTGGTCGAGGCCATCGCGACGGAGCCCCGCCTGATGCCGCACCTGCACCTGTCCTTGCAGGCGGGCGACGACATGATCCTAAAACGCATGAAGCGCCGCCACCTGAGGGGCGATGCCATCCGCTTCTGCGCGGAGATGCGCGCGGCGCGGCCCGACATCGTCTACGGCGCCGACATCATCGCGGGCTTCCCGACCGAGACCGGCGCGATGTTCGAGAACTCCCTGCGGCTGGTCGAGGAGTGCGGGCTCACCTGGCTTCACGTCTTTCCCTATTCCCCGCGCCCCGGCACGCCTGCCGCGCGGATGCCGCAGGTGGCGAAGGCCGCGATCAAGGAGCGCGCCGCCCGCCTGCGCGCCGCCGGGGATACCGCCGTCGCCCGGCACCTCGCGGCACAGATGGGCCGCACCCACCGCGTGCTGACCGAGGCGCCCGACATGGGCCGGACCGAGGGGTTCACCGAGGTGGCGTTCGCCACGCCGCAACCCGTAGGCCAGATCGTCGAGGCCGCGATCACCGGCACCCAGGGCCAGCGCCTCGCCGCCTGAGCGCCCGCCCGGCGGCACCGCCGCTCGCGTATTTTCCGGAAAGATGAAGGTCAGGGGCGCACCCTCCGCCTTCATCTTTCCTCCAAATACGCCCGGCGCGACGGCAACCGTGTGCGCCGTCCTCAGACCTGCAGGAAGCGCACGTCGCGGCTGAACGGCATCCGCCGCAGGCGCTGTCCGGTCGCATCGTGGATCGCGTTGGCCAGCGCCGGGGCCGCCGGGGGCGTCGCCACCTCGCCCGCGCCGCCCATCTTGTGCGCCGTCTGCAGGAGGTCGATCTCGAATTCCGGCGACTGGCCCATGGACATGAACGTGTAGTCCCAGAAGTTCTCCTGCACCACGCGGCCGTCGGCGAAGTTGATCTCCTGTCCCAGCGCCTGGGAGAAGCCGAAGATCGCGCCCGAAATGATCTGGTCGCGGAAGTTGCGCGGGTCCATCACGGTACCGGGGTCCGCGGCGACCCAGACCTTCTCGATCCGGATGTCCTCGCTCGCGTCCACCTGCACGACCATCGCGACCCACGAGCCGAAGGAGAGCATGTGTGCGATGCCGCGGCCCTTGCCCTCGGGCAGGGGATCGCCCCATCCCGCCATCTCCGCCACCCGTTCGAGGCAGGCGCGCGCCGGGGCGAGGCGCTCGTCGTCGCCCATCATGGCGAGGCGGAAGGCGAGGGGGTCCATGCCCGCCGCCTCCGCCATCTCGTCCATGAAGCCCTCGTGGAAGAAGCCGTTATAGCTGTTGCCGACCGCGCGCCAGAACCCGACCGGGATCGCGAGGTCCGCCACATGGGCCGAGACGCGGTGGTTCTCGACCGTCACCGGCTGGTTGTAGGCGCCGTCGGTGATCGTCTTGTCCGGCCCCATGGCCGAGAGGTTGGGATAGGTCCGCGCGATCACGCTCGCCATGATCGAGGGGGCGGCGATCTTCATCTCCACCGCAGTCGCAGCACCCCCCTCCGGCACCACCGCACGAAAACGGCCGAGCGCGGCGGGGCGGTAGGTGTCGTGGCGCATGTCCTCCTCCCGGCTCCACGTCACCTTGATCGGCCGCCCGTCGGCGTGCTGCGCGAGGGCCGCGGCATAGAGCGGGTAGTCCACTTCGCCGCGCCGCCCGAAGCCGCCGCCGAGGTGGAGCTGGTTCACCGTAACCTGCTCGTATTCGAGACCGAGCATTGCCGCACAGCGTCCCGCCACGATCCCCGGCGCCTGGGTGCCGAGCCAGAGCTCCAGCCCTTCGTCGGTCAGCTGCGCCGTCGCGTTCATCGGCTCCATGGTCGCGTGGGCGAGATAGGGCACGCCGTATTCCGCCTCGACCACGGTGCCTTGCGGATCGGCGAAGGCCGCGTCCACGTCGCCCTTGTCCATCAGCGCGTGATCGGCATCGGCCTGGATCGCCTCGACCAGCCGCGCGTCGATCCCCTCGTCATCGGGCGGGTAGGGGGCGGCCCCCCATTCGACCTCGAGCGCGCGGGCGCCTTCGAAGGCCGCCCAGGTGTGATCCGCGATGATGCCGAAGCCGCGGCCGGTCTGCGTCTCGACCGCCACCACGTCGCGCACGCCGGGCACGGCGCGGGCCGCGTCCATGTTCACGCTGAGCGCCGGCGCGCCGAAGCGGGGCGAGATCACCACCGTGCCGTGCAGCATGTCGGGCAGCTCGACATCGATGCCGAAGATCGGCGCGCCCGTCACCTTCTCCGCGATCTCCACCCGGGGTTGGGAGCGGCCGAGCACCCGCCATTCGGAGGCGGGCTTCAGCTCCGGCGTATCCACCTCGACCGTGGCGGCGGCCAGCGCCAGCTCACCGTAGCTCGCCGTCCGTTCGTTCGCCGTGTCGATCACGCTGCCGTTCTCCGCCCGCAGGCTGCCGGGCGTCACACCCCACTGCTCCGCTGCCGCCGCGATCAGCGCCGCGCGGGCCATCGCCCCGGCCTCGCGCATCCGCACATAACCGTCGATGACCGAAGACGAGCCACCCGTCACCTGCATGCCGAAGAGCCTGCCCACGACGCGCATCGTCTCCCGCTGCGCCTGCGCGGCGAAGCCGTCCTCGAAATGCGGCGGCATCGCGCCCTCGGCCAGCATGGCAGAGTTGTAGTACACGGGCGCGTTCGGCCCCACCTCCGCCCGGACGGCGGCGAGCGAGACGTTGAGTTCCTCGGCCACCATCGCGGCGAGCGTTGTATGGATGCCCTGACCCATCTCGGCCCGCGGAGTTATGACGGTAATGGTCCCGTCCTCCGCGATCTTCACGAACGGGTTGAAGACGCCTTCGCCCTCCGCTGCCTCCAGCGGATTGTCGAAGGGGCGGTTGTAGTACCAGGCGCCGAAGGCGACCCCGCCCACGGCAGCGGCGCCGAGGCCCAGGAACGTGCGGCGGACGATCTTGCCGATACCCATGGCTCAGCCCTCCTGCCCGGATGCGGTCTTGATGGCGGCGCGGATGCGGGGATAGGTCCCGCAGCGGCAGAGGTTCGTCATGGCCAGATCGATGTCCTCATCCGTGGGCCGCGGCGTCTGTTCCAGCAAAGCGACGGCGGCGAGGATCTGGCCAGACTGGCAGTAACCGCATTGCGGCACGTTGTGCTCGATCCACGCCTCCTGCACCCGGTGCAGCACTCCGCCCCGCGCGATCCCCTCGATCGTCGTCACCTCGCCCTCGACGGCGGAGGCGGGGTAGGAGCAGGAGCGTACCGGCTCCCCGTCCACCAGCACCGTGCAGGCGCCGCAGGCCGCGACCCCGCAGCCGAACTTCGGTCCCTTGATGTCCAGGAGGTCGCGCAGCACCCACAGCAGCGGCATGTCCTCGGGTGCCTCGACATCGTAATCGGCCCCGTTGATCGTGATTTGCATGGCGCGCACCTCCCCCGCACAATTCGGTATTCCCTCGAAACTACGAAGTTCGGTCAGTCCTTGTCAATAAGAGACCGACGTTCCGTTATTTGTCTTGCGAAACGCTTCCGGCAGCGCTAGCTAGGATAACATGACGAAGATGTTTCAGCGTGCCCGCTCGCCCGAACACAAGGAAGTCCGTCGCCGGATGATCCTCGACGCCGCCGCGCGCGTCCTCGACCGCGACGGGTTCAACGGAACGAGCCTCAACGCCATCGCGCAAGAGGCCGGCGTCGTCAAATCCGGTCTCTACCGCTACTTCGAGAGCCGCGAGGAGATCCTGCTGGAGCTCATGGTGGCCGATGTCCAGGACCTGTGCAATGCCTTCGAAGAGCGCATCGAGGGGCAGAGTTCGGTCTCCCACGTGGCGGACGTCATGGCCGAATGCTTCATCGAGCGGCCGCAGCTCTGCCTGCTGATCTCGCGCATGGCCTCGGTGCTGGAACACAACATCACCGGCGACACGATCCGCGGCATGAAGCGGCGGCTCAACGCGTGCTCCGCGCAGGTGGCCGATTCGCTCTGCCGCGCCATCCCGCACTGGCAGCCGGAGGAGGCGCATCGCGGGCTGATGATGCTCTACATGATGATCGCGGGCCTCTATCCGATGACCCATCCGCCGGAGCATGTGGCGGTGGTGATACGCGAGCCGGAGTTCTGCGACAACGTCCCCGACTTCGAGCCCACCGTGCGGTTCGCCGCGCAGGCCATGCTGCGCGGCATCGAGACCATGGCGCAGGAGCGCCGCACGGTCCTCTAGGTCCGTCCTGGCCCGCGCTCAGGAGGCCGGCGCGGCCGGTCCCGTTGCGATCTGCCGGCAGCGGCGGTCGTATTCCCGCTCCATCGCGATCTTCTCGCCCTTGTTGAGGGCGACGTCGCCCTCGGCATCGCCCATCAGCGCGGAGGGCGGGATCAGCACCAGGAACACGCCGACTGCATCCGCCGCCTGGGCAGAGCGCTGACGCGACACGGCGTCGGCCAGTTCCAGCGAGTTGCGGTTCATCTCATTGGTAAGGATATCGCAGCTCATGCCGGAATATTCGGCCGACGAGACGGCGACCGGAGCAATGGAGGACGGTGATTTGGCGCAGGCGGACAGGGCCGCGAGGGCGGTGATGGCGAGTACGGTGTTCTTCATGGTCGATGAAGCCTTGTGTCTTGTTCTGGTTGGGGCTGTTCGGTCTCCCCAGCGGCCGAAACAACCCACGGTTACAGTGAAAATGAGAAATTCAACCTATAAATACAGTTCGGTTACTTCCCGAAAGCCGAGATGACGAGTTGTTAACCTTTCGTCAATAAAGGTTAATGCTCAAATTTGTACGGTTTCCCGGTGGGGTATGCTGGCCGGCCCGTATTGCACGGCTACAATGCCGTCATTGACCCGCGAGGACGGGCGGAGTGAAACGACGCGTCGATTGTTTCGAAGGCTCCAGACCGATGCACCCCAATCCCAGCTTCCGCAAGGCCGGCCGCGCGCAGAACGTCGACTTCGCCCGTCACCGCGGCTTCGGTACCCTCTGCGTGAACGGCGAGGACGGCCCGCTCGCGGCCCATGTGCCTTTCCTGCTCGATGCCGGGGGCACGGTGGCCGAGGCGCATCTCGCCCGTTCCAACCCGATCCTGCGCACCCCGGGGCCTGCGTTGCTGAGCGTCACCGGCTCCGACGGCTACGTCTCGCCCGACTGGTACGGCGCGCCCGATCAGGTCCCCACCTGGAACTACGTCGCCGTGCACTTGCGCGGGCGGCTGGAGGTGCTGGAGCCCGAGGCGCTGCGCCCGCATCTCGACGCGCTCTCCGCACGGCACGAGACCCCGCTCGACAAGCGGCCCTGGACCATGGCGAAGATGACGCCGGAGGTCGCGACCCGCATGATGCGGATGATCGTGCCGGTTCGCCTGCATATCGAGACGGTCGACGGCACTTGGAAGCTCAACCAGAACAAGGAGGCCGCGCATCGCCTCGCCGCCGCCGACGCGGTCGAGACTGGCCACGGCACGGAACTCCGCCATCTTGCCGCGTGGATGCGCGACCCGCCCGCCTGAGAGGAGACGGCCCATGCAGCTTTACGACAACCCCGCCTCGCCCTATTGTCGCAAGGTCCGGATCCTGGCCGAGATCGCCGGGTGCAATGCCGCGCTGGAGGCGATCGACGCGGCCGGCAACGCGGTGGAGACCGGCACCATGCCGCTCGCCGTCAACCCGCTCGGCAAGATCCCGTGCCTGGTGCGCAAGGACGGCCCGGCACTCTACGACAGCCGGGTGATCTGCGAATATCTCGACGACCTGTGGGGCACCAACATGTACCCCGCCGCCCGCCGCTGGGATGTGAAGGTGCTGGAGGCGACGGCGGACGGCATCATGGATGCAGCCCTCCTGATCGTCTACGAAGGCCGCGTCCGGTCCGAGGAGAAGCAGTCCGCGCCCTGGATGGACGGGCAGAAGGCGAAGATCTTCCGCGCGCTCGATGTTATCGAAAGCCGCTGGATGGCGCATCTCGCAGGGCCTGTGGACATGGGGCAGATCGCGCTCGGCGCCGCCTTGGGCTATCTCGACTTCCGCGGGCCCGTGGGCGAATGGCGCGGCGAGCGGCCCGCGCTGGCCGCCTGGTTCGAGGGCTTCGCCGCGCGCCCCGAGATGCAGGCGACCGCGCCCTGAGCGCGCAGCCACTGGCGATGCCCGCCGGGCGTACCATCTCCCGCCCAAACGGGAGACACACCATGGATCATGTTGCAGAAGCCGCGGCCCGCGCCGCCCGCCAGCTCGCCGAAGCGCGGGCGGCGGTGGATGCGGAGTTCGGACAGGGCCACGCGGCCGCGGCACCGGAGCTGGTCGCCGCCATGGTGCAGGCCGCCGCGATCCACACCGCGGTGCTCGCCGGGAAGGCCGCGAGCGAGGAGACGAACCGCACGCTGCTCCAGCTCAAACCCCGGCTCTTCGGCTGACCCAAGACCTTTCGTCCGAAAGGTCCTTGCAGAATTCTCGTCCGAGAATTCGTGGCCTCCGGCGGGGATATTTGGACAAGGTGGAAGGCGGGCGTTTCCCATCGGAACGCGAGGTGGGCGCAAACGGTGCGTCGCGTGTCGGGAACCGCGTTTCGCACTGCGCGGCGGAGTGATTAAGTCTCGGGCAGAGCGAGGATGCCCATGACCGACACCATCACCTTCACCCTCGACGGCGAGACCGTGACCGCAGCACCCGGCCAGACGATCTGGGAGGTGGCCCATGGCCAGGGCCTCGTAATCCCGCATCTCTGCCACCGGCCGGAGCCGGGCTACCGCTCGGACGGCAACTGCCGCGCCTGCATGGTGGAGATCGCGGGGGAGCGGACGCTCGCCGCCTCCTGCATCCGGGAGCCGTCCGAGGGGATGGTGGTAAACACGGCGACGGAGCGGGCGGAGACGGCGCGGTGCGGGGTGATCGAACTGCTGCTCGCCGATCAGCCGGAGGAGGCGCGGGATGCGTCTTCTCATCTTCGCGACATGGCCGCCGTGCAGGGGGTGAGTGGCAGCCGCTACCCGGCGATCGAGCGGGCGCGGGTGCCGCTGCTCGACGACAGCCACGTGGCGATGTCGGTCAATCTCGACGCCTGCATCCACTGCAACCTCTGCGTCCGCGCCTGCCGCGAGGTGCAGGTCAACGACGTGATCGGCATGGCCCGGCGGGGCCACGACGCGAAGATCGTCTTCGATTTCGACGACCCGATGGGGGCGAGCTCCTGCGTGGCCTGCGGCGAGTGCGTGCAGGCCTGTCCGACGGGCGCGCTGATGCCGGCCGAGGTCACCGACAGCGCCGACTACGACCGCGAGGTGAAGTCGGTTTGTCCTTACTGCGGAGTGGGTTGCCAGCTTTCGCTCAAGGTGAAGGACGACAAGGTGGTCTGGGTCGACGGCGCCGACGGCCCGGCCAACGAGAACCGGCTGTGCGTGAAGGGTCGCTTCGGCTTCGACTACATCGCGCACCCGCATCGCCTGACCAGACCGCTGATCCGGCGGGAGGGGGTGGCCAAGGGGCTGAACGTCGATCCGGCCAACCCGCTGGAGGTGTTCCGGGAGGCAACGTGGGAGGAAGCGCTGGACGCCGCCGCCCACGGCCTGAAAGCACTGGGAGGACAGCGGGTTGCGGGCTTCGGCTCAGCCAAATGCTCGAACGAGGAAGCCTACCTCTTCCAGAAGCTGATCCGGCAGGGCTTCGGCCACAACAATGTCGATCACTGCACGCGGCTCTGCCATGCGAGCTCGGTCGCCGCACTGATGGAGAATGTCGGGTCGGGCGCCGTCACCGCGACCTTCAACGAGATCGAGAATGCCGACGTCGCCATCGTCATCGGCGCAAATCCCGTGGAAAACCATCCGGTTGCGGCCACATACTTCAAGCAGTTCGCGAAGCGTGGCGGCACCCTGATCGTCATGGACCCGCGGGGTCAGGCCCTGAAGCGGCACGCGACCCACATGCTCCAGTTCAAGCCCGGCGCCGACGTGGCGATGCTCAACGCGATCATGCATGTGATCGTGGAGGAGGAGTTCTACGACCGCCAGTATGTCGCTGGAATGACGGAGAATTTCGAGGCGATGAAGGCGCATCTCGCGGGCTTCCCGCCCGAAGAGATGGCGGCCCATTGCGGGATCGAGGCGGAGACGCTGCGGGCGGTGGCGCGGGACTTCGCGACCGCGCGGGCGGGCATGATCTTCTGGGGCATGGGCGTCAGCCAGCACGTTCACGGGACGGACAATTCGCGCTGCCTGATCAGTCTGGCCCTGATGTGCGGCCATGTCGGGCGGCCGGGGACCGGGCTGCATCCGCTGCGCGGTCAGAACAACGTGCAGGGCGCCTCCGACGCCGGGCTGATCCCGATGTTCCTGCCGGATTACCAGAGCGTGACCGACGATGGCGTGCGCTCGGCCTTTTCGGACATCTGGGGGAGCGGCGACTTCTCCGACCAGAAGGGGTTAACTGTTACAGAAATCCTCGATGCCGTGCATTCCGGTAACATTAACGGAATGTATATCCTGGGCGAGAACCCTGCGATGAGCGACCCCGACGTGGAGCACGCGCGCGCGGCGCTCGCCAAGCTCGATCACCTCGTCGTGCAGGACATCTTCCTGACCGAGACGGCGAACTACGCCGACGTCATCCTGCCCGCCGCCGCGTGGGCGGAGAAGTCGGGGACCGTGACCAACACCAACCGCCAGGTCCAGATGGGCCGCCCCGCCGTGCCGCCGCCCGGCGAGGCGCGCGAGGACTGGTGGATTACGGTGGAGCTCGCGAAACGGCTCGGGCTCGGCTGGGACTATGCCGGGCCGCACGAGGTCTTCGCCGAGATGAAGAAGGGCATGAAAAGCCTCGACAACATCACCTGGGCGCGGCTGGAGGGCGAGGATGCCGTGACCTATCCGGTGAAGGGCCCCGACATGCCGGGCGAGGCCGTGGTCTTTGGCGACGGCTTCCCGCGGGACGGGGGCCGCGCGCGCTTCACCCCCGCGGAGATCGTGCCGCCCGACGAGGTGCCGGATGCGGAGTATCCGATGGTGCTGACCACGGGGCGGCAGCTCGAACACTGGCATACCGGTGCCATGACGCGGCGCGCGAGCGTGCTGGATGCGCTGGAGCCGGAGGCGAATTGCGGCCTTCACCCCTCCACCCTGCGCCGTCTGGGCGTCGAGGCGGGGGGCGCGGTGCGGCTGGTGACGCGCCGCGGCGCGGTCGAGGTCATGGCGCGGGCCGACCGGGCTGTGGCGCCCGACATGGTCTTCCTCCCCTTCGCCTTCGTCGAGGCGGCGGCGAACGTGCTGACCAACCCCGCGCTCGACCCCTACGGCAAGATTCCGGAGTTCAAGTTCGCCGCCTGCCGGGTGGAGGCAGTGCCGCTGGCCGCCGAGTAGGGCGCGGTTTCGCCGTGCCGGGCGAGGATACCCGGCGCGGAGAAGACGCTGGCGGGCGTCCGGCATGGTCTGATCGGACCATGGGAAAGGCCGTCCTCGTCCAGAACCGCGCGTCGATCTATGCCGACGAACCGGGGCTGATCTACGACTTTCCTCAGGTCTATCTGAGCCGCGTCGAGCAGGTGGTCGGGGACTGGGTGATCTTCTTCGAAAGCGGAAAGGGCGGGGGGCGCGGGTACTATGCCGTGCAGCGGGTCGAGGCGATCCGGCGGAATCCCGTGGTGGAGGGGCGGTGGCTCGCCGTGCTCGATCCCGGTTCGCTGCTCGATTTCGAACGATGGGTGCCGCGGGAGCGGGCCGACGGCTCGCGTCGGGAGAAGGCGCTGCCCGCGACTGGAGGGCTGAACGCCAGTGCCGTGCGGCCGAACGGCGAAGCGGAGTTCGCGGACATCCTGGCCGAGGGGTTCAGGGCACGGCCCGATCCGGAGGCATTGCCGCGGCACGAGGTGCCGGGTTTCGCCGATGCGCAGACGCCGTTCCAGGGTGCGCCGCTCGCGGGGCCGCGGCCCGAGCTCCTGACCTCCCGCCCGTTTCGGGATGCGAGCTTTGCGCGGCAGGTCAAGCGGGCCTATGGCGCGCGATGTGCCCTGTCGGGGCTTGAGCTGCGCAATGGCGGCGGGCGGCCGGAGGTCGAGGCCGCCCATATCCGGCCCGTCTCCCATCGCGGGCCGGACAGCGTGCGCAACGGGCTGGCGCTGAGCGGGACGCTGCACTGGATGTTCGACCGGGGCCTGATCGGCGTGGACGAGGATCACTCCGTCCTGCTGAAATCAGGCAGCGTCGCGGGCGAAGTGGCCGAGCGGTTGCTCACGCCCGAGCGGCGTCTGCTGGTGCCCGACGATCCCGCGCTGCACCCGCATCCCGCCTATCTCAAGTGGCACCGCGAGCACTTCGCGCTGTAGGGCAAGGGCCGATACAGCTGGATCCGGCCCGGTGCTTCAAACACCTGTTCGGGCCCACTCTCAAGACGCCAGAGCAGGGTTAACTGATAACAACGCTAGGCCACCGGCGGCAGGATGCGGCTGAGGCCGGTGGAGGGGGTGGAGCGGATGCGGCATTCGCTGCCCGCGGTGAGCGCGGGCTCGCCCTGCGGGATGTCCTGGAGCACGATGAGGGTGCGGCCGTCCGTGGTCTCCACCGTGTACTCCACGCCCAGCGTCTGGCTGCCGCCCAGGCCGCGGCTCAGCGCCCCGCCTGCGGAGCTGCCCGACTGGCCGAGGCCCACGAGCCCGCCCGCCATGCCGCCGACGGTGGAGGCGATGCGGGTGAGGCCGTTCTCCTCCGGCGCGATCTCGGCCTCCGTCACCTCGAGGATCGTGCAGGGCTCGATCGTGCTTGTCTGTCCGGCGCGCGGCCGGGTGTCGGGCGCGCTGGAGGTCGACGTGGGAACCGGCACCGGCACGGTGCAGGCGGCCAGCATGGCGGTGGAGAGGGCAAGGGCAGGCAAGAGCACGGTGGCGCGCATCGGCGGGTTCTCCCGATCTGGTTGTCGGGGGACTACGCGCAGGACCGGGGTCGGGTTCAACCGCCCGTGCATCAATCCGGCGTGTGGCCCTCGGCGGGGTCTTGCCGAAGCGAACGGAGGCGGCCGGTGCTCATCTCGCGCTTGCGACCGTGGCCCGGACGCTTCTCGACGGCGAAGCCCGCGGCCGCCAGCGCGCGGCGCACAGCGCCCGCGCTGGTATAGGTGGCGAAGGTTCCGCCGGGCGCGGTGTGGCGGGCGACCTCCTCCATCAGGTCGGCCGACCAGAGCTCGGGGTTGCGGGCGGGCGCGAAGCCGTCGAGGAACCAGGCATCCGCCCGGCCGGTCCAGCGCGGCAGCGTGTCGCGGGCATCGCCGAGGATCAGCTCGACCTCGACGGGACCGACGCGGAAGAGCCCGCCCTCGGGGCGGTAGGCGGCCTGCAGTGCCTCGGCCTGCGGCGCGAGCCCCGGAAAGCGGGCGGCGGCGCGTGCGATGTCGCCCAGGGCCAGCGGGAAGGCCTCGAAACTGGTGAAGCGCACGGGGCAGGGCGCGACGGCGGCCAGCGCCAGAAGGTTGAGGCCGGTGCCGAAGCCGAGTTCGGCGACCCGGAAACCGGGCGCGAGACGGCCGGGCAGGTCGTTGCCGGCGAGGAAGACGTGCCGCGTCTCGGCCCAGCCGTCCTCCACCGAATAGTATGGGTCGTCGAAGCGGGCGGAGACCGGCGTGCCGTTCTCCCGCCACAGAATTGGGTCGCTATCGGTCATGGCACGGTGTCTAAGGGTTGGGTGGGGCGAGGTACAGGAATGAACATGCGCACGGACGTACTGGTGATCGGGGCCGGGATCTTCGGTCTCTGGACCGCGCTGCGTGCGCGCGAGGCCGGTCACGACGTGCTGCTGGTCGAGGCGGGGCCCGCGCCCGGGCACGGGGCGAGCGGCGGCGTGGTGGGCGCGCTCGCGCCGCACATGCCCGAGCGGTGGAACGCCAAGAAGCAGTTCCAGCTCGAGGCGCTTCTGGCGCTCGGCCCAGCGCTGGCGGAGGTCGAGCGGTCGTCGGGCCGGCCCACGGGTCACGGCCGGATCGGGCGGCTGGTTCCGCTCGGCTCGGAAGCGGCGCGGATGCGGGCGGCGGAGCGGATGGCCGAGGCGGCGGAGCGCTGGGGCGGGTCCGCACGGATGGAGATCCTGCCGGGCGACGCCTATCCGCGCTGGGTGACGGCGGAGGGGGCGCCCTTCGGCCTCGTGCACGACACGCTGACCGGGCGGCTGGACCCCGCGGCGACCTGCGCGGCGCTGGCCGCGGCGTTCGAGGCGGCCGGGGGACGGCTGGAGGTGGACTGCGCCGTGAGCGCCGTGGCACCGGGGCGGGCGGAGACGGCTGCGGGCCCGGTCGCGGCGGAGCGGATCGTGGTGGCGGCCGGCGTCGCGGGCTTCGACCTGCTCGCGCCCACGGTGGGGGAGCGGGCCGGGCGCGGCGAGAAGGGGCAGGCGCTGCTCCTCGACATGGAGGCGCCGGAGCTGCCGCTGCTCTATGCCGACGGCCTCTACATCATCCCGCACGCGACGGGCGGGGTGGCGGTCGGGGCGACCAGCGAGCGCGACTACGACGATCCGCGCAGCACCGATGCGCAGCTCGACGCGGTCCTCGCACGGGCGCTGTCGGTCTGCCCGCGGCTGGGTGTCGGCCGGGTCGCGGCGCGGTGGGCGGGCGAGCGGCCACGGGCGAACGGGCGCGATCCGATGGTGGGCGCGGTGCCGGGCGCGCCGGGAGTGTTCGCGGCGCTCGGCGGCTTCAAGATCGGCTTCGGGCTGGGCGAGAAGATCGGCTCGATGCTCGCGCGCGAGATTGGCGGCGAGGACGTGGACTGGCCCGAGAGCTTCCGGGTCGAGGCGCATCTGGGCCTCTGACGGCATCTGCGTATTTCGAAGAAAGATGAAGGGTCAGGTCGCCTCGGCGGTCATGGCGAGGCGGCCGTCGGCGGCGCGGATCCAGAGGTGGAGGGTGCCGTCGCGATCCTCGGCGCAGGTTTCGAACGGCTCGTTCGCGATGACGGGGGAGCGGGCGCGGAAGGCGAACGTCAGCAGCGTGCCGAGCATCCGTTCGGCGCGCAGGGCGAGGAGCTGGGCGAGCAGGGGGCCGTGGACGACGAGGCCGGCGTAGCCCTCGACCTGTCGGGCGTAGTCGGCGTCGTAGTGGATGCGGTGGCCGTTGAACGTCAGCGCCGAGTAACGGAAGAGGAGCGTCGGATCGGCCGTGTGCGGCTCCGGCGCGATGCGCGCGCAGGGCTGCGGGGCGGCGGCGGGCGCGTCGTCGGGGCGGTAGACGAGGTCTTGTTCCTCGGTGATGCGGAGCGTGCCCTCCTGCTCGAACCGGTGTTTCAGCGTGACGAAGGCGAGGGGGCCGGACCGACCGGTCTTCTTCGCGACACTCGCAATCGTCGTGGTCTTGCGCGCGGGACGGCCGGTGCGCAGCGGAGCGGCGAAGGTCAGGCGCCCGCCCGCCCACATGCGGCGCGGCAGGCCGAGATCGGGGATGAAGCCGCCGGTCGCCGGGTGGCCGTCGTGGCCCAGCGCGGCGGGGCGCTCGGCCTGCCAGAAGTAGATCTGGTGGGCGAAGGGGGGCAGGGCGTCGCCGCCCGCCGGCAGGTCGAGCGTGGCGCGCAGGGCGGCGAGGCGGGCGGGGTCGAGCACCTCGTCCCGCGTCTCGGAGCGTCCGAGGGCGGGGTGGCTCACGTCGCGTGCTCCGTCTCGCCGGTGATCTGCTGGTAGCGCAGGCGGGCGGTTTCTTCGAGGGCGGCGCGGCGCAGATGCTCGCGCATGGACTCCTCGATGAAGCCCAGATGCTCCTCCAGCGCCGTCCGCGCCCCGACCGGATCGCGGGCGAGGATCGCGTCGCGGATGGCGCGGTGATGGCCGAGCAGGGTGGCGCGGGTGTCGCGCACGCCGAAGAGGAGCTGGCGGTTGTAGAACACGCCCTTCTTCAGGAGCTCGAACATCGAGCGCATCATGTGGAGCATGACGACGTTGTGCGCGGCTTCCACGATGGCCATGTGGAACTCGGCATCCAGCGCTGCCTCGTCATCCGGGTTGCGCTTGGGATGCGCGGCTTCCATCCGCCGAAACACCGCGTCGATCACGTCGAGATCGGTGGGCGTGGCATAGCGCGCCGCGCGCTCGGCGGCGAGCCCTTCGAGGTCGCGGCGGAAGGCGAGGTAGTCGAAGAACGCCTCGTCATGGCTGGCGAAGAGCGCGATGAGCGGCGGGGCGAAGGCGGAGCCGAGCACCTCGGCCACGAAAGCGCCACTGCCGGGGCGGGTGACGATGAGGCCGCGCTCCTCCAGATCGGCCAGCGCCTCACGCAGGGAGGGGCGGGAGGCGCCGAGGCGGCTCGCAAGCTCACGCTCGGCCGGCAGACGCTCACCGGGGCGCAGGACGCCACGCAAGATCAGCGCCTCTATCTGGCGGGTGATGGCGTCGGCGACCCGTTCGGGCTCGATCTTCTGAAAGGGCATTGCGGGCTTTCGCGGTTCCGGAATTGGTCAGATTCTAGAACCGCCGGGCCGGGCCCGCAACCGGCGCGTCGGTCAGGCCGCGGTCTTGATCAGGCCCGAGCCGAGCCCCTGGATCGCAGCACTCACCCGGTCGTTGACGCCGAGCTTCTGGTAGATGCGCCGCATGTAGGCATCCACCGTGTAGCTGGAGATCGCGAGGATCGCGGCAATGGCGCTGTTCGACTTGCCGCGCGCGACCCAGTAAAGGACCTCCCGCTCGCGCTGGGAGAGGGCGGCCGCGGGGATCGTGTCGACCTCGCAGTAGCGGTGATGGGCAAGCTGGCAGACCCACTGGATCTGCCGCACGCTGTTGCGGCAGAGGTTCGGCTTCTCGTCCCCGAAGCCGAGCCCGAAATAGCCGCTGCGCCCATTCGGGCCGAAAACCTGCACGGCGAGGCCGTTGCCCAGCCGCGACTCGGCCAGGAGCTCGATATAGTCCTCTTCCGCCTGGGTCAGTTCGCGCAGTTCCACGATCTCGGACCACAGGAAGGGCACCGAGCGGCCGATTGCCGTCATCGGGATCGGATCCACCAGCCAGAGGCGGCTGTTGTGGTAGCGACGCACCCAATCCTCCGAGAATCCGTTCGTGCGGATCTGCGGCGGCTGGTCGGTCGTGGCCCAGTAGAGCGGCATCACGTGGTAGCTGATGCGCTCGAACGGGGTCCCATTGAACAGGTCGATCACGGCCTGCCACACTGCATCAGTGGTGTCGCAGTTCTCGAGATCGGTGATGTAGGCGTCGGTCGTGGTCTCGTCGAAGCGAAACATGCTGACATCCTTCCTGGGCTCCTGCCCGTCTAGGCAAACAACCCTTCAGGCGTTGCTAGGTTCCGCAGCATGGAAAAGGCGTTCAGAGTCAGTATCCTGCATCTTCGGCGGCGATCCGCCGACCGATGCGGCTTGCGTCACGGGGGCGGGTGACGCAGAGTAGGCTGACTCTTATAGAAGACCTGGGGAGGTGCTCCGATGGCCCGGGACGAGGTCGATCTGACCCCCGTCGTCGCCGACGAGGTGAAGTTCACCACCTGCTACATGTGCGCCTGCCGCTGCGGGATCCGGGTGCACCTGAAGGGCAGCGCGATCAGGTACATAGACGGCAATCCGGACCACCCGGTGAACCGCGGCGTGCTGTGCGCCAAGGGCTCGGCCGGCTTGATGAACCACTACAGCCAGGCGCGCCTGTCGAAGCCGCTGAAGCGCGTCGGCCCCCGCGGATCCGGCGAGTTCGAGGAGATCGAGTGGGACGAGGCGCTGGCGCTCGCCACCGAGTGGCTGGGCGAGGTGCGGCAAAAGGACCCCAAGAAGCTCGCCTTCTTCACCGGACGCGATCAAAGTCAGAGCCTTACGGGATGGTGGGCCGCGCAGTTCGGCACCGTCAACTTCGCGGCCCACGGTGGCTTCTGCTCGGTAAACATGGCGGCTGCGGGGCTCTACACCCTTGGCGGTGCGTTCTGGGAGTTCGGGGAGCCGGACTGGGACCGCACCGAATACTTCCTGATGTTCGGCGTGGCGGAGGATCACGACAGCAACCCGATCAAGACCGGGCTGGGTAAGATCAAGACGCGCGGCGCCAAGTTCGTCAGCGTGAACCCCTGCCGCACGGGCTATTCCGCGATCGCGGACGAATGGGTGCCGATCCGGCCGGGGACGGACGGGCTGTTCGTGTTCTCGCTGATCCGGGAGCTCTTGCTGGCGGAGAAGATCGATTGGGACTTCCTGGTCCGCTACACCAACGCGCACTGGCTGGTGATCGACGCGCCCGGCGATGCCGATCACGGGCTCTTCGCGCGGGAGGACGGGGCGCCGCTCTGCCTCACCCGCGGTGGCGTGGCCGAGGTCGCGCCGGGGGTGGAGCCGCTGCTCGCGGGCCGGGCCGTGTTGCTGGACGGGCGGGCCGCGGTTCCGGCGTTCGAGCTCTTCGCGCGGCGCTTCCTGTCCGGCGACTACGCGCCCGAGAAGGTGGCCGGGACCTGCGGCGTGGAGCCCGCGCAGATCCGCCGGGTCGCCGCGGAACTCGCGGAAGCGGCATTCGAGAAGGAGATCACCCTCGACGTCGCGTGGGAGGACTGGACGGGCCGCAGGCACGACACGATCACCGGGCGGCCGGTGTCGATGCACGCGATGCGCGGGATCTCCGCCCATGCCAACGGCTTTCACACTTGCCGGGCGATCCACCTGTTGCAGATGATCCTCGGCTCCGTGGACTGCCCCGGCGGCTGGCGGATGAAGGCGCCCTACCCGAAGCCCGCGCCGCCGGGTCCGAAACCGGCGCGGCCCGCGCGGGCGGGGGAGCCGCTGGCCGGTATGCCGCTGGGCAATCCCACCGGGCCGGAGGACCTGCTGGTCGACGGCGCGGGCGAGCCGCTGCGCATCGACAAGGCCTATTCCTGGGAGCATCCGCTCAGCTCGCACGGGCTGATGCACATGGTCATGCACAACGCCTGGGCGGGCGATCCATATCCGGTCGACGTGCTCTTCATGTACATGGCCAACATGGGCTGGAACTCGGCGATGAACCCGGGCGCGGCCATGACGTACCTGACGGACAAGGACGAGGAGGGGAACTACCGCATCCCGAAGGTGATCTACTCGGACGCCTTCTGGTCGGAGACGGTGCCTTACGCCGACCTCGTCCTGCCCGACACGACCTATCTGGAGCGGTGGGACTGCATCTCGCTGCTCGACCGGCCGATCTCCTCGGCAGAGGGGGCGGCGGATGCGATCCGGCATCCGGTGGTGGAGCCCGACCGCGACGTGCGACCGTTCCAGACCGTGCTGCTCGACCTCGGCGCGCGGCTCGGCCTGCCGGGGATGGTGACGCCGGACGGGTCGCCGCAATATCCTGGCGGCTACCCCGACTACATCGTCAACCACGAGCGCGGCGCGGCGCTTGGACCGCTCGCCGGGTGGCGGGGCAATGGCTCGGATCACGGGCGGGGCGCGCCGAACCCCAACCAGCTCGACCGCTACATCGAGAATGGCGGCTTCTGGCAGGAACATCTGCCGCTGGAGGCGCAGTTCAACAAGGCGCACAACGCGGCCTACCTCGCACATGCGGCGCGGATGGGGTTCATCCCGGAGGCGGCACCCATTCCGTACCAGCTCTATTCCGAGTTGCTGCAGCGCTTCCGCCTCGCCGCCGATCAGGCGCCGGAGCGGCATCGGGATCGGGTGCGGACCTATTTCGATCCGCTGCCGATCTGGTATGCGCCGGAGGAGGCGGAGGGCGATTACCCGCTTCACGCGCTCACCCAGCGGCCGATGCACATGTACCATTCCTGGGGCTCGCAGAACGTGTGGCTGCGCCAGATCACGGCGCAGAACCGGCTCTTCATCCACCGCGACCTCGCGGCCGAGATCGGGGTGGGCGACGAGGACTGGGTGAAGGTGACGAGCCCCGATGGCGAGCTGAAATGCCAGGTGAAGCTGGTGACGGGCGTCAACCGCGACACCGTCTGGACCTGGAACGCCATCGGCAAGCGGAAGGGGGCGTGGGGCCTGTCGCAGGGTGCGCCCGAGGCCGAAAAAGGGTTCCTACTCAACCACGTGATCAGTGAACTTCTGCCGCCACGTGAAGGCGGGCAGCGCTATTCGAACTCCGATCCGGTGACGGGACAGGCGGCGTGGTTCGACCTGCGCGTGCGGATCGAGAAATGCGCGCCGGGCCTCTCCCCGACTTTCGAGCCGATGGAGCATCCGGCGCCGATGCCCGATCCCTCGGGCCATGGTGCCAAGGTCGTGCCGACCGAAAGCGCGGGCGAGGCGGTGCCGTTCCGCGAATGGCTGTCCACGAAGGAGCGGTTCGAATGACCTCGCTGCCGAAGACGACCGAGAAGAAGCTGGGTCTGGTCATCGACCTCGACATCTGCGTCGGCTGCCATGCCTGTGCGGTGAACTGCAAGGAGTGGAACGAGGGCGGGCATTCCGGCCCGCTCACCGATCTGCTCGCCACCGGCGACGATCCGTCCGGTGTCTGGTTCAACCGCATCCACTCCTTCGAGACGGAGGATGCGGTCGGCCAGCGCACCGTGCATTTCCCGAAGTCCTGCCTGCATTGCGAGGACGCGCCCTGCGTCACCGTCTGCCCCACGGGCGCGAGCTACAAGCGGGAGGAGGACGGGATCGTGCTGGTCAACGCGGAGACCTGCATCGGCTGCAAGCTCTGCTCCTGGGCCTGCCCCTATGGCGCGCGCGAGTACGACGAGGGGGAGGGCGTGATGAAGAAATGCACGCTCTGCATCGACCGGATCTACAACCCCAACCTGCCCGAGGACGCGCGCGTGCCCGCCTGCGTCAACACCTGCCCGGCGGGCGCGCGGCATTTCGGCGATCTGGGCGATCCCGAGAGCGGCGTGTCGAAGCTGGTGGCCGAGCGCGGCGGCTACGACCTGATGCCGGAGCAGGGCACGAAGCCGGTCAACAAGTACCTGCCGCCGCGCCCGCGCACCGTGGCCGAGGCGAAGCTGGAGCCGGTGGTCGAGGGCGAGGCGGGCTTCTTCGCGCGGCTGGTCGACCGGGTGCTCAGCGCATGACCGTCGCTTGCGTATTTGGAGAAAGATGAAGCCATGGGCGTGAAGCGGCTGATCGGATCGGGGGACTCGAACGAGGACGCCTACGGCTATTCCCGCGCGGTGGTCGTGGGCCACACCTGCTGGGTCTCCGGCACCACGGCGCGCGGCGACGCGCTGATGGAGGGCGCAGGGCCGCAGCTGCGCGACGCGGCGGCCACGGTGGAGGCGGCGCTGGAGGAGGCGGGCTTTCGCCTCGACGACGTGGTGCGCTCCACCGTCTATCTCACCGACATGGACGACGAGCCGTCGGTGGCGGAGGTCCATCGGGAGGTCTTCGGTACGGCGCGACCGGCGAGCACGCTGGTGCAGGTCGTCGCCCTCAGTCCTGCGGAAGCGCGGGTGGAGCTGCAGGTCACGGCCGCGCGGGAGCACGGCTGAATGCATCCCGCGAAATCGGTCATCTTCTTCACCGTGGTCTCGGGGCTCGGCTACGGCCTGCTGATCTGGCTGGGGCTCTACGCCGGCCGCGGCTTTGCGCTGCCGCCGGGGTGGAACACCGGCGTGCTGGTGCTCGCCGGGGTGCTGATCGTGGCGGGGCTGGTGAGCTCCACGCTGCATCTGGGTCATCCGGAGCGGGCATGGCGCGCCTTCAGTCAATGGCGCACGAGCTGGCTGAGCCGGGAGGGGGTGATGGCGGTCGCGACCTTCGCGCCGATGGCCGCCTGGGGGCTGGGCTGGCTGACGGGGTCGGAGGCGGGGTGGATCGGGGTCGCTCAGACGCTCGCCATGCTGGGGGCCGTCGCGGTGCTGGTCTGTACGGCGATGATCTATGCCTCGATCAGGGCGGTGCGCGATTGGCATACCGGGTGGACGGTTGCGTCCTACCTGGGGCTCGGGCTCTGGACCGGGGGGCTCCTGTTCCTCGCGGTGCTGGACCTGACCGGGCAGGCGGCGGGGACGCTGCTCTACCTCGTGGCGGTGACCGGGATCGTGGCGGCGGTGGCGAAGATCGGCTACCGGCGGCGGGTGCTCCGGACCGACCGGCTCGATGCGGCCGCGGCGACGGGGCTGTCGGGCGAGGTGCGGCTCCTCGAAGCGCCGCATTCGCAGAAGAACTTCCTGATGCGCGAGATGGGCTTCGAGATCGCGCGGCGTCATGCCGATGCCCTGCGCGTGTGGATGGTCGCGCTGCTCTTCGCGGTGCCGGCGCTCACCTTCTCCTACCTGCCGCTGGTCGCCGCCATCGCCGCGCTCGCCGGGTGTTTCGTCGAGCGCTGGCTGTTCTTCGCCGAGGCGCGGCACGCGGTGATGCTCTACTACGGCGCCGCGCGGGCCTAGGCGCTTTCGCCGCCGTCCTGCCCGGGTGTGCCGGTCCGGTCGGGGGAGGTGAGCCAGCGTCCGGCCACGTCCTGACGGCTGCCGATGAGCCGGCGCACGTGGCCCAGCAGGTCCTTGATCGGCACGGGCTTTTCGAGCGCGAGATCGGCGCCGAGCGAGGTCGTGAGGTCCAGCACCGGCGGCACGAAGCGGCCGTTCTGCGGCTGGCCGGTGATGGAGATGATGGGAAGCTCGGGCCGCTCGGTCCGTGCGCCGGCCGCGCGCAGCAGGCCCACGAGCTTCACCCCGCCATCCGAACTCAGCACGCCGTCGCGGTAGATGAAGATGTCCGCGATCACGAGCGATGCGTCGTTCTTCTCCAGATAGGCCAGCGCGCTGGTCGCGTCGCGACAGTGCTCGACCTCGTAGCCCTCTTCCTCCAGCGCGATCTGCCATTCCGCCGCAAGGGGTTGATCATCTTCGAGAATCAGGATCGTCGTCATCCCAGCCCTATTCCTGTTTGCCGGCCCTGTCGCCGATCTCCTCCATCAGGTCCAGCACCCTTACGAACATGGCGATGCTGGATAGTGCCGAAAAAGGTAGCGGAGCAGGATGAAAGGTCTCGCAAAAAAAGCATCGCGGCGTGCCGCCGCCCGGATGGCGCATCAGGATGAGCAGATCGGCCGCGGGGCGCGGCAGCCCGGCGGGCCACGCCGGCGGCTCGACGATGATGCCGGGCGGGGCGGCGGGCAGGAAGGCCGGGGCCGCCTGCTCGGTGGGTGCGACATGGCGGAACGGCTCATGGGCCATGACCTCGTCGAGGCGCGCGCGGGTCCATTCGGCCGTCGCCAGTCCCTCGCCATCGGGCATCCATCCGGCCTCCGCCTCGATCTCCAGCCCGGCCTCGGTCGCGCGGGCGAGCCGGACCCGCCGCGCGGCGACGGTGAGGCGGAGGTTCCGGCAGGCGAGCTGGCCGAGATTGCCGCCCGCATACGCCTCCGCATCGATGCCGCGCAGCAGCATCCGCAGCGCCAGCATCGAATCCGCGAGGTCCGAGATGGGATCCATCGGGCTCTGAAGCGAGATCAGGATCAGGTTCGCCCGCGTCTCCAGCCGCACGGCCAGGGGAACGCCCCCGATGTCGCGGTAGCCGAGATAGAGCCCCTCGTCCCGCGCACTGCGCAGTCCGGCGATGTTGCGCATCTCGTGGACGAGGGTGTGGGAGAAGAGCTCGGACAGATCCGCGGGCGGTCCGGCGTGTCCGGTCATGGGCGCGACGGTGTCGCTGACCGCGATCAGGCGGCTGAGCGTGGCATCGGCGATGACGAGGCCCTGCCGCTGCGCGGGCGGCGCAATGCTGACCTCGGTCTCCATCGGACCGGGATCAGCCGTTGCCGGGTACGAGCCGGAGGTAGGACGGCCCGCCGGCCGGTTGCTCCGCTGTCTCGTCCTCCGGATCGTCGACCGGGGGCAGGGCGGGGCGCGCCGCGTCGCGTCGGGCGAGATCGTCGGCGAGCAGCCGTTCGAAATTGTAGCAGATGTTGTCGATCTCGGTCCGGAAGGCGATGATCTGGGCGTGGATCCGCTCCGCCTCGCCCCGGCGACCCTCGCGCAGGGCGAGGTCGATCGACGTCTCGAAATTGCGCAGCGGCACGTAGATCCGCTCGATCGCCTCGTCCACGGCGCGTTCGAGCGCGCGCGCGTTCGCATCGTCGCGCAGCACGCCGGGCTGGAGCAGGGCGAGCGCGTTGCCCTGCAGGCGGCGCAGGCGGATGGTGATCGCGGCGACGTTCTCGGCATAGGCGCGGGCGAGGATCGCGGCACCTTCCAGTTCGCAGCCCGAGATGTCGGCCCGCAGGTCGGGAAGGGAGAGCAGGCGCCCGTTCTCCGGCGCCTGGTTGCACAGTCCGGTCACGAACTCGGCCATCTCCGGCCCGAAGACGTCGGCGACGTTGCGGTCCGTCTCGAATGTGAGGCGGATACGGGTGTCGTCCACGAGCAGTTCGACACCGTTTACCGTGACGCCCCGGTCGCCGGACATCTGGGCATGGATGGTGATCGCCGGCGCGAACTCGGACAGGCGCCGCGCGCCGTCCGTGCTGCCGCTCGCCCCGCCGTTCTCCGGCCCCTTACCAGTCTCGTCCGACATCAAACGTCCTTCGCGCAAATGCGCATCACGAAGGGCGATTATGGGTGCTCGGCGGGATCATAGCAAGCAGCCGCAATCCTATGTCACGTGGGCGCGGGGCGGTGCGTTCGCTGGTTCACGATGCTACTTTCACATTAACGATTTTGACGATACAGTCGCAATGCCTCACAACCTATTAGTTAAAAAGCGAAATTTATGGCCGACGGTAGCAAATTCAGTATGGCCTGGGTCGGCATCGGAGCCTCCGCGGGTGGCCTGGAAGCGTTAAGCGTACTTGCAAAAAACCTTCCGCAGCAGGCGAACGCGACCTACGTCGTCGTCCAGCACATGGCGCCCCAGCACAAGAGCCTCCTGCGGGACCTGGTTTCGCGCGAGACGCACCTTTCAGTTGTGGAGATCACGTCCGGCATGGTGCCGCAGCCCGACCACATCTACATCACGCCGCCCAACAGCAACCTGACCGTAGCGAACGGTCGGCTGGAGCTGATGCCGCCCGACCAGACGCCGAGCGCGCCCAAGCCGTCGATCGACAGCTTCTTCATCGACCTGGCCGAGGAGATCGGGCCGCGCGCGATCGGCGTGATCCTGTCGGGCACCGGCTCGGACGGGGCGTTCGGCGTGCGCGCGATCCGCGCGGCCGGCGGGATCACCATCGCGCAGGACGAGGCGAGCGCGAAGTACGACGGCATGCCGATGGCCGCACAGCGGACCGGCTGCATCGACCTGATCCTGCCGCCCGAGGATATCGGCGCGAAGTTCAAGGAGATCGTTGAGACCTCCCGCGACGCCGAGGGGCTCGCCGCGCTGATGCCGCCGGTCAACTCGCTGGCGGAGATCAACCAGCTCCTCTTCGCGCAGACCAACGTGGATTTCCGCGACTACAAGCCGTCCACCATCCATCGCCGGATCGAGCGGCGGATGGCTGCGCTGGGGCTGGAGCGTATCGCGGACTATGTCGACCGGCTGCGCGCCAACACCGACGAGGTCGAGACGCTGTTTCGCGACATGCTGATCTCGGTCACCTCGTTCTTTCGCGACCAGCAGGAGTTCAAGCGCTTCGACGCCGCGATCCAGCGGATCGTCGAGGAGCGGGACGACACGCAACCGCTGCGCGTCTGGGTGCCGGGCTGCGCGACGGGCGAGGAGGCGTATTCCATCGCGATGCTCTTTGCCGAGGCGATGGGCGGCCCCGACACGATCGATCGCAACCAGCTCCAGATCTTCGCCTCCGACATCGATCGCGAGGCACTGAAGGTCGGGCGGCGCGGGCTCTACCCGGCGAGCTCCATGAGCAGGGTCGACGAGACGCTGCTGGAACGCTACTTCACGCCGATCGGCGACAGCTTCAAGGTGGTCAAGCCGCTGCGCGACGTGATCCTGTTCGCCGAGCACAACGTCTCCCAGGATCCGCCGTTCCTGAACCTGGACCTCATCTGCTGCCGCAACCTGCTGATCTATTTCGGGCAGGAGCTGCAGCACCGCGTGATGTCGCGGATGTATTCCGCCCTGAAGGAGGACGGCCTCGTCTTCCTCGGCATGGCCGAGAGCATCACCGGCGTCGAGAGCCTGTTTTTGCGCGACAGCGCCGGGGGCAAGATCTTCCGCAAGCGCGAAGGCGGCGACATCGATCTGACCCCGCTGCGCCCCAGCGCCCGGCTCCAGGTCCGTGCCGTCCAGCGGCTGGAGGAGCAGGCGGCCCGGTCCGAGCTGCGCGACGACGGGCGGTTCAGTGCGCTGGTCAATACGCTGGGGCCGAACGCGGTGCTGGTGACCTCCGACTACAAGCTGCGCCGCGTCTTCGGCGAGATCGACGCCTATGTCTCGATCCCGTCGGGTGACGTGAAGGGTGCCTCGGTCGACTACCTCAAGGGCAGGCTGGCCAACGAGGCGCGGGTGCTGATCTCGCTCGCGCAGCGCGGTGAGACGGCGCGGCATTCGGGGCTGTTGCCGCTGCCGGGCCGCAACGACGGCGGGCTGCGCCTGTCCGTCTATCCGCTCAGCAGCGACCGGGGGAGCGAGACGCTCTACCTGCTGGTCTTCTCGGAGACCGATGAGAACGTCGAGAGTGGCGACATCGCCGACGACGTCGCGGGCGACGAACTGGTCGTGCGTGAGTTGCGCCGGCAGCTCGCCTCGACGCGCGAGACGCTGCAACAGACGATCGAGGAGCTTGAGACCTCGAACGAGGAGCTGCAGTCGCTCAACGAGGAATTGCAGTCCACCAACGAGGAGCTCCAGTCCACCAACGAGGAGCTGGAGACAGCGAACGAGGAGCTGCAGTCCACCAACGAGGAGCTGATCACCGTCAACGAGGAGCAGCAGATCAACTCGATGGAGCTGAGCCTCGTCACCAAGGAGCTCGAATCGATCCTCGTGCACCTCGCGCTGCCGGTCGTGGTGCTCGACCTGCGGCTCAACATCGTGCGCGCGTCGAACGAGGCGCGCAAGGTGCTGTCGATCCCGACGGAAGCGCCCAAGGTCCATATCGCGCAGTGCGAGCTGCCCGACGGCTTTCCCCGCCCGCTCACCTTCCTGCCCGACGTGGTGGAGCGCGGGCAGACGGTGGAGATCGACTACGACCTCAAGGGCACGCCCTCCACGATCCGCGCCGTGCCCTATCGCAACGCCCGCAACCAACTTGCCGGCGCGGTGATGATGGTGGTCCCGGCGGGGCTGAAGGCGCCGCTTTAGTCAGGTGCGCGTCCAGGGCGGCTCGCGACCCATCTCCTCAAACAGGAAGTCGATGAAGACACGCACCTTGGCGGTCAGGACGTTGGATTTCGGATAGACCAGCCACAGGACCGAGCGGTCGTCCACGACGTAGTCGGGAAGCACCCGAACCAGGGTGCCGTCCGACAGTTGCGGGTGGACGCACCACAGCGAGTTCATGGAAATGCCGATCCCGGCGCGTGTCGCGATCATCTGGCTGGCGCCGTCATCGACGGTGACGCGGCAGTCCGACCCGCCCGGATCGTATACCCCGCTTTCGCCTCGGGCGCTGACGATGCGTCGTGCCGACTGGTGGCGGAAGGCGATCAGGCGATGGTCGGCGAGGTCGCCGGGACGGTGCGGCGTGCCATGCCGCGCGAGATAGGCGGGCGAAGCACACATGACGCGGGTGTCGTCGGCGAGCTTGCGGCCCTTGAGGCTGCTGTCGACGAGCGGCCCGCTGCGCAGGGCGAGATCGAAGCTGCCTTCGATCATGTCCAACGGCGTGTCCGAAAGGCGCAAGTCGAGGTCGATACCCGGGTGCATCTCCAGGAACCGGGGAAGGATCGGCACCACGTAGAGCTGGGCGAAGCTGCTGGAGGCTGCAAAGCGAAGCGTGCCGCTGATCCGCGTCTGGCCAAGCCCCAGTGCTGCCCGCGCCGCGTCTTCCTGCGCAATCAGCTCGCGCGCGTAGGGCAGGAAGTCCGATCCGTCGATCGACAGCGAGACCTTGCGGGTGGAGCGGTGCAGAAGCTCGGTCCCGAGCGCCCGTTCCAGCTTCGCCAGCCGTGCGCTGGCCACCGCTGGCGCCAGGTCCAGCTCACGCCCGGCGGCACTGATGTTCAGCTTTTCGGCCGCGAGGATGAAGAGGCGAACGGTATCGGTGTCCACGGATTATATCCAAAATCCGAATTCTGAACTCCATATCAGGCCGTTTCCCGCGGATATGCAAGAAGCAGGTTATGGCGCGCGCCCGGTATCGGGCAGTTTGAAGACCAGAAGGAGTTTGAAGATGACCCATTATTCGGTGCTCGACGTGACGCCGACGAACGACGACTGGATCGAGGACTACCTGCCGACGGCCAACAAGGTGATTGCACGGCACGGCGGCACGTACCTTGCGCGCACGTCGAGCCATGAGCGGCTGGAGGGTGAGGGCCGGGAGGTGGCGCTGCGCATCATTATCGAGTGGCCCTCCGCCGAGGCGGCCAGGGCGTTCGAGAGCGATCCGGAGTACCAGCCGCACCTCGAGGAACGGCTCGCCAATTCAACCAGCAATCACGTGCTGATCGCAGGCAAGGACGATCTGGCCTGAGCGAAAGAGAAAAGGCCCGCCGGGTGGGGCGGGCCTTTCGATGCCGAGGTGCGGTGTCGCTCAGAGCTTTGCCATCGCGACCGCGGTGTCGGCCATGCGGTTGGAGAAGCCCCATTCGTTGTCGTACCAGGTGAGGATCCGGCACATCGTGCCCTCCATCACCTTGGTCTGGTCCATGTGGAAGATGGACGAATGCGGGTCATGGTTGAAGTCGATCGAGACCAGCGGCTCGTCCGTGTAGCCGAGGATGCCCTTGAGCTTGCCGTCGGCGGCGCTGCGGATCGCGTCGTTGATCTCCTCGACGCTGGTCTCGCGTGCGGCATTGAAGGTGAGGTCGACGACGGAGACGTTGGGCGTCGGCACCCGGATCGCGACGCCGTCGAGCTTGCCCTTCAGCTCCGGCAGGACGAGGCCCACGGCCTTCGCCGCACCGGTCGAGGTCGGGATCATCGAGACGGCCGCGGCGCGGGCGCGGTAGAGATCCTTGTGCATCGTGTCCAGCGTGGGCTGGTCGCCCGTGTAGCTGTGGATCGTGGTCATGAAGCCCTTTTCGATCCCGATCGCCTCGTTCAGGACATAGGCGACGGGCGAGAGGCAATTGGTGGTGCACGACGCGTTGGAGACGACCTTGTCGTCCGCCGTCAGGCTGTCGTGGTTCACGCCGTAGACGATGGTCTTGTCGGCGTTCGCGCCGGGGGCGGAGATCAGCACCTTCTTGGAGCCGTTCTCCAGATGGATCGCCGCCTTGTCGCGGGCGGTGAAGATGCCGGTGCATTCCAGCGCCACGTCGACATCGGACCAGGGCAGGGCGGCCGGGTCGCGCTCGGCGGTCACGCGGATCGGGCCGGTGCCGCAGTCGAAGCTGTCGCCGTCGACGGTCACCTCCGCCGGGAACTTGCCGTGCACGCTGTCATAGCGCAGCAGATGCACGTTGGTCTCCACCGGGCCGAGGTCGTTGATCGCGACAACCTGGATGTCGGTGCGCCCGCTTTCGACGATGCCGCGCAGCACGTTGCGCCCGATCCGACCGAAGCCGTTGATGGCGACCTTGACCATGGGAATCTCCTTCAGGTTGTGGCGTGACGGTTATGTCACCTGTCGGGATGGATAGATACTTATTGCAGTGCACCTGTCCACCCTCGGGATTGTGGGGTTACGCCTCGGGAAAGGCTCCGCTTTGCGCGATGCGGGGCGTGCGGCCTGCGCAGAGGGCGGCGAGGACAGCCGGATAGAGCTTGTGCTCCTCAACCAAGACGCGAGCGGCGAGGTCCGCTTCCGTGTCATCCGGGTGTATCGGGACGACCGCCTGCCCGTGGATTGGGCCGTCGTCGAGGGCTGCGGTGACGCCGTGGACCGTGCAGCCGTGGACGGTGACACCGGCCTCAAGGGCCTGTCGATGGGTATGAAGACCGCGGAAGAGCGGCAGCAGGGACGGGTGGATGTTGAGCATCTTCCCCTCCCACTTCGCGGTGAACTCCGGCGTCAGGATCCGCATGAAGCCGGCGAGGCAGACGATGTCGGGGTGCGCGGCGGCCAGCGCTTCGTGGAGGGCAGCGTCGAAGGTGGCGCGGTCCGGGAAGCCCTTGTGGTCAAGGGCTTGCGTGGGGACGTTGAGTGCGGCCGCCCGCTGCAGCCCCGCCGCCTGCGGGCGGTTGGAGAGGACGAGGACGGGCGCGCCGTCGATGCGTCCCACCTGCATCTCCTCCACCAGCCGCACCATGTTGGAGCCGCCGCCGGAGATCAGGATGGCGACGCGCTTCAACGCAGGGCGCCCTCGTAGGCAATGCCGGGGGTGGCCGTGACCTCGCCGAGATGCAGCGCGGTCTCGCCCTCGTCCTCAAGGGCCGCGACCACGCCGTCCACTGCGCCCTCGGCGACCACGAGGATCAGGCCGACGCCGCAGTTGAAGGTCTTGAGCGCCTCGGCCTCGTCGAGATCCGCGGCGCCAATCAGCCAGGACAGCACCGGGGGCAGGGGGATCGCGTCGAGGTTCACGCGCGCGCCGCAGCCCTCAGGCAGGGCGCGGGGCAGGTTCTCCGTGATGCCACCGCCGGTGATGTGGGCGAGGGCGTTCACCCCGCCTTCCCGGATCGCGGCCAGCGCCGGGCGGACATAGATGCGGGTGGGGGCCAGCAGCACCTCGCCCAGCGTGGCCCCGCCGGGCAGGCCGTTGGGCTTCGCGTCCCAGTCGAGGCCATGGTCCGCCACGATCCGCCGCACGAGGCTGTAGCCGTTGGAGTGCACGCCGGAGGATGCGAGGCCCAGCAGCACGTCGCCGGGTGCGACGCCCGAGGGCAGGGCGGTGCCCCGCTCCATCGCACCGACGGAAAAGCCCGCGAGGTCGAAGTCGCCGGCGGCGTACATCCCCGGCATCTCCGCCGTCTCGCCGCCGATCAGGGCGCAGCCGGCCTGGCGGCAGCCCTCGGCGATGCCCTCGACGACCTGCGCGGCCTCGGCGACGTCGAGCTTGCCGGTGGCGAAATAGTCGAGGAAAAACAGCGGCTCCGCGCCCTGGCAGATCAGGTCGTTGACGCACATCGCAACCAGATCGACGCCGACGCCCGAGAGGTGCCCGGTGTCGATCGCGATGCGCAGCTTGGTGCCGACGCCGTCGGTCGCGGCCACGAGGACCGGGTCCGAGTAGCCCGCGGCCTTGAGATCGAAGAGCCCGCCGAAGCCGCCGAGCCCCGCCATCACGCCCGCCCGATCCGTGGACTTCGCCGCCGGCTTGATCCGGTCGACAAGCGCGTTTCCGGCCTCGATATCCACGCCCGCATCGGCATAGGTGAGCTTGGTCATGGGGCCTCCTCGCGTCCGTTGAGCGGTGTCTAGCGGCGGGGGCGGGGGGTGTCCATCACTTCGCCTTTAGCACCGAGCGGGCGCCCATCATCACGAACCAGCGGTGCATCACGATCGCGACGGCGGTGTAGGCGAGCACGATGCCGACCATCAGGCCCACCGCGCCCTGACCGATCGGCCCCAGCACACCGGACGCCGCGACCATCAGCACCAGCAGGATCTGGAGCGCGAGAAAGGCGACCCCGGCCACGAGGGCGAAGCGCCAGGCTTCCCGCGAGGTCGGTGCGGCGCCGCGCCGCTTCGCCCAACGCTGGCCGACCAGCATGGCGGCGGCCATGGGCGGGACGATCGCCGTCGCACCGCTGCCGATATTCGCGCCCGTCAGCAACTGGATCACGAAGACCAGCACCGCCATCCCGACGATGGCGGCCACGAGGGTCGCGAGGTAGTAGCCCAGAAAGGGCGTGCGCGGCCGGTCGGTCATGGCGGGTCTCCTCGCAGGCTCTTGACCCCGGTGGGGCGTCTGTTATCGCTCGATACCTGTCGGGGGCCTGTAGCTCAATTGGTTAGAGCAGAGCGCTCATAACGCTTTGGTTGCGGGTTCAAGTCCTGCCGGGCCTACCACCGTCCCGAACCTCGTCGAAGGATCCCTCGCCTTGCGCATCGTCATCACCGGAGCGTCGGGATTCGTCGGGCGGCTGCTCGTGCCGGAGCTGCGCGCGGCGGGCGCGGAGCTTCTGCTGGTCGGCCGCGATCCCGCGGCGATGGCGGACATGGCCGCGCCGGGGATCGAGACCTGCGGCTACGACATGCTGGCCGAGCGGGGGCAGGGGGCGGATGCCCTGCTGCACCTGGCCGTGCGCAACAACGATCGCCCGGGGTCGGACGAGGACTTCCGCGCGGTGAACGTCACCCTGCTCGGCGAGGTCGTGGAGGCGGCGCGCGCCGCCGGGATCCCGACCTTCCTCAACGCGACCACGGTCAAGGTCGGTGGCGACACCGCCTATGGCCGGTCGAAGGCGCAGGGCGAGGCGCTGCTGGCCGGGACGGATGGCCTGCGCGTAGTGAACCTGCGGCTCGCCGCGGTCCATGGCGGGGGCGCGTATCGCGGCACGCTCGCGCATCTCCACAAGCTTCCGAAGGCGCTGCGGCCCGCGGCGCTACAGGTGCTCGGCGCGCTTCGTCCGACGGTTCACGTCTCGCGCGTCGCGGAGGCCGTGCTGCGGCACGCGGGCGGCGGTCCCGCCCGGGTCGAGGAGATCGTGACGGATGCGCAGAAGGGCAACCGCGTCTACGCGGCGGGCACGCGGCTGATCGATCTGGGCTTCGCGCTCGCGATCCTGCTCCTGTTCTGGTGGCTGCTGGCGATCGTGTGGCTGCTGGTGCGCGTGGGCTCGCCGGGCCCCGGCATCTTCGCGCAGGAGCGCGTGGGGCAGGCGGGGCGGACGTTCACCTGCTACAAGTTCCGCACCATGCAGGCCGGCACGGCGCAGCGCGGCACGCATGAGATCGGGGCCGCCGCGGTCACGCATCTCGGCGCGGTGCTGCGGCGTACGAAGATCGACGAGCTGCCGCAGGTCGCCAACATCCTGCGCGGCGAGCTTAGCCTCGTGGGGCCGCGGCCCTGCCTGCCGGTGCAGACCGAGCTGGTGGAAGCGCGCCGGACGCGCGGCGTGCTGGACGTGCGGCCCGGGATCACGGGGTGGGCGCAGATCCACGACATCGACATGAGCGCGCCGATCCGCCTGGCGGAGACCGACCGGGACTACATCGCGCTGCGCAGCCTCACGCTCGACCTGAAGATTATCCTCGCCACGGCGACCGGCGGCGGGCGCGGCGACCGGGTGAATCGCTCGGAAAACGAGTCGGATGGGGGCTCCCCTTCGAACTGAGGGCGGGGATCGGTTTTCGTCACTGTTTGTCTGGGGGTTGGCGCGAGGATCTGAGGTGATTTCTCAAGACGATGCCTAGGAGCCGCAAAATGCGATTCGCATATTCGGGGTTTCGCTCATAAGGGCAGCAGTTGGCGCATAAAGAGGCAGAATGTGGCGTTTACGCACGTTCGGATTGTTTGCTGGATGCGAAAACATCCACACACAGTTCCTCCGATAAGCCATTGACCAGCCCCGGTTTCCCAGCTTGGGGATTCCTGCCGACCCCCATTTCTAACTAGCTCGTATCGGGAACGAAATGGGCGAAAATCTGCCGATCGAATTCAATTTTAGGTTGTGATCGAGCGGCCTTTGACGTTAGCTTCAGAACGCTACCAACGGGGATTGTCGGCGTTCCGGTGATCCTTTTTTCGTCAGATCAGGGAGTTACCTGTCATGAAGTTCCTCATCGTTACAGCGAGCGTGTTCGCGCTCGCAACGGGTGCCATTGCCCAGACGGTTACCGCAAATCCCGGTGCGAACTCGGAGGCCGCGGCCACCGAGACCAACGACACCGCGCGGGCCCGTGTCCAGGGTGAAGCAGCGCTGGCGCGCGCCATCACCGGCCCGGTCAGCGCCGTCGCGCAGGTCGGCGATGCGATCATCGCGCGCTCGCTCGGCAACGGGCCTGGACCGGGTAACGCCGCCGCCGCGGAAGTGTCGAGCGGTGGCCCGGGCAACCGTGCGGTCCAGTTCCAGATCGGCGTGGGCAACAGCTCCATGAACATGCAGGTCGGTGACGAGCAGGAGTCCGCGACCCTGCAGATCGGCGACAACAACAACGCGTTGATCAGCCAGACCAACTTCGCCAACGAAGCCGCCATCAGCCAGACCGGCAACAGCAACAACGCGATCGTCGTGCAGGATGGCGAGGACAATGGCGCGGCCGTGGCCCAGCTCGGCACCAACAACAACGCGCTCGGCCTGCAGTCCGGTGGTCCGGACAACTACCTGGCCATCGCCTCCATCGGCGAGAACAACACCGCTACGACCTTCCAGCAGGGTGACCGCAACACGGCTGCCTCGTTGCAGGAAGGCTCCGACAACGTGTCGTTCATCAGCCAGGGCGCCGGCCTCGCGTTCTCGCTGACCGATGTGGCCGGCGACGTCCAGGGCGGTGGCCTTGGTGCGGGCGTCTTCACCATCGGCAGCACGGCGCTCGGCTCCGGTTCCAGCCGGAACTCGGCCGCATCGCTGCAGGACGGCACCAACAACCAGAGCGCCATCCTGCAGTTCGGCTCCGACAATTCGGCCGTGAACTACCAGGCGAACTGATCGCCTGACCTTTTGCACACGCGCCGTCGTCCGGGGCGACTTCCCCCTCGCGCCCCGGACACCCAAGTGAGGATCTCGTGATGCTGTCGCTCGCTGTTGCTCTGCTCTTCGCACAAGGCGCCGTGGCACCGCCCATGGAATGCTTCGTGCGGATCGCGCCGCAGGACGGGCTGCTGCTGATCGAGGTCCTCGCGACCGGGGGAACCGGGCCTGCGAGCTATGCCGTGGACACGCGGCGCACGACCGGCGGCAACATGTCCGTCGCCTCGCAGCGCGGAACCTTCGTCAGCCGGGGAGAGGAGACGGTCGTCGTCTCGCGCTCCATGTTTTCGGCGGCGAGAGACGGCGAAATGCCGGAAGTAAACGCCTACATTGAGCAAAATGGCATTCGCGTGAGTTGTTCGACGCAAAGGGACATCTGATGAGACTTCTCGCTCCCGTACTGTTCGCCTTCGTCCTGATGCTGGGCGGTGCGGCGTCCGCCCAGTCCGTCGACCTTCCGGCCGTGCCGCAGGTCAACGGCGTCAGCGTCGAACAGGTCGTCATCACGCCCGGCACGACGGCCCAGCGGCCCTTCGTGTCGGATACCGCGCTGGCGCGCAATCTGGGATCCGTGATCCTCCAGCAGGGGACACGCAACCAGGCCAGCGTCTTCAACAGCGGCAGCTCCGGAGCGACGGGGCTGCTTCTTCAGGCCGGTCAACGCAATACCGGCGCCATCGTGATCGAGGATTCACCCGGCTCCGTCGTGGGCCTGGTGCAGGTCGGTCGCGACAACACACTGGTCGGGCTCGTGCGCGGCGGACGGGACAACACCGTCGCCGGGGTCCAGGTCGGCAACAACCTGACCGGGGCTGTCGGCCTCGAAAACGCTCAGGACGTCACGCTGACCTACGGCCAGGCGGGGGCAAGCTACACCGGCGGCATCATCATAAGGAACCCGCCGCCCGGTTCGACCATAACCGTCAACTGAGCCTGCAGGGAGGAACCGTCATGCCCATGCGCTCGCTGCCCCTTCGCGTCTTCGTCTCGTCCGTCGCCGTCACCCTCGTCGCCTCAACGGCCGTGGCCGGCCCGCTGGTCTACCGTCCGATCAATCCCGGCTTCGGCGGTTTCTCCGACAACGCGGACTACCTGATCGCACTCGCCGACATCCAGAACCGCTTCCGCGACGATGGCGGCGGGGGTGGGGGCGGGGGCGTGCCCCAGATCTCCTTCCCGCCGATCACAATCGATCTGGGCGGCGGGGACGCCGGGGGAGGGACCACCGGCGGGACGCCGGCGGCGGCCGCGGCCCCGGCGGCAAGTGCGCCCGCGGCCGGCGCGAGCCCCGCGCAGATCCAGCAGGTCCCCCAATGACACGCCTCTTCGCCATGATGCTGGCAGGCGCGTGCCTGCTGGGTGCGTGCGCGCCATCGCCCCCCATCGCGTCGCGCCCCGCCCAGCCCCAGTTCCCGACCGACGAGCGGGCGCGGCTCACGAGCATCCCGCCCGCCGTCTCGGTCGTGGACGTGGCCGTCTACAGCTTTCCCGACGTGACCGGGCAGCAGCGGCCCAACGAGAACTTCGCGGAGTTCTCCAAGGCCGTGACCCAGGGCGGCGACGCGGTGCTCGTCGACGTGCTGCGCGACGTGGCCGAGGGCGGGTTCTTCCGCGTGGTCGAGCGCAGTTCGGTCGACAACCTCTTGCGCGAGCGGCAGATCATCGATCAGACGCGGCTGGCCTATCTGGGCCAGCAGACAAGTTCGCTGCCGCCGCTGCTCTTTGCCGGGATCATCTTGGAGGGCGGCATCATCGACTACGACAGCAACATCGAGACCGGCGGGGCAGGTGTCCGCTTTCTTGGCGTCGGGGTCGATACGCAGTACCGCGAGGATGTGGTCACGGTCGGCCTGCGCGCGATCAGCGTGCAGAACGGCGAGGTGCTGGCCTCGGTCGTCACGACCAAGACGGTGTATTCCGTGCTCGGCCGCGGTTCGATCTTCTCCTACGTCGCGGCGGACGAGATCCTCGAGGTCGAGGCGGGGATCACCCGCAACGAGCCGGTGAGCATCGCGCTGCGCAAGGCGGTGGAGCTCGCGGTCTACAGCCTCGTGGTCGAGGGAGCCGAGGCCGGGGTCTGGGCTTTCTCCGATCCGGAGCTGGGCGCGGAGATGATCGAGCACTATCGCGAGGCTACCCGGTCATTGCCCATCATATGATTTCAGATCGAGAACCGGTTCGGGCCCGCATTCATTGATAATGCGGGTCCGATAGGCTACCTATCAAGGGTGTCTCTCCCACTCGTTCGGGGGGTAAAGCCCTGATCTGACATTGGTAGCACAATCGGGAGAGGCACACCCGTCCCCATGTGGGGACCCTCAGATCAGATTTCTGGCAGCCCATACTGCAAGTTGAGTGCGATTGGCGGCACTCGTCTTGCGGAGGATCGTCGCGATATGGGCATTCACCGTGTTCTGGGAAATGCCGAGTTGCGAGCTGATTTCCTTGTTGGTGAGGCCCATCGCCACCTTGGAGACGACCTGCCGCTCGCGCTGGCTGAGCGCCATCGCGTATTCCGCATCGCCGGTCGCCATGGCGCGGGCGGGCCGGATGACGAGATCATGGCTCATCAGGCGCAGGACGGCCGCGACGTCCTCCTCCTCGAAATCGGCGGGAATGATGCCGTCCAGCAGATCGCGCAGGCCCGGCGGCACTGCCGCGATCGCGTCCTGCCGGGCAACGGCGACGAGGCCGATGCGCGGGTGGCCGGCGCGCACCCGGCGCACCGTCTCGGCGATCATGCGGGCGGTCGGCGCCTCGAAGATCAGGACGGGCCGCCGCGTGCCGGGCGCCCGCGGCTCCGACGGAACGGGCAGGGTGACGGCATCCTTGAGCACCTGGACCCGTCCGCCCGTCGCCACGACGCAGCGGCGAACGACGTCGAGGGCCACTCCCGAAGAGAAGCTGAGAAAGAAGAGTCGATGGTCGAGCACGCCACACTCCGCAACGCCAAGTAGACAGGGCAACTCTATGAATTCAGAGTTGCAAGGGTCGGAAGCATAACATCTTTAGCGTTAGTGACAGGTCGTGAACAGTGACAATTTTCACGAACGCGACCGGAAAGGGGAACTGCGTCACCTGACGACGAGGTCGAAGCCTCTTCAGTCCAGGCGGTAGGTTATAGCACTTGGTTGGAGCCAGCGGGCGGTTCAGGCCCTCGCAAGGACATCTGGATTACGCATAACCATAATTATGTTAAATATGGGGTGAGCTAGGAGGCGCCAGATGGGCGCCCCCGGTGTCCGATCCCTTTATCGGCGGGCTCAGGGGCTCAGGAACGGCCGATCCGCGTGGTGTCGCTCTGCTCGGCCAGCGAGTAGCCGAGTGCCACGTCGGCCCGGTGCTTGATGAGCGCCAGCGGATCGCTGCGATCGAGCTCGTCGCCGGACGTCATCGATTCCGGCGAGAGCACGGTCGTAATGTCGGCGACCACCTGTTCGAGATTGCCGTACGGCGCGATCCAGTCGTTGAACACGATCCGCTCGCCGCAGTTCCACTCGTCGAATTCGAGCGGCCGGCAGGTCTGCTGGCTTTCCCATTCCACCTCGTCCGACAGGCAGGCCCACGTGACGAGCGCCCGCGGCATGCCGCTGCCATCGAAGAAGAAGCGGGTCTGCCCGTGATCGAAGGCCGGCAGGATGTGTCGGCGCAGGTAGAAGCCGAGCGGAAAGCTGCGGTGCCCCTGCGAGCGGGCCAGGAGCTCGACCGTGTACCCCATGCAGGGCGCGCGGCGCCGCGAGGGCTCGCGCCCGTCGATGCCGCAGGTATGGGCGAACAGCGTCTCGATACGTGCCGGTTCTGGCAGCGTCTCCTCGTCCTCGTCGAGGATCGAGCCCCGCACCGCCTTGTAGTAGGCGCCGATGGACTGCTTGAGAGCCTTTCGCGATCCATAAAGGTCGTTCAGGACCTCCGCTCCCAGAGCGGTGTAGAATGAAACGGACATGCGCATACCCCCTCGCGCGGTTCTCCAACTCGCCTGACAATCGCCATGGACGGTGGTTCTGCGGGAGACCAACGCCCAGGACTGTTCCGGGTCCCCTGCCCCCGGTTTCGCATCTGCAGCATGGGTGCGCGGCTTTATGCCAACCCGCCCGGCTGCGGTAAGACCAGACACTCTTTGCAGTTTTGGAAGGTAGTGCCGTTTGTGTGCGGTGCAGCAGATATCGGACTAAAAATCGGCTGTATTGATATCTAAAAGTTTACCTGTAAATCGAGGCAAATTAACCGCGGTTTTTATTCTGGGACGGCGCCGATCGGGAAAAGTGCCCCCGGAGGCACTGGGACGGTGAGGGATGAGTACCTCCGGGGGCGTTGACCGCATCGCACGTGGGGCAAGCGGCGCGGCCAAACCGAATTACGAAGCGTGGGGAACACGCTGCCAGCGCAAACGGCAACGAGCTTCGCAAAACACGTTAAGGTTCAGGAGCTTGAAGGGCGACCTTTCGGCAAAGTGCGGGCCGCTCGGAACCGTCGCACATCGGATCTCACCGAAACCGACGGTCCTTGTTATGAACAGTACTCGCACGCTACCCCACTCCGTCTTTGCGCAGGACAACCTGAGGGTAATTCTAACGTTGGGTCAAGTCGCCTTTTACGGGTACTTTGATTAGATATCGTCCACGTAAATCCGGTAGCCAGTTCGTCGTCCCTCAGTTGCGGGACGTCTGAACTGCGACCGTCGGTCGCAGTTTTGAGTGCTGCTTTTATTGGGAGAGCACTGAACGCACCCACCATCGGCGATCGCTCGTCTTCAAGAGACCGCAATACTACCGCGATGCAACTTGTAGAACTGCGACTTCTGCTTACGAGACCATTCCACCTGGAGCCGCAGGCGCAAGTCACTCACATCGCTGGATTTTACCAGCTTGCGCGCATGCAGCCAAGCCGCAGCGTCGCCTGCGGACAGCGGCAGGTCCACCACCTCGATGCTGACCGGATCCCGCAGTGCCGCATCGATCTCCTGCAGCAGCTCGGGGATATTGCGCCCAGTCGTCGCCGAGATCGCGAGGTGGCGGGCATGGCGATCGGCGGCACGTTCCGCGGCCGCGAGCCCTTCGGCATCGAGCAGATCCACCTTGTTCCAGATCTCGATCATCGCGCTTCGTCGCTCTTCTGCAACACCCAGGCTCTCCAGAATGTCCCGCACATCCGCGGCCTGGGCGGCGCTTTCGGGGTGGGAGATGTCGCGGACGTGCAGGATCAGGTCCGCGTCCAGCACCTCCTCCAGCGTCGCGCGGAAGGCGGCGACGAGCTGGGTGGGCAGGTCGGAGATGAAACCCACGGTGTCGGACAGGATCACGGTCTGGCCCGAGGGCAGCTCCACCTGCCGCATGGTCGGATCGAGCGTGGCGAAGAGCATGTCCTTCGCCATCACCTCGGCCCCGGTCAGGCGGTTGAAGAGCGTGGACTTGCCGGCATTGGTGTAGCCGACCAGGGCCACGATCGGGTACGGCACCTTGGCGCGGGCCTGGCGGTGCAGGCCGCGTGTCTTGACCACCTTGTCGAGTGCGCGGCGGATCTGGTTGATCCGTTCGTCCAGCGCCCGGCGGTCGGCCTCGATCTGCGTCTCGCCCGGACCGCCGACGAAGCCGAGGCCGCCGCGCTGCCGTTCGAGGTGGGTCCATGACCGGACCAGCCGCGTCTTCTGATAGCTCAGCGCCGCGAGATCGACCTGCAGCACACCCTCCCGGGTCTGTGCGCGATCGGCGAAGATCTCCAGGATCAGGCCCGTGCGGTCGAGGATCTTGGTCTTCCACGCCTTCTCGAGATTGCGCTGCTGGACCGGCGTGACCGGACCGTCGATGATGACGAGCGCGATGTTCTCCGCATCGATCCAGTCCGCGAGCTCGTCGGTCTTGCCCGGGCCGAACAGGTAGCCGGGGCGCGGCCGTGGAACCGGCACGACCTGCTCGCCCACGACCTCGAGCTCCGGCAAGGCGTGCGCGAGCGACACGGCCTCGGCCAGGGCATATTCCGGCGCACGGCGCTGATCGGCGCGACGCAGATCGGGGTGAAGGACGGCGGTGCGGGTCTTCGCGACCTCGGTCTCGAACGCTTTACTCAGGATCGGGCTCGTACAGGTTGACCGGCTGGGACGGCATGATGGTGGAGATCGCGTGCTTGTAGACGAGCTGGCTCTGCCCGTCGCGGCGCAGAAGCACGCAGAAATTGTCGAACCAGGTGATGACGCCCTGCAGCTTCACCCCGTTCACGAGGAAGATCGTAACGGGGATCTTGGCCTTTCGGACATTGTTGAGGAAGGCATCCTGCAGGTTCTGCTTGTCGTTGGCCATGGTCACACACTCTCCGAGTTGGCACGCTCCGCGCACTTCGCGCCTGGCGGCTGTTTGTTTGTTTTGCTTGGCAGATAGTGGCGTGGCCCGCCGGCAATTTCTAGTGTGCGCCTGCAAAAAACCGTGTGCATCAGCGTCTCCAGAATTCGGGGTTCAGGAGGGCGACGAAGGCGAGCGTCTCCAGCCGGCCCAGAATCATGGCGAGCGACAGGATGACGTGCACGGCCGGTCCGAGGTCGAGGTAGCGGCGCGGTGCGGCGGAGAAGAGTTCGTAGCCCGGGCCCGTATTCGAAAGGGCGGCCGTGGCCAGCGGCAGCGCCTGATCGAAGGCGAGGCCCGTGAGCGTGAGCAGCAGCAGGAGCGCCGCCAGCGCCACGAAGAACAGCATCAGGAACAGCCACGCGATATAGGCGCCCTCGGTCCGGATACGCCGCGCCGCCTGTCCCTGCCCCCCGATGGAGTGCGGCAATGTGAGGCGGCGAAGCTCGCGCGTACCGTGCTTGTAGAGCGCGTAGACCCGCAGCAGCTTCACGCCGCCCGCGGTCGTGGCCACGCCGCCGCCCAGCATGGCGAGCCCCATCAGGAGGAGGCCCGGCGTGGAGAGGCCCGACCAGGCCTGCGCCGTGTCCCATGCGACGCTCTCCTGCCCGAAGGTCGTCGTGAAGGAGATCGTGGTGAAGATCGCGCCCCAGAGTGCCGCCATCGCGACGTAGAAGCCGCCGGCGGTCTGGTCCAGCTCTAGCGCACCGATCCAGTGGCGCAGGAACAGGATCGCCGGAAGTCCGATGACCACGGCGATGAGTACGCGCAGCTCCGGATCGCTGCGCCAGATGCCGAGTTCCCGCCGGCGATAGGGATCGTAGATCAGCGCCGTGGCGGCGATCAGCAGGAACAGGGCCATCGCGATCTCCGCGGGGATCCCCCCTGCCCCGGTCGCGGCACCCGTTGCGGTGATGCCGGAGGTCGAGACCACCGCCATGGCGCCCATGAAGGCGTCGAGCGGGCCTTCGCCCGCGACGAGCAGAAATGCGGCCAAGAGCGCCGTCAGGCCGGCATAGACCGGGGCCACGACCTCCACCGCGCGCAGGATCCGGTCCGTCGCCTCGGCTGAGCCCACGCGGATGCGCCCGTCGCCGGGCCGCGCTCCCAGCACGACGGAGCGGATCTCGAACCCGCCGATGTTGAGCGGAGCCATGATGCCGACGGCGGCGACGAGGATCAGGAAGCCGCCCGCCCAGCCGACGAGGCCGCGATACATGTGTACTGCGTCCGGGATCCGCCCCGGCCGGTCGAATACCGTTGCGCCGGTCGTCGTCAGTGCCGAGACCATCTCGAAATACGCGACTACCGGTGTCAGCGTCGGCACCAGCACGGCCAGCGGCACGGCGAGCCAGATCGGCAGCAGGATATAGGTGCCCATCAGCGCCAGAAGGTGCGAGCGGGCCGTACTGCGCGGCGTCCGGTTCATCAGCGCGAGCCCCAGCGACAGCGCGAAGAACACTGTCAGGATCGTGCCGTAGAAGAAGGGCCGCGCCGTGTCGTGATCCCCGTCCATGTAGGCCGCGATGCAGGGCACCAGCATGACCGGAGCCGCCCCCAGCAGGAAGAAGACGAAGAGCGGGGAGCGGCGCCAGTCCATCGCGTCAGAAGAAGTCGACGGAGACGCGGAACAGCTTCTCGATCTCCGGCACCTGCGCGCTCATGGCGAAGATGGTGACGCTGTCGCCCTCCTCGATCATCGTCTCGCCGCGCGGGATGACGAGTTGTCCGCGCTTTTGCAGCGCGCCGATGATCGCGCCCTCGGGCAGGTGGGTGTCGCGCACGCGCCGCCCGGCGATGGAGGAGGTGGACAGGACCTGCGCCTCGATCACCTCGGCCTCCGCATCGCCGACGGAATAGACCGCGCGGATCCGGCCGTGGCGCACGTGGCGCAGGATGGAGCTGACGGTCGTGCCGCGCGGGTTGATGTAGGCGTCGATGCCCAGCGGCTGCATCAGCGGGGCGAGCGACGGATCGTTGATCAGGCAGATCGTCAGGCGCGCGCCCATGGACTTCGCCCGCGCGCAGGACAGGAGGTTCGTCTTGTCGTCGTCGGTGACGGCGAGGAAGGAGTGAACGTTGCGGATGCCCGCCTCCTCCAGGATGTCCACGTCCAGCCCGTCGCCGTTGAGCACGATCGTGCGTTCCAGGCTGTCGGCGGCGAACTCCGCGCGGGAGCGGTTGCGCTCGATGAGCTTCGCGCGCGCCTTCTTGCCCTGCTCCTCCAGCGTCTGCGCGACGCCGAGGCCGACATTGCCCGCGCCCAGGATCAGCGACCGGCTGCCGGAGGTGACGGTCTTGCCGAAGATTTCCATCGTCCGGTCGAGGTCGTCGTTGGCCACGAAGAGGTAGATCTGGTCGCCGGCGAAGAGCTGGTCGTCGCTGTCGGCCACCCGCAGGCGGCGGCTCTCGGGCCGGATGCCGACGACATAGGCGCGCAAGGTCGAAAAGAGCTCGGTGAGCTGGCGCAGCGGCGTGTTGAGCACCGGACAGTCCTCGTCCAGCGTCAGGCCGACGAGCTGGGCGGAATTGTCGAGAAATCCGTGGATCTCGAACGCGGCAGGGGCGGCGAGGCGGCGAAGCGCGGCCTCGGCCACCTCCTTCTCCGGCGAGATGATGACGTCGATCGGCATGTGGTCCTGCCGGTAGATGTCGGACCACTCGGGGTCGAGATAGCTTTGCGCACGCACCCGCGCGATCTTCCGCGGCACGGTGAAGACCGAATGCGCGACCTGGCACGCGATCATGTTCACCTCGTCGGAGAACGTGGCCGCGATGATCATGTCGGCATCCCGCGCGCCCGCCCGCTCCAGGATGTCGGGGTGCGAGGCGAAGCCGGTGATGCCAGCGACGTCGAGCGAATCCGTGATCAGACGCACGAGGGCGGCGTCGTTGTCCACCACGGTCACGTCGTTGTTCTCGGAGGACAGGTGGCGCGCGATCTGCCAGCCCACCTGGCCGGCACCGCAGACGATGACCTTCATGCGGGGTCCTTAGGTGTTCAGGCTTCGGGCTGCTGCTCGGCGGTCGCCATCTCGTCGATCGCGGCCATGCGGGTGCCGCCGCGCGACAGGGTGACGATGCCGAGCGACTTGAGCTTGCGGTGAAGCGCCGAACGCTCCATCCCCACGAAGCTCGCCGTGCGGGAGATGTTGCCGGAGAAGCGGTTGATCTGGGCGATGAGGTACTCGCGCTCGAACACCTCGCGCGCCTCGCGCAGAGGCAGGCCGGCGAGGGCGGCGGAGAGCGCATCGCCCCCCTCCCCTTCGCCGGCATCGACGTCCTGCGGCAGTTCGGAAGGCTGGATCGGGCCGCCATCGGGGCCGAGGATCAGGATGCGCTCGACCATGTTGCGCAGCTGGCGGACATGGCCGGGCCAGCGCAGGGTCTGCAGGATCGCCGCCGCCTCGTCGCTGAGCGTGCGCCGGGGCAGGCTCTGCTCGGAATGCAGGATGCCGACGAAATGGTCCACGAGCGACGGAATGTCCTCCCGCCGCGCGTCGAGGCCCGGCACCTCGATCGGCACGACGTTGAGCCGGTGGAAGAGATCCTGGCGGAAGCGGCCCTGCTCGATCTCCACCGCGAGGTTCTTGTTGGTGGCAGAGACCACGCGCACGTCGACGCGCACCGTGTCCGAGCCGTTGATGCGGGTAAAGGCCTGGTCGATCAGGACGCGCAGGATCTTCGACTGGGTGCCGAGCGGCATGTCCGCGACCTCGTCGAAGAAGAGCGTGCCGCCATGGGCCCGCTCGAAGAGGCCGGGATCGTGGGAGCGGCCCTCGTGCTCCACGCCGAACAGCACCTCTTCCATCCGGTCAGGCTCGATCGTGGCCGAGGAGACGATGACGAAAGGCTTGTCGGCCCGCTCCGACTGCTGGTGGAGGTAGCGCGCGGCTACGTCCTTGCCGGACCCGGGCGGCCCGGACAGGAGCACCCGGCCGTTGGACTTCGCCACCCGGTCGAGCTGCTGGCGCAGGGTGCGCACGGCGGAGCCGCCGCCGATCAACTCGGCGGACTGCGCCTCGGTCCCGCGCAGGGCCGCATTCTCCCGCCGCAGGCGCGAGGCTTCCAGCGCGCGGTTCACCACCATCAGGAGCTTGTCGATGTTGAAGGGCTTCTCGATGAAGTCGTAGGCGCCCTGTTTCACCGCGGCGACCGCCACCTCCACATTGCCGTGGCCGGAAATGATGATGACCGGGACGGCCGGATTGTCGCGCTTCACGGTCTTGAGGATCTCGATCCCGTCCATCCGGCTGTCCTTCAGCCAGATGTCGAGCACCATCAGGTCGGGCGCGCGCGCATTCATCTCCTCCATCGCGCTGTCCGCGTCGTGCGCGGTGCGGGTACCATGCCCCTCGTCGCCCAGGATATCGGCGATCAACTCGCGGATATCGGCTTCGTCGTCGACGATCAGGATGTCGGAAAGCGCTGGTTCAGGCATGTTCTGTCTCGCTGTCGGTCGAATTCGGCGCGGGGGGCGCAGCGTCGTTGAAAAGAGGCAGGACGAGGCGCGCTTCGGCACCCTGTCCCGGTTCGGGCCCGTCGAGACCCGCGGGAACAAGAGTCAGGGACCCGCCATGTTCCTCGATGATCTTCTTGACGATCGGCAGGCCGAGCCCGGTGCCCCTGTCGCGATGGGTCACATAGGGCTCGAACAGCCGCTCGCGCGGGCCATCGGGCAGGCCGCATCCATTGTCGATGATGCTCAGGGTGGCGACGTCATCCGAGATGTCAAGGTTCACCTTGAGCCGCGGCGCGACCGACTCTCCAGCGGTTTCGGACCGCGTTTCAACGGCTTCCACCGCGTTCTTCAGAAGGTTGTTGAGGGCCTGGTCGATCAAGGTCTCGTCGGCGAAGACCGTGACGGGCTGCTGAGGCAGCGACATGTCCATCTTCAATCCCGGCGTTCCCGCAGCGCGCAGGTGCACCGCGTCGCGCACCAGGGGCGCGAAATCGATCGGGTGGCGCTTGGGCTCCGGCATCCGGGCGAACTGGCTGAACTCGTCCACGATGCGGCGCAGGTCGCTGGTCTGGCGTACGATCACGTCTGTGTACTGGGCGAGGCCATCGGCATCCGTCTCCTCAAGCTTGCGGCCGTACTTGCGGCGCACCCGCTCGGCGGCGAGCTGGATCGGGGTGAGCGGGTTCTTGATCTCGTGCGCGATGCGGCGGGCGACATCGCCCCAGGCGGCCATGCGCTGTGCGCTGACGAGATCGGTGATGGCGTCGAAGGTGACGACGACGCCCTCGCGGTCCGCGTCGATCCGGTGGCGTGCGACGCGCACCAGCAGCTCTTCGGTCCGGCGCGGGGTCGAGAGGCGAATCTGGGCCTGCACGCTGTCGCGCCCCTCCTCCATCAGCTGCGCGAGCGGGGCGGCGAAGGCGGGCACGATCTCGCCCAGCGGCACGCCGGCGAGGTCACGGCCCTCCAACCCCAGGATCTCGCAGGCGGCGGCGTTGATGACCTCCACCCGTCCCTCGGGGTCGAGGCCGATCACGCCTGCCGTCACCCCCGACAGCACCGCCTCGAACAGGCGCCGGGCGCGCTCGCTCTCGGCACCGGCCTCCATCAATGCGTCGCGCTGGCGCTTGACCTGCGAGGTCATGCGGTTGAAGGCGCGGCCGAGCATCGCGATCTCGTCGTCGCCCTTCTCCTCCTTCACGCGCATGTCGAAATTGCCCGAACCCACCTGCGCGGCCGCGCCCGCCAGCCGCGCCACGGGGCGACTGAGGCGGTCCGCGAACCAGAAGGCGAGCCAGATCGCGGCGAGGATCACGATCAGCGCGAAGCCGAGGTAGATCAGCGCGAACTCGAAGATCAGCGCGTCGCGGTCGGTCTCGAGCTGCTGGTAGAGCATCACGGTGGATTGCGTCTCGTCGAGCAGCTCCAGGATCTGTCCGTCCACGTCGCGCGTGACGTAGAGATAGCGGTCCGCAAAGGCGTCGAGATGGATCAGCGCCCGGAACTCCGACCCGTCCCAGTCCTCGATGATGATCGTGTCGCCGCTCTGGCGCGCCCCGTCGAGCAGGTCGGCCGGCGGTTCCTCGTAGTCGAAGAGGTAGGAGAGGTTGCCGCGCGCCTGCAGGTCGCCCGCGCCGTCGATGATGTAGGCCTCGCTCAGCTCGCGCTGCATCTGCGCCTGCCCGGCCGACAAGAGCTCCCGCAGCTCGGAGGGGGAGATCAGCGGAAAGCGGGTCTTGTTGCGGTTGACGTAGTCGGCGAGCAGGCGGGCATCCGCGGCGAGGTTGGAGCGATGCTCCGTCTCGTAGGCCTGCGCGGCGGCGAAGGAGTTGCCGACGACGCGCTGCACCCGCTCGGAAAACCAGCCCTCGAGGCCGAAATTCACCGTCACGGCCGCGAAGATCGCGACCAGCACCGTCGGCCCCAGCGCCACCAGTGAGAAGACCGCCGTGAGCCGGGCGTGGAGCCGCGAGCCCGCCGATCGGGCCCGGCGCGCGGCCACCATCTCCGCCACGCGCTGCGCGACGAGGCCGGCGACCACGAGGATGTAGACGAGGTCGAGGGTGAGGACGGTGCGCAGCGCATTTGACGTGTCGGAGCCGAGGTCGCCCAGTGTCAGCCATGTGGCGATCGCGAGGACCGGTCCCATCACGACGAGGGTCAGTGCCATCGCCGTTCGCACGGTGCGGCGGCGGCGCATGGCAAGCCCGCGCTCCATAAACCGTTGAAAAGAGAGCAGACTACGCGAAATCACAACTTGATGTGCCGTACGGCCCCCTGTTGCACGACTACATCAACTTCTTTCCCCGTGTGACCGGAATGTCAAGATCGCGAATTTTTTTTCTGAGGGTATTTCGATTGATGCCGAGCAGTTCCGCGGTCTTGACCTGGTTGCCGCGCGTGGCCGCGAGGCTCAGCGCGATCAGCGGCATCTCCACTTCCCGCAGGATCCGGTCATAGAGGCCCGGGGGCGGCAACTCGTTGCCATGAAGCGCGAAATAGCGCTGGAGGTGCGTCTCGATCGCCTGGCCCAGCCGCTCGCCGTCGCTGCCCTGCGCCGGCGCGGCCGAGCTGGGGCGGGCGGCAAGCTCGGCGCTCACCGCCGCCTCGCCGATCACGTCGTCGGGACAGAGCACGGCGAGGCGGCGCATCAGGTTTTCCAGCTCCCGGACGTTCCCGGTCCAGCTCTGCTGCTTCAGGACGTCGAGCGCTTCGGAGCTGACCTGCTTGCGCGGCAGCCCTTCGATCTCCGCCCGCTGGAGGAAGGCGCGGGCGAGATCCGGAATGTCCTCCAGCCGCTCGCGCAGGGGCGGCAGGCGCACGGGCACGACGTTGAGGCGGTAGAACAGATCCTCGCGGAAGCGCCCCTCGTTGATGAGCGCACGCAGGTCCTGATGGGTGGCCGCGATGATGCGCACGTTGGCCGGGATCGTCTCGCGCCCCCCGATGCGGGTGAACTCGCCTTCCTGCAGCACCCGCAGCAGGCGGGTCTGCGCGTCCGCGGGCATGTCGCCGATCTCGTCGAGGAAGAGCGTCCCGCCCGCGGCCGCCTCGAACCGGCCGGCCTGACGCTCCGCCGCACCGGTGAAGGCGCCCTTCTCGTGGCCGAAGAGCTCGCTCTCGATCAGCTCTCGCGGGATCGCGGCCATGTTGAGCGCCACGAAGGGGCCGTTCTTGCGCGCGCCGAAATTGTGCAGCGCGCGCGCGACCAGCTCCTTGCCCGTCCCGCTTTCCCCCGTGATCATGACGGAGAGGTTGGTGTTCATCAGCCGCGCCATGATGCGGTAGACTTCCTGCATCGCGGGGCTGCGCCCGATCAGCGGCAGGTTCTCCTGCATCGGATCCGTCGGCGTCGCCTTCTCCACCGGACGGTCGCGCTGGCCGAGGCCCTTCCTCACCTGCTCCAGAACCTCCTTCAGGTCGAAGGGCTTCGGCAGATATTCGTAGGCACCGGCTTCGGCGGCGCGGATCGCCGTCATCACCGTGTTCTGCGCGCTCATCACGATCACCGGCAGGTCGGGCCGCTTGCGCCGGATCGCGGGCAGGAGGTCGAGCCCATCGCCGTCGGGCATCATCACGTCGGTGACGACGATGTCGCCCTCCCCCTCCTCGATCCAGCGCCACAGCGTGTTGACGGAGCCGGTGGCGCGCACGCGGCAGCCCGCGCGGGTCAAAGCCTGGCTGAGAACCGTGCGGATCGCACGATCGTCGTCGGCGAGCAGGATCGTGCCGTCCATCAGCGTTTCTCCTTCCAGACCGGGAGCAGCAGGCGGAAGGCAGTCCAGCCCGGCTCGCTCTCGCATTCCACGACACCGCCATGCTGGCTGACGATCTTCGAGACCAGCGCGAGGCCGAGGCCCGAGCCCGCGGCCTTGGAACTCACGAACGGTTCGAAGAGATCCTTCTTCATGTCCTCCGCAACGCCGTGGCCGTTGTCGACGACGCTGACCTCCAGCGGCAGGCTCTCGCGTCCGCCACCAGGCAGGCTCAGCATTACGCCGGGGCGGTAGGCGGTGCGCAGGGTGATCATTCCGCCAATCTTCGGAACGGCTTCCGCGGCGTTCTTGATGAGGTTGAGGGCCACCTGCATGAGCTGGTCCGCGTCACCCGGCGTGGGCGGCAGCGAGGGGTCGTAGTCCTCGACGAAGCGCACGCCGGCGGCAAAGCCGCTCTCGGCCGACAGCTTGGCGCGGTTGAGCACGTCGTGGATGTTCACAGGCTCGCGCGAGACCGGGCGCAGGTCGCCGAACTGCTCGACGCGCGAGAGCAGCTTCTCGATCCGCTCGGCCTCCTCCCGGATGAGCACGCAGAGCTCCTGATCGTCCTCGCCGAGGCTCATGGCCAGAAGTTGTGCCGCACCCGAGATGCCCGCGAGCGGGTTCTTGATCTCGTGCGCCAGCATCGCGGCCATGCCGGTGACGGAGCGGGCCGCGGCGCGCGAGCTCAGCGAGCGGTCCATCTTCTCCGCGATGCCGCGGGGCTGGATCTGGAGGAGCACGTCGCCCCCCTCACCGAAGGGGGCCGCCTGCACGTTGGCCACCCGCGGCGGATTGTCGGCCCAGCCCACGTCGATGTCGTGCTGGGCATAGCTCACCCCCGCCCCGCGCGCCTGGGCGACCATGTCGAGCAGGGCGGAGCCCTCGCCCGCGTAGCGCGCCACGGCCTTGCCGCGCATCTGCCGCTCGGACATGCCGACGAAGTTCTCGGCGGCGGCATTGGCGCGCGCGATCTTGTCCTCGCCGTCGAGGACCAGCGCGGGGAACGGGCTTGCGTTCCAGACGGCCTCGTAATCCGCGCTCATGCCGCCAGCCGCACAGGCCGGGCGACGGCCTCCTCCACCAGGGGACGGACGGTGCCCGGGTCCGTCGCGGTCATCAGGGCGCGGCGCAGGTCCTTGGGCACGTCGTGCGCGTCGATGTACCAGCCGAGATGCTTTCGGGCGCATTTCACGCCCATCTCGGCGCCGTAGAAGCTCAGCATGGCCTCGTGATGTTCCAGGATCAGGTCGGCGAGGGCGGCGCCCTCGGGGATGTCGGGGGCGGTGCCGTGCCCCAGCCCGGCGGCGATGGCCGCGAGCTGCCACGGGCGACCCTGCGCGCCGCGGCCCACCATGACGCCTGCGGCACCGGAGGCGGCGAGCGCGGCCCGGGCCGTCGCCCCGTCTACGATGTCGCCATTGGCGATCACCGGCACGTCCACGGCGTCCACCACCGCGCGGATCGCGGCCCAGTCGGCGGACCCCTTGTAGAACTGGCAGCGCGTGCGGCCGTGGATCACGATCATCTGCACGCCCGCAGCCTCGGCCCGCCGCGCGATGGCCGGCGCGTTGATCTCGCCATCGTTCCAGCCCAGACGCATCTTCAGCGTCACCGGCACGTCGACCGCCGCGACCACCGCCTCGATCAGCGAGAGCGCGTGGTCGGGCTGGCGCATCAGGGCGGAGCCGGAATAGCCGTTCGTCACCTTCTTGGCCGGGCAGCCCATGTTGATGTCGACAATGCGGGCACCGCGATCCACGACGAGCTTCGCGCACTCGGCCATCCAGTACGCCTCCCGCCCCGCGATCTGCACGGAGGCATCGCCGAGATCGCCATGCACCTCCGCCCGCGCGCGGGCACCTGGCCGAGACTGGACCATCTCCTGGCTCGCCACCATCTCGGATACGACGAGGCCCGCGCCGAAGCGACGGACGAGCCGGCGGAACGGCAGGTCCGTGATCCCCGCGAGCGGGGCCAGCAGAACCGGGCTGTCGAGCGTATGTGAACCGATCTGGAGGGTCATTTGCCGCATTCCTGTGCAGAGTCCTCGGTTAGCGCAAAAAGCGGGCAGGCACAACGGGGGCGCACCGCTTTCGCCGGGCGGGCGTGTCCCGGTCGCCAGGGGAGCGCGCGTCGTGCCACGGGGACGTCGCCGCGTCCACAGGCTTTCCCATGACCGTCACGCTCGAGCCCGTCACCCGCGACGACGTGATCCCGCTCACGGACCTGTCGGTGCATGCAGAGCAGCGCGGCTTCGTCGCTGACAACGCCTTCTCGCTCGCGCAAGCGCCCTACGAGACCGGCGCCCATCCCTTCGCGATCCGCGCGGAAGGCCGTCTCGTGGGGTTCTGCATGGTGATCGACATGCGCGAACATCGCTATCCGGAGCCCGGCGACGACCCGCTCTCCTGCTATCTGTGGCGTTTCATGATCGCGGCCCCGGAACAGGGGAAGGGCTACGGGCGTGCGACGCTGACGCAGGTCGAGGCATGGGCGCGCGCCCGGGGCCTGCGCGCCCTCGTGACCACGGCGGTGGAGGGCAACGGAGCGGCCCGGGCCCTCTACCGCAGTGCAGGCTTCGTCGAGACGGGCCGCATCGAGGACGGCGAGGTCGAGATGCGCCGCCCGCTCGACGGACGCCTTGCGCCCGGTCCCCCTCCCTCGTCATAAGGAGGCGGATTGACGGGAGGAACCATGCGTACAGCCGCCATCATCGTCGCCGCCGGGCGCGGCACCCGCGCGGGTGGCCCGGTGCCGAAGCAGTATGCAGAGCTCGGCGGCGTCCCCGTCCTGCGCCGCACGATCGAGGCGCTGCGGCCCGAGGTCGACCACGTGCAGGTCGTGATCCACCCCGACGACCGCGCTCACTACGACGCGGCGGTGGAGGGCCTCGCCGTGCCCGCCCCCGTGCCCGGCGGTGCGACCCGGGCCGACAGCGTGCGCGCGGGGCTGGAGGCGCTGGCCGCCGATCCGCCCGACGCGGTGCTGATCCACGACGCCGCCCGCCCCTTCGTCTCCGCGCCGCTCATCCGCGCCGTGACGAAGGCGCTGGAGGAGGCTGAGGGCGCCTGCCTCGCCCTGCCCGTCGTCGATGCGCTCTGGCAAGGCAGCGACGCCCTCGAAGTGCCGCGCCCCCGCGACGGCCTTTTGCGCGCGCAGACCCCGCAGGGCTTCCGCTTCGCCTCGATCCTCGCCGCGCACCGCGCCAACACCCAGGATCTTGCCGACGACGTGGCCGTGGCGCGCGTGGCGGAGATCGAGGTGCTTGCCGTGCCGGGCGAGGAGCGCAACTTCAAGATCACCACGCCCGCCGACCTCGCGCGGGCCGAGCGAGAGGTGGAGCGGATGGCCCCCACGATAGATGTGCGCACCGGCACCGGCTTCGACGTGCACCGGCTGGTGCAAGGCGATCGCGTGACGCTGTGCGGGGTGGAGATCGCGCATGATCGCGCGCTGTCGGGCCACTCGGACGCGGACGTGGCGATGCACGCGATCACCGACGCGATCTTCGGCGCGCTGTCGGAGGGCGATATCGGCCAGTGGTTCCCGCCCTCCGATCCGCAGTGGAAGGGTGCGGCGAGCCACATCTTCCTCGAAAAGGCGGTCGAGCGGGCCGCCGCCCGCAGGGCTGCCATTACCCATCTCGACTGCACGATCATCTGCGAGCAGCCGAAGATCGGGCCCCACGCCGCGGCCATGCGCGCCCGGATCGCGCAGATCTGCGGGCTTTCTCCCGAGCGGGTGAGCGTGAAGGCCACCACGTCGGAACGGCTGGGCTTTCCGGGCCGCGGCGAGGGGATCGCGGCACAGGCGGCCGCCACGCTGGTGTTCGCATGAATGCTGCGCGGGCCATCGCAAGCTTCGGCGGCGCGGGCTTCCTGCCGAAGGCGCCGGGCACCTGGGGATCCCTCGCCGCCCTGCCCGTCGCGTGGGTCCTGCACGGGCTCGGCGGTTTCGGGCTGTTGCTGGTCGCGACGCTGGCGGTCACGGCGCTCGGCTTCTGGGCGATCCCGAAGGCCACGGGCGACGACCACGATCCCGGCTGGGTGGTGATCGACGAGGTGGCGGGCCAGTGGATCGCCCTCTGGCCGCTGTCGCTGGGCCTCTCCATGGCCGATGTCGGGGCGTGGGTTTTCCCATGGCCGGGTTGGGTCGGCGCCTTCGTGCTCTTCCGCCTCTTCGACATCTGGAAGCCCGGCCCTGTGGGCTGGGCGGACCGGCAGGGCGGCGCACTCGGCGTGATGCTCGACGACCTGATCGCGGGGGCGATGGCGGCGGTGCTGGTCACGCTGGCGGCCGCGATCTCCCACGGGTGGCTGGTATGAGCGCGGCCGCGGTGCTCGCCGCCGCCCGCGCCCGCGGCTGGACGATCGCGACGGCGGAGAGCTGTACGGGCGGGCTCGTCGCAGGGGCGCTCACGGACGTGCCGGGATCATCGGACGTCTTCGACCGGGGGGTCGTCACATATTCCTACCCCTCCAAGGTCGCGCTGCTCGGCGTGCGGCAGGAGACGCTCGACGCGGTCGGCGCCGTCTCCGAGGAGGTGGCGCGGGAGATGGCGGTGGGCGCGCGGGACCGCTCGGGTGCGGACCTGACCGTCGCGATCACCGGCGTTGCGGGGCCCGGCGGCTCCGAGGAGAAACCGGAGGGTCTGGTCCACTTCGCGACCGCTTCGGCGGATGGTGTGGTGCACCGCGAGATGCACTTCGGCCCTCTGGGTCGCGCCGTGGTACGGGCGCGGAGCGTCGAAGTGGCGTTGGAGATGCTGCTGGTGGCGGCGGGTCGGTAGTACGCATGTGCCGATACTGCGCTAATCGCTAATGCCTGCTCACCACCGTCCCGGCCGCAAAGCAAAGACCGTTTACCAAGCGCAGCGTCTTGTAAACCGAAGGCCCCGGATCAAGCCCGGGGCGGTCCCAATCCGTAGCACCGCTTCGCCCGGCTTGGAGGCCGGGGCGCGCCTGCGATCCGACGAAACTCCATACGGGGCAATCTCCGGAGAGCTGGATTACTGTCCCTGAGCAGGGCGCGGCGGCGATGTACCAAGTAGAAGTCGCGACACTGATGCTTGAGGGCGCGGACTTCCGAACCCTGTTCCGCTCGCGCCCTCAAAGTCGGGCGCGGCTCCCTGCACTCAGTTCGATATCAGCTTTAGGAGCGCCCGTTCCGTCGCACTCAAGTCCTCCTCCCCCAGTACCGGCCCCGCCATCTCCCTGCGCCCGGGCCAGCCGTCCTGCTCAAACGATTCCAGAACCGCGGGGTGCACATAGCTCGACCGGCAGACCGCGCGGGTGTTGCCGAGCGCCTTTGCCGCCCTGTCGATCGCCGGCAGCATCGCACGGTCGCGCGGCACGTCCGGGTCCGCCTCCGTCAGGGCCTGCGCGCAGATCGCGCTCGCGGCCCAGGTGCGGAAGATCTTGGCGGTCCAATCCGCCCCCGTCACCTCGCGCAGCCAGTCGTTGACGTCGCCCGACTGTACCCGGTGCACACCGCCCTCGCCGTCCTGCCATTGGAAGAGATGCTGCCCCGGCAGGTCGTCGAGCCGCCGCAGCGTGGTCGAGACGCGCCGGTCGTGGAGCTTCAGCCGCCGTTCCTTGCCCGACTTGCCGGTGAAGGTGAAGCGGACGACCTCGCGGCCCGCTTCGACATGTTCGTCGGTCATGGTGGTGAGGCCGATGGAGCCGTTCTCCCGCGCGTAGGCGTCGTTGCCGATGCGGATGTGAGCGCGCTCGAGCAGATGCACGACGGTCGCCAGCACCCGCTCGCGTGACAGCTTCCGGCGGCGCATGTCGGCGGCCACCCGGGCGCGCAGGTCCGGCAGGGCGCGGCCGAACGCGGCGAGCTCGGCGAACTTCGTCTCCTCACGCAGGGCCCGGTAGTCGGGGTGGTAGCGGTACTGCTTGCGCCCCTTCTCGTCCCGACCCGTGGCCTGGAGGTGCCCGTTCTCCAGCGGGCAGATCCACACGTCGGCATAGGCGGGCGGTACCGCAAGCGCGTCGATGCGGGCGCGCACGTCCGGATCCCGGATCAGGTCGCCCTGTGGCTCGTAATAGGCCCAGCCTCGACCTGCACGGCGGCGGGAGATCCCGGGATCGGTGTCGGAGACATGGACGAGGCGCATGTAGTAAAGACCCGCTTGTGCCGCGTCCGGTTCCGCGCCAGTCTCGCGACCGTTGGTCCTGACGGAGGCATCGATGCTGCATCTCTACACCGCGAAGGGCACCTGCGGACGCGCGACGCTCATCGCGCTGGAGGAGGCATGGGTCGGCTACGACCTGACAGTCCTCGACTTCTCGAAGGAGGCGCAGAAGACGCCGGACTTCCTTGCCGTGAACCCCAAGGGCCGGGTGCCCGCGCTGGTGACCGGCGACGGTGTGCTGACCGAGACGCCGGCGCTTCTGGGCTATGTCGCGGCGACCCATCCCGAGGCGGAGCTCTTGCCCACCGAGCCCTTCGCCCGGGCGGCCGCCGACGAGATGATGGCGCATCTCTGCGCCAACGTGCATCCGGCGCATGCCCATATCCGCCGCGGCCACCGCTGGGCCGACGATCCGGCCGCCATCGCGGAGCTGACCCGGAAGGGGCCTGAGGTGGTCGAGGGCACCATGCGCTGGGTCGAGGACAAGCTGACCGGCGAGTGGGTCGCGGGCGCGCGCTATTCGCTGGCCGATGCCTATCTCTTCACCGTCGCGAACTGGATGGAGGCGGACGGGATCGACATGGACACCCTGCCCCGCATCCGCGACCACCGCGCCCGCGTGGCCGAGCGTCCCGCGACGAAGCGCGCGCTGGAGAAGGAAGCGGGCTGACGCCCGAAATCATCGTTCGCGGACCTCCGCCCGGAGTCTTTACTTGCGGGCATCCGGCCGGCGTATTTTCGGAAAGATGAAAGAACGGGCGCTTCGGGTGCTGTCATCCTCGGACCTGATCCGAGGATATTTTTGTTGGGAGATCCTCCTGTCGAGCCGGAGGATGACCGCATTGTGCTCGCGCGAAAGAAAAAGGGCCGGAGGTTGCCCCCCGGCCCCGCATTTCACGCCGTCCCAGCGGTCAGCCGACCAGTTCGAGGCCGGCGAAGAAGTAGGCGATCTCGACCGCCGCCGTCTCGGGCGCGTCGGAGCCGTGGACCGAGTTCTCGCCGATGGACAGGGCGTACTCCTTGCGGATCGTGCCTTCGTCCGCTTCGGCGGGGTTGGTGGCGCCCATCACTTCGCGGTTCTTCGCGATGGCGTCCTCGCCCTCCAGCACCTGCACGACGATGGGGGCCGACGCCATGAATTCGCAGAGCTCGTCGTAGAACGGACGTTCCTTGTGGACCTCGTAGAAGACGCCCGCCTGCTTCTTGGTCAGGTGGATGCGCTTTTGCGCGACGATGCGCAGGCCCGCCGCCTCGAGCTTCGCGTTGATCGCGCCGGTCAGGTTCCGGTTCGTGGCGTCGGGCTTGATGATGGAGAAGGTGCGTTGCACGGCCATTCGGGTCGCTCCTTGGCTTGTTGTCGCGCCGCCCGTAACACGCGCCGCGCGGCGGATAAAGGCCCCTTTCCCCCGCGCTCCGCCCGCGATATGGCAGGCCCATGCTCACGATCCGCGATATCACCTTCACGCTGGAAGGCCGGCGCCTGTTCGACGGCGCCTCGGCCACGATCCCCGCCGGCCACAAGGTCGGCGTCGTGGGGCGCAACGGCACCGGCAAGACCACGCTCTTCCGCCTGATCCGGGGCGAATGGGTGCTCGATGGCGGGGAGATCGAGGTGCCGCGGCAGGCCCGCATCGGGGGCGTCGCGCAGGAGGCGCCGGCGAGCGACGTCAGCCTGATCGACACGGTGCTCGCCGCCGATACCGAGCGCGCGGCGCTGATGGCGGCCGCGGAGACGGAGACGGACGGCGCTCGGATCGCGGAGATCCACACCCGGCTCCAGGACATCGACGCCCATTCGGCGGAGGCGCGGGCGGCGGCGATCCTGTCCGGTCTCGGCTTCGACGCGGCGGCGCAGCAGCGGGCCTGCAAGGATTTCTCCGGCGGCTGGCGGATGCGGGTGGCACTCGCCGCCGTGCTCTTCAGCCAGCCCGACGTGCTGCTGCTCGACGAGCCGACCAACTATCTCGACCTGGAAGGGACGGTGTGGCTGGAGAACTTCCTCGCCCGCTATCCCCATACGGCGCTCGTGATCTCCCACGACCGGGGGCTGCTCAACCGCTCCGTCGGCGGGATCCTGCATCTCGATGCGCAGCGGCTGACCTACTATCAGGGCAACTACGACCAGTTCGACCGGATGCGCCGCGCGCAGCTCGAACAGCAGGTCGCGGCGAAGAAGAAGCAGGACGCGCAGCGCGCGCATCTGCAGAGCTTCGTGGACCGGTTCCGCGCGAAGGCCTCGAAGGCAAAGCAGGCGCAGAGCCGGATCAAGATGCTGGAGCGGATGCAGCCCGTCGCAGGCGTGTTGGAAAGCTCCGTCGCGCAGTTCAGCTTTCCGCAGCCGGAGGAGCTGTCGCCGCCCATCGTGTCCATGCGCGACGCCAAGGTCGGCTATGGCGGGCCGCCGGTGCTCGCGGGGCTCGACCTCAGGATCGATCAGGACGACCGGATCGCGCTGCTCGGTGCCAACGGTCAGGGCAAGTCCACGCTGTCGAAGCTGATCGCCGGGCGGCTCGCGCCGCAGGACGGGCAGATCGTGGCCTCCTCCAAGCTGCGCATCGGCTACTTCGCACAGCACCAGCTTGACGAGCTGCACGCGAACGAGACGCCGCTCCAGCACCTGCGCGCCCTGCGGCCGGAGGAGCCGCCGGCGAAGCTGCGCGCGCGCCTCGCGGCCGGCGGCATCGGGGCGGAGATCGCGGAGACGGAAGTGCGTCGCCTTTCGGGCGGACAGAAGGCGCGGCTCGCGATGCTGATCGCGACGCTCGACGCGCCGCACCTCATGATCCTCGACGAGCCGACCAACCACCTCGACATCGAGAGCAGGGAGGCGCTGGTCATGGCGCTGACCGAGTATTCCGGTGCCGTGATCCTCGTCAGCCACGACCCGCATCTGGTGGAGGCGGTGGCCGACCGGCTGTGGCTGGTCAAGGACGGCGCCGTGCGGCCCTACGACGACGACATGGACGCCTATCGCCGGATGCTCCTGAGCGAACGCGGCGGCAGGCCCGCCCGCGAGGAAAAGCCGAAACCGAAGCCCAAGGCGGAGGTGCGCCGCCAGACAGCACCGCTCAAGTCCGAGCTCGCCAGGGCCGAGGAGCGGATCGCGAGGCTGGAGGAGATGCGCGACAAGATCGATTCCTCCCTCGCCGATCCCCGCCTCTACGAGCGGGGCGATACAGAGCGGCAGGAGATGCTGCAGAAAAAGCGCGCCGAGGTGATGGACGGGCTGGAGCGGGCCGAGGCAATCTGGCTCGACGTCTCGTCGCGGCTCGAAGCGTCGGGCGGCTGACGCCGGGCCCGGCCGCCCTATCTGCCACGGGACCCGAAACCGATCCCGGAGCTTCGCCATGCTTCGCGCCCTGCCCTTCCTCGCCCTCGTGCTGCTGACCGCCTGCGGCCCGCGCATCGCCTTTTCCAACGAGAACGCCGTCGTGATCTCCTACCGCCCCGGCACGGTGACGCTGGACGAGGTGCGGACCCGAGCAGCGGCCGCCTGCGCCGAGTTCGGCAAGGGGCTGGGCCGCCCGAGTTTCGACCGGCAGATGGCCGAGGACGAGCGCGAGGTGGGCTTCCTCTGCGTCTGAGCAACAGCCTCCTGGTTCCTTGCAGGACAGGAAAAACCGCGCTGGCCCCCGCCGCGGCACCGGGCTATGCCCGCCCCCATGTCCGAGATTGCCATCAACGCCTTCGTCACCCTCTTCGTCATCATCGACCCGATCGGGCTCACCCCGATCTTCGTCGCGCTGACGCCGGGGCAGAGCCGTGCGCAGCGGCGCGTGGTGGCGATCCGCGCGGTGCTGATCGCCTTTGCCATCCTGTGCATCTTCGCCTTCTTCGGCGAGGCGCTGCTGAGGGCCGTGGGGATCGGGATGCCCGCCTTCCGCATCTCTGGCGGGGTGCTCCTCTTCCTGATCGCGGTCGAGATGCTGTTCGAAAAGCGCAATCCGCGGCGCGAGAAGCAGGCCGACGAGCCGGAGCCGCATCGCGATCCCTCCGCCTTCCCGCTCGCGCTGCCGCTTCTCGCGGGACCGGGGGCGATGGCCACCATGATCCTGCTGATGGACGAGTTGCAGGGCGACATGGGCGCACAGGCGGCGGTGATCGGCGTTATGGCCGGCGTCCTCGCCATCGCGGTGACGCTGTTCCTGGCCGCGGGCCTGCTCGAACGTGTCGTCGGGCAGACAGGTATCAACGTGGTGACACGAATTCTCGGCGTTCTGCTTGCGGCCCTCTCGGTCCAGTTTATCTTGGACGGTCTCAGGGCCGTCGGCGTGTTGGGAGTATGAAACTTGGGTGAACAACAGGTCGCGAACCTGGTCTATCTCGTGCTGCTGCTCATCGTGCTGGGCGGCTCGTTCCTGTCGCTCTATCGCGGGCGGCTGAGCCGGACGGTCGCGTTCGTCGTGGTCTGGGGCCTGCTCTTCGCGGCGCTCATCGTCGGCTACGACCAGCGCGGCTCGCTGGAGGCGGCGCTGCTGCCCGAGCGAACGGTGCAAACGGGATCGGGCACGGTGGAGATCCGGCGGCGGTTCGACGGGCATTTCTATGCGGATCTGACGATCAACGGCACGCCGGTGGAGTTCATCGTGGACACCGGGGCGAGCTCCATCGTGATTTCTCAGAGGGACGCGCAGCGGATCGGGTTCGACACCGCGGCACTCGACTATTCGAGCTCGGCGCGCACGGCGAACGGAACGGTGCGGCTCGCGAGCATCCGGCTCGATGAGATGACGCTGGGCGAGCTCACGGACCGCGACGTGCGCGCCGTGGTGAATTCCGGTGATATCGAGACGTCGCTCTTGGGCCTCGATTATCTCGACCGGTTCGAGCGGGTGTCGATCGAGAACGGCGTGATGGTGCTGGAGCGCTAGGCACCTCAGGACGCGGTTCCGCCTGCCGGCGGGCGTATTTTCGCAAAGGTGAAATGGGTGCGGGGCGCGTCAGCGATGGGCCATGCGCCTGAAAGGCTCGGTCCGGCGGATGCGGTCGAGCCAGCCTTGGAGCTTGGGTCGGGCCGCGATCATGGCGTCGGCGCCGGGCACCTCGGCGAAGCAGGCGAGCATCGGGGCGAGGTGGCAGTCGGCCCGGCCCGGTGCGGCGCCGTTGAAGAAGCACTCCACCGGCATCAGCCCCTCCAGCATGTCGAGGATCGCAGGCGCGGCAGCGCGCCCCGCTTCGACCTCCGCCGGGTCGCCCGGCTCGCCCGCCGCGGGGCGGAACACCGCGTGAGCATAGGCGCGGCGCACCAGCGGGACGTAGACATAGGCGTCGGTGGCGGAGATCAGCTGAGCCGCGCGCACCTGCCCCGCCGCATCCGGTGGGGTCAGCGGCGGGCCGTCGAAGGCGAGATCGATGTGAAGGCCGATCGCAGACGTCTCCCAGATCCGCTGGCCGTCATGCTCCAGCACCGGTACGCGGCCCATCGGGTGCTCGGGCACGTCGCCGGCGAAGGGATCGGCCTCGCGCCAGTCGAAGTCGGCGCCCTTCGCGATCAGCATCATCCGGGCCGCGCGGGAATAGACGCTGGGCCCGTAGCCGATCAGCAGCGGGGTCATCCGCTGCGCGCCTTCTCGACCCAGCGGCCGTCCTCTTCGGCCCAGAAGACGGCCGTGTGGTCGGTCTCGGTCACCGCGCGCCAGTCGGTGCGCGCGTCCTCCGTCGCCTGCGGATCGCTGCCGTCGAAGATCAGTGCCACCCGCTCGAACCCGTCGAGCGCCGGAATCGCAAGGCGCGCGCCGTCCACGAGGAGGAGCGTGCCCGCCCCGTTCGGCACCTCGTCGGAGGTCGTGAGCAGCACCGGCTGCTCCGCATCATGCGGTCCTCCGGCGCGGCCATGGGGCAGGAAGGCCTCGTCGCGGTAGGTCCAGAGGTGCGTGTCCAGCATGTCGAGCCAGGCGGCCCCGGCCCCCTTCACCACCATTCGCCCCCCGCGCGCGAGCGTGCGCTCCGCGAAGGTCGTCACCGTCGCTTCGAGGGTGGAGCCAGAGAGGCGGTAGAAGAGGACCTCCACGTCAGTCCTCCGCCACCTCGTAGTTGTCGCGGATCATCCGGTCGAGCGCGCGGACGCCCCAGCCGGTGGCCCCGGCGGGCGCAAGCTCCGTCGCCGACTTCACCGAGGCCGTGCCCGCGATGTCGAGATGGATCCACGGCACGCCCTCCTTGATGAAGCGCTGGAGGAACTGCGCCGCCGTGATCGAGCCCGCGTCGCGACCGCCCACGTTCTTCATGTCCGCGATGCGCGACTTGAGCTTCTTGTCATAGGCGGGGCCGAGCGGCAGGCGCCACGCGCCCTCGTTCTCATCCTCGGCGGCCTTCAGGAACTGCTTGGCGAAGTCGTCGTCGTTGGAGAAGACGCCGGCGTTCTCATGCCCGAGTGCTACGATGATCGCGCCGGTCAGCGTCGCGAGATCGACGATCCCGGCGGGCGAGAACTGCTCCTGCGCGTACCAGAGCACGTCGGCGAGCACGAGGCGCCCTTCGGCGTCGGTGTTGATGACCTCGACCGTGTCGCCCTTCATCGACTTGACCACATCGCCGGGGCGCTGCGCGTTGCCCGCGGGCATGTTCTCCACGAGGCCCACGAGGCCCACCACGTTGGCCCTCGCCTTGCGCAGGGCGAGCGCGCGCATCACGCCCGCGACGGTGCCCGCGCCGCCCATGTCCATGGTCATGTCTTCCATGCCCGCGGCGGGCTTGAGGCTGATGCCGCCGGTGTCGAAGACGACGCCCTTGCCGACGAGGGCGAGGGGCGGCTCCTCACCGCCACCATTCCAGCGCATCACCACAACTTTCGAAGGCGTGACGGAGCCCTGCCCCACGGCGAGCAGCGTGCGCATGCCGAGCTCGTGCAGCTTCTCCTCCTCCAGGATCTCGACGTCGAGGCCGAGCTCGCCCATCGCGGCGAGCCGTGCCGCGAAATCTTCGGTCGTCAGCACGTTGGCGGGCTCGTTGACGAGGTCGCGGGTGAAGAAGACGCCTTCGGTCACCGCCGCCATCGGCCCGGCATCGGCGGCGACGGCCTCGGGCTTGGTGACCATGACCTCGACGCGGGGCGCAGGCTTGTCCTCGTCGTCCTTGCCGGTCTTGTGCGTGTCGAAATCGTAGGCGCGCAGCGCCAGCCCGTGCGCGATTTCCGCCGCCTTGGCGTGGGAGGCGAGCAGCACCGTCAGGTCCCCCCTGCCCATCGCCTTCGCCAGCGATGCCCCCGCCTTGCGCGCCTGCGCGGGCGTGGCCCGGCGGTCGAGCTTGACCGCGATCACCGCCTCTGCGGCGAGGCCCGCGGGCATGCTGAGCACCTGCGCGCTGCCCGTGTCCGCCTTCTCCCACAGCTTGCTTTCGCCGAGCCGCTCCAGCGCGCCCCGGGTCAGGCGGTTCATCCGCCGGGTCAGCCGGTCCATCCCGCCATCGCCGGCCAGTAGCACGGCCACGCGTCCCTCGGCCGCGGCAAGCCGGTCGAAATCCGGTTCGTCGAAGGTGATGCGCAGCGGTTCGGTCATGTCGGCCCTTTCAGGATTGTATCGCTTTCGAGCCCTATCAGCGCCGCCCGTCCGCTGGCAAGGTGCGCGCGCTTGACCCCCATTGCCGCCCCGCCTAAGCAGGACGGGCTTTTCGTCACAGGAGCGCCCGCCGCCCATGCGCCAGCTCGACCGATATGTCCTGGCACAGCTCATGGGACCGCTCGGCTTCTTCGCGCTCATCTTCGCGGGGCTCGTCTGGCTCACGCAGTCGCTGCAGGTCATCGACACGATCGTGGCGAGCAACCAGTCGGCCGGGGTCTTCCTCGAACTGTCCGCGTTGCTGCTGCCCAGCGTGATGACGATCGTGTTGCCGATCTCCGCCTTCGCCGCCAGCCTCTTCGCTATTAACCGCCTGCTGACCGAGAGCGAGCTGGTCGTCATGATGGGGGCGGGCCGCAGCCCGCTGTCGCTTGCCCGCCCGATGTTCATGCTGGGCCTCGTCGCGATGGTGCTGACCGCCATCCTGACGCTTTACCTCGCGCCCAACGCGGCGCGGGAGCTTCGGGACCGGACGGCGGAGATGCGGGCCGAGCTCGCCAACAGCGTCCTGCGCGAGGGTCGGTTCAATCACCCGGTGCGGGGCGTCACCGTCTATGTCCGGCAGGCCAATTCGACCGGCGACATGCTCGGCATCTTTATCCAGGACGCGCGGGGCCCCGGCCCCTCGATCACCTACACTGCCGATCAGGCGCGTCTGGTTCAGGGCGAGATGAGCGTGCAGGTCATCCTGTTCGACGGCACCGCGCAGAGCTTCGAAGACGGGGGCGACACGCTCCGGCTCTTGGAGTTCGAGCGTCTGGCCTACGACCTCGGGCCACTGACGGAGGATACGAGTGCCCGCCGGCGCAAGCCGCGCGAATACACCGCGCTGACCCTCATCGATCCGCCCGACGAGCTGTGGGACGGCAACGAGGGGCGCCGGGCGGAGATGATCGCCGAGGGGCACGACCAGATCTCCGGCCCGCTCTATGCGCTTGCCTTTCCGATCCTGGCGCTCGCTGCGATCCTGGGCGGCAGCTACCGGCGCGCGGGGTTCGGACGGCGGATCGCGATCGCGGTGGCGATCGCGCTGACCGCACGGGTGGTGGGTCTAGGCATCAAGCCCGCGGTGGAGCAGACCGCGGCGCTCTGGCCCATCCTCTATGTCCCGCCGCTGCTGTTGCTCGCGGGATCGGGCGCGGTGCTCTGGCGGCGGGGGCGGCGCGCATGATCGGGACCCTGCCCGGATATATCCTGCGGCGCCTGTTCGCCGGGATCGGCGGCGCGTTTCTCGTCGCCTTCGTGCTGGTGATGATGGGCGATCTGCTCGATCTGAGCAGCGAGGGCGGCGAGGCGCCGCTTCTCGCGCTCGCGCTGCTGCACGCGCCGTCGGTGCTCACGCAGACGCTGCCCTTCGTCGTGCTGCTCGGCGCGCTCGCGGCGTTCCTGCGGCTCGCACGGACCTCGGAACTCGTGGTGACACGTGCCGCGGGCGTCTCCGTCTGGCGGCTTCTGCGGATCCCGATGATCGCGGCCATGCTGCTGGGCGTGCTGTCCTTCAGCGCCTGGAACCCGATGGCCGCAGCGGCGCTCGCCCGGTACGAGGTGCTGAGCAGCCGCTATTTCGACGGCCGCGAGAGCCTCCTGTCGATCTCGGCGGAGGGGCTGTGGCTGCGCCAGGCGGGCGAGCGCGGCCAGACCGTCATCAACGCGACCCGCGCCACGCCGGAGGGCGAGGAGCTGATCGGCGTCTCGATCTTCGAGTTCGATGCGGAGAACCGGCTCAGCCGGCGCATCACCGCGCGCCGCGCCATGCTGCGCGACGGCTACTGGGAGGTCGAGACGGCCCGTGTCTGGGACATCGCGCCAGCCGCGCGCGGTCAGATGATCACGGCGCGCGACGCGGAACGGCTGGAGCTTCCGACCGACCTCACCTCCAACCGGATCCTGGAAAGCTTCGCCGATCCCGAGGCGCTGAGCTTCTGGGAGCTCGGCGCCTTCATCGAGACGCTGGACGCCTCCGGCTTCTCCTCGGTGCGCCACCGGATGCACCTGCAGACGCAGCTCGCGCAGCCGGTGCTGTTCGCGGCCATGGTGCTGATCGCGGCCGGGTTCGCCATGCGCCACGTCCGCTTCGGCTCGATCGGGGTGCGGGTGATGCTGTGCGTGATGTCGGGCTTTGCCATCTTCTTCCTCTCGGACTTCACCCAGGCGCTGGGGGCGGCGGGAACCATACCGGTTCTGCTCGCTGCCTGGGTTCCGCCCGTCGCGGCCCTCTTGCTCGCCACCGCCCTTCTGCTACACCTCGAGGATGGATAGTTTGCGCCGCCTCTTTCTGCCCCTCATCCTCCTGATTTTCCCGATCTTTCCGGCCTTGGCACAGGAGCCGGCGGCCGGGCGCGTCGCCCTGATCGCCGACCGGGTCAGCGTCGACCAGGCGACCGGAAACCTGATCGCGGACGGCGACGTGACGATCCTGCGGGGCGACACCGTCCTGACGACGGACCGCCTGATCTACGACCGCGCCGCGGGTCGGGTGGAGGTCCCCGGCCAGCTCATCCTGCAGTCCGATGAGGTCGGCGGCGTGGTCTATGCCGACTTCGCCGAGCTCGACGAGGATCTGCAGAACGGCGTCGCGGAAGGCGCGCGCGCCATCATCGACAACCAGCTGCAGGTCGCGGCCACCTCGCTCCAGCAGATCGACGGACGGCTGACGGTGCTCAACCGAACCACAGCGTCCTCCTGCGTGATCTGCGAGGAGAACCCGACGCCGATCTGGCAGATCCGGGCGCAGCGCGTGGTGCGCGACGCGGAGCAGTTGCGGTTCTACTACGAAAACGCGGTGTTCGAACTCTTCGGCGTGCCGATCCTGTACCTGCCCTATTTCAGCCATTTCGACCCCTCGGTAGAACGCGCCACGGGCTTCCTGAACCCCGAACTGCGCAACTCGGGCGAGTTCGGATCGGCGATCCGCATCCCCTATTTCTACGTCATCGACGAAAGCCGCGACGCGACCATCACACCGTTCATCACCACCGAGGCAGGTATCCTGATGGAGGGCGAGTACCGCCAGCGGCTCCTGCGGGGCGGCTTCGACGTGGGTGGGACGCTGAAGCTGCAAAGCGACGATATCGGTGACGACCGGGGCTTCGTCTTCGCACGGGGCAACTACGACTTCGGGGACGACATCATCGGGCGTGTCGACGGCATCGCCGTCACCGACGACTCTTTCCTGGAAAGCTTCGGCTACTCCTCGGCCGACCGCCTGACCTCCACCCTATCGCTGGAGCGGTACCGGACGGGCCGGTTCTGGCGGGTGAGCAGCGTCTACTTCGACAGTCTCCGGGACAACGAGCCGCAGGACACCGTTCCCTTCATCCTGCCCGAGGCCGAGTTTCGCCGGACCTACGCTCTGGGCGAGATGCGGGCCGACCTCACGGCCAGTGCGCTGTCCTTCACGCGCGACGACGGCCGTGACGTGTCGCGTACCAGCGTCGGAGCGGGCTTCGATCGGACATTCGTGACCGATCCGGGCCTCGTTCTGCGCGGTTTCGCCGATTTCGGCGGCGATCTCTACTACACCGTGGACGATCCGGAGTTTGGCAACGATACCGACACGCGGGCAAGTTCCAGCGTCGGGCTCGAACTGCGCTACCCCTTCGTGTCACGCCGCGCGGGCCTGACGCAGGTGGTGGAGCCGATCCTCCAGCTCGTCCGCGGCGATCAGACCGGCGATCCGGAGGACGTGGCCAATGAGGACAGCCTCCTCGTCGAACTCGACGAGACCAATCTCTTCTCAACCAACCGCTTTCCCGGCACCGACCGGTTCGAGACGGGAACCTACGCCAATATCGGCCTGCGCTATGAAAGCATCACGCCATCGGGTCGCAACATAACCGGCACGATCGGCCGCGTCGTGCGCGACGACGAACTCGATACCTTTCCGAGCAGCACCACCCTGGGTCAGGAGCAGTCGGACTACGTTCTCGCCGCCGGGTTCGATGCGACGCGCAACACCCGCATCTCCGGCTCGTTGCTCGCGGACGACGACTTCGTCGCGTCGCGCACCGAGCTGCGCTTTGCCTATGGCGGCGAGCGTCTGGGCTTCAGCGGGACCTACGTCTTCCTGCGCGAGGACGAGATCACGCCGGAGGATCGTGCGGAACTCGTCTTCGACGCGAGCTACCAGATCGACGGCAACTGGCAGGCCGACCTGGGCTTCCGCCGCGATCTCGAGAACTCGGACTTCATCCGCGTTGACGCCGCCGTGAGCTGGGGGAACGAGTGCGCGACCTTCGAATTTTCGGCCTCGCGCCGGTTTACCACCCGCGATAATGTCGAGCCGACGACCGATTTCGGTCTCACGCTGCGGCTGGCCGGTATCGGCGACAGCGCCGTTGCCACCCGTCGGCGCCAACAGATCTGCGGGACCTGAGTGAGGAGACGACCCCTTTGACCGCCCTATTCCGTTTCGTCGGCGCGCTTGCGCTCGGCTTCATGGTCACGTTCGCCGGGCAGGCGCAGACCCCCTTCGCCCCGGCCATCGTGGTGAACGAGGACGTGGTCACCTACTACGACCTGGAGCAGCGCCGCGCGCTCTACCGCGCCTTCGGGATGCCGCCGTCGATCCTGGAGGACCAGGTCATCGCCGATCTCACCGACGAGGCGCTGATGCGGCAGGAGGCGCGGCGCATCGGCATCCTCGTGGGTGAGCGCGAGCTGCAGGCCGGCTACGACGCCTTCGCCCAGCAGAGGGGCCTGAGCGGCGAGCAGCTTTCGGCGCAACTCACCCGCGCAGGCATCGATCCGGGCACGCTGCGCGACCAGGTCGAAGCGCAGCTCGGCTGGCGCGATGCGATGCAGGCGCGCTTCACCTCCCGCGCGCGGCCCAACGACCGCGATGTCGAGGAAGCTATGATGCTCGACGCCACCGGCACCTCGCGCGAGGTCCTGCTGGCCGAGATCGCCATTCCCTATGCCGAGCGGGGCGAGGCGCGCACCAACGAGCTCATATCCCAGATCTACGAGGACGTGCGCAACGGCGGCGATTTCCGCGCGGCCGCGCGGGAGTTCAGCCGGGCGCAGACCGCGCGCAATGGCGGCGAGATCGGGTGGATCCCGGTCGCCGACCTGCCGGGGCCCATGCGGGCCGAGATCGATCTGATCGACCAGGGCGGCGTCACCCGCCCCATTCCGATCACCCGCGGCATATCCCTGCTCGCGGTCCTCGACGAGCGGCAGGCGCCGGCGCAGAATTCCGGCCTCGTCTCCATCAGCTACGCCCGCGCCACCTTCCCGATCGATGCGGGCGAGGCGGCGGCGCGCTCGGCCGCAACCGATGCGCGGCGCCGGCTGGACGGATGTGCCGACATGACGGCGCGTGCCGACGAGTTCGGACCCGGTTCGGGCCGGTTCGGGCCGGAGCCGCTGTCGGCCGTGAACCCCGCGCTCTTCTCGGTGCTCGCCACGGCGCAGCTCGGCCAGATCAGCCAGCCGGTGCGGATCGGCGACTCGATTTCGCTCATCGCGCTCTGCTCGCGCGATGTGGACATCGACTCCGATCAGCGCGCGCAGGTGCAGAACCGTATCTTCGCCGACCGGGTGTCCGCCTTCGCGGACGGTTACCTGCAGGAGCTGCGGCGCGACGCTGTCATCGACGTCCGATGACCCTGGTCCTCTCGCTCGGCGATCCCGCCGGGGTGGGGCCGGAGCTCGCGGTCAGGGCCTGGGCCGAGGGGGTGGGGCCGTTCACGGCCCTTGGCTCGGCCGATCAGCTCGAGGGATCGGGGGCGCGTGTCGTGCGCGTCGATCGCCCAGATCCGGCGCCGTGGCCCCAGGCGCTGCCCGTCATCGACATCCCGCTCGCCGAGCCCGTGACCCCCGGCACCCCGTCGCTCGGCAACGCACCGGCGACGGTCGAGGCGATCACCCGTGGCGTTCGGCTCTGCATGGATGGCGCGGCCAGCGCCCTCGTCACCGCCCCCATCGCGAAATGGGTGCTGAAGGAGGGGGCGGCCTTCGCCCATCCCGGCCATACGGAGTTCCTCGCCCATCTCTCCGGCGCGCCGCGCCCCGTCATGATGCTGGCCGGGCCGGAGCTGCGTGTGGTGCCGGTCACGATCCACATCCCCCTTGCCGACGTGCCGGCCGCCCTGACGCCGGAGCTGCTGGAGGAGACGATCCGCGTCACCCACGCGGGACTGGTCCGCGATTTCGGTGTGCCCGCGCCGCGCCTCGCCATCGCGGGCCTCAACCCCCATGCAGGCGAGGGTGGCGTGATGGGGCGGCAGGAGATCGAGGTGATCGCGCCGGTGCTCGACCGTCTGCGGGCCGAGGGCTTCGACCTTACACCGCCCCTGCCCGCCGACACGATGTTCCATCCGGCGGCCCGCGCCCGCTATGACGCGGCCATCTGCATGTATCACGACCAGGCGCTGGTGCCGCTCAAAACGCTGAGCTTCGACGACGGGGTGAACGTCACACTGGGCCTGCCTTTCATCCGCACCTCGCCGGACCACGGCACCGCCTTCGATATCGCGGGCACCGGTCGCGCCCGGCCCGACAGCCTGATCGCCGCCGTCCGGCTGGCGCAGGAGATGGCGGCCCGCCGTGCCTGACGCCCTGCCCCCCCTGCGCGAGGTCATCGCGAAGCACGAGTTGCGCGCCAAGAAGCAGCTCGGCCAGAACTTTCTGCTCGACCTCAACCTGACGTCGAAGATCGCCCGCCGCGCCGGCGACCTCGCCCAATGTGACGTCCTGGAGATCGGCCCCGGCCCCGGCGGCCTGACCCGTGCGCTGTTGATGGAGGGCGCGCGCCACGTCGTCGCCATCGAGCGCGACGCCCGCTGCCTGCCCGCGCTGGCGGAGATCGAGGCGGCCTATCCCGGTCGCCTCACGGCGCTGGAGGGCGACGCACTCGCGCTCGACCCGCTGCCACACCTCACGCCGCCGATCCGCATCGTCGCGAACCTGCCTTACAACGTGGGCACGGAGCTGCTGCTGCGCTGGCTCACGCCCGAGGAATGGCCGCCCTTCTGGCAGAGCCTCACCCTGATGTTCCAAAGGGAGGTGGCGGAGCGGATCGTGGCGCAGCCGGGCTCCAAGGCCTATGGCCGCCTCTCGATCCTCGCCCAGTGGCGCTGCGACGCGCGGCTTGCCTTCACCCTGCCGCCGCAGGCCTTCACGCCACCGCCCAAGGTCAGCTCCGCCGTCGTGCAGCTCGACCGGTTGGAGGCGCCGCGCTACCCCGCCGATCCGCAGATCCTCAGCGACGTCGTCGCCCGCGCCTTCAACCAGCGGCGCAAGATGCTGCGCGCCAGCCTGCGCGGGCTGCTGCCCGATATCGAGGATGTGCTCACCGGTGTCGGCATCGCCCCGACGCAGCGCGCCGAGGAAATCGGGCTGGAGGCGTTTTGCGCCCTCGCCCGCGCGGTGGCCGAGCGCCGTTAGGCGCGCTCGGCCTCGCCGTCATCGCTGACCACGACCAGCGTGGGCTGATCGCCCTGATCGCCACCCTCGTCCTGGGTGTTGTTCCGGCGGCGGCGGCGGCGCGGCTTCGGCGCCTCCTGCTCGGGCGTCTCGACGAGATCGGACTCGCCACTCGCCTCGGCGGCCGCAGGCTCCGGCTCGGCGTCGTCCCGCTGCTGCTCGCGCTGCTGCTGGCGCTCGGCCTGCTCCTGTTCGCGCTTGGCGTTCTGCGCGTCCTGCTGGCGCTGCGCCTCGGCGAGCAGCCGGGTGTAATGCTCCGAGTGCTGGAGGAAGTTCTCCGCATTCACCCGGTCGCCCGACAACTGCGCATCGCGTGCGAGCGTCTGGTATTTCTCGATGATCTGCGACGGGGTTCCGCGCACCTTGCCCTCGGGCCCGGCGGAGTCGAACACGCGGTTCGTCACGTTCCCCATGCTCTTGTTGCGGTTGTTCTTGTTCCGAGAACGGTTCTTGTTCGGTTGTCTCATGCTGTCCGATTTCCACCGTTGCGCCGTCAGCGGACGCACGGTCTGTCTGTTGCTTCTGCCGGGCGCGGCGGCCCGCGATACTCATAAGCTGACGCTGATCGAAGCGGTGTTCATTGGGAGGCGGCACAAGTCATCGCCTCTGAACGTGTATTAAGTATCGTTCCTTTGGTACGGAGTTCAACCGCAATCCTGCGATTTTTCAGTCATGGGGGCCATCAATGGACACGATCCTGAGCATGCGCGCCCGACCGTCGAGATCGGGCAACACTTCCACCGGTGTCGGGGCGAAGAGTGCTGCGGCACTTTCGCCCTGCTCGGCGCCGATCTCCAGCAGCATCCGACCGCCAGGGGCGAGATGGGGCCCATATCCCGCTGAAATCGCCCGATAGGCGTCGAGCCCGTCGCCACCCGGGCTGAGCGCGAGATGCGGCTCCCAGTCCTGCACGTCGGGCGACAGCCGCGCCATCTCGTCCGCCGCGATGTATGGCGGATTGGACACGATCAGGTCGAAGGAGCCGGTCAGGCCGCCGAACCAGTCGGCGGCCACCAGCTCGAACCGGCCGGGCGCGTGGATGGCGAGATTCCGCTCGGCCACCGCCCGTGCCGCGGCCGAGATGTCGGTCGCCACACCCGTCGCCTCAGGCCATTCGGCGAGCAGCGTGGCGAGGATCGCGCCCGAGCCGGTGCCCAGATCGAGGACGCGGCGCGGTGCGGGCCCCGCCAGCGCCGCCTCGATCAGCGTCTCGGTCTCGGGCCGCGGATCGAGCACGTCGGGCGTCACCTCGAAATCGCGCCCCCAGAACGCCCGCCGCCCGAGGATCTGCGCCACCGGTTGCCGCCGCACCCGCGCCGCGATCCGCGTGCGATACACCTCGGGCTCCGACACGTCATCCGCCATCCGAGCCGACAGATGTCCGCCGGCGAGATCCTCCAGAAGCCGCCGCGCATCGCGCTCGGCCCCCGGCACGCCCGCCGCCCGCAGGGCCGCGAGCCCCTCGGCGAGAAGCTCACCGACCGTCACCGTCTCCCCTCCATCCAGCTTGTCGAAATATCCCGGGGGCGCGCGCAGCGCGGGGGCAGCGCCCCCTCATCCGGCCGCATCGAGTGCTGCCAGCCGTTCGGCCTGATCCGCGGCGACAAGCGCCTCGACGATCTCGCCCAGATCGCCCTGCATCACCTGGTCGAGCTTGTAGAGCGTCAGGTTGATCCGGTGATCCGTCACGCGGCCCTGCGGGAAGTTGTAGGTCCGGATCCGCTCCGACCGGTCGCCGGAGCCGACCTGCCCCTTGCGCTCGGCCGCCCGCTCCGCATCCGCCGCGGCGCGCTGCCGGTCATAGAGGCGGGAGCGCAGGACCTGCATCGCCTTGGCGCGGTTGGCGTGCTGCGACTTCTCCGACGAGGTCACGACGATGCCCGTCGGCAGGTGCGTGATCCGCACGGCGCTGTCGGTCGTGTTGACGTGCTGGCCGCCCGCCCCGCTCGCGCGCATGGTGTCGATGCGGATGTCGTCGGGCCGGATCTCGACATCGACCTCTTCGGCCTCCGGCAGCACGGCCACCGTCGCGGCCGAGGTGTGGATCCGCCCGCCGCTCTCGGTTGCCGGAACCCGCTGGACGCGGTGCACGCCGCTTTCGAACTTCAGCCGGGCAAAGACGCCCTCGCCGCTGATCGAGGCGACGAGTTCCTTGAGCCCGCCGAGCTCCGTCGCCCCCTCCTCGATCACCTCGAGCTTCCAGCCCTGCGCCTCGGCAAAGCGGCGGTACATGGCGAAGAGATCGGCGGCGAAGAGCGCGGCCTCGTCCCCGCCGGTTCCGGGGCGGATCTCCAGCACCGCCGAGCGGGCATCGGCCGCGTCCTTCGGGAGCAGTGCGATCTGCAAGGCGCGCTCCGCTTCAGGGAGGGCCCCGCGCAGGGCCGGAAGTTCCTCCTCGGCCAGCGCCCGCATCTCTGGATCGGCGCGCATCTCCTCGGCCTCGGCGATGTCGGAAACGAGGCTCGCATAGACCTCCGCCTGCTCGACCACCGGCTTCAGCTCGGCATATTCGCGGGCGGTCGCGACCATTTCCGCCCCGTCGAGCCCGCCTGACATCTTCGCCTCCAGATAGGCAAAGCGGTCGCGGAGGGCGGCGATCTTGTCCTGTGAAATCATCTGGCGATGTGGACCCCGGCAGGTGCCGGGGTCAACCCTATTGCGCGACCAGGTTCGCGACCGGGCCGAACCACGACTGGATCCGCTCGTCCGACAGGTCCGGCTGCCCTTGCGAGGAACCGCGGGCGAAGATCGCGAGGGTCGACCGGCCGTTTTCCAGGTCGAAGAACCCGACCGTCAGGTAGAGCGGCTCCAGATCCTCCAGCGCGTAGGTGATCCGCGGCCCGCCGGGCTCGCCCGCGATCCGCCGCGTGCCGTTGCCCTCCATGATCCCCGCATCGAAGGCCTCGCTCAACTCGGCCGGGCCAGCCTCGAAGATCGGCGAGGCGTAGTCGATCGGCTGGTCGGTGATCGGCTGGTCGGGGTCGAAGACCGGCACGATCCGGATGCCGTCCAGTCCCGCGACCAGGGGTGAGGTCAGCGGATCGACATGCCAGCTCTCTTCCGAGACCGTGGTCCCGTCGCTCTCGAACGGCTCGATCGCCTGCAGCCAGCTTTCCACCCGCTGCTGGTTCACGCCCATGTCCGAATAGCCCAGGCGCGAGCGGGAGAAGATGGCGAGGCTCGATTGCCCGTCCGCAAGCTCGATGAACTTTACCGAGATGTAGTCGGGAAAGCGCAGGCTCTCGCTTTCCTGCACGTAGGTCATCCAGTTCTGCTCGGGCGTGCCCGCGATCCGCTGGACGCGCGGCTGGCGCTGCACGAACTCGTCGAAGGACTGGCTGAGCAGCGCCGGGTTCGCGTTGTAGAGCGGTGCGGTGGCATCCACCCGCTCTTCGGTCAATGGCGCGAAGCCGTCGAGCTGGGGTACCATGCGGTAGCTGTTGGGGCTCTCGGGCGTTGGTGCGGTCAGCGGATCGACGTGCCAGACCTGCGGATCATGGCCCAGATTGCGGATCATCAGGACCGAGATGACCCCTGCGACGATGATGAGGACGGCGACGGCGAAGGCGATTTTTCCGATCACTCCGCAGCCTCCGCCGCCGCGTCCTTCTCGGCCTCGATCTGCGCGGCGCGCGTCTCCACCAGTTCGACGATGTGATCGATCATGCCTTCGTTGTCCTGCCTGTGGTCCTGCTTGCCGGCCAGATAGACCATGCCGTGCCCGGCGCCGCCACCCGTAAAGCCGACATCGGTCATCAGCGCCTCGCCCGGACCGTTCACCACGCAGCCGATGATCGACAGCGACATGGGCGTCTTCACGTGCTCCAGTCGCTTTTCGAGCTCCGCCACGGTGGCAATCACGTCGAAACCCTGCCGCGCGCAAGAGGGGCAGGAGATGATGTTGACGCCGCGGTGGCGCAGGCCGAGCGATTTCAGGATCTCGAAGCCCGCCTTCACCTCCTCCACCGGGTCGGCGGAGAGGCTGACGCGCAACGTGTCGCCGATCCCGGCCCACAGGAGATTGCCGAGCCCGATGGCCGACTTGATCGTGCCGGCATAGTGGCTGCCCGCCTCCGTGATGCCCAGATGCAGCGGCGCATCCGTCGCCTCGGCAATCGCCATGTAGGCGGCCGAGGCCAGGAACACGTCGGAGGCCTTCACGCTGATCTTGAACTCGTGAAAGTCGTTGTCCTCCAGCAGCTTGATATGATCAAGCCCGCTTTCGACCATCGCCTCGGGGCACGGCTCCCCGTACTTTTCCAGGAGGTGCTTTTCGAGGGAGCCCGCATTCACGCCGATGCGGATGGAGCAGCCGTGGTCCTTCGCCGCCTTCACCACCTCGCGCACCCGCCCGGCCGAGCCGATATTGCCGGGGTTGATCCGCAGACAGGCCGCACCCGCCTCTGCCGCCTCGATGGCACGCCTGTAGTGGAAATGGATGTCCGCGACGATGGGAACCGGGCTTTCCGCCACGATCTCCTTCAACGCGGCCGTGCTTGCCTCGTCCGGGCAGGAGACGCGGACGATGTCCGCTCCGGCCTCGGCACAGGCCTGCACCTGCGCGATGGTGGCCTTCGCATCGTGGGTCAGCGTGTTCGTCATCGTCTGGACGCTGATCGGGGCATCGCCGCCCACGGCCACGGGACCCACGTGGATCTGACGGCTCTTGCGGCGATCGATGTTGCGCCATGGGCGGATATGATTGTGCATGGGTTCCCCCGGAGGCCCGTTTTGCCCCGAAGATAGGAGGCGCCGCGCGCGATGTCACCCGCGACGCGAAGGCATCGCTGTATCCGCCCTACTGCGTGGACAGCGCCGTTTCATCGCCGGGCAGAAGCTGCCCGGCAAGGGCCGCGCGCTGCTCGTCGGTCAGAACGGCCTCGTCGAACGCGGCGGTGATGTCCTCGGGCACGAGCGAGACGTTCTTCGCGACGCGCGGCCCGGTGCCGAGCGGGCCGTAGAGCAGCCCGCTCACCCGCAGGAACACCGCGCCGGAATTGCCGGCGCGCAGCTCCGGTGCCACCACGTCCTGCGGCACGTCGTAGACTTCGCCGGCGGCTAGGATCTTCTCGAACAGCGTCGCGCCATCGCCCTGGCTCACCCGGACCCAGGCCGGCTGGGTGGCGACGACGGAAACGCCCGTCGGCGCCTCGACCACGGCCTCCAGCGCGAGCAGAGGAGCGTCCTCCGCATTGGCGCCGGTCTCGCCCTCGAGCAGTGCCGTCGGAGTGACCGCGAGATCGGCGAGCGCCACGTCGGGTCGCGGGTCGGTGCCGGGCGCGGCAGGCGCCTCGTCGGGACGCGCCCAGAGCGCGAAACTGCTGACGGAGGCCGGATCGATGGAGGCGATCGGACCGTCGCGCGGGTCGAGCCGCGGCGCATCGAGGCGCGCGGGCGTGTAAAGCTGCTCCAGCGCGGCGATCCGTTCCCCCTCCGCCATGATCGGCGCTTCGGGCTGCGCGGTCTCGGCGTTGCCGTCTTCGGTCAGCGCGGTGGCGCGGTCCTCGACGATGGGCGCCTGTGCTACCGGTGCAAGCTCGACGCGCTGGATTTCCTGCAGGATGCGCCAGCCGCCATATCCGACACCGCCTAGGAGGCTCACCATGACCGCGAGCGAGGCAAGCCCGCCCAGCGTGGCGCGCAGGTCGATGCTGCCCGTGACCGACGGGCCGCTAATGCGCGCGCGGGCCAGCGGATCCTCCGACAGGTCGATCTGGACGGCGGGCTGCAGGCCACGCTTGCGGGACTTGCGGCCGGTCAGTTCGGCATTGACGCCGGAGAAGCCGGATTCGGTGCAGAACCGCTCGTAGATCGCTTCGGGGTCGAGGCCGAGATAGCGGGCGTAGCTGCGGACATAGCCGGCGATGAAACCGCGATTGGGAAACACGTCAGGATCGCAGGCCTCGATCGCGGCGATGTAAGCCGCCTTGATCCTCAGGTCGCGCTGGACGTCCAGCAGTGACTTGCCCTTCGTGGCCCGTTCGCCTCGAAGCTCGTCGCCCAGAGTGACCTGATAAGAATCGAAACCGCGTGATGCGAACTGCTCACTGTCCGCATGCCCCGACGGTGCCTGCCCGAATACGCTGTCCCGGCCCACGTCAAACGCCCCAATCTGCCCCGACCACCATGGTGAGGTGATCATATCTATTTTGCAACGTCTTAAGGTCGTTGCTTGTGGCTGAACAGTAACAGATGCGGTCCAAGTGCAGAACCGATTTCGTTACGTCGAGCCGATATGGACGGACTCTGTGGACTTAGGATCGAAAAATCGGCGGAAAACCGCCGGGCGGCCCCATCCGTCCTCCTTTTGGCCCATTTCGAGCCACCCGGCACACGGCGTGAGTCGCATGCCCGGTTGTTCAGTAGATGTAGCGGATCTGCTCGCCCCAATACGCCTCGAGCCCCCGCAGGTCCGCGTTGATCTCGGCGATCTGTCCCGGCTGGAGCACCGAGCGGCCCAAGATGCCGCGCGCGTGCCGCTCGAAGAGCGCTGCAACCAGAGCGCGAATGTCGCGGCCACGCTCCGTGAGGCGTACCCGCACCGCGCGGCGGTCGACGTCGCAGCGCTGGTGATGCATGTAGCCCGCGTCGACCAGCTTTTTCAGATTGTAGGAGACGTTCGAGCCCTGGTAGTATCCGCGGCTCTTCAGCTCGCCCGCAGTAACGACGTTATCCCCTACGTTGAACAGCAGCAGAGCCTGCACCGGGTTGATGTCGATCACCCCGAGCCGTTCGAACTCATCCTTGATGACATCGAGCAGCAGGCGATGCAGCCGCTCGACCATCGAGAGTGTTTCCAGGTAAGCCGAGAGAAAGTCTGAGACTTCCTGCTCCGGCGGCGCGCTCGGCATATCGGACAGATCTGTCATCACAAGCTCTCCTCGTGGACATTTTGACCGAACTTGCAGGTAAAGAGCAAACGAAACGTTAACATCTAGTCCGGCTCTCCAATATCCGTCTTATTGTCAAGGCATGCGCCTCGGGTGCGGGAACTCTACCGGAAAACCACGCGTATAGATCGTTGTCGTTCTCCCCGAGTAGAGCCTCATAAGCGTCGAGCTCGTCCTCGTCCAATCGCGCAATTACGTGATCCGAGTAGGTGCCGAGGATGAGGTCCATCTCCTTGGTCCCGCGTCGCCACGACCGCATGCGCAGCCGCTTGAGCCTCGTGTCCCGGTCCTCGCTCATTCTCACGCTCCCATGGCGATATGGGCGGCACCCCGCACGCCGGAACTGTCGCCGTAGACCGCCCGGCGTACCGCAGTGTTGGAATAGGTCGAGTAGACATGGGGTCGCATGAGCTCCGACAACTCCTCCGCGAGGCCCGGAAGGTTCGAGACCCCGCCCCCCAGCACGATCACGTCCGGATCGAGCGTGTTGACCACGGTGGCGAGCGCGCGGGCGAGCCTGCGGCGGTGCCTCTGCAACGCCGCCTCGGCCTGGTCCTCGCCGGCCCTGGCACGTTCCACGATCTCGGGCACGCGGGGGCCGGTGCCTGGCGTGAGGCCGCAGTCGCGCGCGTAGTCCGCCTCCAGCCCGGGTCCCGCCAGCCACTGCTCCACGCAGCCACGGCGGCCGCAGAAGCACTCCGGCCCCGGAAACTCCGACAGGTCTGCGACAGGCAGCGGCGAATGCCCCCACTCGCCACCCATGCCCGACGCGCCCTCGATCATCCGTCCGTGCACGACGAGGCCACCGCCCACACCCGTCCCGAGGATCGCCCCGAAGACCACGTCCGCCCCCTGCCCCGCGCCGTCGCGCGCCTCGGACAGCACGAAGCAGTTCGCGTCGTTGGCCACCCGCACCGGCCGGTTCAGCCGCGTGGTCAGGTCCGCCGCGAGCGGCTGCCCGATCAGCCAGGTGGAATTGCCGTTGAAGACCCGCCCGTCCGGCGCCACGGCGCCGGGGATCCCCATGCCGACGGGGCTGTCCGTCAGCCCGCTCTGCGCACTGACGTCCTTCACGAGGGTGGCGACCGCCTCGATGGAGCCTGCATAATCGTGCCGCGGCGTCGGTACGCGGCGGCGCGCCAGTTCCTCGCCCGTGTCGGAGAGGGCGATCGCCTCGATCTTGGTTCCGCCGTAGTCCACTCCGATCGGCATCCGTCCCCCACTGCTTCGATGGCTTCGAAGCGCTTTAAAACGGCTCGGCCGAGCCGTGGCAAGCCGGATCGTCAGACGAGGGCGCGCCGCAGCCGCTTCTCGATCAGGGCCATGCGCTCGGAGATGCGGAGCTGATCGGCGCGCAGGCTGCGCAGTTCGGCGAGGAGCGGTCCGACCTCGGCGCTGGCCTCGCCATCCTCGGCCACGATGCCATCGCCCTGCCCGCTCAGGAGCCATGTCAGCGACACGCCCAGGACCCCGGCGAGCATCTGCGCGCGGTTCGCCCGCGGCTCGGCCCGGTCGTCCTCCCAGTTCGCGATGGTGGCGGGCCGCACGCCGAGCCGCCGCGCCAGCGCGTTCCGGTCGAGCCCCAGCGCCTCGCGCGCCGCCGCCATCCGGTCCCCGAAGGTCGCGGTGTCCTCGTGATAGTAGTCCGGTGCCGGGCTGCCGCTCTCGTCCTGCATCGCGTGCAAAACCTCCTGTCGCAATGGTGTGTGCCCTGCAACCTAGTGCGCCGGGGCGTGCCTGTCCGCCCCAAACCGACGGCCGCGCCCCCGGCCGCGACCCGCTTGATCGGTACCGCACGGCCGCAGTAGGAGGGGGCGACCCATCCAACGGAGCCGCCCGATGCCCCTGCTTGCCGACAGCCTCGCCCGCGTGAAGCCCTCGCCCACCATCGCCGTGACCACCCGCGCGGCGGAGCTGAAGGCCGAGGGCCGCGACATCATCGGGCTGGGTGCGGGCGAGCCCGATTTTGACACGCCCGACAACATCAAGGACGCCGCCAAGGCCGCGATGGACGCGGGCAAGACCAAGTACACCGCGCCCGACGGGATCCCGGAGCTTAAAGAGGCGATCGTCGCGAAGTTCGCGCGCGAGAACGGGCTTGACTACACGGCGGCACAGGTGAGCGTCGCCTCGGGCGGCAAGCAGATCCTCTACAACGCGCTGGTCGCCACCCTGAACCCGGGCGATGAGGTCATCATCCCCGCCCCCTACTGGGTGAGTTATCCCGACATGGTGCTGCTGGGCGGCGGCGAGCCGGTGGTGATCGAGGCCTCCATCGACACCGCCTACAAGATCACGCCCGAGCAGCTCGAGGCCGCGATCACGCCGCGGACGAAATGGTTCATCTTCAACTCGCCCTCGAACCCGACCGGGGCGGGCTATTCGCGCACGGAGCTGAAGGCGCTGACGGACGTGCTGATGAAGCACCCCCGGGTGTGGGTCATGACCGACGACATGTACGAGCACATCGCCTTCGACGGGTTCGAATTCACCACGCCCGCGCAGGTCGAACCAAGGCTGAAGGACCGGACGCTGACCTGCAACGGCGTCTCGAAGGCCTATGCCATGACGGGCTGGCGCATCGGCTACGCCGCCGGGCCGGAGGAGCTGATCAAGGCCATGCGCAAGGTGCAGAGCCAGTCGACCTCCAACCCCTGCTCCATCTCGCAATGGGCCGCGGTGGAGGCGCTGAATGGGCCGCAGGACTACATCGCCGAAAGCCGCGTCGCCTTCCAGCGCCGCCGCGATCTGGTGGTGGGAATGCTCAACGACTGTGCGGGCATCACCTGCCCGGTGCCAGACGGCGCCTTCTACGTCTACCCGTCCATCGCGGGGTGCATCGGGAAGCGCGCGCCGTCTGGCAAAGTGCTGGAGACCGACGAGGATTTCGCCAGCGAGCTGCTCGATGCGGAAGGCGTCGCGGTGGTCTTCGGCGGGGCCTTCGGGCTCTCGCCCGCCTTCCGTGTCAGCTACGCCACCTCCGACGAGGTCTTGAGAGAGGCCTGCGCCCGCATCGCCCGCTTCTGCGCGAGCCTCGCATGAGCCTGCCCGAACTCCATTTCCGCACGCGGGACAACGGCGCCGCCGTGTTCCGCGTGGAGACCGAGAACCGCCAGCGGCGGCTGGAGCTGAAACCGCTCGCGGTCATCAACATCCGGTCGGGCGAGATCAAGCCCCACGGCCAGCAACAGCCCACGCCGGACGAGACCGCTCAGATGGAGGCCTGGATCGCGGTGCGGCGCACCGTGCTCTCGGACCGCGACCGCGACGATATCGAACGCCTGATCGACCGCATCAACGGGGCGGCCCAATGGGCGCAGTCCCGCGCCGACGCCGACGACATCGCCGCCTATTCCGACCGTCTGCTGATGGCCATGCACGACCTGCGCGCGACGCTCGTCAAACGCCAGCTCGACGCGCTGGAGCGCAAGGACGACGGTTGAGCATCTTGCCCCTGTCGGATGCCTCCGGCGGGGATATTTGGATCAAGGTGGAAGGAGGGCGGCGCGCCCCGTCCCTCCACCTTGAACGGAAATATCCTCGCGCGGCAGCGCGAAACCGCGTCTCTAAAGACCGCCAGCCCGCTCGATGAACGCCACGATCTCCGGCACGCCGTGGCCCGATTTCACGTTGGCAAAGACCGTGGGCCGCTCGCCCCGCTGTGCCTTCGCATCCCGGTCCATGACCTCCAGCGAGGCTCCTACGGCTTCCGCCAGCTCGATCTTGTTGATGACGAGCAGGTCCGAGCGCGTGATGCCCGGCCCGCCCTTGCGCGGGATCTTGTCGCCCGCGCAGACGTCGATGACGTAGAGCGTGATGTCCGCAAGCTCCGGCGAGAAGGTGGCCGAGAGGTTGTCGCCGCCGCTCTCGATCAGCACGACGTCGAGATCGGGAAACTTCCCGACCATCGCGTCCACCGCGTTGAGGTTGATCGAGCAGTCCTCCCGGATCGCGGTGTGCGGGCAGCCGCCGGTCTCCACCCCCATGATCCGCTCCAGCGGCAGGGCCTGGGCACGCATCAGGAACTCCGCATCCTCGCGCGTGTAGATGTCGTTGGTGATGGCCGCGACCGAGTATTTCGGCGCCAGCGCCCGGCAGAGCTGCGCGGTCAGTGCCGTCTTGCCCGCACCAACCGGGCCGCCGAGGCCCACGCGCAGGGGACCGTTTGGGGAAGTCATCCTCGTCTCCTTCAGATCAGTACGACCACCTGCCCTGCCCCGGGCAGGTGGCAGAACGGGCCGTAATGGCGTCGGTCTGGCGTGGCGAAGGGCTCCTCCGGCGACAGGCGCCGCCACGCGGTCAGCCAGACGGCCACGCCCCGCGACGCGAACAATGCGGCGGAGGCCGCCAGCAGCGCCGTCGAGAGAGATGGCAGCGGATCGGCGAGCCATCCGCCCTTGGCCAGTACCAGAAGGGCGATGCCCGCAAGGGCCGCGACAACTGCCCGGCAGGCGGCCGCCGATGGCATGCGCGGGAGCGCCGCCTCGTCCGCCGCCGGGCAGGTCGCGCGCAGCGCCCAGGCCGCATGCAGCCCCGCGATGGCGAGCAGGACCATCGCCGTCGCCAGCGCGATCACGCCTCGTCCTCCTCCGCGAACACTTCCAGTGCCGCGTTCAGGCCGTTGATCGCGGCCGGAAATCCGCCGTAGAGGCTCATCTGCCAAATCACCTCGGCGATCTGCTCCCGGCTGAGCCCGGCGCGGCGGCCGCTCGCGATGTTCACCTTGAGCTGGGGTCGCGTCTGCCCGCCGAGTGCGGTCAGCGCCGCGATGGTCGCGATATAGCGGTCGCGCAGATCGAGGCCGGGGCGGGCGTAGTGGCGGCCATAGGCGAAGTCGACCATCGCCTCGGCCATGCCGGGCAGCAGGTGGCCATAGCGCGCCTCGATCGCCTGCTCCATGCCCGGGTTCAGGTCCTCGGAAAGGCGGCGGCCGGTCTCGGTCGTGTCGGTCATGAGCGGAACATCCGTGAGTATTGCGTTTCGTGGTGCAGCGAGGCCATGTCGGCGCGGATCGCGCAGGACCCCGCCTCCTCCAGATCGGCCTGCGCGGCACGCGCCGCAAGGGTCGCGCAGAGTGGCAGGAGGGCCGTGACGATGCGCTGCCCCTCCGCCTGACCCAGCGGGACGGCCCGGACGGCGGCGCTCACGAGGTTCGCCGCGAAGGCCTGGAGGTAGAGCGTCAGCGTCAGCTCCAGCCCGACCTGCTCGCGCGCGGCGGCCGCCCCGACCACGACCGGGTAGGCCGCCGGCTCCCCGCCCGCGATCCGGGCGAAGCTCGCGCCCTGATCCACCGTTTCCGCATGACGCTCGCGCGTCGGCGACAGGGCGGCGGCCAATGCCGCGATCTCCGGCTGCCGTGCAGGGTGGCGGTGGGCGTTGGCGAGCAGGACGGCATCCGACCACCCGCCCCCGTGTTCGAGCACGCCGTGCAGCCACGCCTCCAGCGCCGCACCATCCGCGATCTCGCCATCCGCGATCAGCCGGTCGAGGCCGTGGGACCAGGCGAAGGCCCCCGTCGGAAAGCCGGGCGAGAGCCATTGGTGCAGCAGTTGGACGGAGCGCATCATGACCGGCCGGGCTTGCGTATTTGAGGAAAGATGAAGGGCTCAGTGCGCATGGTCATGGGTGCGGCCCTGCCCGTAGGCGCCGCGCTCGGGCTGGAACGGGCCGTCGCGGAAGGTGACGGTGCAGCCGAGTTTTTCGAGCATCTCGGCGATCACCCTGTCGGCGCGCAGGATCAGGCGGTCGGTCCCAATGCGGCAGGTCAGGTGCCGGTTGCCCACATGCCAGGCGACGCGGGCGAGATCGGCAGGGTTGGCGGGCACCGCCTCCATGATCGGCTCGTCGGCGGCGACGATCCGGATCAGCCGCCCGTCCTCCAGCACGAGGCTGTCCCCGTGGCGCAGCTCCGCCGCCTCCGGCAGGTCGAGCAGGAAGGAGAGGCCATTGTCCGAGGACATCGCCACCCGCCGCCGGAACCGGTCGTCATAGGGCAGCGTCAGGGTATCCGCGGGGGCGTCGTGCGAATGGGTGAGGTGGGTGGCGCGGGTCATTTTGGGAGTCTCGTTCGGAAGTAGAGATCGGAAGAAACATGGAATGAGTTCAGCACCCGTTTGAGGGGCTCAACAGGAGGTATTGTTTTGATCCCAGTAAAGTGCGCTGGATACCGATTTCCATCCGGCACCTTGTGGCGTCGGCAAAGATACTGAAAGAGAGCGCGAGTATCTCGAACATCGAGCTCAGACTCACGCTCGGCGTCGCCGAGCCGCTGCTTGAATTCAACGCGTCTCACTGAAATGCGCCACATAGCTTTGAGATCGTGTGAAAACCCGCGCACCTTCTTTTCCGTGAACCCCTCGTCGAAAAGCCAGGCTTTTAGGACCAGCTCCCAAGCGTGACCAAGTAGATACCATGCTGGTTTGGTGTTGGACCGAATGCGTGGCCACGTTTGGTCGGCAACGAGTACATCAAGAGAATCTGCGAATTCTTCAGACTCACGGAGATAGATTGCTGGAAGATAACGCTTTCCCATTAAAACAAAAAATACCGCTGCGCCATCGGCAGGACCTCGGCGGGTTCGCAGGTCAGGAGCTCACCGTCCGCGCGGACCTCGTAGGTTTCGGGGTTCACGTCGATCTCGGGGCAGTAGGCGTTGAGGACCATGGCGGACTTGCCGATGCCGCCGCGGGTGTTCTCGACCGCCACCGTCTCCTTGCGTAGGCCGAGCGAGCCGACCTCCGCCGCGCCGCTGACGAAATGGATGGAGGAGGCCTCCTGCGAGCGGCCCCACGCGCCGAACATCTCTCGCGAGTAGACGGGCTGCGGCGTCGGGATCGAGGCGTTCGGATCGCCCATCTGCGCCATCGCGATGGTGCCGCCGACCAGCACCATCTCGGGCTTCACGCCGAAGAAGGCCGGGTTCCACAGGCAGAGATCGGCGCGCTTGCCCTCCTCCACCGAGCCGATATGGGTGCTGATCCCGTGGGCGATGGCCGGGTTGATCGTGTATTTCGCGATGTAGCGGCGGACGCGGAAATTGTCGTTCTCGCCCGTCTCCTCGGGCAGGCGACCGCGCTGCTTCTTCATCTTGTCCGCCGTCTGCCAGGTGCGGATCAGGACCTCGCCGACCCGGCCCATGGCCTGGCTGTCCGACGCGATGATCGAGAAGGCGCCCATGTCGTGCAGGATGTCCTCGGCCGCGATGGTCTCCCGCCGGATCCGGCTCTCGGCGAAGGCGACATCCTCGGGGATCGACTTGTCGAGGTGGTGGCAGACCATGAGCATGTCGAGATGCTCTTCGAGCGTGTTCACCGTGTAGGGCCGCGTGGGGTTGGTGGAGCTTGGGATCACGTGGTCGAGCCCGCAGACCTTGATGATGTCGGGCGCGTGCCCGCCGCCGGCCCCCTCGGTGTGGAAGGCGTGGATCGTGCGGCCCTTCATGGCGGCGACGGTGTTCTCCACGAAGCCGCTCTCGTTGAGCGTGTCGGTGTGGATCATCACCTGCACGTCCATGTCGTCGGCCACGGAGAGGCAGGTGTCGATGGCCTGCGGGGTGGTGCCCCAGTCCTCGTGCAGCTTCAGCGCACAGGCCCCGGCCTTCACCATCTCCACGATCGCATCGGGACGGGAGGCGTTGCCCTTGCCCGAGAGCCCGAAGTTGATCGGCATCGCGTCGAGCGCCTGCAGCATCCGCCCGATATGCCATGGGCCGGGCGTGCAGGTGGTCGCGAGCGTGCCGTGCGCGGGCCCGGTGCCGCCGCCGAGCATGGTGGTGACGCCGGAATGGAGCGCGTCCTCCACCTGCTGCGGACAGATGAAGTGGATGTGCGCGTCGAAGGCGCCGGCGGTGAGGATCCGGCCCTCCCCCGCGATCGCTTCGGTGCCGGGGCCGATGACAATGTCCACGCCGGGCTGCGTGTCGGGATTGCCCGCCTTGCCGATCTTCGCGATCCGGCCGTCCTTCAGGCCCACGTCGGCCTTGTAGATGCCGGTATGGTCAACGATCAGAGCGTTGGTGATGACGGTGTCCATCGAGCCCTCGGCCCGCGTCGCCTGGCTCTGCCCCATCCCGTCGCGGATCACCTTGCCGCCGCCGAATTTCACCTCTTCGCCGTAGGTCGTGAGGTCCTTCTCGACCTCGATGATGAGATCCGTATCGGCGAGCCGCACCCGGTCCCCGGTGGTAGGACCGTACATGTCGGCATATGCGGCGCGGGGGATGGATGTGGGCATTTACTAGGATCTCCGAAGGTCCGGCGCCACGCGCCTCAGATGGTTCAGACGAGGGCGAACACGCGCGCCGGGCCGCCGGTGCCGCCTGCCCACTTCGGCGCGCCGATCACGATGGTTGCTCCGGCGGCGGGCACGTCCTCCAGCCCGGCGAGGCACTCGATGCCGAAGCGGCCCGCGGGCAGCCAGGAGTAGTGCACCGCGAAGTCCGCGGAATTGCCCGGGTCCAGCGACAGCGTGTCGACGCCGATCGAAGCCGCTCCGGTCTCCAGCAGCATGTCCGTCGCCTCCTTATGGAAGCCGGGGAAGTGCATCACGCCGTCCGCGTCCGCATTCCGGAAGTCCTCGCCCCCGACCCGCGCGGCCCAGCCGGAGAGCATCGCCACACAGGCCCCCTCCGGGATCTCGCCATGGGCATCCGCCCAGGCCTGCACGTCGTCGGGCGTGACCATCGCGTCGGCATCGCCCGCTGCCTTCTCCCGAATGTCGATGCACACGAGCGGCGCGACCAGCTCGCCCATCGCGAGCTCATCCACCGCCGTCCCGTCCGCGGAAAAGTGCAGAGGCGCGTCGATATGGGTGCCGGAATGCTCGGCAAGGCTGATCTGGTTGAGGTTGTAGCCGTTCTCCGCGAAGTTCAGCACGAGGTCCAAGGCGATGCCCGGATCGCCGCCATAGGTCGGGAACGATGGCGACAGCGTATGGGTCAGGTCCACGACCCGGCCCGCCCCTTGCGCGAGGCTCGGCGTCGCTGCCACCGCGCCGACCGCAACACTCGCGGCAGCCCCCCGGAACAGGTCGCGCCGCGACAGCATCCGGGCCTTCACGCTCTCGATCACGCAGATATCGCACATCGTCTCGCCTCCCTCTGGTTCACCGTCAGCAGACTAGCATGGGTCAGAGATCGCCCATCACCTTGCCGTTGAAGCCGAAGACCCGCCGCGCGCCGCCATAGGGGACGAGCTGCACTTCGCGGCTCTGTCCCGGCTCGAAGCGCACCGCAGTGCCCGCCGCGATGTCGAGGCGCAGGCCCCGCGCCGCCTCCCGGTCGAAGTCGAGCGCCGGGTTCGTCTCCGCGAAATGATAGTGGGAGCCGACCTGCACCGGCCGGTCACCGGTATTCGCGACGGTCAGCACCACCGCCTCGGCCCCGGCATTGAGCTCGATCTGGCCGGGGGCGGCCATCACCTCGCCGGGGATCATCGCCGTGCCCAGGCGAGCGCGCCGATCGCCACCACCATCACGATGGCGGCGACGAGCCCGTCCACCCCGTGCGGATGCACGTGCCCGCCTCCATGTGCCATTGCCGCCCCCGGCATCGCCGCTAGCCCCACCAGTACTCTCATCGCCCCAGTCCTTCTTCTTGCTCCAAATATCCCCGCCGGAGGCCGGCGCTACCGGATCGGCGCGTGCACCGTCACGAGCTTCGTGCCGTCCGGAAAGGTCGCCTCGACCTGCACGTCGTGGATCATCTCGGGCACGCCCTCCATGCACATCTCCCGCGTCACAACGCCCGCACCCGCCTCCATCAGATCCGCCACCGAGCGGCCGTCGCGCGCCCCCTCCACCACGAAGTCGGTGATCAGCGCGATCGCCTCGGGGTGGTTGAGTTTCACGCCCCGCTCCAGCCGGCCCCGCGCGACCATGGCGGCGAGGCTGACGAGCAGCTTGTCCTTCTCTCGGGGGGTCAGGTTCATCAGTCCTCACATGTGCCAGACGCGCGGCAGGGGCAGCCCCCGGAACCGCGTCAGGAATTGGATCAGCGCGGCCTTCAGCGGCCGGTTGTCCGGTGCGTGGAAGCGGCAGACGAGCTGGCCGTTCCAGGCGGACGCGCCGCAGATCACACCCTCGGGCAGCATCGCGCGCGCCGCGTCGAGCCGGTCATGGGCGTCGGGTGCGGAATAGATCAGGGTCGCGACCGCGCGGATGCCGCCGAGCGTGGCGGAGCCGTTCAGCGCCTCCTCCAGATCGCCGCTCAGCCGCAGCGCCTCGGCCTGCACCAGCACGCCGTCGCGGCGGATGCGCCAGTTGTCGGTGAAATGCGCGTGGGTCAGCACCTCGCCCATCGCGGCCCGGCCCAGCACTATGGTCTCCACCGCCAGGAACGCCGCATCGCCCGCGAGGTCCACCTCTATCCGCCGGTCGACGGAGCAGCGGTCGAAGAGGATCGTCTCCATCGGCAGCCAGTCGAGCCGCGCGCCCGCGCCGGCACTCAGCCGCGTCTCGATCCGCCCGCGCCCGCCGCTGGCCGCATAGAGCCGCTCGGCCGCCTGTGTGGTGCCGACCGCGTGGCCGCTCTCCACATTCAACGTCCAGGAAAACCGGTCGCCCCCGGTCACGCCGCCACAGGTGTTGACGAAGACCGCCTCGGTGGGCCGGTCATGAACCCGCGGCAGCATCGCCTTGCCCGAGCCCTGCTGCCGCAACCCGGCCAGCCTGCCATCCGCGAACCGCACCGACGCCTGCCCACGGGCCCGCTGATGAGCGGTGGGAGCGGTCGAGAGGTCGCGCGAGTGCTGCATGCGCCAAGCCTAGGACACGGTGCCGCACGATCTCAACGGGTTAGCGCCGCTTCCGGTCCCCTCGGCGCGTTTTTGCCTAACTGAGGCGCAAAAATCCCGGCTCCGCACGAAAATCAGGCAACCGCATCCTCGAGCACCCGGTTGCGGAAGGCCGACGGGCTCTCGCCCACCCGCTCGCGGAACGCCCTGTTGAAGGGGGCGAGCGAGTTGTAGCCGAGCGCGAAGGCATGGCTGATGATCTGCGCGCGCGCCTGGCTGGGATCGGCGAGGCGGCGCTTTGCCTCCTCCACCCGGTGGTCGTTGAGAAACGCCGCGAAGTTGCGATAGCCGAGCCCCTGGTTGATGAGGCGGCGCAGCCTGTGCTCCGGCATCTCCAGCCGCTGGGCGAGCGCGCCGATGGTGAGCCCCGGTTCGAAGCATACCCCGTCGGCCACCGCATGCGTCAGCCGGTCGAGCTCCAGCCGGTCGGCCGCGGGCAGGGGCGGCGCGCGCCGTGGTGCCTCGGGATCGGGGCCGGCGATCAGCCCCTCTTCCATCCGGGTGAGCCATACGGCGAACAGGAAGCTCAACAGCGCGAACTTCGACGCTTCGAAAAGCTCGATCCACGGGCCGGGCTCGCTCAGCACCGTGTTCATCAGCGTGGACGAAATCACCATCGCGGGCACGAGGAAGGCGAGCGCCATGCGCAGGCGCCTGCGGACATCGACGAGGTCGCCGTCGAGATCACGCAGGCCAAGGACCATGACGTGCAGCATCAGCAGCACGACCAGCAGGGCGCAGAGCGGTTCGGCCCCGGGAATCAGCGTCAGCGCAAGCATCAGGACCGCGGGGCTGAAATGCCAGTTCTGCAGCCGGAACCGGTCGTCGAACATCGCCATCGCCATGACCCAGAACGCCACGGTGTCGAGCCGGCCGAGCAGATGGGCGACGCCCGTCCAGCCCATCGCGTCCGGACCGTAGGGCACGGGGTGGAAAGCCATGCCCAGCGTGTGCAGCGTCGCCATCGCGCAGAACAGGAAACCCGCGCGATCCACGACCGTCCGGCAGCCCGTAAGGGCGAAGCGCACCGCAAGCAGCAGGGTCAGCGCCGCGCCGCCGCCGCGCACCATCAACACGATCGTCTCGACCTGCTCGGGGTTCATTCGCCGCACCTCCCGTTCGCCGCGCTGCCGCTCCATGTGGGCAAAGGTGACGAGAATTGCCCGTCGATTCCGAAAATAGCAGATCGTTTTCTTCTAATCGCGCCCGGATTTCGAGATCGCGCGGCGTCGGGAACACGCCCTGCCCACCTCCGCTGCATCGCATCATCGACACGAAGGAGACCGTCCAATGGTCCGCACGATCGCAGCCCTCGCCCTGGCCACCCTGCTCGCCGCCTGCGCCGCGCCCGACAGCGCCACCCTCGCACCGACCGGGGAGGCGACGCCGAACGCGGCGGGCCTGACCACGCTCGCCCCGGGCTTCTGAGCCCGCCGCCCCGCACTGGTTTCCGAAAAGATCGCGCGATTTCGAAACAGCTCGACATGTTCGGAAATCGCGCAGAACCCCGCCGCCGATCCGCGGCACGAAGATATCGCAGGTCCGCGCCTGTGCCCGACCACGAGAGGAGAGTAGAAGATGATCCGTCCCCTGATCGCCGTCCTGATTGTATCCGCCCTTGCCGCCTGCACCGGTGGAGAGCCCTCGCTGAGCTTCGCCCCCGCGACCGGGCCCGGCACTGCCCCGCAGGTCCAGTCCATCACCACGTTGCTGCCGGTGCAGCCCTGACCGGCCCGGCGCGGGCGGCGCGGCCCTTGACGCCCGCGCCACCCTCGCCTAGCACCGTGGGGCTGGTATGCGGGTGTAGCTCAGTTGGTAGAGCATCAGCTTCCCAAGCTGAGGGTCGCCGGTTCGAACCCGGTCGCCCGCTCCAGCGCGATCTCTGAGAGACGATGTTGCTCTACATGTCCTTCGTCCGCGCCCCTGCCAGATCCGAGACGGACAGCATCGCGGCCCTGTGGCATCAGGGCTGGCACGACGCCCATGCCGATGTCGTCCCGGCAGAGCTCGTCGCCCTGCGCACGCGCGACAGCTTCGACCGGCGGCTCGACATCCTCTGGCCCGGCCTTCGGGTGAGCGGCGCGGCCGAGGCGCCGACCGGCCTTTGCATCATCAAGGGCGACGAGATCAACCAGCTCTTCGTCAGTCGCGCCGCCCGTGGCACAGGCATCGCGAGGGCGCTGCTCGACGATGGGGAGCAGCGCCTGCGCGCCGCCGGTGTGCGCACCGCCTGGCTCGCGTGCGCGATCGGCAATGCCCGCGCGGCGCGGTTCTACGAGAAGTCCGGCTGGACCCTCGCGGGGCGGGTCGTGGACGATCTCGACATGCAGGACGGCACCTTCCCGCTGGAGGTGCTGCACTACGAGAAGCGCCTCGCCTGACCCTTCATCTTTCCCCAATTACGCAAGTCCGGCCTCACACCTTGTGCCACAGCCGCTCCGGCGCGCGCTGCATCGCCCAGGCGACGAGGCGCCAGCGTTTCGTGACCGTGACCCGGCTGCGCCCGGCGCGGATGCCCGACCAGATCTGCTCCACCGCCTTCTCCACCGGCTGCAGCCAGAAGACCTTGCCCTGCACGATCGCGGTGTCGACGAAGCCCGGCTGCACGTCCGTCACCGTGATCGGCAGCCCCTTGCGCGCGACCCGCTTGCGCAGCCCCTGCGCATAGCTCGCCTGGTAGGCTTTCGAGGCATTGTAGGCGGGTGCGGCCCCGTCCCCGCGCCGCGACGCGATCGAGGAGATGATGACGAGGTGCCCGGATCCCGCGCCTTCGAAATGCCGGATCGCGGCGAGCGCCATGTGGGTGAAGCCCACCACGTTGACGTCGATGGTCTCGAGCTCCGGACCCGTCTCCAGCTCCTTGTTGAAGCGCCCGATGCCCGAGGAGACGACGATCATGTCCGCTCCGCCCATCCGGTCGATGAGGGCGGCGAGCCCGGCCTCGGCCGCCGCGGGGTCGGTCACGTCCATCCGTTCGGGGAAGACCCGGTCGGGGGCGGTGGCCGCGAGCGCGTTGAGAAGCTCGATCCGCCGGCCGGTCACGCCGACCTGCCAGCCCTCGGCCAGCATCTTCTTCGCCAGTCCCTCGCCGATCCCGCTCGTCGCCCCGATGATGATCGCCCGCATGCACGTTTCCCCCCTTCGTTTCCGGGAGCGTGGCGGAGAGCGGACCCCGCGGCAAGCAGGCCGCGACGTCAGGGAAGCCGGGGACGTCGAAGGCCCTCTTCCATCCGGCGGACCGGCCAGGCTGCGGCTGTCCGGAGAGCGCGATGGCGATGTCGTCCATCGAATGCGAGGCGTGAACGCCTGAGGGCTTGGACTTACCAGTTCAGTTTCGCGAATGCCTTCTGGGTCGGGCACGGTCCGCATCTCATCGCGCGACCGAGGACAAACCGCGTGACGTGCCGGTCCGCAGGATGCACTGTCGCGCCGACCGATGGAGGCCCCGATGACCACCGCCCCTGCAACCGCGCGCCGCGACACCCTGCTCGCCTGGGGCGCCGTCGCAGCCACGCTCGTGATCTGGGCGAGCTACCTCATCGTCACCCGTGCCGCCGCGGCCGCACGGCTCGGACCCGTCGATGTCGGGCTCTTGCGCTTCCTGCCCGCCGCCCTCCTCTTCGCGCCGATCTGGCTGCGGCGCTCGCCCATCCCGCCCTTCGCCACCTGGCGCGAGGTCGTGACGGTGGCGCTGACGGGCGGATTTGCCTTCGTCTTCCTGCTGAGCTGGGGGCTGCAATATGCGCCGGTCGCCGATTCGGGGGTCTTCGCGCCCTCGATGCTGCCGCTCTACGTCGCGATCCTCAGTTTCTTCCTGCTGGGCGAGCGCTTCTCGCGTCTGCGTGTGATCGGCTTTGCACTGATCCTGACCGGAGCGCTCGGCGTCGGGGGGTGGGAGGCGCTGACCAACGCGGCCTCGGGTGCCTGGCGCGGGCACCTGCTGATCTCGGCCGCGACGTTCCTCTGGGCGTGCTACACGATCGCCTATCGCCGCAGCGGGATCGCACCACTGGATGCGGCGGCGATGATCTGCTTCTGGTCGGCGCTGGCGTTCATCGCGTTGTCCTTCGTGATGCCGATCGGATTGGCCGACGCGCCGCCGGACGTGCTGGCGCTCCAGATCGTGATGCAGGGCGTGCTCTCGGGCTTCGTCTCGACGCTCACCTACGGCTACGCGCTGTCGAAGCTCGCGCCGAGCCGCGTGGCGGCCTGCGCGGCCCTCGTGCCGGTCATGGCGGCGGTCGGCGGCTGGCTGTTCCTAGGCGAGCCGATCGGCATCGTGAAGTCCGTCGGCATCGCCATCGTCGCCACAGGCGTGCTGTTGGCCTCCGGCGCCATCTCCGGCCGACCGACCCGGCTGCCCGGGCGGATGGGGTGATCGGGCTTTCCCAAGCAGGACGGCTCTTCGGATCGCAAGGACCCCGGACCTAATCCGGGGTCCTTGCGTACGAGTTCATTCGGAACGGCCCTGGCCCTCCGCTACGGAACGGTCCCGGCGCCGCGGCCGGGACGGTTTCGCTTCACCGCGCGGTCAGCTCCTCCGACAGCAGATCGCGCACCGCGTCCATGTCGACGTCCCGCGCGACGAACGCCTCGCCGATGGCCCGCGCCAGGATGAAGGTGATGCGCCCGGACTGCACCTTCTTGTCCTGCGCCATCAGCTCGATCAGACCGTCGGCATCCGGCAGCGCGCCGGGAATGTCGCTCAGCGAGGCCCTCATGCCCATCGTGCGCAGGTGCTGGGCGATCCGTCCCGGCACTTCCTGCGCGCAGAGCCCGAGCCGGGCGGAGAGCTGGAACGCCAGCAGGCAGCCGATCGCCACGCCCTCCCCATGCAGCAGCCGGTTGGAATAGCCCGTCGCGGCCTCCAGCGCGTGCCCGAAGGTGTGGCCCAGATTGAGGAGCGCCCGGTCGCCGCGCTCGGTCTCGTCGCGCGCCACGATCTCGGCCTTCATCTCGCACGACCGGCGCACGGCGCGCGCCCGCGCAGCGATGTCGCCGGAGGCGAGCGCGGGTCCCTGCAGCTCCAGCCAGTCGAAGAACTTCGCATCGCCCAGGAGCCCGTATTTCACGACCTCGCCGTAACCTGCGAGGAAGTCGCGCCTGTCCAGCGTCCCCAGAAGGTCGGTGTCGGCCAGCACCAGCCGCGGCTGGTGGAACGCGCCGATCAGGTTCTTGCCGCGGACCGAGTTGATCCCCGTCTTGCCGCCCACGGCCGAATCCACCTGCGCGAGGAGCGTCGTGGGCACCTGGACGAAGCCGACGCCCCGCCGCAGGATCGCGGCGGCGAAGCCGCCAAGATCGCCGATCACACCGCCGCCGAAGGCCAGCACGAGGTCGTCGCGCTCCACCTTCTGCGCCAGAAGCCACTCCACCGCGCGCTCCAGCCCGGCCCAGCCCTTCGTCGCCTCGCCCGGCGGCAGGGCGAGCGAACACTGCCCGATCCCCGCCCGCGCCAGGCTCGCCTCCAGCGTCTCCAGATGCAGGCCCGCGACCCGCTGCTCCGTGAGCACCACGATGCGCGGGCGCTTCAGCAGCGGCGCGATGCGCTCTCCCGCCTCGGCCAGCAGTCCCGGCCCGATTTCGATGTCGTAGCTGCGCGCGCCGAGCCCCACCCCGACCGTTTCGCGGATCATCGCCCCTCCTCCAGTGTCTCAAGCCCCACCACGATCCGCCGCACCATCTCGTCATGGGCCGTCCCGGACCCCGACTGCACGGTCAGATCAGCCTCGGCATAGACCGGATACCGCTGGTCTGCCAAGCGCTTGAGCACCGCATGGACATCCTGCCCCTTTAGAAGCGGGCGGCCCGGCTTGTCCTTCACCCGGCCCGCGAGCGTGGCGACGGACGCCTTAAGCCAGACCGATGTCGCGTGGGCACGCACCTCCGCGCGGGTGCCGGCGTCCATCCAGGCGCCGCCGCCAGTTGCGATCACCGCGGGCGGCCCGGCCAGAAGGCGCGCGATCACCCTGCGCTCCCCGCTGCGGAAGGCCGGCTCGCCCAGCGTCTCGAAGATCTGAGGGATACTCTGGCCCGCCGCTTCCTCGATCTCGGCATCGCTGTCGACGAAGGGCACGCCGAGCCGCGCGGCCAGCCGGCGTCCGACGCTGGTCTTGCCGGCGCCCATCAGCCCGATCAGGACGATGGAGCGCGCCGGCGCCGTATCGTCCCGATCCCCTGTCATCGCCGGTTCGCCTCGCTTCGCCTCGTGCGCCGTGCGTCCGGCGCTGGACCGTCAGGCCCCTTTGCCTTAGCATCTGTCAAAAAGCTGTTGAGCAGGCAAGGGCTTTCCCGACCCTGGGAAGTGGGGGCAGATGGGGCGTTTTCTCGCTTATCTCGTCGTTTTCGCAGTGCTGGTGGGCGTCGGCCTCGCCGTCTATGCGATCATCGTTCCGCCCGAGGCGCCCCGCGCCCCGGTCGAGATCGACATCGACCTTCAGTCAGACGGATAGGCACGATGCGTCGCGTGGCCCTGATCTGCACCCTGGCACTCGCCGGCGCGGTGCCGCTGGGCGCGCAGGAGACGCGACCGGTCGAGTTGCCGCGCAGCGCCATCGACTGGCTGCGCCTGCCCCGGGCCGCAGTGGAGGATGAGACCGCCGAGACCGTTCCCGTCCGCCCTCCCCGCACCGTCGAGACGCAGCCGCTCCCGACGCTGGAGCCCGATGCCCTCGGCCTGCTGCCCAGCCGCGCGACGGGCTTTCCGACCGATCTGTGGGGGCCGTCCACCGCGCCGCGGATCGTGCGGCGGATCGAGGCGATCCGCGCCACCGGCGTGCCTGCGGCGCGCACGCTCTACCACCGGATCCTGCTCGCCCAGGCCCGACCGCCGCGCGGGACCCGCGGGCGGGTGCTCACCGCGCGGGTCGAGGCACTGGTGCAGATGGGTGCGCTGGAGGCAGCGGAGGCGATGCTGAGCCGCGCGCCGCGACCCGACGCCACGACCGCGCGCCTGGCCCTCGATCTCGGTGCACTGACCAATCGCGGGGACGAGGCGTGCGCGCTGATCGGGCAGATCCCCGAATTCGCGCCCGACCTCTCCTGGCGCGTCTGGTGCGCGGCGCGCGACGGTCGCTGGGTGGATGCCGCGCTGACGCTTGAGACGGGCCGCGTGCTCGGCGCCATCGACCCGGTCCGTGCCGACCACCTGAGCTGGTTCCTCGATCCGGAGTTCTTCGACATCTCCCAAGAGCTGCCGCTGCCCGTTCCGATGACCGCGCTCGACTTCACCCTGCGCGAGGCGATTGGCCTGCCGCGTCCGTCCGGGGACCTGCCGCTCGCCTGGCTCTACGCCGATCTGGAGGGCCTGCGCACCCACCGCGCCCGGATCGCGGCGGCTGAGGCGCTGGTCCGGCGCGGCGACCTGCCCCCGCCCGTCCTCTTCGCCGCCTACCGCAAGGAACGGCCCGCGGCGTCCGGCGGGATCTGGGGCCGGGCGGGCGCGGTGCGCGACCTCGACACGGCCCTGGTCGAGGATGACGGCATCCTCGCCGCCGTCCACGCAGCCGATGCCGCCCTCGCGCCCCTCGGCCTGCGCGCGGCCCTCGCCCGCGAGTACGGCGCGCATCTCGCCGAGACCGCGTCCGAGGCGCCCGACCCCGTCGCCGCCGCATGGCTGCTGCTCGACCGTCGGGCCGAGGCGGCCCGCGCCTGGCTGCCCCCTGCCCCCGAGCCGGCCGCCCGCGTCGCGCTCGCCCTCATCGAGCCCGGCTCCGCCCCCCTCGCCCTGCCCGTTCCCCGTTCGGACCAGGAGAGCCGCGCGGTTGCCATCCACGATGCGATGCTGGGCCCCGCCGTGCCCGTTCCGCTCATCGAGCAGGGCCGTATCGGCGAGGCGCTGCTCATCGCCCTCGCCACCCTCGACGCAGGGACGGAGATCGAGGCGCAGGACCTCGGCGCGGCGCTCTCCACCCTGCGCGCCGCCGGTCAGCTCAACATCGCGCGGCGTATCGCGCTGGAGACACTGTTCCAGGACGCCCTGCCGTGAGCGTGACCGGCACCGCCGAGCGCTGGCTGCCCGCCTTCCTCGATGCGCTCCGGGCCGAGCGCGACGCCTCCGACAACACGCTCGCCGCCTATGCCCGCGACATCGGCCTCTTCATCGAGCACATGGGGCGCCGTCCCGCCGCGGAGGCCACCCGCGCCGATATCGAGGGCTGGATCGCCGCGCTGGAGGCCGAGGGCCTCGCCACCACCACCCGCGCCCGGCGGCTGTCTGCGCTGCGCCAGTTCTTCCGTTTCGCGCAAGGAGAGGGCTGGCGCGAGGACGACCCGGCCGCCCTGATCCGCGGCCCGGCCAAGCCCCGCACCCTGCCCGGCACCCTGACGCTGGACGAGGTCGACCGCCTGCTCGCCGCCGCCCGCACCCATGGCCGGACCGAGGCCGAGCGCCTGCGCAACACGGCGCTCCTCGAACTGCTCTACGCCACCGGCCTGCGCGTGACGGAGCTCGTCTCGCTGCCCGTCGCCGCGGTCCGGGGCCGCCCGCGCATGATCCTCGTCAAGGGCAAGGGCGGCCGCGACCGCATGGTGCCGCTGTCCCACGAAGCGCAGGACGCGCTGACCGCCTGGCTCGACGCCCGCGACGCCGCCGAAGACGCCCGCCCCCGCGGCACGCCCCCCTCGCGCTTCCTGTTTCCCTCACGTTCGAAGGCCGGGCACCTGACCCGTGTCAGCTTCTTCCTGATGCTCAAACAGATCGCTGTGGAGGCGGGCCTGAGCCCGGAAAAGATCAGCCCCCACAAGCTCCGCCACGCCTTCGCCACGCACCTGCTGCAAGGCGGCGCCGACCTGCGCGCCATCCAGATGCTCCTGGGCCACGCCGACATCTCCACGACCGAGATCTACACGCACGTCCTTGACGAGCGGCTCAAGGAACTGGTGTTGGAGAAGCATCCGCTGGCTTAAGACTAGGATTCCAGAATTGCCGATTGAAACGTTTATCGCCTCTCGCCGCCTTTTTGGTGCATTCGCGTCAGTCTTCTTATTGTGCGGGTGTGGAGGCGAAAACCCGCTCCTCAACGAATTACCGAGTGAGGAATGGAGCCGAGGGTACTTCTACATGCCTGTGCCCTCCGGTGAGGCGCCAAGAACAGTGATCGGTAACATAACACCCATGAGAACGGTCGACGGTCGCGTTCAGTCGATCAGTGTCAGCTTCTCACCGATGAATAAAGAACCATCGTGGCGCAGCACACTTTTCTATCCGGATCCAGGCGTTTTGGTGACAGCGGCTCGCAACTTCGGAGACGAGCTCGATACTGACGCATGGTACAATCTGGCAGTCGAAGTTGTGCGAGCAACCGCCTGTCCAACCGGACCGGTGGTGCTGAACAATGGATTTCGCAGGATCAGTAGCCGATCAGACATACAGCGGATCCAGAATGAGAATGGCGGTGACGTTCTGAACCTCGACTGGGTCATTCCAGATGGCATCGAGGGTGAGCGTGTGTCGGGAGTGCGCCGTGAGTTCTCGGCCGGCATCGCCGTCTATCTGAACTGTAATGAAACAGCGGCAAGAAAGGGCGAGGAGCCGACAGGGACATCCGTTTCAAGCCGCCGAACCGTCACTTCGGATACGGCCGAAGCCTGGCGAACTGTGCTAAGTAATCGAACTTTCGTGAGCTTCACTGATGTCTTCGGAACGCAGGTCAACTACCTCGCACCCGACGGTAGCAGCCATCTTTGGTTTCCCGGAAATCAACGCGTCGTCGTGGGCTCTTGGGAGGTCGAGGGGCGGCCTGGCGGATCGAACACCGACCTCATCTGCTACCAATACCCCAACGCCAGAAACCCTGTAACCGGTGCCGTGGGTAACCGCAGTTGCATCCGGAAAACTCAGTTTGATGCACACAACATCGAGGAAATCCTAGGTGACGCTTTCGACCTTCAATCGGGAGATTTGCCATTCGTGATGGATCGAGGTCGTCGTTACAACATCCGCGCAAGGGACGTGTCGACAACACGTTGAGAACCGATCGAGCTTCAGCGCCCACCCAGGGTCGGGCGCTGCCGCCTCTGGTCCCTCCCCCCAACATCTGGTCTAATGCGGCCCGAGCAGACACCATACTCGGGGAACAACCCTTGGCCGACGATCTCTTCAACGACGACGCGCAATCCTATGATGCCTCCGCCATCGAGGTGCTGGAGGGGCTGGAGCCCGTCCGCAAGCGCCCCGGCATGTACATCGGCGGCACCGACGAGCGGGCGCTGCACCACCTGGTGGCCGAAGTCCTCGACAACTCGATGGACGAGGCGGTCGCCGGCCATGCCTCCCGCATCGAGGTGGAGCTGCATGCCGATCACTCCGTCACCATCCGCGACAACGGCCGCGGCATCCCGATCGACCCGCATCCGCGCTTCCCGGACAAGTCCGCGCTGGAGGTGATCCTCTGCACCCTGCACGCGGGCGGCAAGTTCTCCGGCAAGGCCTATCAGACCTCCGGCGGTCTGCACGGCGTCGGGATCTCGGTGGTCAACGCCCTCTCCGACCATGTCCGCGTCGAGGTGGCGCGCAACCGCGAGCTCTTCGCGCAGGAGTTCTCCCGCGGCCTGCCACAAGGCCCGGTGGAGAAGATCGGCCCCGCGCCCAACCGCCGCGGCACCTCCGTCACCTTCCACCCGGACGCGGAGATCTTCGGCGCGTCGGCCCGGCTGAAGCCCGCGCGGCTCCTCAAGATGGTCCGCTCCAAGGCCTACCTCTTCAGCGGTGTCGAGATCCGGTGGAAGACCGCCGTGCCCGCCGAGGACGTGCCGGGCGAGGCCACGTTCAAGTTCCCCGGCGGCCTCGCAGACTACCTCAAGGAGATCCTGCAAGGCGCTGCCACCTATGCCGAAACCCCCTTCGCGGGTCGCGTCGATTTCCAGGAGCGGTTCAACCAGCCCGGCTCCGTCGAATGGGCGATCAACTGGACGCCCGCCCGCGACGCCTTCACCTCGTCCTACTGCAACACCGTGCCCACGCCCGAGGGCGGCACCCATGTCGCCGGTTTCTGGGCCGCGCTCACCAAGGGCATCCGGGCGTACGGTGAGCTTGCCAGCAACCGCAAGGCCGCGCAGATCACGCGGGAGGATGTGATGGCCGGCGCCTCCACCCTCCTCTCCGTCTTCATCGCCGAGCCCGAATTCGTGGGCCAGACCAAGGACCGGCTCGCCACCACCGAGGCGCAACGCCTCGTCGAAACAGCCGTCCGCGACCGCTTCGACACCTGGCTCGCCGCCGATCCGAAATCCGCGGGCGCCATCCTCGACTACCTCGTGCTCAAGGCCGAGGAGCGCCTGCGCCGCAGGCAGGAGAAGGAGACGGCCCGCAAGTCCGCCACCAAGAAGCTCCGCCTGCCCGGCAAGCTCGTGGACTGCTCCACCAACACCCGCGACGGGACCGAGATCTTCCTGGTCGAGGGCGATTCAGCGGGCGGCTCCGCCAAGATGGCGCGCGACCGCAAGACCCAGGCGCTGCTGCCCTTGCGCGGCAAGATCCTCAACGTGATGGGCGCGGCCTCCGCCAAGCTCTCCACCAACCAGGAGATCAGCGACCTGACGCAGGCGCTCGGCACCGGGCTGGGCACCCGGTTCAACCTCGACGACCTGCGCTACGACAAGGTCATCATCATGACCGATGCGGATGTGGACGGCGCGCATATCGCGGCCCTCCTCATGACCTTCTTCTTCACCCAGATGCGGCCCCTGATCGACGGCGGCCACCTCTACCTCGCCGCCCCGCCGCTCTACCGCCTCAAGCAGGGCGCGATCAGCGTCTACGCCCGCGACGATGCGGAGAAGGACGCCCTTTTGGAAAAGGGCCTCGGCGGCCGCGGCAAGATCGACATCTCCCGCTTCAAGGGCCTGGGCGAGATGGATGCGAAGGACCTCAAGGAGACCACGATGGACCCCGCCCGCCGCACGCTTATCAAGGTGACGGTGGACGAGGACGCCCCCGGAGAGACCGGCGGCCTGGTCGAGCGCCTGATGGGCAAGAAGCCGGAATTGCGCTTCCAGTACATCCAGGAGAACGCTAGATTTGTGGAGGATGTGGATGTCTGATGACCAGTCTCTACAGTATCAGAACTCTGCTTTAATGTTTGTTCGTGAAGCTGTGAGTAATGCAGTTGCTGCGAATGACCTTGATCCGAAGCGATGGGTATTTGCTTTTCTTCATATCGTGATCGCGATTGAGGCTTTGTTAAAGGCTAAGCTTTGTCAAGTGCATCCTGCGCTTTCACTTATTAAACCTACGGATGACCGTAAAACAGTTGGATTGGAAGAAGCAGTTGCGCGACTAGAAAGTAAGTCAATATACGGATTGGCATTGACCGAAAGAGACAAGAGGAATCTCATAAACGCGGTCAAGGCTCGAAATGCTATTGCCCATGGAAAGCCAGATTTTGATGATAAATCAACGCCAGTTCGCTTTTTTCAGCTATATAGCTTTGCCTGTTCTTTTTCGAGACAACACCTCAAATATATAATAGAGCATGACATAGATCGCCAAGTTCTACGAATGCTCTTAGAGCAAGCAAAGTATAACAATGAACAACTTAAGCGAGCTAAGCAGGAAGCGGACGGATCCTACTCACACATACACTGCTGGATTTGTTATAATAACTATTTCGAGGAATACAAAGATAAGATAATCTGCTTGATATGCAGTAATACATCAGGTGTTTCTACCTGTGATCGCTGCGGTGAACTAATGGCGGATCATATGCTTTTTGATATAACTCATTACTTTGAATGGGAATACTCTGAGGGCACAGGGAATCTCGCAAACGATTATGGGATTTCAGAGCGTGTGTGCTGCGAGAATTGCTCAACGGTTGTTCATGAAGAAATTGAAAGAATGCGTGAGGACGAACTCTTTCAGTGGCAGGAGGAATTTTAACATGAAGTTGTTGGTCTGCTCGACTGCTATGGCAATTAATAAAGTTTAGTATTGTACACTAAGATTGAATGCTCAAACTTGCCACCCCGCTCAACCGCGCCACCTCCTCTCGTAACCCACGGAGGAGACACACGATGATCCGGATTGCCCTGCCCGCGCTCGCCCTGCTCGCCGCCTGTGAACCGGGCGATCCCGTGGGTCGCGACGGCACCCTGTCGGTCGTGGCGACCTCCCGCTCGGAGGCCTTCGTCGCGGGCGAGATCTGCGAGGTCTCGCTGGGTGGGGAGGCCGCGACCTTCGCCACGCCCGCCCTCCTCGCCGTGCCGTCCCGCGCCGATGGCTCGCCGGCCGTCGACTCCATGTCCTGCACCCACGAGGGCGTCACCCTGCCCCTCGACCAGACGGTCCGCGACCGCACCTCCCAGGTCGAGTTCCGCTTCCAGTGAGCCGTTAGCCGCTCCGCCCGATGTCCTTCGCAATGTAGTGGAGGACGCCGCGGTAGCCGTGTGTCGAAGGTCGGTCCCTGAGATCGATCTGCACCAGCGCTCCGTCGAACATCCCGGCGAGCTCCGGCTTCGTCTCGTTGAACCACGCTACGGCCTCCGCGATGTGCGGCAGATACCTCGCCTTCTCGGCCGGACTCACGGGGTGCCCCTCGTTGTCGGTGTCGGCAATCGTCAGTTCCGTCCCGCCGACGCATTCCAACTTGAGGAAGCAGGGTTCGGATGAGGCGAAAGTGCGGCTGTAGACGCGGGTCACGCGCTCGCCTCCAGCCATTCCTCCTCGACCGCAGCGAGGCGTTCCTGCCGTTCGACGAGGCCGGCGGTGGCCTTCTCGAACTTGACCGGTTCGCGGGTGAAGAGCTCCGGATCGGCGAGGAAATCCTCGAGCTTCGCGATCTCCGCCGTGAGCTTCTCCATCTCCGCTTCCAGGGCCGCGACCTTCACCTGGTTGGCCTTGAGCTCCACCGTCCCGGCCGCGCGCCGGGACCGTTCGGCCTCCGCCTCCCCGGAGACCTGTTGCTTTCCGTTGGCATACGCCTGGTGCACGGGTTGTGCACGCTTCTCATATGCCGGTTTTCCGCCCTGGCTCAGCATATCGGACCACCCGCCGGCATAGACCGTGGCGCGGCCGTCCCCCTCCATCAGCACGGTGGTCGTGGCTACGCGGTCGAGGAAATCCCGGTCGTGGCTGACGAGGATTACCGTTCCATCGTAATCACTTACGAGCTCCTGCAGCAGATCCAGCGTCTCCACGTCCAGATCGTTGGTCGGCTCGTCGAGCACCAAGAGGTTCGAGTCCCGCGCCATCAGCTTCGCGAGCAACAACCGCGCCCGCTCGCCCCCGGACAGCGCCTTGACGGGCGATCTGACCTGCTGATCCGTAAACAGGAAATCCTTGAGATAGCCCACGACGTGCCGGGGCGTGCCGCGCACCATCACCTGATCCGCCCGCCCCGACACCCCGATCTCCGGATCCCCGGTCAGCGCCTCCCAAAGCGAGCTCTCCGGATCCAGCGCCGCCCGGTTCTGATCAAGGAAGACGGGCGCCAGCCCGGTGCCGAGCCGCAGCTCGCCCGAGTCCGGTTTCTCCAGCCCGATCAGCATCTTGAGGAGCGTCGTCTTGCCCGCGCCATTGGGCCCGACCAGCGCCAGCCGCTCGCCCCGCATCACCCGGATGGAGAAGTCGCGGACGATGACCGTCTCGTCATACCGTTTCGCGATCCCCGTCGCCTCGACCACCAGCCGCCCGGATTTGCCGGAGGAGCGAAACTCCATCGCCGCCGTGCCCTGCCGCCGGATCTGGCCCGCCCGCTCCTCCCGGAGCTCCCCCAGCCGCCGCACGCGGCCCTGATTGCGCTTGCGGCGGGCGGAGATGCCCTCGACGGCCCAGCGGGCCTCCTCCTTGATGAGCCGGTCGAGCTTATGGCGCTGCAGGTCCTCCTCCTCGAAGACCTTGTCGCGCCAGTCCTCGAACGCCTCGAACCCGCGGTCGAGGCGGCGCACCTCGCCCCGGTCCACCCAAAGCGTGGTGCGGGTGAGCGCGCGCAGGAACGCCCGGTCGTGAGAGATCAGCACATAGGCCGAACGCGTTGATTTCAGGTGCTCTTCCAGCCACGCGATCGCCTGGATGTCGAGGTGGTTGGTCGGCTCGTCGAGCAGCATCAGGTCGGGCTCGGAGGCCAGCAGGCGGGCCAGCGCCGCCCGCCGCCGCTCCCCACCCGACGCCTGCGCGGGGTCCTGATCGAGCGCCAGTTTCAGCCCTTCCGCCACCGCCTCGACCCGCCATTCGGCCCCGGGCTCCAGATCGGCGCTCGCGAAATCGCCAAGCGTGGGAAAGCCCGCGAAATCCGGATCCTGCTCCATGTAGCTGACATTGGCACCCGGCTGGACGAACCGCTCGCCGCCATCGGCCTCTACCCGGCCCTCCATCACCTTCATCAGCGTGGACTTGCCCGAGCCGTTGCGGCCCACGAGGCAGATGCGCTCGCCCGGATGGATCGCGAGCGAGAGGGCGGAGAACAGGGGATCGCCGCCGAAAGTCAGCGCGATGTCGGAGAGGGTGAGGATCGGGGGCTGTGCCATGGCGCCCATCTGCGGACAGCGGCGCACGGCGTCAAGGCCCGGAAGGGGCGGAGGTGCTGCCCCCGCCCCGGCGCGCTTCAGTTCAGATCGCCGCAGGTCCGCTCGATAATGCGCTGGATCTGGCCGCGGGTGGAGTCCTCGTCCGCGCCGTCATTGGCCACCAGCGCGGAGATCGCGCGGACGTCGGTCATCTGGATCTGGCCAAGGCAGTCCTCGGGGACGCCGAGTTGCAGGAGTTCGCGGCCGATGGCCTGTTCGAGATTGGTGAAACTCTCCATGCCGCCCTCGTCGAATTGCTCCCCGGCGGTCTGGGCCGTGGCAGGGCCCATCAGCAGGCTTGCGAGACCGGCTACTATCAACGTCTTTTTCATCTGCCTTGTCCTTGTTCGCATCGGTTGTCCCTTGCAACCACGGCGCGATCATCGGAGACGCCTGCATACGCGAACAGGACCGCGCGGCCCCGAAACCGGACCTTCCGCGCCAATATGAGCGCGCCGTGCCCTCCCCCTTGTGATCCGGCCCCGAAACGCGATCTGAGAAGGGATAGGCGCGGAGACGATCGATGATGGGCGAACTGGAAGAAGGCATGCTGCGCCGGGCGCTCTGGACCGCCTATTCCGACGATACGACACGGGCGAGCATCGTCTCCACCCTCGCGACCTACGCGATGTCCCACGGCATGACGATGGCGGAGATCGAGGCGGCGACGGGCCTCACCGGCTTCGATCTCGTGGATCCGGAGCGGCGGCTGCCCGACGACGTGCTGCCCAAGCTCTGGAACGCCTTCGCAGCGAAGAGCCCGGTACAGGCCAACCCGATGGAGCTCGCCCGCGCGGCCCCGCTCAGCGTCTTCGGCGGCCTGGCGCATGGGGCGCAGTTCGCGGGCACGCTGCGCAGCGCCCTGAAGCTCCTGAGCGACAACGCGATCCTGCTGTCGAACAGCGCCGTCATCACGCTGGAGGAGGACGCGCACGAGGCGCGTTTCATCAGCCATCACCCCAAGAATGCCGAGGATCGCGGCCGCATGTCCCAGTTCGCCATGGCGCTGGCCGTGCGGCTGCTGCGCGATCTGGAGGGGGCGCAGGACTTCCTGCACCGGATCGACTTCGCCCAGCGGCCGAACGGTCCGGTGGAGAGCTATGAGCGCTTCTTTGGCGTGCCGGTGCGCTTCGGTCAGGCACGCAACGCGATGGTTGTGGTGCGAGAAAAGCTCGATACCGCGATCCGCCACGCGAACCCGGCGCTCTTTACCTACGTGCAGGCGCATTTCGCGCAGGAACGGCATCGACTGGAGGAGAGCATGGACCCGGCGCCGCTGAAGAAGCTGCGCCGGGCGGTCCTGCACAATGCGCTGTCCGGCATCTACCGTCCTGCACAGGCGGCGGCGGAGGCGCGCATGAGCCTGCGGGCGGCGCAGCGGCTGGCGCGGGCGCATGGAACCACGCTGCAACGGCTGATCGACGAGGTGCGGATGGCGGCGGCGCGGGCTCTGCTGGCCGCGCCGGACTCCGACATCGCCAACATCGCGGCCATCGTAGGCTATGCCGACGAGCGGGCGTTTCGGCGCGCCTTCCGGCGGCTGGTCGGCCAGTCGCCCTCGGCCTATCGGGCAGGCGAGGGCCGGCGGGCGGCAGCGGCCTCCGCCGGTTTCCTTTGACAAGCCCCGCGGTGCGCCGTCACCTGTGGGGATGACCAGCCCGATCAATCCCGCCCTCGCCGCCACCTTCGCCCCGCCCGTGATGGAGGCGCGGGCCTGGATCGCGGAGGCGACCTTTCCGCCCGAGCGTCCGCTCCTCAACCTCTCCCAGGCCGCCCCCGTCGATCCGCCGCCGGAGGCGCTGCGCGCGGCGATGGCGGAAGCGCTGGGGGATCCTGCCGCCCATGTCTACGGCCCGGTGCTGGGGCTGCCGGAATTGCGGGAGACGGTGGCCGAGCAGTGGTCCACGTCCTATGGCGGCGAGATCGCGGCGGACCAGGTGGCGATCACCTCGGGCTGCAACCAGGCCTTTTGCGCCGCCGTGGCGACGCTGGCGCAGGCGGGCGACAACGTGATCCTGCCCACGCCGTGGTACTTCAATCACAAGATGTGGCTCGATATGATGGGGATCGAGGCGCGGCTGCTGCCCTGCGGGCCCGATCTGACCCCGGAACCGGAGCGCGCGGCCGGGTTGATCGACGCGCGCACCCGCGCGGTCGTACTGGTGACGCCGAACAATCCCACGGGCGCGGAGTATCCGGGCGGGCTGCTCGACGCGTTCATGGCGCTCGGCCGGACCCGCGGGCTCGGCCTGATCGTCGATGAGACCTATCGCGACTTCGACAGCCGGGAGGGGGCGCCGCACGGGCTCTTCGCCGATCCCGACTGGGACGACACGCTGATCCACCTCTACTCCTTCTCAAAGGCATTCAGGCTGACCGGGCACCGGGTCGGGGCGATGATCGCCGCGCAGGACAGGCTGGCGCAGGCGGAGAAGGTGCTCGACACCATCACCATCTGCCCCAATCAGATCGGGCAACGCGCGGCCCTGCACGGGCTGCTTCACCTCGGCGACTGGGTCGCGGGCGAACGGCGGGAGATCCTGGCGCGGCGCGCGGCGCTGGAGGGCGAATTCGCCCGGCTCGACGGGTGGGAGCTGCTCGGCTGCGGCGCCTATTTCGGCTATGTCCGTCCCCCTTTCGACGCCCCCTCGGACCGGATCGCGAAGGCGTTGGTCGACACGCAATCGCTGCTGATCCTGCCCGGCACGATGTTCGCGCCCACAGGCACCGACGGCTTTGCCGAAGGCACGCTGCGCATCGCCTTCGCCAATGCCGACGCCGCCGGACTGGCCGAGATGGGGCGGCGCTTCGCGGCATTCACGGGATAGGCACCCGGGGCCGCTTGCCTTCCCCGGACCCATCCCGTAGCACTCCTTGAAACCAAGCAAGACAGGGGTCTGCCGTCGATGCTCTCCGCCATGCGATCCTCCAAACGCAGCTTCTTCGGCTGGGTCATCATCGGGCTTCTGATCATCGGCCTCGGTGCCTTCGGGTTCACCGACATCCTGACCGGCGGCAGCTCGCAGAGCGTGGCGCGCGCGGGCAAGACCGACGTGACGGTGACCGAGTTCCGCATGGCTTTCGAGAACCGGGTGAACGCCCTACAACAGCAGTTCGGCATCCGCATCGACGCGGCGACCGCGCAGCAGCAGGGCCTCGACGACGCGGTGGTTGCCGAGCTCCTGCGCAGCGCCGCCTATCGCGACGAGGCGACGCGGCTCGGCCTCTCCACCCCCGACGAAGCGGTGCAGGAGGCGGTGCTGGGCACACCGGGGCTCGCGAACGCAGCCGGTGAATTCGATGCCGCGACCTACCGCTACTTCCTGCAGCAGCGCGGCCTGAACCCCGCGCGCTGGGAAGCGCTGGTCCGCCAGTCGGAGACGGTTGCGACCCTCCAGAACGTGATCGCCGCAGGCGCCACCCTTCCCCCGGTCGCGGCGAACACCGTGATGACCTTCCTCGGCGAGGAACGCTCCATCGACTGGGCGCTCGTCGCCTCCGACCCCGAGGCGGTGGAGGATCCGGGCGACGAGGTGCTGCAGGGCTACCTGGAAGAGAACGAGCCGCGCTACCGCACGCCGGAATATCGCGAGATCACTTTCGCCCGGCTGGTTCCGGAGGATCTGGCCGAGACCATCGAGATCGGCGACGACGTGTTGCGATCGATCTACGAGGCGGAGATCGACCGCTTCCGCCAGCCACCCCGCCGCATCGTGGAGCGTCTGTCCTTCCCGGACGAGGCGGCGGCCGAAGCGGCCCGCGCGGCGATCGAGGCGGGTGAGACCAATCTCGTGGAGCTCGCCGCCGAGCGGGGCCTTACCTCCGGTGATATCAGCCTCGGCCTCGTGGCCGAACGCGATCTCGACCGGGCGGCCCGCGCGCCCGTCTTCGCCGCCGAGGGCACCGGCATCGTCGGTCCCATCGCGACCGATCTCGGCCCCGTGCTCTACGCCATCAACGCGATCCTGCCCGCGAGCGAGGTGAGCTTCGAGGACGCGCGCGACGACCTCGCCCGCGAGGTCGCGCTGCAGGAGGCGGGCGACCTTGCCATCGACGAGAACATCCGCGCCGAGGAGCTGATCGCCGGCGGCGCCACCCCGCAGGAGCTGGCCGACGAGACGGCCTATACCCTCGGCACCGCTCGCGTCGCGCGCGGCGAGGCGGGCGATGTGCCGCCCGAAGTCGTGGCCGAGGCCTTCGCCTCCGACCTCGGCGAGGATCGCGACCAGATCGAGGTGGGTGAGCTGAACTTCTACGCCGTCCGCGTCGACGAGATCATCCCGCCCGAGCTGCCGCCGCTGGCCGAGATCCGCGCCGACGTGCTCGCCGACTGGCGCGACGCCGAGGCGCTCGCCACCACGATGGAGCAGGCCGAAATGCTGCGCGCCGAGCTGGAGGAAGGTCGCACGCTGACCGCCATTGCCGAGCGCGACGGCCTGATCTTGCAGGAGGAAAGCGAGATCACCCGCGACGGTGAGCTCGGCCTGCTGCCCCCCGACCTGCTGCCCCAACTCTTCGAGGCGGAGCCGGGTACCCCGCTGGTGGTCGGGACCGAGGCTGGCGCGGCGCTCGTCGTGCTGACCGACATCACCCCCTTCGATCTGGAGGGCGAGGAAGCCGCGACACTGCGCGAAATCTTCACCACCCAGACCTCCATCGACGTTGAGCAGGACGTCGCCGCCTATTTCGCTAACTCCATCGCGGACGAGCGCGGTGTGCGCATCAACCAGACGGTGCTCGACCAGATCGTGCAGAGCCTGCGCTGATGCGTCTCCATCCCGAAAAGGAGGCCGTCGCGGCCGAGCTCGCGGCGGGCCGCAATGCGATCGTCTGGACCCGGCTCGTCGCCGATCTCGACACGCCGGTCAGCGTGATGCTGAAGCTCGCGGGCGCGCGCACCGACAGCTTCATGCTGGAATCGGTGACGGGCGGGGAGAACCGCGGCCGCTACTCCGCCATCGGGATGAAGCCCGACCTGATCTGGCGCTGCCGGGGCGAGGAGGCCGCGATCAACCGCCACGCGCGCTATGACGCGGACGCCTTCGAGGCGGACGATCGCGATCCGCTCGGGTCCCTGCGCGCGCTGCTGGAGGAAAGCCGGATCGACCTGCCGGCGGACCTGCCGCCGATGGCTGCCGGGCTCTTCGGCTATCTCGGCTACGACATGGTCCGCCACGTGGAGCGCCTGCCGGACGTCAACCCCGACCCGCTCGGCCTGCCGGACGCGCTGATGATCCGCCCCACCGTGGTCGCGATCCTCGACGCGGTGAAGGGCGAGGTCATCGTCTGCTCCCCGGTCTGGGCGGGCGGCGGCAGCTACGATCAGGCCGCCGAGCGCGTGATGGACGCCGTCGCCGATCTCGACCGCGCGCCTGTGGGCGAGACCCGCGACATCGGGGCGGAGGCTGAGATGCCGGAGCCCGTCTCCAACACCAGCCGCGCCGAGTACGACGCGATCGTGGAGAAGGCGAAGGACTACATCCGCGCCGGCGACATCTTCCAGGTCGTGCCGTCGCAGCGCTGGTCCCTGCCCTTCGCGCAGCCGCCCTTCGCGCTCTACCGCGCACTCAGGCGCACGAACCCGTCGCCCTACATGTTCTTCTTCAACTTCGGTGGCTTCCAGGTGATCGGCGCGAGCCCCGAGATCCTGGTGCAGGTGCGAGACCGCAAGGTCACGATCCGGCCCATCGCAGGCACCCGGCCGCGGGGCCGCACGACGGACGAGGACGTAGCGCTGGAGGCCGATCTGCTCGCTGATCCCAAGGAGCGCGCAGAGCATCTGATGCTGCTCGACCTCGGGCGCAACGATGTCGGCCGGGTCGCGAAGATCGGGACGGTCACGCCCACCGAACAGTTCATCATCGAGCGCTACAGCCACGTCATGCACATCGTCTCGAATGTCGAGGGCGAGCTGTCGGCGGATCACGACGCCCTCTCGGCCCTCCTCGCCGGTCTGCCCGCGGGTACCGTTTCGGGCGCGCCCAAGATCCGTGCGATGGAGATCATCGACGAGCTGGAGAAGGAGAAGCGCGGCGTCTATGGCGGCGGCGTCGGCTACTTCTCCGCCGCGGGCGAGATGGACATCTGCATCGCACTGCGCACGGCGGTGCTCAAGGATGAGACGCTCTACGTGCAGGCGGGCGGCGGCGTGGTCTATGACAGCGACCCCGCGGCGGAGTACCAGGAGACCGTCAACAAGGCCGGCGCCCTGATGACCGCCGCGCGCGAGGCCGTCGGGCAGGCACGCCGGGGCAACCGCTGACGCTTCTGACCGGTCTTTCTTGAGTATTTGAACGAAGTCGAAGGCTGGAGCGCACAACGCCGTGCTTTCGACTTCGCCGAAATACTCGAATGGGCCGCCCGCCGACGGGCGCGCCGTTTCCTTACTGAGTGACCACCGCGCTGACAGGCGCCAGGGCGATTTCCCGGTTGCCCGAGGTAATGGCCCAGGTCAGCAGCGTGGTGATCGTCGCGGGATCGCTGTTGCCCATCACGACCGAGCTGCCGGTGCTGCGCGCGTCGACCGCCACGCGCTGCAGGGCGTTCTGCATCGCCGGCACGCCCTGGCTGGCGTCCAGCACGCGGGAGATAGTAGCGGCCGGCACGTTCGCGGCCTCGGCCAGCCGGTCGGGCTGCGTCAGGCCGATGCTCGGCTGGACCAGCAGCGCGTGGCCGGAGAGCTCCACGTAGTCCACGACCGCCTGCGCCGTCGCGGTCGACGAGCTGACGACGCCACCCGTCCGGTCGATGAGACCCACGGCCTGCGGCACGGCGGCGAGGATTTCGGCCAGCCGCTCGCGCTGGCTCGCGGTGTCGAGCGTGTCGAGGTCGCCGAGCGTACCTTCCGGGATCATGGCGAGCACCTCGACCCCGGCGGAGCGGAAGGCGGAGGCCCGCGCCGCGGCGTCCGGCAGGTCGGCGGGAATCGCGATCGTCACCGGCAGGCTGAGATTGTCCAGCGTCTCGATCGGAAACTGGTCCTCGCCCAGATCGACGAGCACGACGGACAGCAGCGCCCGCCCGCCCGGATCGTTGAAGCGCGCTGCGTTGAGCCGAAGCGGCGAGCGCTCCTGCGCGACGGCTTCGGTCACCGGTTCGGCATCGGGCAGCCTGGGCGGCGGAGGTGCGGCCGCGGCAGGCGCCTGCGGGGTCGGATCGGAGGCGGTAGTGCCCGCCTCCGGCTGGATCGAGGTGACCTGGGGGCGCGACAACGAGCCGGTCGGCGTCGCGCGCGGCAGGCTGCTGGGCGCGCCGGCGGTGGGCGCGTCGAGGCCGAGCGACCGCCCGGGCGCGCCGGTGCCGGCCCGCGGACGCGACGGCGACGCGGCGGAGGCGGAGAGGTTGACCACCGCCGTCTCGGGCGAATCGAGCGCGCTGGAGGTCGACGGGATCGTCACGCCACCCGTCGCGGAGCTCGACGGACGCGGCGCGCCGCTCTCGGCCGTGATCTCGGATTCGGGCAGCGGGATCGGCGCCAGCGCGATCTCCCGTTGCGAAATGGGCGGATCGACGGCCGGCGTCGGCGCGGGCTCGGTCGGCTCGCCGCTTGCGGACGGCTGGTCGGGCGCGGACTGCGAGCTCGGTGTCGCCTCGCCGGAGATCACCTCGGGGAATTGCGGCGTGTCCGGCGGCGGGGTCTGCTCGATGGCGACCTCCACCGGTGCGGCCGGTTCCACGACCTGCGGCGGGATCGCGATGGTCAGGCCGACGAACGCCGCGGCGCTGACCACGAGGCCGCCGAAAAAACCACTCAGAAAGCTACCGCCCCCAGACGCCATAGCCATATCGTTGCCCCCTCAGGACTGTCCCCGCACGGGCGGATGTTCTCTTGACCCCGTCCCGCACTTCCGACCATGTATACCCGCCACATTGCAATGTGACACCCCTGAAACGCTCAATTCGAGCCTGCGGAAGGGCATGCCAGCATGCTGTTGCTGATCGATAACTACGACAGCTTCACGTACAATCTTGTCCATTATGTGGGCGAATTGGGCGCTGAGGTTCGCGTTGCGCGAAACGATGCGATCGACGTGCAGGCCGCTATGGCGCTGCGGCCCTCGGCGATCCTGCTCTCACCGGGTCCCTGCGACCCGGATCAGGCGGGCATCTGCCTCGCGCTCGTCGCCGCGGCGGCGGAGACGCGGACGCCGCTGATGGGGGTCTGCCTCGGCCATCAGGCGATCGGACAGCATTTCGGCGGCACCGTCACGCGGGCCGGTGCGATCATGCACGGCAAGGTGGATGCGATCCGTCATGCGGGTGGCGGCCTCTTTGCGGGGCTTGCAAGCCCCTTCGAGGCGACGCGCTATCACTCGCTGACCGTGGCGCGGGAGAGCATTCCGGATTGCCTCGAGATCACGGCGGACGTCGCCGACGGCACCGTGATGGGGCTGAGCCACAGGGAGCTGCCGATCCACGGCGTGCAGTTCCACCCTGAATCCATCGCCTCCGAACACGGGCACAAGATGCTGAAAACCTTCCTCGATCTCGCCGAGCCCGCCCATGTCTGACCGCATGAAGCCGCTGATCGCGGCCGCCTGCGAACGTCCGCTCACGCGCGCCGAGGCCGAGGAGGCGTTCGACGTCCTGATGGAGGGGGCGGCCACCCCGCACCAGATCGGCGGCTTCCTGATGGCGTTGCGCACGCGCGGCGAAGTGGTGGACGAATACGCCGCCGCCGCGTCCGTCATGCGGGCGAAATGCGCAGCCGTGCGCGCGCCCGAGGGCGCGATGGACATCGTGGGAACGGGGGGCGACGGCAAGGGCACGCTCAACATCTCCACCGCCACGGCCTTCGTCGTCGCGGGCTGCGGGGTGCCGGTCGCCAAGCACGGGAACCGCAACCTCTCATCCAAGTCGGGTGCGGCGGATGCGCTCGGCCAGATGGGGATCGAGGTGATGGTGGGCCCCGAGGTGGTGGAGCGGGCGCTCGCCGAGGTCGGGATCGCCTTCATGATGGCACCGATGCACCACCCGGCGATCCGCCACGTGATGCCCGCGCGGCAGGAACTGGGCACGCGCACGATCTTCAACATCCTCGGCCCGCTGACGAACCCCGCGGGGGTGAGTCGGCAGCTCACCGGGGCCTTCTCCCGCGACCTGATCCGCCCGATGGCCGAGACGCTGCAGGTTCTCGGGGCTCAGAAGGCCTGGCTGGTCCACGGCTCCGACGGGACGGACGAGCTCTCGATCGCGGGGGTGAGCTGGGTCGCGGCGCTGGAGAACGGTGCTGTGGCCGAGCGGGAGCTGCATCCGGAGGAGGCCGGCCTTCCCGTCCATCCCTTCGATGCGATCCTCGGCGGCAGCCCGGAGGAGAACGGGGCCGCCTTCCGCGCCCTGCTCGACGGAACCGAGAGCGCCTATCGCGACGCCGTGCTGCTGAACGCCGCAGCCGCGCTCGTGGTTGCCGACCGCGTGGACGATCTGAGGTCGGGCGTCGAGATGGCACGCGACAGCATAGACAGCGGCGCCGCGAAGGCCAAGGTCGAGGCACTGGCCCGCGTCACGCAGGCGGCAGCGCGTGACTGACGGCGCCGGGGCGCTGCCCCGGACCCCGGGATATTTGAAGGCAGATGAAGGAGAACCGCCGCGCGCCTGGGCGGACCTGCCGTTCTTTGTCGTGGATTATCCGGAGATCGGGCGGCGGATCGCGGCGGAGGAGCGGGAGGTGTTGCCGCCAGCGTCCCTGCGCTTCGCGGCGCTGGAGGCGGTTGCGCCGGAGGATGTGTCGGTCGTGATGCTCGGGCAGGATCCCTATCCCACGCCGGGCCATGCGAACGGGCTGGCGTTTTCCGTCGCGGCGGAGGTGACGCCCCTGCCCCGGTCGCTCGCCAACATTCTCAAGGAGTTGCGGGAGGATACGGGTTGTGCACCTGCGACCGGCGACCTGTCGGGCTGGGCGCGGCAAGGGGTGCTGCTGCTCAACACGGCGCTCAGCGTGCCGTCGGGCGACGCAGGCGGCCACGCCCGGCTCGGCTGGCAACGGTTGGCGGAGCAGGTGCTCGATCGCGTGTCGGGACGGCCCACGGCCTTCATCCTATGGGGCAAGCATGCTCAGGGGCTCGCGAAACACGTCAGGCCCGGCGGCCACCTGATCGTCGAGAGCGCGCATCCCTCGCCCCTGTCGGCGCGGCGCGGGTTCTTCGGCTCGAAGCCGTTCTCGCGGGTGAACGACTGGCTCACGGCACAGGGGCGCCCGCCGATCGACTGGTGCGCGTGACAAGCGCGCGGGCGCGCCGTAAGAGGATGGCATGACCAACGTTCTCGACCGCATCAAGGCCTACAAGCTCGAGGAGATCGCCGCGCGCAAGGCGGCTCGATCGCAGGGCGACATCGAAACCCTTGCCTGGGAGGCGCCCAAGGTGCGCGACTTCGCCGGGGCGCTGCGCACGACGGTCGATGTGGGCCGCTATGCGCTGATCGCCGAGGTGAAGAAGGCGAGCCCGTCCAAGGGGTTGATCCGGGAGGACTTCCATCCGGCGGCGCTGGCGGCCGCCTATGAGAAGGGCGGCGCGACCTGCCTGTCCGTCCTGACCGACGCGCCCAGCTTTCAGGGGCACGAGGACTATCTGGTGGCCGCCCGCGGCGCGGTCGATCTGCCGGTGCTGCGCAAGGACTTCATGTACGATCCCTGGCAGGTGGCCGAAGCGCGCAGCCTCGGCGCCGACTGTATCTTGATCATCATGGCCAGCGTTTCGGATGCGCAGGCGTCGGAGCTGGAGGCGGCCGCTGAGCAGTGGCGCATGAGCGTGCTGATCGAGGTGCACGACGGGGCGGAGCTGGATCGTGCGCTGAACTTGCGCTCGCCCCTGATCGGCATCAATAACAGAAATCTCAAGACCTTCGAGACCTCTCTTGAGACCACACGTGAGCTGGCAACGCGGGTGCCCGCTGACCGGCTGCTCGTCTCGGAGTCCGGCATGTCGAGCCCCGCGGACCTCGCGACGCTCTCCGGCTACGGCGCCCGCGCCTTCCTCATCGGGGAGAGCCTGATGCGGCAGGACGACGTCGAGGCGGCGACGCGCGATCTCCTCGCCAACCCGGTGCCTGCATGAGCGGCCTCACCCATTTCGACGCCAAGGGCGACGCGCAGATGGTCGACGTCTCGGAGAAGGCCGTGACCACCCGCACTGCCACCGCGCGAGGCCGGGTCGAGATGTCGGCGGAGACGCTGGAGATCGTGCGCGCCGGCACCGCGAAGAAGGGCGACGTGCTCGCCGTCGCGCGGCTTGCGGGCATCATGGCGGCGAAGCGGACGGCGGACCTGATCCCGCTCTGCCACCCTCTGCCAATCAGCAAGGTGGCGGTGGAGCTCGACGCCTCCGGCCCGGCGGTGGAGATCGAGGCGACCGTGAAGACCACCGGCCAGACCGGGGTCGAGATGGAGGCGCTGACCGCCGTCAACGTCGCCGCCCTTACCGTCTACGACATGCTCAAGGCGGTGCAGAAGGACATGCGCATCACCGACATCCGCCTCACCTACAAGGATGGCGGCAAGTCCGGCCGGTTCGAGGCGGACTAGACCCGTGCGCGAGACGACCCCGTGATCTCCGTCGCCGAAGCTCTGGAGCGCATCCTGTCGCTCGTCGCCTTCACGGAAGAGGAAACCGTGCCGTTGCACGCAGCGCCCGGCCGGGTGCTCGCCCGACCGCTGGCGGCGCTGCGCACGCAGCCCCCCTTCGCGGCGTCGGCCATGGACGGCTACGCGGTGCGTTCGGGAGATGCGACATCAGGTGCGGTTCTGACCGTCGTGGGCGAGGCGCAGGCGGGCGGATGCCACGACGGCGTCGTCGGCCTCGGCGAGGCCGTGCGGATCTTCACCGGCGCGCCGGTGCCGGAGGGCGCGGATCGCGTCGTGATCCAGGAGGACGTGGCGCGGGACGGCGACCGGATCACCCTCGGCGACAGGCTCGACGAGAAGACGCATATCCGGCCCGCGGGCGGCGACTTCCACGAGGGCGACGAGGTTCCGTTGCAGCGCATTACCCCTGCCCTCGTGTCCCTGCTCGCCGCGATGAACCATGCCGAGGTGCCGGTCCGCCGCCGCCCCGTCGTCGCCCTGATCGCGACCGGTGACGAGCTGGTGGTGCCGGGCGAGAGCCCGGGCCCGAACCAGATCGTGAGCTCCAACATCTACGGCGTCGCGGCATTGCTGGAGGCGCACGGGGCGCTCACCCGCATCCTGCCCATCGCGCGCGACACCCGGGAGAGCCTCGAACAGAGCCTGGAGCTCGCCGAAGGGGCTGATCTGATCGTGACCCTGGGCGGCGCCTCCGTGGGCGACCATGACCTGGTGGCGGAGGTGGCAGGGACGCGTGGGCTCGCCCTCGATTTCTACAAGGTGCGGATGCGGCCCGGAAAACCGTTGATGGCCGGGCGGCTGGGCGACGCGGCGATGGTGGGCCTGCCGGGCAACCCGGTCTCCGCCTTCGTTTGTGCGCATCTCTTCCTGCGGCCCGCGATCGACACGGCGCTCGGCCTGCCGGCCGGGCCGCTGCCGCGGCGCGCCCTGCCCCTTGCCCATGACCTCGCCGCGAACGGGAACCGCGAACATTACATGCGCGCGCACCTGCGCGACGACGGTACGGTGGAGGTTGCGACGCGGCAGGACAGCTCGCTCCTGACCGTGCTCGCGGCCGCCGACGTCCTGGCGGTGCGGCCCCCAGACGATCCCCCGCGCAACGCCGGCGATCCGGTCGAGATCGTGACCCTCTGAGAGGTGCTTCGCGAACAGGTTGACACAAAAGGGGAACTTTTGTAGAACCGTGTGCAAACGTGACACCAGCGGCAGGAGAGGGTCACCGCCATGCTCACGCGCAAGCAACTGGATTTGCTCAACTTCATCCACAGCAGGGTGCAGCAGGACGGCGTTTCGCCCTCCTTCGACGAGATGAAGGAGGCTCTCGACCTCCGCTCGAAATCCGGCATCCACCGCCTGATCACGGCGCTAGAGGAGCGCGGCTTCATCCGCCGCCTCGCCCACCGCGCCCGCGCCATCGAGATCGTGCGCATGCCCGATGCGAACGAACCGAGCGGCTTCCGCCCCACCGCAATCCCGGGAGGATTGAGCGAACGCCCGCCGGCGGCACGCGTGGTCGAGGCCTCCGCCTACGACCTGCCGGTGATGGGCCGGATCGCGGCCGGTACGCCGATCGAGGCGATCCAGCAGGTCTCCAACACCGTCTCGGTGCCCGGCGGCATGATCTCCCGCGGGGGGCGGCACTACGCGCTCGAGGTCAAGGGCGATTCGATGAAGGATGCCGGGATCAACAACGGCGACATCGTCGTGATCCAGGAACAGGACGACGCGGAGAACGGCGACATCGTCGTGGCCCTCGTGGAGGATCAGGAGGCGACGCTGAAGCGCCTGCGCAAGCGCGGCTCGGCCGTGGCGCTGGAGGCGGCGAACCCGGCCTACGAAACCCGCGTCTACCGCTCCGACCAGGTGAAGGTGCAGGGCAAGCTCGTGGGCCTGATCCGGACCTATTGAGGACGCCGCGGGACGCGGTTCCGCGCAGGCGTATTGACCGGAAAGATGAGGGGCGGTTCAGTTGCCCTTCATCCAGGGACGGCGGCGGACCCGGAGGGTCTCGCTGTCCATCCTGATCTCGTCACCATCGAGATAGAGCGCGATCGGTCCGGCCGTTGAAAGACGCAGACGGTCCAGGACGATGGCGCATCCCTCCGGTGTGTCGCCTTGCCAGCCCGGAAGCAGGAGCACGGTATCCGCGTCGCAGCCTGGCAGGGTGTCGGGCCAGCGACTGCGGGCGGTGACGATGCGAAGCTGCCTGTCGCCGAAGGTCGCGGCGGTCCAGCCCTCCCCACCGTCGAGGAGGCGCCAGCGATCCGCGGCGATCTGCTGGTCCACCGGCGCACCGTCATTCTCCAGCCAGCTGCGCACGACGAAGCTGGAGCCGCGGGCGCGGTTTATCGCACGGCCCTCCTCCGTCATCGTGCCGACGAGACGGCCGTTCGACGCGATGAGGACGTCCGGACGCGAGTGGCCCCACCAAAGAACCAGCGCGAGCCCGAAGGGAAAAACCGCGAGCCAACGCCCCGGCCCGCGCCACAGGATCGCCCAGACCATCGCTCCGGCGATCAGGGAGAGCACGGCCGGTGGCCCGGCGGGGATTGCGCGGCGCGCGCCCTCCATCCCGGCGACCCAATGGGCGATGCCGAGCACCGTCTCGATCCCGAACCCCATGACAGCAAGCGCCGGCGCCTCCAGCCCGAGCGGGGCGAGCACGCCTGCGACCACGCCCGCGGGCATGATGACCATGCTCATGATGGGCACGGCGAGCAGGTTCGCGATGAGCCCGAACTGCGAAACCTGATTGAAATGAAAAGCCCCGAACGGTGCCGTGGCGAGACCCGCGACCGAGGAGGTGATGAGCAGCGCCAATGGCGCCCGGAACCGCGTCACCCACCCGCGATCTTCGTCCCGCCACCAGGCGCGGCTCCTCAGGTCCTCGAAGACCGCGACGAGGGCCGCGGTCGCGGCGAAGGAGAGCTGGAACCCCGCCTCCAGCAGGCTCTCGGGCCGGACCGCGAGGATCAGCGCGGCGGCGAGTGCCACCGCGCGCAATGTGAATGCGGGTCGGTCGATCATCACGGCGACGAGAACCACGGCCGTCATGATGAAGGCGCGCTGCGTCGCGACCGACGCGCCCGACAGCACCAGGTACCCTGCCCCGGCCGCCAGGGCGACCGCCGCGCCCCATTTCTTGATCGGATAGCGCAGTGCGATGCCCGGCAGCAGGGCGAGCCCGTAGCGGACGGTACCGTAGACGAATGCGGCGAGCAGGCCCATGTGCAGGCCGGAAATCGCCAGCAGATGCGCAAGGTTGGAAGCGCGCAGGTCGTCCAGCACCTCGCCGTCCACGGTGGAGCGGTCGCCCGTCAGGATCGCGGCGGCGAACCCCGCGGCGGGCTCGTCGAGCTTCGCCCGGATGCCGTCGGCGACGGCCATGCGCGCGCGCAGGACAGGTGCGCCCGGCGGGTTGGGCAGGACGAAGAGCGGGGCGTCGGTGTAGCCGACCGCGCTGAGTTGCTGGAACCACGCGAGACGGCGAAAATCGAACCCGCCCGGTTCAGCGGGGCCGGAGGGACCACCGAGCCGGGCCGTGACCATGATCCGGCGGCCGGGCACCGGCAAGTCCGGCAGCCCCTCGACAAAGGCGATGCGGACCTTTGCGACGGCTGGGCCGCCGTGCAGCACCACGTCATCCAGGGTCAGGCGCGGATTGCCGGAACTGGTCCGGCCCATGGCGACCACGCGGCCCGTCACAGTGCCGTAGAAGTCGCGCTCGAGCACAGGGTGGCTGAGCGCCTGCGTCCGCAGCCAGGCGCCTGTGATCCCGAGGCAGACCAGCGCCAGCGCCGCAGCGAGCACGACCCGCGGCAGGGCGCCGCGCGCCAGCAGAAGCCCCGCCAGACCGGCGCCGGCGAGCGTCGCAACCTCCCACCCCTCGGGTTCAACCCGCAAGCCGAAATAGAGCGCGATCCCAACGGCATAGAACACCGGCGCCCACAGCATCAACTGCCGGCGCTGCCGTTCGAGCACCAGCGAGAGGGCCGACAGCCCGGTCCGCCTTGTGGCGGGGGAGGCAAATGCTCTAGACACGGGCGCGATCCTCGCCCGGCCATGGTTAGCGAAAGGTTAACACCGCATGTCTCCGACGCCTCCCGTCACCCGCTTCGCCCCGTCGCCGACCGGCTTTTTGCATATCGGCGGCGCGCGTACGGCGCTCTTCAACTGGCTCTACGCCCGGGCGAAGGGCGGCACGTTCCTGCTGCGCATCGAGGACACGGACAAGGCGCGCTCGACACCCGAAGCGACGGAGGCGATCTTTGCCGGGCTCAGATGGCTGGGCCTCGACTGGGACGGCGACGCGGTGAGCCAGGCGAGCCGGGCCGAGCGCCACGCAAAGGTCGCCCACGAGTTGCTGGAGAAGGGTGTGGCCTACAAGTGCTTTGCCACGCAGGAGGAAATCGCCGCTTTCCGGGAGGAGGCGAAGGCGGCGGGCCGCTCCACCGTGTTCCAGAGCCCGTGGCGCGATGCGGATCCGGCGACGATGCGCAACGGCCCCTACGTGGTTCGCCTGAAGGCGCCGCGCTCAGGCGAGACGACCGTGGACGACATCGTCCAGGGCCACGTCGCGTGGAAGAACGAGACGCTCGACGACCTGATCCTGCTGCGCTCCGACGGGACGCCGACCTACATGCTCGCAGTCGTCGTGGACGACCACGACATGGGCGTGACCCACGTGATCCGCGGCGATGACCACCTCACGAATGCGGCGCGGCAGGTGCTGATCTTCGACGCGATGGGCTGGACGCGGCCCGCCTTCGCCCACATCCCGCTGATCCACGGGCCGGACGGGGCCAAGTTCTCCAAGCGGCACGGCGCGCCCGGGGTCGAGAGCTACCGCGACATGGGCTACCTGCCCGCGGCCATGCGCAACTACCTCGCCCGGCTGAGCTGGAGCCACGGGGACGAGGAATTCTTCACCACCGAGCAAGCGGTGGAATGGTTCGACCTCGACGCAATCTCGAAGGGGGCGGCTCGATTCGACTTCAAGAAGCTCGAGAACCTCTCCGGCCAGCATATCCGGGCGATGGACGACGTGGCGCTGACCGATGCGCTCTGCGACTTTATGGCAGTGCAACATGAGCCTGTGCCGGGTGACGCGACGAAGGCCGCGATCGCCACCGCTATGCCCGCGCTGAAAGAACGCGCGAAGACGCTCGTTGATCTCGTTGATATGTCTTACTATTTGCGCGCCGGGCGCCCGCTCACCCTTGATGAAAAGGCCGCGAGCCAACTCGATGAAATAACTCGAAACATGCTCGTGAGATTGACTGAGCGGTTGCGGAATGTTAGTTGGACGCACAACGATCTGGAGGGCGAAATCAAGGCCTTCGCAGGCGACGAGGATCTCAAGCTCGGCAAGGTCATGCAGCCCATGCGCGCCGCACTGACCGGTCGCACGACTTCACCCAGTGTGTTCGACGTGCTTGTCCAGCTCGGTCGAGACGAGAGCCTGGCCCGGATCGAGGATCAGTTCGCCACCGCCTGAGGGGCGTCGCGAGCCGTATCATTCCCCCGTTGGGGGGCACGGGGGCCCACACTCCCCGAGCATCAACCAGTCCGGCGGGGGGACACGCTGTCGGATGCCAGAGGCCGCTTTTCACCACATCGGCCCGAAGACAGGGATGACACCATGGACGACGCTATGACCCCACAGAAGACCGCGAAGCTGTCGGTGGCCGGAAACGACTACGACCTGCCCGTGATGAGCCCGACCGCGGGCCCGGACGTGATCGACATCTCCAAGCTCTACGGTCAGGCCGACGTCTTCACCTTCGACCCGGGATTCACCTCTACTGCGGCCTGCGAAAGCTCGATCACCTTCATCGACGGCGACAAGGGCGAGCTCTTGCACCGCGGCTACCCGATCGACCAGCTCGCGGCGAAGTCGCATTACCTCGAGGTCTGCTACCTCCTGCTCTACGGGGAGCTGCCGACTGCGGCGCAGCTGGAGGATTTCACCTCCCGCGTGACCAACCACACGATGCTGCACGAGCAGATGCTCAACTTCTACCGCGGCTTCCGGCGCGACGCGCACCCCATGGCGATCGTCTGCGGCGTGGTGGGTGCGATGTCGGCCTTCTACCACGACTCCACCGATATCCATGATCCCTGGCAGCGCGAGGTCGCCTCGATCCGCATGATCGCGAAGCTGCCGACGATCACGGCGAACGCCTACAAGTACTCGATCGGCCAGCCCTTCGTGTACCCGGACAACAACCTCGATTACGCGTCGAACTTCCTGCGCATGTGCTTCGCGGTGCCGGCGGAGGAGTACGTGGTCGACCCGATCCTCGCCCGCGCGATGGACCGCATCTTCATGCTGCACGCAGATCATGAGCAGAACGCGTCGACCTCGACCGTGCGGCTCGCCGGCTCCTCGGGCGCCAACCCGTTCGCCTGCATCGCGGCCGGTGTCGCCTGCCTCTGGGGCCCGGCGCATGGTGGTGCCAACGAGGCGGCGCTCAACATGTTGCGCGAGATCGGCTCGGTCGACCGGATCCCCGAATACATCGCGAAGGCGAAGGACAAGGCGGATCCGTTCCGCCTGATGGGCTTCGGCCACCGGGTCTACAAGAACTTCGACCCGCGCGCGAAGGTGATGAAGGAGAGCGCGGACGAGGTGCTCGGCCTGCTCGGTGTCGAGAACAACCCGACGCTGCAGGTGGCCAAGGAACTGGAGAAGATCGCGCTGGAGGACGAATACTTCGTCTCCAAGAAGCTCTATCCCAACGTGGACTTCTACTCGGGCATCATCCTCGACGCGATCGGCTTTCCGACCTCGATGTTCACCCCGATCTTCGCGCTGTCGCGCACCGTCGGCTGGATCGCCCAGTGGAAGGAGATGATCGAGGACGAGAAGCAGAAGATCGGCCGCCCGCGCCAGCTCTACACCGGCGCAGGCTTCCGCGACTACGCGGACGTGGAGAACCGCTGAACCACACCCTCCGTCACACGGAAGCAACAGGTATCGGAGATGGCCCGGATATGATCCGGGCCATTCTTGTTTTGCACGGGCCCTTTCCCAACGGCATGATGACCTTCGGACGATTATTGCACTGGCAAGACGGGGAAATTCGTTGATGTTCTCGGGAACGCAAACATGGCGAGCATCATGAGCAAGTCGGTCGAGCGGGTGCGGCAGGCGGCGGACGATCTCGGGCTCGAGATCGTGGTGCTGGAGATGCCCGCCTCCACACGCACGGCCGAGGAGGCGGCGGCGACCTGCGGGGTCGAGCTCGACCAGATCGTGAAGTCGCTGATCTTCGCAAGCGTAGGTGGCGACCTGCATCTCTTCCTGATGGCGGGCGGTTCGCGGCTCGACATGAAGGTGGCCGCGAAGGTCACCGGGGTCGGGCTGGAGCGGGCCGATGCCGATCAGGTGCGCAGCGAGACGGGGTTCGCCATCGGCGGCGTCGCCCCGATCGGGCATCTGAGCAAGCTGCCGACCTACATGGACCCGCGGCTGCTCGACTTCGACGGCGTGGTCGCGGCGGCCGGCACGCCGCGCCATGTCTTCACCGTCTCGCCCAAGGCGCTGGTGGAGGCGACGGGAGCCTCAGTCCTGCCGCGCTAGCCGGTCGAGCACCGAACGGGCCGCCCTCAGACCGGGCGGCTCGCCCCCCTGCCCCAGCATCCGCATCGCCTTGGCCATCGCGGCCTGCTGCGCGACGCGCGCGCTCGGATCCTCCAGCAACGCGTCGAGGGCCGCGGCGATGTTTCCTGGCGTGCAGGCGTCGAAGAGCAGTTCGGGCACCGCGTCGCGATCCAGCAGGATATTGACGAGGTTGGCATATTTCACCTTTACCGCCCGGCGCACGAGGAAGGTGGTGATCGGCGCCATCTTGTAGGCGATCACCCCGGGGCAACCCGCCATGGCAAGCTCCAGCCCCACCGTACCCGAGGCCGCGAGCGCCAGATGCGCGGCGGCGAAGGCGCTGCGCTTCCGCGCTTCTGCCAGATCGGGGGCCATGCCGCGCGGATCGAGGAGCTTCGCCTCCAGCGGCCAGTCCGCGACCTTCTCCGCCACCAGATCCGTTACCGAACCGGCCGTGGGGACCACGACCTGCATGTCGGGCGTGCCGATCAGGCCGAGGGCCGCGCCGAAGGGCTCCGCCAGCCGCTCCATCTCGCCGCGGCGCGAGCCGGGCAGCACGACGATGATCGGGCGTTCGGGGTCGAGGCCGAGCTCCGCCATCAGGTCCTGCACCTCGCCGACCGACGGCGCGCGTTCGGCGACCACCGGGTGGCCGACGAAGTCACAGGTCATGCCCGCCGCCTCCATGTAGGGCGGCTCGAAGGGCAGCAGGGCGAGCACGTGGTCAACGTGCCGCGCCATCTTCGCTGCCCGCCTCTCCCGCCAGGCCCAGACGGAGGGGGCGACGTAGTGAATGACCGGCAGATCGGGGCGCTGCGCCTTCACCTTCGCGGCGACGCGCAGGCAGAAATCCGGGCTGTCGATCGTGATGAGCGCGTCGGGCTTCAGGTCGAGTACGGCCTCCGCCGCCTCGTCCCGCCGCCGCAGCAGGCCCGGCAGGCGCGGCAGCACCTCGGTGAGGCCCATGACGCTGAGTTCCTCCATCGGGAAGAGGCTGTCCATCCCCTCCACCTGCATCAGCGGGCCGCCGATGCCGTGGAACGCCACGCCGGGGGCGAGTTCGCCGAGGCCCGCCATCAGCGCGCCGCCCAGCTTGTCGCCCGAGGGCTCGCCCGCGATCAGGAACAGCTTCATGGCCGCGCCCACAGGAAGAGGCCGGCGGCGTCCGCCTCGGCGATCACCGCGTCGCGGTCGAGGATCAGCGCGGCGTCTGCCTCGATCACGATGCCGCGCAAGCCCGCGGCGGCGGCACGGCGTACCGTCTCCACCCCGATCGTGGGCATGTCGAGCTTACGGTCCTGCCCGGGCTTGGAGCGTTTGACGAAGACGCCCGCGCGGTCGCCATCATGGGTCCGCGCCACGAAATCGAGCAGCGCGTCGGTGCCCTGGATCGTCTCGATCCCCCGCACCTGGCCGAAGGCAACGACCGCGCCCTGCCCCACGTCGAGCGGCGCGAGCGCGGCAAGGATCGCCTCGGCGCGGGCCGCATCCTCCTGATCCTCGCGATTAGGCTGATGGGTGCCGAGGACGCCGGTCGCCACGCGCAGGTCCTCCAGTACCTCGTCGGCGCCGATCAGGGTCAGGCCTTCATGCTCCAAGAGGCCCCGCACCGTGCGCAGCAGGGCGTCGTCGCCCTTGCGCAGGGCCGGCGCGAGGCGCGGCAGCCAGCTCAGCGCCTTGCGGTCGAGGGCGAGCGGGTTGATGGCGGGGCGCTCCACGCCGCCCGCCATGACCAGATGCGCACAGCCCGCGCCGCGCAGCGCATCGAGGATCCGGCGCACGCCGGTGATCGGCGCGGTGACATGGGGGTGTGCCGCAGCCCAGCCGCCCGCGAAGCCGTCGAGGGCCACCACCAGATAGGGCCGCCCCTCCGCCGCCCGAGCCTCGGCGATGCGCCTCGGCAGGTCGCCGCGCCCGGCAAGGATGCCCAGCGGGCCGTCTGGTCCGCTCACGGCGTGGCGACCGAGCGGCTGTGATCGGTGAGGATGAAGGCCGTGATCTCCTGCACCAGCGCGTTGTCCGGGTGGTCGTCGCGGGTCCGCGCGGCCCGTTCCTGCAACGTACCCGCCCCGTCGACGAAGATCGCCTGATATGCTGCGCGCAACGCGTGCAGCTGCGCGCGCTCCACCCCGCGCCGCTTCAGCCCGACGATGTTGAGCCCGGCGAGCGCCCCGCGATTGCCGACGATCGAGCCATAGGGGATCACGTCCTTCGTCACCATCGAGACCGCGCCGATCATGGCCCCGCGGCCCAGATGGCAGAACTGATGCACCCCGGACTGACCGCCGATGATCACGTTGTCCTCGACCGTGCAGTGCCCCGCGATGGCAGCATTGTTGGCCAGCACGATCCGGTTGCCGAGCGTGCAGTCATGCCCGACATGGGAGCCGAGCATGAAGAGGTTGTCGTCGCCGATCCGCGTGAGCCCCCCGCCGCCCTCGGTCCCCGGATTGATCGAGGTGGACTCGCGGATCATGTTGCGCGCGCCGATCTCCAGCCGCGTTTGCTCGCCGGCGTATTTCAGGTCCTGCGGCTGATGCCCGACCGAGGCGAAGGGCCAGATGCGCGTGCCGTCGCCGATGGCCGTATCACCCGCCACAACCACGTGAGAGAAGAGCTCCAGCCCCGCGCCAAGCCGGACCTTCGGCCCGATCACGCTGTAGGGCCCGACGACGGTGTCGGGTCCGATCTCCGCCCCCTCCTCGACGAGCGCGGTGGAGTGGATGCGCGCAGTCTCGGCGATCGCCATTGTCAGGCTCCCTCGGGCGGAACGATCATCGCGGCGAAGACACATTCGGTGGCAAGCTCGTCGCCGACCTTCGCCTCGCCCTTGAACTTCCAGACCTTGCCGCGGCCGCGGATGGTCTCGACATGCAGGTATAGTACGTCGCCCGGCACCACCTTCCGTCGGAAGCGGCACTCGTCGACGCTCATGAAGTAGACGAGCGCCTCCTTGTCGATCAGGCCCAGCGAGGCGGAGACGAGGACGGCGGAGGTCTGGGCCAGCGCCTCGATCTGCAACACGCCCGGCATCACGGCCTCGGCCGGAAAGTGCCCCTCGAAATGCGGCTCGTTGGCGGTGACGTTCTTCACGCCCTTCGCATACTTGCCCTCGACCATGTCCTCGACCCGGTCTACCAGCAGGAAGGGATAGCGGTGCGGGATCATCCGCTTGATCTCGGCGAGGTCGGCGGTGGTCTTGAAGTCGGTCGAAGCCTCGGACATCTGCGGTCTCTCCTTTCGGGCAATGCGGGAAAAGGCCTAGTCCTCGCCCTCCCCCTGGTCAAGCTGGCGGGTGTCGAGGCGGCGGATCACCTCCGCCGTGATGTCGAGCACCGTGTTGGCGAGGATCACGTCGCGCAGGTCGAGGATGGCGGCCGCGCCAGTGTCCCGCATGATCTCCGCATAGATCGGGTTGAGGCTTTCGGCGAAGGCGCGCTCGCGCTCCTCCTCCTCCCGCGTCAGCTGGGCGGCGCGGCGGTCCTGCTCGGCCCGGGCGGCGCGCACGCGCTCGTCGAACTCGGCGGCGATCTCGGCGAACTCGTCGCGGCTGAGCACCGATCGGCGGGCGGCGAGCGCACGCTCCTCCCGCTCGAAATCCGAGGAGATCTGCTCCCCCTCGGCAACCAGCCGCTCACGCGCGAGGCGGTTTGCCCGGATCAGCGCCTGCCCGGTGCGGGAGCGTTCCAGCACGGCCGTGGGATTGACGAGCAGGACGCCGCCGACCGGCATTCGGGTCGGCGGATCGCCTGCGAAGGGCTGTGCGACCGCCGCTCCCGCCAGAGCGAGGAGCAGCGCCGCGACGAGGGCGAGGCGCATCAGAAGCGGCGGCCGCCCGTCAGGCGGAAGCGCTCCAGATCGTCGCCCTCCTCCGTCTGGATCGCCTCGGCATAGTCGATGCGCAGCGCACCGATCGGGCTGTCCCAGAAGAGGCTGAGGCCCACGGCCGAGCGCAGCTCGGGATCGTCGTCCACGTCGAAGGTGCCGCGGACCGGGTCGCCCTCGATCGACGTGTCGTCGAGACCCCACAGCGTACCGACATTGGCGAAGACGCCGCCGAACAGGCCCAGCTCCTCCGGCAGGCCCAGCGGGAACGACGCCTGCGCCCGCATCACCGCGTAGTAATTGCCGCCGAGCGCCGAGTCGATGTCGCGGTCGACGCCGTTGTCGAAGCGGTCCCGCGGGCCGAGGCCGCCGGACTGGAAACCGCGGAAGGACTGGCCGCCGAGGAAGAAGCGGTCGGTCACCCGCACACCGTCGTCGCCGCCGACCAGCGCGCCACCCTCGACCTCGAGGAACGTCACGATGTCGTCGTTGCGGAAGGACTGGTAGATCCGACCGCGCGCCACGTTGCGCAGGTACTGCGCGTCGCCTCCCAGACCGGCGAGGTCGCTGGAAAAGGTGAGCAGGTAGCCCGCCGTCGGCGCCGCGCGGGAATTCCGGCGGTCATAGGCGTAGGTGGCCCCGATGGACGAGGTGATCTCGGACCCCTCGTCGTTGATGATCGCCTGGGACACGTCCTCCGGATCGCTGCCGTCGATCTCGTCCTGCGACAGGCGGTAGCGCACCTGCAGCGAGCCGTTGGGGCTGAGCGGGAAACTCACCCGCGGCTCGATCCCGATATTGGTCTCGTCGAAGTTCGAGGTCTCGCGCTCGATCTCCCGGAAATAGGCATCGAAACCGACCCCGACCTCACGGTCGAGGAAGGCCGGCTCGTCGAAGGAGAAGGAGTAGACGCTGCGATCGGAGTCGACCGAGAACTCCGCTCCGACCCGCTGACCGCGGCCGAGGAAGTTATTCTCCTGCAGCGAGACCGTACCGCCGAGGCCGGAGGCGGACGAGAACGCGATCCCGAAGTTGATCGAGCCCGTCAGCCGCTCCTCGACCGTGGCATCGATCACGGCCTGGTCCGGCGCCGTTCCTTCGCGCACGTCGACGTCGACCGCCGCGAAGTAGCCGAGGCCACGCAGACGGTCCGTCGCCTCGCGCACCTGGCGCGCGTTGAAGGCATCGCCCTCGACCAGCTCGAACTCGCGCCGGATGACGCGATCGAGCGTCGCGGTATTACCCGAGATGTCGATGCGCTGGACGAAGACGCGGTCGCCCTCCTGCACCTCGAAGATCACGTCGACCGTGCGCTCCTCGAAATTCTGGACAACGCGCGGCACGACATCGACGAAGGCGAAGCCCTGGATGCCCGCGATGTCGAGCATGTTTTCGATGGTGTCGTCGATGCGGCGCTGGTCGAAGCCGTCGCCGGTCGACATCGCGATCGCCCCGTCGAAGTCCTGCGGCTCCAGCCCCGGCGCGAAGCTGTCGATGCCGAGCTCGCCGAAGGTGTAGCGCGGCCCCTCGCTGACCGTGAAGGTGATGAAGAACGCCTCGCGATCGGGCGAGAGCTCTGCAACCGCGTTCTCGACCTCGAACTCCGCGAAACCGTTCTCCAGGTAGAACTGGCGCAGCAGTTCCTCGTCGAGGCGCAGGCGGTCCTGATCGAAGGTGTCGCCGGCGAAGAGGAAGGAGAACAGCCCCGCCTGGCGGCTCGCGATCACGCCGCGCAGGTCGCTGTCGGAGAAGACCTCATTGCCCACGAAGGTGATGCGCTCGACTTCGGTCACGTCGCCCTCGCTGATCTCGAAGACCACGTCGACGCGGTTGTCGGTGCGCTCGATGATGACCGGGTTCACCTCGGCATCGAGGCGCCCAACGGCGCGGTAGGCGTCGATGATGCGCGCGGCATCCGCCTCGACCGCGGCACGGTTGAACGCGAGCCGGGGCCGCAGGTCGATGGAGCTGCGCAACACGTCGTCGGACACGATGCTGTTGCCCTCGAACGCGATCTGGTTGATCGAGGGGTTCTCCTCGACCACGACCGTGAGGACGGGTGCGTTCACCTCGATGCGCGCGTCGGAAAAGAGGCCCGTCGCGAACAGCGCCTGCACCGCGTCGTTCACGTCGCGGGCCGTCACCGTCTCGCCGGGAACGAGGTCGGTGGTGATGCGGATCGTCTCCGCCTCGATCCGGCGGTTGCCCTGCACCTCGATGCCCTGCAGCACGAAGCCGCCCGCCTGCGCCAGGGCGGGCTGGTGTGGCACCAGCGCACCGATGAACACGAACGCCGCCAAGACAAAGTTGAACGCGGGGAGCCTGATTCCCCGAACGATCGATACCCGCATCTGCCCCTGACCCTCTTTTGGTGTGGGTTTTAATATGTTTTTCAGAGGCGCCGCGCTGTGGTGCTAGAGCGACAGCCTGCTCAGATCGTTATACGTTGCGAAGACCATCAGGGACAACACCATAGCGAGACCGACGGCCATCGCGATATCCACCCAGCGGCCCCTTGGCTGACGTCCCGTGACAGCCTCGATCGCGTAGAAGACGAGATGTCCTCCGTCGAGCACGGGGATCGGGAACAGGTTCATCAGACCGATCGCGGTCGAGATCAGGGCGATGAGCTGGATGAAGTTGGTAAGCCCCTGCCCCGCCGTCTCGCCCGAGACCTGGGCGATGCCGACCGGTCCGTTGATGTTGGACGGGCTCAGGCTGCCCGCGATCATGTGGCCGATCCCGTCGATGGTGCCGGTGATGATCGCGAACATGCGGGAGGTGGCGACGGTGAGCGCCTCGACGGGACCGGCGGTGCGCACCGCGGGCTCGATATAGGTGCCGACGGTCACGCCGATGATGGCGCGTCGCTCGAACCCGTCCGCCGTGGGCACGTCCTCGACCCGGGGGGTCATGGTCATCGTCATCGTCTCGTCCCCGCGGCGCAGGGTGATGTCGATGGGCACGCCCTCGGAGTTGCCGACCGCCTCCAGCAGCGCGTCGAAGTCCGGGAGCGGCGCGCCGTTGGCCGAGAGCAGCAGATCGCCCGCCTCGATCCCCGCCTGGCTGGCGGCGGAGAGCGGACGGACGCCCACCACATAAGGCGGGCGCGGATAGGGCACGGCGAGGGTCAGGACCTCGCCATCGCGCTCGACGATGAAGGGTGTGGTCGTGTCGCTAGGAAGGTCCGAAAACGCTTCGACCATCTCCACGTAGGTCGTGACCTCGGTGTCGCCGACCTGGCGCACCACGTCGCCGGTCTGCAGGGGCGTCGCCGCGGCGGCGGATTCAGGGATGCCGCCGATCACCGGCTCCTCCACCGCGAGGCCGTTCCACACGATGAAGCCGAGGAAGATCGCGATGGTCAGGATGAAGTTCGCAACCGGGCCGGCGGCGACAGTCAGCGCGCGCTTCCAGAGTGCCGCGCCCGGGAAGCTGCGTGCCCGCGTCTCGGCATCCATCCCCTCGACCGCCGACGGATCCGGGCGGCTCGCCCCGTCCGCGTCACCCAGGAACTTCACATAGCCGCCCAGCGGCAGCGCACCGACCCGCCAGACCGTGCCGCGGCTGTCCGTGCGCGACCAGAGCTCCTTGCCGAAGCCGAGCGAGAAGACCTCCGCATGGATGCCGCACCAGCGCCCGACGATGTAGTGGCCGAACTCGTGGATGAAGACGACGATGGCAATCACGACGATGAACGGCAGCACCGCGCCCAGGAAGCCGCCGATGACCGGCAGGTCCGAAATGAATTCCATCGCTCAGTCCCCTTCTTCGATCCAAGCCGCGACGCGGGTGCGTGTCTCCGCGTCGAGGGCGACGACCTCGTCCAGCGCCTCCGGCTCGCCGGTGCAAGGTAGGACGTCGAGGGCGCGGTCCACAAGGTCGGCCATGTCGAGAAAACCGATCTGTTTGTTGAGAAATCCCGCCATCGCGGCCTCTTTCGCCGCGTTCATCACCGTTCCGGCCCGCCCGCCCTGCTGGAGCACCTCCTGCGCGATGCGCAGCGAGGGAAAGCGGTCGGGATCGGGTGCTTCGAAATCGAGCTGTGCGAGCTTCGCGAAATCGAGCCGCTCCACCGGCAGGTCGGCCCGGGCGGGGAAGTTGAGGGCGTAGCCGATGGCCCCCCGCATGTCCGGCGGCCCGAGCTGCGCGATCAGCGAGCCATCGGCGAAGCCCACCATGGAGTGCACGATCGACTGCCGGTGGACGATAACCTCGAGCTGATCCGGCGCCAGGTCGAAAAGGTATTTCGCCTCAATTAGTTCCAGCGCCTTGTTGAACATGGTCGCACTGTCGATGGAGATGCCCTGGCCCATGTCCCAGTTCGGATGGGCGACGGCCTGCTCGGGCGTCACGCGTTCCATCTCCGCCCGGCTCCGATCGCGGAACGGCCCGCCGGATGCGGTGAGTATCACCCGCTCCACCTCCGTCCTCCGCTCGCCGCAGAGGCACTGGAAGATCGCCGAGTGCTCGCTGTCCGCCGGGAGGAGCTGCGTGCCCGCGCGCTCACAGGCATCGAGGACGAGCTTCCCGGCGCAGACCAGGCTCTCCTTGTTGGCCAGCGCCAGCGCCGTGCCTTGCCGTGCCGCCGCGAGCGTCGGTGCGAGACCCGCCGCGCCCACGATGGCCGACATGGTCCAATCCGCCGGGCGGCTTGCGGCCTCCACCAGCGCCTCCGGCCCCGCGGCGGCCTCGACCCCGCTGTTGCCGAGCGCACTGCGCAGGTCGTCGAGCCGTGCCGCGTCCGCCGTCACCGCCACGTCGGCGCGCAGGCGGATCGCCGTCTCCGCCAGCTTCGCGACGTTGGAATTGCCGGTGAGCGCGACGACGTCGAACGCCTCCGCCCCGCCTGCCCGATCGATCAGGTCCAGCGTCGAGGCTCCGATGGAGCCCGTCGCGCCCAGGATCGAGATACGCCGCATGCTCATCCCCACAGGAATATGTTCTGCCCGCGCAGGAAGCTGACCGCCGCCACGAAGAGGGCCGCGGCCAGCAACCCGTCGAGCCGGTCGAGGATCCCGCCATGGCCCGGCATCAGGCGGCTGGAATCCTTCACTCCAAAATAGCGCTTTGCGGAGCTTTCCAGCAGGTCCCCGCCCACGGCGATCAGCGCAACGATGGCCGACATCAGCGCGACCTCCGCCGCGTAAGGCACAGGCGTGATCAGCGCGAAAAGGAATCCGGTGATCTGCGCGAAGAAGACGGAACCAATGAGGCCCGCCCAGGTCTTCTTGGGGCTGACCGCGGGCCACAGCTTCGGCCCGCCGAAGATCCGGCCGCCGAAATAGCCGCCCACATCCACCGCGATCACCACCAGAACCAGCCAGAGCACCGCGAGGAAGCCGAAGCGGAAGTCATTGCGCATCGCCTCGATGCAGATCATCGCCGCCCCGATGTAGAAGACGCCCGGAACGATGAAGCGCAGCCGCGCCCTCTCCGCCAGGACGCCCGCAGCCAGAAGCACGGCCAGCACGGCAAAACCGGTCACAGGGCCGGCGAGGCCCGCGGCCAGCACGCCGGCCGGACCGGCCAGCACCATGGGCAGCGCGCGCAGACGCAGCCCCTGACCCTTGCCCACCACCATCTCCCGCCACTCCCAGATCATGGCGGCGGTCCCGATGGCGAGCAGCGTCGCACTCCACAGCCCCCCGAACAGGAACACGACGAAGGCCACGCCGCCCAGCACGGCGGCGGAGATCATTCGCAGTCTGAGGTCGGCGAATTTGGCAGGGTCGAGCGTCAAGCCGTCCCGCCCTGTGCGGCCGTCACGTCCCCGAACCGGCGCTCGCGCGTGCCGAACTGGTCGAGGATCTCGCCGAATTGCTGTGCGGTGAAGTCGGGCCAGCACTCGGGCACGAAGGCGTATTCCGAGTATGCGGCCTGCCACGGAAGGAAGTTCGACGTGCGCAGCTCGCCTGAGGTGCGGATCACCAGCTCCGGATCCGCACAGGCGGCCGTGTCGAGATAGGAGGATACCGTGGCCTCATCGACCGCATCCGGATCGAGCTTGCCGAGGGCCGCGTCGCGTGCCATGCGCCTGGCCGCGCGCGCGATCTCGTCCCGGCCCCCATAGTTGAGGGCGACCTGCAGCGTCAGCAGGGTGTTGTGCGCCGTCCGCGCCTCCAGCCCCGCCATCATGCGCTGGATATCGTCGTCGAGGGGGCCGCGCTCCCCGATGAAGCGCACGCAGACGCCGTTCTGTTCAAGGGCGGCGGCCTCCATCCGGATGTAGATCCGGAAGAGGCGCATCAATGAGGCGACCTCGAAAACCGGACGCTTCCAGTTCTCCGTCGAAAAGGCGTAGAGCGTCAGCGTCTTGACGCCGAGATCGGGACACGCGCGCACGATCTCGCGCACGCGGTCCACCCCCTTCTTGTGGCCGGCGACGCGCGGCAAGCCGCGGCGGACCGCCCAGCGGCCGTTTCCGTCCATGATGATGGCGACATTGCTGGGGCGTTTTGCGGGCATGGCGCACCTCGCGTTGCGGCGTGAAGATCGAGGCAGGCCGTCAGACCTGCATGATCTCTTCCTGTTTGGTTTCCAGGGCGGCGTCGATCTTCGCGATGTGCGACTTGGTGATCTCTTCGATTTCGTCAGTATAGACCTTCTGGTCGTCTTCTGCCATTCCCGCTGACTTGGCCTTTTTCACCTGGTCCATTCCGTCGCGGCGCACGTTGCGAACTGCAACGCGGGCGTTCTCGGCATACTGGCCTGCGACCTTGGCCAGCTCGCGGCGACGCTCCTCGTTCAGCTCCGGGATCGGCAGGCGCAGGGTCGTGCCGTCCATCACCGGGTTGATGCCGAGGCCCGCATTGCGGATCGCCTTGTCGACCGCACCCACCATCGACTTGTCCCACACGTTGACGGTGACCATGCGCGGCTCGGGCACGTTGATCGTCGCGACCTGGTTGATCGGCATCATCGAGCCATAGGCGTCTACCTCGACCACATCGAGCATGGAGGCCGAGGCGCGGCCCGTGCGCAGGCTCGCGAAGTCGCCGCGCAGGCTGGTGAGCGCGCCGTCCATGCGTTTGGCCAGCGCATCCGTGTCGATGTCGATCTCTTCGGACATGTATTCCCCTCGTCCTTATTGGCCCACCATGGTGAATTTTCCCTGACCGCTCAAGACCCCGGCCAGTCCGCCGGGCTCCGCAAGGGAAAAGACGATGATGGGCAGCCTGTTGTCCCGCGCCAGCGCAATGGCCGACGCGTCCATGACCTTGAGGTTCTTTGCCAGAACTTCGTCATAGGTCACGGTGTCGTAACGTTTCGCATCCGGGTTCGACTTCGGGTCGCTGTCATAGACCCCGTCGACCTGCGTTCCCTTGAAGATCGCCTGGCACTTCATCTCGTTGGCGCGCAGGGTCGCGGCCGTATCGGTCGTGAAGTACGGGTTGCCGGTTCCGGCGGCGAAGATGCAGACCCGCTTCTTCTCCAGGTGGCGCACTGCGCGGCGGCGGATGTAGGGCTCGCAGACCTGGTCCATCGGGATGGCGGAGATCACGCGGGTGTTGATGCCGAGTGCTTCCAGCGCCGATTGCATGGCGAGCGCGTTCATCACGGTGGCCAGCATCCCCATGTAATCAGCCGTCGTCCGCTCCATCCCCTGCGCCGAGCCCTGCAGCCCGCGGAAGATGTTGCCGCCGCCGATCACCATGCAGACCTCGACCCCCATGGCATGGATTTCCTGCACCTGCCGCGCGATCCGCTCCACCGTGGGAGGGTTGAGCCCGAAGCCCTGGTCGCCCATCAGCGCCTCGCCGGAGATCTTGAGCATGACGCGGGAATAGAGCGGCGCGGGCGTACCTTCCGGCATGGGCGAGTCTCCTGTGGCGGGTCGCGCGGACCCTGCCCGGAAACCCGGCCTGTTTCAACGGCAAAGCGAGCGGCATTCACCGCGCGATGTAACGATCCAGCCGATGGTTGACCGTGAGAAACAGGTTGAGCACGACGGCCCCCAACAGCGACCAGCCCATCGCGTCGAGCGGCAGCACGGCAAGGCCGAGCGCGAAGATCGCGAGGTCGATGACAAGCTGCACCAGCCCCGGTTTCCACCCCATCCGGTCCTGCAGGTAGAGCGCGAGGATGCCGACCCCGCCGAGGCTCGCGCGGTGGCGGAAGAGGCCGAGGAGCCCGAAGCCGATCAGAACGCCACCGGTGATCGCGGCATAGGCGGGCGCGATGCCGCCGAGGCTGAGCCATGCGCCCTGCAACGAAATCAGGGCCGACAGCGCGGTGATGGCCGTGAAAGTCTTCAGCGTGAAGGACCAGCCCATCCGCAGGATCGCGAGCACGTAGAACGGCGTGTTGAGCAGCCAGAACAAGAGGCCCGCGTCCCAGTTTGTGAGATAGGACAGCACCAGCGCCAGCCCCGCCATGCCCGACGTCACCAGCCCCGCCGCCTGATAGAGTGCGAGGCCAAGCGCCGTCACGATCACCCCCGCCGCGATCCCCTGCCCGTCCTCCAACGCGGTATGCTCGGTTGCCGACCCCTCCCACTGCGCATGGCGGCGGGCGAGCTGACCGGCTTCGTTGTTGCGGTGCAAAAGAGACATTCGGCAGACATTGCGCGATGCTGGCCGAGGTCAAGGTTTCGCAGCCATCCCCGGGCTTGACCTGGCGATCTCCCTGATCGGAGAGATGGCTGCGCCAAGACGTTGAGGGCGGAACAGGAGAAGCCGATGTCAGGCACCGACGAAAGCTGGCGACGCATCCTGACCCGCGCCGATTTCTGCGCGGCCTGCACCGGTCGCACATTCCGCATCGGCCCGGACCAGTTCACGATCCACGCCGACAGACGCCTGACGGGCCGCTTCGAGGGATTGGACCTGAACGGGACCTGGACCTGGGAGGACGGCCTCTTCTGCTGGACCGCGACACTGGGCACCGAGGATCTCGGCGAGGACCGCGAGACAATAGAGGTCAGCGGCAACCGGATGCGCTACCGCGGCGATGGCGGGCACGGCACGCCCCAGGTCGCAACGGCCGATCCGAAGTGATGTGCCTCGGCCGAGGAAGGGACCGAACCAAGCAAGCTCCTACGCCGCTGGCTGGTTCAGGCCCGGGTGGCAACCCGTGCTGCCATCCCGGCCGCAGCGCCGGGATCGCTCCGGACAGAGGCGCTTGGTGGTGAAAGGCCCCGGATCAGGTCCGGGGCGGTATGACTTCGAAGCACCCCCACCCGGCTGATAGGCCGGGCCGCGCCCGACCTCCCCCCGGAGGGCGCGATGGCGATGTCGGATGCAGAATGCACGGCATAAGTGCTTGAGGGCGCGGACCCATCAGTCCCGTATCGCCTGCGCCCTCCAGGTCGGCCGCGGCCCTCATCGCTTTGCATTGGCGGAGTTTCAGACCTCCGAAACGCAAAACGCCGCGCGATGTCTCGCGCGGCGCTTCGATTAGTGCACTGAGGGGGCTCAGCCGCCCATGGTCTTGGCGACCTCGGCTGCGAAGTCCTCTTCTTCCTTCTCGATGCCCTCGCCGACCTCGACGCGGGCAAAGCCGGTGATGGTCGCACCCGCGTCCTTGGCCGCCTGGCCGACGGTCACGTCGGGGTTCATCACGAACTTCTGGTTCAGGAGGGTGACCTCCTCGAAGTACTTCTTCATCCGGCCGACGATCATCTTCTCGATCACCGCGTCGGGCTTGCCGCTTTCGCGGGCCTGCTCGGTCAAGACCTGCTTCTCGCGCTCGACGAGGGTCTGGTCGAGATCGTCCTCGGACAGCGAGGCCGGGTTGGTCGCCGCGACATGCATCGCGACCTGCTTGCCGAACGCCGCGTCGCCGCCGGTCATCGCGACGATCACGCCGATCTTGCCCATACCGTCGGCCACCGCACCGTGCACGTAGGAGGCCACGATGTCGCCCTCGACCTTCGCCATGCGGCGCAGCGCCATGTTCTCACCGATCGTCGCGACCTTGTCGGTGACCACGTCCTTGACGGCCTTGCCGCCCAGATCCGCGTCGGCCAGTGCTTCGGTGGAGTCCACGCCCAGGGCCACGCCCGCGATCGAGCCGACCATTTCCTGAAACTCGGCGTTGCGCGCGACGAAATCGGTCTCGGAGTTCACCTCGACCGCGACGGCGGTGCCGCCGTCGGCCTTCACCGCGACGAGGCCTTCGGCCGCGGTCCGGCCGGATTTCTTGGCGGCCTTGGCGAGGCCCTTGGTGCGCAGCCAGTCTACGGCGGCTTCCATGTCGCCGTCGGTCTCGGTCAGCGCCTTCTTGGCGTCCATCATGCCTGCGCCGGTCTGATCGCGCAGTTCCTTCACCTGTGCAGCGGTGATTGCCATTGCCTGTCTCCTGAATGGAACGTCCGCGCCCCCGCTACCGGGGACGCGCAAAGGATTTGTGACGGTGGGCGGGGCTTACGCCTCGGCCGGGGTCTCTTCGGCGGCGACGGCCTCTTCCTCGAAGCCCTCTTCCATCTCGCCGAGGTCGACGCCGGCGGCGCCGAGCTGCTCGGACATCCCGTCAAGCGCCGCGCGGGCGATCAGCTCGCAGTAGAGCGCGATGGCACGGGCCGCGTCGTCATTGCCCGGGATCGGGTAGTCGATGCCCTCGGGGTTGGAATTGGTGTCGAGCACCGCGATCACCGGAATGCCCAGCTTCTTGGCTTCCTGGATGGCGAGCTGCTCCTTGTTCGTGTCGATCACGAAGATGAGGTCGGGCACGCCGCCCATGTCGCGGATGCCGCCGAGCGACGCGGTCAGCTTCGCCTGCTCGCGGTCGAGCTGCAGGCGCTCCTTCTTGGTGAAGCCCGATGCGCCCTCGCCGAGCTGCTCGTCCAGCGTCTTCATCCGCGAGATGGAGTTCGACACGGTCTTCCAGTTGGTGAGCGTGCCGCCGAGCCAGCGGTGGTTCATGTAGTATTGCGCGCAGCGCTCCGCGGCCTCGGCCACGGCTTTCTGGGCCTGGCGCTTGGTACCGACGAAGAGGATGCGGCCGCCCTTCGCGACGGTCTGCTGAACGGCGTTGAGCGCCGCGTCGAGCAGCGGAACCGTCTGCGTCAGGTCCATGATGTGGATGCCGTTGCGCTCACCGTAGATGTACTGACCCATGCGGGGGTTCCAGCGGTGCGTCTGGTGGCCAAAGTGAACGCCAGCTTCCAACAGCTGACGAAGCGTGAACTCGGGAAGAGCCATTCGTCCGTTTCCTTTCCGGTTTCGCCTCGGCGGGGGGAAAGGACCATCTGGCCCAACCGGTGGACGCTCCGGGATGTCTCCCCGAACCGCCCGCCCCCGCCTGCGGGATTGAGTAGCGGTGCGTTACTCGGGTTCGGCGCCGGTTGCAAGGGGTTGCCGCACGGTTTCGTGCGTCACGAGGGCGAGGGCGCGGCGCAGCGCCTCCATCCCGTCCGGGCCAAGCCGGTCGAGGAGCTTCGCGTGGAGCTGACGCTTCACCTGCGACATCGCCGCATTCATCTCCCGCCCCTTCGCCGTACGGCGCACGAGGCGTTTTCGCCCGTCATCCGGGTCCGGCACGATTTCGAGGTAGCCGCGGCGGACGAGCGCGTGCACCTGCTCATGCGCCGCCTGACGCGAGACATGGCGGCGGCGCGCGAGGTCGGACAGCGCGATGCCCTGGGGTCCGATCAGTACCAGCGTATCGCTGTCGGCAACCGTGACGTCGCCGAAGCCGTGATCGGCCACGCCCGCATACATCGCGGCCTTGTAAGCCTCGAAGGCTTGCCAGAGGTCCACGCCTACGTGATCGACCTGTTCGTCCATGATGCCCTTCTTCCAGACCGCGCGCCGAAGCGCAATCCATTTTGTCAGGTGGCTTGACAGAATCGATGGCAAGGAGGATCGTCAGGGCACTTGACGAATATCATCATGGAGAAACCCGATGAGAGGAATGACGATGGCGACCCTGCTCACGCTCGGCGCGGTGGCTGCATCTGCAGATGCGCCCCTCGACACCGCGCAGCTCGACGGCCTGCTGACCGGAAATACGGTCTACTACACCCTCGGGCCCGGTGGTCCGGGCGGGCCGAACGGCGGCGAGGCACCGATGTTCTATGGAGCGGATGGCTACGTCGCCGCCGACCTGCCGAACGGTGCGAAGTTGGTTGGCACGTGGCGGCTCGACGACGCAGGCTATTGCGTCGATTGGGAAAACGGTCCGCGCGGCAGCTGTACCGTGGTGCACAAGCGGGACGGGACGATCCTCACCCTCGACCGGGCCAGCGGCGATGACCGAGGGAGTATCGCGCGGATCGTGCCGGGAAATCCGGAGGCCCTGTGACCTTCCACGGCCGTCCCACAAGGGGGCGGCCGGACCGGATCAGGCCGCACCGACCGGGCGCAGGCCCTTGGACTGGGGTGCCGCGGCAACGTCGCCCTGCTCGCTGACCATGTCGGCGAGGCGCTGCAGCTCCGGAGACATCCGGTCCTGCGCGAGCGTGCGCAGCCGGTGCGGCAGACGGGCCATGGCGCCGCGCGCGCCGCCGCACTGGGCGACGATCCACGCGGCGACAGCGACGATCGCGTCCGTTTCCTCGTCGTCGGTGGCAAAGAGGCGCCGCGCCTCGCGCAGGATGGATTGCTGCTCCAGCGGCTCGGTCCGGCCCTCGACCTCGGCCAGCGCGATCAGGATGGCTGCACCTGCGATCCGCGGATCCTCAATGGTATCAACCGGATGCACGCCGGCCTTGCAGCGATAGTCGACCCGGAAGGCCGCGACCTGAACCTCGTCCGTCGCCCCCGCGATCTCCCCCGCCTGGATGCAGAGGGCCCGAAGCCAGACCCAGTAGAGCGCGCAAGCCGCCAGTCCCGCCAATGCGAACAGTATCGTCGTTGTCATGTGTTTCCCCCCGGAACGCCACGTCTTATGGGAGATCCTGCCCGTACCCTTGGGCAAGAATGAGACGAAACCGGGGCGGGAACGCGTCAAGCCGATCAAGCGGCATGGTTGCGTCGCGGGCCCGAATCGCACCCTCCGGCGCGTCCCATGGCACGCCGCCGCCGATGCGTCCATATCGGTAGATCGTTAAGACAAAGTTTCGTTACGGCAAAAGACATCTCGGCATTCACCGCGATCCATTCAAGATCAGCGGCGAACACTGCGACAAAAGACGCCGTGAGCGGGTCCGCTCACGCAAGAACGCGAGATACGCGCGGCTTCCGCTTCAGTGGACGATCACGCGCCGGATGTCGGCCATCGCGCCCTGCATCTCGTCGGGATCGGCGCGCAGCGCGGCGGCACTCACCGCCTCCGACATGTCGACGAGATCCGGCAGCACGGCAGGCCCGCTCAGCCAGCGCAGACGGCGCGCGAGCCGGTGCATGGCGGGATGCGGACCCTCGCACTGCTCCACCAGCCAGCGGCCGATGGCGATCATCTCGTCGGCCTCGTCGGATCCGACGCCGAAGACACGCTGCATCTCGCGGTGGATCACCTCCATCTCGGGTGCGGAGACGCCGCCCTGGCTCTGCGACAGGGCGATCAGAAGACCGGTCGCGGCGATGCGCGGATCGTCCACGCTGTCGCCGGGATGCATGTCGGCATGCTGGCGATAGCCGAACCGGCGCGCGGCGACGCGCACCTCGCGGGCGGCCAGGACGAGTTCGTGGCCGAGATCCCGCGCAATGCGGAGTCTCAAGTATAAGAAAGCGGCCACCCCCAGGAGGCCGGCAACAGGGATAAGGGGGGACATGGCGATAATCCCGATTTGTTCTCATTGATAGCGACATTCAGCCTATCACAGAGAATAAGGCGAAAATGGGGCACCCACCGCTCAACCCTGCGTTGAGCGGATTTTCGCCTATTGGTGACGTAGCGTCACCACAGTCTCGCAGCCAGCCGTCGCGCTTAGTTGGCGATCGCCTGGCGGATCCTGTCCAGCGCCTCCTTCGCATCCGGACCGTCGCCTCCGGCCCCGGCCACCGCCGCTCCCATCACCATCAGGTCGGGCAGAACCTCGCCGCCGGCCAGCGTCCGGAGCCGGCGTGCCAGCCGCCGCAGTGCGGGGTGCGCCCCACCGCACTGGCCCACGATCCAACGGCCCACCGCGATCAGTTCGTCCGCCTCCGCGGCCGTGATGTCGAACACGCGCTGGATCTCCAGCCGCACGGCCTCCAGCTCCGCCGCGGTCAGCGCGCCGTCCGATTCTGCGATTGCAATCAACAGCCCCGTCGCCGCGATGCGCGGATCGTCGATGCTGTCGCCGGGATGCACGTCGTGCTTTCGCCGGTATCCGAAGCGCCGCGCCGCCAGCCGCACGTCGTTCGCCGCATCCAGCAGCTCGCCGCCCACCTCGCGCGCGGCCTTCATCCGCCAGTACCACACGGCCACAGCACCGACGACGCCGAGCAGCATGATCAGGATCGGCATTGCGAAGATCCCCTACCCACTTGTCCCTGGGCGCAACCTATACGGGCAGTTATGGCGGGAATGGGGCAGCTTCGGCGCCTGAGGCGCGCGTACCCCTGGCGTTGCATCCGCGCAACGCCGGGGCGGCGGCGACGTCACAGAAGACCGCGTTCCCACGGACCCGTGATCGCGAAGGTGATCCCGGGCGTCTGGGCGTTCACGAACAGGATCCGGCCCGACGGATCGAAGGTCGCGCCCGCCCATTCGTCCTCGCGGTAGTCGCCCGGCGCGATGAGGGTCACGGACTTGCCCGCGGCCTGGATATCCGCCGGTTCGAGCTGGATGTTGTTCTTGGCGAAGATGTAGGTCTCGCCCCCCGGTATCAGGCCCAGCAGACGCTCGCCAGGCCCGTAGGTATCCTCGACCCCGCCCCCATCCTCGCACAGCAGCACGCCGCCGCGCGGGCTGACGGTGATATTGTCGGGGTTGTTGCCAGCCACCGGGTTGTCGGATTTGAACACGCAGGAGAGCGTCTCGCTCGCCGGATCGTAGGTCCAGACCGCACCCTCGCCGCGCCCGATCACTTCGGCCACGCCGTCATGCTCGCCGCGCCCGGCGGAGGTATCGACGATGTACATCAGCCGGTCGGTGTCGGAGTACCAGATCCCTTCCAGCCGCGAGAAGCGCAGCGCACCCTGGTCGCGCCCCTGCACGAACGGGCCGGAGGCGGTGTTCTCCTCGTCATGCGGGAATTCGGTGAAGGGCTGCGGGTCCATGTCGGGCTCCGCGATCTCGACCCATTCGAGCTGGTGCGTCTCGCCCATCGCCGGATCGAGGAGATCGGCTTTGTCGATCCCCGTGATCTTGGCCATGTAGAGCGTCCCGCCCTGCTCCAGCGCGCCGAGGCGGCGGGAGGTGTCGTTCGGCTCGAACTTGTAGAGGCCCGCCTGGTTGCGGTCGTCCTCCGTCAGGAACACCGCGCCGGTGCGCGGGTCGAGGGCGACGGCCTCGTGATCCATCCGGCCCATGGCGACGATGGGATTGCCCGTGGTCTCGCCCCGCTGGTCGGAGACCTCGAAGACGTAGCCGTGCTTGCGCCCGCCCTGATCGGTGAAGTCGGCGAGATCCTCCTCGCAGGTCAGCCACGTGTTCCACATGGTCGGCCCGCCGGCGCAGTTGTCGATGGTGCCGCCCAGCGTCGGTTCGGCCTCCGCCCACGCGCCGGAGCGGTAGACGATCTTGGTCGTGCCGCCCGACAGCGGGCCGGTCAGGTCGTCGTCATCGGTGACCTCCGCGGTGTCGTAGGCCGCATCGGCGCCGATCAGGCCGACATCGGGCTGCACCTTCGATTCATGGTTGCGGATCAGCGTGATCTCCGGCTCCCCGTTCACGAGGCGGGAGCGGACGACCGCCATCCCGTCATGCTCCATCGGGGTCGGCTTGCCGTCGATCATCAGGTCGCCCGACCAGCCGAAGGACTGGTAGGTGAAGCCCTCGGGCAGCTGCAGCAGGTAGAGCCCCGTGGTCCGATCCGCGACCGGCCGCACCGGGCCGTAGGGCGACGGGATCGGCTCCATCCGCCCCTGCACCAACGCCTGGCGGCCGTAGAGGCCGGACAGCGGCACGGCGAGTGCGGCGGTGGCCGTTCCGCGCAACAGCGCACGGCGGTCGAGTGTCATCTGGCTCATCGGGGTCTCGTCCTCGGCTGGATCACGCCAGCCTGACAGCGGCGCATTGCGATCGCGCGTCGGTTGCGTGACGGGACCGAAACGGTTCGATGACGCTGGCAGCACCGGCGATCCGTGCTACACGGGCGGGACCCCTTTCGCGCCGGACCCGCCCATGCTCCCCATCATCGCCAAGACGCTGCCCTTCTTCGTGCTGATCGGGCTGGGCTACGCGGCGGCGGCGACCCGGTTCTTCGGGGCCGAGGCCGCGGCGGTCCTCACGAAATTCGTCTTCTTCTTCGCGCTCTCGGCGATGCTGTTCAACTTCACCGCGACGCTGGAGATCTCGGCCCTGACCGACTGGACCTATCTGGCCTGCTATCTGCTCGCCTCCGTGCTGGTCTACGCCCTTGCCACCGCCGCCGCGCTGGTCCGCAGGCAGGGTGCCGCCGTCGCAGCGGTCGAGGCGCAGACGGCGGTGATCGGCAATGTGGGCTTTCTCGCGATCCCGATGCTGGTGGCGCTCTTCGGTGAGCGGGCGGCGGCACCCGTGCTGATGGTGCTCTGTGTGGACCTGATCGTCTTCGGCTCGGTCATCGTCGCGGTGATTGTCGGAAGCCGGGGGCGGCTTGGGCTCTCGACCTTCGGCACGATCGGAATGGGTCTTCTGAAGAACCCTATGGTGATGTCGATCAGCGCGGGGCTGCTCTGGTCGCTGGCCGGCGCCCCGGTGCCTGGCCCCATGGCCGACTTCCTCGATGTGCTGGGCTCGGCGGCGACGCCCGTCGCCCTCTTCGCCATCGGGGCCTCGCTCGCGGGCAAGTCGGCGGAGCGGGCGAGCGTGGCGCTCTGGCTCTCCTCGCTCAAGCTGGTGGTGCATCCGCTGGTGGTCGCGGTCTTCGCGCTCTTCCTCTTCGACATCGAGCCCTTCGCCGCCTCCATGATGATCGCGACGGCGGCGATGCCGGTGGCGGGCAACATCTACATTATCGCGCAGCATTACGAGGTCGCACCGCAGCGCGCCTCGACCGCGATCCTGTTCTCCACGGTGCTGAGCGTGCTGACGCTGACATTGGTCCTTGGATGGATCGGATGAGCGTGCTCTGCATTGGTGCGGCCCATTGGGACATCATCGCACGGGCCGAGGGCCGCGTGGCGTTCGGCGACGACCTGCCCGGCCGGATCGACGAACGGCCCGGCGGGGTCGCGTGCAACGTCGCGCTGGCGCTGGCCCGGGCCGGGGTCGAGGTCCGGCTCGCGGCCACCGTCGGACGGGATGCGGCCGGCGATGCTCTCGCCTCGACCCTCGCGGAGGCGGGCGTCGGGCTGGAGCTCCACCGCATCCCGGCCCCGACCGACCGCTACGTGGCGATCGAGGACGGGGCCGGGCGTCTGGTCTCGGCCGTTGCCGACATGCGGGCGCTGGAGGTCGGCGCCGGGAACCTCGTGTCCGGCCTCGCGGCGGCCGGCGCCATCGTCGTCGCGGACGGGAACCTGCCGGAGGCCGCGCTGGCCGCCCTGCCCCGCACGCCGGATCTGCGCCTCGTCCCGGCAAGCCCCGCGAAGGCCCTGCGCCTGCGTGCCCTCGTTCAGGGAGGCGCCGCGATCTATGCGAACCGGGGGGAGGCGGAGGCCCTGACCGGTACCGCCGGCGCGCACGAGGCGGCCCGCGCTCTCTCCGCCATGGGGGCCGGCTTCGCCCTGGTAACCGACGGCGCGTCGCGCGTCGTGCTGGCCCGCGACACGACCGTCACCTCCGCCATCCCCCACCCGACCGACGGCAGCGTCACCGGCGCGGGCGATGCGCTCGTCGCCGGCCACATCGCGGCGGGCCTGCGGGGCCTTGACGATGCCGCGGCACTGGACGAAGCCGTGGCGGCCGCCGCCCGCCACCTGACCGGAGAGACCCGATGACCGCCCCCCTGATCTTCTCCACCGAGGTCGAGGCCGCCCGCGGCGAGGGCCGCCCCCTCGTGGCGCTGGAATCCACCATCATCACCCACGGCATGCCGTGGCCGCAGAACCGCGACACGGCGCGGGAGGTCGAGCAGGTGATCCGCGACGCCGGCGCGGTGCCCGCCACGATGGCCGTCATGGACGGCGCGATCCGCGTCGGCCTCGATGCGGAGACGCTGGATGCGCTGGCCCAGGCGGAGGGCGTCCTAAAACTCTCCCGCGCCGACATCGCGGCGGCTCTGGCGTCAGGCGCGACCGGTGCGACGACCGTGGCCGCGACGATGATCTGCGCCCGCCTCGCGGGGATCGAGGTCTTCGCCACGGGCGGCATCGGCGGGGTGCATCGCGGGGCGGAGACGAGCTTCGACATCTCCGCCGATCTCCGCGAGCTGTCGGAAACGCCCGTGACCGTGGTCGCGGCGGGGGCGAAGGCGATCCTCGATCTGCCCAAGACGCTGGAGGTGCTGGAGACCCTCGGCGTTCCCGTCATCGGCTACCGCACCGACCGCCTGCCCGCCTTCTGGTCGGCGGCGTCGGAGCATCCGGTGCCGCTCTCGATGGATAGCGCGGCCAAGATCGCGGCGGCGCACCGGATGCGTTACAGGATCGGGCTCCCCGGAGGTCAGCTTGTAACAAATCCGATCCCGGCCGAGGCGGAGATCCCGGCCGCCGAGATCGACCCGATCATCGCGCAGGCCCTCGCCGAGGCCGAGGCACGGGGCATCGCCGCCAAGGAGGTGACGCCGTTTCTCCTGCAACGCATCTTCGAACTGACGGAAGGACGTTCGCTGGAGGCGAATATCGCGCTGGTGAAGAACAACGCCCGGCTCGCTGCCGAGATCGCGGTGGAGTTGGCGAAGGATGCTGAATGACCGGTCGAAACGACGAAGCTGAGGGCAGCGGCCGCGCCGCGGGGTGGGCGAGAAGCGCCCGCCCCCGGGGGGTGGTGCGGGCGCTGCCCGGCGGTGCCGCCGGGCGCTCCGGTCGACAACGCGCGGAGCCAAGGCATTGATGTCGTTGACGGACGCCGAGTGGCAGGCGCTCGCCCTGTCCCTGCAGGTCGCGGGCATCGCGACGGCGGTGGCGCTGCCGCTGGCCTATCTTGCGGCGTGGACGCTCGCGCGGGTGCGGTTTCCGGGCAAGAGCATTGCCAAGGCCCTGATCCAGCTGCCTCTCGTCCTGCCGCCGGTCGTCGTGGGCTACCTCCTCCTGACGCTGTTCGGGCGGGACGGGGCGCTCGGCGCTCCGCTCGGCGCGTTCGGGATCACCGTGCCGTTCACCACGCTCGCCGCCGGGATCGCCGCAGGGGTGATGGCCTTTCCGCTGATCGTGCGCGCCTGCCGCCTCTCCATCGAGGCGCTCGATCCGAAGCTGGAGGATGCGGCGCGGATCCACGGCGCGTCCCGCTGGCGGGTGTTCGTGACGCTGTCGCTGCCGCTCTCGCTGCCCGGTCTGCTGGCGGGCGCGACGCTGGGCTTTGCCCGCGGATTCGGGGAGTTCGGGGCGACCATCGTCTTCGCCGCCAACATTCCCGGCGAGACGCGGACGCTGCCGATCGCGATCTACTCCGCCCTGCAGTCGCCCACCGGGGACGAGGCGGCGGCGCGGCTCGTCACGATCTCCGTCATCGTGGCCATCGCCGCCTTCATCCTGTCGGAATGGCTGGAGCGGCGGACGCGCGCGCGTCTGTCGGGGCGGGGGTGAGCGCGTTTCTCGACATCTCGGCCCGGCTGGAGCGCGGGGCCTTCACGCTCGCCGCGGACCTCGTGAGCGATGCGGGGATCACCGTGATCCACGGGCCCTCGGGGGCGGGCAAGACATTGTTCCTCCACGTCGTCGGCGGGTTGGTGCGCGGCAATGGCAGCCGGGTCTGCATCGGCGACCGGGTGCTCGACGGGGTGCCGCCCGCGGGCCGCGACATGGCGATGGTCTTTCAGGAGCCGCGCCTGTTCCCGCATCTGAGCGTCCGGCGCAACCTGCTCTACGGCGCGCGGGGTGGCGTCACGGAGGTGGCGGAGCGGCTGGAGATCGCGCAGTTCCTCGACCGGCGGCCCGCGGATCTGTCGGGCGGGCAGGCGCAGCGGGTGGCCATCGGGCGTGCCGTGCTACGGGCACCGTCGCTCCTGCTGCTCGACGAACCGCTCTCCTCCCTCGACGAAGCGCGCAAGGCGGTGGCGCTTGATCTGTTTCGCGAGCTTCCCGGACGCGGCACGCGGCTCCTCATGGTCAGTCACGACCCGCGGGAGGCCGAGGCGCTCGGCGCGCAGGTCGTGACCATGACCGAGGGGCGGCTGGCGTGACACCGGTCCTGATCGCGGGGCCCACGGCCTCCGGCAAGTCGGCGCTGGCGCTCGCGATGGCCGAGCGGGACGGTGGCGCGGTCATCAATGCCGATGCGCTTCAGGTCTACGCCGACTGGCGGATGCTGACCGCGCGCCCCTCGGCGGAGGAGGAAGCGCGGGCGCCACACATGCTCTACGGTCATGTGCCGGGGTCGGTCGCCTACTCCACCGGGCAGTGGCTGCGGGAGGTGCGGGAGGCGCTGGCGGACTGTGCCGCACAGGGCCTCCGCCCGATCATCGTCGGCGGCACCGGGCTCAATTTCACTTTGCTCACCAATGGCTTGGCCGACATTCCCGAGACGCCGCCCGAGGTGCGCGCCCGCGCCGACGCACTCGGCGCCGAGGCTCTGCGCGCCGATCTCGCCGCCCGCGATCCGGCGACGCTCGCCGCCATCGACGCGGCCAATCCGATGCGGGTGCAGCGCGCGTGGGAGGTCTTGGAGGCGACCGGCCGCCCCCTTATCGACTGGCAGGCGGAGACGCCGCCGCCGCTCCTGCCGCTGGCCGAGACCGTGCCGCTGGTCCTGCGCCCCGACATCCCCTGGCTCAACGCCCATATTGCCGCGCGCTTCGACCAGATGCTGGCGGGTGGCGCGCTGGAGGAGGCTCGCGCCGCCCTGCCTGGCTGGGACCCGGCGCGCCCCTCGGCCAAGGCGCTCGGCGCGCCGGAACTGATCGCCCATCTGCGCGGCGAGATCACGCTGGCGGAGGCCCGCGACCGCGCCGTCACCCTCACCCGGCAATATGCCAAGCGTCAGCGGACGTGGTTCCGCAACCGGATGAAGGACTGGCGAGTGCTCGATATCGGGCCGGAGACGCGGCTTTCGGACCTGCTCGCGGCGGTCTGACCCCTTCCCCTCGGCGCGCGGCTCACGTATCTGACGCCCATGACCCAACCGATCCATATCATCGGCGGCGGCATGGCGGGCTCCGAAGCCGCCTGGCAGGCCGCATCGCTCGGCGTTCCCGTGGTACTGCATGAGATGCGGCCCGTGGTGGAGACCTTCGCGCACCAGACGCAGGGGCTGGCGGAGCTCGTCTGCTCCAACTCCTTCCGCTCCGACGATGACGAGAGCAACGCGGTGGGCCTCCTGCATTGGGAAATGCGGCAGGCCGGCGGGCTGATCATGGAGATGGGGGACAAGCATTCGATCCCCGCGGGCGGGGCGCTGGCCGTGGACCGCGACGCCTTTTCGGACGAGGTCACGGCCCGGCTGGAAGCGCATCCGCTCGTGACCATCGAGCGGGGCGAGATCGCAGGGCTGCCGCCCGAAGACTGGGACAGCGTGATCGTCGCCACCGGCCCCTTAACCTCGCCCGCGCTGGCCGAGGCGGTGCTGGAGCTGACGGGCGAGGAAAGCCTTGCCTTCTTCGATGCAATCGCTCCGATCGTCCACGCCGACAGCATCGATCTGTCGAAGGCGTGGTTCCAGTCCCGCTACGACAAAGGCGAGACGGAGGAGGAGCGGACCGCCTACCTCAACTGCCCAATGGACCAGGCGCAATACGAGGCGTTTATCGACGCGCTGCTCGAAGCGCCCAAGACCGAGTTCAAGGAGTGGGAGAAGGACACCCCCTATTTCGACGCCTGCCTGCCCATCGAGGTGATGGCGGAGCGCGGGCGCGAAACCCTGCGCTGGGGGCCGATGAAGCCGGTGGGGCTGACCAATCCGCATGCCCCGGACGTGAAGCCGCATGCGGTGGTGCAGTTGCGGCGGGAGAACGCGCTCGGCACGCTCTACAACATCGTCGGCTTCCAGACCAAGATGAAGTACGGCGCGCAAACCGATGTTTTCCGGTCCATTCCGGGGCTGGAGAATGCCGAGTTCGCCCGACTCGGCGGCATTCACCGCAACACGTTCCTGAATTCGCCGCGGCTGCTCGACGGGCGGATGCGGCTGCGCGCGCGGACGTCGCTGCGCTTCGCCGGTCAGGTCACGGGCGTCGAGGGCTATGTGGAATCCGCCGCGATGGGCCTGCTCGCCGGACGGCTGGCAGCCTACGAGCGGCTGGGGCTGGAGATCGCGACGCCGCCGCAGACCACGGCCATCGGGGCGCTGCTGGGCCACATCACGGGTGGGGCGGAGGCGGAGACCTTCCAGCCGATGAACGTGAATTTCGGCCTCTTCCCCCCGCTCGACGCACCCGCGAAGGGACGCCGGGGCAAGAAGGACCGCAAGATCGCCTATACCGAGCGTGCAAAGGCGGACTGGCAAGCGTGGCTCGCGGCGCTTCCGGCGGTTCCCGCCGCGGCCTGATGAAGACGGTTATGGTCGTCGATGGCGCGCTCAACTGCGCTTATGATTGCTTCGCAGCGGATGAGGAGCTGTTCGCCGCGCTGTTTCCCGGCGACGGACAGGACATCGAGTTCATCGAAGATTTTCAGGACCGCACCGACGGCCGCTGGGATGACAGCCTGTCCGCCATGTGGGCGAGCCCTCTCGACCGAAAGCAGCTTCGCGGCATCGACGGGATCCTGTTCTACGGGCTTCCGGAAAAGAAGCCGTTCTATCCGAACAAGCGCGACACCGATCTGGATGGCCGAGGCCGCGGGTTCAACCTCTCGGACCTCCGGGCGAACTGAACGCCCAAAAACCTCGGATGCGCTTCGGGTGTATCTGCTCCGGAACCGTCCCGGCCGTAGCGCCGGGACCTTTCGCAAGCTTTTGCCGCCATGCCGATGCAGGCGCGCCGCTCGAAAAGGCCCCGGATCGGGTCCGGGGCGGTTCGTCGCTAACCATCCCAGCCGAGGCGCCGAGACCTGCTTCGGCTCCGCGTCATCGCCCCGCGTTCGTTTCCCATGTCAACTTTTGGACATAACGTCCGCCACCGCTTATCCTTTGTGTCAGGAGGCGGCGATGGCGGACAAGTTTCTCGACAAGGTCTACGAGATCGACGGCAGTACGGAGGAGCTCTACACCGACTGGGCGGCGAGCTATGATGCGGAGGTGGCCGAGGCGGGCTATGCCACGCCGGGCCGCTGTGCCAAGGCGCTCGCGAGCGTGGCCGAGGACAAGGCGGCTCCCCTCATCGATGTGGGCTGCGGTACGGGCCTCGGCGGTCTCGCGCTGCGGCTGGAGGGGTTCGAGACGCTCGACGGGCTCGACCTGACGCGGGCCATGCTCGACCGGGCGGCGGAGCGCGGCATCTATCGCGAGCTGATCCGGGCGGATGCGGGGGAGCTTCCCTTCGAGGCGGGGGACTACGCGAACGCGGCGGCCATCGGGCTCTTCAGCCCCGATCATGCCCCCGCCGGAACAATCGATGCAGTCCTCGAACGCTTGCCGCGGGGCGGGCATTTCGTGTTTTCGCTGAACGACCATGCGCTTGCGGAGCGAAGCTACGAGCAGCGCATCATGGCATGGACGGATGCGGGTGCAGCGCGCTGCGTCTTCCGCGAGTACGGGGAGCACCTGCCGGCGCGCGATCTGAAATCGACGGTCTATGTTCTGCGCAGGAGTTGAGCGCTTTGCGCCCTCGCCTACGGGTCTGCTGCATCTGGGCCACGCCTTTTCGGTCCTGACCGCATGGCGGGCGGCGGCGGGCGGACGGTTCCTGCTGCGGATGGAGGATATCGACACCGCGCGCTCCCGCCCCGAATTCGAGGCGGCGATCCACGAGGATCTGGCCTGGCTCGGGGTGGAATGGGAGGAACCGGTCTGGCGGCAGTCGGAGCGGCTCGACCATTACGGTGCCGCAGTCGAGCGGTTGAGTGCGATGGGCCTGACCTATGCCTGCACATGTACGCGCGGCGACATCAGGGCCGCGCTGTCCGCTCCGCAGGAGGGCGTGCCGGTGCACGGACCTGACGGGCTGGTCTATCCGGGAACGTGTCGGGACGCGGCGCAGTCGGCCGAGGGCGCTGCCATCCGGCTTCATGTCGGCCGGGCCATCGCAGCGCTGGGCGGCGACGCGGCCGTGCGGCGCCTCGCCTTCACCGAGCTGGCCGCCGGAGATCGGGGCGAGCGCGGAGAGATCGCCCTCGACCCCGATCTGCTTCGGCACGGGATCGGGGACATCGTGCTGGCGCGGCGCGATATCGGCACTTCCTACCACGTCGCGGTGGTGGTCGATGACGCCGCACAAGGAGTGACGCATGTGACGCGGGGGTGCGATCTGTTCCCGGCGACCCCGATCCACCGGCTGCTGCAGGCGCTGCTCGGCCTGCCCGTCCCGCTCTACCGCCACCACCGGCTGATCCGGGACGAGGCCGGCAAGCGCCTCGCCAAGCGGGATGACGCGCGGGCGATCCGCACCTACCGTGAGGCGGGCTGGACGCGGGAGGATGTCATGCACGCCGTCGGGATCGAGCCGTGCGACCGCGCCGCTTCCTGATCCTCGCGGCATTCGGGGCGACCCCGCTCGCAGCCGACGTGACCCTCCCACAGATCGCCGCCGGTCTGCCGGATCAGGTGGCGGAGGCCAACGCGGCGTTCAACGCGCGGGTCCAGGCGCGCTTTACCCTGCCGCTGGCGGAGGATGACCTCGTCGCGGCGCTCGAGGCGGACGGCTTCGCCGTGGATCGGACCGTGAGCTTCGCCGATATTGAGCGGCGCGATGGCCTCTGCCTGCGGCGCTACCGGGTCGTCTGGAACAACGAGGGCGGCACGGTGGATGCGATCGGCGGTGCCTACGGGCTGGTGTGCCCGTGACGCAGGTGACCCCCATCCCGCCCCGGAGGCGCCACCCGCGGCCGATCTGGAAGCGGCCGCTCACGCTGGTGCCCGCGGCCGCGGTGATCGCCTCCGCGGTCTGGCGCGTCTGGCCCCCGCCCCCGCTGCCGCCGATCCTGCGGCATCTTCCTGCGGATATCACCGCCGCCAACATGAAGCTCGATGCGCGCTTGGCCGCCCTCTTTTCCCGCACCCTCACCGTCGCGGCCCTCCTGGAGGGGCTGCTGGCGGAGGGCTTCGACGTCGTGCCCGAGACCGCTCACGCGCGGATCTGAGCACCGCGGCGCAACTGCCTCGTGATGGTACGGGTGATGTGAACTTTCGAGGACGGGACGGTCGCGACGCTAAACGGCACGGATGGGAACCGCTGCGACTAGGCCTCGGGCGCCATCAGCTCGACCTCCTCACCGCCCCGCACGGCGGTGTAGAAGCAGGAGCGGCGGTTGGTGTGGCAGGCCGGGCCGGTCTGGTCCACGATCAGGAGCAGGCAGTCGCGGTCGCAATCCACCCTGAACTCGATGAGGCGCTGGACGTGGCCCGACGTCTCGCCCTTGCGCCACAGCGCCTGGCGGGAACGGGACCAGTAGGTGACCTGGCCCGTCGCCAGCGTCTCCTCGATCGAGGCGCGGTTCATCCAGGCCATCATCAGGACCTCGCCGGTCTCGGCCTGCGCGATGGCGGGGATCAGGCCGTCGGCGGTGAGGCGCAGGCTGTCGAGGTCGAATGTCGCGGTCATGGCTCGGCCCTTTTCATGTCGGTATGCGGCGTCTAGTTAAGTGAGTGCTTACTGACAATCGAGGCCCGCGATGTCCGACGACATGATGAAGCTCTACTCGCAGCGCATCCTCGCGCTGGCCGCCGACATTCCGCATCGCGAGCGGCTGGAGAGCCCGCAGGCCACCGTGACCCGGCGCTCACCGCTGTGCGGCTCCACCGTGACCGTCGATCTCGATGTCGAGGACGGGCGGATCACGCGGTTCGGGCAGGACGTGAAGGCCTGCGCGCTCGGACAATCCTCCGCCGCCGTGTTCGCCGCCCAGGCCGTCGGCCGGACACTGGAGGAGGTGCGGACCGCGCGCGACCAGCTCCGCGCGATGCTGAAGGACGACGGTCCGGTGCCCGACGCGCCCTTCGACGGGTACGAGGCGCTGAGCCCCGCGCGCGACTACCGCAACCGCCATGCCTCGATCCTGCTGGTGCCCGAGGCGACGGTGGAGGCGATGGAGAGCCTTGCAGACAAAAAAGTCGCCGCAACCTCCTAGAGGTGCGGCGACAGTGGGGCGAAGACCAGCCCACACCAGCCAGAGGCGGCCGTGGGACAGGCGGGCCGGGGTCCTTCGGCGGTCAGCTCAGAGCATCAGGGACGAGACGATCATGACGCAGATCGCGGCGAGGCCGATGGCGTCGCCCACCATGTGCGTGCGGTTCGCTTGGGCAGTGTGGATCAGGCGGGCGATCATGGCGGCTCTCCGGTCGTTCTCTCCTGTTGCCTTAACGTTCTCTTAAAGTTCGAGTCGCGTCAACGAAAAATGAGAACAAAAGCGAACACCCTGTCAGCCTACTGACAGAAGCCGGATCGTGCGGTCCTGTTCCAGGAGGTAGAGCAGCACCCGCGCCGCCTCGCCGCGCGACGAGGTCAGGCCGCCGTCGCGCTCCAGCAGTATCCGCGCGTCCCGCTGCGCGAGCTGCATCAGGGCCGCCTGCCGTTCGAGGTCCGCGATGCGAAAGCGCGGCTGGCCGGATTGCGCGGTGCCGATCACGTCGCCCGCCCCGCGGATCCGCAGGTCTTCCTCGGCGATGCGGAAGCCGTCCTCGGTCTCGCGCATGATCTCCAGCCGCGCGCGGGCGGTCTCTCCCAGTGGTGGGGAGTACATCAGGAGGCAGGTCGATTTCTCCGATCCCCGCCCCACGCGCCCGCGGAGCTGGTGGAGCTGGGCGAGGCCGAAGCGCTCCGCCTGCTCGATCACCATGATGGAGGCGGCGGGGACGTTCACACCGACCTCGATGACGGTGGTGGCGACGAGCAGCCGGGTGCGGCCCGCGACGAAATCGGCCATCGCCGCGTCCTTCTCCGCCGGTGGCAGGCGGCCGTGGACGAGGCCGACCTGATCGCCGAGGGCGACGCGCAGGGCGCGGGCCCGTTCCTCGGCGGCGGCCATCTCGACGACCTCGCTTTCCTCGACCAGCGGGCAGACCCAGTAGGCCTGGCGGCCTTGCGCGAGGGCGGCGCGCAGGCGTTCGACGACCTCCTCGGTGCGGCTGGCGGAGACGAGAACGGTGTCGATGGGCTGGCGGCCCGGGGGCTTCTCGTCGAGCACCGAAAGGTCCATGTCGCCGTATTGCGCGAGACTGAGCGACCGCGGGATCGGCGTCGCCGTCATCACGAGGATATCCGCGTTCTCCCCCTTCTCGCCCAGCCCCATCCGCTCCCGCACGCCGAAGCGGTGCTGCTCGTCGATGATGGCGAGGCGCAGGTCGGCGAAGGCCACGTCGCGTTGGAAGAGCGCGTGGGTGCCGACGAGGATATGGATGCGGCCCGCGGCGAGATCCGCGAGCTTCTGCTCCCGCGCCGCCCCCTTGTCGCGCCCGGTCAGGATGTCGAGGCGCAGGTCGAGCCCTTCGGCGAGCGGCGCGAGCCCCTCCAGATGCTGGCGGGCGAGGATCTCCGTCGGGGCCATCAGGGCCGCCTGCCCCCCGGCCTCCACCGCGGCGAGCATGGCGAGGAAGGCGACGAGGGTTTTTCCCGATCCCACATCGCCCTGCAGCAGCCGGTTCATGCGGTTGGGCGCGGCCATGTCGGCGGTGATCTCGGCCACGGCGCGGGTCTGGGCACCGGTGGGCTGGTAGGGCAGCGCGGCGAGCGCCTTGTCGCGCAGCGCGCCGTCGCCCTGCGTGCTCCGCCCCGGCTTCTTCCGCGCGTGCTGGCGGGCGAGCGCGAGTGTGAGCTGGTGGGCGAAGAGCTCGTCATAGGCGAGGCGCTGGCGCGCGGGCGTCGTGTCGGCGAGATCGGCGGCACCTTGCGGGGCGTGCGCCGTGCGGATCGCATCGGCCCAGGCGGGCCACTCCTTCTCCGCCACCACGGAGGGTTCGATCCACTCCGGCAGGTCCGGCACGCGGTCGAGGGCGCCGCCGACCGCCTTCGTCATCGTGCGCAGCGTGACGCCGGCGGTCAGCGGATAGGTCGGCTCGAAGGGCGGCAGCGCCTCCGCCTCCTCCCGGCTGAGCACGTGGTCGGGATGGACCATCTGCGCGATGCCGTCGAAGAGTTCGACCCGGCCCGAGACGACGCGCCGCCCGCCCGGCGGCAGGGTCCGACGCATCCAGTCGTCGCGGGCGTGGAAGTAGACAAGCAGGAACTCCGTCTCCGCGTCGCGCACCTGCACGCGATAGGGACGGTTGCGGGCCGCCGGCGGCTGGTGTGCGCCGATCTCGACCTCCACCGTGATCGTCGCGGGCAGCGGCTGGTCCTGGATGCTCAGTTTCAGCCGCCGGTCGGTGCCGCCCGTCGGCAGCGTCAGCAGCAGATCCTTCGGCGAGCGGACCTCCAGCCGGTCGAGCAGCGGTGCGGTCTTCTTCCCCACACCCGGCAGGCCCGTGAGATCGGCAAAGAGCGGGAAGAGACGTTCGGGGCGGCCGGTCATGCCGCCATCTGCCGCGATGGTCCGACCGCGCGCAAGCGCCGCGGTTGGGTTTTGCGGAGGCGCGCCATCAGATCAGCCGATGAGCGCGAGCCAGTCATCCTCGCTCAGGATCTCGACCCCGAGCTCGCGCGCCTTCGTCTCCTTCGAGCCGGCGCCCGGCCCCGCGATCACGATGTCGGTCTTCTTGGACACGGAGCCGGAGACCTTGGCGCCGAGCGCCTCGGCCCGCGCCTTCGCCTCGGCCCGCGTCATCTTCTCCAGCGTGCCGGTGAAGACGACGATCCTGCCAGCGACGGGCGAGCCCTCGGTGGCCGGGGCGGCGACATCCTCGACGGTGAGATAGGCGAGCAGGTTGTCGAGCAGGTCCTTCGCGGCGGGCTCTGCGAAGAAATCGGCGATGGCCTCCGCCAGCACCGGGCCGACGCCGTCGATGGCGATCAGCTCGGCTCGCTCGGCACTCTCGGGCACGGCGGCCTCCATTGCGTCGCGGAACGCGGTCCAGTTGCCGTAGTGGCGGGCGAGGAGCATCGCCGTCGTCTCGCCCACATGGCGGATGCCGAGGCCGAAGATCAGGCGGTTGAGCGGGATCGTGCGCCGCTCCCGGATCGCGGCGAAGAGGTTCTGCGCCGACTTCTCGCCCCAGCCCTCGCGGTTCTTGAGCTGGCGCAGGCCGGCGCCGTAGCGTTCTTCCAGCGCGAAGATGTCGGCGGGGGTGCGGATCCATTTGTCCTCGTAGAACGCCTCGACCTGCTTGGCGCCCAGTCCCTCGATGTCGAAGGCCATGCGGGAGACGAAATGCTTCAGCTTCTCCACCGCCTGCGCCGGACAGATCAGCGCGCCGGTGCAGCGGTGGACCGCTTCGCCGGGCCCGCGGATCGCGGGGGAGCCGCAGGCGGGGCACTTCTCTGGAAAGGCGTAAGGCTTCGCGTCCGCTGGACGGCGGTTGAGGATCACGTCGCGGACCTTGGGGATCACGTCGCCGGCGCGGTAGATTTCCACCGTGTCGCCGACGCGGATGTCGCGCCCCTCGCGGATCGGCTCGCCCTTGCTGTCGCGCCCGGCGATGTAGTCGGCGTTGTGCAGTGTGGCGTTGGAGACGACGACGCCGCCTACGGTGACAGGGTCGAGCCGCGCGACGGGCGAGAGCGCGCCGGTGCGGCCGACCTGGATCTCGATCCCCGTCAACGTGGTGACGGCGACCTCCGCCGGGAACTTGTGCGCCGTTGCCCAACGGGGGTTGTTGGAGCGGAAGCCGAGGCGGCGTTGCAGCGAGAGGTCGTCGACCTTATAAACGACGCCGTCGATGTCGTAGCCCAGATCGGGTCGTGCGGCGGCGATCGCCTCGTAGTGTTCCAGCATCTCCTCGGCGCTTTCGCAGAGCTTCGTCAGGGGGTTGGTCTGGAACCCGAGCTGCGCGAGGCGGGCGATAGCGACGGATTGAGTTTCGGCCAGCGGCGCCGAGATCTCTCCCCAGGCATAGGCGAAGAAGCGCAGTGGACGCGCGGCGGTGATGCCCGCATCAAGCTGGCGCAGGGAGCCTGCGGCGGCGTTGCGGGGGTTGGCGAAGACCTTGTTTCCCGCCTCCTCCTGCCGTGCATTGAGGGCCTGGAAATCGGCATGGCTCATGTAGACCTCGCCTCGGACCTCCAGGATGTCGGGGGCACCGTCGAGCGTTTCGGGAATGTCGTCGATGGTCCGCGCGTTGGCGGTCACGTTCTCCCCCGTCTCCCCGTCGCCGCGGGTCGCGGCCTCGACCAGGCGACCCTGCTCGTAGCGCAGGCTGAGGGAGAGGCCATCGATCTTCGGCTCGGCGGTGTAGGCGATGGCGTCCTCGATCCCGAGGAAGCGGCGGATACGGGCGTCGAACTCGGCAACCTCCTCGGCCTCGAAGAGGTTGGAGAGGGAGAGCATCGCGACCCGGTGGCGAACCTTGCCGAAGGCCTCAGACGGGGCCGCGCCGACCTTCTTCGACGGGCTGTCGGGTCGGACGAGATCGGGAAAGCGCGCCTCGATCGACAGCACTTCGGCCTTCAACCGGTCGTATTGCGCGTCGGAGATGATGGGGGCGTCGGCCTGGTGGTAGGCGGCGTCGGCCGCGTTCATCCGCGCGGCAAGTTCTGCGAGGCGGCGCTCCGCCTCGGCCCGGGTCAGCTCGTCGATTTCGTCTGTCCGCGCCACGATCCGCCTCCCTGCTGGCTGGGCCTCAGGGATAGGGCGCGGTGCCCGGGCGGTCCAGCCCCGTCAGGCGCGGCGGACGGTGATCCCGTCCTCGACCGGTGCGGGATCGCGCAGGACGTAGCCGCGGCCCCAGACGGTCTCGATATAGGTCTCGCCACCCGTCGCCTGGCTCAGCTTCTTGCGCAGCTTGCAGATGAAGACGTCGATGATCTTCAGCTCAGGCTCGTCCATGCCGCCGTAGAGATGGTTGAGGAACATCTCCTTGGTCAGCGTGGTGCCCTTGCGCAGGGAAAGAAGCTCCAGCATCTGGTACTCCTTGCCCGTCAGGTGCACGGACTGCCCATCGACCTCGACCGTCTTCGCATCGAGGTTGACCTTGACCTTGCCGGTCTCGATCACGGACTGCGAATGCCCCTTGGAGCGGCGCACGATCGCGTGGATGCGGGCCACCAGCTCCTCCCGATGGAAGGGCTTGGTGATGTAGTCGTCCGCCCCGAAGCCGAAGCCGCGGATCTTCGTCTCCGCATCGTCGAGACCGGACAGGATGAGGATCGGCGTGTCGATCTTAGAAATGCGGAGCTGCCGCAGCACGTCGTGGCCGTGCATGTCCGGGAGATTGAGATCGAGAACGATCAGATCGTAGTCGTAGATCCGTGCGAGATCGATGCCCTCCTCCCCCAGGTCGGTGGCGTAGACATTGAAATTCGCGTTGGCGAGCATGAGCTCGATGTTCCGCGCGGTTGCTGGATCGTCTTCGACGAGCAGGATGCGCATATGCTATCCTCCGGGGCGAGAGGCGGCATTATGCCCCCCTCTCTCGATAGTTTATCCGTTTTCGCAAAGCAGGGGTTAATGAAAAGTAAATTTCCGCGAAAACATCCGGAACATCGACCAATGCGTCGCAGTAACAGTTTTTGTTCAGGACCGGTAGCGCTGCATAGTTGTAACGCGCAACCCGTTGGTCCCGTGTCGGGCGAGTGATTCCATCCAGCTCGACAATTCTTCTTCCGACAGGTCGTACATCTCGCACGCTTCGTCCTGCGTCAACATACCGCCGCGAACGGCGGCGGCAACCACGGCCTTGCGCCCGGCGACCCACCTCTTGGTATCGGCAGGCGGGAGGTCGGAGCGGGAGATGGTCCGCCCCTCGTGATCCCGAACGAAGATCGGCCTGTCGGACCGCTTGAGATACATCAACATTCCCTCCTCAGAGACGCGAGAAGGGATAGCGATGCTCGGCTAACCGGCGGTTAAGGTCGGGATTGCGTCTGCGTGCAATTTGACTATATAGCGCGCGAAATCCTTCACATCGGAGCGCCGTCATGGCCGAGCTGAACTCACTGGGCTTCGCAAAAGCCCCCGCCGACACTCGTGTCGTCGTCGCCATGTCGGGCGGCGTCGACAGTTCGGTCGTGGCAGCACAGCTCGCGTCCGAAGGTTACGACGTGGTGGGGGTGACGCTCCAACTCTACGATCACGGCGCCGCACTCGCCAAGAAGGGGGCGTGCTGCGCGGGTCGCGACATCCACGACGCGCGGCGCGTGGCGGAGACGATGGGCTTTCCACACTACGTGCTCGACTACGAGAACCGGTTCCGCGAGAGCGTGATCGACGAGTTCGCCGACGCCTATCTCGCGGGTGCCACGCCGATCCCCTGCATCCGCTGCAACGAGCGGGTAAAGTTCCGCGACCTGCTGGAGACGGCGCGGGACCTCGACGCGGATTGCATGGCAACGGGGCACTACATCCAGCGCCAGCAGGGCCCGGAGAAGGCGGAGCTGCACCGCGCCGCCGACCCTGACCGGGACCAGAGCTACTTCCTGTTCTCCACCACGCAGGAGCAGCTCGACTACCTGCGTTTTCCGCTGGGGCACCTGAAGAGCAAGGCGGAAACCCGTGCGCTGGCCCAGAAATACGGGCTGGGCGTGGCCGACAAGCCGGACAGCCAGGACATCTGCTTCGTGCCCAACGGCTCCTACGCCGCGGTGATCGAGAAGCTGCGGCCCGGGGCGGCGGAGCCCGGGGAGATCGTGCATCTGGACGGCCGCGCGCTGGGCGAGCACCGCGGCGTGATCCACTACACGATCGGGCAGCGCCGCGGCCTCGGCATCGGGGGCGGCGAGCCGCTCTACGTCGTCAAGCTCGACGCGGACGCGCGCCGGGTCGTCGTCGGCCCGAAGGAGGCGCTGGCCACCCGCCGCGTGCCGATCCACGAGATCAACTGGATCGGCGATCGCGACTGGGACGCGCTGCCCGATGACGGCGAGGAGGTCCTGGTAAAGGTCCGCTCGACCCGTCCGCCGCGCGAGGCGGTTCTGCGGCGCGGCGCGGGCGGTACCGCGCAGGTCGAGCTGGCGCTGGCCGAGGAAGGGATCTCACCGGGCCAGGCCTGCGTGTTCTATGCGCCCGAAGGGTCCCGCATCCTGGGCGGCGGCTGGATTCGCGCGGCCGCCTGATCTCGCGTGGAAAAGCTCTCCCGCCCGTCAGCCACCCCGGCGGGCGGCCTCCCGTTGGGCCGGGCGCCGGGCGAGGCGCGGCGAACCGGGATCACTGGGTGGTGGTGCGCTCCAGGCTCAGCGTGTTGCCGACCCGTTCGCCCGCGGCCACGTCCGGCGAGTCGCAGCGTGGCGTGCCGTCGGGGTTGAGGCGGTTGGTCAGGTACCCCTCCACCCCGTCGTCGATGATCCAGTGCTGGCAGCCGAGCGGATCGACCCAGAGCGAGGCCTCCATCTCCGACAGCAGGTGCGCGTCGAGGCCGCGATCCACGTTCGGATCGTTGCGGTCGAGCTGTGCGACCTGCGGCGAACCGGAGCAGGCGCCGAGGGCGATCAGCAGCGTGATGCCGGCAGCGGTCTTCGGGACACGTATCATGGCGGGCCTCCTCACGGCAGGACGGTGATTTCGACGCGGCGGTTCGCCGCGCGGCCCGCCTCCGTCTGGTTCGGCTGGATCGGTTCGCTCTCGCCCACGCCACGGGTCTGAGCGGAAAGACCGTATGTTTCGGCAATGTCGGCCACGGCCTCGGCCCGGGCGAAGGAGAGGCGCAGGTTCGCCTCCTCCGGCCCCTCGCTGTCGGTGTGGCCCTCGACCACGATCCGGTCGCGTCCCTCCTGCTGGAGGAAGCGGAAGAAGGTGTCGAGGTCGCGGATCGCCTGTGGCTGGACGGTGGCGCTGCCCGAGGGGAAGGTGGTGTCGGTCGACATCACGAAGTTCTGCGGCGTCGCGCCCGCGCGCACCACGCCGAAGCTGCGCGACAGGACCGGCGCGTCGGCGCGCGCCAGCGCGGAATTGCAGATCGGCCGGCCGTTGGGCTGCAGCTTGGGCGTCATGAACCCTTCGGCCCCGGTGTCGAACACCCAATGCTCGCACCCGTCGGGATCGACCCAGGTCGCCGAGCGTACGACGACCAGCTCGCCCCCGTCCGTCCGACCGGCGGCCGACGAGAAGTCGTCGGTCGAACAGCCGGCGACGGCGGCCATGGCCAGAACCGCCCCCATCACACTCATCCGCATCTGCAGTCTCCTCCCCCAAATGGACATCTCGACAGACCGGCAGGGTTGTCCGTGCCCTCTGTCCAGCGCTAGTCCAGTCGCAGCGAAAAGTGAATATTTTTTGACCCCGCAGCCCCTGCGCGGGCATTTTGCATCCACCAGCCGAGCGCATACAGAAGGATACACCATATGGGCGATCTCGACACCGTTCTGAGCACCGTGGACCAGGGGCTCGACGCGAGCCTCGAGCGGCTCTTCGGCCTGTTGCGCATCCCGTCGATCTCCACCGATCCGGCCTATGACGGCGATTGCCGGAGTGCCGCGGACTGGCTGGTGAGCGAGCTGAACGCGCTCGGGTTCCAGGCCGAGCGGCGCGATACGCCCGGCCATCCCATGGTGGTGGCACATGGCGGCGAGGCGGGGCCGGAGCTGCTCTTCTACGGCCATTACGACGTGCAGCCGGTCGACCCGCTCGACCTGTGGGACCAGCCGCCCTTCGAGCCGGTGCTGGAGGATCGCGCGGGCGGCCGGGTGATCCGCGCGCGCGGCGCCTCGGACGACAAGGGCCAGCTCATGACCTTCGTCGAGGCGTGCCGGGCCTGGCGCGAGGTCCACGGCACCCTGCCTGCCCGGATCACCATCCTGTTCGAGGGGGAGGAGGAATCGGGTTCCCCGTCCCTCGTGCCGTTCCTGGAGGCCAACAAGGCGGAGCTCGCGAAATCGCTCGCGCTGGTCTGCGACACGGGCATGTGGAACCGGGAGACGCCGTCGATCTGCACCATGCTGCGCGGGCTAATGGGGGAGGAGATCGTGATCCGCGGCGCCTCCCGCGACCTGCATTCCGGTGCCTATGGCGGCCCTGCGGCAAACCCGATCCGGGTGCTGGCGAAGATCCTCACGAGCCTGCACGACGAAGAGGGTCGCGTCACCCTGCCCGGCTTCTACGACGGGGTGCACGACGTGCCGGAGGCGCTGGCCGCGCAGTGGGAGACGCTGGGCTTCGATCCTTCCTCCTTCCTCGGCAGCGTCGGGCTGTCGACACCGGCAGGCGAGGCCGGCGTCCCGGCGCTCCACCAGATCTGGGCGCGCCCGACCTGCGAGTTCAACGGCATCGCCGGGGGCTATGCAGGCGACGGGTTCAAGACGGTGCTGCCGGCAGAGGCGCGGGCCAAGGTATCCTGCCGCCTCGTCTGGGATCAGGACCCGCACGCGATCCGCGCGGCCCTGCGCGACCGGGTGCGCGAGATGCTGCCGCCCGATTGCGAGGTGGAGTTCCACGAGCACGGCTCCAGTCCCGCCACAGTGATGTCGATCGACGATCCGGCCTTCGAGAAGGCCCGCGCGGCGCTCAGCGACGAGTGGTCGACCGCCGCGGTGTTCACCGGGGGCGGCGGATCGATCCCGATCTGCGGGCTCTTCAAGGACATCCTGCGCATGGATTCGATGCTCGTGGGCTTTGCGCGTGACGACGACCGTATCCATTCGCCCAACGAGAAGTACGACCTGACGAGTTTCCACAAGGGAATCCGGAGCTGGGTGCGAATCCTGGACGCCCTGTCGCGTGGTTAGGCGGTTGGACAGCTCGCGACGGGCCTGCTAGGCGTGCCGGACGACAGCGGCGCACCTGCGGGTGCGCCCCGGCGCCATATGATGCGCCGCAATTCACTTCGAATATCGGAGGGCCTCACCATGACGAAGGCCGAGAAGGGCGACACCGTCGCCATCCACTATACCGGCACGCTGAACGACGGCAGCCGCTTCGACAGCTCCGAAGGGCGCGAACCGCTGAGCTTCGAGCTCGGCTCCGGCCAGATCATCGCCGGGCTCGACGCGGCGATCCACGGCATGGACGAAGGCGCGGAAAGGACCGTCACCATCCCGTCGGACCAGGCCTACGGCGCGCACAATCCGCAGCAGGTCCAGACCGTGCCGCGCACCGACATTCCGGAGGATATCCCGGTGGAGCCCGGCCTGCAGCTTCAGGCCAAGACCGCCGACGGAACGGTGGTTCCGCTGGTCGTCACCAAGATCGAGGACGGCATGGTGACGCTCGATGCCAACCACCCGCTGGCGGGCGAGGACCTGACCTTCGCATTCACCGTGGTGTCGGTGAAGAAGGCGGCCTGACGCCGTCCCGCGCCTTCGCGATTGAACGAAGGGGGCAGGATCCGCATTTAAGGGGTACACCCCTGTGAGCAGCGAGTTCGGGTGCAACCCGTCCCTCGACGCTGACACGCAAGACCCTCGGGCGATGCCCGGGGGTCTTGTTTGTTTGGCCCGGGGGCCTTGTTTGTTTGGGTTTTCCGAGGCTTGGCGGCTCTTCGTAGGACCGCCCCGGACCTGATCCGGGGCCGCCTGGAAAGGTGCCCAGCGGTCCCGGCTCGGCGGCCGGGACGGTGGTGCGATTGGCCACCGCCCCGGACGTGATCCGGGGCCTTTCGGTGCTCTGCGGCAAACGGTCCCGGCGCCGTGGCCGGGACGGTTGGGATCAGAACGCCAGGGCCTTCGCCTGCATGATCTGCGGAAGGTTGGCGATCTCCTTCAGCGTCGCCTCGGACAACTCCTCGTCGACACCCAGCAGCGCGATGGCCTCGCCCGCCTTCTCGGCCCGGCCGAGGGCGAAGGTCGCGATGTTGACGTCCAGATCGCCGAGCTTCTGCCCCAGCGCACCGATGTAACCGGGCGTGTCGGTGTTGGTGGTGTAGAGCATGAAGGGCTGCGGCTCCGCCTCCAGCCCGATGCCCTTGATCTGGATGAAGCGCGGCTTGCCGTCGGAGAAGACGGTGCCTGCGACCGAGCGCACCTGCGCCTCGGTCGTGACGATCAGGCGGATGTAGGAGCCGTAGGCGCCCTGCGCATCCTTGCGCGTCTCCGCGATCTTCACGCCCCGCTCGCGCGCCACGATGGGGGCGGAGACCATGTTGACGCCGCCCTCGCCGACCAGCGGTTTCAGGAGGCTCGCGGTCAGCGCGGCCGTCAGCGGGTTGAGGTTCAGTTTGCCCACCTCGCCCACATACTCGATCTCGATCTCCGTGATCGGGTTCTCCGTCACCTGACCGGCGAAGCCGCCCAGCGTCTCGGCCAGTGCAATCCAGGGCTTGAGGAGCGGGGCCTCCTCGGCCGTGACGGACGGCGCGTTGATGCCGTTGGAGATCGCGCCCTTCATCAGATAATCGCTCATCTGTTCCGCGACTTGCAGGGCGACGTTCTCCTGCGCCTCGCTTGTCGCGGCGCCCAGATGCGGGGTGCAGACGATGTTGGGCGCGTCGAAGAGCGGGTTCTCCGTCGCGGGCTCCACCGCGAACACGTCGAAGGCCGCGCCAGCGAGCGCGCCGGAGTGCAGCGCCTCGGCCACCGCGGCCTCGTCGACCAGCCCGCCGCGGGCGCAGTTGATCAGGCGCGCGCCCTTCTTCATCAGCTTCACCCGCTCGGCGTTGAGCAGGTTGGCGGTCTTGTCGGTCTTGGGCAGGTGCAGCGTCACGAAGTCGGCGACGGGCAGCAGCTCCTCCAGCGTCTCGACCTTGGTCACGCCCAGCTTCTCGGCCCGCTCGTGGCTGAGGAAGGGATCGTAGGCCACGACCCGCATCTTCAGCCCCAGCGCGCGGTCGGCGACGATGGACCCGATATTGCCGCAGCCGATCAGGCCCAGCGTCTTGCGGGTGATCTCGGCACCCATGAAGCGCGACTTCTCCCACTTGCCCGCGCGGGTGGAGGCGTCGGCCTCCGGGATCTGGCGCGCGCAGGCGAACATCATGGCGATGGCGTGCTCGGCGGTGGTGATCGAGTTGCCGAAGGGCGTGTTCATCACCACGATCCCCTTGGCGGAGGCGGCGGCGATGTCGATGTTGTCCACCCCGATCCCGGCGCGGCCGATGACCTTGAGGTTGTCGGCCCCGGCGATCAGCTCGGCGGTCGCCTTGGTGGCCGACCGGATGGCGAGGCCGTCATAGTTGCCGATGATCTCGGCGAGCTTCTCGGGCTCCTTGCCGAGACCGGGCTGGAAGTCGACCTCCACTCCGTTGTCGCGGAAGATCTGGACGGCGGCCTCAGAAAGCTTGTCGGAAATCAGAACCTTGGGCATGTGTCTTGTCCTGTGTGTTCGATCGGAACCGTCCCGGCCTTGCGCCGGGACCTTTTCGTATTCGGGAAAGGCCCCGGATCAGGTCCGGGGCGGTCGGTGTCAGAGATCGGCCTTGGCCGTCGCGAAGGCCCAGTCGAGCCAGGGGGTCAGCGCTTCGATATCGGCGGTGTCCACCGTGGCGCCGCACCAGATGCGCAGGCCCGCCGGAGCGTCGCGATAGCCGTTGATGTCGAAGGCGGCCTCCTGCCCCTCCAAGAGCTTCACCATCGCCTTGGTGAACGCCTTCTGCGCGGCGTCATCGAGGCTGGCTACCGTCGAATCCACGATCTTGAGGCAGACGGATGTGTTGGAGCGGTTGGCCGCCTCCGGCACCAGGTTCTCCACCCAGTCGGTTGCATCGACCCATGCCTGCAGTGCGGCGAAGTTGGCATCGGCCCGCGCGTGGGCGGCGGTGAGCCCGCCGAGCCCCTCGACCCAGTCGAGCGCATCGGCGCAGTCGGCCACGCACCACATCGACGGTGTGTTGATCGTGGCCCCGGTGAAGATCCCGTCGATCAGCTTGCCGCCCTTGGTCAGGCGGAAGATCTTCGGCAGCGGGCGTTCGGGCGCGTAGCTCTTCAGCCGCTCGACCGCACGGGGCGACAGGATCAGGACGCCATGCGCGCCCTCCCCGCCCAGCACCTTCTGCCAAGAGAACGTCAGCACATCGACCTTGGCCCAGTCGACGGGCTGGGCGAAGACGGCGGAAGTCGCGTCGACGAAGGTTAGCCCGGCGCGATCATCGGCGATCCAGTCAAAGTCTGGGATCCGCGCGCCGGAGGTCGTGCCGTTCTGCGTGAAGCAGATATCGGCATCCATCCGCACCTGCGAGAGATCGGGCAGCGCGCCGTACTCCGCCTCGATTACGCGGCAATCGTCGAGCTTGAGTTGCTTGACGGCGTCCGTCGCCCAGCCCTTTCCGAAGCTCTCCCACACCAGCATGTCCACGGGGCGCGCGCCCAGCATGGACCACATCGCCATCTCGTAGGCGCCGGTGTCGGAGGCCGGTACGATGCCGACCTTGTAGTCCGCCGGCACGCCGAGCAGCTCGGCGGTCTTGTCGATCACGTCCTTCAGCTGCCCCTTCGGTCCGGACGCGCGGTGCGAGCGGCCGAGATGCGCGCGCGCAGCGACCGCGTCGGCGGACCAGCCGGGGCGCTTGGGACAGGGACCTGATGAGAATTCGGGACGCGCAGGCTTCACCTGCGGCGCGGGAGGGAGGCTCATGGACGGCTCCGTCGTCAGGGCGAAATTCCTGAGCCCGCCCCCGCTCGCCCTTAATCCGGCGACGCGCCCACGGATCGGATATTGCGCCGGTCCAGGGGCGTCAATCGCGAATCTGTCGCGCGGGACCCGCCCGTGGCGGATCGCGCGCATGTCGGGTTTCACATCGGAAACCGACGGTCCGCAGCGGCGGTGTTTTCGAGAGGCGACCGCGCCGCTGTTTCGGTACGTCCCTAATTCAAAGGATCGGCGCAGGGTTTCGGCCGCCGGGGCCTGCCGCACTCGAAACCGATGTCGCGCCGGATATGCGGATCTAGGTCGAGCAGCCTTGCGCGGGTCCGGCGGGCGCGCCAGCGGCGGCGGAGGATGTCGAGAGCCATCGGTTTTCTCCTTGTCCGAGCGATTGATTCGAGAGCACTGTGCGCCCTCAAGCTAACTTGAGGTCAAGCGATGCCCGCCCGCGAACTCACCGTCGGTCAGCTCTCCGCCCGCTCGGGGCTGCCGGTCTCGACCCTGCACTACTACGAAGCGGAGGGGCTGATCCGGGCGGAGCGCACGGCGGCGAACCACCGCCGCTATCCGCGCGCGATGCTGCGGCGGATCGCGGTCATCAAGGCGGCGCAGCGGCTGGGCCTGCCATTGGCCGTGATCCGAGACGCGATGGCCGCCCTGCCCCCGGAACGGGCACCGACACCAGCGGAATGGGAGGCGATGTCAGAGCGTTGGCGTGCGGAGCTCGACGCGCGCATCGCACGGATGCAGACCCTGCGCGATCACCTGACGGCCTGCATCGGCTGCGGATGCCTGTCGATGGAGAACTGTCCGCTCTACAACGACGCGGATCGGCTGGCGGAGGAAGGGCCCGGTCCGCGGCGGCTCGATCCTCTCTGACAAAAGACCGCCGACGCGGGGTCGGCGGCCAGGCTCCGGCGGAAGAGGGTTGCCGGGTTCAGTCCCAGAACGGGCGTTCCGCCTCGCGCCGCGCCCGCATCGGATCCACGCCGATATCGCGCAGCAGGTGGCGGTCGAGGCCCGCGAGGCGGCGGCGCGTGCGTGCGCGGCGGGCCCATACCTTGAGGATCGCCGCGAAGCCGCGGCGGGGACCGGTCAGCAGTGTCGGGATCGTCAGATGGGCCATTGCCGCCTCCTATTGTACCATTACAAATTGTGGTTTGTGTCGATCCAAACCACGACATAAGAGGTACAAATCGAACACCCACCTTTCCAACGGTATTTTGTCATGGGTACAAGATTCGACACCTCCTGGGTTCCGGACCTCGACGACGGCGCGGGACCGAAATACCGGATGCTGGCCGGCGCCATCGACGACGCGATCCGCACCGGCGCCCTCGCCCCCGGCGCGAAGCTGCCCCCGGTGCGCGAGCTCGCGTGGGAGATCGGCGTGACCCCCGGCACCGTCGCCCGCGCCTATCGAGAGGCGACGGATGCCGGTGCGCTCCGGGCCAATGTCGGCCAGGGCACCTTCGTGCGGGAGCGGCGGCAGACGGGAACCTTCGTGCCGCTCCATCCCCTTACGTCCCATGCGCAGGAGGGGCAGATCGACCTGCGCAACTCCCGCTCGCCCATCGTCGGGCAGGAGGCGCTGATCAACGTCGCCATCGAGCGGGTGCTCGCCCGCGGCTCCCACGTGCTGGACGACTACACGCGGGCGACCAACGATCTCTCGGCCCGCGACGCGCTGCACGGCTGGCTGGCGAGCGGCGGGGTGGAGACCGAGGTCGACGCCATCGTGCCGACCTACGGAACACAGCAGGCGGTGCTCGTCGCGATGATGGCTGTGACCTCCGGCCACGATCCCGTCGTGCTGGTCTCCGACCTCGTCTATGCCGGGTTCCAGCAGGCCGCGAAGCTGGCGCGCGTCACATTGTACCCCGTCAGGAGCGATACAAACGGGCTCGACCCGCAGGCGCTGGAGGAGGCGTGCCGGATCGCTCGTCCCCAAGCGATGCTGGTCTCGGCCAACCTGCACAACCCGACCCTCGTCACCATGCCCCGGGAGCGGCGAGCCGAGATCGCGGAGGTTGCGCGGACCCACGACCTCCAGATCATCGAGGACGACGTCTACGGCTGGCTGCTGGAGGAGCGCCTGCCCTCCTTCCCCACCTTCGCGCCGGAGCGGACGTGGTACGCGACCTCGCTGTCGAAATGCGTGGCGGCGGGGCTACGCTTCGGATGTCTGGTGACGCCTCCGGGCCGCGGCGCGATCGGCCAGGGCATCGTGCAGGCGATGAACTACCGCGTGAGCTCGCTGATCGGGCAGACCGTGGTCGAGCTGATCCAGAGCGGTGAGGCGGACCGGATCCGCGACATGGCGCGGCGGCATCTGGCCGAACGCGCCGCACTGACCCAGCGCGTCCTCGGCCGTTGGGGGATCGTGACCGCACCCGGTGCCAACTTCGCCTGGCTCGACCTACCCCACGGCTGGCACCTCGCCGCCTTCGACCGGGCCTGCGTGGATGCGGGCATCCTGATCGCGACGGCGGGGACCTACGTGCTGCCGGGCTCCGACGTGCCCAACAAGATCCGCATCTCGCTCGGCATGGGCTATGAGGCGCCGGTCTTCCAGAGGTGCCTGGAGCAGATCGACCGGATCCTCGCGAGCCCGCCGGTGGAGCTGATGGCGTGAGCGTCGTCGCCGGCCCGCGGGCGAGTGGGCGCGACTGGCTGTTCCTGGGCCTGCTCGGGCTGATCTGGGGCGGCTCGTTCCTCGGCGTGGAGCTCGCGCTGACCGGCTTCGGCCCGCTGACGATCGCCGCGGGACGCATCGCGATGGCGGCCCTGCTGCTGGGCGCTATTGCCGCGATGCAGGGCGGCCTGCCCCGCTGGAACGCGCCGCAGGGCAAGCGCATCTGGGGCCACATCCTCGCCATGGCGCTCTTCACCAACGCGATCCCGTTCTGCTTCTTGAGCTGGGCGCAGCGGGAGGTGAGTTCCGGTTTCGCCGGCATCACCATGGCCGCGGTGCCGCTGATGGTGCTGCCGCTGGCGCATCTCATGGTGCCCGGCGAACGGATGGATACGCGGCGGGCGGCGGGCTTTCTGACGGGGTTCGCCGGGGTCGTGGTGCTGATCGGGCCGGATGGTGCGTCGGGCGGCGGGGACGCGATCCACCGGATCGCCTGCGTCGCGGCCTCGGCCTGCTACGCCATCGGGTCGATCAATACGCGGCTCTGCCCGCCCGTCGGGCTGATCGCCTATTCGGCGGCGGGTCTGGTGGTGGCCGCGCTCGTGCTGGTGCCGACGGCGCTCGTCATCGAGGGCGTGCCGGCCCTGCCCGGCCCCGCAGCACTTGGCGGTCTCCTCTACCTCGGCCTGCTGCCGACGGCGCTTGCCACGTGGATGCTTGTGAGCGTGACGCGCAGCGCGGGGCCGTCCTTCCTGTCGCTCGTGAACTACCAGGTGCCGATCTGGGCGGTTCTGCTCGGCGTCACGGTGCTGGGCGAGGCGGTGCCGCCGACCTTCGCGCTCGCGCTCCTGCTCATCGTGGGGGGCCTTGCGGTGAGCCGCCCGCGGGCGCAACGTCTGCGGCCATGACCGAGATCACCAATCGCCGGGTCCTCACTATCGCGGGGCCTATCGTGCTGTCGAACGCGACCGTGCCGCTGCTCGGCCTCGTCGATACGTATGCCGTCGGCCAGCTCGGCGAGGCGGAGCCCATCGGGGCGGTCGCGCTGGGCGCCATCATCCTCAGCGGCGTCTACTGGATCTTCGGCTTCCTCAGGATGGGCACGACGGGGCTGGTCGCGCAGGCCACGGGGCGCGGAGACATTCCGGAGCGCGACGCGCACCTGTCTCGCGCGCTCCTGATCGCGCTGGCCGGCGGCATCGGCCTGATCGCGCTGCAATGGCCCATCGCGCAGCTTGCCCTGACCATTGCACCCGCGAGCGCGGATGTGGAGGAGTTGACCCGCGCCTATCTCTTCACCCGCATCTGGGGCGCGCCCTTCGCCATCGCGGTCTATGCGCTGACCGGCTGGCTGATCGCGCAGGAGCGGACGGGCAGCGTGCTGTTCGTGCAGATGGGCATGAACCTCGTCAACATCGCGCTGTCGCTGTGGTTCGTGCTGGGCCTCGACATGGGTGTGACCGGCGTCGCGGTCGCCACGGTGATCGGCGAGATTCTGGGGGCGGCCCTCGGCCTCTGGTTCTGTCGGGAGATCTTCGGCGCGCCCCATTGGCGCGACCGGGCACGGCTGGGCAATGCGGCCGTGGTGCGCGACATGCTGGCGGTGAACAGCGACATCATGATCCGCTCGGTGCTGCTGCAGCTGTGCTTCATGTCCGTCACCTTCCGCGCCTCGGGACTGAGCGACGTGACGCTGGCGGCCAACCAGATCCTGATGCAGTTCTTCTACCTGCTCGCCTACGCGCTCGACGGGTTCGCCTTCGCGGCGGAGGCGCTGGTGGGCGCGGCGTTCGGTGCGGGGAACCGCGCCCGCCTGCGGCGCGGGGCGCGGCTCACCAGCCTCTGGGGGCTCGGCTCCGTCGCCGTGGTCTCGGCCGGTTTCGCATTGTTCGGCAGCGCGATGATCGGCGAGATGACGACGGCGGTCGAGGTGCAGGAGGAGGCCCGGCGCTATCTCGGCTGGATGATGCTGGCGCCTATCGTGGGGCTGCCGTGCTTCATGCTGGACGGCATCTTCATCGGGGCGACGCGGACGAAGGACATGCGCAACATGATGATCGTGTCCGCGCTGCTCTACGCGGTGGCCCTCGTCACGCTGGTCCCGGCCTTCGGCAACCACGGGCTGTGGGCGGCGCTGATGGTGTTCTTCGTCGCGCGCGGCATCACGCTGGGCCTGCGCTACCCGGCGCTGGAGGCCGCCGCGGTGCGGGCCTAGCGCTCCGGCCGGTTGCGCGCGAAGAGGAGCCCGCCGAGGATGAGGACAAAGCCCGCGAGCAGCGGCGCGGTCAGCGGCTCGCCCAGCACGGCGACACCGAGAAATCCGGCCCAGACCGGGATCAGGTAGCTGACCGAGGAGGAGAAGACCGGCCCCGCCCGCCGCACCACCCAGTAGCGCAGGAGCTGTGCCGCCCCGGTCTGCACCAGTCCCAGCACGGCAAGGGCCGCCAGTGCGGGACCGGGCGCGATCTGGGCCGCGAGCTGCCCGGCGCCGAGGGGGGCGAGCACCATCGCGGCGAAGAGCTGGCTCGCCGCCGTCGCCTGCACCGGCGGCAGGTCCGGCATGCGCCGCACCAGCACGGCCGACAGGCCATAGCACGCCGCGGTGCCCAGTAGGGCCAGTTGCGGCACCAGCGGCGCGGTCCCCACCGCAGCGACCGATGGGCCAATCAGCACCGCGATGCCGGCGAACCCGACGAGGAAGCCGACCCATCGCCGTGCGCCGATGGTCGTGCCGAGGATCAGGCGCGCCAGCACGAGGACGAAGAGCGGCGAGGTCGCGATGAAGATCGCGGCGACGGAGGACTCCACATGCTGCTGCGCCCAGGTCAGCAGCGTGAAGGGCAGTGCGAGCGACGTGACGCCGATCACCGCGCACCAGAGCCAGTGATCCGCGCGCTTCGGCAATCCCTGCCCGCTCACGACAGCGGCAAGGACCAGGACGAGCGCCGCGAGCGTCGCCCGACCGCTGACGACGGCCAGCGGTCCGAAGCCCGACAGGGCCACCTCCGTCAGTGCGAAGGCGGATCCCCAGGTGACGGTCAGGGCCGCGATGGCGGCGTGGCTGGGCCAGTCTCTCTGCATGGGAGTGTGCATCTGCCCCGTCTTGCCCGGAAATCAAGCGGGATGCTTCGGCCGGGGCCGCATCGGCGGGCGGGCGGCGTCATTCGGTCATCGCGGAGGACGCGCCGGGATCGGGCGGCACGACGTCGTCGGGAGAGAGACATGTCCTGCCGTTTGCCCCTGCTTGCCACCGCGCTCACTTCGCTTCCGTTCCAGCCGTCGGCTGCGCAGGTCACGCCGGCGCCACGTCTCGACGTGCTGGTCGCCGCAATAGGGACGGCATCGGGCTGATCGCAGGGACGATGGAGCGGCAGGGCCGCAAGGTCCCGATCTCCGAAAGCCGGCTGTTCGTCGATATCGCGTCGGTCGATGCCCACATCGATCTGGGCCTCGAGCGCGACACAGAGGCGGAGACTGTCTGCCTCCTCAACTTCGTCATATCCGAAGGCATGGAGCAGCTGGCCTTCGAGGGCCGGCTCAGCGAGACCGGCGACATCATTGCCCTCTCGGACCGTCCGGGCCGAGGGCTCAGGCGGCGAGCAGCGCCCGCAGATCCAGTCGCTCCGTCACCATGACGAGGTTGCCCTCCGCGTCGCGGGGCCATTCCGCCGGCGGCCGGTCGCGGTAGAGCTCCACCCCGTTGCCGTCGGGATCCTGGAGGTAGACCGCCTCGCTGACACCATGGTCCGACGCGCCGTCGAGCGCGATGCCGGCATCGCGCACCCGGCGCACGGCGGCACCGAGGCTCGCGCGGTCGGGAAACAGGATCGCGACGTGGAAGAGACCGGTATGCCCCGGCGGGGGTGGCGTGCCACCTGCGCTCTGCCACGTGTTGAGCGCGATGTGGTGGTGGTAGCCGCCGGCGGACAGGAACACCGCGCTGTCGCCGTGGCGCAGCTGGACCTCGAAGCCGAGGATGTCGCGCCAGAACCCCAGTGCGCGGTCGATGTCGGCGACTTTGAGATGCGTGTGGCCGATGCGGGTTTCCGCCGGCAGGACGGGCTCGGTCATCGTCGCCTCCATGGCTGTTTCCATGGAGGATATGATATCGGCCTCTCGGCGATAAAGCCCGGAAAGCGGCAACAATATGTGTCGGGACGTCCCTAGCCGGACAGGTCTGCGGCGATGGCGCGGAAGAGCGCGATGTATCCCTCCTCGACCGCCAGCGGGCGGAAGCCCGGGTCGGCGGAGTTGAGGGCGATGACCACGTTCGCAACGGGATCGATGTAGACGTACTGGCCATAGATGCCGGTCGCATAGGTCTCGCCCGGCGTTGCCCGCGGCGGCACCCACCACTGGTAGCCGTAGCCGATCGCGTCCTCCATCGCGGGCCGCAGCGGGTTCGCGGCTGTGCTTCGGGCGATCCAGTCCTCGGAGACGATGCGCCGACCGTCGATCTCGCCGCCGTTGGCGACCATGAGCCCGAAGCGCGCATAGTCGCGCGTGGTGAGGTTCAGGCCGCCGAGCACGAAGGCGACGCCGTGGCCGTCGGTGATGTAGTAGGGCTCGCCCTCCAGCCCCAGCGGGCCGGTCACCCGCTCCGACATCAGATCGGGGATCGAACGTCGCGTCGCACCGCGGATCACCATCCCGATCACGTGGGTGTCGATAGAGACGTACTGGAACGCCTCACCCGCCGGCCGATCCCGCTGGGTGAGCGCTGCCGCGAACCCGTCCATCGAGCGGCCGAGTGCAAGGACGCGTCCCATCCTGTTGATGTCGCTTCCGTAATCCAGGTAGTCCTCGTCGAAGGTGACGCCCGAGGCCATCTGGAGCACGTCTCGGATGCGCACGCCCTCATAGGCCGAGCCCGCGAGTTCGGGCGCGTAGCGCTCCACCGGATCGTCGAGGGAAGCGATGGCGCCCTCTTCCACCACGGTGCCCAGCAGGATCGAGAGGAAGGACTTCGCGACCGACCAGCTGATGCGCGGATCCCCGGCTTCGGTGCCTTCGAAATACGCTTCGTGCGTCAGCCGGCCGTCGCGCAGGACGACGAGTGCGGTTGCGTGGCGCTCCTCCAGCCACGCGGTGGTGGAGAGGGTTTTGCCGTCGTGCCGGAACGTGTCGGGCAACGGTCGCGGATCCTCGGGCAGCACCGTGACGGGCGTCCCGCCGCGTGGCAGCGCCGCCGTCTCGAACATCGTGCCCATCGAGGAGAAGTTGCCGACCATCCGCCCTTCGTCGAACAGGGTGTTGACGCGAACAAGCCGTTCGATGCGGTCGCGGTTGAGGACCCCGGCGACCGCCACCGCGACAACCAGCAACGCGACGAGCCTCAGGCTCCACTTCAGCGCGGAACGCATTCCGTTTCCTCCCCTTTTCCGGCGCGCGGCCGTTCGGGTCAGGCTGACAGGAAGCGTTCGACCACGTCAACGAAGACGCGGGGTCGCTCGGCGTGAAGCCAGTGGCCGGCGCCCTCGATCACCTGGAACCGTGCGTCGGTGAACTGCGCGCGGATGGCGGGGCGGTGCGCCTCCGTCAGGTAGCTCGACGCGCCGCCCGCGAGAAACAGCGCGGGGCCGTCGAAGACGCCCTCCTGCCCCGTCCAGCCGACCGTGTCCGGCATCCCGTCGGCCAGCGCGTCGAGGTCAAGCTTCCAGCGCGGCTCCGCGATGTCGAGGCTCTGCAGCAGGAAGGCCCGGACCCCCGGATCGGGGACCGCGTCGGCGAGCCGGGCATCGGCGTCGGACCGGCGCGTCACGCCCGCAAGGTCGAGGGCGCGCATCGCCTCGATGTGGTGCATGTGGCTGTGTTCGTAGGCTACCGGCGCGATGTCGGCGACGACGAGCCTGCGCAACAGGTCGGGCCGTGTCAGCGCGAGCTGCATCGCCGCCTTGCCGCCCATCGAATGCCCCAAGAGATCGACCGGCCCGTCTCGCTCCGCGGCCACCTTCGCGAGGTCATCGGCCATCGCGGGATAGTCGTGCGGCCGCGCGCGCGGGCTGTCACCGTGATTGCGCATGTCGACCGCGATCACCTCGCGCCCCGCGGCCAGGCGCTTGGCGATCGCGCCCCAGTTCCGGGCCGATCCGAAGAGGCCATGTGCGATCAGGAGCGGTGTCGCGTCGGTGCGGGGCTCGCCCGACGTAACCCGTTGCAGCTCTACGGCCATGTCTTATCCCTCCCCACGCCTTGCGGACGATTGCTCCGGCGGATGCTCGCGTGTTAGCGGTGAACAAAGCCGGGGTGAACGGTGTCGGCGTCTCGACCCCTATACCGCGAGGTCATCACATGTCCATCCAAGGGGAAGGGAGACGGGCACCGTGGAGGCGGAGAACGATCGGACGGTCAAGGCGAGGCTCCGGCTGATCGCGACGACGGACCTGCACATGTCCCTGACCGGGGAGCCGTTGCCCGGCACGGCGAACGGCACCGCCGGTCTGGCGGGCCTCGCGACCGCTGTCGAGGCGGCCCGCTGCGAGGCGGGCGGAGCGAGCCTGCTCTTCGATGTCGGCGACACGCTGCAGGGCAACGCGATGGCCGACTACATCGCGCAGTCCTGCCCGGATGCGCCCCATCCGATCTACGGCGCGTTCAACCTGCTGGGCTACGACGCCGTGACCTTCGGCAACCACGACGTCGATTTCGGTCTCGAAATCTTCGACGGGTTCCGTCGGGCGCTGAGCGCGCCGATGGTCAACGCCAATATGCGCCGGCGGGACGGCGGGCCCGGCTGGCGCCGATTCGAGGTGATCGAGACCGAGGTCGCGCCGGGCCGGACCGTCCGGATCGGGGTGACCGGCGTGCTGCCGCCGCGCGTGATGCGCTGGAACCGCCATCACCTGCACGACCGGGCCGAGGTTCTGCCCTGCGCGGACGCGGTCGAGACGGTGCTGCCCGACATCCGCGCGGCGGGCGCCGATCTCGTGATCGTGCTCGCCCATTGCGGGATCGTGCCGCCGGGCCATCCGGACGAGGACGAGCAGGCCGCGCTCGCCGTCGCCGCGGTGCCCGGCGTCGACGTCGTCCTGTGCGGCCACCAGCACCGGACGTTTCCGGGGCAGGACATCCCCGCACTTGCCGGGCGGATCGATCCGATCCGGGGCGCGCTGGACGGCAAGCCCGCGATCATGCCCGGCTGGAACGGGGAGAAGATCGGCGTGCTCGACCTCGACCTCGAACGGGCCGACGGGGCGTGGCGCGTGACCGGGCACCGCGCGGGCTTTCGCGTGGCCGGGGCGCCGGATCGCCGTGTGACGGGGCTGGCAGCACCCTACCTGTCGGCGGTACAGGACAGGCTTGCGGAGCCGTTGGGCCGGACCAGCGTCCCGCTCGACACCACGCTGGCGGCCCTTGCCGACAGCTCCGCCGTGCGCGCCATGCGCGCGGCGTTCGAGGGGGCGGGCAAGGCCGCCCTTTCGACCGACTGCCCGATCGTCGCGGCGGCCGCGCCGTTCCGCACCGGAGGCCGCTCGGGGCCGGGGGCCTTCACCCGCATCCGCTCGGGCACGCTGACGCGCGGGGACGTGGCCGACTTGTGCCCCTACCCAAACCGCATGGTCGCGATCTCGGCCACAGGGCGCGACATCGTCGACTGGCTGGAGATGGCCGCGATCCACTTCGGCACGCTCAACGGTTCGGGGCCGGTCCGGCGCCTGCTGCAGCCGGAGGTACCGGGCTACAATTTCGACTCGCTGTCGGGTTTCCACTACGAGATCGACGTAACGCAGCCGCCCCGCTTCGGCGTGGGCGGGGAACTTCTGGATCCGGAGGCGCGCCGGGTGCGCAACCTGACCCGCGACGGCCGTGCGGTGCGTGACGCGGACCGGTTCGTGGTGGTGGTGACGAGCTATCGCGCGGGCGGGGGCGGCAACTACCGGCACCTGCCCGACCTGCCGTTGGTCCACGAGGACCTGGGGCTGATGAGCGACCTCGTCGAGCGCTGGGTGAGCGCCCAGCCCGAAGGCATCACGCTGCCGCGGCCCGTCTGGCGTCACGCGCCGTCGCAGCCCGTGGAGGCGGACCTGCGGACCGGTGCGCCGCTGGAGCTCGGCGGCAACATCCCCCCGCTGCGCCAGATCGGCGAGACGGTGGACGGCTGGCAGGACTGGCGCGTGACCCTCGGCCGAACGGTCTAGCGGCTGTCTGACGCTCGTGGGCTGGGCACAACATTGGTGCCGGTGCCCGGCTTGGCTTCGTGGAGCATGTGGGCTGCTGGCCTGCAAAGTCGGGCAACGTGGAGAGGATCGCGGGTGCGGCCGTGACTGGCGATGGACCGACTGGAATCTCCATCTAGCGCGATGACGCGATGGCCGCTCCGGAAGCTCAGGGTTTTCGCCGCTTCCGGAACGACTCGCCTTCGCTCGCCAGCCGCTGGCCCATGAAAAGCCCTTGCAGCGAAACGGACTGTCGGCCCGTCGAGAATCCCGTGCAGTGCAACCGCCATGGCCCTCCATCGAAGCTGCAAAGTATCTCGGTGCCGAGACTGCCGCAGACGTACCAACGATCGCGGACTGCGCATGATCTCCGGCATTACACGTCCGACCGTCATACGCACGGTGCTCCCGCACCTACATGCTCATGTAGCACAGGCCCGAGCCGTACGCGCCGCTGCTGCGGGGACCGTCCGTCGGGAGACGAACGGCCAGACGTCGACCTCAGGCCGTGCGCGCCTGCGCCGAACGGGTCGACGCCACGAGGCCCCCGATGGCCGCGTCGAGCGCGCCGGCCCCGTGCGGCAGGCCGAGCGCCTTCAGCCCGGCATCGACCACCGCCAGGGTGCCCAGCAGCGCATGCGGGCTCAGGTGGCCCATGTGACCGATGCGGAACAGCTCCACCCCCCGGTCCGCCGTCATGTCGAGCGCGAGCCCGACGCCGAGCGTCACGCCCATCTGGTGCTCACACCAGCGGCGCAGGGGCTCGGCCTGCCCGCCCTCGATCCGGAACGTGGTGACGGCGATCGAGCGGTGGGCGCGGTCGGCGACGTTGGGCACCACGACCCCGCCGCCTGCCCAGGCCTCGGCTGCGTTCCAGACGGCCTCGGCCAGTTTCGCGTGACGCTCCAGCGCGTTGTCGACCCCCTCCTCGTGGACCAGCATGTCGAGCGCCTCGCGCAGGCCGTAGAGGTGGTGCGTGGGCGCCGTGCCGGCGAAGCGCTGATAGAAGAGGTCGGGCCGCGCCCGCCGCTCCCAGTCCCAGTAGCCCGAGCGCAGGTCGGCGCGCTCCCACGCGGCCCAGGCGCGCGGTCCGTGGTAGACGAAGCTCATGCCCGCAGGCGTCATCAGCCCCTTCTGGCAGCCGGTCACCATCACGTCGACGTTCCAGGCGTCCATCTCGAACGGCTCGCAGCCCAGCGAGGCGATGCAGTCCACCATGAAGAGCGCCTCGTGGCCGGTGGCCCGGATCGCACGGCCGAGCGTGGCGATGTCGTTGCGCACCGAGGACGCGGTGTCGGTCTGGACGCAGAGCACCGCCTTGATCCGGCCGTCATCGGCCTTCAGCGCCTCGACCACGCGGTCCACGTCGATCGGGGCGCGCGGGCCGAAGTCGATCATGTCGGAGGTGACGCCGAGCTTTCCCACCATCTCCCGCCAGCCCTGGGCGAAGCGCCCGGTGGCAAGCACCAGCACATGGTCGCCGCGCGACAGCACGTTGCACAGCGCCGCCTCCCACGCGCCATGGCCGTTCGCGATGTAGAAGGACACGTCATGCTCGGTCCGCGCCACCGTCTTCAGGTCGCGCACGAGGCCGGGCATCATGTCGACGAGCTCGCCCTCGTAGATGTTCGGCGAGCCGCGATGCATCGCGCGCAACACCCGTTCCGGCGCGGGGCTCGGTCCCGGTATGGCGAGCATGGGCTGTCCGAAGGCGAGCGACATGGGCGGTTCTCCTCTGCTTGTGGATATGAGAGGGCCGACGGGGCGCCCTGTCCAGCGGCGAAATCATCAAAAAGCATGATGCGAAACTTCACCGCAGGCGACGCAACTGGTCCGGTATGGCAACGGCGGCATGGTCGACGAAGGCGCGGACCGCCGGCCGCATCAGGCGTCGCGAGGTGAAGGCGAGGTGGACCGGCGCGCGCCGCGCGTGCCAGTCGGGCAGCACGCGCACCAGTCGCCCCGCCTCGATCGCAGGCGCCGCGACGATATCGGGCAGGACCACGACCATCTCCCCGGCGACGGCCACATCCATCAGGAGCCACGGGTTCATGCTCACGAGCCGCGGGGCGAGATCCACGGTGCGCTCCCGCCCTCCATGCGTGGCAAGCGTCAGTGCAGGGATCTGTCCGGTTCCGGGGTGGAGCAGTCCAAGCGGATGATGCGCGAGACCCTCCGGACAGGTCGGGACCGGTGCGTCGGGTGCCGCATAAAGGCCGGCGAAGACGACGCCCACGGGCTTCGCGATCAACCGGTCGTCGGCCGGGGGGCCGACGCGCACGACCACGTCGAACCGGTCCTCGATGAGATCGATATGCCGGTCGGACAGGTCGACCTCCAGCCTGCAGGCGGGATAGTCCGCGAGGAACGTCGCCACGACGGGCGCGAGGATCGCCTGACCGAAGATGACGGGCGTGCTGACCGCGACGCAGCCCGCGGGCTTTTCGCGCAGACGGTCGAGCGTGAGTTCGGCCGCGTTGGCCTGTTCCAGCATCTCCTCGGCATGGAGCGCGGCGACCTCGCCCGCCTCGGTGATCCGCACGCTGCGCGACGTCCGTTCGTAGAAGCGCAGGCCGGCGCGCTCTTCCATCCGGGCGACACGGCGGCTCACGGTCGTGCTCGGCAGGCGCAAGGCCCGCGCCGCACCCGCGAACGTGCCTTGCCGCCGCAGCTCCGCGAGGATCCGGGCGTCGATGAGGTCGGATATGATCATCCCGTTCGGGCCAACGCTGCGGCCCGGTTTCGTCCCGTTGTATCAGGCAGATGAAGGCTCATGTGAGGCCCGTGCCGTGAACGTCCGGGTCACAACGACACGGATGGCGGCATGGTGCAAGTGCCAGAAGGGAAGCGAATCCATGTCCATGCCAAGCTCCGACCTGACGCCGGAGAACTGCGTCTTTCTGATGATCGACCACCAGACCGGCCTGATGCAGTTCCTGCCCTCGATCGACCCCCTGCAGCTCAAGAACAACATCCTGGGCATGGCGCGGACGGCGAAGGCCTTCGACATTCCCGTCGTCATGGGCACGAGCTGGCCCCACGGCCCGAACGGTCCCACCATGCCGGAACTGAAGGCGCTGTTTCCGGAGGTCGAGGTAATCGACCGGCCCGTGGTCAACTTCTGGAAGGACGAAGCGTCGCGGCAGGCGGTCGAGGCGACGGGCCGCCGAAAGCTCGTGATCGCGGGCCTCGCGACGGAAGTCTGCGCGGCTTTCCCTGCGATCTCGGCCCTGCGCGACGGCTACGAGACCTATGTGGTGATCGACGCCTGTGCGGACTTCAATCCGCAGATCACCGACGTCACGACGCAGCGCCTTGCCGCTGCCGGGGTCATCGTGACGACCTGGGTCGCGGTGCTGGCGGAGCTTGCCTCCAACACGGAAGTGAACGGCCGGCATATCGGTCGCCTCCTGACCGATCATGTGGGTCAGTATTATGCCGCGATGAACAACTTCCTCGGTACGTCTGCCCATGCCGATGACGTGCGGCAGGGCGTCGGCCTGACCGGCACGCCGCCGATCCCCGCACCGCTGTCCTGAGCGGTCGCGGGCCTGCTGCCCGGCACCGCCCTCAGCCGAAATAGCCTTGCAGGATCCGGGTGTAGATGGCCTTGAGCTGGTGGATGTGATCGACGCGAACGTGCTCGTCCACCTGGTGCATCGACTGGCCGACGAGGCCGAATTCGACGACCGGGCAGTGATCCTTGACGAAGCGCGCGTCCGAGGTGCCGCCGGTGGTGGAAAGCTCGGGCGCGAGCCCCGTCTCCGCCTCCACCGCCTGCCCGATGAGGTCGGAGAGCTCGCCGGGCGGCGTGATGAAGCTCTCGCCCGAGATCCTCAGGCGCAGATCGAAGGCAACGCCCGTCTCGCGGCTCATCTGCTGGGCCTCGCGCTGGAGCCAGTCGGACAGGCCCGCGCCGGTATGCGCGTCGTTGAAGCGGATGTTGACCGTGGCGCGGCCCTGCCGGGGGATCACGTTGTTGGCCCGATTGCCGACATCGATGGTGGTGATCGCGAGGGTCGAGGCGTCGAAATGCGCGGTGCCGGCATCGAGGTCGTGCCGCGCCAGCTTGTCGAGCAGCCGTACGAGCGCGGGCAGCGGATTGAGTGCACGGTGCGGGTAGGCGGAATGGCCCTGCCGGCCGGTCGCCTCGATATGAGCCGTCATGGAGCCGCGCCGCCCGATCTTCATCATCTCGCCCATGCGCTCGGGCGAGGTGGGCTCGCCGACGAGGCAGTGGTCCATCCGCTCGCCCCGTGCCGTCATCCAATCGAGGATCGCGGCGGTGCCGTCGACGCCGTCGCCCTCCTCATCGCCGGTGATGGCGAGCACGACGGAGCCGTCGGGCGGGGTTTGGTGCACGAAGTCGATGGCCGCGGCGGCAAAGGCGGCGACGCCCGACTTCATGTCGCACGCCCCGCGGCCGTAGAGGGTGCCGTCCACGATCTCCGCGCCGAAGGGATCGTGGCTCCAGTCCGCGCGGTCGCCGACGGGGACCACGTCCGTGTGCCCGTTGAAGCCGAAGGTGCGTCCGTTGCGCCCCTCGCCCCAGCGGGCGAAGAGGTTGGCGATGCCGTTCCGGTCCACCCGCACGGTGCGGAACCCGGCCTCCGACAGCAGCCGGTCGAGCAGCACCATCGCGCCGCCCTCCTCCGGCGTGACAGAGGGACAACGGATCAGCTCCTGCGTCAGCGCGACGGGGTCGATGGTCATCCCAGCTCCATTGTGGCGATCCCGAACAGGCGGGAATGGTCGGTCGCAGGCGGCTTGCCGCGATACATGCGGGCGGTCTCGAACACGGGCGTGGCGGCGAGGAGGCCTGCCAGCGCCTCTCCCGCCGGGTTCGCGTCGGGGATGTCGACGAAAACTCTGGGTTCTCCGAAGCTTGCGGCTGCGGCTTCGACCAGTTTCACGGCCGTTTCCGCATCCGGAGCAATGAGCGGACCGATCTTGGCGCCGTCACCGCAGCGCCGGATCGTGACAAGCGTGCCCGGTCCGGCCGTCAAGGTGCGGCGATGCCCCGTATCCGTGAACCATGCGGCCGCGAAGCGAGGCCGCGCCGCGCCGTTCACCGCCTGATCGAGGGCGATGAGTTCCGCAGGCGCACCGCTCGCGACACCGTCATGTGCGACCGGCGTGATGTCCGAGGCAAAGCGCACCGTCCGCCCGGTCTTCACGAAGCCGGACCGGGCGTAGTTCTCCTGCTGGGCCGGCACGCCGTCGAGGCCCACGGTGCGCTCGCCCGCATGTTCGAGCGCGGCCTGCCAGATGGCCCAACCGTGACCCTGCCCCCGATGTTCCGGCCGGCACAGATAGAGGCCGAGGAAGGCGAGCGCGTCGCAATGGTTCACCACGCTGATCGCAGCCGCGGGCCTGCCGTCCACATCGTTGACGAAGAACCCGTCCGGGTCGGCGGCGAGGAAGGCTGCCGCGTCGTCGCGGCCCGGGTTCCAGCCCTCCGCCGCGGCCCAATCGAGGATCATAGGCAGTTCGTCGGCGCGTGCCGTGCGGACCGTCATAGCTCCATTCCCATCAGGTCCGCCGCAATCTCCGGCACCTCGGCCGGCGCACCGGCGAGCCCGTCCGCCTCGGCCGCGTGCAGCTCCCCCTCCTCGGCGAAGCCCCAGATGGCGCCGATGGTGGGGATGTCGTTGTTGCGCGCGCCCTCGATGTCGTGCCGCCGGTCGCCGAGCACGATGCAGAGGGCCGGATCGTGTCCCGTCTCGGCCAGCACATGCGCGTAGAGCGCGGTCTTGTCCGCATTCTCGCCCGAGATCTCCGCCCCGAAGATCCGGTCGACATGGGCATCGAGGCCCAGCACCTCCGCTTGCCGCTGGGCCACCGGCGTCGGAAGGACGGAGGTGAGGTAGATCGCCACCTCGAGGTCGCGCAGGTCGTCGAGCATCACGCCGACATCGTCCTGCACCTCGGCCTCCTCCACCCCGCCAGCCATGTAGGCAGCGAAGAAGTCCGTCACCGCCTCGCCGATATCGGCGGTGGCGCCCAGCAGCACCTCCAGCACCTCCCAGACCGGGGGGCCGACGGTCCAGCGGAGCTCCGCGGGGGGAGGCACCTCACCCCCCTGCTGCCGCAACGCATGGCCGAGGGCCGCGAAGTATCCTTCGGAGGGATCGACGAGCGTGCCGTCGAGATCGAGGAAGATGGCCTGCATGAGTATTCCCGCGCGATGTCAGCCTGATTTGACGCAGCGGCGCGCCGTTGTCCATCGCCGATGCGCCTCGGCCGTGGGCTCGTGATGCCGAGCCCAGATCCGGAATGAAGCGAGATTTCGGGGCGGCGAGGACGCTCGTTGCGGTCCTGGAGTATCGCATGGCGATACCTCTGACGTGCTCGAGGCGGTCGAAGAACCCCTCGATCCGGTTGCGTTCGGGGTAGAGGGCGTGGTCCACGGTCCGCACGACACGGACGTTCTACTGGCGCGGGATGCGCACCATCACACCGGTCGCCTCGATGACGGCGGTCACCGCCTGGCCGAAGCAGTCCCGGCCACCGGCGACGTCTCCGGTCAGGCCGAGCTCGGCGACGAGAGCCGGCGCCGTCGTCTTGGCCAGCGCCTCGAATGTCCTGAGCGAGACACCGGACGTCGCCCACCTTTTGGAGCGGTCGTGGACCGTGGTCCGGGCGCCGCACCGCTCGGGCAGATCGCGTCACGGCGCCCCGGTTACGAGGGCGTGGAAGATGCCGCCGATGACCCGCCGGTCATCCACCCGCGCGACGCCTCTCGGCTTGTCGGGGAGAAGCGGGGCGATCAGCGCCCACTGCGCATCCGTCAGATCGGGCCGGCCCGTCATGACCGCCTGCCTGCCCCCGGGGTGGATCACGCCGACCGGCGGAAGGGGATCCCGCCTATCGGTTCGCGACCTAGAGGGGCGGCAGGGCGAGCGGCGTCACCGTGACATCGGCGGCGAGGTGCCGGGCCAGCGCGCCGTCGAAGAGCTCCGTCGCGGGCGTCGTGACGGTGGCGGCCGCGGCCGCGGTTCCCAGCCGGACCGCCTCCGCCAACGGCTCCCCGCGGGCGAGGGACAGGGTGAGCGCGCCCATCAGGCTGTCGCCCGCACCCACCGCGCTGACGACCTCGACGGCGGGCGGGCGGCAGTGGACGGCGCCATCGGACCAGACGCCGACATTGCCCTCCGCACCGAGGGCCATGACGAGGTGGTTCGCCACACCGGCCCGCAGAAGGACCCGGCCGAAGAGCGCAAGTGCCTCGGGCCTGTCGAAGGGACGGCCGGCCAGCTCCTCGGCTTCCGCCCGGTCCATGCGCAGCAGGTCCACGGGACCGCCGGGCATGCCTGCGGCAGCGGCGGTCAGCGCGGGGCCCGAGGTGTCGAGCAGGAAGCGGCCGCCCTGCCCGCGCGCCAGCGCGCCGATGCGGCCCTGCACCTCCGCCCCCACGCCCGGCGGCAGACTGCCCGACAGAACCACGAGCGCGCCGGAGGGGATTGCGGCCTCCAGCGCCTCGAGCATCGCGGCGACATCGCTTTCCGACCACACGGGACCCGCCATGACGAAGCGGTATTGCTGGCCGCTTTCCGCTTCCGTCACCGCGAAGGACTGGCGCGTAAGCCCCGGACCGGCGAAGCGGGCGACGTCAATCCCCTCCCCCTCCAGCATCGCGGCGGCGAGATCGCCGGTGACGCCCGCGAGGGCCGCAAAGGCCGTCGAGGAGCCGCCAAGCCGCGCCACCGCCCGGCTGACGTTGATCCCGCCCCCGCCGGGGTCGAGCCTCTCGCCGGCGCAGCGCAGTTTCAGATGCGGGGCGACCAGCGGCGTGGAGGCGGACACGTCCAGCGTCGGGTTCAGGGTGACGGTCAGGATCTCGCGCATCTTCTCCTCCGGTTGGCGCGGCTCCGGTCACACCGGACCGGACACGACGACTTGGATCGGCTCCAGCCCGGCCCGCGCCATCAGCCTCGCCGATGCCGCGTTGAACGTGAAGTGGACGGCGCGCAGCTCGGTCACGCCGGCCTCGCGAAGGCGGGCCCGCAGCGCGTCGATCATGGCCAGGGCCAAGCCCTGCCGGCGCGCCTGCTCCGCGACCGCCACATGATGGATCATGGCGTAGCGGTAGGCGGCATGGATCGGCCCTGCCTCCCGCGTGACGAGCTCATGGAGCAGGTAGCCGACCGCCTCACCGTCCCGTTCGGCGATGAGGGCGGCCTGCTCGGGCTTGTCCAGTGCGTCCGCGAACCACTCTTCCATCACCTTGGGTACGCCGAGCGGGCTGAACCACTGCGGATGCGTGGCGGCATGAAGCGCCTGAACGTCCCGATTGAGCGCGGCGAGGACCGCAGCATCCTCCCCCGTCGCGATCCGGATCAATAGGGGATCGGATAGCGGCGGTGGAGCGCGCCGATCCCCTCCATTACCTCCTCGCTCAGCTCCGTATCGGCCGCGTCGAGGCAGGTGTCGAGCTGCTCCGGCGAGGTCGCCCCGATGATCACCGACGCCATGAAAGGCCGTGTCAGGCAGAAGGCGAGCGCCATGGTCGCCGGGTCGAGCCCGTGGTCGCGGGCGAGCTTCGCATAGGCGTCGGCCGCCTCCAGCGAGACCGGATTGACCCTCCCGCCCAGCTCCGGCGAGGCCACGTCGCGGCGCGAGCCGGGTACGATCGCATCGCCCGAATACTTGCCGGTCAGCAGGCCCGCGGCCAGCGACGAATAGGCCAGCAGTCCGATCCGCTCGTGATGGCCCAGCTCCGCAAGGTCGAGGTCGTGGTGCCGGTACATGAGCGAGTACTCGTTCTGGACCGAGACGATGCGCGGGAACCCCTCGGCCTCGGCGATCTCCAGCATCTTCATCATGCCCCAGGACGTGTCGTTGGAGACGCCGATATGCCGGATGCGGCCGCGCTCCACCTCCCGCGCCAGAGCCTCCAGCGTGCGCCTGAGGTCATCCACCGTCTCCCGCCGCGGCTGATCCGAAGGGTCGTAGTCCCACTGCTTGCGGAAGTGGAAATGACCCCGGTTCGGCCAGTGAAGCTGGTAGAGGTCGATGGTCTCGACGTTGAGCCGCTTCAGCGAGCCGTCGAGCGCGGTCCCGATGATTTCCGGCGCAATCGGGCCGCCGTCGCGGATGAAGCCGAAATTGTTCCCCACGACCTTGGTGGCGAGGATCATGCCATCCGCGTTGCCGCGCTTCTTCACCCACGTCCCGATGATCTCCTCGGTCCGCCCGCAGGTCTCCGCACTGAGCGGGGTCGTGGGATACATCTCGGCCGTGTCGATGAAGTTCACGCCGCGCTCCAGCGCGCGGTCGATCTGGGCGTGGCCCTCGGCCTCGTCGTTCTGGGTGCCCCAGGTCATGGAGCCGAGGCAGATCTCGCTCACCTCGAGGTCCGAGGTGCCCAGAAGTCGCTTTTTCATGATGTCATTCCCGTGCGGTGTCGGGTTCGACATAGCGGCGCCAGTCGTGCTCTTCAACGAAGCCGAGCATCCGCCGGGCCTTGCGATTGGAGTAGAGCGCCTCGAACTCGCCCACGGGGTCGAGCGGCACGCCGGGAAAGTACCTCTCCGCCAGTTCCCGCGCCGGGCGGTCGACGGAATTGGTGTCGTTGGCGGCGTTGAAGATCTGGAAGCCGAGCCCGTCCGTCTCTAGGCACCCGTGCACGATCTGGCCGAGATCCCGGGCATCGACGTAGTTGAAGATGTTGCGCTTGCGGACCTTCGGATCGGCGAAGAAGCCGGGAAAGAGCCCGTACTCGTGCGGCTCTATCACGTTGCCGATGCGCAGGGCGTAGATGTCCGCGGCGGAACGGGCCTGGAAACTGCGCGCCGTGACCTCGTTCACGACCTTCGACATGGCGTAGCTGTCCTCGGGCACGACCTCCGTCTCCTCGGTCACCGGCAGGCGCGCGGGCGGGCGGTCGCCCATGGCGAAACAGGTGCCGTAGACGGTTTCGGACGATGCGATGACGATCTTGCGGATGCCGAGCTTCACCGCCGCCTCGATCACGTTGTAGGTGCCGATGGTGTTGACGCGGAAGGTCTCCGCATCCGTACGCAGCAGGATGCGCGGGACCGCGGCGAAGTGGACCACCGCGTCGAAGGCGTGCGGACGCCCCTGTTCCAGCTCGCCGAGATTGCCGTGCTGGGTGAGCGCCGCGAAGACCTGCCCGCTGTCGGTCACGTCGCCATGGAGGTCGTCGACGCCCTCCATGCCCAGCGGCACGAGGTCGACGTTGACCACATGATGGCCTGCATCCCGCAGCCACGGCACCACGTGCCGCCCCGCCTTGCCCGATCCACCGGTGAACAGAACCCGCTTGCCCATCGCATCCTCCCCTTCTGGGGGCACGATAGGGTGCTGCTCAGTCGAAGTAAGGGGTCATCTGCGCGATCACGACCGCATTCTCGTCGAGCGCCCTCTGCATGAGCGCCCGCTCCTCCGAGCCGATCTCGAGCCCCTCGGCCACCCGGTCCTCCGCGGTGCCGTAGCCCGTGACATCGAGCGGTGCGAGCCCGGCCTGCTTGAGGATCGCCACGGCCTCGCGCACCGCTTCCGCCTCGTCCACGCCGGAGGAATAGAGCATGAGTGCCCCGCCGGTCGCCTTTTCGGGCAGGTCATCCCCCTCCGACCGCCCGACCTCGACGAGAAGTGTGTAGACCTGCTGCTGGCGCGCACTCTTGCCCATCACTCTCTCCAAATACGCAAGTGTTAGTCGCGCAACAGCTCGTTGACGCCGGTCTTGGAGCGGGTCTTCTCGTCGACCCGCTTCACGATTACCGCGCAGTAGAGGTGGACGCCGTTCCTGGAGGGCATGGAGCCCGAGACCACCACCGAATAGGGCGGCACCTCGCCGTACATGACCTCGCCGCGCTCGCGGTCCACGATCTTGGTGGATTGGCCAATATAGACGCCCATGCCCAGCACCGAGCCCTCGCGGACCACGACGCCCTCGACCACCTCGGAGCGGGCGCCGATGAAGCAGTTGTCCTCGATGATCGTGGGGCCGGCCTGCATCGGCTCCAGCACGCCGCCGATGCCGACGCCGCCCGACAGGTGCACGTTCCTGCCGATCTGCGCGCAGGAGCCGACCGTGGCCCAGGTATCGACCATCGTGCCCTCGTCCACATAGGCGCCGAGGTTGACGAAGGAGGGCATCAGCACCACGCCCTTCCCGATGAAGGCCGAGCGGCGCACCACGCAGTTTGGCACGGCACGAAAACCCGCGTCGCGCCACTGGTTGTCGCCCCAGCCCTCGAATTTCGAAGGGACCTTGTCCCACCAGCTCGCCTGCCCCGGCCCGCCCGGCACGACCTCCATGTCGTTGAGCCGGAAGGAGAGCAGCACCGCCTTCTTCGCCCACTGGTTCACGTGCCAACCGCCGTCGCGAGGTTCGGCCACCCGCAGGTTCCCGCTGTCGAGCGCCGCGAGCGTCGCGTCCACCGCCTCGCGCACCTCGCCGCCGGTGGTGGGGGAGATCGTGTCCCGGCTTTCCCAGGCGGTTTCGATGGCGCGTTCCAGGTCGGCGGTCATGGCGGATCTCCCGTTGCGAGTTTGCGTGGGGCTCTACACGGCCCCGCCCCTCGGCGCAATCGCACCCGCTTTCGGCTTCGTCCAAATATCCGGGGCGCGACGCTACTCGGGCAGGATGTACTCTGTCAGGAGCGTTCGCTGGAGGATGGAGAAGTTGTCGTCCGAGATCAGGGTCATGCGCAGCCGCCCCGCCGGATCGCGCCACACGTCGATACCTTCCGCATTGTCGACCGAACCGGTGGGCGGCAGTGCAATCCGCTCATCCTCCAGCCCCTCCCCGATCAGGAAGCTGCGCACCCGCACGCTGAGGCCGAGCAGCCCGACGCTGCGCTCCAGCACGTAGAAGCGGCCATCGGGGCCCAGGTCGGCACCGGTGACGAGGAACCCGCCGCGCCGCGGCACCTGAAGGTTCGTGTCCCACCCCGCTGCCGTGAGGCGGTAGACCGGAAAGGGCCGGTCCAGCTCGCCGGAGCGTTCGGGGATGGCATAGAGCGTGCCGTCAGGCCCGCTGGCGAGCGCCTCGAGGCCCGAGTTCTCCTGCAGGCCGGCGAAGGCGTCGGGCGGCTCCACCGTTTCGGGCCGCGCTGCGCGCTCGGCGTAGAAGTCGATGCGGTGCTCGCGTTCGAAGGCGACGTAGAAGCCACCGCCGGGTGCGGGCGCAAGCCCCTCCGCATCGCGGTTGCGCCCGCGCAGGCGGCGGCCGTCGGGGGCTCTCAGCCACCCCTCCTCGGCCATCTCCACCGCCGTCGGATGGCCGTCCGCGTCCCGCATCACGGTTCCGAGAAACACCCGCCCCCGGTCCCCGACCGCGATCAGTTCACGGCCGTCGGACGAGAGCATCAGGCCGGACAGGCCGCCGAAGCGCTCGAACTCCTCGGTCCAGACGAGCTGTGCGACCTTCCGCGGCGCATCGGCGCCCACGCCCGCCGGCGCGCAGGCGCTGGCCAGCGCGATCATGACCAGGGTCCGCAGCTTCATTGCGCGGTCAGCACCTGCGCACACTGCGCCGGAAGGTCGGAGAGGGTGAGGTCCGGGCGCGGCTCCGGCGGGGGCGCGTCGGGATCGGGGATCAGCGCCTCGTCGGAGGTCCACCAGGCCAGCGTCTCGTCACAGCCGGTGCCCGCGGGGATCGCCGCCTGCTCCTCGCAGGAGGTGGCGCCCTCCGGGCAGTTGAGGCGGACATGGAAGTGGAAGTTGTGGCCCCACCACGGCCGGACCTTGCGCAGCCAGCTCCGGTCGCCGGTGGCCGCGCGGCACATCTCCTGCTTCACCGCCGCCGCGACGAAGATGCGGGCGACCGCCGGATCCTCGGCCGCGGCGCGCAGGACGGCCATGTGGCCGGGCGTCCAGTTGCCGTTGACGTTGCGCTGGTCCTCGGTCCGCACGGAGATCGAGCTCAGTTCCTCCCGCTCCTGCACCGTCAGGTCGAGCCGGTCCGGCGGCAGCATCCAGATATCGGCGTCGAGCCCCGACTGGTGGCTCGCATGGCCCGTCAGCATCGGCCCGCCGCGCGGCTGGGAGATGTCCCCGATATAGAGCCCGTTCCACCCCGCCTCCGTCACCGCGGCGCGGCTCAGCCGCTCGAGGAAGGCGATGGTGTCCGGATGGCCCCAGTTGCGGTTGCGGCTCAGGCGCATGGCCTGCCAGGTGGGCCCGGTCTCCGGCATCTCCACCGCGCCGGCCACACAGCCGCGGGAATAGGAACCGATGGGTTCCGGCGCCTGGGGCGAGGGCACCGGCATGGCACCGAAGAGCTGTTTCGCCGCTTGCGGCGCGGCGGGCAAGGCGGTGAGCGCGGCGCATACGGCAAGCGCGAATACTCTACGCACGATCAGAATCTCCCTGGGGTTTCACGAAGACTAACAGCAGCGCCCCGCCGAGGAACAGGGCCACCACGGGCGTGACGCCGAGACGTTGCGAGCCGGTGAGGTCCGTCACCAGCCCGATCAGCAGGAAGCCGACGAAGGCCGTGGCCTTTCCCGCGAGACCGTAGAGGCCGAAGGCCCGCGTCATCTCCCGCGCGGCACCGGCCTGGCGCACCATCAGCGAGCGCGAGGCGGCAGAGAGCGCGCCGCCCGCGGCACCGATGGCCGCCCCGAGCGCGAAGAACAGCGTGACGGGCAGCATCGAGCCCTCCTCCAGCGGGATGCCCAGCACCGAACGCTCGGTCATCAGGAGCAGGCCCGCGGACAGCGTGGCCAACGACAGTACGCAGAACATCACCACCGGCTTCGGCCCCAGTCGGTCGTCGAGCCAGCCGCCGACCAGCGCCCCCGCCGTGCCGGTGACCGCCCCGAGGATCCCGAAGATGCCGAGTTGCACGATGCTGACCCCCAGCACCCCCACCGCATAGATGCCGGCGAAGGCATAGAGCGCGGCCAGTCCGTCGCGATAAAGCATCGACGAGAGCAGGAACCGCAGCAGCGACGGCCGCGAGGGCAACCGCCTCAATGTCCGCCCGAGGGCCGCAAGCCCCTCCCGCGCCGACGCGCCCGGCGCGCGACGGCCCGCATCGGGCGTCAGCAGGAAAAGCGGCAGGATGAACACCGCATACCAGATGGCCGAGACCGGACCGGACGCCCGGCTCCCCTCCCCGGTCGCCGGATCGAGGCCCAGGATCGGCTCCGCCCCGAGCTGCGTGAGCCCGCTCTCCGGATCCGCCACCATGAAGCCGAGGACCAGCACCAGGCTCAGCAGTCCGCCGACATAGCCCATCGCCCAGCCGCCGCCGGAGATCCGCCCGATCCGCTCCGGCGGGCCGAGATCGGGCAACATCGCGTTGAGGAAGATAAAGGCGAGCTCCGTCGTCACCAGCGCCACGGCGAAGGCCGCGAAGATCACGAAGGGCGCCTCCATGTCGGGCACCGCGAACCAGAGTGCCGCGACGGCCGCGACATGGATCAGGGAGAGCCCCGCGATCCACGGCTTGCGCGGCCCGGACACATCGGCCATCGCCCCCAGCACGGGCGCCAGCACCGCGATCGCGATCCCGGCCAGCGCGGTCATGTAGCCCCAGGCCGCCTGGCCCGCGTCACCGCCACCGAGGCCGTACTCCACGAACCACGGCGCGAAGACGAAGGTGACGCAGAGCGTGTGGAACGGCTGCCCGGCCCAGTCCGCGAACATCCAGGCGATCACACCCCTGCGCTCGCCGTGCCGCACCGTCGCCACCGTCATCCCGCGCCTCCGTGATCCGTCAAGGCCATCAGGCATGTCCGGCCGCACCAAGGCAAGCCGCTCCCGTCGCGAAAACCGCCCCCTTTTCCAGCTTGCCAAAATATCCTCGCGCGGCAGCGCGAAACCGCGTCTACCGCGCGGCCCTCAGACCTCCGGCGGCCAGACCCGCTGCGCCTCTGCCTCCGACCAGGCGCCGACCCACGCCGGCAGGCCCGGGTCCCAGCCGGTGGCGCCCATCTCCTCGAGCACCTCCTCGACCGGGACCATGCGCCGCGCGCCGGTCACCGCGGCGCGGTAGAGGATCGAGGCGTGGCAGTCGTCCTCGCGCCACATCGACTGCTGCAGGTAGAAGAACCGTCCGTCATGGCCCATGCAGCGGGTATGCATCTCGTAGCTCTTGAAGGGCAGGATGCGGCGGCGGTAGCGCACGCTCGCGCCCGCCATGGTCAGGCCCCAGCCCCGCCGCCGAAGCGCCGCGAGCAAACCGGTGCGCTGCGCGGTCGGAATGCGGCCCAGGTCGAAGATCGTGAGCACCCGGCCGTTGTTCATCTCCCCGAACATGTCGATGTCCCAGGGCCAGCAGACGTGCCGCGACACATGGACACCGTCGAGCGGGAGAGGCTCCTGGCGAGCGGCCCGAGCCGTCTGCCACGCGAGGCGCAGGAACGGATACATGGAAAATCCCTCGTTTTTCCGGGCACTCTTGCAGCTTTCGCGGCATCCGACTACCTCTGACGCCGAGACACCCTCCGGAGAGGCCGCCTTCATGACCTCGATCGCCCTGATCGTCCTGCTCGCCATCGACATCGCGTTCTGGATCGTGCTGATCCACATCATCATGAGCTGGCTGATCACGTTCAACGTGCTCAACATGAGCCAGCCGCTGGTCTACCAGATCTGGTCGGGGCTCAACCGCCTGCTGGAGCCGATCTACGGCCCGATCCGGCGGATGCTGCCGAATACCGGCGGGCTCGACCTCGCCCCGCTGATCTTCATCTTCGCGCTCTATGCGCTGGAGATCGTGATCCGCAACAATATCCTCGCCTTCGCCTAGCGTTCATCCGGCATTCGAGGTGCCCCGACGCCGGCCAAGGTGGGTCGGCCGTTCGGCGGCACGGCGTGGTGGGCAGGCGGGCCTGAATAACCAAAGGCTGGTGCATCGGTGCCTCTCTCCGCTTCTCTCCGACCGCTGCGCCGACGACGCGTGGCGGCAGGGGCGGGATGAATGGCTTTTTCCACATGCGAGGGTCGTGGGCAGGACCTGCCCAGGCGCTCCGCTCCCTCCAGAACCGTCCCTGACCGCGTCAATCGGTAAGCGAGCACGAAATCCGGGTTCGTCGCAGCCGTCTCTGCGTTCGACGCATTCCTCCGGCGGCCGCGACCGGCCGCGCCGAGGGGCACGTCGCGGGTCAAGAACAGGATGAGGAGCATGCCTCCGGCCGACTTCGAGCCGGCGCCCGGTATCCACGCCGTTGTCGGTCACGTCGCACCGCCCGGGCCGTCCCAGATCGCGCCGGGTCTCGGACGGCGCGGCCGTATGCCTACTCTTCGGCATTCCGCCTCGACGGTCCTGACCACACCGTCCCCGTCGCCCTCGTACCCGCTCACGTCATCCAGGGCCGCGCCCTAGGCAAGGCGGACGACACCGTCCGGGGTGTCGATCTCCGCGGCCAGCGCGGGCGCGCCGTCATGCAGGTAGACGAGGCCGTCGGCGCCCAGATCCGCGATCGCGGCCCGCTCCGCAGCACCGGTCGTCACGTCGAGCCGCAGGAGGCGCAGGCCGGCGTCCGGCAGGCTCCGCTCCGGTGTCGTCACCCCGTCGGGCCAGTCGATCACCACGGGCACCGTGCCCTTGCCCGGCATCGACCCGTCGGGGCGCACCGTCAGCCGCCAGTGCAGCGTGTCGCGCGTCACCTTGAGCACCTCGCCGAGCTCCATCGGGTTGCGCGCCGCCAGCCGCTCGATATCGCGGGACCGGACCTGCCAGGTGACGAGCGTCGGCCCGTCGGCGAGCCGGGCCTGCACCTCAGCCGAATCGAGCCCGAACCAGCGCGGCCGCGGCGCCTCCGCGCCCGGATCCACCGCGATCACCTCCATGTAGCAATCGCCGAGCGACCAGAGCGCATTGTGCGTGCCCATAAGCGGATGGGCTCCGCCACCGCCCGCGGCAACGCCAAGCCGCGCCTCCATCCAGGTACGCCCCTGGTCGAGGGAACGCGCGGCGAAGACGAGGTGATCGATGCGCATGGGGCACCTCCTGTCACGAGAGCTTCACGGAAATCGCGCATCAGCCTATAACGCAAGTGACGGGACCAGGCGATCTCCCGGATGTCAGGCCAGGATCGGCCCAAGCATCGCGCGACCCTGACGAGAGAGGGAGCCCTGCCTGTGACCGACCCGTATCTTCCCGCAATCGAAGCCGCCGAGGCGCTGGCGGATCCGCGCCAGCTGATCGATGTGCGCAAGGCCGCCGACCGCGATGGCGCCCCCGATATCGAGGGCGCGCACTGGATCGACCCGTTCCGGCTCGACCACGACCACCCGCTGATCGAGGCGGCAGCGCCCGTGATCTTCTTCTGCGTCCATGGGCACGAGGTCAGCCGCTACGCCTGTGCCCTCGCCCGCCTGCACCACATCGACGCGGCTTACGTCGAGGGCGGCTACGAAGCACTCGTGGCCGCCGGAGCTGAGCGCGTCCAATGAAAGCTTTCGGAGTCGCCCAGATATCCTGGCGTGACCGCGCCGCCGGGTATCCCATCTCCCCCCCAAGACCGCTCGTGGAGGCCGCCCCATGACCCCCCGCCTGTCCGACGCCCTGCCGCTCTACCTCAAGATCGGGCTTCTCTCCTTCGGCGGCCCCGCGGGCCAGATCGCGCTGATGCAGGAGGAGATCGTGACCCGCCGCGGCTGGGTGGAGCCCGCGGCCTTCCAGCGCGGGCTCAACGTCGCGATGCTGCTGCCGGGGCCGGAGGCGCAACAGCTCGCCACCTGGCTCGGCTGGCGGCTGCACGGGATCGCGGGAGGGATCGCGGCGGGCCTCGCCTTCATCCTGCCCGGGGCCGCCCTGATGATCGCGCTCGCCTGGATCGCGGCGACGCGCGGGGACACCGGCATCGTCGCCGCGATCTTCTACGGCATCCAGCCGGCGGTGTTGGTGATCGTCGGGAAGGCGGTGCTGGCGCTCGCCGGCCGCTCGCTGACCGGGCCGCGGGCCTGGGCACTGGCGGTCGCGGCTTTCGTCGCGCTGGCCCTGCTCGGCCTGCCCTTCCCGCTCGTGGTCGCACTGGCCGCTGCGGCAGGCTTCCTGCTGCCCCGCGCGCCCGACCCGGACGTGCCCGACGCACCGCCTGCCCGCGGGCAGATCGCGCGTATCGTCGGGGTGAGCGTCGCCCTCGTGCTCGCCGTCTTCCTACTGATCCGCATGACGCTCGGTCCCGATCCGTTCGACGGCGTCGCCGAGCTCTTCCTCTCCGCCGCCTTCGTAAGCTTCGGCGGCGCCTACGCGCTGCTGCCCTACGTCGCCGACCGCGCGGTAGAGACCTATGGCTGGCTCGACGCGACCCAGATGCTCAACGGCCTCGCGATTGCCGAAGCGACGCCGGGACCCCTGATCCTCGTCAACGTCTATGCGGGTTATTTCGCGGGTCACACGGGCGGCGCCTCCGGCGTACTGACCGCGAGCCTCGCCTGCTTCTACACCTTCGCGCCGAGCTTCATGCTGATCCTCGCCGCCGCCCCGCATGTGGAGGCGATGCAGCGCCAGCACTGGATCCGGCAGGCGCTGGCGGGCGTCTCCGCCGCGGTGGTGGGGGTGGTCGCCAACCTCGCCCTCTACCTCGCGCTCGCAGCCCTCTGGGACGGCAGCCTCGACATCCTGAAGAGCGTCCTGCTGATCCTCTTCGCCCTCGCCGCCTGGAAGCTCAAACCACCGGTGGTCGCGATGATCGGAGCTGGAGCGGGGATCGGCATCGCGCTTTGGGTGGTCGGGCTGATCTGAGCGCAAGAGGTCCCGGCGCTTCGGCCGGGACGGTTGCAGCTCTTGCCACCACCCCGGACCCGATCCGGGGCCTTCCGCCATTCGCACCCAGCCGCTAGCCTCCCAGCATGACCGACACCGCCCTCGCCTGCCGCCTGCTCGACGTGATCGAGCATGATGTCCTGCCGCTGACCCGCGCAGGCGTCGCCGCAGGCAACAAGGTGTTCGGCGCCGCGATCCTGCGCAAGGCCGATCTCTCCCTCGTCATCGCCGCCACCAATCGGGAGATGGAGAACCCGCTCTGGCATGGGGAGATCTCCTGCCTCAACGCCTTCTACGCGGAGACGCCGGGGCCGACCGAAGACCTGATCTTCCTATCCACCCACGAGCCCTGCACCATGTGCATGAGCGCGATCACCTGGGCCGGGTTCGACAACTACGCCTATCTCTTCAGCCACGAGGACAGCCGCGACGGCTTCTCGATCCCGCACGACCTGAGGATCATGGAGGAGCTCTACGGCCTGCCGCCCGGCGGATACCGGCGGTGCAACGCGTTCTTCACCGCGCGCTCCATCGCCGAACTGTCGGGCGACGATCCGGCACTCGCCGACCGGCGCGCTGCGATCACCGCCGAGTATGCCGCCCTGTCGGAGGCCTATCAGCGCGGCAAGGCCGCCAACGCGATCCCGCTCAACTGAGCGGCACGTCGTCCCAGATGCGGTCCACCCGCCGGTCGCGTCCGCAGCTTAGGCGGTAGAAGTTGTAGCGCAGCGGATTCTCCAGGTAGTAGTCCTGGTGGTAGGCCTCGGCGGGCCAGAACGTGCCGCCCTCGACGATCTCGGTCTCGACCTCCGCCTCAAGCAGGCCCTCGACCCGCGCCGTGATCTCGGTCGCGATCCGGAACTGCTCCGGCGTCTGCGCATAGATCGCGGTGGTGTAGGCGAAGCCGCGATCGCAGAACTGCCCGCCCCCGTCGAGCGGATCGGTCGTGCGGAAGAGATGCTCGGCCAGCGTATCGAAACTCACGACTTCGGGGTCGTAGACGATCTCCACCACCTCCCGGTGGCCGGTGCCGCCACCCACAACCTCCGCATAGCTCGGCGCCTCGGTCGTGCCGCCGGCAAAGCCGCTGGTCGTCTCCAGCACGCCGTCGAGCTTGTCGAAATCCGCCTCGACGCACCAGAAGCAGCCACCCGCGAAGACGGCGCGCGCCGGCTCCTCGGCCCATGCGCTGCCGGTTCCCATGGCCAGGACAAGGCCGATTACCCATTTCATCTCGCTCTCCTCGGACGTGTCGCTTCAAGATCGGCCGCCCCGCCTCAGGACACAAGGCGGTCGACGCGGGTGTGATGTCGCGTGAAGCGGAAACGAAGTCTTAGGACATCCCGGCGTATCGGAAGGGAAATCGAGGAGAATCCGATGGTGCGCACCCTGATCCTGATGCAGACCGTCACGCTCGCGCTGGTTCCGCTTGCCGGAACGGTTGCCCATGGCGCCGCCGCGGGAAGCTATCTTGCGATCTCGCAGCGGCCGCTGTCGGCGCTCGACGCGCCGGATGTGGTGTGGTCGGGCCTCGGCGGCAGCCATCTGGGCCTGGTGCATGGCGTGCCCGACGCGATGCGCGCGGCGGGCCTCGTCCCGATCCTCGACATGCAACGGATCCTTGCCCTGTGCGGCGCGGGAGGCGCGCAATGAGGTTCGACCACATCTCCCGACCGAGCGAGGTGCTGGCCTGGTACGCACTCGCCCATGGCCCGGTTCTCGCGTTGATCGCCTATCGGATTGATCGCCCGGCGCTGCTGGTGCTCGCCATCTCGGCGGCCCTCGCCGTGCCCGCCCTGATCGCCGCCCGGCTGGTCACCCGGCACGCGGCCCTGCCCGTCGGCATCGCCCTCGTCGGACAGGCGATGCTCTTCAGCGCGGTGATGACGGGGCATGCGTTCCAGATCGATACGCACATGTACTACTTCGTCATCCTCGCGATCGTCGGAATGCTCGATGACGCGCGGACGGTCGTGATCGCAGGTGCCGCCGTCATCCTGCATCATCTGGGGCTGAACTACCTCTTGCCGGAGCTGATCTATCCGGGCGGCAGCAACCTCACCCGGGTCCTGATGCACGGCGGTATCGTCGCGCTGGAATGCGCCGCGTTGCTCGCAGGCATCAGCCGCCGCAGGCACCTCGCCGAAACGACGGAGAGGGCGAAAGGCGAGGCGGAAACGCTCGCCAGCGCGGCCGAAGCCGCCCGGCAGGACGTCGAACAGCACGCCACCGATGCGAGGGAGGCAAGGGCCACCACGCTCGCGCAGGTCGACAGCGCCTTTGCCGGGGTCATAGAAAGCGGCCTGTCGGGCGATTTCTCCGGCCGGATTGCCACCGACTACGAGAACGAAGTCCTCAACCGGCTCGCCGAGCGGCTCAACCATCTCTTCGCCCGGCTGGAGGAGAACCTCGTCGCCGTCGATGAACAGTTCGCGGCCCTTGCACAAGGCCAGCTCGATCGCCGGATGGACATCGTCGCGTCGGGACGTTTCGAGGAGATCCGCAACAACGCCAATCTCGCATCCAGCTCGCTCGCGGCCCTCGTCGCGGATGCCGGCCGGGCCGTGACGGCGACGCGCGAGACCGTCAAGAGGGTGGTGGCCGACAGCAGCGAGGTGTCGGACCGCGCCGCCCAGCAGGCGGCCGCCATCGAGCAGACGGCCACCACTGCGCAGCAGTTCACCCAGTCGCTGGAGGCCGGACAGTCCCTTCTGGGCGAGGTGCATGACCGCGCAGGCACCCTGTCGCAGCATGCGATGAGCGGCGCCAAGATCACGGCAGAGGCCGTCGCCGCCGTGGGACGCATCGCCGAGGGTTCCGTCGAGATGCGCGAGATCCTCGACGTAATCGACGCGATTGCGTTCCAGACCAACCTCCTGGCACTCAATGCGGCGGTCGAGGCCGCCCGGGCCGGCGAGGCCGGCAAGGGTTTCGCCGTCGTCGCAGCCGAGGTCCGCAGTCTTGCCCAACGCAGCGCATCGGCCGCAAGCGACATCTCCAAGCTGATCGAGGACAGCAACAGCAACATCGAACGCGGCGTGGACATGGTGGAACGTGCGGGCTCCATGCTCACGGAGATCACGCGCCAGATCGAACTGGTCGCGGGCCAGGTCCAGAACGTCGCGCGAACCGGTCAGGAGCAGGCGACGGGCCTGCGCGAGATCGACGCGGCGATCACGGCGATGGAGGCCGGCGTCCAGTCCACAGCGAGCGTCGCCGACCGCACCGCCCGCGCGATGGGCGAACTCGCCGAGGAGATCGCGGGGGTCGAGACCCGAATGGCAAGCTTCTCCATCGCCGCCCAGCCGGCATCGCCCGCCGAACCGGTCGACGCCGAGCCAGCGCCACGGGATCCGATGCCACAGCCCCGGCCCGCCGATCATGACGAGCCTGCCGATGCGCGCCGGATCCGCTGGACTTCGGGCAACCTCGCGATGGAGGAGGACTGGTCGGAATTCTGAGACCGGCCGGCCCGCCCTCGGACAGACCGGCGTTCGATCAGCGCCGGTTCCGCGCCGCCAGCAGCTTCAGCCGCAGCGCGTTGATCCGGATGAACCCTTCCGCATCCTTCTGATCGTAGGCACCGGCATCGTCCTCGAAGGTCACGTGCTGTTCGGAATAGAGCGTGTCCTCCGACCACCGACCGACACAACGCGCGCTGCCCTTGTAGAGCTTGAGCCGGACGGTGCCGTTCACACGGGTCTGGCTGTGATCGATCGCGGCCTGCAGCATCTCGCGCTCGGGACTGAACCAGTAGCCGTTGTAGATCAGCTCCGCATAGCGCGGCATCAGCTCGTCCTTGAGGTGGGCGGCCCCACGATCGAGCGTTATCGACTCGATACCCCGATGCGCCTCGAGCAGGAGCGTGCCGCCCGGCGTCTCGTAGATGCCCCGCGACTTCATCCCGACGTAACGCCCCTCGACGAGGTCGAGGCGGCCGCAGCCGTGCTTGCCGCCGATCTCGTTGAGGCGCTCCAGCAGCGCGGCAGGCGACATCCGCGCCCCATCTATCGCCACCGCATCACCCTTCTCGAAGGTGATCTCGACATGTTCGGGCGTGTCCGGAGCATCCTCCGGATGTGTTGTCCGCTGGTAGACGTAGTCGGGCGCCGGTTCCGCGGGATCCTCCAGCACCTTGCCCTCCGACGAGGTGTGGAGGAGGTTCGCGTCGACCGAGAACGGCGCCTCGCCCCGCTTGTCCTTGGCAATGGGGATCTGATGCGCCTCCGCGAATTCCAGAAGCCGGGTGCGGGAGGTGAGATCCCATTCGCGCCATGGCGCGATGACCTTGATTTCGGGGTTCAGCGCGTAGGCCGACAGTTCGAAACGGACTTGATCGTTGCCCTTCCCGGTCGCGCCGTGGGCGACGGCGTCCGCCCCTGTCTGCGCCGCGATCTCAACGAGCCGCTTCGAGATCAGCGGGCGGGCGATCGAGGTGCCCAGAAGGTAGAGCCCTTCGTAGACCGCGTTGGCGCGGAACATGGGAAAGACGAAGTCGCGGACGAACTCCTCACGGACATCCTCGATGTGGATGTTGCCGGGCTTGATGCCGAGCAATTCGGCCTTGGCACGCGCCGGTTCCAACTCCTCGCCCTGCCCGAGATCAGCGGTGAAGGTCACGACCTCGCACCCGTACTCGACCTGCAGCCATTTGAGAATGATCGAGGTATCGAGCCCGCCCGAATAGGCGAGGACGACTTTCTTCGGTGCGCCCATGGGGAAATCTCCGCGTCAGATGTCGGCTTCGCCTAGCCGATCGCCCCGGTCAGTTCAAGCGAGCGTCGGTCCGCTCCGACGGCCCTGCACGGCGGCACCGCTCGGAGCAGTAGCGCACCTTCTCCCAGTCACGCGCCCATTTCCTTCGCCAGGCGAACGGTCGCCCGCAGGCAGCGCAGAACTTGGTGGGCAGGTCCGCCTTTCGCCGCATACGCGTCATGGGTGATCAACTTTCGGTTGAGAATCGAAACGACGCGAAACAGGAAGCGTCGCCGGCCACGGCGCGCTGCCACCCGGACCACGCGGCAGGCTCAGGGGGAGCAGACCAGGTAAAACAGAATAGGGGGCGACCACAGAAGTCGCCCCCAAACATCTGAAAAAAAGCAAAAAATTGCAGGAGGCCCTTACGAACCAAATTGCATTTTCTTTTAATGCTTCCAAGTTGAGGGTCATTGGTTAACGAGATATTGATAGAAGCGAGTCTAGTTCACTCTTTATTAGTAATGGTTGCAGCGATTTTCGGAAATTCTACTTCGAGTAGATCGAGTTCCTGTTTTCGTCCAACCGATACGCGAATACATCGGTTCTGCGGTGCCACGAAGGGCATCCGAACGAAGAGTCCGGCCGCACCGAGCGATTCGAGAAGACCGCGGGCCCGCTCCACCCCCGCGCCGCAATCGATCGTCACGAAGTTCGTCGCCGAGGGAAGCGGAGCGAAGCCTGCGGCACGCGCGATCCGGGCGATCCGGTCCCGCGCGGCCGCCGTTTCCGACACCACATGCGCCAGCCAGTCTTGATCCGATACCGCGGCCAGAGCGGCCGCCTGTGCGATGCGATTCACGCCGAAATGGTTACGAACCTTGTCGAAGGACCTGACCAGCCCCTCTTCAGCCACCGCGTAGCCGATGCGCAGGCCGGCAAGACCGTAGGCTTTCGAAAACGTCCGCATCCGAACCACGCGCGGATGCGAGACGTCGATCGGCGGCAGCGTCCCCCCCGGCGCGAACTCGCCATACGCCTCATCGAGGCAGAGCACGCACCCCTCCGGCAGCGCATCGATCATCCGCCGGACCGTGGCCGCCGAGTGCCAGGAGCCCATCGGATTGTCGGGGTTTGCGACGTAGATGAGCTTCGCGTCAACCTCCACCGCCTTCGCGATCAGCGCCCCCGGATCCTCGGCATCGTCCCTGTAGGGTACGGCGTGCAGCGCGCCGCCGAACCCCGTTACGTGATAGTTGAAGGTCGGATAGGCGCCGAGCGACGTCACCACCGCGTCCCCGGGTTCGACCAGTAACCGCACCAGATAGCCCAGAAGACCGTCGATCCCCTCCCCCACCACGATGTTCGCCGGCGCGACGCCGAGATGCGCGGCAAGGGCCTCGCGCAGGTCATGGTTTTCCGGATCGCCGTACATCCAGGCGTCGGTCGCCGCGCGCGCCATCGCCTCGATGGTACGTGGCGAAGGGCCGAACAGGCTCTCGTTGGCGCCGAGGCGGGCGGCGAAGGCCGCGCCGCGCGCGCGCTCCTGCGCCTCAGGACCGACGAAGGGCACGGTGGCGGGAAGCCCCGCCGCCAGTTCGGTGTAGCGGGGTCCGGTCATGGTGCTCCCTCAGCTTCGGATGGCGAAAAAGAAGGCGGCCAGTGCGAGGAGCGTGACGATGAGGCCAGCCACGATGTTGAGACCCGCCTCCACCAGCCCCACGATGAAGCCACCGACCGCCCCCGTGCCATCCACATCCGGCGGCGGCAGGACAAGGTTGAAGGCGAGCCAGAAGAGCCCGCCCGCCAGCGCGAGCCAGCCGAGGCGGAGGACCAGCTTCATGCCAGCGCCCTCACTCGGTCCTGCGCGGCGCGAAGCTTCGTCGCTTCCGCCTCGGCGGCGGTCAGTCGTTCGCGCTGCTCGGCCACGACCTCTTCGGGTGCCTTGGCGAGGAACTTCTCGTTGGTGAGCTTGGAGCTGAGCCCCTTCATCTCCTTGTCGAGCTTGCCGAGCGCCTTGTCGAGGCGAGCGGCTTCGGCCTGCACGTCGACGAGGCCCGCGAGCGGCAAGCAGATGGTGCCGCCGGGCACGCCGAGGGTCACCGCGCCGTTCGGAACGACATCGGCGTACTCCACGCTCTCGATCCGGGCGAGCCGTTCGACGAGCGCGCGATTGTCCTCGAACCGCTGGCGCGTGGTGGCGTCGGCACTGACGAGCACCAGCCCGGTCTTCGCGCCCCCTGCCACGTTCATCTCGGAACGGACGGAGCGGACTTCCTCGATCAGGGCGCGGACCCAGCCGATCTCGGCCTCCGCATCCGCGTCGACCAGCTCCGCACCGTAGTCGGGCCAGTCGGTGACGACGAGCATGTGGTCGCGCTTGGCCGTCTGCTCCCACAGCGCCTCGGTGATGAAGGGCATGAAGGGGTGAAGCAGCTTGAGGCACTGGTCGAGCGCCCAGCCCATGGTCGCGCGCGTCTCGTCGGCCTGGTCCCCGGCGAGGAGCGGCTTGGCGAACTCCAGGTACCAGTCGCAGACCGTGCCCCAGACATGGGCGTAGAGCGCGTTCGCGGCATCGTTGAAGCGGTAGGCGGCGAGGCTCGCATCGACGCTCTCACGCACCCGCGCGGTCTCCGCGATGATCCAGCGGTTGACCTTGGCCTGCGGCTCCGGGCGCGCACCGTGGACGGCCTCGTTCATCTCGGCGAAGCGGACGGCGTTCCAGAGCTTGGTGCCGAAATTCCGATAGCCCTCAACCCGTTGGGAGGAGAGCTTCAGGTCGCGTCCCATCGCCGCCATAGAGCTCAGCGTGAAGCGCACCGCGTCCGCCCCGTACTGGTCGATCAGGTCGAGCGGGTCGATGATGTTGCCCTTCGACTTCGACATCTTCTGGCCCTTCTCGTCGCGGACGAGGGCGTGGACATAGACGGTGTGAAACGGCGCGCGGCCGTCCATCTCCTTTTGCATCATCATCATCCGGGCGACCCAGAAGAAGATGATGTCGAAGCCGGTGACGAGCACCGAGGTCGGGTAGTATCTATCTAGTTCCGGCGTCTGCTCCGGCCAGCCGAGCGTGCCCATCGGCCAGAGGCCGGAGGAGAACCAAGTGTCTAGGACGTCCGGATCCTGGTAGAGAGTGATTTCGAATTCATTACTCTTGATGTTTGCCAACGGCACAGCGGCTTCTGCCTTTTCCAAGCCAACAGTCTTCTGTATGCCTGCGTCCTTAATGCTTGAATACTCTGCGAAACGAAGATTGAACGGCCGATCTCCGAAAGCTTGAGTATAGTAGTCTCGAGCCTCGGCCTCCGCTGCCTCCTCACTTGCGGCACAGAAATACTTCGTGCCCGCTGATGTCACCCCGTTCCTTATCTCTGGCCCATACCAAACCGGAATCCGGTGCCCCCACCAGAGCTGGCGGGAGATGCACCAGGGTTCGATGTTCTCCATCCAGTGGAAATAGACCTTCTCGTCGCGCTCGGGCAGGATGCTGGTCTCGCCGGAGCGGACGGCCTCCATGGCGGGGCCGGCGAGCTTTGCGGCGTCCACGAACCACTGGTCGGTCAGCATCGGTTCGATGACCACGCCGGAGCGGTCGCCGAAGGGCTGCATGATCTTCTTGTTCTCGACGAAGGGGACCCGTTTAAGCTCCGGCTCTGGGGCCGGAGCGGTACCTTCCTCTTGGTCGCTGTTCCGGGCCTGACCCTGACCCTCGACCATCACGGCGAGCCCCTCGGCCGTGATATCCGCCACGATCCGCTTGCGCGCGTCGAACCGGTCGAGGCCGCGGTATTGCTCGGGCACCAGGTTCACCTGGTCGACCTCGGCCTCGCTGGCCTCGGCACCCTCGCGGAGGGCCTTCGCCTTCTCCGCCGCCTCCTCGTAGGGCAGGCCGTCGGCGCGCATCGCGCCCTTGGTGTCCATCAGGCGGTAGAGCGGGATGCCGTTGCGCTTGGCGACACCGTAGTCGTTGAAATCGTGCGCGCCGGTGATCTTCACCGCACCCGAACCGAAATCGGGGTCCGGGTACTCGTCGGTGATGATCGGGATCAGGCGGCGATGCTCCTGCGGCCCGACCGGGATCTCGCAGAGCTGGCCGACGATGGGCGCATAGCGCTCATCGGACGGATGCACCGCGACCGCGCCGTCGCCCAGCATCGTCTCGGGCCGGGTCGTGGCGATGGAGATGTAGTCGCGAGTCTCGCGCAGGGTGACGTTGCCGTCCGCGTCCTTCTCCACATACTCGTAGGTCGCCCCGCCCGCGAGCGGGTACTTGAAGTGCCACATGTGGCCGTCGACCTCGCGGTTCTCCACCTCGAGGTCCGAGATCGCCGTCTCGAAATGCGGGTCCCAGTTGACGAGGCGCTTGCCGCGGTAGATCAGCCCGCGCTCGTACATCTCGACGAAGGTCTTCAGGACGGCGCGGTGGAAATCGGGCGAGTTCTCGTGGCCCACGCGCGTGTCGCCCGGCGCGCCGGCCATGGTGAAGGCGTTGCGCTCCCAATCGCAGGAGGCGCCGAGGCGCTTGAGCTGCTCGATGATGGTGCCGCCGGATTTCTCCTTCTGCTTCCAGACGAGGTCGATGAACTCCTCGCGCGGCATGTCGGTGCGGCGGCGGTTCGATTTGGCGAGCTCGCGCTCCACGACCATCTGCGTCGCGATGCCCGCATGGTCCTGCCCCGGCTGCCAGAGCGTGTCGAAGCCGCGCATCCGGTGCCAGCGGACGAGGATGTCCTGGAGCGTGTTGTTGAACGCATGGCCCATGTGGAGCGAGCCGGTGACGTTCGGCGGCGGGATCATGACGCAGAAGCTCTCGGCCCCCGGCTTCGCGTTGGCTCCTGCGCGGAAGGCGCCCGTCGCCTCCCAGGCCGCGGCGATGGCGGTCTCGCTGGCGGCTGCGTCGAAGGTCTTGTCCATGGCCATGCGTCTACGTCCTCATCCGGTCTTCGGATGAGGTTCCTAACGTGGCTCAGGCCGGAGGGGAAGGCGTCAGTTCAGCCCGCGTTCCTTGAAGGCGCGGATGATGTCCTTGCGAACGGCCTTGCGCACGCCGCGGGAGAACTGGGCACCCATCTCGCCCTGCAGCTCCTCGATGAGGATCTCGCGGACGAGGGCGCGCAGGTCGGGCTCATTGGACGAGATGTGGCCCTGCTCGCCCATCGCCTCGCGCACTATGCCGCGGATGGTCTCCCGATCCGGGAGGGCCGTGGCGGAGGCGACGGTCGAGGCGGCGGCGACGGCTGCGGACGGCTCGGTGGCCGGAGTGAAGACGCTCTCGCCCTCGGCCGGACGCGCGCTCCAGACGTCGTATTCGGCAGGCGGCGTCGCGTCCTCTTCCGCCGTGTCGTCGGATGTAGCGGTCTCGGACGGCCCGTCGTCTTCCGATGCGGGTTCCTCCGCCGTGGCGTCGTCATCGGCAGTCGGGTGCAGTGCGGTCACCTCGGCCGGTTCGGCCTCGGGCTCCGGCACTTCGGCATAGGGGGCATCGGGGACGGCCTCGTCCTCGATGCCGGCGCTTTCCGTGGCGACGGGGCCGTCGAGGGCGATCGGGCCTTCGGCGCCGCCGGGCAGCGCGGGCTCGGACGGCTCGTCGACCGCGGGCGGCTCGTCTTCCGATGCTGCATCGGCCTGCTCGCTCTCGGGCCCCCGCTCCCACGCGAAGAGCGCGTAGCCTTCGGGCGAGGAGCGCTTCGGTTCATCCGCCAACGGCGTGTCGAGCCGGAGCGGCGTGTCGTCGGAGACAGGCGTGTCGAGGCGCAGCGGCTCGGCGCCGTCCGCCGGTGTGTCGAGGCGAAGGGGTGCGAGCTCCTCCGCGGGCGGAGCTTCGGCCACGGGCCGGTCCAGCACGAGCGGAGCCACCTCGTCCGCATCCTCGACCTGCATCGTGGCCGTCAGGATGAGGGGTTCTTCGTCCGGCGCCTCGCGTTCAAGGCTGGCCCCTTCCGCGGCGACCCGTGCCCGGATGGCGGCCAAGACGTCCTCGACGCTGCGCTCCTTGCCCTCGTCCGACATGGGCTCTCCCTCAGTTCCGGCCCAGGATGCGGTCGAGCACCTCGCCGCGGCTGCTGGCGTAGGGCCCGTTCTCCACGGCGCGGAAGTAGGCATCCGGGTTGTACTCATCGACCGGCAGGTTCAGGTGCTCCACGGTCAGGAGCCCCATGGCGGAAAGCAGCGTGTAGGCGGCCACGACCTCATCCCGCTGCGCGGCGACGAGGTCGGACTGCGCGTTCAGAAGGTCCTGCTCGGTGTCGAGCACGTCGAGCGTGGTCCGCGCGCCGAGGCGGGCTTCCTCGACGATGCCCTCGAAGGCAACGCGGGCGGCCGTGATCTCCTGCCGGGCGGACACGATGGAAGAGCGGGCCACCATCAGGTTGGTCCAGGCGAAGGAGACGTTCTGGCTGACGGTCCGGCCGGCATCCTGCAGCTCGGCCTGATCCTGTTCGAGGTTCGCGACAGCCTGCCGGACGGCGGAGGACAGCGCACCGCCGCGATAGAGCGGCAGCGTGACGTTCGCCCCGACCGTCGTGTCGCGGGTAGAGGAGCGCGCGCCGTCGAAGGCGCCGTCTTCGAAACCGTTCCCGGCGGTGAGGTTGCCGTTCAGGCTGACATTCGGACGGAAGGCGGAACGGGCCTGGCGGACGCGGAATTCGGAAGCCTCTACCTGCGCGCGAAGGGTCTGGAGCGACGGCTCGTTCCCCATGGCGATGGCGATGGCGTCTTCCTCGGTCGCGGGCAACTCGGGCGTCGGCGGCGGCGGGGCGAGATCGCCCGGACGTACGCCCACGATGGCCTCGTAGGTCTCGGCCGACCGCTCGGCCGCCCCCTCGTTCGTCACGAGGTTGGTGCGCGAGGAGGCCAGACGCGCGCGCGCCTGGCTCACGTCGGTCCGGGTGACCTCGCCCACTTCGAACCGGTCCGAGGCCGCCTGGAGCTGACGGCCGATGACGACCACGTTGTTCTCGGCCAGGCGCACGAACTGAAGGTCGCGGCGCACGTCCATGTAGGCGGTAATCGCGTCGAGGAGCAGGTTCTGCTCCGCGGTGACCAGCGCGGCGCGCTGCGCGTTGACGTCCGCAAGCGCGGCGTTGGTCGCCGCCGACGTCGCTCCGCCATCGAAGATCGTCCAGTCGGCGTCGAGCTGGATGGTCTCGCGATCGGTGAAATCGTCCCGGCCGCCGAAGAAGCGGTCGTTGTTCGTGCTCAGCGAAGCCGTTCCGACCGCGTCGACATTCGGCCGCAGGCCGGCGCGCGCCTGGGGCACCTCCTCGTCCGCGGCGCGCAGTGCGGCGCGCGAGATCTCCAGCGTCGGATTGGTGTTGTACGCACGCACCAGTGCGTCGGTCAGCGTTTCAGCCGCGACACCGCTCGACAGCATCGCCCAGACCGAAAGGGTTCCCGCGAGTCGACCTGCCACTCGTCTCATGCCGCGTGCCATACCCTGCTCCTGTCGTCGTAGTGATCCCTGGCGGTGGGGGGAGAACCGCCACTCGCGTGACTGTCACGCAGTTGCGCTTAGAATACAAACGCTTTCTCGGCAGCATAACCGGGAAGAACGGGCGCCGTGGCATCGAAGATACGGCGCCACGTAATGCCGTTTGCGCCCTTCACGCCCAGTTTGACCGCGCCGAACGCACCCGACATCTCGATCATCGCGATGCGACCGTCGGGCCGCAACTGATCCTCGATGGCCTGTGGCAGCCGCTCGGCACCGCCCTGCATCAGGATGACATCGTAGGGACCGTGGGCGGGGGCGCCCTCCTCCAGCGGTCCGGTCTCGACGATGGCGTTGTCCACGCCCTGGGACTGAAGCGTGCTCGCCGCGGTTTCGGCGAAGCTCGCGTCGCTCTCGATGGCCACGACCGCCTCGGCGATCATGGCGACGACGGCGGTGGAGTAGCCGTATCCCGCGCCGATATCGAGCACGAGGTCACCGGGCTGGATCGCGAGCGCATCGACGATCTTCGCCAGCACCCGTGGGTCGAGGCAGACCCGGCCCGTCCCGATCTCCACATGCTCGCCCATATAGGCGACGGCCCTCGCGGCGGAGGGCAGGTACTCCTCCCGCGGGACGGTGAGCATCGCGTTGATGATCGGGTAGCGCGTGACGTCCGAGGGACGGATCTGGCAGTCCACCATGGCGACACGGGCGGCGGTGAAATCGGTCATGTGCGCGTCCTTGCGGTCCGTGTGTGCATCTTTGCGCCGTGATTGCCACAGCGCCGGGACACAGGCAACGGCTCAAAGATGCCTCTGGACGCCCCCTGCCGCATTCGGTATCCCCCGGATCACACCCTGGCGGCGAGTTGGCGGAGTGGTTACGCAGCGGATTGCAAATCCGTGTACACCGGTTCGATTCCGGTACTCGCCTCCATTTAATTTCAAGCACTTGCAGCTTTTGTCCGATTGCGCGGACTACGCCGTTTACAGCACCGTTTACAGTTTTGTTCATGCTGCGCCCCGTTTCGCCCGGGCGAGCGTGACCAGAACCTCGTCGGTTTCGTCCGGCGACACCCGGGCGTAGTGCTCGATGACATTGGCCGCCGTCATGCGGACGCTCCAGCCCATGTAGTCGGCGATCTGGGACAGTTTCAGGCCTGCGTTCAGAAGGCGGGTCGCTGCGGTGCCGCGGCAGTCCTGCAGTCGTAGCTCTGCGCTCAATCCGGCCTTGTCGCACCACTTGCGCAACCTCTCGGACGCACGGTGCTCAGCCAGAGGATCGCCGTTGGCATTGGTCAAGATCAGCATTTGATCGGCTGGCGTCGCGTCGATGAGAGCTGCCAGCCGAGGCGTCGCCGGAATGTGGGCGATCCGGCGGTGCTTGTTCTCAGGCGGCGGGAGGTCCGGCGCCGGACGGACGGGCATCCTGATCCTGGTTCGGGGATCGGTCTGCACGGGGCCTCCCTCGCCCGCGGGTCGCTGGCTGGTCCGGAGCCGGGTCGGATGGCTGCGGGACCTATCCTGAGCGAAAGAGTCGTGAGCATCGATCCTGAGCTTTACGCTCAGGTATGGGCGGCCCTCGGCATCGGGCCCGATGCGCACTGCCACGCTGTGCTGCCCACCAGAGCCGGATCGCGCCCCCGATCGTCGCCCGTATCACCGAACAGCCGCAGCAGGCGACTGAACCGAAACGGCTTTTCCAACAACAGACGATTGGGGTGACGTCGTTGCGGACGATCAGACTTTAGTCGCAGCACCGCAGTCTCGAATTGATATTCCTCGTTGACACAGGTCAAATTCAACCCGCGATCGATGCGGTTAGTCTTGGTCGACCTGAACGGTTGTGCCGCGGCATGCCCTTCGGGCTACCGGTCCGGCTGCACAACCCAGCCGGGCAACCGGCCGGCCGACCCCTCGGGGCCACGAAGGCGTCACGCGCCGGCCCGGCAACAATAATGACGGAGGAACGCCCGATGGCGGATCAGATCTCGAACAGCCCGGCGAGGGCAGCGGAAACCGGAAAGGGCTACTGGGCCGCCAACGTGCGCCTGATCATAGGGTGTCTCATCGTCTGGGCGCTGGTCTCGTTCGGCTTCGGCATCCTGCTGCGGCCGCTCCTGTCGGGCATCGACATCGGCGGGACCGACCTGGGCTTCTGGTTCGCCCAGCAGGGCTCGATCATCGTCTTTCTCTGCCTGATCTTCTTCTACGCCTGGCGGATGAACAAGCTCGACCGTGAATACGGCGTGGACGAGGAGTAAGGCGCGATGGACCAGTATACCCTCAACCTTCTCGTCGTGGGCGCGACCTTCGCGCTCTACATCGGGATCGCGGTCTGGGCCCGCGCGGGCTCGACATCGGAGTTCTACGCCGCGGGCCGGGGCGTTCACCCGGTCACCAACGGCATGGCGACGGCGGCAGACTGGATGTCGGCGGCCTCCTTCATCTCCATGGCGGGTCTCATCGCCTTCGGCGGCTACGGCGCATCGTCCTTCCTGATGGGCTGGACCGGTGGCTACGTGCTGCTGGCGCTGCTGCTCGCGCCCTATCTGCGCAAGTTCGGCAAGTTCACGGTGCCGGAGTTCATCGGCGACCGGTTCTACAGCCCGACGGCGCGCCTGGTGGCGGTGATCTGCCTGATCGTCGCCTCCGTCACCTACGTGATCGGTCAGATGACAGGCGTGGGCGTCGCCTTCTCCCGCTTCCTGGAGGTGTCGAACTCCACCGGTCTCTTCATAGGGGCGGGCGTCGTCTTCCTCTATGCGGTTCTGGGCGGCATGAAGGGCATCACCTACACCCAGGTCGCGCAGTACTGCGTGCTGATCACGGCCTATACGATCCCCGCGATCTTCATCTCGCTGCAGCTGACCGGCAACCCGATCCCGGGTCTCGGCCTCTTCTCGACGCACGCAGCATCGGGCGAGCCGCTGCTCGGCCGTCTCAACGAGGTGGTGCAGGAGCTTGGCTTCGGCGCCTATACCGAGCAGGACGGAACCCCCTCCTCGGTCATCAACATGACGCTCTTCACCTTCTCGCTGATGATCGGGACCGCGGGCCTGCCGCACGTGATCATCCGCTTCTTCACGGTGCCGCGCGTCGCCGATGCCCGCTGGTCCGCCGGCTGGGCGCTGGTCTTCATCGCGCTGCTCTACCTCACGGCTCCGGCGGTGGGTGCGATGGCGCGTCTGAACCTCGTCGATACCATCTATCCCAATGGCACGGCCGAACAGCCGATCGCCTATGCCGACCGGCCGGAATGGATCAGCAATTGGGAGGTCACCGGGCTCCTGTCCTTCGAGGACAAGAACGGCGACGGCCTGATCCAGTGGTACAACGACGGGGACGAGGCTTTCGCGGCCACGGCGACCGAGCGTGGCTGGCAGGGCTCCGAGCTCACGGTGAACCGCGACATCCTCGTGCTCGCCAATCCGGAGATCGCAGGTCTGCCGGGCTGGGTGATCGCGCTGGTGGCCGCGGGCGGCCTTGCGGCGGCCCTGTCCACGGCGGCGGGCCTGCTGCTCGCCATATCGTCGGCGGTGAGCCATGACCTCATCAAGGGTCAGCTCAACCCGAACATCAGCGAGAAGGGAGAGCTCTTGGCCGCGCGGATCGCGATGGCGGTGGCCATCGCGGTGGCGACCTATCTGGGCCTCAACCCGCCAGGCTTCGCGGCGCAGACGGTGGCGCTGGCCTTCGGGCTTGCCGCGGCCTCGATCTTCCCGGCATTGATGATGGGCATCTTCGTGAAGCGCATCAACAACAAGGGTGCGGTCGCGGGCATGCTTGCCGGTCTGATCTTCACGCTGGTCTACATCTTCCTGCACAAGGGGTGGTTCTTCATCCCCGGCACGGCCAGCTTCCCCGATACGATCGAGGGCTCGCTCTTCGGCATCCAGTCCACGGCGATCGGCTCGATCGGGGCACTGCTCAACTTCGCGGTGGCCTACTTCGTGTCCAACGCGACCGAGGAAACGCCGGAGGAGATCAAGGCGCTGGTCGAGAGCGTCCGCATCCCGCGCGGTGCGGGTGCGGCCACCGCCGACCACTAAGACCCCCGCCCCCGCCGGTGCGTCCGGCGGGGGCTCCCTACGACGACGGAGCTTGTCATGGCGGATGCGAGCGAGATCGCGACCTTCCTCTCCCGCCTGGCGCCCTATTCCAACCTCACCGACAGCACGCTGGTGCCGCTGGCCGCCGCCTTCGAACGCCGCCACATGGCGCGGGGCGACACGATCTACGCGGTCGGCGAGCGGCTCGACGGTCTCTACGTGATCCGTGACGGCGCGGTGCGCATCGACGATGCGAGCGGCGAGGTGCTGTCGCATCTGCGCGCGGGCAACAGCTTCGGCGAGCGGGGGCTCATGCAAGACGGCATCGCGCCGACCTCCGCCCGCGCCACCGCCGAGACGGACCTGCTACTGCTGCCCGCCGGACGCTTCCGCGCGCTTGTGGAGGCGGACGAGAGCTTCCGCGACTTCTACGCCCGCAACCGCGCCGAACCCCTGCGCCGCGCGCCGACGCTCGCCGAGACGCGGGTCGAGACACTGATGAACGGCGCGCCGCTGACCACGGCGCCCGACACCACCATCGCCGAGGCCGCGCGGATGATGCGCGACGCCCATGTCTCCAGCCTCATGATCGTCGAGGGCGAGGCGTTGGCCGGCATCATCACCACCCGCGACCTCGCCGGCCGTGTCGTCGCGGAAGGGCTGGAGACGAGCCGCCCGGTGCGGGAGATCATGACCGCCGATCCGCTGAGCCTGCCACCCGACGCCATCGGCTCGGACGTGCTCAACGCGATGATGGAGCGGGGCATCGGACACGTCCCGATCACCCAGGGCAGCGCGCCGGTCGGGATCATCACGCAGACCGACCTGACGCGGTTCCAGGCCGACAGCTCCGCCACCCTGATCGGCGATATCGCGGCGGGGGAGAGCGCGGATGCGCTGGCGGCGATCACCGCGCGCATCCCCCGTCTGCTGGTCCAGCTCGTCGCCTCCGGCAACCGGCACGAGGTCGTCACGCGCCTGATCACGGACATCACCGACGCCGTCACCCGCCGCCTGCTGAAGCTGGCGGAGGCGGAGCTCGGCCCGCCGCCAGCCCCCTATCTCTGGCTTGCCTGCGGCAGTCAGGGCCGGCAGGAGCAGACGGGGGTGAGCGATCAAGACAACTGCATGATCCTCGGCGACGGCGCGGACCCGGACGATCCCTATTTCGCGGAGCTCGCCAAGCGGGTCAGCGACGGGCTCGACCGCTGCGGCTACTTCTACTGCCCCGGCGACATGATGGCGACGAACCCGCGCTGGCGGCAGCCGCTTTCGGTCTGGCGAAGCTATTTTCAAGGCTGGATCGACAAGCCCGATCCGATGGCGCAGATGCTCGCCTCCGTCATGTTCGACCTGCGCCCCATCGGGGGGACGACATCGCTCTTCGACGGCCTGCAGGCAGAGACGCTGGCGGCCGCCTCGAAGAACTCGATCTTCGTTGCGCACATGGTCTCCAACTCGCTGAAGCACCATCCGCCGCTGAGCCTGTTGCGCGGGATCGCGACGGCCCGCTCGGGTGCGCATCGCAACCGGGTGGACCTAAAGCTGAACGGCGTCGTTCCGGTCGTCGATCTCGGCCGGGTCTATGCGCTGCGCGGCCAGCTCACCGCCGCCAACACCCGCGCCCGGCTGATTGCTGCGCGTGAGGCGGGCGTGGTCAGCCAGCGCGGCGGGCAGGACCTAATCGACGCCTATGACCTCATCGCCATGGCCCGCCTCGAACATCAGGCAAGCCGCATCCGCGCGGGAGATGCGCCGGACAACTATCTGCCACCCAAGGAGCTTTCGGAATTCGAGCGCAGCCACCTTCGCGATGCATTCGTGGTGGTCCGCTCCATGCAATCGGCCGCGACACAAGGCCAGGGCGTGATGTAGTCTCGCCCAAAGGGAGGAAAACATGCTCTTCGAGCTGATCGCGACGGTCACGGCCGGCTTCGCCGCTGCCGGGCTCGTCCTGCTCATCCGTCGTTTCGTCACGCTGCCCCGATGGGCGATGCCCGCCGGCGCGGGGCTCGCCATGCTCGCCTTCGCGATCTGGTCGGAATACTCGTGGTTCGACCGCACCACCGGCGGCCTGCCCGACGGGATCGAGGTCGCGCGCACGGTGGAAAGCTCGGCGCCCTGGCGCCCGTGGACCTATGCTGCCCCCTTCGTGGATAGGTTCATCGCGGTGGATCTCGCTTCGGTCCGGACCAACGACGCGGTACCGGACCAGCGGATGGTCGACCTCCTCGTCTTCCGGCGCTGGACGCCGGTGGGCCGCGTGCGCGCCGTCTTCGACTGCGGGGGCGGGCGGCGCGCCGATCTGGTGGAGGGCGTGAACTTCACCGAGGACGGGCGGATCGAAGGGGCGAACTGGGTCGAGATGGGGCCGGAGGATCCGGTCTTCGCCCAGGCCTGCGCGGGGGTCTGAGCGGTGGGGCCCCGCCGCCGCTTTCTCGCCCTCCTCGCCGGTTTCGCGCTCGCGCTCTGCGCGCTTTTCGCCGCGGCCCTCTGGCTCGGCTGGCGGCAGGCGGGCGGGCCGGTGGCGCCGTTCCTCTCCGCCGGGCTGATCGGAGGGTTCGCAGCACTCCTGCTGACCGCAGGACTGTGGCTGTTCCTCGACGAGCAGGTGGTGCGCCCGGCCCTGCGCATCGCCGCCGCCTTCCGCGCGCGGGCGCATGGCGAGACGAAAGGCGCCCTGCCCGCCGCGCCGCATCTCGGCGACCTCGTCCCGGCGGCCACCGCGCTCTGCGACAGCCTCGACGCCGCACGGGCCGACATGACCGCGCGGCTGGCACAGGAAACGGCGCTGGTGGAGGCCGAGCGGGCGCAGCTCGCCGCCCTCCTCTCCGAGATCCCGATCGCGGTGATGACGGTGAACGCCGCGCACCAGATCACGCTTTACGACCGGCAATGCGTGCACATGCTCGGGCATGTCGCGCCGCTCGGCCTCGACCGCTCCGTCTTCGACTATGTGGAGGAGACGGCGCTGCGCGCGGCCCTTGGTGAGCTCGACGCAGCCGCGGGCCGCAACTTCATCGACGTGGAGCTGCCGACCGCCGATGGCAGCGGCCTCGTCAGCACGCGCCTGCGGCCTATCGGGCGGAACCAGGGCTACATGCTCGCCATGGAGGTGGAGAACGCGGTGGTCGCCGAACGCCCGCTGGTCTTCGATTTCGGGCTGATCGACCGGACGCCGGGGGCGGAGCTTGCACACCGCCCGCTCTCCCACCTCTCCTTCGTGGTGTTCGACAGCGAGACGACGGGCCTCGACCCGGCGAAGGACGCGGTGGTGCAGCTCGCCGGGGTGCGTGTGGTCAACGGACGTGTGGTGGAGGGCGAGGTCTTCGACCACCTCGTCGATCCCGGCCGCCCGATTTCGCCGGTCGCGATCCGCGTGCACGGCGTGACGAACGAGATGGTGGCGGGCGCGCCGCCGCTCGCCAAGATTGGCCACGACTTCCATGAGTTCGCCCGCGGCGCTGTGCTGGTCGCGCACAACGCACCTTTCGATCTCGCATTCCTAAAGCGGGAGGAAGCGCGGATCGGCAAGTGCTTCGACCACCCGGTCCTCGACACGGTGCTTTTGTCCGCGGCCCTGTTCGGGGAGAGCGAGGAGCATACGCTCGACGCCATTGCGGAGCGGCTCGACGTCGCCATACCGGGTGCTGACCGGCACACGGCGCTCGGCGATGCGCGCGCCACGGCGGAGGTGCTGGTGAAGATGATCCCGATGGCCGAAGGGATGGGCATTCGCACCTTCGGTGAGGCGGTCGAGGCGATGCGCCGGTTCACACGCCTGCTGCCCGATCTCAACCGGGCCTGAGGGGATGCGGTGCCCCCCGGGGGGCACCGCAGAAGATCAAAGCTCGAAGTGATCGGCGGTGAGGCTCGAGGCCTCGACCCCGGCGAAGCGCACCGACGTGGAGCCGAGGTCGAGCAGCGCGTCGTCGCCGTCCTGGCTAAGCGCGTCGAACACCTCGTCGATGCCGTCGAGGTGCAGCCGCTCCAGGTTCACCATGTCCACACCCACCTCGAAATCGGTGATCGTGTCCTCGCCGCTGCGGCGCGCGAAGATGAAGGTGTCGGCATCGGCACCGCCGGTGAGCTGGTCGTCGTCGCGCCCACCCCAGAGCCGATCCTCGCCGTCGCCGCCGTCGAGCGTATCCTCACCGCGCCGCCCGAGCATCCGGTCGTCGCCGAGCCCGCCAAGGCCGGTATCGTCGCCGCGACCCATGGAGATCACGTCGTCGCCCTCCTTGCCGAAGACGAAATCGTCGTCGCGACCCGTGAAGATCCGCTCGTCGCTCTCGTCCCCGATGATGAAGTCGACCGCGTTGGAGCCGTCGCTCTGCAGCACGTCGACCGGCAGGAGCACGCCGTCGAGCACATGGGCGGTGCCGTTCGACGCCGGGATGTCGAGTGCGATCAGGTTGGGATCGGCCACGTCCGGATCCGCGTCGACAAGGCTCGCGCCGTTCACACCCAGCGTCGCGCCGTCGAGCAGCGTCGGGATGCTCTCGGCGGCCAGCACGTCCTCGGAGCCGAGGGCGACCGGGACCACGTGGTAGGAGAGGATATCCGTCAGCAGCCCGATCGGGTCGCCCTGGCCGAGCAGCGTCAGCGCATCGACGAGGAAGCCGAACGCTTCACCCTCGTCCTCCCCCTCGAAGCCGAGCGCATTGGCGAGGCCGACAAAGGCCGCGTCGTTCGGCGCGAAGACCGTGAGGGACGCGTCGGGATCGTTCAGCGCGCCGGTCAGCCCCGTCAGCTCGACCGAGGTCAGCAGCAGGTCGAAATCGGTGGCATCCGCGTCGAACTCCCCACCGCTGGCGGCAACGATCCCGGCAAGCGTCGGCAGCTCCGGCTCGGCCGGCTCGTTGCCCGGAATGTCGATCGGCAGCAGCACCCGGTCGATGCCCTGGATGGTGCCGTTCGCGGCGTTGATGTCTGGTGCCACGATGTTGGGATTGGTGACGTCCGGCTCGTTGTCGATCAGCTCGGTGCCTTCGGACCCGAAGGTCGCGCCGTCGAGCAGCGTCTGCACGGCCTCGGCGTCCCCCACCTCCTGCGCGGTCTTCGCACCCGGCGAGACGTGGTAGAGCAGCACGTCGGTCAGCAGCGGGATCGGATCGCCGCCGCCAAGCTCGGTCAACGCAGCAACGATGGCGTCGAACACCGCATCCTCGTCGGACGTGTCCCCCTCGAAGCCGAGATCGACGGCAAGCTGGGTGAAGGCGGCGTCGGTCGGCGCGAACACCGTTACGTCCGAAAGCCCCTGCACCGTGTCGACCAGACCGGCCGCGTCGAGCGCGCGGACCAGGAGATCGAAATCCCCGGATCCCGCCGCGATCTCCACGACATTGGGTGCGGGCTCACCGCCGCCGAAGCGGGAATACTCCACCCCACGGCCAAAGATGTTGAAGTCGTGGCCGACCGTCAGCTCGACCCCCGGCTCCGGCACGTGGTTGACGAAAGTGAAGTAGTCCTCGTCACCGTGCTCCTGCTCGATCTCCACCAGGATGAAGCGGTTGCCGTCCTGGTCGAAGACCTCGTAGGCACGTTCTGCATAGATCTGCCCGTCATTGCCCTCGTCGGCGCCGAAGCGCGCGAGGGTCGCCTCCTGCCCGCGGAGATCCACCGCGCGCTCGTTGAAGAGGAGGCTGTCGCCGGACAGGCGGTTGTCGTCGTCCGTCACCGTGACCTGGATCATCGGTGCGGGTGGGAGGGTGAAGCTCACCCCTGTCGAGATCTGACCGCCGCCGATATCGCTCTCGGCGAAGGCCGTGAAGGTGAAGGTTCTGGGATCGGGCATCTCAAACTCTCCTCGGGACAGGGGTGAAGGCTTTTGGTCAGCTCGGAAGAAGGACGGTATCGATGACGTGGATCACGCCGTTGGACGCCATGATGTCGGGGGTAACGACGGTCGCGTTGTTGACGCGCACACCGCTGGTGCCGTCGACCGCGACCGACTGGCCGTTCACCGTGTCCACGCTCAGGGTCTGACCCGCGAGATCCGCCGCCAGAACCCGGCCCGGGACGACGTGATAGGTCAGCACGGCGGCGAGCTGCTCCTGGTTGGCGGGCTCCAGCAGGCTCTCGACGGTGCCTGCGGGCAGTGCCGCAAAGGCCGCATCGGTCGGCGCGAAGACGGTAAAGGGCCCCGGCCCCTTCAGCGTCTCGACCAGGCCCGCGGCCTGCACGGCGGCGACGAGCGTGTTGAAGTCGTCCGCGGCGATGGCGGTATCGACGATGTCGGGCCCGGCGGCGGTCATCCCGGCACAGCCCGTGAGCAGACCCGCCCCGGTAAGCCCGGCGGTGGCGATCAGAAACCTGCGGCGATCCATGATGTCTCTCCTGTCTGTGACCCGGCTATTCATCGTCGGGTCGATGGCTTGTGACTTTTCGTGTGCATTTTTCACACGCGCTACAGGGTGACGCAGTTGGCCGGAAGGTCAACATATCGGGTGGAACTTTTTTCCACGGCGCATATGCTTCCATCATGACCGACGAACCGACAGATCTGGGATCGAACGCTTTTCTTCGCGTTCTCAGGGGCTTGCTCCGTCCGCTCGTGCGCACGCTGATCGCGCGCGGCGTCACCCTGCCGTCGGTCTACCGGCTTTTGAAGCAGGTGTATGTCGAGGTGGCGGAGAGTGACTTCCGACTCGACGACGAACCGCCGACCGACAGTCGGGTGAGCCTGCTCACCGGCGTCCATCGCCGCGACGTGCGCGCGATCCGCACCGCGGAGAACGATCCCGACGCGCCGCTGCGCCAGCGTACGACGCTGCTCGCCACGGTCGTGGGGAGCTGGCTCGCGAACCCCGAGACGCGCGACGCCGACGGTTCACCACGGCCTTTGCCGCGGGCGAGCGACGACGGACCCGGTTTCGAGGGACTGGTGCGGGCCATCAACCGCGACGTTCGGCCCCGGACCCTGCTCGACGAACTGATGCGGCAGGGTCTGGTGCGCGAGCGGGAGGACGGCCTGCTCGAACTGCTGCCCGACGCGTTCCTCGGCCCGGCGGAGGACGAGCAGAAGATGATGTTCTTCGCCGCCAATGTGGGCGATCACCTCGCCGCGGCGGCCGAGAACATGCTCGCCGACCAGCCGCCGTTCCTGGAACGCGCCGTCTTTTACAACCGCTTGCGTGCCGGATCGGTCGACGAGGTCGAGGCGGCTGCGCGCGCCCTCAGCCAGGACATGCTGGTCGAGGTCAACCGTCGCGCGCTCGCGCTGCAGTCCGAGGACAAGGATACGGCGGAGGGTTCGCACCGCTTCCGCTTCGGGGTATATTTCTACAGGGAAAACAAGGCGTCGGCGAAGGCGCCAAGCGAGAACGGGGACTGAGGGGTGGCAGGGTTGAGGCGCAGGGAACTCCTCGCGGGTGCGGCCGCGACGGCGCTGGCGGGCTGCGCCGCGCCGATGGTCGTGGCGGATCGGGAGCGCGACCCGCTCGAAGGCGGCATCGGAGGCACCGGCATCGTCGGCCTGCTCACCGACTACGGCAGCCTGATCGTCGGCGGGCTGCGCGTCGAACTCGATCGCGGCACCCGCATCGTCGGCGCATTCGGTCCCGCCGACGAGGCGGCACTGGCCATCGGAACGCCCCTGAGCATCGAGGCGCGCCGCGACCGCGGCACGCTGGTGGCCGCTCGCGTCTTCATGACGCAACCCCTCGCCGGGACAGTCGTGCGCGGCGCCGACGGCGCTATAGAGATCAACGGGATCCCCGTCCGCATCGAACCCGGCGCACTCGGCACACCGGAACCCGGAGCGCGGGTGTCGGTCAGCGGCGTCTGGGATGGAGACGTGGTCGTGGCGAGCCGCATCGATCCGGCCACCGACCCGCGCGACGTGATCGCCGGCGTGGTGAGCCGGGACGCCGCAGGACAGCTCAGCATCGGCGGGACGCGGCTCGGGATCGGACCGGACCAGCCGCGTCCACTGCCCGGCCGCTTCGCCACTGTCATCGGCACCCATGTCGACGGCGTGCTGACGACGGAGCGGGTGACGCTGGGCCGGTTTGCCGGAAGCGCCGGGGACCTGCGCCAGCTCGCCGTCGAGGGGTATCTGGAACCGGTCGACGCCGATCCCGGCTTCCGCATCGCGGGGCTCGGCCACAGCTTCGACGAACAGGTCCGGCTCGCGCCGCTGGCCCGCGCCCGGGCGCTCTACTACGGACCCTATGACGGGGAATTCCGGGCCGAGCGGGGGCTCGTCCTGCCGCAACGCTTCGACACGCGCCGGACGCTGCTGCGCAGCCGCCTTACAGATCCGACGGCGGGCGAGGTGGTGGGCTTGCGGCCCTAGGCACCCGCGCCGACCGGCACAGGTCGGCGATCGGGCAATGGTGACAGCTCGGCGCCGTCGGCCGGCAATGGCGCTGGCCGAGGACCTTGACCACCTGATGGTGCGCGTCGAGCGCGTCGGCACCCCAGTCCGCCGGGAGCAGCGGCATCACCGCGTCGTAGGCCTGCCGGACCGTCGCGCGATGACCGATGATCCCGACACGCCGCAGGACCCGCAGATGATGCGAATCGATGACGAGCGCGGCTTTGCGCCACGTGCTGAAGTTCAGCACCGCCGCCGCGACCTTGCGGCCGACGCCGGGCAGCCGTTCGAGGCATTCGAGCGCCTCGGCGACCGGCAGATCGCTGATGCTGTCCAACGTCGGGACACCCGCGGCGTCGGAGATCCGCGCCAGCGCCGCCTGGATCTGCGGCGCCTTCGCCTCGGCAAACGTCACCTCACGGATCGTGTCGCGGACCGCCTCCTCCGGCGCATCCCGCACGGCCGCCCAGGAGCCGAAGCCGTTCCTGAGCCGGCGGAAGGCGGTCTTGGAGACGGCACCGCGCGTCCGTCCGCTCAGTTGCGCCAGGACGAGCTGGCTGACCGGATCGAGGCGCGGGTGGTCGGCGACGGGTCCGAACACCGTCATGAGCCTGCGATGGACCTCCACCAGCCTGGCGGGGCGATCATCGAGTTCGAAGGCAAGTTGCATGATGTCACATCATACACGCGAAATGAGAACAAAGAAAGAACCTAGCGCTTCGGTGCGTCGTCGTAGTCCTCGATCAGGATGCGCCGGCTGTCGCCTTCGGGGTCCTCGAACTGGCGGGCGCGCAACGCCCAGAAGAACGCGGCAAGGCCCAGGCCGCCGAGCAGAAGCGAGGCCGGGATCAGATAGACCAGCACAGTCATGAGACCCTCCTGAGCCGCAATGCGTTGAGCGAAACGGTAACCGAGGAGGCCGACATCGCCAGGGCGGCCGCCAGCGGCGTGGCGAAGCCGGCCAGCGCGATCGGGATCGCGACGAGGTTGTAGAGCGTGGCGATGTTGAAGTTCTCCTTGATCCGCCGCGTCGCCGAGCGGGCCGTGGCGACGGCCACCGGCAGCGGCTCAAGAGAGCGGCCGAGCAGCACGATGTCGGAGACGGCGCGGGCGGCTTCCAGCGCGCTCGCGGGAGAGATCGAGGCGTGGGCGGCGGCGAGCGCGGCCGTGTCGTTGAGCCCGTCGCCGACCATCAGGACGCGGGCGCCCTGCTCCGCCAATGCCTCGACGGCGCGGACCTTGTCATCGGGCAGCAGGCCTGCCTGCCAGGTCTCGATGCCGGTGCGCGCCGCGACCCGCGCAACCGCGCGGGCCGTGTCGCCGGAGAGGAGCACGGTGCGAAAGCCCTTGGCCTGCAGCGCCGCGACCGCATCGGCCGCGCCGGGGCGCAGGCGATCCTCGAAGCGGAAGACATGGACGGCGTCGCCGATGGCGAGGTAGGTCGCGGTCTCCTCCACCGGTTTGGCCCCGACCCAGGCGGCGCGGCCGAGGCGGACCGGCGTGCCGCGCCACGTGCCCTCGATGCCGCAGCCCGGCACCTCCTTCAGGTCGGCGAGCCGCGCGGCCGCCGTCTCCCGCAGGTCGGTGTTCAGCGCGCGGGCGAGCGGGTGGGCGGAGCCAGCGGCGAGGGCCACGGCGACGGCGCGCACCTCGGCGGGCTTCTCGCGGGCGTCGAGGGGCAGCGGCTCGCCCTCGGTCAAGGTGCCGGTCTTGTCGAAGACGACCGTGTCGACCTCGGCCAGCCGCTCCAGCGCAGTCGCGCTCTTGATGAGGAGGCCCTGACGGAACAGCGCGCCCGAGGCTGCGGTGGTCACGGCCGGAACCGCGAGGCCGAGCGCGCAGGGACAGGTGATGATCAGCGTGGCGACCGCGATGTTCATAGCGAGGCGCGCATCCCCGGTCGCGGCCATCCAGGCGGCGAAGGCGGCGAGCGAAAGCAGGTGCACGACCGGCGCGTAGATCCGCGCGGCCCGGTCGGCGAGCGAGGTGTAGCGGTTGCGCGACGCCTCCGCGATCGAGACGAGGTCCGCCATGCGATGCAGCGAACTGTCCTGCCCCGCCGCCGTCACGCGCAAGGTGAGCGGTCCGGTCAGGTTCACCTCGCCTGCCGCCAGCGCGCTGTCGGGACCGGCAGGCACCGGCAGGCTCTCGCCGGTCAGGTGTGAGCGGTCGACTTCGCTAGCACCTTCGGTCACCACACCGTCCGCAGGAACGCGCGCGCCGGGCAGGACGCGGATCATATCGCCGGGACGCAGATCGGCGACGGCCACCAGGTCGCCGTCGGGGCGCAGGGCGCGCGGTACCTCTAGCGCGGCCAGCTCCTCAGCGGCGGAGCGGGCGACGGAGCGGGTGCGCTGGTCGAGATACCGACCCGCGAGCAGGAAGAAGGTCAGCGACAGCGCCGCATCGAAATAGGCGTGCCGCCCGCTCTCTGCCGTCTCGTAGATCGACATGGCGGCGGCCAGCACGATGGCGAGCGAGATCGGCACGTCCATGTTGAGCCGCCAGCCCTTCAACGCCGACCACGCGCTGGCAAAGAACGGCTGGGCGGAGAACGCGATCGTCGGCAGCGCGATCGCGGCGGAGATCCAGTGGAAGAGGTCGCGCGTCGCTTCCGTCGCGCCCGACCAGACGGCGACCGACAGCAGCATCACGTTCATCATCGAAAAGCCCGCGACGCCCAGACGCAGCAGCAACGCGCGGGCGCGCCGGTCGCTCTCGCTGGCGGTCAGCATCCCCTCGTCGAGCTCGCGGGCCTCGAACCCGGCGCGCTGCAGCGCTTCGGACAGGGCCGTCGCGTCGCCGTCCGGCGCATCGATCCGCGCCCGCTTCAGCGTGAGGTTCACCCGGGCGGAGCGCACCCCGGGCTGGGCGCGCAGCACCCGCTCGACATCCGCGATACAGCCGGCGCAATGGATGCCCGGCAGGGAGAGCAGGATCTGCCCCGCCCCCTCGGCCGCGACCTCCTGCGCAAGGGGAGCGGCGACGCAGCCCGGGCAGCCTCCACTCATCCCGCATCCCCGGTCAGGACGATCACGCGCTGGCGGAACTGTGTGCCGTCGGCCGCCTCGGCGACCATGCGCAAGTTCCAGTTGCCAGGGCCGAGATCGACCGGGGCCACGTGATCGCGGCCGTCGAAGGTGAAGGCGGGGACGACGTCCTCCCCCACATGGGTCGCGCGGCCCAGCACGCCGTCGAGGCTCGCCGGCTCCACCGGCGCGCCATCCGCATCGAGGATCGAGAGCCGGATCATGCCATCCACCAGGCGGGCCGACACGTCCCAGCCGAGCGCCTCCTGCGCGGCGCGATCGGCGTCGAAATGCTGGCTCGCCACGTAGGAATTCTTCACCTCGAGCCCCGGGAAGGTCCGCACTGCATTCACGGCAAGCGTCATGTTTACCGTGATGATGATGGTGAAGGCGGAGGCGATGGCGAGGAAGACCTGACGGCCGGTAATGGGGTGTGCGATCATTGCGTTGCTCCGTTGAAAATGGTGTCGACGCCCGCCCGGTTGGCGTTCCCGGTATCCTCGACCCAGAGACGCAGGTCGGTCCGGTCGGCGCGCGCCGCATCGCTGCCCGCGGGGGCGGTGACGTAGACGCGGCGCTCCAGGATCTCGTCGGCGGGCACCTCGATCGACAGGTCGCTGCCATTGTCGATGCCGAGCGCGAGGTCGGCCGCGCTCTCCAGCGACAGCTCGAAGGTCCGCGCCTCGTGCTGCTTGTTGAGCACGCGCACGTCATACGCGTTGCGGATGGCGCCGTCGGACATGATGACGAAGGTGGGGTTGCGGACGGGGGCCACGGTCATCTCGACCTCCGGCCGGATGAAGAGCGCGAAGACGAGGCCAACGCCCACCAGCGACCAGAGCGCGGTGTAGAGGATCGTCCGGAAGCGCAGGACGTGCTTCCAGACCGGCGTGGGTTCGGCCCCCGCGCGCTCCGCCGCCTCGTCCTTCAGCGCCATGTAGTCGATCAGGCCGCGCGGCTTGCCGATCTTCTCCATCACGTCGTCGCAGGCATCGATGCAGAGCGCGCAGGTGATGCAGGCGAGCTGCTGGCCCTCGCGGATGTCGATGCCCATCGGGCAGACGTTGACGCAGGCCATGCAGTCGATGCAGTCGCCGGGACCGGTGGTGACCGGCTCGCGCGTCCGCTCCTGCCCCGGCATCGGGATCGCGGGATAGCGCGCCTGCTGACCGGGTCCGGCGGCCTGTGCCGCAGCCTCGGCCTTCTCCGCCTCCTCCATCGAGCGGCGGCGGACATTGCCCTTGCCCCGCGGCTCTCCCCGCCACTCGCGATAGGCGACGGTGATCGTGTCCTCGTCCATCATCGCGGCCTGGATGCGCGGCCAGGGACACATGTAGATGCAGACCTGCTCCCGCATGAAGCCGCCGAAGATGAAGGTCGTGGCCGTCAGGATCCCGATCGTGGTGTAGGCGACCGGATGCGCCTCGAACCGCCAGAGGTCCGCGGCCAGCGTCGGCGCGTCGGTGAAGTAGAAGACCCAGGCCCCGCCGGTCAGCAGGCCGATCAGCAGCCAGACGATCCACTTGGTGATCCGCAGCCGGGCCTTGCGGACGCTCCACGGCGCGTTCCAGAGCTTCACCCGCGCGTTCCGATCCCCCTCGATCCAGCGTTCGACGAGGATGTAGAGGTCGGTCCAGACGGTCTGCGGGCAGGTATAGCCGCACCAGACCCGCCCGAGGGCCGCGGTGAACAGGAACAGCCCCAGCCCCGACATGATGAGCAGCCCCGCGACGAAGTAGAACTCGTGCGGCCAGATCTCGATCCAGAAGAAGAAGAAACGGCGGTTGGCAAGGTCGACCAGCACCGCCTGGTCCGGCATCGCCGGCCCGCGGTCCCAGCGCAGCCAGGGCGTCAGGTAGTAGATGCCCAGCGTGATCCCCATGATCCACCACTTGAGCGTGCGGAACCGGCCCGAGACGCGGCGCGGGAAGATCGGCTCACGCGGGGCATAGAGGACCGGGGCATTATCGGTGGAGGACATGGGGCATCCTGTCTTGCTTACAGCCTTGGTGCCCGTCCGGCGCCCTCCGGTCCTTGACCTGCGTCAAACGGAACCGGAGGGCGCCCTCGATCGGCGGTGGATCGCCTGCGGCAGGGTGTCACTCCCCGCCGCCGAGACCGTGCACGTAGAGCGAGACGGCGGCGATCTCCGCATCGCTGAGCCGGGGCTGCCAGGCGGGCATGACGCCGAAGCGGGAATTGGTCACCGTCTCGGTCAGCGTCTCCACATCGCCGCCATAGAGCCAGATCGCATCGGTCAGGTTCGGGGCACCGACATAGATGTCGCCCTGCCCGGCATCTCCGTGGCACGCGGCGCAGTTGCCGAGGAAGAGCGGCTCGCCCTCGGCGGCCAGCGGCGCGCTGTGCTGCTGGTTCGAGATAGAGAGGACGTACTGCACCACCGCGTCGATCTCCTCCTCCGAGAAGATCATGCCGTAGGCCGGCATCTCCGACCACCTTGTGTCGGGGTCGTCGTTGCGGATGCCGTGGCGGACCGTCCACGTGATCTCGTCCACCGTGCCGCCCCACAACCAGGCATCGTCGAGCAGGTTGGGATAGCCCGCGGCTTGCACGCCCGCCGCCCCCGAGCCATGGCACTGGGAGCAGTTCGTGCGGAACACCGCCGCCCCCTTGTTGTTGGCGAAGGAATGCAGAGGGTCGCCGGGCGCAAGCGTCGCGAGATCGGCGCTCGCCAAGGCGGTTTCGAGCTCCGAATTCGCCTCGGCGGCCGCCGCGATGTCGTCGGCCACGTCGGCGCGGGTGGAAAAGCCCAGCAGACCCGGCGTGGCGGAACTGATCAGGGGCCACGCAGGAAAGGCGATGGTGTAGATCACGCCCCACACGATCGTGGCGTAGAAGGTCCACAGCCACCAGCGCGGCAGCGGGTTGTTGTACTCCTCGATCCCGTCCCAGCTGTGGCCGGTTGTCCCGACATCGTCCTTCGTTTCTTCTGGCTTGTCGCTCATGGCTGCAACTCCTTCAGCAGCGCGTTGGCCTTGCAGTCGGGGCATTTCCCGGTGCAGGCGGGCTTGTCTTCATGGCGGAACGGGATGCGCGCACTTTCGTCGTGCCCGGCCCGACTGCCGGGGCGGAAGGCCCAGACGATCACGCCGAGGAAGAAGAGCAGCAGGAACAGCATCGCCCAGCTGTCGGCGAACTGGCGCAGGAGGGAATAGGTCTCCATCACGGGGCTCCTCAGCGGCTCTCGTCGGGGACGAAGGTGGAGAAGTCGACCAGCGTGCCGAGCATCTGCATGTAGGCGATCAGCGCGTCCATTTCTGTCAGCGTCGACTGCCCGTCGAAGTTGCGGACCTGCGCGCCGGGGTAGCGTTCGAGGAGCCCGTCGGAATCTCCGTCGACCGTCGCCTGCACCAGGAAGTCGGCGACCGCGGCGTCGATCATTTCGTCGGTGTAGGGCACGCCGACCGCGCGGTGGGCGAGCAGAAGGTCCTGCACGTAGTCCGCCTCGATCCGGGTCTCGGCGAGGAAGCCGTATTTCGGCATGACCGACTCCGGCACCACCGATTGCGGGTCGACGAGGTGGTCGACATGCCACTCGTCCGAGTAGCGCCCGCCGACGCGTGCGAGGTCCGGCCCGGTCCGCTTCGACCCCCACTGGAACGGATGGTCGTACATCGATTCCGCCGCCAGGCTGTAGTGGCCGTAGCGTTCCACCTCGTCGCGCATGGGGCGGATCATCTGGGAGTGGCAGACATAGCAGCCCTCCCGCACGTAGATCTCCCGCCCCGTCAGCTCCAGCGGGGAGTAGGGGCGCACGCCCTCCACCTCCTCGATGGTGTTCTCCAGGTAGAAGAGCGGCGCGATCTCCACGATGCCGCCGATGGTGACGACGAGGAAGCTTCCCGCGAGCAGCAGCGTCGCGTTCTTCTCCAGGATGCTGTGTTTGTCGAGAATGCCCATGTCCGGCTCTCCTTATTCAGCCGGAGCCATGACGGGCGTGTCGGCCTTGGCCGGAGCACTCCGCACGGTCATCCAGAGGTTGTAGCACATGATCAGGGCACCAGCGAGGTAGAGGACCCCGCCGAAGGCCCGCACCAGGTACATCGGGAACTTCGCGCTGACCGTGTCGGCGAAGGAGTTGACGAGGAATCCCTGCGCGTCGACTTCGCGCCACATCAGGCCCTCCATGATCCCCGTCACCCACATCGCGGCGGCGTAGAGCACGATGCCGATCGTCGCGAGCCAGAAGTGCCAGTTGACGAGCGCCAGCGAGTAGAGACCCTGCCGCTGCCACAGCCGCGGCACCAGGAAGTAGAGGGCCGCGAAGGTGATCATCCCGTTCCAGCCGAGCGCGCCCGAATGCACGTGCCCGATGGTCCAGTCGGTGTAGTGGCTCAGCGAGTTCACCGCGCGGATCGACATCATCGGCCCCTCGAAGGTCGCCATGCCGTAGAAGGCGAGGCTGACCACCATCATGCGGATGATCGGGTCGGTGCGGATCTTGTCCCACGCGCCGTCGAGCGTCATGAGCCCGTTGATCATGCCGCCCCAGGACGGCATCCACAGGATGACCGAGAACACCATGCCCAGCGTCGAGGCCCAGTCGGGCAGCGCGGTGTAGTGCAGGTGGTGCGGTCCCGCCCAGATGTAGAGGAAGATCAGGGCCCAGAAGTGGATGATCGACAGCTTGTAGCTGAAGATCGGCCGCTCGGCCTGCTTAGGCACGAAGTAGTACATCATGCCGAGGAAGCCTGCCGTCAGGAAGAATCCCACGGCGTTGTGCCCGTACCACCACTGGGTCATCGCGTCCTGCACGCCCGCGAAGAGCTGGACCGAGCGCGAGCCCCAGATCGAGACCGGCAGGCTGAGATTGTTGACCACGTGCAGCATCGCGACGGTTACGATGAAGCTCAGCAGGAACCAGTTGGCGACGTAGATATGCGGCTCCTTCCGCCGCAGGATCGTGCCCATGTAGACCGCGAGGAAGGCGACCCAGACGATGGTCAGCCAGATGTCGACGTACCACTCGGGCTCCGCATATTCCTTCGACTGGGTGGCGCCGAGCAGGTAGCCCGTCGCGGCCAGCACGATGAAGAGCTGGTAGCCCCAGAACACGAACCACGCGAGGTTGCCGCCCCAGAGCCGCACCGCGCAGGTCCGCTGCACGATGTAGAAGGACGACATGATCAGCGCGTTGCCCCCGAAGGCGAAGATGACCGCCGAGGTGTGCAGCGGCCGCAGCCGTCCGAAGTTGGCATAGCCTTGCGCCCACTCGAAATTCAGCGCCGGAAAGGCGAGCTGGAAGGCGATGAAGACCCCGACGAGGAAGCCCACGACGCCCCAGAAGGCGGTCGCGATCGCGCCCGCCCGGATCACGTCGTCCATGTACTCGCTCTCCCGCGTCTCGATCGACGCAAGGCTCGGCGGCTCGTTGGTGCGTGAGAGCGTCCAGATGAACATCGCGCCCGCGATCACCGTGATGATCAGCGCGTGCACCATGTAGGCATCGTCACGGGCGAAATTGGCGGCCATCGCGGCAAAGAGCGTCACGACCGCCAGCGCCACGAGCTTGAGTGTGTCCCACACGGTGTTCGACATGGAGTTCTTCCCTGATGCAGACCGGGTTGTGCATCACGGGGTGTGGCGGCTATCCGCCGAAGCCGCCTTGACCTGGATCAAGGCGACACTTTCGTCGCAGTCAGGGACGTAGGGGCGTCAGATCAGGGGGCCGCCATCGGCGTCATCACCGGTTTCGGCGAGCAGGCACGCGAAGTCCGGCACCTCGATCCCGCGCGTGCCCTTGAGCCGGATGACGCCGTCGCGCTTGAGGGCGGAGATCTGGCGGCTCACCGTCTCCAGCGTCAGGCCGAGGTAGTCGGCCATGGCCTCGCGGGTGAGCGGGAGGATGAAGGACGCCTCGCACATCGGCGTGGCCTGACACAGCGAGGCCTCGCGCCGGGCGAGGATCGACAGGAGGCTCGCGATCTTCTCCCGCGCGGTCTTGCGGCCCAGGATCAGCATCCACTCGCGCGCGGCGTCGAGTTCGTCGAGCGTCATCTCCAGAAGGCGCTGACCGATATGGGGCGTGGAGCGCAGCAGATCCTCGAACGGACCACGGCGGAAGCAGCAGAGCGTGACGGGCGAGACGGCGACGACATCGTAGGCGGCGGTGCGGCGACCGGGACGGCCCAGGAAATCGGCGGGCAGCAAGAGCCCCACCATCTGCGTGCGGCCGTCCTCCAGCCCCTGGCTGAGTGCCGCGACGCCGGTGACGACAGAGGCGACGAAATCCATCTCGTCGCCGGAGAAGACGATCGTCTCGCCCGCATCGTAGTTCCGGTAAGTCTTGATTCCCTCGAGGATTTCGAGCTCGTCGGTCTCGCACCGCGCACAGACGGCCTTGTGCCTGATCGGACAGGCCGTGCAATCCCTTGGTTCCACAGTCAGTTTCGTCATCCCGAACCCACACGCGGCCTTGACCTGCATCAAGGACACCCACTTCCACACGCCGGTAGCTTAAGCGCATGAAAAACATCCAGCAACTCCGGCGGCTCGGCCTGTTCGACGCGCGCGTGCCCCGCTACACGAGCTATCCCACGGCCGCCCGTTTCACGGATGCCGTGGGACCGGCCAAGGTCGAGGACTGGCTGGGGGCCGTGTCCCCCGGCACCGACGTCTCGCTCTACATCCATGTCCCGTTCTGCCGCCGGTTGTGCTGGTTCTGTGCCTGCCGGACGCAGGGCACTTCGACGCTGGCTCCGCTACTGCCCTATCTTGCGACGATCAAGCGGGAAATCGAGCTGATCGCGGGTCACCTGCCGCCGGGCACCCGGCTCTCGCGGCTGCACTGGGGTGGCGGCACGCCGACGCTGCTGAGCCCCGAGCTGATCGCTGAGCTTGCCGGCGCGGTCCTCGACCGTCTGCCGCTGGCGCCGGGGGGCGAATTCTCGGTCGAGATCGATCCGACCGAGATCGACGCGCCGCGCATGGACGCGCTCGCCGCGGTCGGGCTCACCCGTGCCAGCGTCGGCATCCAGGATTTCGATCCCGCGATCCAGGCCCTGATCGGCCGGTCGCAAAGCTATGCGGAGACCCGCACCGCGGTCGAGGGGCTGCGCGCGCGCGGCGTACGCAGCCTGAACGCCGACATGCTCTACGGCCTCCCCGACCAGACCCCGCACCAGATCGCGGAGAGCGTGCAGCAGCTCCTGTCGCTCACGCCCGATCGCGTGGCGCTGTTCGGATACGCGCATGTCCCGTGGATGGCACGGCGGCAGGTGATGATCCGCACCGAGTCCCTGCCCGGCCCCGAGGACAGGCTCGACCTGTTCGAGACGGCGCGCGAGCTTCTGGAGTGGGACGGCTACCGCGAGATCGGGATCGACCACTTCGCACGGCCGTCGGACGGGCTCGCCCGGGCGGCCGCGACGGCGCAGCTTCGCCGGAACTTCCAGGGCTATACCGACGATCCGTCCGAGGTCCTGATCGGGGTCGGTGCCTCCGCCATCTCCCGCTTTCCGCAGGGCTATGCCCAGAACGCGGCCGCCACCGCGCCCTACCAGGCGGCGGTGCGGGGCGGGCGCCTCGCGACGGTGCGGGGTCACGCGTTCGAGGGCGAGGACCTGCTGCGCGCCGCAGTGATCGAGGCCCTGATGTGCGACTTCGCAGTGGATCTGGAGGCGGTGGCGCGCGCGCATGGCGCCGCGCCGGACCTGCTGGAGCCACTCGCCGCCGCCGCGCTCGCCACCTTCGCCGATGTGCTGGAGCGCGAGGGTCCGGTGCTGCGGATCACGCGGGCCGGCCGGCCGCTCACCCGGATCATCGCGCGCAGCTTCGACGCTTACGCGATGGATCCCGCGGGACACAGCGCGGCGATCTGAGGCTGTCCCACCCGGCGGCCACGCCGGGCCGCGCCCGACCTCCCCCCGGAGGGCGCGTTGGCGATGTCGCTCATCGAATGAACGGCATAGATGCTTGAGAGCGCGGACCTATCAATGCAGTACCGCATGCGCCCTCCAGGTCGGGCGCGGCCCTCAACGCTTCGGAACAACCCGATCATATCAAAACAAACCGGGCGCCCCCTTTCGGAGGCGCCCGGTCTCACTGTCCCCGAAAGTCGCGTCTATTCGTAGACCGGCGGTCCGCTGGTCGCGAGTTCCGGCCAGTCGCTGATCATGTCCAGCCCGCCCAGCGGCTTCGGCGCACCCTGGTGGCAGGTCATACACGCGGCCTTCGGCGCGTCGGCATGGACCGGACCCAGCCGCTCGGGCGGATACTCGTCCTCCAGCGGGATCAGGTAGTCGATGTTGAGCTCCTGAACCATCGCGATGCCGAGTTGCGCCGTGCCGTGCTGCGGCGTCACCTGATCGTAGTCGTAGAACGCGCGGGAGTTGTGGCAGTAGGTGCAGTTCACCGCCAGCGAGTTCGAGAAGTAGTTCATCAGGCTGTAGGTCCGCTCCGTGTCCTGGATCGAGGCTGTGCCCTCGTTCGGGACCCGCGATGCCAGATCATGCACCGCGATCACCTCGTAATCGGCGAGGTAGCTCTGCAGCGCATCGGACGGCAGCGACGTGAACTGGCTCTGCGACGTCGCGCGGTTTTGGTTGGCCGCCCAGCCCTCGACCGCGTCGTTGACCGGCATGATGTCGAACCAGATGCCGTTGGGCACGTTCTGCCCGCGGTGGCAGGTGTAGCAGTTCACGCCCGGTCCGCCCTCGGCCGCCTCGCCCACGTGGATGCCCCAGTTCTCGTTGATGTGCATCGTCATCTGGATCATGCGGCGGGAGACGACCTTGGTGTACATGTCGTCCGAGGCGAAATTGCCGTCCTCCCCGTGGCAGTAGGCGCAGCCCTGCTCGGGGCTCACCCACTCGGTGATCGCGGCCATCAGGCGGTTGAAGTTGCCGTCGGACAGATCGCCGAGCACCTGAACGTTCTCGTAGATCTCGCCGGCCAGCGGCTCGTCCTCACCGATCTCGTAGGGCTCCTCGGTATAGTAGGCCTCCTGCCACAGCTCGATCGGCAGCGCCTCGCCCTCGAACTTCGTGACGGCGAGGCCGTTGCCGCGCGGACCGGTCTGCAGGCTCTCGGTCGGCAGCGGCTGGCCCCAGGCCACGAGGAGCGCCGCCACCACGACCGCTCCGCCCACCGTTCCGATCAGGAAGGCCGGACCCCAGACATCCTTCGGATTGTCCTTGGCCCACTTGTCGTACCAGTTGAGCTTGAACATCAGTCCACTCCCTCCGTCAGCGGCGCGAAGAGCTCGGGCTGCTCATAGGCCTCGTAACCGTAGGGCTGGTCGTAGCTGGGGGCGAAGTTGTGCTCCTGCGCCCAGATGAACCAGTTGTCCACGACCGTTCCCGTCAGCAGGATGCCGATCCCGCCGGTGATCGGCGTCAGCACCGCGAACCACCACGCCCAGCGGTGGATGCCCTCCATCGTCGCGTTGAAGCCCATGGTCCAGCGCCAGAAGAGCCCGGCCCGCTCGGACGCGGTGCCGCGGTCGTAGATCTGTTCGAGCTCCCGGTCGCCGCCCAGCCGGGTGACGGCGAGGATGGTCGCGCCGTGCATGGCAAAGAGCAGGACCGAGCCGTAGAGGAACACGATCGAAAGCGCGTGGAACGGGTTGTAGTAGAGGTTGCCGTAGCGGATCGAGAACGCCGTGGTCCAGTCGAGATGCGGGAAGATGCCATAGGGCACCGCCTCGCCCCAGTTGCCCATCAGCACCGGGCGGAAGAGGCCCAGCACCAGGAACAGCCAGATCGCCGAGGCGAAGGCCCAGGCCACGTGCTTGCCCATCTTCTGCTTGGCCGCGAGCGAGTAGGAGCGCACCCACCACGCCATCACCGAGACCAGCAGGAAGAAGCTCGCGATCAGGTACCAGCCGCCATCGCGCAGGGGCGGCATGACGCGGATGCCGTATTCCGGGCTCGGCGGCTCGAGCGCCAGCCAGAAGCCTTGGCGCAGGAACTCCGAGATCGACCAGTTCACCTGCGCGAGCATGTTGAAGCCGACGATGTTGAGCCACAGCGTGCCGGTGATGATCGAGATCACGCCCCACCAGCCGAGGTGGATGGGCCCGATCTGCGCATTGCCGAGCCAGCCCGCGAGCGTGGAGAAGAAGGGCGTGCCGCCCCGTTCGTCCGCCAGGCCCTCGCCATTGTCCATTCCCCATTCGGGCGGACCCTGGACCTGGACCTGCGTGAAGATGTTTTGGTACTCGGCCATGACTTACAGCCCTCCCTGTCCAGGCCAGATCGGCAGTTCGAGCCACCAGTTCCACCACTCAGGCCAGCCCTTGGTCCAAAGCGGACCGGAGATAATGATGCAGACCGCCGACCAGAACCCGGCGTTCAGCGCGAGCAGGAGGCCCAGCCGGTGGATGCCCAGCGTGCCGACCGAATAGCCGATGAAGTCGCGGAAGAAGCTGTCCTCGTGATCGGGGCTCTTGGCCTCCTCGCCCTTTTCGGGGTTGGCGGCCGAGAGGATCAGCGCTCCGTGCAGCGCCAGCGCCAGCGTCGTGGTGAAGAAGAACGTCACGGCCAGCATGTGCGCGGGGTTGTAGTGGAAGTGCAGGTACGAGTAGCCGACGTTCGACACCCAGTCGAGGTGGCTGAAGATCCCGTAGGGAAAGCCGTGCCCCCAGGCCCCCAATAGAAGCGGGCGGAAGACGACCAGCGTCGAATAGGCGAGGATCGCGAAGCCGAAGGCGATGGGCACGTGGTAGCCGATGCCGAGCTTGCGGCAGATCTCCACCTCCCTCAGCGCCCAGCTGATGAAGGCGCCGTGCGCGCAGATCGTGATGATCTGCCAGAGCCCGCCATCGGCCAGCGGGGCGAGGCCCAGCCCGTAGCTCAGGTCCGGCGGCGCGATGTTGATCGTCCAGGGATTGAACGTGCCCTGAAGGGCCGCGCCCCAGAAGATCAGGATCGTGCCCAGGGCCGAAAAGAAGATGGTGGTGACACCGAAGAAGCCCACGAAGAACGGCCCGACCCAGAAATCGAAGAGGTCTCCGCCGATCAGCGTGCCGCCCCGGACGCGGTACTTTCTCTCGAAGCTCAGCAAGGCCATGTTGCGTTTCCTTCCACGTTGACGGCCCTCGAAGACAGCCAAGGCGGCACGTCGGCGTGCCGTCATTCGCCTGGATTGCCGCGGGCGAAGGGAGCGGATCCGCCCCGCCCGCGGCGTGCTCTTTCAACTGGTCGGTGAACCGGCCGCCCGCAGGCGGGCGCGCTCACTCGGCCGCGGCACTCTGCGCGGCGAGCTCGAACCAGTTGTAGTGGTCCGTGCTGAGCAGGACGAGGTGGATCATCGCTGCCAGCAGGAAGAGGAACACGCCTTGTGCCACGAACACACGGCGCGGATCGAAGATCAGCCAGATCTTGTAGAACTTGCTCATATCCGATCCTCCCTCAGAACCACGGACGCCAGATCAGCACCGCCAGATGAGCGACACCGGCAATGGCCGTGAACAGCCAGAGCCCGCTCATGTAGACAGAGTGCAGTTCCTGCGCCTGCTCGTCGGTAAGACCCGTGAAGGACAGGTCCGTATTTTCAGCCATTATTGGTCCTCCGAAGAGTTCGACTGAGGCCGCGATACCCCGCGACCAAGGGTTCCGCCCGATTGCCGGGACGGATATCCGCCTGCCCTGGGGCGCAGCGAATGGCGGCTCCGCGCGTCATGCGGAGAAGATCTGCGGCGTGATGATCCGCGCCTGGCTCCAGGCGTGGTGGATCACGCCCCGCTCCCCGATCGAGCGCGAGGGACCCACCAGTGCGGCCAGCCACAGGGCGAAGGCCACAGGCAGGGAGATCGCGAAGATCAGGGAGAAGTAAACCCAGTATTCGGCCCGCGGCATCCGGCGATGCCGGTGCGGCTGGGCCTCGTGCATGGAGATGTCACTCATGTCTTACTCCCTTCCAGAATTCGGGTTGAGGGCCGCGACGGTGGCGCGGTCCACGCGAGTCTCTCCGGCGTCGAGCGCGGCTTTCTCGGCGGCGTCGCGCAGGGTCTTGGCGGCGGAAATGCGGGTGAGCACGGGATGCTCCGCGACGATCCGGTCGAGGAGCGCCTGAGCGTCCGCGTCCCAGGGCAGGTCACGGGTGAGCCGCGTCGGCGTCGCCGCGGCATCGTCCATCTCGGAGGCAAGCGGCAGCACGTGGAACAGCGCGTCGAAGAGCGCGTTGCACACCTCCTGCACCAAATACGTCGCGCCCGCATAGCCCATCATCGGCGTCCCGGTCGCCCGCCGGATCGCGGCCCCGGGGAAGCTCGCGGGGATGAAGGCGGGCTTCGGCCCGTGGCCGCCGCCCATCTCGGCGAGGTACATCTTCTCGTTGATCGAACCGAGCACGACCAGCGGCCGCTTGCCGTGGATCTGGGCCCTTACGGCATCGTTGTCGGTCTTCTTCCCGGCGACGCGGGGCGTCGCGAGCGCGCAGGGCAGCCCCATCTCGTCTTCGAGGAAATGGCGGATGCCGCGCGTATAGGTTTCGTTCGCCACCACCGCGAAGCTCGCCGTGGCGAAGAAGTCCTGCGTGACCGAGCGCCAGAGATCCCAGAGCGGCTTGAGCGTCGAATGCTTCTCCCGCGCGACGAAGGGCTCGGGGTCGAGGCCCGTCAGCTCGCCGAGCTTGCGCAGGAAGAGGGTGGTGGATTCGATGCCGATGGGCGCCTGTAGATAGGGCTTGCCCAGCACCTCGCAGAGCCCGCGGCCGAACTCGCGATACATCACGACGTTGACGTCGGCGTTCACCAGATCCCGCATCCCGGCCACGTGGGCTCCGAGCGGCATCACCATGTTGACCTCAGCCCCGATCCCCTCGACCAGCCGCCGGATCTCGGCGAGGTCGGAGGGCATGTTGAAGGTGCCGTACATCGGCCCGAGGATGTTGACGCGGGGCTTCGCGCCCTCCTCCCGCTTCTTCTCCTTCGGCATCCGGCCCTTGGTCATGCCGAACTCGGTGAAGAGCCAGGTCATCGCCCGGTCGGCGGCCTCCCACTGATCCTCGTCGATGGTGCGCGGCAGGAAGCGCTGGATGTTGGTGCCCTGCGGCGTGACGCCGCCGCCGATCATCTCCGCGATGGAGCCGGTGACGACCACCGCGGGAAGGGCGGGATCGAGCGTCTTCCACGCCCGCTTCATCGCGCCTTCGGTGCCATCGCGGCCCAACTCCTCCTCACCGAGGCCGGTGACGACGATGGGCAGCTCATGCGGCGGCAGCGCGTCGGTGTAGTGGAGGACGGAGGTGACGGGCAGGTTCTCGCAGCCCACCGGGCCGTCGATCACCACCTGCAGGCCCTTGGTGGCGCAGAAGGCATAGACCGCGCCCCAGTAGCCGCCGGCCCGGTCGTGGTCCTGGATCAGCATGGGACGCCCCCCCTCGGTCGAGAGGACGACGGAAGCAACCGGCGCACCATGTCCCCTCCCCCTGTCAGGGGGAGGGTTAGGGAGGGGGTATGCCGCAACACACCCATCAGATCATCTCCGCGGCCTTCGCCGCGCGCGCCTGCTTGTCGAGCTTCTTCTGGTGCGCCGCGCGGAAGTCGGGCCGCAGGTTCGGCGCGCCTTCCCAGACCCCGGCCGTATCGCCCGCGCCGGCGCCTTCGAAGAACGCCTTCATCGAGGCCATGCGATCGCGGTTGCCGATGGCGGCGTTGACCACGTGCGCGAGGCTCCCTGCCCCGGCCACACCCATCAGCGGCCGTGCCGAAATGAGGTTGGTGAAGTAGAGTGCGGGGACGCCCAGCTCCTTCGCCTTCTGCACCACCGGGGTCGTGCCGATGGCGAGGTCCGGCTTCACGCCCTCCATCGCCGCGAGGTCATCCTCCAGCGAGGCGCGGAACACGACCTTGGCGCCATGCGCCTCCAGCCACTCCCGGTCGGTGTCGGAGAAGCGGCTCCGCGCACAGGCGGTACCGACGTAAGGAACGGTCGCGCCGCTCTCGATCAGCAGCCGCGCGACCAGCAGTTCCGAACCCTCGTAGCCCGACAGCGTGATCGTCCCGTCGATCCGCGCGCCGCTCAGCGCCCCCCTGATCGCGGGCAGCACCGCGTTCTGCGCCGCGGCCACCTGCTCCGCTCCGATCCCGAAGGCATCGCCGATCGCGGCGAGCCAGGCCGCCGTGCCGTCATGGCCGACGGGCGCGGAGCCGAGCACCGGCCGCCCGGCCTCCTCGAACACCCGGATGGAGGCAGAGTAGAACGGATGGATCGCCGCCACGGCACCGCAGTCGAGCGCGGAATAGAGCTCGCGCCACTCGCGGCACGGCACCACCGGCCCGGCGGCAAGGCCCATGGGCGCGAGCATCTGGCCGATCATCACCGGATCGGCCGGGAACATCTCGCCCAGCAGCGTCACGGTCGGGCGGTCGGACAGTCCGGCCTCGGGTGCGGCCACCGGCCCCGCCTCGATCTCCTTGCGCGCGTAGTCGAGCATCGCGCCCGCCAGCACGTCCTTCGCCTCCGCATGGGTCGGCACGCCGAAACCGGGCACGTCGATGCCGACGATGCGCACCCCGTTAATCTCGTCCGGCAGGAGCCGCAGCGGCACGCCGGAGGCGGTGGGCACGCAGAGGTTCGTCACGACGATCGCGTCATACTTCGCCGGATCGGCCATGTCGTGGACCGCCTCGCGGATGTCCTCGAAGAGCTTGCCGGTCACCAGCGTCTCGGAGTTGAACGGCACGTAGCCGACCGAGCGGCGCGCCCCGTAGAAGTGGCTCACGAAGGTCAGGCCATAGACGCAGCAGGCCGAGCCGCTCAGCACGGTGCCGATCCGGCGCATCCGAAGGCCCACGCGCAGGGAGCCGAAGGCCGGGCACATGCTCTGCGGCTTGTCGTGCGGCCCCTGGGGGTAATCGGCGGCGTAGCGGTCGAGCACGTCGGAGGCACCGGCCGCGCGGGCCGCCTTCTCCATCTCGGCACCGGAGTGACAGCCGAGGCCATCCACGCCCGGGACCTGATCCGGCGTCGCGCCCGCGCCGAGCGGTCCCGGCGCGTCGGCCGGAACGGTCGCGTCCCGCGGATCGCCTATATGCCCGTCAGACGCTGTCATAGACGACCTCGAGGCTTTCCTTCGGCTTTGCGTTCTTGCCGCGCATGTCCATGTCGGTGGCAGGCTCCAGCACCACGTCGCCGCCCGTGTCCTTGCTGTCGAAGAGGCCGAGCAGCCCGTCCTGATCGAGCGGCGCGGGCCGCACCGGCGGCGCACCGGCAACCGCCTCGGCAAGGCCCGCGAAGAGGTCGCCCCATTGCGAGGCGGAGGTGCCGACGATCTGGTAGTTCGCCGACTTCTTGCGCAGGTCGTCGTCCTGCGGGATTGCGGCGAGGATCGGGATGTCCACGGCCTTGGCGAAGGCCTGCGCCTCGCCCGTTCCGTCATCCTTGTTGATCACCAGCCCCGCGACGCCAACATTGCCGCCGAGCTTGCGGAAATACTCCACCGCGGAGCAGACATTGTTGGCGACGTAAAGCGACTGCAGGTCGTTCGAGCCGACCAGAATCACTTTCTGCGCCATGTCGCGCGCGATCGGCAGACCAAAGCCGCCGCAGACCACGTCGCCCAGGAAGTCCAAGAGCACGTAGTCGAAATCCCAGTCGTGGAAGCCTAGCTTTTCCAAGAGTTCGAAACCGTGGATGATGCCGCGTCCGCCGCAGCCGCGGCCGACCTCCGGCCCGCCGAGCTCCATTGCGAAGACGCCGCCGCGCTTGAAGCAGACGTCGCCGATGGCGACCTCCTCGCCCGCGAGCTTCTTCTTCGTCGAGGTCTCGATGATCGTCGGGCACGCCTTGCCGCCGAAGAGCAGCGAGGTCGTGTCGGATTTCGGATCGCAGCCGATCAGAAGCACGCGCTTGCCCTGCTCGGCCATCATGTGGCTGAGATTGGCCAGCGTGAAGGACTTGCCGATGCCGCCCTTGCCGTAGATCGCGATGATCTGGGTCTTCTTCGTGGGCTCGCCAGCGGGGACCTCCAGCGTTGGCTCGGAGGCCTCCTCCCGCAGGCGGTCGTGGTGGCTCTCCATCGCGTCGTCGCGCAGATTTGGGATGTCGAGGGTCATGCCGCTCCCTTCCAGTCGAGAACCATCTTCAGGCAGGCCGGATCTTCGAACGCGGTCCGGTAGGCGTCGGCGGCGTCCGCAGCCGGTGCGGTGTGCGTGATCAGCCCGTCGAGGGAGAGCGCGCCGCTGTCGATCAGCGCGCGCGTTGCGATCAGGTCGTCCATCGTCCACTCCGCCGCGATCCGCAGCCGCGCCTCGCGGATGAAGGCGGGCGGGTAGGCAAAGGAGATCGGGGCGGCGTAGAAGCCGCAGAGCACCAGTTCGCCGCCCGGCTTCAGACGCGCGATGAGGCTGTCGACGAGCGAGGCATCGCCCGTCGCGTCGAAGATGCAGCCATAGCGGCGGCCCGGCTCGTCCTCGGGCGCCACGACCGGATAGCCGGCAGCGCCGCCCTGCCGCCGGGGATCGATCTCCCACACGGTCGGAGGCTGGCCGCCGGCCGCGATGGTCAGCCGCGCCAGCAGCCGGCCGACGACGCCGTGGCCTACGATCAGGTCGGGCAGCTCGTGGTTCAGTCCGGCGAGCGCGTGACGCGCGGTGGCCGCAAGGGCGATCAGCGTGCTCTCCGCGCCCGGGCCACCGTCGATTCGAAGCAGCCGGTCCGGATCGGTGGCGATGTGGGAGGCAGCGCCTCCGAACAGGCCGCGGACCTTGCCATAGCAGCTCGCGCCCGGAACGAAGACCCGGTCGCCCGGGCGGACGGCGGCGCCCGCCGGCGCCTCCACCACTTCGCCCGTGGCCTCGTAACCCGGCACCAGCGGGTAGCCCATGCCCGGAAAGCCGGGCATGCGCCCCGTCCAGAACAGCTTTTCGGTGCCGGTCGACACGCCCGAATAGTCGATCTCGACCACGGCGAAGTCTTCCCTGCCGGGTTCGAGCGTCAGGGTGTCGACCTTGATATCTCCCGGCCCCTGCAGAATGACGGCACGTGTCTGCACGACATCGCCCTCCCGAATTCAGTCCCGTTTCCGGACCCGCACCGCAACGTTGAACGAGTGTGCGGCCTTTATGTCAGCTTAAATGGACAGTCTTATCTGTCAATCAATTTAGACAGTCAGGACTGTCTGCGCGCAGTGACAACCTGCGTGATGAAGGGACGGCTCATCCTCGGCACCTCGACATCCACGAAGCCCGCTGCCCGTAGGAAGGCCGCGTGCTCGTCCGGGCTTCGCGGGCGGCCCGTAGTCATCGCGAGGGTGTAGAGGCCGAAATACGCATCCCCCGCCCGCGCGGGCCGGCTACCGCCGGACATGGGTTCGGAGATCACGAGCCGGCCACCGGGCGGCAGCGCGACACGAACCTTGCCCAGCAGGTCGCGCACGGCGTCGTCGTCGTGGTCGTAGAGCACGCGCACGAGGCTGATCGCATCCGCCCCGGACGGGAGCGCATCTGTCCGGAAACTGCCCGGAACGATCCGCAACCGGTCGGCGGGCTCGGCGCGCGCGACGACGTCCGGCAGGTCGAAGAGCGTTGCCTCCATCCCCGGCGTTGCCGCCAGCGCCGTCCGGAGGAAGGCCCCGGTTCCGCCGCCGATATCCATCAAATGCCCGACATTCTTCAGGCGGACGGCGCGCAGCGTCTCCTCCGCCACCAGGGTCTGGGAGGAGGCCATGAGGCGCGAATAGACCTCAGCCACCGGCGCGGCGACCTCGGCATCACCCGTCACATAGGGCCAGAACCGCGCGAGCTCCGGCTGCGTCTCACCCCGCAGCAGGGCGACGGGATCGGCAAGGTCGCGGTAGAACATCGCATGATGCCGGATCATGTCGCCGAGCCCCGGAACGCCGGCGACGGCTGCCCCGAGATCGCCCAGCCGGTAGCCCTCCCCCTCCCGGTGCAGGAGATCGAGCGCGGCGGCCGCCTGAGCGAGCCGGCGGGCGTTGTCGAGCGGCAGGTCGGCGCGGGCGGCGATCTCGGCCACCGTCACGGGCCGCGCGCCGATCCAGGACAGCAGATCGAGCTCGACGCAGGCCAGCAAAACCTGGGAGTAGACGAATCCGGCGACCAGATCGTGGAGCCGCTCAGCCTCCCGCCGCGCGCGCCCACGGGTCGCCCAATGCCCCGCTGCCCAGCTCTGAAAGGACGGTGACGCGATACGGCCCAGGCGCCAGGCGCGCCACCGGCCAAGCAGGCCGCGCGGGCGCGGCCGTAAGTCAGACGGGATCGCGGACAAGGGACACGGGCATGATCTGCTCGGCCTGACGTCGAACCATCTCGCACAGCCGCGCCTCGCCCGGGCAGGACGGGATCGAAGCGATGGCCCCGCCGAGGATGTCGTCAAGCCGCGCGACCGCGCCTTCTACACCCAGCTCCGCCACGGCGTTGGGACGGCCCAGGGCCTCGTCCTGGCCGGAGGGCTTGCCGAGCGCGTCTGCATCCATCAACGCGTCGCGCAGGTCGTCGGCCACCTGGAACGCCTCGCCGATGCGAGCGCCGAGCTCCACCCAGGGCTCGGCATCCTCGCCAGCGGCGATCGCCCCCATGGTGGTCGCGGCGATGAACAGCGAACCGGTCTTCGCACGGTGATACGCGGCGAGGTCGACCTCGCTCTCGCTTTCCCACCCCTGCCCGGCGCAGATGCCGTGCGGCATCCCCGTCGCGCGCGCGAGCGCAGCGGTCAGGCGCACGGCGGGCAGCGGATCCGCCTCGCCCGCGCGCGCCAGGACGTCGAAGGCCGCGAGGATGAGGGCGTCGCCCGCGAGGACCGCGAGCGCCTCGCCAAAGGCCAGGTGGACCGACGGCTTCCCGCGCCGCATATCCGCGTCGTCGAAGCAGGGCAGATCGTCGTGCACGAGGCTGGCGCAGTGGATCAGTTCGAGGGCGGCACAGGCCGCATCCGTGGTGGCGGGCGCGGGATCGCCGCACGCCCGCGCGACCGCGTGACAGATGGTGGGCCGGATGCGCGCCCCGCCCGGCAGGACGGCATGACGCAGGGCCGCGGCAAGGCGTGGCGGGGCGCCGGGACCTTCGGTACGGGCGAGCGCCGCCAGGATGGCCGCTTCGATCCGATCGCGCGATGGCATGGCGCCCTCCAAAAATGTAACTTGTGGATTACATCAAGAATGTAACTTAGTTTGTACAGCAAGCGAACACCTGTCAACCGGAGGCCCATGCAGCACAAGCCCACCCTTATCGTCGGCGCCGGGATCGGCGGCCTCGCGGCCGCGGTGGTTCTGTCGGCCGCGGGCGAGCGCGTGATCCTGATCGATCGTCACGATCATCCGGGCGGCAAGATGCGTTCCGTCCCGACGCCCGCCGGTCCCGCCGATGCCGGGCCGACGGTTCTGACGATGCGCAGCGTGTTCGACGAGATCTGCGCGGCCGCCGGTACCCGCCTTGAAGATCACGTGCGCCTGAGCCGCGCTCCCATCGTCGCGCGGCACTTCTGGCCGGACGGCAGCACGCTCGACCTGACCGGCTGCCCGGAACCGGACGCGGCGGCGGTCGCGACGTTCGCCGGGCCCGGTGCGGCCCGCGACTTCGCCCGGTTCCATGCCGAGGCGCAGCAGCTCTTCGACGCGTTCGAGGCGCCGATGATGCAGGCGGGCCGTCCCCGCCTCTGGCCGCTGGCCCGGGCCGCGGCGCGCCCGGCCCTGCTGCCGGCGCTGGCGCCCCGGAGCCTCACCCGCCACCTCGCGCGGCGCTTCCGCGACCCGCGCCTGCGCCAGCTCTTCGGACGCTACGCGACCTATGTGGGCGGACGGCCGGACGCGGCACCCGCGGTGCTGGGCCTGATCTGGGCGGCGGAGGCGCGGGGCGTCTGGGCGGTGGATGGCGGGATGCACCGGCTGGCCGAGGCGCTGTCCGGGATCGCGGTCGCCCGCGGGGCGGAGCTCTGGCTCGGCTGCCATGTGTCGGGGCTGGAGATCGAGGAGGGCCGCGTCACCGGGGTGAGCCTGTCCGACGGCACCCGGATCGCCGCGCGGCGCGTACTGTTCAACGGCGATCCGGCGGCGCTGCGCCGTGGTCTTCTGGGTGATGGCGCGCGGTCGGCCGTCGGCGCCGCCGCCGTCTCGCCCCGTTCGCTGTCGGCCCATGTCTGGAGCTTCGCCGCCCAGCCCCGGGGGCGACCGCTCGCCCATCACAACGTGTTCTTCGGCGCCGATCCGCACACGGAATTCGGCGCGCTGGCCCGTGGCGCAATGCCGGAGGATCCCACCCTCTACGTCTGTGCCCAGGACCGCGGCGGCGGGACGCCCGACGGACCCGAACGCTTCGAGATCATCATGAACGCCCCGCCCGCCACGGGCCCCGCAACCGAAGAGGAGATCGCGCGATGCCGGAAGGAGACCTTCGCGACACTGATGCGCCACGGCTTGAGTTTCGATCCGGAGCCGGCCGACAGCACGCTGACGACACCGTCGGACTTCGCGACGCTCTTCCCCGGATCGGACGGATCTCTCTACGGGCGGAGCCCGCATGGATTGACGGCCTCGTTCCGCCGGCCGACGGCGCGCAGCCGGATCGCGGGGCTCTACCTGTGCGGGGGCGGCGTGCATCCGGGAGCGGGGGTGCCGATGGCGGCACGCTCCGGCCTGCACGCGGCCGGGGCGATCTTGAGCGACCGTGCTTCGACCTCCACGTTCCCGCGGACGGCTACGCCTGGTGGTACGTGGACGGGCTCAGCGACTGCGGGCGCTACGGCATCTCGATCATCGCCTTCATAGGCTCGGTCTTCTCGCCCTGGTACCGCTGGGCGGGGCGCCGCGACCCGGCCGACCATTGCTGCATCAACGTGGCCACATATGGCGCGGGGGGCCGCTGGGCGATGACGGAGCGCGGGCGCAGCGCGCTGGACCTGGAGGAGGACAGCATCGCCGTCGGCCCCTCCCACCTGCGCTGGACCGGCGACCATCTGGAGATCCGCATCGACGAGCGGGCGACGCCCTACGGCACCCGGATGCGCGGCGTGATCCGGCTTCACCCCGCGGCGCTCACCACGCAGGAGCTGGCCCTGACGCCGGAGGGCACGCATGTCTGGCGGCCCTTCGCCCCGACCGCGCGGATCGAGGTCGACTGGCAGTCGGGCGGGACCAACTGGTCGGGTCACGGCTATTTCGACGCGAATTTCGGGACCCGGGCGCTGGAGGACGACTTCTCCTACTGGACATGGGGCCGCTTCCCGCGCGGCGATGGCTCGGTGGCGTTCTACGATGCGGACCGGCGGGACGGGACGAGCCTCGCCGCAGCGCTCGCCTTCGGTGCGGACGGCAGCACGGCGCGGACCGAGGCTCCCCCGAAGACGCGCCTGCGCCGCAGCCTGTGGACCGTGCGGCGGGAGACGCGCTGCGATACCGGCGCGAGACCGCGGCAGGTCCAGGCGATGCTGGACGCTCCGTTCTACACGCGCTCCGCGGTGGAGACTGTGGTGCAGGGCGAGACGGTGACGGGCGTGCACGAGGCGCTCGACCTGCGCCGCTTCGCCTCGCCGCTCCTCAAGCCGATGCTGGCGGTCAGGGTACCGCGGCGAACGAAGTGGCGGTGAGAGGTCGAATATCCCTCTTGCCCGGCTGACAGGCCGGGCCGCGCCCGCCCTCCCGGAGGGCGCGTTGGCGATGTAGCTCATCGAATGAACGCCGTGGAAGCTTGAGGGCGCCGACCCACCAACTCTGTGCCGCAAGCGCCCTCCAAGTCGGGCGCGGCCCTCGATATCTGAAGTCTAAGCCGCCACGGGCTCCGGGTTCCGCCGCCAGATCGAGAAGTTCAGCGCGCCTGCGTAGCTGACCCAAACCAGATACGGCACGAAGAGCCAGCCTGACAGCGGATCGAGGCCGAAGAGCGCCACCATGGTCGCCGCCACCGAGAGCCAAAGCCCCACCAGCACCGCCATGCCGCCGCCAAGCCGCCGCAAGCCGAAGAAGATCGGGGTCCAGAGAGTGTTGAACGCGATCTGCACGCCCCACAGGATCAGCGCATAGTCCGCCCCCTCCTGCCCGACGACCCGCGCCGGCGCCACCGAGATCGCGATGTAGAGGAGCGTCCAGGCCACCGGAAACAGCCAGTCGGGCGGCGTCCATGCGGGCTTGTCGAGGCGGTCGTACCAGTCGCCCGGCGGGAACATGGCACCCGTCGTGGCGGCTGCACCGCACGCGGTCAGGAAAAGGGCGAAAGCGATCCAGTCCATGGAAGCCTCGGTCGGTTACGCCCGGCCAGATGCCCCGGCTCGCGCGGAAGTCCAGCGCTCGGATGTCGCGCGGCGGCGCGCCCGGTCCTTCTGTTCGAGCTGTCCGAGGATGTCGAAGAGCGCGCCGGAGCGGGCCAGACGCTCGGGCCGCGCAGCAGCCTCCACGAGGAAGGCGGTCTCCGGCAACGACGGCGCGTGGAGCACCGCGGAACGCGGCAGCGCCATGATCGCCCCCGCCTGCCCGAGGGAGAGCGCCAGCATCCCGACCTTCTCCACCCCCGAACTGCGCGCCCGCCGGGTCACGCTGTCATGGCCGTGCCGCACTATGTCCCGACCGATCCGCGCATAGATGTAGCGCGCCGCGAGGATACCGGGACGCGAGCGCGTCGGCAGTGCGGCGACGCCGGAGGTCGCGCGGATGTAGAGCCGATCGGCCTCGCGCAGCAGGCGGCTCACCATCGCCCGGATCTCCGGTCGGGGCTGCGGGTCGGCGAGGAAGGCACCGGCATCGAGCCCCGCCTCGGCGAACCAGTCCGTCGGAAGGTAGAGCCGCCCGGCCCGCGCATCCTCGCCCACGTCGCGGGCGATGTTGGTGAGCTGCATGGCGACGCCCAGATCGCAGGCGCGCGCCAACGTGTCCGCGTCGCGCGAGCGCATCAGAACGCACATCATCGCGCCGACCGCCGACGCGACCCGAGCGGAATAGCTCCGCAGCTCCGACAGGCTGGCATAGCGCCGCTCGTCGGCATCCCAGGCGAGCCCCTCCAGCAGCGCATCGGGCAGCGCGCGCGGCATCTCGAACTCACGCACGATCGCGGCGAAGGCCCGGTCGGCGGAGGCATCGACCGGGGTGCCGCCATAGGCGAGGTCCATCCGGTCGCGCAGCCGCAGCACGGCGGCGGTCTTGGCATCGCCCTCGTCCACCGCGTCGTCGGCGAGGCGGCAGAAGGCGTAGAGTGCCAGTGCGGGGTCGCGCACCTTGCGCGGCAAGAGCTTCGAGGCCGCGTGAAAGGAACGGGAGCCCACCCGGATCGCCTCCCGGCAATGCTCCATGTCGCGCGGATCGATCATGTCACCAGCTCCGCCGCATCGGGCACCAGCTTGCCCAGCACCTCCGCCGAGGAGACGACGCCGGGCAGCCCCGCGCCCGGATGGGTACCCGCGCCCACGAGGTAGAGGCCCTCGACCTCCTCCGACACGTTGTGCGGGCGGAACCAGGCGCTTTGCAGGATCCGCGGCTCGATGGAGAAGGCGGAGCCGTTGGGGCTCAGGTAGCGGCTCTCGAAGTCGGCGGGCGTGAGGATGCGCTGGGGCCCCAGATGCGCGCCGAGCCCAGGCAGCAACCGCTCCTCCAGCACCGCCTGCACCTTCCGGCGGTAGCGCTCCGCCTCCTCCGCCCAGTCGACCGCGTTGGAATGGCCGAGATGCGGGACGGGCGAGAGGGCATAGAACGTGTCGTCCCCCTCGGGTGCGCAGGTCGGATCGATGACGGAGGGGCGGTGGACGTAGAGGCTCATGTCCTCCGCCAGTTCGCCCCTGATGAAGATGTCGCGCAGCAGGCCGCGATAGCGCGGTCCGTTGACGATGGTGTGGTGGCCCACGTCGGACCACATCTGCCGCGTGCCCCTCGTCCCGAAGTACCAGACGAAGAGGCCCATGGACCAGCGGGTGCGCTTGAGCCGCGCGGGCGTCCAGCGCCGCTTGGGCCGGGCCAGAAGGTGTTCGTAGGTATGGCCCGCGTCCGCGTTGGAGACGACGATGTCGGCACGCACCGTCTCCCCCTCCTCCAGCAGCACGCCCGACGCGCGGCCCTCGTGCATCGTGACGCGCTTCACGGTGGTGTCGAGCCGGATCGTGCCCCCCTGATCCTCGACCACATCGGCCATGGCCCGGGCGAGCGCGCCTGCCCCGCCCATCGCGTAATGCACGCCGAACGCCTTCTCCAGGTAGCTCACGAGGATATACATCGATGTCACATGCGTCGGATCCCCGCCGATGAAGAGCGGGTGGAAGCTCAGCGCCATGCGCAGGCGTTCGTCCTTCACCCGGCGCGCGGCGTGGGCGTAGACCGAGCGGTCGGCGCGCAGCATTCCGAAGGTCGGCAGCACCTTGATGAGGTCCCAGAGCCTGTGCATCGAGCGGCGGCCCAGATCCTCGAACCCGAAGGAATAGCGGCGGCGGCTGTCCTCCATGAACCGGTCATAGCCCCTCAGATCGCCGGGCGACAGCCGCGCGACCTCCGCCCGCATCTGCTCGGCATCCTGCGACGCGGTAAAGGCGGAGCCGTCGGGAAAGCGGATCGTGTAGAACGGATCGACGGCCCGCAGGTCGACATCCGCGTCGAAGTCGCGTCCGCAGGCCGCCCAGAGCTCGCGGAAGACCTGCGGCACCGTCACGATGGTGGGCCCCAGGTCGAAACGGTGGCCGCCCTCGTGAAACGCGCTCGCCCGGCCGCCCACCATGTCGAGCCGGTCGACCACCACGACCCGGTAGCCCTTGGCCCCGAGTCGCATCGCGGCCGCGAGCCCGCCGAAGCCTGCGCCGATCACGACGGCGACGGGCTTTTCGGGGGCAGTTGCGGGGTCCAGACGCTTCAGCATGACATGACGGTAGCAATGTCCAGTTTGATTGACAATTCGAGATGACGGGATTGTTCGATCCTTTGACGGCTCAACCGAGGTTATCGAATGAATTCCGCGTGCTCCCTTCCCACGCCTCCTGAACCGTGTAAGAGTTGATGGACAGTGTCAGACTGGCAGGGGAGCGAACAAATCCAGACCGTCACTCTCAGCCTCTACCGCTTTCCCTCCCCGCTCGGCCGGTTCTGGGCGTTCACCCAGATGGGACTGGCGCGCCGGGCGCTGGCGCGGGTGCCGGGGATCGGGTTTCACAAGCTGGTCGGATCGGGCACCGGCGAGGGCTTCACCCCGGTGCCGAACACCGCTGTCTGGGGCATTCTCGCAACCTGGTCCGATGCAACGATGGCCGAGGCCGGCATCGCGACCGGTCCCTTCGCGCGGTTCCTCGCGCGGGCGGCCGAGCACGTCACGGTGTTCCTTGCCCCCGTCTCCAGCCGCGGGCGCTGGTCGGGGCGGGACCCCTTCATGCCGGACGCCGATCCCGGCGACGGCCCTCTCGCCGCCCTGACGCGTGCGACGGTGCGGCCCCGCGCGCTGCTCCGGTTCTGGCGCCGCGTGCCGGCGATCAGCAGGGTGATCGGCGCGGATCCCCACACGCTCTTCAAGATCGGGGTGGGCGAGGTGCCGTGGCTGCATCAGGTCACCTTCTCGATCTGGCCCGACGCCGCCGCCATGGCCGCCTTCGCCCGCGCCGACGGGCCGCACGCGCGCGCCATCGCCGCCGTGCGCGAGGGCGACTGGTTCGCCGAGGAGCTCTACGCCCGCTTCCGCGTCACAGGCACGCGGGGCCACTGGCCCGGCGCCCGATTGGAGAGCCTGCCCGCATGACCCAGCCCTTCCCGTTTTCCGCCATCGTCGGGCAGGACGAGATGAAGCGTGCGCTGATCCTGACCGCGATCGACCCGCGGATCGGCGGCGTCCTGGTCTTCGGCGACCGCGGCACGGGCAAATCGACGGCGGTCCGCGCCCTCGCCGCCCTGCTGCCGCCCATCGAGGCGGTGGAGAACTGCGCCTATAACAGCACCGACGTAAAGACGGCGCGCGGGCTTTGGGACGCGCCGAAGGATGCGAAGCTCGTCAGCCGCCCCACGCCCGTGATCGACCTGCCGCTCGGCGCCACCGAGGATCGCGTCGTCGGCGCGCTCGACATCGAGCGGGCGCTGACCAAGGGGGAAAAGGCGTTTGAGCCGGGGCTCCTCGCCCGCGCCCATCGCGGCTACCTCTACATCGACGAGGTGAACCTGCTGGAGGACCACCTCGTCGACCTGCTGCTCGACGCCGCGGCCTCCGGCGAGAACGTGGTGGAGCGGGAGGGGCTGAGCATCCGCCACCCGGCGCGCTTCGTCCTCGTGGGTTCCGGCAACCCCGAGGAAGGCGAGCTGCGGCCGCAGCTCCTCGACCGGTTCGGGCTGTCGGTCGACGTGAGTTCGCCCGCCGACATCGCCACTCGCGTGGAGGTCGTCAAGCGGCGTGACGCCTACGAAAACGATACGGCCACCTTCCTGAAACGCTGGCGCGCCGCCGACACGAGGCTGCGCAAGACGATCCTTGCAGCGCGCGGGCGGTTGCCGGAAGTCGAGACACCGGAGGACACGCTGGAGGACTGCGCGGCCCTGTGCCTCGCCCTCGGCTCCGACGGCGTACGCGGCGAGCTGGTGTTGCTGCGCGCGGCACGGGCGCTGGCGGCGCAGGAGGATGCGGGCGAGATCACGCGCGCTCACCTGCGGGCCGTGGCCCCCTCCGCCCTGCGCCACCGCCTGCGCCGCGATCCGCTCGACGAGGCCGGCTCCGGCGCCCGCGTCGCCCGCGCGGTGGAGGAGGTACTGGGTTGAGCCGCCGCGTCGTTCGCGAGGGTGAACCGGGCCGGCTGCCGGAGTGTCGAGCGATCCCGACCGCGCGATGCTGCGTAATCAGTTCGGAGGCTTCCCGATGACCGACGATGCCCTCGCCCCGCTGCGCACCGCCCTCGCCCTGCTGTCGATCGATCCCGCGGGGCTGGGCGGGCTGTGGCTGCGGGCCCGGCACGGGCCCCTGCGCGACGCGGTCATCGAAGCGCTCGCACTCCGCCGCGTTCCGCCGAGCGTGGACGACGAGCAGCTCTTCGGCGGGCTGGACGTGGCCGCGACGCTGGCCGGCGGTAGTCCCGTTCGCCGCCGTGGCCTGCTCGATGGCGGGCCGCTGATGCTGAGCATGGCGGAGCGGACGTCCCCCGCACTGGCCGGGCGGCTTGCCGCCGCGATGGATGCCGGAACGCTGCCGATGCTCGTCCTGCTCGACGAGGGGGAGGAGGACGGCGCGCCGGCCGCCCTGACCGACCGTGTGGCCTTCCACATCGGTCTGGACGGACTGCGGCTGCCGCCGGGCGTCGATCCCGATCTGTCGCGCACCGCCGCCACCGGATCGGCAACCGCGCCGGCAGAGGCGGTGGAGGCCCTGACCATGGCGGCCGCCCGTCTTGGCATCGAGAGCCCGCGCGCGGTGCTCTTCGCCCTGCGCGCGGCGCGGGCGCACGCGGTCCATGCCGGGCGCGGCATCGTCGGCGATGCCGATCTCGCCACCGCCGCGGCCCTCGTCCTCGCCCCACGGGCCACGGCCATCCCGCCCGCCGAAGCCGAAGCTGCGCCCCCGGAGCAATCGCAGACGAAACAGGGCGAAACGACGCCGCCCGAGGAGATGCTGGTAGAGGTGGCACGGGCCGCCCTGCCCCCCGATCTTGCCGAGCGCATGGCACTGGCCCGCCGCCGGGGGACGAAGGGATCGGGCGCGGGTGCCCGGCGGCACGGCAACCGGCGCGGCCGGCCGCTCGCCCCGCGCCCGGGCACACCCCGCAGCGGCGACAGGATCGATCTCATCGCGACCCTGCGCGCGGCCGCCCCGTGGCAGAGCCTGCGCCGCGCCGCCCTGCCCGACGATACACGACCGGTGCTGATCGCGCGCGACGACCTGCGGCTGAAGCGGTTCGAGGATCGGTCCGACAGGCTGCTCGTCTTCGCCGTCGATGCCTCCGGCTCCACAGCGCTTGCCCGGCTGGGAGAGGCGAAGGGCGCGGTGGAGCTTCTGCTGGCGGCCGCCTACGCAAAGCGCGACCATGTGGCGCTGATCGCGTTCCGGGGCAAGGAAGCCGAGATGCTGCTGCCGCCGACCCGGGCGCTGGTGCAGGCCAAGCGCAGGCTCGCGGTGCTGCCCGGGGGCGGCGGCACACCGCTTGCCTCGGCCCTCGCGCTGGCCCACGAGACGCTGGAGGCGGCCGGACGGCGCGGGCTCAGCCCGGGCCTCGTCCTCATGACGGACGGGAAAGGCAACGTGGCCCTAGACGGCGGGACCGACCGGGCCGCGGCCGCGGCGGAGACCGAACGGCTGGCCCGCACCGTTGCGGCGACCGGCCATCCGGCGCTCGTCGTCGACACCGCGGCCCGTCCGCAGCCGGGAGCACGGCAACTCGCCCGGATGCTGGAGGGCGCGTACCTGCCCCTGCCCCGGGCGGATGCCGCGCGCCTCGCGGCCTCCGTCACGGCGACGCTGGCGTCATGAGCGTTCCGCCCGACTGGCCCCATGCCGAAGCGAGCCGCAGCGTCGCCGCCCCGCCTCACCGCTGGCACGTGCAGGACGTCGGCACCGGCCCGACCGTGCTGATGATCCACGGCGCGGGTGCCTCGACCCATAGCTGGCGGAACGTGGTGACGGCGCTCGAGGGAACGCGCCGCGTGGCGGTGGACCTGCCGGGACAGGGCTTCACGCGGATCGGCGACCGGAACCGGCTCGGCCTCGCGGCAACCGCCGCCGACCTCGCGGATCTGCTGCGGCAGGAGGAGATCACCCCCGATCTCATCGTCGGCCATTCGGCCGGGGCCGCGGTCGCGCTTCGGCTGGCGCTCGACCTCGACACGGCGCCCGGGGCGGTGATCGGCGTCAACGCGGCCCTCGCGCGCTTTCCGGGCCCCGCGGCGATCGTCTTTCCGGCCATGGCGCGGGCGATGGCGTTCAATCCGCTGTCGGGCACCGTGATCTCCCGCCTCATCGGCAGCCGACCGGGCGTGCGCGGCTTCGTGGAGGGGACCGGCAGCCGGATCGACGCGGCAGGGCTGGAGCTCTACCGCCGCCTCGTCTCTCGACCCGATCACGTGGACGGAACGCTCGCGATGATGGCGCAGTGGGATCTGGGCGAGCTCCTGCCCGAGCTGGACCGCATCTCCAAGCCCGTCCTGCTGCTGACCGGCGGGCGCGACCGCTCCGTACCCGAACGGACCTCCATCGATGCGGCGCGCCGGATACCCGGCGCCCGCCACATGTCCCGCCCCGATCTCGGCCATCTCCTGCACGAGGAGGATCCCGCCTGGGCGGCCGACCGGATCCGGGAGATGCTGCCCGGCTGAACGACGCTCAGCCGCGTTTGCAGCCCGGCCGATCCGGCTCCACCGCGAAGGACGGCGGCAGGTCGTCGAAGAGGGATCGCGTGCGCGCGTCGCCGTTCGGCCGGTCGTAGGCGGTCATCCACGGCAGGGGTGGCGCCAGGGTGCCCGACGGCATCCAGCGAAAGTAGCCCAGCGCGCCCGCCGCGGGGATCGGCTCGACCGCGACCGGCTTCTTCAGCACCAGCCCGCAAGGCCCGCCGAACCACGGGCTGTCGCTGGAGGAGACGATGTCCACCACATCGACGGTCCCGATGATCGCGCCGCGCACCAGCGCCTCGGGCCGCGGCGCGGTGACCCCATGCCGATGCAACCGCCACAGGCCCCAGTCGTATTCCGACCGCTTGAGCCCGGTGGCGGCGTGGATGCAGATCCGCCGGCAGTCCATGTCGCCCGACCGGATGGCGCCGGGCGACCGGTTCTCGATCGCCTTGCCCCCGTGGATGATGGCCCAGGCCCAGGGCTGGCGGACGGAGAGCGCGAGAGATGGCAGAGGATCGGACATGCGCCGACCCTATCATGCGGAGGGCGTTTCCGGCGGCCGAAAGACCCGATCAACGGGTTCGTTTCCCTGAGAACGGCGATGCAATCTGTAGGGACATGCCACGGGCTAGGCTATCACCCTGAGCCGCGCGGGGCTCGTTTTCTTACCGGCATCGGGACCGGCGATGCACGCCTTCGGCCCGACCTGCAGGGCCAGCCCGATGGGCAGGCCCCATTGGTGGGGGTTATGTGCTTCAGTGGCCAGACGGTTGCGGGAAAGGCCCTTGCAACCTTCGTCGCCGGTTTCGTTGGCGGCGTCGCCATGCGGGAGGACGATGGTTCAGGAGTTGTCCATCAAACCTTGGTAGCGCCATGGCCAGCCGACCCGCTTAGAGACGGCGCGCACAGATGCCGTATGGGCCACGGGGCGAAGCAGTTCTACGGCAGAGCCCGTACCGTCATACCAGGCGGCGCAGTCATGCAATCGTCGGAGAAAGCTGCCGACCACCTTGGCGCAGCGCACCGCGCGTGGCAGCAGACAGCAACGGCGCAACGATCACCCACCGTTCGGCGCGATGCATCGCGCCCTTCTTCGACTGAAACGGTTGTATGCGGCGTCGCCGGACCGACAACCATACGCCAAGGCCCTAGGCCGCCATGCCTGCCGTCGGATCCGTCACGCGGACCTTGCCCGCGCCGCGCATCTCGATCACGCCGAGGCGCTTGAGGGTTCCGAAGGAGCGGCTCACCGTCTCGATGGTCAGTCCCAGGTGATCCGCGATGTCCTGCCGGGTCATCGGCAGCGCCACGAACCCGCGCGTGCGCCGCTCCAGGACGAAGCGGGACAGGAAGACGCGCAGCCGCTCGTGCGCCGGCAGATGGGAGAGCGTCACGAGGTGGGCCTCCCGGTGGCGCAGTTCGTCGATCATCAGCGTGAACAGCGTGCGGCAGAGTCGCGGCGAGCGCGCGATGGCCTCGTCGAGGCGGGTCCGCGGCACGGCCTGCAGGATCACGCAGTCCGTCGCCTCCATCGTGGCGCGCCAGCGATCCTGGTCCACGGCGCCCAGAAGGGTGCCCGGCCCGCAGAAGCGGAAGATCTGGCGCTGTCCGCTGCCGGTATAGCCGCAACAGCGCACCGTGCCCGAGACCACGCGGTAGATCGTCTCGACGTCGTCGCCCTCCGCCGCGATGGTCTCGCCCGGCTTTGCCTTGACGGTGACGGCCCGCGCGTCGAAGAGCCGTTCCAGAAGCGCCGGTGTACCGGCGGCCGTTCGCTCCGCCTGCCGCGTGGTCACGATCTGTGGATGTGCCATATCCGTCGCTCCGATGATGCGTACCGCCCTTCCACATGTGTGCAGCGACGGCGCCTGCGCGAAGTCGGGAGTTTCCCCTATCTCGATTTTCTTTCGAAACGGCCGGGGTGCCCCGGATGCAGGCACCCGCTCCCGGACGAACCAGCGGACCCTCGCCGAGCGTGAGGCGCGTCCGTGCCTAGGCTCGCCCAGCTCTACTACGCGGATGAGAGGAAAGCGCTCCGCTTGCGGTCGTTCGCAATCGCAGGCTCGTCCCAGACCGCCGGGCCGACCAACGGAGCCCTCTGTATAGAGATGATAGAGGCAGGCTCCGTCGCAGCAGTCCATGCCGTCTTCAGAGTCCCCGTACTGGTGGAGGAGGATCCAGGCACGGGCGGACGGGTCGTGACGTCCTCCTGGATCGAGGGCCATGGCGAAAGCCAGAGGGCGGGCACGGGATGCCTTTTGCTCCATTCCTGCTGCGGCTCCATAGCCCGACGCGGACACGAACTCGCGACGGCGCGCGCCAACTCACCCACCCGAACGGCAGTGGACAGATGCCGAGCTGACGGTGCTCACCGGAAGACAGGTTGGGCGGATCGGTCCTGTACGAGCGGAATGCCAGTGGGGATGCGGACATCACTTGCGGTGCATCCTTCGCCACCTCGGGCGCCTCGGCTAGGCTCGGCAGGCAGCGTGATTTCGATACCGAGGGTTCTGTCAGGACCGGCATCGCCACCAGTGTCGAGGCGCGGTTTCGCAACCTCGCAGCGGAGTGTCTTCACCGCCGGGGACACTGAGCACGCCCCTCCGAGCGGACTGATTGGGGCTGGGAAGAAGGCCCCGCCCTGGTTCCACTGCACGTCTGACCGCGCAACCGGCTTGCGTCCGACCGAGCGACGGCGGTCTCAGAACACCCGGCGGCCGGCGCGCCAGACGGCGGTGACCTGCGGCTGGTCCCCTGCGAGCCGGACGGCGACGAGGTCGGCCCGCGCCCCCTCCTCGATCCGGCCGCGATCCGTCAGGCCGGCCAGGCGGGCGGGCGCCTCGGTCACCAGCGCCACCGCCGCAGGCAGATCGTGGGGCAGCGCCGGATCGCGCGCGATGGCGAAGGCGGCGTCCAGCGGGCTACGCGGCACGTAGTCCGATGCCAGCGCGTCCACCAGTCCCTCGGCCAGCAGATCGCTGACCGCGACGTTGCCCGACTGCGAACCGCCGCGCAGGTAGTTCGGGGCCCCGGCGACGATGGCCTGCCCGAGCGCGCGGGCGTGCCGTGCGGCTTCCACCGTCGTCGGGAACTCCGATATCGCGACGCACTCGGCCTGCGCCTGCTCCACGTGGTCGACGCTCCGGTCGTCATGGGTCATCAACGGCACCCCATGGGCCTTTGCCGCGGCGACCACATGCGCGCGGACCTCGGGACCCACCCGCGCCGACCGCTCGAAGAGCTTGGCGAGCTGCCGGCGCCCCTCGTCCTCGTCGATCTGCATATCCTCGATCATGCGGCGCAGCCAGTGCTCCACATCCACGCTCTGCCGGTCGCCGGGCGTGTGGTCCATGACGGAGACGAGCCGTGCGATGTCGCGCCCGATATTGGCATCCGTCAGCCCGACCGTCTCGGGGTCGGAGATCTCGCAGCGCAGGTGGAGCAGGTGCTCCGCCCGGAACAGGCCCTGCGCCCGGCCCTGCTCCAGTGCATCGACGAGGGGGCCGAGGATCTCCCGCCGCTCGGGCCGCTTCATCGTCGCCCCGACCGAGAGACTGTCGAAGACCGTCGTCGTGCCGCCGGAGATCACGACGGCATCATGCGCCATCAGTGCGGGGAGGAAGGCCCATTGAACCGAGGCGCGCGGATGGACATGGGTCTCCACATGGTCGGTGTGCAGGTCCACGATGCCCGGGATCAGCACCTGCCCGTCGAGGTCGAACCCGGTGCCGCGCCCTTCGGCCACTGCGACGATCCGGCCCCCATGCAGCGTCACGCCCCCGTCGAAGGTGCGATCCGGCGCCACGACGGTCGCGTTGGTCAGCGTGAGCGGGTCATCCGCCTTCAGATCGAACATCGGTACCTCCTGCGCATCCGGCCTCTCCGGTGAGATCGGCTGAAACCGTATCCATGCAAGGACCTCATGACGGATCCGCGACGTTTCGGTGACGCCGCCGTGCGCCCGGTCAGCCGGCGGGCACCTGGCAGCCCATGCCCGCAACCCAGCCACCATCGGAATTGTCGACCTCGGCATGGATCCGGAAGGTCCGGCTGCCGAAATCGATGGCGGGATCGACGAAGGTGATCTCCCCTGCCTTCCGGGTCCCGTTCTCGGCGGCGAGCATCAGCCGGTCGCCGATGGCGAAGCGGCCATGCTCCGCCGCGGGGACCGACAGTTCGGCCCGCAGGCGGCTGACCTGGATGAGGGTCATCACCGGCTCGTCGCCCGCGACCTCGCCGATCGACAGCGGGGCTTCGGTGACAATGCCGGCATGGGGCGCGCTGATGGTATAGCGCGCGATCTCGGCCCGGATTTCGGCAAGGTCCGCCTCGGCCCTGCGCAGCGCGTTGGTCAGCTCGTCGCGCTCCGCAGCGGGAAGCATGTTGCCGAGCCGCTCCGCCCGGGCCAGCGCGCGGGCGGCGAAGGCGCGCTCGTTCTCCAGCCGTGCGGCGCGGGCATCGAGTGCGGCGTGGGAGAATTCGAGCAGCACGTCGCCCGCCTCCACCGCGTCGCCGAGGTCCGCGCGCCGGGCGCTGACGATCTCGCGCAGGGGGCTGGAGAGCTCGGTGCTCTCCGCAGGGCGAATGAGGCAGGAGGCGAATTCGAGGCTGCCCTCCTGCGCCTGCGTGGCGCCCGCGAGCAGGAGGAGGCTAGCGGCGACGCGTGAAACTGAGCATCTCATCCCGTTTCTCCTCGCTTTTCAGGAGCTTGACCCGACGGCTGCGACGGATGCCCTCCAGCCGGTTCCGGCGGTAGGCCAGATAGCGGAAGTAAAACGCCGAGGCCGCCGCGGGTGCAAGGGCGCGCAGGCGTCCGAAGGCCGCGATGGCACCGCGCGACAACAGCAGCTTCAGCTCCGGCTCGTCGAGGGCGTGGACGATGTCGTAGCTGCCCGGATCCCCCTGTCGCCCCGCGCGGCCGTAGAGCTGCCGGTCGAGCCGGTCGCTTTCCAGCGCGTCGGCGATGACGACATGGAGGCCGCCCGCGTCCTTCACCGCCTTAGAGAGTTTGATGTCGGTGCCACGCCCGGCCATGTTGGTGACGACTGTGACGCGCCCTCCCTGCCCGGCCTCGGCCACGATCTCCGCCTCCTCCGCCAGCCGCCGCGCGTTGAGCACGTCATGGGGCAGCGCGCGGTTGCGCAGCCGCTCCGCCAAAGCTTCGGAGATCTGCACCGACGACACACCCAGCAGGACCGGGCGTCCCTGATCGCGGATCTCCTCGGCCCGCGCGACGGCCCAGTCCAGCTTTTCGTCGGTGGTCGAGAACAGGCGACGGTGGAGGCGTTGGCGGATCACCGGCTTGTGCGTCGGCACGGCGGCGAGGCCGGTGCGGTAGATGTCGCGCATCTCGGCGCGCACCTCGCGCATTGTCCCGCTCATCCCCGCGATCTTGTGGTACTTGCGGAAGTAGAGCTGGAAACTGAGCTTCGCCAAGGTCTTGCGGGAGGCCGACGGCTCCAGTCCCTCGCGCACTTCGAGGATCTGCTGGAGGCCGAAGGGCAGCGAGCGGTCGGGCATCGGGCGGCCGGTCTGCTGGTCGACCAGTACGATCTTCTCCTCCTCCACGATGTAATGCGTGTCGCGGCGGAAGCGGTCGCGAGCCGCGCGAGCCTGGGTCAGCACCTCCTCGGCCAGCGCCAGCGCCTGCCACTCGGGATCCGGGTCGTCGAGCGTGGCGACGAGGCGGGCGAGCGCCTCGGACCGCAGCGCGGAGAAGCCCAGATCGTCCTCGTCCTCCCACGCGCTGTCGTCACGCTCGGCGAGCTCCATGGCCTGCTGGAGGAAGCGGGGCGAGAGGGTGTTGCGCGTCGGCTCGGTCAGGATCAGCGGGATGTTCGCCTCGTCGATCAGCACGCTGTCGGCTTCGTCCACGATCACGTAGTCGAGCCGGGTGACGAGCGGCGGCTCTACCGTCTCCAGCCACATGCGGTAGGCGAGGGGCGAGCGCGCCGCCTCCTTCGCGCGGTCCTTCAGGTAGTCGAAGACCAGCTCCTTGTTGGTGCAGTAGGTGACGTTGGCGGCGTAGGCGGCGCGCTTCTCCGGCAGCTCCATGCCGTGGATGACATGGGCGGAGGTGAGGCCGAGGCGCGCGAGGATCGGCGCGGTCTCGGCCGCATCGCGCTCAGCGAGGTAGTCGTTGACGGTGACGACATGCACGGCGCAGCCTGCGAGGGCGTGGAGCGCGGCAGGCAGGGCGGCGGTGAACGTCTTGCCCTCCCCCGTCGCCATCTCCACGAACCGCCCGCGGGCGAGGTGCAGCCCGGCGAGGAGCTGGGTGTCGTGGAAGCGGAAGCCGGTCTCACGGCAGAACGCCTCGTCGATCAGAGCGAAGGCGTCGACCAGCAGGCGGCCAGTCAGTTCGCCCTGCCGGAGGGCGGCACCCACCTCGACCGCGCGAAGCCGCAGGCCCGCATCATCCAGATCGCTCAGCGAGCCCCGCGCCGCGCGGATCGCCGCGAGCTGCCGCCGCCGCGTGAAACGGTTGTCCCGCGGCAGGTCGGCGAGCGCGGTCAGGAACCGCGGCGTCTTCGACGCGGCCTCCGCCCGCTCCGGCGGGGTCAGCGGCAGGGCGCCGCGCGGGGGTGGCAGATGCGCGGTCATCCGGGGCCGAACCTCCGCAAGCCCTCGCGCAGCAGCGGCTGGACGACACGGGGGAAGAGCGGCTCCCACGGGTGGACGAGCTTCAGCTGCACCTGGTCGCCGAGCGCGAGGTCCGCGAAATCGCCATCCGCCTCCAGCCAGAAATGCGGGGCGGTGGCGCGCACGGCGTCCGGGTTGGTCTCGTCCGGTGCGGTCAGGATCGGCCCGCCGGAGCGGTCGGCCAGCCGCGGGTCGATCAGCGCGCGGGAGGCGTTGGGCATGATCTCCACCTCCTCGGCCAGCCGCGGGGCGCCGGGCGCGGCGTCGGTGATGAAGCGCGCCTCGGTAATGCCGCGCTCGATGTTACGACCCGCCCCCTCCGGCAGCATGGCGAGCAGGCGGCGGCTCTCGGGCCGGTCCACGAAGGCGACGCGGGAGCCGCGCAGGATCAGCTCGCCCAAGGTCGGCTCCGGCGTGTCCCAGACGAGGATGCCGGCGCGACCGGCGCGCAGTTCCGCCGCCGCGACCTTGTCCTGGAGGTCGGCGCGGGCCGCCTCAAGTGCCGCGATCTCCCGCGAGATGGCCGACGCCAGCGCCCCGTCGCTGCGGCCCTGCGCGATCCGCAGCTCCGCCTCGCGCGCCGCGACCTGTGCGTCGAGGGCCAGCACCTCGGTCTCCAGCCGGTCGGGGGCGAGGCGCAGCAGCAGGTCGCCCGCGGCCACCCGCGCGCCCTCCTCCGCCACGATCTCCACCAACCGCCCTTCGGAGCCGGAGAAGACCGCAGCCTCCTCCCCGCTCGCGACGACCGCGCGCACGGTGGTGGAGCTCGGCAGCGGGACGAAGAAGATCAGCGCCGCGAGCACGGCGAAGAAGGCGAGAAGGCGGGGCACGATGCTCCTCCGTCTGGTGTTGAACGCGGGGCTTCTGAGGTTGCGCCACGCCGCCTGCGCATTGGGCCAGACAAGGCCCGTGCCGACGATCCAGATGGCGAGGACCTGACCCACATAGGGCACCTTGTCCGTCACGATCAGCGCGATGGAGAAGGTGACGAAGACCCGATAGCAGAAGGCGGCGGCGGCGTAGCTCGCCATCCAGGCGCGGGAGGACGGCCCCGCCGTTTCCGTCTCCGGCTCCGGCGGATAGCCGAAGAGGCGCTTGAACCAGCGCCCGATCAGCGCCTGCCCTCGGTTGCCGAGATTGGGCGTCTGCGTGAGGTCGGCGAGCGCGTAGTAGGCGTCGAAGCGCAGCAGCGGGTTGCCGTTGAAGAACAGCGTCGAGATCGTGGTGATGACGATCACGTTGAAGAGGATCGCGCGCAGCAGGCCCGGATCGGTCTCCGCCCACATCATGATCGCGAGCGCGCCGATGCCGAGCTCCGCAAGGATCCCCGCCACAGCCACCAGCGCCCGGCTGCCATGGGCGCGGAAGTAGTTGGCGGCGGACGCATCGACGTAGGGCATCGGCACGAAGATCAGGAACATGATCCCCGTCTCCGTCACCTGCCCGCCGAACCGGCGCACGGCGAGTGCGTGAGCGAGCTCATGCAATAGCTTCACCACCGGATAGACGCAGACGAGGATCACGAGGTTGTTCGGCGCCAGCGCCCGGTCGGCGAGGTTGCCGGTCAGAGCCTCCCAGTTGCGGATCAGCTCGAGCCCCGCCATCCCCATCAGGGTGAGCAGCACCGCGAGCCCTGCCCAGGAGAAGACGAACCGCGCGAACCGCCCCGCGGCCTCGCCATCCAGCCACGGCGCGGGGTTGTAGAGCGGGATCTTCTGGCTGACCGGGGATTTCAGGAGCGCGCGCCACACCGCGCTCTCCTTCTTCGCCTGGGACTTGGCGAGCGCCTCGGCCTTTGGCACCCCCTCCACCGCGACGATGCCGCTGTCGTAGAGGCGGCTCATCAGCTCGATGAACTCGTCCTGCGGCGGAAGGTCGGGATCGTTGGCGCGGGCGAGCCCGGTCCAGATCTCATCCAGCGTCTCGCGCCCGTTGAACCGCTGGACGATGGCCCAGCCCGCCTCGGCCAGCCGGTGGGTCTTGCCCGACGCGCGGTCGAGCAGGACGTACCAGCGGGTGCCGAGATATTCGTGCAGCGCCACCTCGATCTGCGCGCGCAGGCGCGGACGCAGGTCGGCGACGCGGTACCAGTCCTGGCTCAGAAGCTGCGCGCGGGCCATCGGCTCACGGCCACCAGGACCACAGGAACAGCGTCACCGTCTCCCATGCCGGGAGCAGCCAGATGCGCCAGAGCGGCTCACGGCCCAGGTCGAGCCGGGCGGAGCCGCGCATGCCGTTTTCCAGCCGCAGCTCCGTTTCCCCGATCTCGGCATAGCCCACGAAACGCAGGTCGCCGTCGATGCTCTCGGCCGCCGGTTTCACGCGGGTGACGGTGATGGGCAGCGGCACCTCGGGTGCGACGTTGAGGCGGAGGGTGCCGGCAAGGCCCGCCTCGAACACGTCGCCGTCGCGGTTGGCCACGTCGACACGGACCTCCACGTTCTCGCGGGGGGCGATCTCGATCAGGACCTCGCCGCGCTCCACCTGCCCGCCGACGCGCTGGCGCAGGTCGCCCTCCAGCACGAGGCCATCGGTGCCCGCGCGGATGATCGTCTGTTCCAGCTCGCGTTCCACGAGGGCGCGCCGCGCCTCGACCTCCGCCGCCTGGGCGCGGGCGACGGCGACGGTGCCGCGGTCGCCCTGCCGCTGAGCGATTGCCTCCTCGGCACGGTAGCGAGCGAGCTGGGCGTCGAGCTCCAGCGCGCGCAGCCGCAGGTCAGCGTCATCGAGCACCGCGATCACGTCGGCGGCGGCCACCCGGTCACCGGGGATCACGCGGACCTCCGAGAGAAAGCCGTCGGCGGGGGCGGAGACGACGCGCAGGCCCGCATCGTCGATCACCGTATCGGCGCGCAGCCGGTGTTGCCCCTCGCCGAAGATCATCAGGGCCGCGAGAGCCACCAGCGCCACCGTGATCCCCTTCAGCACCAGATGCCCGCGACCGAACACGGCGCCGAGCGCGCTGCCGAGGGAGCCGAGCGCCACCTGCAGAATGTTGCGGCTCGCCTTGCGCCGCAGGTCGAGCACGGGGGCCGCCAGCACCCAGAGGCTCGCCCAATCCTCCAAGAGCCCCTCGGGCACGGCCTCCGGCCACTCGATGACGAGCGCGCCGCGGACCCGGCCCTTGCGGTTCATCAGCGGGATGGCGGCGGCGGCCTTGTCCTCGTGCAGCCGCGCGAGGGAGCGGAGCGGCCCGCCCGCGTCGCCCTCCCCGTGGAAGATCGCCTCGCGCCGCGCCATGGCCTCCGCCGCCGCCTGCTCAGTCAGGTCGTTGAGCGTGGTGCGCCGGTCGAAGGTCGTGGTGCCGGAGACGGCGCGCAGCCGCACCCGGCCGAAGCGGCGCGTGACATAGGCGCAGCGCGACGCGCCCGTCCGGTCCGCCACGATTGAGCAGAGAAGCTGCTGGATCTCCAGCACCTTGCCCGCATCGAGCAGCTCGGCGAAGAGCTCGAAGCTGGCATCCAGCCTGGCGCTGCGCGCCGCCGCCCGCTCCGCCCCGGCTTTCGCCGCTTCCCAGAACAGCCACCCGGCGGAGAGCTGGACCTGCTGGAGCACCAGCGCCGTCTGCCGCGCGGGCAGCTCACCAAGGCCCACCAGCGCGGTCTGCCCTGCTCCGACCGGATAGGCGATGATCTCGGCCACGCCGTCGATCTCGGCCGCCAGCGGCTGCAACAGGCCCTCGCCCCGCTGGGCGGCGGCGGCGAGCGCCTGGGCGTATTTCGCGAGATCCATGTTGGTGGGGCTGGCGGCGAGCGGTTCGATGCGCTCGCCCACGATCTCCACCACCGCGACCTCGACCACGCCTTTCAGGCGCGAGCGGACGAGATCGCACCAGCCCAACAGGCCGGGTGCGGTCAGCGGCGTCGCCTGCGCCGCACGACCGGGATCAGGTTGTTCCCCCTGGATCATGCCCCCGACGGCGGGCCTCAGCCCTCGCCGCCCTCCTGCGATCCGGCGTCGATCTTGCCATGGCGCGCCTCGTACTGCGCGACCGCGTTCACGAGCATCGCGGCGAGGCGCTTGGCGGTGAAGGGGGAGAGCATCACGCGGTCGTTCAGATCGACCTCGTATTCCTCGCCCTTGCCGTGCCAGCTCCGCCCGATGCCGAAGAGGACCGAGATCTCCTCCCGCGTGCTCGCCACATTCGCGACATTGGCGTAGCTGGTGCGCATCTTCTCGTCGCGGAAGATGACGCTCTTGCCCTGCCCTGCCTGCTGCTCTGCCATGGTTGCCTGTCCCTTTATCCCTTGGTTTGCGGGGACTGTACCGGCGCCCCCGAACGGGGTCCACCGGCGGTGCGCCGCAGATCGAAACCGGCGCCGGACCAGTTGCGCAAACGCTGCTCTAGGCTGCCCGCGCGGGCCTTTCGGCGGCGCAGCGCCGGGGCCGTGAGGGCGAGGAGGGCCGCTGCGGCCTCCCCTTGCGCGGTCTCGTCGTCGCCGAGGTCGATGAGGGCGAGCAGATCGTCCTCCGCCTCCTCCGACGTGGCGGCCGCGACACCCTCCTGCAGCTCCGGCGGCAGGCCGGGATCGCCGGCCTCCAGCGGATCGGCCTCAGGCAGCGTGACCTCGCCTTGTGCCGGGAAGATGTCGAGATCCTCCGCGCCCACGCCGAGATAGCCGCGCAGCGCAGACCGGCCGGTCTTGACCGCCCCGTCGATCTGCATCCCCTGCCCGCCCATCGGACGCATCAGGTCCGTGCCCGGGCCCTGCAGGTCCTGGAGCATGCCCGCGAAGCTCGACATGAACCGGTCGAAGGCCTGCATCTTGACCTTCGCATTGGCCCGCGCCTCCGAGGCGGAGATCCCCGCCCCGTCGACGGTGCCGAGCTGCGGCGCGAGGTTGTCGAAGATCGAGCGCGCCGTATTGGTCTCCACCGCCCGGTTGTCCAGGATCCCGCCCGACACACCGAGGTTGAAGTAAGCGGAGATGTTGTCGAGGCCCGCGCCCGGCGTGAACTCCAGCGCGCCGAAGGTCTCGAACACCACGTCGCGGCCCGCGGCCACGTCGAAGCTGTTGAGGCCCGCGCCGCCGAACACGAAGTCCGCATCGAAGTTCGAGGTCAGCAGGTCGTCGCCGCCGAAGTCCTGCAGCTCCGCCGTGGTCTCGACCTTCAGCTCCAGGCCGTTGCGGAACGTCATGGTCGCGAAGTCGCCGATCACGAAGTCGCGGTCCGAGCCGCCCTCGACCGTGTCGCCGCCGGCGCCACCGAAGAGGATGTCCTCGCCCGCGCCGCCGCGCAGCGTGTCCGCGCCCTCGACCGTCGGAAGGAGCGGCGTCAGAAGCTGCGGCGTCAGGAACGAGCCGAGCTCAGGCGCGAACTCCGCCACGCCGCCATCGCCGAACAGGATGTCCCGCTCGCCCGCCGTGGTGATCCGGTCGTTGCCGTCGCCGCCCATCACGACCGTGCGGCCGCTGCCGATGGAGATGACGTCATCACCGCCACCGGTGGTGGTCAGCGCTGTCACCGTGTCGAGGAACTGCTGATCCGTGAGCTCGATCGTGCCGTGATCGGCCAGGATCGCCGCATCGCCGGAGCCGAGCGTCAGCGTATCGCCGCCCGTTCCCATGATGCCAAGATGCTGGCCGGAACCGGAAGTCCAGCGATCGTCGCCGCCGCCGGTGAAGGCCGGATCGTCGATATCCGCCTCCAGCTCCACGATGGCGAAGGTCGTGGTGTCGGCAGTGATCACACCGTAATCGCCCAGCACCGCGGCATCGCCGTCGCCTTGGGTCAGGGTGTCGGCGCCGGTGCCGAGGATCGCCCGCAGCGTACCATCACCGATGGTGATGACGTCATCGCCCTCCGGCGTCGTCGCCCCATCAAGGCTGGTGAGCGTCAGCAGGTTGCCGGTCGCCGGGTCGAGATCGATCTCCGCGAGATCGCCCGCAATGTGGGCCAGCGTCAGGTCGCCGCCGGTCAGGCTGTCGTCCCCGATGCCGAGGATCACCGCGGCCAGCGTCGCATCGCCGATGGTGACGCTGTCATTGCCGCCATCCTCGGTATCGTCGATCAGGTGATCGAGCAGGCCGCCGGTGGTGAAGGTCAGCGTCCCGTGATCGGCGAGCAGTGCGACGTCGCCATCGCCGAGCAGCGCGGTGTCGCCGAGTGCACCGAGGATGCCAAGGTGACGCCCGTCACCGGCGGTCCAGCGATCCGCCCCGGCCACCGGCCGTGCGGCGTTGGTGGCCAGCGCCTCGATCTCCACGATCTCGAAGGTGGTGGCGTCGGCGGTGATGACACCGTGGTCGCCGATGACGGATGCGTCGCCGTCCCCTTGCGTCAGCGTATCGCCGCCCGCACCGAGGATCGCGCGCAGTACGCCATCGCCCAGCGTGATCACATCGGCACCCGCAGTAGTCGCCGTGTCGAGGCTGGTCAGCGTCAGCAGATCGCCGCCCGTTGCGTCCACGTCGATCCGCGCCAGATCGCCCGCCACATGGGCCAGCGTGAGGTCGCCACCGGTCAGGCTGTCATCGCCGGCGCCGAGGATGATCATCGCCAGCGCGCCGTCGCCCAGCGTGACCGTGTCGGCCCCGTGCAGGGACTGGAGCGTCGACGTCGTCTCGATCTCATCGACCCGGTCGCGCAGCGTCGCGGAATAGGTGATGGTGCCGAGATCGGCGAGCAGCGAGGCCACGCCGTCCGCCAGCGTGATCACGTCATCGCCGACGCCGGCCAGCACATGCGCCGTCGCATCGCCGGAGGAGATCGTGTCGCCGCTGCCATCGCGTGCCAGCCCGTCGCCGCTCACCAGATCGACGAGATCTCCCGCCGCCGTGTAGCGCGCCGTGCCGTTGTCGCCGAAGATCACGACGCGGTCCGTCGCCCCGGCCTCGCGCGGGGTCGCGACACCGGCCACGGTGACCTCCGCCGCCGTGGTGATCGTGTCGCCACCGATCCCGCCGAGCACCAGCGCGTCGCCGACATCGGTGGCTATCACGTCGTCACCGCCCGCCTCGAGGATCGTGCCGTCCACATCCCGCGTACTCGTCACGGTCCGCAGCAGGCCGTCGGTGAAGCCGAGCTCCCCGGTGTCGCCGAGCAGCACGTCGCGCCCGGTGCCGGTGAGGATCCGGTCCGCACCGCCGCCGCCGATCACGTATTTCGTGCCGCTCTCGGCCCGGATGGTGTCGGCCCCGGTATCCGTCGTCTCGGTATCGAGCGAGGTGATGGAGACCAGCGTGCCGAAGGCGAGCATGTCGGTCGCCGTCACCGGGATCTCGGTCCAGCCGGTCGGCTGGGCGAAGCGGACCTCGCCATAGTCGCCGATCGCGATGGCACGGCCCGAGGTAGTGCCCGCCGGATCGCCGCCTTGCAGGTTCAGCGTGTCGTCGCCGCCTCCGCCGATGACCACGACATCTGCCGCGGCACTGTCGACCACGTCGTCGCCGCCCGGAATGCCGAGGCTCTCATCGGTCAGGCGGATCACCGGCTCTGCGCCGGAGGTGTCGAGCGCTGTCATCAGGATCTGGTCGCCGAAGATCGCGGCACGGCCTCCACCGGTCGTGATCCGGTCGTCGCCCAGGCCACCGGCCACCACGATGCGGCCACCACCCGTGGTGATGGTATCGGCGAAGCCCGGCCCGTTCGGATCGGCCTCACGCTCGGCGATGATGACGGGATCGTTCTCGCCCGCGACCATGTGGACGAGCGTCCGCTCGGCCACGCCGGTCCGCGGATCGAAGAAGATCGTCGTCGCGTCACCGCTCACAATCTGGGTGAAGTCGTCCGTGCCCGCGCCGAGCGACAGGGTGTCGTCGCCCGCGCCGCCCATCACGACATGGTTGCCCGCGCCGATCGTGACGCTGTCATCGCCGCCGCGATAGAGCTGCGGATCGCCGTCCGCGCTGGTGAGCGGCACGCCCACCCGCGTGTCGGCGGGCGAGTAGTCGACACGGACCAGCCGGTCGTCGGCGCGCAGGCGGTCGATGGCGCCGGTATCGGCGATGACCGCGAGGCCACGCTCCGCATCGGTGCTCGCAGCACCCTCGGCCACGAGCCGGTCGTCGCCCTCGCCGAGGACCACGTCCGCGATTGCCTGATTGAGGGCCACGTCATCCGCCCCGCCATCGCCCTTGAGCTGCGTGGAGGAGAAGATGGCCGCGAAGTCCTCGTCGGGGATCTGGCTGCGCAGGGTGTAGACCTCGAGCCCGTCCGCCGGGTCGAAGCTTGCAAGCGCCGGAACGGAGGGCAGGTTGACCGGCGCATCGCGGCGCAGGTCGCCGTAATCCGCCACCAGCCGGACCCGCAGCCCGCCGCGCGACGTCACCGCCGCCGGCAGCGGCGCGAGGCCGAGCAGCACGTTCCAGCCGGCCCCGGCAACATAGCCCGCCAGCGCGTCGAAGGTCACGGAGCCGAGCAGCGGCAGCGGCTCGTTGACGTCACCATCGCCGTCGCGATCCGCCGCATCGGGCTGTGCCACATGGACGTAGCCGACCCGGATCACGTCGTCGCCCCCACCGGCGATCGCATCGGTGTCGGAGGCGCTGACGACGATCACGTCGTCCCCGCCCGCGAGGCTCTGGTCCGTCTGCATCAGCTCGACCAGCCCGGCATCGGAGCCGGTGAGCGAGGCCTCCAGCAGCACCACCTGCCCCGCGTCGGAGAGGACGCGCTGCACATCCGTGCCCTCGGGCAGCAGGCCCGCCTCGGTCCAGTCGTGGCCGCCGATGACCACGTCGTGGCCCTGACCGGCGAGCACCGTGGCCGGACCGAAGCCGTACTGGATCCAGTCATGCCCGATCGGCCGGTTGTCCTGCGTCACGTCCAGATCGACCACGTCGATCATGTGGAAGCGCCGCGCGTCCGCATCCGCGTCGTAGAGCGTGATGCGCACCGTATCGCCCGCCAGCAGGTGGCCGTGGATGTGCGCGGCGTCGGTGTTGCCCGCGAGGATGCGGTCCGAGCCCGCGCCGCCGATCATCACGGCCGTACCCGTCAGCCACTCATGCGTCGTCGCCGTCTCGGTACCCGCTGCGTCGCCGATGGCGCGCTGCCAGCTGATCGTGGTCGGCGTCAGCGCATCGAGGCGCGGCGTCGCGATGCCGGAGAAGAGCGCGTCGTCGCCCCCTTCGGAGAGCAGCTCCTCCTCCGTCTCGATGGAGAACCACTGCGCCAGCGGATCGGCGCCGCGATATTCCTCCAGCAGGCGCCCGTCCGCATCCACCGCGTTCGCGAGCGGCGTGAGGTCGAGCGTGTCGGCGGACAGGTCGAGCAGGCTGCCCGGATCGTCCGCACGGTCGAAGAAGTAGGTGCCGCCCGCCTCCATCCAGCGCGCGTCGTAGGCGTCGGAGGACGGATCGATGAAGAGGCCGATTTCGTCGCCCGCGATCACTTCGAGCTGCTGACCCCAGAGGGTGTCCTCCGCTGGCGTGCCGATCACGGCAGCGCCGTAGCCTTCGATCGTGTCGTCGCCGAGGCCGCCGACCAGGATGTCGAAGCCGGTCGAGCCCTTGATGTGGTCGTCGCCCGCACCGCCATAGGCGCGCACGTTGGCGAGGGCCGCGCTCAGGTCGATCGTGTCGGCGCCCTCGCCGCCGAAGACTTGAAGGATGTCGTGCGCCAGCTCACCGGCGACGTTGGAGAGGCCGAGATTGGCGTCGCCGACCACGACCACCCGGTCGGGCGTCGTCGGATCGCTGTCGTGATCCTCCAGCACCGTGCGCTCGGCCGCGGTGGAGAGCACCTGCGCCTCGTCGTCGCCGTCGCCCAGGTAGATCCGGGTCGGGCTGTCGTTGCGCACCGACTTGATCGTCACCTGCTTGTCCGCGCCGTCGCCGGTGTAGACCACGATGCCGCGGTCGTAGCCGGAGATCACGCTGTCGCTCTCCTCCGCCGAGGACAGGGTCGCCTCGTACTTGATGGAGGTCGCGATGGTGTCCGCACCCTGATCGTGGCGCATGGTGATCGAGTTCGAGGCGAGCTCGACCACCTGCGTGTCGTCCCTATCACCGGCGCGCGAGACCACGAGGCGCGAGGAGCCGGAGCCGCCGTCGAGCCGCACGGTCGTGTTGATCCCGTCGAGGTCGGAGCCCAGCACATCGGTCGGACGCGAACCGACGAAGAACTCGTCATCGCCCGCACCGGCGTGGATCGAGAGCGGCTGCGCCACTGAGATCAGCTCGATCGCGTCGTTGCCGCCGCCCAGATAGAGCTCGGTGGTGTCGAACGCGTTGATCGCGATGGAGGAGGTGATGCCCTCCCCATCCTCGTCCGCGCGGTTGCGGATATCGACCTGGGTGAAGGCGATGCGCGCCTTGAGCGGATCGGTCGAGACCTCGTCCGGCGAGGAGGTCGTCGGGTCCGCCGGGTTGAAGGGCTTGTACTCCTGCGCCGTCGTCTGGACATGGCGGTCCACCGACTGCGCGTTGTTGTAGAGCGTCAGCGCGTTGGTGCCGTCGCCGCCGATCAGCAGCACGCGGGAGGTGATGAAGGAGGTGTCGCCCACCTCGCCCTCCCGCGCGGCGGCGAGGAAGCCGGTGCCGCGCGCATCGAGGTCGAGCGCGTCGAACCAGTTCACCACCTCGGGCGTGTTGCCGCTGAGCGTGACCTGATCGAGGGCCGCCAGCGTCATCACGTCGAGCGCGTCGAGGCCCGCCGCCGCAAGCCGCGCCGCCCAGGCGCCATTGACCAGCGCCAGCACGTCGCTGTCGAGGCGCGAGACGTCGAGCGCCTCGCGCTCCGCATCGGTCAGCACCCGGCCGACCTTGACCACGTCGTCGCCGCCGCCGAGCGAGATCACCGCGTACTCGATGTCGCTGTCGAGGCCCGACTGGATGAAGTTGTTGTTGGCGTCGCCGAGCTGGATGCGCACCAGCTCCGCATTGTCGAGCAGGATGCCCTGGCTCGACCCGCCGAAGCCGCGCAGCCAGCCGTAGGAGGTGTTCTCCGGGCTGTCCTCGGCCACCAGTTCGCTCTCGTCCGGCACGTAGCTCTGGCCGTAGACCGCCTTCAGCGCGCGGATCGTCACGTCGCGCTGGGTGGTCACACCGAACTCGCCATCCGCGCGGGAGCCGTCGCGGTCGCCGTAGAGCTTGAAGTCGATGACGTCGGAGCCCGACGCGCCGTCGAGCTGCACGAGGTTGTCGAAGGTGGAGAGGTCGTTGACCGCCCCGATCCGCACCGCGTCGAGCGACAGCGCCTTCTTCTCGGACTGCGTGGCACCCGAGACCGGGCGCAGCACGACCGTCGCCACCCGCTTCGTCACCGTGTAGCCCGGCACGAAGACCGCGACGGACAGGGTCGTTCCGTCGGGCTGCGGCACGAGGTCGATGCGGGTGTAGCCCGGCACCTGCTCCTCGACCTCGACATATTCGATGACCGGCACCAGCGCGTCCGGGCTCGACGTGTCGAGCTGGATGGACTGGTCCACCGGATCGAAGAAGCGCGCGGGACCGCCGACCTCGATCGTGTCGGAGCCGCGACCCGTGTTGACCGTCAGGCGCGTGTCGGAGGTGACGCCGTAGACATAGATCGTATCGTCGCCGTCGATCGCGTTGATCTGGATGGACTCCACGCCCTTGATCGAGGCGAGGTTGAGGCCCGCGCCCTTGATCTGCTGCACGCCCGCATCGTCCACGAAGACGATGAAGCGGTCGCCGATCTCGGTCCCTTCCAGGATCACCGTGTCGAAGCCCGAACCGCCGTCGATGTGCAGCGGCGCGTTCTTGTTGTAGCCGACCTTGTTCTTGCCCTTGCCGGAGCCGAGGTTCGTGACCCCCAGCGTCGCCTTCACGAAGAACGTGTCATCGCCGGCATCGCCGAAGAGGAAGCTCTCCGCCTTGTTGCGGTAGACTTGGAAGTAGTCGTTGCCCGACCCGCCATAGAGGCGCGTGGTGTCGCTGGCACCCGCCGTGGTCTCCACCACCGTGACGGAGCCGGTGCCCTCCGGGTTCGGAGCCTGCCGTGTCGAGACGACGGAGCCGAGGAAGAAGCTGTCCTTCCCGCCGTGGCCGTAGGCGTAGCTGAGCGCCCCGGTGTTGTCGAAGGTGAAGCTGTCCTGCCCCTCGGTCCCGTGCAGGAAGAGCTGCTCGGCCCCGGAATAGGAGATGAAGCGCTGATCCACGAGGTCCGGGATCGAGACGAGCGTCGCGCCCTCCAGCCGCTGCTTGTCGCCCGCATCCTGCGAGATCTGGAGCTGGGACTTGTCGACGCGGAAGTCGTGCTTGCGCGCGTCAGTGACGCCGGGGCGGAACTCCCGCTGCTCGTCGAAGGTGCCGCCATCGGGAATGCGGTCGATGCCGACGATGACGCTGTCCGCATTCTCGAACCGGGTGCCCGTGTAGGTGAAGGTGTCGGTCCAGAGGCTCGGATCGAGCGAGGTGACGATCACGCCCTGCCCCGCGCCGTCGTAGTCGAGCGACAGGTCCTGCAGGCTGAGCTCCCCACCCGACAGCGCATCCGCCGCGGTGGAGCCGGTGGCCGGGTAGCGGACGGAGCCGAAGCGCAGGTCCACGACCTCGTAGGCCAGCGTCCCTGCGGCGTTGTTCACGCGCAGGTCGGAGCCGAACCAGACGTCGCCCAGATGCCCGGCATCCAGATGCACCGTCGCCTCGCGCTTGTCGGGATCCCAGACCGCGATCTCGCCGATTACGTTTCCGGACGCATCGGTCAGCGCATCGCCGCTCTCCGGCGCCGCGTCGGGCTGGATCTCGACGTAGACGCGGACGAGGGCCGTCGCGCCGGAGACGGAGACGGTCTTCACCTCCTGCACCCGGTAATCACCGAGGCCGTCGGTGCGCGCGATGGTCAGAAGGTCATCGCGGCCCAGCATCTCGATATCCGTTGTGGCGACCGTCATGAAGAGCGCGCCCTCGTCGGCATCCCAGCTCGTGACCGTCCCGATGGTGGAGCCCTCGAGGCGGACCGTATCGCCGCTCACCGGTTGCAGCGCGGTGTCGCGCAGCGTGATGCCGATCACCGCGTCGTTCGCGATGGCGCCGATCGTCGTCGTGGGCTCGGTGCCCGCGGAGGTCGACCAGCTCACCGACTGGCCCGCTTGCAGCAGCGCCGCACCTGTGCCGCCCGCAAGCGCCTCGCGGGTGATGACGAGCGTCACCGTGTCGCCGTCAATGGTCGCGATCCGCCCGATCTCGATGCCACCTGCCCGCAGCATGGTGCCGGTCACCGGCAGGTCCGCCAGCGCCGGGGCACCGATGGTGAAGATGCTGTCCACGGCCGTCAGCTCCGCGCCCAGCGTCACGCTGTAGCCGTTGCCGTCCGCGCCTGTCCACGCCACCACGGTGCCCGCGGCGAGCGTGTTCGACGTGCCGCGCACCTGCAGCACGCCGCTGTCGAGCGCCGCAACGGTGCCGATGGAGCTGCCATTGCCCGTGACGGTCGCGCCAAGCACAGGGGCCGCGCCTAGCGTATCGAGCGTCAGTTCCACGCCGTTGCCCACCATCACGGCGCCCGACGTGTCGATGTCCGACGAGATCGTCTCGCCGTCCCCGATCAGGTCGAAGAAGGACTGGTCGAAGTCCGGCGTCGTATCCCGCAGCTCGGTCAGCGTGATGACCCGCGTGTCGCCGTTCCAGTCCGAAACGGTGCCGACCAGCGTCGAGCCGTCGGGCGCCGTCGCCGTGAAGGGCTGACCCGCGTAGAAGTCCCGCGCCCGCGCGTCGATCAGCGTCTGCGCGCTCAGGCTGTCGAAGGTCGCCGCGTCGATGACGCGGTCGGTCTCGGTCACGTCGCTGGCCACCGTCACGGTGCGCCCGCTCACGACATCGCCCGCATTGAAGGCCGGGTCGGCGAGGTCCTGGTAGGTGACCTCGACAATACCGAAGTAACGTCCGTCCACATCCACCACGTCGAGTACGGTGGCCTGGTCCATGCCGTTCGTCCCGTCGCGCAGCGTCAGCCGGTCGTTGACCAGCGGACGGAACGGGGTGAGCAGCGTCTCGGCAAAGAGCGCCTGCTCCGCCGTAAGCGTCGTCCCGTTCTCCTGCGCGTCGAGGACCACCTGCTCCTCGGCGGTCGGGGTATAGGTGAGCTCGACCGCGTAGACGCGGGTCAGCGCATCGCTCACGTCCTGCACGGCAACGGTCTTGCCGCCCAGCGTCAAGCTCGTCTGGTTGGCGGTCGTCACCAGAGTCGCGGTGCCCACGGCCCACTGGTTGAGGCCCACGGGATCATCCTCGCGCACCAGTTCGGCCGTGCTGACGCCGCTGAAGACGTCGGCGCCGCGGTTGAGCGTGATGGTCACGTCGTTGCCCGCGATGGCGGTGATCTCGCCGGTCACGGTGCCATCGGCGTCGAGCGCGATTGTCCCGCCGACCGAGAGGCCGGACGCATCGTCGAGCGTCACGGTCTGAACATGCTCCACGAGGTCCCAGTCAAGCTGGTCGAGGCTGATCCGCGCGGTGTAGTCCACCACCATGCCGGTCAGATCGGTTCCCGTCGGCATGATGTAGGCTGGCATCCGCTCCGCCGAGGTCAGCCGCAGCGCATCGCCCGCGACCGGCAGCGTCGCCGTCGCCCCCTTCGTCACGGTCAGCACGTAGGCACCGCCGGTGAACTCCACCCCGGTGATCCGGCCCGCCGCGGTGGGCGAGTTTTCGAGGCCGTAGACCTGCAGCAGGTCGGCGACGCCCTCGGTCGTCACGATGTCGAGCGCCGCGTCGGCCGCCAGCGTGATCTCGACGGTCCCGTCCGCTTGCGTGACGACGGAGGCCACGGTCGCGGCGATGTCGATCCCGCCGCGGAAGGCCCACTGATCCCCGAGTGCCGAGAAGTCGCTCGTCGTGCCCGCCACCACATGGGCGATCACGTCGAAGCCGCCGGCGGCGAAGGACGCCTCGGTCGCCGTGCGGTCGATGAGGGCCACGCCGATCACGTTCCCATCGGCGTCCTGCCGGTAGAGATGCGTCAGCTCCTCGTCGATATCGAAGTCCGGGAAGGTGTTCCCGTCGAGCGTGACGGTCACCGTGTCACCCGCCCGCGCCACGTTCGTCGGCGTGAAGATCACGCCCTTCGGGACGACCACCGGCACATCGCGGAAATTCAGCGCTGTGCCGGGCTCGCGCACCAGGTTCGCCTCGGCCCGGTCGACGTCCAGTACCTCAACCTCGATGATCGCGGTGTCGGTATCCAGCGACACGATCCGCCCGGTGTCGAGGCCCTGCGTCTCGCCCGTCCCGAAGGCGGACGAGATGTAGAGCTCCGTCACCGCCAGATCGATGCTGTTGTCGGAGATGTACTGGGCCAGTGCCGCCGAGGAACCCGGCTCCAGCTTGATCTCCCAGTAGTCCGAGCCGAGATCGACGTCGAAGGCCGCGTTGCCGATGACCAGCGTCGGCACGGTGGTCGAGGTGAAGCCGGAGCCCGTCTTCTCGATCACCGTGAGCTGCTGCGTCGGCTGGAAGGGCTGCGTGCCGTTGCGCAGGCGGTTGAAGGTCAGGTCCTGTCCCGTGCCGCCGATCAGGGTGCCGTTCCCGTCCACCGCGGGACCGGCATAGCCGACCTCGACCAGCTCGCGGCCGTCCGCCGTGATCAGGCTGTCCCCGGTATTGAAGCCCATCTCGCCCAGCGTGGTGGAGTTGGTGAACACCACGCGCTTGTTCGACAGCTCCGGCCGGACGTCGTCGGTGACGACGAAGGAGCCGCCCTGCGTCGTGGCGAACTCGCTGTAGAGCATCGTGCCGAAACCGATGGGGGCCGCGCCGTCCGCCATGCGGATATGCAGCTCGCCTGCCCCGGCCTTGTAGACCTCGACGGTGCCGATGGCGGTGCGCCAGCCGGTCGGATCGGCGGTCTTGTCGACGCTCGGATCCACCGCCCAGACGGTCTGCCCCTCGATGAACAGCCCCTCGAAGCCCGCGGGTACCCTCACAACAGCGATATCGAGGCCGAGGACCATGGCGTCCGCCGGCGGGACGTAGCCCGCCGCGGGGCCGGTATAGGCAAAGCCCTCCAGCACCGTGGTCGCATCCGCGCCGCTGTCCACGACGGTGATGTTGAGCGCGCTCACGTCGCGCTTCTGCTCCACGACCTCCGCCCGCGTTCCGTCGGAGGAGCCGTCGAGGATCACGACGCTCTGACCTGCGTAGAACGTGTCGGCGATGCCCGCGACCCGGACATCCGCGGAGCCCGTGACGATCTCGCTACCGAAGTCGCGCGCGATGGTCCGCGCGGCACTCAGCGAGATCGGCTCACCGGTCACCGACGCCTCGCCGAGGCGCAGGATCGGGCGGGTGTCGATGGCCGCATCGCCGGCACTCTCGTAGAGTGCCATGTCGGAGAACGCCACGCGCGCCCGCTGATCGCCGGTCCCCGTCGGATCGGCGAAGGCGAAGGTGACGGAGCCCGACACGGTGTCGAGGGCCGAGATCTCCACCGCATGACCTTGCGCCGTGTAGAGCGTGACCGTGTTGCCCTCAGCGATCTCGGAGGAGATGCGGGCGAAGGCGCGGGTTTCCGCACCACCGCCGAGCAGGTTCTGCTCGATATAAGTGAGCGTCCCGTCCGCCTGATCGGCGCCGAGGACCAGCACCGGTTGCGCACCGGCGGCCGTCGTCACGTCAACATCGATCGGCGGCGTCAGGGAAGTGCCACCCGGCACCAGATCGTAGAGAGTGGTGCCCGGCGCAAGCGTCGCGCCGGTCGACAGGGTGATCCCGGTCGAACTGATCGCCGTAACCTCGACCGCCTGCGCGTTCTGCACGCCCGCGATCTCGCTGACGGCGAAGAGGATGACGCGATCGCCGTCCTTGAGCCGCTGCTCGATCTGCGCGGCGGGTCCCTCGGCGAGGTCGGCGGCGAAGTCCGCCTCGACGCCCACCCGGTAGGTGTAATCGGTGAGCAGCGCCGTGGTGACGTCGCCCGACACCGCCGGATCGCCCGCCAGTGCGGTCAGCGTCTGGCCGCCCGCCGTCATGCCGGTCACCCAGCGACCGGCGATCAGCTCCAGCACCGTCTGGGCGGATTCCACCTGTGACACGCGGAAGAGGGAGCCGTCGGCAGCCTCCAGCAGCTCGCCGACAGACACACCGGAGAGGGTCGCGACCGTGACCTCGACCGGTACCTCGGCAGTGCGGGAGGAGGCGGTGGTGGCGTTCACCTGCCCGCCGCCGGAGGCGCCGAGGAACGTCTCCGCCGTCTCGATCTCGCCCGACAGGAGCTCGCCGGTGAAGGTGCCGAGCTGGGTGTCGATGCTGAGCACGCGCAGGATCGCCTCCCGCTCGCCGCCCGTGGGCAGGGTCAGGATGTCGCCCTCGGCCAGCGCCGACAGGTTGTCGCCGGCGAAGCTGATCGGCGTCGTTGTGGTCGCCGCAAGGCCCACAACCTCGAACGTCTCGCCATGCTCCGGCACACCGGTCGCATCCGAAAGGGTGAGCTTGCCCGTGGTGTGGGAGTAGGTCTGCACCGTCCCGATCACGCCCGACTGCGTGCCGCGCACGACCGTGACCTTCGGCACGATGGAGGCAACGGCGGCGGAGGCCTGGGCCAGCGTCAGCTCGATCAGGTCGAGGCCGACGACCAGCGCGCCGTCGCCCGGATCGGTGACGGTCCCGTCCAGCGTCACGGCGTTGGTCGAGTTCACCTCGATCCCGAACCGCTCCACACCCGCGCTCGCGCGCGTCAGCACCGTGTCGGAGCCGTCGCGCCCGTCGATCACCAGACGGCGCGTGAACTCGGTGACGGAGAACGTGTCGTCCGCCGAGGTGCCCGACAGCAAGAGCGTGTCGATGCCGCGGATCAGCTCGCGCTCGCTCAGCGTCACGGTGCCGGAGGCGTTCACATGGCGCAGCTCCAGCGCCTCGCCTTCGGCGTCGAAGCGCACGCTTTCGCCGCTGGCGATGTGTGCCGCGCCGTCATGGACCAGCGTGTCGGTGCCCGAGAGGTCGAGGAACACGTCCGCGCCCAGCCCCGCATCGTAGTAATCGTCGCCCGCGCCGCCATCGAGGAGGTCGGCAAGCTCCGACCCGATCAGCCGGTCATTGCCCGCGCCCGCCTGAACATGGCGGATCAACCCGTCGGACGAAGCCGGAACGCGGAAGGCGGATAGGTCGACGACGTCGTCGCCGCCGCCGGTCTCCACCCGCACACCGTCCTGAGCGTCCGTGGTCTGGTAGTGGCCGCGCAGCTCGATCTCCTGCCGCGCGGTGCCGCTCGACAGACGGGTGGCAAGGTCTTCGTCCGTGCCGAAGCCCTGGTAGATCGTCCAGGTCGAGGAGGTCCCGACAGAGGCCTGCGCCCCGATCACGTCGTCGGCGTCGTCGCGCCCCACGATGCGCACGAGGTCCGTGTCGACGTCATCGCCCTGCCCGGTGCCGAGCTCCAGCACGAGGCTGGTCGCGTCCACCGCAACCTCCGGCGCGTGGACGATCACGTTGTCCTCGCCCTCGCCCAGCGTCAGGTCGATGGTCTCGACGCCCGCGAGCTCCAGGATCTCCTGGATCGCGGCCTGCCAGCGGATGCGGGTGGCCGCATCCTCGCTGTCGATCTCCACCGTGTCGGCGGTCGTGCCGGTGGCGGTCCCGACGAAGAGGTCGGCGCCCGCGCCGCCCGTCATCTGGTCCTCGCCTTCGCCGACGGTCCACTCGATGCGGTCCGCACCGGTGCCGCCGGTGACCTTGTCGTCGCCCTTGCCGCCGATCAGCGTATTGTCGCCGGAGATGCCGCGCAGGTCGTCCGCGCCCTCGGCGCCCATCAGCGTGTCGTTGTCGGCACCGCCCTGCAGCGCGTCGTCGCCGATCTGGCCGAAGAGCGCATCGTCGCCCGCGTCGCCGAACAGGAAGTCGCCTTCGTACTGGCCGTAGAGCGCATCGCGGCCCGCGCCGCCATAGATGTAGTCCTTGCCGCCATAGCCGCGGCCGTTGGAGGTGCCGAAGGCCGCCACCTGCTCGTCGCCGTAGATGACGTCGTCGCCATCGTCGCCGAAGAGCTGGTCGTCGCCCTCGCCACCGGTGAGCGTGTCGCTGCCCGCGCCGCCGCGGAACGTGACCTTGCGCGCGCCGGTCTGCAGCAGCGTGTCGTCGCCCGCGCCGCCATCGACGAAGATCTCGGTATCGGCCTCGGAGATGAAGCTGTCATTGCCTTCGCCGAGGCGCACCCGGATCTTCCGGTCCTGCACGGTATCCGCGATGAAGATCCGGTCGTCGCCGCCCTGACCGTTGATCGAGATCTCCTTGACGTTCTCGAAGCGCTGCGTGGCGCCCGCCGCGTCGATCAGGATGCGGCCGTCGTTGGTCTGGTGCACCGTGATCCGGTCCGCCGCGTCGGAGGTGAAGACCGTCAGCACGCCGTTGCCGTCGACCTCGCCCAGCGGGGCAAGCTGGAAGTGCTTGTGGTAGTCGAAGCGCCAGATCAGCACATCCACCAGCGTCTTCTGGATGTCCACGATGGTGATCGTGGTGAAGAGGAGCTTCAGCTTGATCGAGACGAAGGCGTCGACCTTCGCCCGGAACTCCGCCGACACGTCGAAGAGGCCGAGCGGATCGCGCTCCAGGATATAGGCGAGCTCGTCGACATAGACCTTGCCGTCATAGACGCCTTCGCGGTTCGCCACGTCGTTCAGGTCGAAGTCGATATCGCCGTAGATGCCGCCACGGATACCGGCCGCCACGCGCATGACGAGGTAGTTGCCGCCGATCTGCGCCGCTGCCGAGATCTCCAGATCGATCTCGAGCTCGGTGTTCTCCGACCCGTCATCGTTCCAATCGCGGGCGTGGAGACCGTAGGCGAGGTATTCCGGGCTCGACCAGCCGCTGTCGCGATAAAGGTTGAGGCCGCGGGTGTCGTAGCCGAAGGACAGGTTCGCGCGCGCCGTCACGGCCGCGGTGAAGCTGGCGCTCAGGAACGGCGCCCAGATCCAGATGTCCTTCGAGACGCGCGCCTCGATCTCCAGCGTCGGGACGTCGAAGACGACGAGGTCCACGTTGGACGCACCGGTGAAGATGCCGATGGCGGTCATCGGATCCTCGAGCACCGGGAAGCGCAGGCCCTCGACCCCCTTCAGCTTCGACAGGAAGCCCTGGGTCTGGCCCGACGCCTTCTTGCCGCCGCTGTTGGAGCTCGGGCGGTTGGTGGTCGCCGCGGCCTGGCCGCTCTTCGCCTGCGCCTGCGGATCGACCGCCTGCACCTGCGTCTGCTGGCGCTGCTGGTCGTTGTCGTACGTGACCTGCTGGCGCACGTCGCCCGCATCGCCGAACTTGTAGGAACCGAAGTTGATCATGACCCCGTCCGCGTCGGTCGGGATCGAGTTCACGATGTCAATGATAGCCTTCACAACCTTGAAGAACTTGACATATTTCGCCACGCCCTTCCCGCCGAACATCTCGATCATGTCGAGGACGGAAGTCGGCGCACCGAGGAGGTCGGAGACCATGGGCAGCGGATCGACGATGGGCGACAGCGCGTCGGCGACCGGCTTCGTGATCTTCTGCACTTCCTTCAGGATCGGCGCCGCGAAGTCGGAGATGAAGGCCCCCAGATCGAGCCGCATGTCGGCGAGCTCGACCTCCGGCGCGTCACCGAACACCGCCTGATCCATCGGCTTCGACAGGTCGACCTTGGCGAAGACCTGGCTGTAGTGGATGTCCGTGAGGAACCGCGGGAAGTCCGCGGAGCCGCCGAAGCTGGAGACCGCCGACAGGCTCACCTCCGCACCCGCGTCGAAGGTCGCGTTGAAGATGTCGGAGAACTTGATGCCCTTCAGCTCTTTCAGGAGCGAGAGGCGTCCGTCATCGGCAACCTTGCCGGAGTCGAGGATGTCGGCGGCGAGCTTCGCGGTCAGCTCCTTGTGGCCGTTCTTCCGCAGGTTCTCCATCTCGAACTGCAGGAAGCCGAGCTGGGCCGTCAGGCGCGCGTCGTCGTCGAGGTCCGCATAGGCCTCGATCACCAGCTCCTCGGGCCGGTTCGGGTTCGCCTCGGTATCCACGTAGAAGTCGAGCGCGCCGTCGATGAAGCTGACCCCGAACCCGAGCGCGATGTCGTACTGCATCCCGAAGGTGATGCCGACATCGCTGTCGAAGCTCAGCGGTAGGCCGGGCACGGAGCCCGCGAGATCCAGATCGACGTCGATCGGCGGGAAGATGTCGCCCATCGCCCGCATCTTGATAAGCAGGTCGTCATAGTTGTCGGTCAGGCTGACATCGACCTGATTGTAGTGGGTGATCGCGTTCCCGTCGGCATCGACGAAGTTGATGCCGGTGGCGTCGTTCACCTCCTCGAACAGTTCGAAGAGCGCGAATTGCAGGAGGTCCACGGTGGTGAATTCCCCGCCGTTCTTCGCCTTCTCCGCCTTGATGAGCGACGAGAGGTCGCCGAGCGCCCCGTTCACCGGATCGATCAGGGTGGAGGAGATGAAGTCCGCCCCCTTCGACAGCGCATCGCCCACGAAGGGCAGGTCGAGCTGGAAGATCGGCGCGCGGCGCATCTGCGCATCGAGCGCGGTCAGCAGCTTCTCCAGCCCCTCGACCAGCAGCAGCGGATCCTCGATGAACATGCCGAGGCCCATCTGGGGCATCGGGTTCGGGATGTAGTAGGTGATGTAGTCGGCCGGGTTGTCGGCCGTGAGCAGGTTCGACAGGTCGTAGCCCAGGAAGATCGCGTTGCGCTGCACGAAGTCCGGCAGGTCGCCGTCCTGGTACTTCGCATAGCGGTTCGCCTCCTGAGCCAGCCATTCGTCGGTCACCAGCGCATCCGAGCCGGTCAGCGGGTTGGAGCGGACCGGGAAGTAGGTCGGCACCATCAGCGCCGCCTGCCCCGCGATCTTGGCACTCGCGGTGGCGAGGTTGCCGGCAGCGGCACCGGTCAGCACCACGTCCTGATCGAGGCTGTATTCGAGCCGCGCCGCACCATCATCCTTGATCGACCCGTCGGCGTTCAGCTCCACATCGCCGTCCGCATCGATGGCGAGCGTCGCATCGAGCACGGTCGCCGCGATCTCGGCGCCCGGGATGAAGGTGAGACCGGCGCTCAGCTCGGCCTCCGCCACGTGGGCGCGCGCGCCCATGTCGACGAATACGCCGGTACCTTCCTTGACCGTCACGGTCGGGTTCGGATTGCCGAAGGTGTCGAATTCAACACCGAAACCGCCCTTGAGGCCCAGGTCGAAGTCGAGCTGCAGGTCGATCGGCGCGATCTCCAGCTCGATATCGACGCCGAGCGCGCGGAGCGCATTGAGCTCCGCATTCGGCAGGTAATCCTGCGGCTTGATCCGCTTGGTGAAGCTGTTCTGGACGTTGAGCCCGTGCGCGAGGCCAAGCGCGATCAGCCCGATATCGAAGTCGAGCGCGAGGCCGTTGGCGACCGGCGTGCCGCCATCGTCGGTGAAGGTCAGCCGCGCTTCGAGCAGCAGCGACTTCTTCAGGTCCTCCTGCTGCGCCGCGCTCAGCCCGTTGTCGGCACCGAAGTTGGCGAAGAGCGCATCGGCGAGCGCGTCGTTCAGCGCCGCGAGGTTTCCATCGCCGGTGGCCGCGGCGATGATGTCGTCCGCAGCGGCGTCGAGCAGGTCGAGGATGTCGTTGACCCGCATCATCTCATCGATGGAGCGTTCGACCAGCGGGATGTCCGCCGTCAGCACCTGCTGCGCGATGTCGGTCTTGGTGATCGACACGAAGGTCTTGATGGCTTTCGCTACGGCAGCGAAGTCGAAGGTCGTGGCACCCAGGTTCTGGATGTCGCGCAGGATGCTCTCGTCGAGCGAGGCGATGCCGTCGGCCAGCGTGAACTGCAGGTAGACGAAGTTGTCCGCCGCCCCGGTCGCGAAGTCGCCCGAAGTCGCCGCGGTGAACGCCGGTGCCGCCAGCCCATTCGTCGGCAGCGGGTTGAAGGAGATGTCGAGGTCGAAGAGCTTGGTGGAGAACGCATCGACGCCGATGCCCGCGAAGTCGAGCTCGCCGAAGACCGGCGCACGCACCTCGAACCGCTCCTCCGACTTGATCTCGACCGCCATGCCTTCCAGACCGAAGACCTTGCCATCGACACCCAGACCGGTCGCGACCAGCTTGTCGGCGGCGTTGCGGAAGATCCGCTCATCCGTGCCGTCGGTCGTGTTGCCGAGACCCACCTTCAGCGTCTTGGTCGTGTCATCCCCGGTCATGCCGAGGCGGAGCTTCTCCACGTTCGTGGTGTTCGTCGTGACCGCCACCGCACCGCTGAAGAGCGAGGCCTCGAGCGCTGCCGCCAGCAATTCGGTGTCGAGATCGACATAGGCCGCCGTGCCGGAGCCCAAGAAGACGAGCGGCGTCGCGATGTTCTCGAGGTTCACACCGATGTCGATGCGCAGCCCCGCGGTGAGGCCCAGATCGACCTCGATCTCGCCCGCCAGTTCGACGAGGTTCTGCAGCTCAGTCGGCAGGCCCGCCTGGGCCAGCAGCGCCGCGAGCGACACGTCGAGGTCCAGCGTCTCGGTAAAGCCCTTCGCGATGTCGATGCCGATGACGAGGTCGTTGCGGTCGCCGTCGCCGCCATAGTCAACGCGCGCGATCTTGGCGCGCGCATCCGCACCCTCGCCCGCATCGAAGCCGAGCTTCGCAAGCTCCTTGTCGAGGATGTCCTGCAGCTCTAGGAACGATCCGTCGAGATTGGCGACCGCGTTCTCGATCGTGCGGAACACGTCCACCAGCCCCAGCTTGGAGTCGATGGAGAAGCCGAGCACCGGCAGCTCCGCCGTCAGCGCCGTGTTGCCGAGCTGGCCCGGCGTGGTGAAGTTGGAGCTGACCTCTTCGATCAGTTCCAGAAGCTCCGTCAGCGACAGCGCGCCATCGAAGTCCATCGCACCCAGCAGCGCGCCCTTGAGGTCGATGTCGGGCAGCGTGATATCGAAGCTCGGCAGGCCGATCGCGGGCAGGCCCGGCAGATCGGGCAGGTCCGGCAGGCTCAGCGGCAGGTCTGGCAGCGTGATGCCCGGCAGGCTGGGCAGGCTCGGCAACGTGATCGACGGCAGGTCCGGCAGATCCGGCAGGTCGAAATCGGGCAGCCCCGGCAGGTTCGGCAGGTCGAGGCCGGGCAGCGAGAAGAGCCCTGGCAGTGCGAAGTTCGGCAGGTCCGGCAGCGTCGGGATGCCGATGCCGAAATTGATCGACGGCAGGTCGAAATCGATGTCGAAGGTCGGGATCTCGACCGGCGGCAGCTCGATATCCGCCACGGCGCCGGAGACCTCCAGCGGCAGGGCGAAGCGCATCCGCAGCCCGCTGAACGTGGTCGACACAGCCGGCGGCACCGCGGCCGCGTCCGTGTTCGCCGTGCCCTCGACATTCCAGAAGCGCGCGACGTTATTCAGGCCGGTCTCATCCGCGCCGAAGCTGTTGTCGCCGTCCGCGTCCTGCCCCGCATAGAGCAGGTAGTCCGCGCTGTCCTGCCCCACCGGGCGCAGGGAGAAGTAGATCGGGTCGTCGACGAGCGTGAGGCCCGCCCCCTCGAACAGGTCGGAGATCGCGCCGATGCTCGCGGGCGTCGATACAGTCCACTGGGCGGACTCCCCCATCGAGACGGCAGCACTCTCGATGCCGAGCGTGCGGCGGTCCTTCTTGAAGGTGATGTCGTCCGTGTCGACGGTCACGCCGCCGATGTCGATCGTGGCTCCGCTCAGCGCGGTTTCGAGCGCGGTCAGGTCGTCGCCGGTGGCGAAACGGAAGGTGACGCCCTCCGCCGTCACGATCACCTGCGCCGGGGTCAGCGTGCTGCCCCCGAAGTCCATCGCGTCGAGCGTCGGCACCGCGGCCGCGGTGTATGCCGCGGACACCTCGACCGCGCCGCTCTCAAGCATCAGAAGCTCGACGGTGCCCGCCTGCCGGTCGAGCGCGGTCACGCGGTACGCCGTGGAGCCGTCGGTCCAGACCTGCCCGGGCCCGAGCGTCTCCAGCAGGCTCGTCGCCGTCGCCGCCGTCTGGACCCCGCCGCTGCCATCGCTGATCGCGAGGGAGGCGGTGAAGCGGCTACCGTCCGCGTTCACGCCGAGGTTGGAGAGGATCGCGTGGCCGCCCGGCAGCGTCAGCTCATCGCCGTTCTGCAGCGTCAGCGGCAGGTCGTAGGACACGAGCTGCACCTGCGGGACCACGTCGCCGGTGAAGGCGACGACCAGCACGTCATTCGCGAGCGGATCGACATCGGCGACGATCACGGCGGTCAGCCCGTCGCCCAGATTGATGATCGTGCCACGCGCCAGCGCCGCGACACCGGATACGTCGCGATCCATCTTCAGCGCCGCGATGCCGCTATCGGCGTTCAGCGTCAGACCCTGAATGACTGCACCGCCCGCGAGCGCCAGCCCGTCGAGCACGCGGACCGTCCCGTCCGACAGCTTCAACGTGGAGGTCGACGCAAGCTCCGGCGTTCCGGGCCAGTCGTCGAGGCCGCCGGTCCAGTTCTCCGCCGGATCCTCGACATGGACGCGCAGCTTCTCGGTACCTGCATCGGTCACGATCTCGGAGGCGATGATGCTGCCCGCGCGATCCGAATAGGTGATGGCGGTGCCGAGCTCCGGCTTGCCGTCGGTCACCCGCAGCTTCATCCAGCCATCGGTGTTGCCCACCGTTCCGGGGAAGTAGCTTTCCACGGTGAAATAGGCGCTGCCCTGCTGGAGCTGCTTGCCCACCAGGTCGCTGTAATCGGTGTCGCCGGGCAGGTTGCTCAGCGTCATGGTGCCGGCGTCGAGCGCGATCTCCGCCCCGTCCGCGATGGCCACCTTGCCGGAGGCGACGCCGAGGTCGAGGGAGGTCTCGCCCTTCGGGATCAGCTTCAGCGCCTCGACGGCGACGGACAGCCCCGTCATCTCGCCGATGAAGACCTGCGCGGGCGGACGCTCGCCCACCGGCACGCTGAGATCGAGGCCGAAGATCACGTCGAAGCGCATCTCGGCCTTCGCCTTCGCCTTGACCGTCGCCCCGGCGGAGAAGGCCAGCGGGCCGAGATCGGCGCCGCCCAGCAGCTCCTCGGACAGGTCGTCTTGATCGACATCCATGCTGACTTCGCGGTCGAAGCCATAATCCGTGACCGCCATGGTCAGGCGGAGCTTGTCCGTGGTGCCGCCCTGGGTCTCGTAGGGCTCCAGAGCCACGGCGACGGTCGGCGCCGTGCCGTCGGAGGGCAGGATCGCCTCCAGCGCGTCGGTCAGCAGGCTTTCGAGCTTGGTGAGCGAGGCCGCGGGCGCATCGCGCAGGGCCGCGATCTCGTCGCGGATGCCGCCGATGCCGGTGAGGTCCGCCAAGCTCTTGTTGAGGAACGGCAGCTCCGCATCGATGAGGCCGCCCTGCCCGTCGGTGCCCATCATGACGTCAAGCGCCATCAGGATGCCGTCGATCACCTGCGCGTAGCTCAGCCCCTCCTTGAGGGAGGCGATGTTGCCCGCGACTTCGCGGTAGCGGTCGGTGAGGTAGGTGGAGAGCGCATCGGGCACCGTGACCTCGGGCAGCGCGACGTTCGCGCCCTCGAAGTTCGCGCGCGCCGACACGATGCCGGTGGCGAAGTCGCTCGCGGACAGGCGGATCGTCATGGGCAGGAAGAGCCCGATCTCGCCGCTCGCCTGCGCACTGAGGCTGATGGCGTCGGCCTCGCGGGCCAGCGTGTCGCCCGTCACTTCGCTGGCGCCGGAGCCGGAGGTCGCGCGGAACGCACCCGTCTGGTCGAAGGCCACCGTGATCTCGCCGGTGCCGATGGACAGGATCCGCCCGGTGCGCCCGTCCGCGGTGGTGAAGTCGTCACCTGCGGTCAGGCCCGCCGTGTCGGTCTCGATGGTCTCGGCCACGTAGAGCGCGATCGTCGCGGACCCGTCGGAGAGGCCCACGACCGTGCCCTGCTGACCCGTCACGCTGCCGGTCACCACGTCACCGAGGCGCAGGCCCGCGCCATCGGTCGCCACGATCTGGTAGCGCGCGGCGCTCAGGGTCGCCGCGTCCGCCGTCACGGCGGTGTCGGTGGTCACGCGGCGCAGCACGGCCTCGTCCCCGTCGGATGCACCGTCGATCGCAGCACCCGCATCCGTGTCCACATCGGCGGAGAAACCGGTGGCATCGGCCGCGGTGACCGTCAGCAGGATGCCCGCGAACTGAACCTTGTCGCCGACTTGCGCATCGCCGAAGGCGGTGCTGGCGATGGTGACCTCGGCCCCAGCCGCGCCGGTGAAGTCCAGCTCCTCATATTGGGCCGGTGCGCTCTCATCGACCGTGGTCGTCGCGGGGTCATCGGCGACCGCCGCCGCCGTCTCGCGCCGCAGCACCCAGCCATCGGTCGGATCGAACCCGGTGCGGTCGAAATCGGCTCCGGTCCAGGTGAGCGTCCCACCATCCTCGCTCAGGCTGGAGGAGACGAGGTTCAGCGTCGAACCGTCCTTCCAATAGAGCTCGTAGTCGGAGATGTCGGCGGTCAGCGTCACGCCGCTGATGTCGAGGCCCAGCGTCCGCGTGATGTCGCCGCTCTCCACCGTGTCGGTGGCCAGCGTGGTCCGGGTGACGGGGACGAACTGCCCAGCTCCGGCAAAGCCCGCAGCGCCCTCGCCGAGCAGGAGCATCCCGTTCTCGGTGCCGAGGATCCGCGCCTCGACACTGCCGCCGCCCACGGTCTGCCGCACATGGGTGGCACCCGCGAAGTCCGCCGGATCGACGTCGAGCAGCCAGCCGCCCGTGATCTCGGAGGCCGTGATCGCGCTCGTCTCCGATGCGGAGCCGAGGCCGACATAGCCGCGCCCGTCCGCATCGACGATGCCGACGCTGATGCTCGCCTGACCCGCCTGATCGGCCACGTTGGAAAGCGGTCCGAGCTCCGCCGCGAGGCTCGCGACATAAAGCGTGCCGGACGGAATCCCCCCGTCGAGTGCGCGCAGCTCCACCGTGCCGCGCCCGCGATCGTGGGACGTCACCTCGAACCAGTGCGCCCCGTCCGTGAGCAGTCGCACCTGATCGAGCCAGTCGCCGATCCGGTTCGCGTCCGCGCCGACATTGACCGTGATCCGCTCCACACCCGGCACCAGCGCGCCGACCGTGGCCGAGTCGACCGTCAGCAAGGGGGCGGCCAGCGTGTCGCCCGCCACCGGCAGGCCGTCATGGCCGACCGCGCGCAGCCAGAGGCCGGTCACCGTGGCATCCGTCACCTCGAAGATCCGGCCGGTGCCGTCGATCAGGTAGGTCCCCTCCAGCATCGACAGCGCGACACCGGCGGTCGCTTCGACCAGCGTGCGCGTCGTGCCGTCCGTGCCCACGCGGCTGCCCTCGATGGCGCCCAGCGTGACGTCGCCGGTCAGCGTCGAGACGGCACCGCCGAAGGTGCCCTGCGCGACCTCCTGCCCGTCGCTGAATTCGATCACCCGGTCCGGGCTGCCCGACAGCGTCTCGTCCGGGGTCTCGGCCCGCAGCGCTACCGTTCCGTCGGAGGCCGCCAGGCTCTCGATCGTGCCGGTCCACGCGCCGGAGACGAGCTTGTCGCCCACCTGAACGTAGCGCTGGCCGCCGGCCGCAAGCTCCGCGGTCAGCCGGTCGGTGGCCGCGGGGCTCGCCTCAGTCACGGTATAGCCACCCGTGGCAGGTACCGTGCCGTTGTCGTTGAGGGCAAACAGCTCCTCCGCCGTGCCGAAGGCACCGACGGGGCCAAGCACGACCAGCGTGCCCATCTCGTGATCCCAACTCTGCACGACGCCGTAGGTACCGTCCTGCACCACCGCATCGCCGACCGCGAAATCGTCGGCCGTCATCGGCGTGTTGCCGCGGTTGATGGTGAGCGTGACCTCTCGGGCCTCGACGCCCGTATCGATCCAGAGCGCCCCGCCCTCCAGCGAGAACTGCGGGTCGAAGGCGTTGCCAAGCAGCGCGCGCACCTTGTCGGAGAGACCCACGCCGGAGCCCGCACCGGTCTGCACGTCCATCCCTACTCCGACCGTGAGGCCGGAGCTCGTGAGCAGCCGTGCGTCCGCGCCGGTGAGCCCGGTCCCGACAATGGCGAGGTCCAGCGCCGCACGCGCCGTCCCGAATACCGAGCCCGCCAGCGAGAAGGCACCCGACAGCGCCTCACCCGCGATCGGGCCGATATCACCCAGATCGGCAAGGTCGAGGGACAGCGTCAGCGCCTCCTCGAAGAACTGGTCGAGGGAGAGACCGACACGCACCGCCCAGTTGCGGTTGGTCAGATCGCCGAGCTCGGCCGCGAGATCGGCGCGGTTCGCGTCGTCGATCTCCACGTAGTCGAGGGTGAGCGTGCCTTCGGGCAGCCTCGCCTCCGCCGCCGCCTGAGCCGCCCACGCCGCGAGGTCATCCGGCTGACCCGCCGTGTCGAGCGCGTCGATCAGCGCGGTGAGCTTGGAGCGCAGGCCCGTCGCCTCGTCCAGCGTCTGGCCCGCGAAGGGCAGTTCGGTGTCGAGGAACGCGCCCGCCGCGTCGCCATCGACCATCATCTCCAGCGCGCCTTTCAGATGCGCCACCAGCTCAGCCGGGGTCATCACCTTCAGCCGCTCCAGCGCCGCGTCCACCTGCGTCTCGACGGAGGAGAGCGTGATCGTCGGCTTCACGGTGACGAGGGAGGCGAGGTCGAAGCTCGGCAGGCTCGCGCCCGCGACGAGATCCGCCAGCGTCTCGGTCACGTCGAGCTCGGCGACCTTCAAGCCGCCAGTCGTCGTGCGGACCTCCAGATCGAGGTGGATGGCCGCATCCAGCGTCGGCACCAGGTCGTTGCGGTCGAAGACCGGCAGATCGCCGAGTGTGACGGTGCTCGCCGCCAGCGCCGCGGCCATGGCGGAGGCATCGCCGCCTTCGACCAGCGCCTGCCCGTCCGCGTCGAGACCGAAGAGCACGGCGACGACCTCACCGGTCGTTCCATCGACGGCCAGGACGCGGCCGGCAATCCCGGCCTCGGCGAAGAAGAGATCCGACGTGGTCGCGCCGGAGGCCTCGCTCAGTGGCTCCAGCCCGGCGAGCACCGCCGCCGCCGTCGTCGTATCGAGCGTCAGCGTGTAGGCGATGCCGGTGGAATCGCCCACCTGCACGTCGGTCGCGGTGGCCGCATCGGCGGAGCGGGTGCCGTCATTGTCGACGGCCTCCACCACCACATCCGTCCACGCGCCGGTCCACTCGCCCGCCGGAACGGCGATGGAGAGGACCGCGCCGTCGGTGCCGAGGATCGGCAGCGCCATGGACTTCGCCACGCCGCCTTCGGTGAAGCTCACCAGCACGTGGGAGTAGTTCGCGAACCGGTCCGCATCGCCCGCGGTCAGCGTCAGATCCATCTGGGTGCTGCCGGCGCGCACCGCGCCGCTGACATCCAGGGCGGAATTCGCGATCACCCGGCGCAGCGCCTCGCCCGCCTCGATCTGGGAGGAGACGTCGCCGTCGAGCAGCATCTGCGACCCGGCGGCGGTGATGACACCGAAGGCGTCAGTTGCCGCCGCATCCCAATCCGCGCCCGTCGTCCGGCTAAGCCGGTCGAAGATATCCGCATTGACCACCCGCACCGAGCCACCAAGGGCCGCAGGCTGGCTGAGCGTGACCAGCGTCAGCGCCTCGACCGCACCAGTCGCCGCCGTCACCGCGCCCGCACCGGCGACGGTGCCGGAGATCAGGTGCCGCCCGGCCGCAGTATCGGGCACGACGAAGCTAAGCGTCGCGGGTCCGTCGCCTGTCGCGTTGGTCAGCGCCGCGCGTCCGCCCTCGACATAGAGGCCGACGCCGGAGGCACCGCCAAGTGTCAGGCTCGCCGACACGTCCTCCGCCGCGGCACTCAGCGTGAAGTCGAGACCCGTGGCGTCACCGATGTAGAGACGCGGCTCGATCAGGTCGGCATCGGTCGCCAGATCGCCCAGCCGCCGCTGCGACAGGTCCACCGGCAGCTCCGCGCCCATGACGAGCGTGCCGGTCACCCCAGCCTCGATGCTCGCCTGTGCCGAGAGCCCCCCGGCCACGAAATCATCCGAGCCCACGTCGAAGAGATCGGCGAGCGTCAGGTCGAGATTGGCACCCTCGGTCCGCGTATCCTCGAAGGTCAGGCGCATCTCCAGCGCCTGCACCGGGGCGCCTTGCGTCCAGATCGACCCTGGCTGCGCCGCGAGGCTCAGCACGAAGACCGGAGGATTGGTCCAGCCGGTGAGCTTCGCGATCTGCGCGTTGACCAGCTCCTCGACAGCGAGGAGCTGGTTGGCATAGCCGCCCGTCACGGCCTTGACCGCGTTGAGACCTGTCTCGATCGCGGTGAAGAGCTGGGCGACCGGCAGCAGGTCTCCGATGGAGCGGCCGGCGATGGGCAGGTCCATCTCGAGGAAGCTGTCACCGCCGCCATTCTCCAGCCAGTCGCTCATCCCGTCGGCGAGGCCGATCAGGTCGTCGATGGTCAGCGCCGAGAACTCGTCGAGCTGCGGCATGAGCACCGCGCGCAGATCGGGCGTGAAGCCGGTGGGCAGGCCCGTGATCTCGAGCGCCGTCTCCACGCTGGAGCCACCCCAGGCGAAGGATCCCTCCAGCACCGCATTCTCGAACGGCGTGATCTGGGTGCCGTTGTCGTCGAACTCGATGCGGGTGAGCTGGTCGTTGTAGTCGCGATAGAGGTCGAGCCCGGCGCGCACCGCGCCCTCGGCCTCGATGGTAAGCGCACCGCCGGAGGCGCGCGTCACCGTGAACCCGGCGCCGGAGGTATCGAGCTGGTCGGCGAGCGCGTCGTCGGTGAGCGTCGCACCGTCCTTCGACAGCAGGATCTCGGAATCGAGCGCCCGCAGGCCGTAGGTGCCGAGGCTGCCCGCATCGATGGCGAAGCTCACATCGGCGGGGCCGACCCGACCGAGGGTCTTCACATCGAGCAGGGTCTGCTCGCCGGTGCCCCAGTCGATGGTGCCGTCCGCCGCAATCTCGACATCGATGTCGAGCGCCAGCGACAGCGCATACTCGAACTGCGCCCCATCGGCGGAAATCTTCAGGAGCGACGGGTCGGTCAGGCCGAGGCCCGCAAGCCCTGCCCCCGCCAGGTCCAGCGAGGAGAGGTCAAGGCCGAGATCCACCAGACCGGACACGAGCCGGTCCCCGTCGATATTCAGGGCGAGCGTGCCGGGCGTCGCACCCTCCTCCACCGTGACAAGCAACTCGTCGGGCGCGAAGAACAGCGGGTTGCCCGCCTCGGTCATCGCGTCGTGGATGATGGCGGCGGCGAATTCCGGCGCGCGGTCGCGGCCTGCGGCCAGCGCATCCTGCGCGGCAGTCAGTGCGGCGCGCAGGCCGGTCAGTTCCTCGATGCTCTGCCCGATGCCGGGCAGCACCGTGTCGAGCAGGTCATGCGCGCCTGCCGGATCGCCGAGCACCTGCGCCACGATCTCGTCGAAGGCCGTGACGAGACCCGAAAGGTCGGTCCAGCCCGCGACACCCGCGCCGAACGCGTTGCGCGCGGCGTCGACCAGATCGCCGGAGGCGAGCGTGAGGCTCGGCGCCGTCAGCGTTCCGTCTTCGAGCGACGCGGTCAGCGTGGCGGCGCCCAGATCGGCGGTCGTGCCGCCAAGCTCTGCCTCGACCTCCAGCTCCGTGTCGGAGGTGAGTGAGACGGCCATGGTCGGCTGTACTGCGGTGCCGCCCAGCGTCGGCAGGACGGCGGTCCAGATCGGGTTCTCCCCGCCGAAGCCGACGGAGATGTCCGCCGTCGCCAGCGTCGTGCCAGAGGCCGAGGCCAGCGTCACCGCCGCCCCCGCCGTGCCGAGCAGCGGCAGGTCGAAGGATAGCAGGTCCGCGCCAGCCGCGAGCTCCAGCCGCGCCTCCGCGTCGATCCGGCTGCCGAACGTGTCGAGCAGCACCAGCGGGATCGCCTGCGCCGTGTCGACCACCATCGTGGCGACCTCGGCGCCCTGACGGTCCGCGCCATAGACCCGGATCGTGTCGCCGCTCTCCACCGCGCCGGTGGCCAGCACCAGACCGACAGAGCCGGAGGTCACGGCCGGTGAAGCGAGCGTACCGGTGCCGACGACGTCGCCGCCGCGCACGACCTCGAACCACGCGCCAGCGGCTGCGCTGCCGACGCCGCCCGTGACGGTCGCGGCGATCGTGCGCAGGTCGATGTCGAGGCGCACCTGCCCCAGCAGCCCCTCCGCATCGCCGAGGGCCGTGCCCGCAGACACCGCGGTGACAGTCGCACTCGTCCCGTCGATCGCGAAAGTCCAGCCGGTGCGGTCCGCGTCGTCCCAGGTCGTCCACGTGATGTCGAGATCGGTGCCGGAGATGCCGGTGATCTCACCGACCGCGCGCACACCGCCCGCGTCGGAATAGGTGACCGTATCGCCCACCGACCCCGCGGCGGCGTCGAGCGTCGCGGTGTTCTGCCGCTCCTGCGCCACCCGGATCTCCGAGGTCACGGGCAGCTCCAGCGTGTTCAGCCCGGCATCGAGCACCACGCGGTTGAGCACCCAGTCCGTGCGGTCGGCACTGTCGTCCCAGCTCTGCCACTCGACGCGCAGCACCGTACGGTCCGACTGCATCTCCACCGCCCGGATGACGCCCTGCGCGCGCAGCACGCCATCGGCATCGCGCCATTCCAGCGGATCGCCCTCGCCCAGCGTGTAGCCGGTGCCGAGGTCCTGCGGCGCCGGGTCGATGATCGTCAGCACCCGCTCGTAGCGCCCGACGGAGCCTTCGAGCGCGACGGTCACACCGTCCACCGTTGCGTCCGGCAGCGGGATGCCCAGCAGTTCGGAGAACGTCTCCAACCCAATATCGTCGATCACCGGTGCTGTCGCAGGCGCGCGCAGCTCCAGGATCACGCTCATCATGTTGCGCGTGAGGGCATCCACCGTCTCCGGCGCATCGACCACCGCGGTCAGCGTGCCGCCCGACACGCCGGAGAGCGCGTCGTTCAGGATGTCCTGGAGCTGTGCCGCGGCTGTCGAAGGTGCGGAGGCGATGGCCGCCTGGATCGCGTTAAGCCCGGCGTCGAGGTTCAGGAGCTCCGCCAGCGACTTGCCGATCAGCGGCAGCTCCTGGTGCAGCACGTCGGTGCCGGTCGCGCTGAACTGCGAGTTGGTCAGCGCGGACAGCGCCGCGTCGAGCTGTGTGGCGAGGTCGGCGAGGTCGAAATCCTCCAGCCCGACCAGCGCCGGGCTCGTCACCGGGGCCAGCGAGGGCGGCGTGACCGTGACCTCGGGCATGGCATCGGCGGCGGTCGTGATCGGACCGGCGGGCAGCATGCTCTTCTGCCCGAAGGTGACGGAGACGGCCGCCGCACTCGGCACCGTCGCATCCGCGGTGGCGGAAAGGTCGGCCGAAAGCCCGGAGGCATTCAGTGCTGCATTGGTGGTGACGCTGCCGAGATCCGACCAGCTGTCGCCGAGATCGAGCGTGACGCTCGCCTGATCCTCGGCCTGCGCCAGCGTGACTGTCGCCGCGGAGAAGTCGAAGCTGACGGCCGTGCCGTCGACGCTCACCTGCGCCGCGCCGCCGGAGCCTGCGCGGTCCAGTGTGATCACACCGGCGGTGCCGTCCGCGTCGCGCACGTCGAAGCCGAAGCCGGTGCCCGAGCCGATCTGCGTCGTCGCCGGATCGCCGTTCATCGCCAGGACGAAGCGCGGCGCCAGGCGCAGCAGCGCGTCACCCTCCCGCGTCCCGCCGCCGCCGATGGCGCTGCCCGCGGGCAGGCCCAGCATCGCCTCGATCGCGGCGGCATCCAGATCCGCCTCCGCCGTGAAGGCCACGTCGAAGATCGGGTTGAGCTCCAGGATCAGCCGCGGCGTCTGCACGCCGCCCACATCCGCCGGCATCACGTCGTAGCGCAGGGACACCGCGTCCGGCAGGCTCGCATCGTGGCCGGGCTGCGCGTTCACCGCGCCAGCATCCGCCAACACGCCCTCCAGCGCCGTGACCAGTGCCGACAGCGCCACGCTGTCCTGGTCGGCACCGTTGACCGCAATCCAGTCGGACAGCGCCTGCAGGCCGAGCCGCTCGAAGAGGGTCACACCACCCTGCTCGATGATCCCGGCCAGCGTCAGCCCGCCCGCATAGGGGACCTCGACGCCGAGCACGTCGCCGAAGAGATCGCCGGCAAGCCGCGTCTCCAGCGCATCGAGCGCACCGCCGATGTCGCGCACCACGTCGAAGGAGGTGCCGGGCCGCAGGTCGATCGCGCTCGCGGTCTGCCCGCCGAAATCGCCGACGATGCCGGTCGCGTTGATCGTGCCGTCGGTGAAGCGCGCGATGTTCTCGACCCGCGGCAGCGTGTCGTCGATGAGATCGACGATGATCGCGGACTCCGTGCCGCCCGCCCCGTCGCGGGTGTCGATGGCGATGGTCAGGTTCGCGTCGCCGTCCATCCGCGGCAGGATCCCGCCGCTCAGATCGGCATCGGCGGCCGCGAAGGTCCAGCGCGGCGCGAAGATCAGACGCGACGTTGCGGATTCCAGCATCTGGAAGGTCTGATCGCCAATGGTCACGGTGCTCGTCGACGCACCACCATCACCCACCGTGGAACGCAGCGGAACGCCGAGCAGCGGGTTGCCCGCGCTACCATCGTTAGGCGTCAGGGCAAGACCGCCCTCGACATGCGAGATCTCCACGAAGCTCTCGAACTGCGCGCCGGTGCGCTTCAGCCCGATATCCACCGTGATGTCGAGATCGGCGACAAGGCGCAGCGCGTCGGGCAGCGCGATGTTTTCAAGGTCGAGGCCCGTGCCCTCCAGATCGAAGAGGTCGGCCACGCCGCTCTCGATCACGGTGCTCAGCACATCCTCCAGCGCAACGGAGTAGCGCAGCTCGTCGAGGAGCCCGTCGTTGACCGTCTGCGCGCCGGTCATGCCGGCAATGCTGTCGAGGGCTGCGATCAGCGCGGCCGTGTCGCGCGCATCCTCCACGCCCGCATGGGCCGCGGCACTGACCGCGGCAGCGAGGCGGGTCGCGACCTCGGAGCCGAGCGTGTCGAGCGTCGCCCCGTCCGTGTCGAGGATATCGAGGAAGCTCCGTCCGCCCAGCAGCGGGATCGGCGCCGACATGAAGTCGCTGTCGGAAGCCCCTGTATCCACGACAGATTTCAGCAGAGCGGTCAGCGGATCGTCCGCCGTGCCCGCACCCGTCAGCCAGCCATCGGTGATCCGGTCGGCGGCCTCGTTCAGCGCCGCCGTAAGCTCCGCCTCCGCATCGTTGACGAGGAACCGCTCTACCCCGTCGATGCCAAGCGCCGCGAAGCCGTCCGCGGTGAAGTCGAGCACCGTCGCCTCGCCACCGATGGTCGTCGGCAGGCGCATCAGCCAGCCCGCCGAAGCCGTGTCGTCTAGCGTCATCAGCGGGACCGCCCCGCCGGGCAGGTCGCTGCCGGGGGCCGCCGTCTCGACCACCGCGCTCAGCGCGAAGGCGCCGCCGGTCGTGGTGACCGGACCGATGCCGCCGAGGTCGAGCGTCAGCGCCGCGCTGCCGCTAAGCCCCGCGCTGCCATCGGCCAGCGCATCGGGGGAGAAGCTGCCGAGCGCCTGATCGCCCATCACGACGTCGAGACTCAGCGCCTCATTAAGATCGGCGAAGGTGGTGCGGAAGGTGAGTTTGCCGTCCTCGGTCACCAGTTCGACCTTGGCCTGGGCCTTGGCGCTCAGCCGGGTCTTCGCAGTCCGGGACGACAGCGCGCCGCCGACGGCGAAGGACAGCGCCGAGATGGCGGAGAAGTCGAGCACGCGGTCGGGCAGCGCCACGTTCGAGCGCGAGAAATCGACGGTGTAGCCGGAAGCCGCGTCGCCGCTGATCCCGAAACCGGTCAGCGCGTTCAGATCGGCGAGGAAGTCGGACAGCGTGTCGCTGCCCGCCCCCGCCTCGATCGCCTCGGTCAGCGCCGTCCGCATCCACTCATCGAGGTCGTCGGCGCCGGCCGCACCTGTCGCCAGGTCATAAAGGGAAACGCCCAGCGGCGGCACGGTGGCCGCAAGGTCCGGGATCGCCCCCAGAGCGTCGAGCCACGCGCCTGCGAAATCCGCATCCACGGTGGACAGCTTGAGCTGGTAGAGCGCCGCGATATCGTCCGCCGCATCCAGGAAGCCCGCCGTCCCGGTGTCGAGCGCCCGCAGGTCGCGCAGCGCATCCGCGCCGGAGAAGCTGAGCGTGTAGACGCCGTTGAGCTCGGCCAGCGCGGCCGTCAGCCCGCCAGCCTTGCGCGGATCGGCGAACGACAGCTCGAAGGTCGCCGTGGCGGTGGTGTCCGCCTCCGGCTGCCAGGTGCCGCCCGTCAGCTCCAGCCCCTGCCGGATCTCGACGGTCAGGACCGTGCCGGTGCCACCCTCGGCCTGCGCCAGCAGTACGGACGGCTCGCCCGGCAGGTCGCTGTCGAGGCGCGCCCAGATCGGGTCACCATCGCTCGCAACCTCCAACGCCGGCCGCATCTTCAGCCCGATGCTGAGGTCGGTGTCGGGGTCAAGGTCCCCGGCCACGAAGCTCATGGTCAGATCGAGGCCGACCGTCGCCTCCGTCGTACGCTCCCCGACGCCGCGCAGCATCGCGATCTCGTCATAGAGGCCGCGGGCCGCCGCGATGTCGCGCAGCTCGAACTCGTCAAAGGCGAGCGTCAGCGTACGGGTCCCAGTCGCATAGGACAGGAACGTGCGGCTGCCCGGCGTCCAGCCAAGGGCCGCGTCGTCCACGGTGCTCTCGCCACGGAACTGCGACTGGGTGATGCCCGCAATGATGGATTGCAGCGCGGCTCCGGTGCGGCTCGCGGGGGCGAGGGTCGCCCAGGCATCGGCGATTTCGGTGCCGACGCGCGCGATGAGCGCGGGCAGCGCGCCATCCGCCTGCCCCACCCCGGCGAGGTCGGCGAGGCTGACGATGTCGTCGGTCCCGGTGCCGTCGGTCTCACCCACGCGCAGGATCGGGACCTGCGTCTGGGGTACCGCCTCGGGGCGCAAGCCGGGCGTGACCACGGTCTTGTCATTACCGCCGACCGGCGCTTCGGCAAACTGCCGCTCCAGCGCCAGCAGGCCCATCGCGGCCATGCCGTCGGCGCCCACCGGGTGGTTCGCCGGGAGCCGGTCGAGCACGTCGCCCGCCCAGGTCGCATCGACCCAGGCGGCCACATCGCCGTCGCGCGCGGCCTGCAGGACGGCGCGGGCCGAAGGCTCTGTCGTGCCGAGGAGCTGACTGTCACTCAGGATAAAGCTGGGCGCGCCCGTGCCGCTGCTGCCGATCACGTAGTCGCCGGTGAACATGTCCGCGAGGTCACCCTCGCCGAAGTCCAGCGGCAGGCGCATCATCCAAGCATTCCGCGTGATGCCGTCGGTCGTGTCCTGCGTGACCGAGAGGCGGATGCGGTCGAGCCCGGCCTCCGGCGCCACGGCGAACGGCCCGTCGGTGAAGCTCGCGCGCGAGGGGGTGAGGGTCGCGAGGGCCGCGACGGCCTGTGGATCGGCCCAGGTCAGGCGCAGCGCGCCACCATCCGTGTCGATGGTGAAGAGGCTCTCGTCATAGCCCTCCGCCGCGCGCAGCGCCTCGGCGAGCGCATCAATGGTGGCGTCGGCGAGCCGTTCGGTCTCGAACGTCAGCCCGCCCGCATTGAGGCTGTAGCCGGTGCCCGCACGCGGCGCGGCGGCGAGGCGCTGAATCTCGACCACCGCGTCCTGTCCCGCGGTCAGGGTCGGCGTCACGGCGCCGGAGGGTCCGGCGAGCGTGGCGCTCTCGGACCGCACGCCATTTTCTTCCCAGACTAGCGTCAGCAGGCCATCGACGGCCGTGAGCTTCGCAGGCAGATCGTCGTAGCCCGCCTCGGCCCGGAGGCCGGAGATCAGCTCGGCCAGCGTCGGGGCAGAGGCGAAGCTCGCCGTTAGGCTCGCCGTGCCGATGGTCAGGGTGTAGTCGCCGGCCTCGAACGCCGGATCGAAGCTCACCGTCTGGGCGGAAGCCGCCTGCCCGGTGGCATCGCGCGTCGCCTCGACGCTCAGCGAGGCCGCGGGGGCGAGGTCGAGCATCGCCGCGTGCGACATCACCTGCGTCGTGGACGCCGCCGCGTAGGTCAGCGCGACCCGGCTCGCGAGACGCGCCTGCCCCTCGGCCGCGGCTCCATCGAGGGCGGAGAGGCCAAGCGCGGTCCAGTCGTCCGTATCCGGCAGCATGTCCGCGGGCAGATCGGCCATGGTCCCATCGAGGATCAGCTCCGCCGTTAGCTCACCCGTTCCGTCGAAGGACAGCGCGAGGCCGCCGAAGAGCGACAGCACGCGATCGGTCAGGACACCCTGCGCCGTGGTCTGTTCCGCTGTCGTCAGCGTCAAGAAAGTGCCGGAGGTGACAGCCGCCGCGAGGCGCGTCTCGATCCCAGCGCGCACGGCGTCGAGGTCCTGTGCCGAGCCGAGGAAGGCGGCGACGAGGCTCGCCCGCTCGGCACTGCTCAGGTCGGTGACGAAGTTGGCAATGACATCGCCGCGCTCCGCTTCGAGCTCGGCCACACGTGCGGCGAAGGCGGCATGACCCGCGTCGAGCGCAGCCGCGGAGATCGCATCGGCGACATCGGCGAGGCCGTTCGCGAGCCAGTCGAAGGGATCCGCCTCGCCGCCCAGCTCGGCCACCAGCGAGCTCTCGATGGCGGAGAGCGCCCAGTTCGCATCGGCCGGCACGGTGATGCCGTCGAACGCGCCGCTGGTCTCGAAGACGTCGGTCAGCGCGGCAAGGGCCGCGTCGATGGCGGGCCGGTCGGCCACGTCCGTCGCCGCCCGGTCCTTCAGCAGATCCTCGATCAGCCGCAGGTTCGACGTCGCCACATCGTCGAGGCGCAGGCCCGCGACCTCCTCCAGCGAGAGGGCGGAGGCCTGGATGTCGCCCCAGTGGCTCTCCAGCACCCAGTCGCCGCCGAGGGCCGCGTGGCCCGTGGCGTCGTCGGAGGCGGCCACATCGGCACCGGTCAGCGAGGCCAGCCGCTTGGGCAGAAGCCCGTCGGCCAGGTCGCAGGCATAGAGCATCAGGTCGCCGCCGGGCGCCAGCGCATCGCCGAGCGCCTGCACCACCGGATCGTCGCCGGTCACATCGGCCGACATCAGCTCCGTACCGAGCGTCAGGCCCGCCGCGTTGCCGTGGGTGAGCCAGTGGATCGCGTCGCGCTCCCCGCCTTCACCCAGCGCCGCCACGATCTCCTGAGCGGAGGAGACGATGGCAAAGCTCTTTTCCGCCGATGAATCGGCGCTGAAGCCCGCCGCTTCCAGCGCGTCCACGATGTCGTCGAGACTGCCGGCGCGCGTGTCGATCAGGGCGAGCTCGCGTGGGGCGGCGATCTCCTGCTCGGTTGCGGCAGCGGTGGTCTCGGGCGACGGCGCGGGGGCATCGATCTCACGCTCGAACGCCGGAGGCTCGTCAGGGAGCTCCGGCGCAAGCGGGATCAGATCGGCGGACAGAAGGACCCGTTGTTCGAGGCTCTCGACGTGCAGCTTCCGACGGGTCCGGCCGGCACGCGGCCCTCTGAGCATTCTGTTCATTCTGTCCGCTCCCTGTTCATTGCCCCACGCAATCAGGCGGTTCGTTGGGTCTTCAGTCGTTCAGCATCGCCACCGCGTCTTCGGCGGGCGCTCCGTTGGTGGCGAGCCCCGCGACGAGTTCGACCATCTCCAGGTCGAGCTCGCCGGTGGCCCGCTTCCGGGCGATCATGGCGAGAAGGAAGTTCCGGCGTGCGGTCTGCTGCGCGACCATGGCGTCGATCATCGCGTAGCGGGTCTGTGCGGTGAGCACGGCGTTGGCGAGGCCCGCATCGAGCTCCTGCCGCGCGAGGCGCAGTGCCACGGCGCGGGCTCCGATCACCCGCTCCAGCCTGCGGTCGTTGTCCCAGAGCGTCGCCTGAGCGTCCGTCGCGGTGTCGAGGGTGCGCAGGATGTCGCGTAGGTCCGCCTCGCGCAGGTGGCGCAGTTCCGCGGCCTCGGCCCGCTCGCGCCGCGCGGCGGCACCGCGCCGGCCGCCCTGATAGAGCGCCCAGTTGGCGTTGAGCGCGATGGTCTGCGTCTCGGTCTCGCTCGCCCCGTCGAAGAGGGAGCCGCCGCGATCCACGTTCTCCTGCGCGATGTCGAGCGTGATGCGCGGGTAGTACTGGCCGCGTGCACTGTCGATCTCCCGCACGGCGGCGGCGATGGAGCGTTCGAGGGCGCGGATGTCGGGGTTCTCCAGCACCTTCTGCCGTTCCTCTTCCGTCAGCGGCCCGGGCTCGGGCAATGCGCCGTCGCGGCTGAGGCCGAGGATGCGGGGGCACGCGGTCTCCATCGCGGCCCGGCAGAACGCGTCGGTGCGGCTGGCATAGTCCCGCGCGGCGACCTCGCGATCGGTCTCGGCCTGGGCGAGGTCGGCCACGGTGTCCGCCCGCTCGGAGGCGCGCAGGCGGCCCGCCTCCACCTCGCGGCTCTGCACGGTGTTGAGCGCGCGAAAGTAGTCGTAGGCGGCGTCGGCGAGCTGGAACCGCTCCAGCGCCTCGACGCCATCGAGGTAGAGCGTGAGGACCTGGTCGAGTTCGTCCTGCACAGCGGCCTCGGCCAGGGCGGCCGCGGCCTCCCGCTCCTCCTGCGCCACGTCGATATCGGCGCTGGCGGATGCGTCGTAGATGGTCTGGGAGAGGTTGAGGCTCTGCGTGTCGACCTCGAAGTCGCTCTGGTTGCCGCTGAAGGAGGGCTGGGAGGAGAACAGGATGTCCTGGTTCACCTGCTCCCGCTCCAGGTTCAGCGCGAGCGCGGGCAGGAAGGCGGCCCGGCGTTCCCGGATGCGGGCCTGCGCTCCGTCGATAGCGAACTGGGCCGCGACGACGCGCGGGCTCTGATCGATGGCTTGCTGGGCGAAAAGCAGCAGGTTCGTTCCACCCTCCGGCACCGTCGCGCCCAATGGGACGGGCTCCACGACGGCCTCGCGCGCGGCGGCGCCCTCGGCGCGCAGCGCCGGCGGCACGATCAGCTCGGGCGAAGATGCCTCGGTCGCCGTAAACGAGTTCTGGCAAGCGCAGAGTGCGGTCAACAGCACTCCGCAGGCAGCAAGGCGTGCCTGTCCCTTCATTCCAATTTCCGTCCCCACGAAGAGCCGCTGGATGCGGCCTCAGTCATTGCGCAGTATATCGGCTAATTCTCGGAGATTTGTGTGATTTGGTACACAATTCTCAATTGCTTAACAAATCAACCTGAGGTTGCATTCTGTCTATATTTCGGACCAACAAGAATTGAGGCGGAACCAAGGCACGCTGAAACGGTCCGTGACTAGGTGACAGGTCGGTACAGCCCCGATCCTGCAAGGAAATCTGGCGGCATCCCGGTCGAGCTTGTCTCGTTTCAACACGTTTATGGAGAATTCCGGGCGGCAGCTCGCCATGACCGTCACATGCGCGAGCGGATACACGTCTAGCTCCGCAGTCGGCACATATCGCCGGAGGGTTGTCTCAACCCGACCACATGTAGCATGTGGCGCTCAGGACGGGGGCGAATCGTAGGTCCAGCGGTAGGCGGGTGGCGTCGGCCCCTTGTTGCGCCCGCCCTGCTGCGTCTGCTCCCACGCATGGGCAAGGATGCCCACCGAGCGTGACAGCACGAAGAGACCGCGCGCGAGCGGCGCGTCGAAGCCCAGTTCGGCAAAGATCACGGCCGTCGCACCATCGATGTTCATCGGGATCGGCTTGCCGGAGCCGCGGGCGAGCTCCGCCTCGATCCCTTCGGCGATGTCGGCGAAGCGGCCGTCGCAATGGCCCCCGTCCCGCGCCTCCCGGACGAGCTGCATCAGCCGCGGCGCACGCGGGTCGGTCGGCTTGTGGAAGCGGTGACCGAAGCCCGGTACGTACTTCCCGTGCTCCGCCCGCCAGTCGCGCAGGATGGCGCCAAGGTCACCGCCCGCTGCGATGCGCTGGTAGAGGGCCACGGCCTGCTCCCCCGCACCGCCATGGACGTCGCCCAGCATGTTGATGCCGGTGGCCATGGCGGACTGGAGCCCGACGCCGCAGGTCGCCGCCATGCGCGCGGCGGCGATGGAGGGTGCCTGCGGGCCATGGTCGACGGCGGCCACGAGCGCGGCCTCCAGGAGCCGCGCCTGACCATCGCTCGGCACGTCGCCGCGGACCATCAGCCAGATCATCTGGGGGAAGGTGAGCACGCCGATCAGCTCCTCGATCGGGTGGCCGCGAAACGCGATGCGGCCCGGCTCCATGTCGATGATCGCGGTGCGCCACCAATCCGAAACGTCGCTCATAGGATGCCCTTCCCGGCCAGTGCCGCGACCTCGTCGGGGCTCAGCCCCAGCGCGCCGAAGACCGCCTCGTTGTCCTGCCCCAGCGCAGGCGGAGCCGAGCCGGGCACCGGCCGCACCCCGTCGCTGACCACCGGCGAGGCGAGAAGCGGCAGGCCCTCCACGTCGGCAACCAGACCGCGGTCGCGTACCTGCTCGATCTCCAGCACCTGCGGGACGCTCAGCACCGGTCCCGTCGGCACGCCGAGCGCGTTGAGTGGGTCGATCCAGTGCTCCGCGGGTTTCGTCGTCAGCACCGCCTCCAGCTCGGCCCGCAGCTTGTGGCGGTTCGCCTTGCGATGCTCCCGCGTCACATACTCCGCCCGGTCGATCAGCTCAGGCAGGCCCAGATGCCGGGCCAGCGCCTCCCACTGCTCATCGCGGTTGGCGGCGATGTTGATCGGCATGTCGGCGGTCGCGAAGCAGCCCGACGGCGCGGAGGTCGGGTTCTCGTTGCCCACGGGCTGCGGATCGGTGCCGGCGAGCAGATGGTTCGACACCACCCAGCCCATGGAGGAGATCACCGCCTCGGTCATCGAGATGTCGAGCACGCCGCCCCGCGGTTCCTCCGCCAGCTTCGCCGCGATGGCGAAGGCGGCGGTCATGCCGCCCATCGTGTCGGCGAGCGGATAGCCGACGCGCAGCGGGGCGCTGTCGGCGTCGCCGGTGACGGACATGACGCCGGAGACGCCCTGCACGATCTGGTCATAGGCGGGCTTGCCACGCCATGGCCCGTCCTGCCCGAAGCCGGAGATGGCGCAGTAGATCAGCCGCGGGTTCTCTGTACGCAACGTCTCGGGCCCGAGGTGGAGACGGTCCATCACGCCGGGACGGAAGTTTTCCACCAGCACGTCGGCGGTGCGCACGAGGCGGCGGAGCAGGTCCTTGCCCTCCTCCGCCTTCAGATCGAGCGTGACGGAGCGTTTCCCGGCGTTCTGCGCGAGGAAGCTGACGCCCATACCGGCGGCGTTCCGCTCCGGATCCGCGCCGAGTTGCCGGGCGAGGTCCCCGCCGCCCGGCCGCTCCACCTTGATGACCTCCGCCCCCATCAGGCCGAGCTGGTAGCAGCAATAGGGCCCGGCAAGGACGTTGGTCAGGTCGAGGACGCGGATCCCCGCAAGCGGCTCAGTCCCCATCCGCCACGCCCGCGGCCCGCGCCTTGGCCCGCCGCGCGCGGAAGCCGGGCAGCAGCACCAGCCCGACCGCGAGGACCAGAAGGCCCAGCGTCATCGGCCGCTCCCAGATGAAGTCGATGCCGCCATAGAGCTGCATGGACCGCGCGAAATTGTCCTCCAGCATCCGCCCGAGGATGAAGCCAATCAGGAGCGGTGCGAGCGGATAGTCCGCAAAGCGCAGGATCGTCGCACAGACGCCAAGGCCCACGAGCAGCAGCAGCTCCGTCGCGTTGTTCTGCCCGATATAGGCCCCCATCAGCGTGAAGAACAGGATGAACGGGATCAGGTAATTCCGCGGAACCGCGAGGATTTTCGCGATGTAGGGGATCAGCGGCAGGTTCAGGACCAGCAGCACCAGGTTGCCCAGATACATCGAGATGATGACCGACCAGAAGATCTGCGGTTCGTCGATCATCAGCCGCGGTCCGGGCGTCACGTTCAGCGCGATCAGCGCGCCGAGCAGGATCGCCGTGGTGCCCGAGCCGGGAATGCCGAGCGTGAGCAACGGGACGAAGGACCCGGTGCAGGCGGCGTTGTTCGCCGTCTCGGGGGCCGCGAGGCCCTTGACCGAGCCCTTGCCGAACTCCTCCTGCTCCTTTTTCGGCGCCAGGTTGCGCTCCACCGCGTAACCGAGGAAGGAGGCGATGGTGGCACCCGCCCCAGGCAGCACGCCGATGAAGAAGCCCTGGACCGACTGGCGCCCGACCACCGGTGCGATGGCCTTCGCCTCGGCCCGGGTGATGCGCAGGTTGTCGATCTTGCCGCCGCCGCCCTCCGTCTTGGAGCGCGCGGGGTTGAGGACGAGGAACAGCGCCTCGGGCAGGGCGAACATCGCCATGGCCAGCGTGATGAAGGAGAGGCCCGATTGCAGGTCCATCAACCCCATCGTGAAGCGCGGCATGTTAAAGAGCGCGCCCTCGCCCACGGTGGCGAGGATCAGGCCGACCAGCGTCATCAGGATCGCCTTGCCCACCTGCCCCGTGCCCGCGAAGGCCGCGATGGCCGAGAGGCCCAGCACCATCAGCGCGAAGTACTCGGCGGAGTGGAAGAGCAGTGCCACCGAGCTCAGCGCCGGGGCGAAGATCATCAGGTAGATGGCGCCCAGCGATCCACCGGCGAAGGACGCGATCGCCGCGATGGTCAGCGCTTTGCCCGCCTTGCCCTGCCGCGCCATGGGATAGCCGTCGAAGCTGGTGGCGACGGTGCCCGCGACCCCCGGCGCGTTGAGCAGGATCGAGGAGGTGGAGCCGCCGAAGATCGCGCCGTAGTAGACGCCCGCCAGCAGGATCAGGGCGGCGGACGGGTCGCCGATGGAAATCGCGACCGGGATCATGATCGCGATGATCGACATCGGGCCCAGGCCCGGCAGCATCCCGATGAACGTGCCGATCAGGCAGCCGCCGATCACCATCAGGATGTTCTGTATGGAAAAAGCCGTCGACAGGCCGAGCATAAGTCCTTCGATCATGACCCTATCCCAGGAAGAACGGCCACGGCCGCAGGAAGATGCCGAGCACGCCCTGCACAAGCCACCACACGATGCCGGTGGCGAAGGCCGCGATGGGCACGAGGACGTGGAACTTGCGCTCGCCCAGCGTAACGGCGCTCAGCGTAATGAAGAGGATCGTGGCGATGATGAAGCCCGCGGGCCGCAGCGTCAGCGCATAGAGCACCATCAGACCCAGCAGGATCAGCGCCTGCCCGATCTTGTAGTCGCCGAGCCGCCGGTAATCGATGTCGGGCGTGCCCTTGTCCTTGGGCGCGGGCTCGAGCCCCAGCAGCACCACGAGTGCGGTCAGCGAGGCGAGCACGGCGAGGACCTTGGGAAACATCGACGGCCAGATCGGATTGCGCTGCATGAAGGGCGGCAGCAGCTGGTCCATCGTGAAGAAGGCGGCATAGCCGTAGGCGAGGCAGACGAGGAGGATCACCAGCGCGATCCAGCGGTCAAGGGTCATGGTATCCTCCGGTCGGCCCGCCCGGACGTACCGGGCGGGCGAAGTGTCAGGTCAGAGGAAGCCGAGCTCGCGCATCAGATCGCCGATCTCCTGCTCCTGCGCCTCCAGGAAGCTGCGGAAGTCGTCGCCCGAGTTGTGGATGTTGACCCAGCCGTTGCGGGCGCGGACCTCTTCCCAAGCCTCGGTCTCGTACATCTCGGTGAGGGCGGCCTGGTAGGCGGCAAGCGTCTCGTCCGGCAGGCCCGGAGCGGCGAAGAAGCCGCGCCAGTTCACGAACTCCATGTCGATGCCCTGCTCGGCCATCGTCGGCGCGTCGTCGAAAGTGGAGACCCGCTCGTCCGCGGTGACGCCCAGGATGCGGACCTCGCCGGCTTCGGCCATCGCCACCGCTTCGGAAAAGCCGGTGGACAGCGCCTGGATCTCACCGGACAGAAGTGCCGCCATCGCGGGCCCGCCGGTGTCGTAGGCGATGTAGTTGAAGCCGGTCGGATCCTCGCCCGCGGCCTTCATCACCATGGCGGCCACGATGTGGTCCATACCGCCAGGCACCGAGCCACCGCCGATCGCGAAGCGGCTTGGGTTCTCCTGATAGGCGGCGACCAGCTCTTCCATGCTGCCGATATCACTGTCGGCGTTCACGACCAGGGTGGCGTAGTCGCCGATTGTGCCGGCCACGAGCGTCAGGTCGCGGAAGCTCTGCGGGAACACGCCCGTCAGCGAGCGGATCACGATGGGGGTGGAGTTCACCATCAGCGTGTTCTCGAGGCTCTCGGCATTCTCGATCAGGTAGCCGATCGCCTTGCCGCCACCGCCGCCCGACATGTTCTCATAGGACGCGGTGCCCACCAGCCCGCTCTCGGTCAGCGCCTCGCCGGTGCCGCGCGCGGTGCCGTCCCAGCCGCCCCCGGCGCCGCCGGGGATGAGGAAGTGGATCTCGTCGACCATCTGCTGGTCCTGGGCGAATGCGGGCGCACCGAAGCCCAGCGTGGCGGCCGCAGCCAGGACGAGAGCGCGGCGGCTCAGTGAAAGTGTCATCTATGGGTCCTCCCTGTGGGTGCGCACCGTCTGTCGCGGCTCTCGCACCGAAGTTAGCGGGAGCAGGCTTGCATGAACGCAACGTCAGTTAAAGGGGAAAGCGATCACGCGATCCGGCGCCGCCAGCGGGAAGCGCGCTGCTCGGCCGGCTGGATCAGCGCGTATTCGATCAGCAGCATCACCCCGATGAACGACAGAGCATAGGCGATGACGTGACCGACCTCGAAGAGCTGGAAGTAGAGGTGGATCTGAAAGCCGATGCCGTTCGGACGTCCCAGAAGCTCCACCACCAGCACGAGCTTCCAGATGATCGAGAGACCGCCCCGCGCCGCTGCCGCAAAGAAGGGTGCGAGCTGCGGCAGGATCACGTGGCGCAGCCGGGTGAGCGGGCTCATGCGGTAGACCCGCGCCATCTCCGCTACCGCGGGATCGAGGGCGCGGGCCCCCTCCCGCACCGTCACAAGCACCGCCGCCGCCTTGTTCGCGGCGACCGCGACGATGGCGGCGGTCTCGTTCAGTCCGATCCAGAGATAGCAGAGCACGATCACCACGAGAGCCGGCATGTTGAGGAAAACCACGACCCATGGATCGGCCCAGCGGTTCACCCGCGGCATCAGACCGAGGACGAGGCCCAATGCGCTGCCCAGCACCATGGCGAGCGTGAAGGCCGCGGCGACCCGCAGCAGCGTCGGGACTATGTGCCGCCAGAGCGTGCCCGACACCGCCTCCCCCCACAGGATCGTGGCGACCCGCAGCGGGCTCGGCAGGACGAGCGGATCGGCGGTCAGGATCGCGGCGCCCTGCCAGACCAGGATCAGCGCCAGCACGGAGGCTGCGAAGATCAGCGGGTTGCGGGCGTCGGTCATGGTCGGTGTCCGGGTCTCATCCCACCACGATCCGCGCCCCTTTCGCCCTGTCAACAGCCGCCGCGTCCCGGCCCGACCTTGGTCTAATGGGACCGCGCGGCGGCTCGCATGTAGGCTCGGGCGCATGGCTGCTTTCGTCCGCGTCCTGCTCTGCCTGATGCTGCTGACCGCACCGCTGCGGGCGGAGCCCCTGACGCGCGAGGCGGTGGCGGAGATGATCGTGCCGCCCATGTCGCTCGGCGAGCCGCTGGGCGAAAACGGGGTGTGGGAGCTTCTGAATTCCGGCGGCGCGCATTCGGGCTATGTCTTCGAGACCGGGCCGCTGGCCCCCCTGCCCGGCTTTTCGGGTGCGATCATCAACCTGCTCGTAGTGCTGGACCTCGAAGGCACCTTCATCGACGTGAAGCTGGTCGAGCATAACGAGCCGATCTTCGTCTCGGGTCTCGGCGAGGCGCCGTTCCACCAGTTCTTCGAACAGTATCGAGGGCTCTCGATCTCCCAATCGCTGGTGGTAGGCACGCCCTATGGCGAGGGCGACGACGGCTCGGCGCTGGTCTATCTCGACGGCGTGACCAAGGCGACGGCGAGCGTGCGGATCGCGCACGAGTCGATCCTCGCCGCCACCCGCGCGGTGGCCCGCGAACGGATGCAAGGGGTCGCGAGCGGACCACCGGCGCATCCCGACCTCGATTATGTGGAAGAGTTGACCTGGGACGACCTCGTCGAACGGGGCCTCGCCACCCATCACGTTGTCACCAACGCCGAGGTGCAGGAGCAGTTCGCAGGCACCCGTTGGGAGCGGGACGACCCCGAGGCGATGGCAGATCCGGAGGCTCCCTACCTCGACTTGTGGGTGGTCGATCTTGGCCCGCCGTCCATCGCGGAGGCGGCACTGGCCTCCTCCACCCTGCGTGACCTACGCGCCTTCCAGACCATCGCGACGGCAGACGAGATGATCCTCCTGATCGAGAGCGGGCGTCATGGGCTGACCGGCCCCGACTTCGTGCGCAACACGGCGCCCGACCTGATCTCGGCCGAGCAGGACGGGTTGCCCGTGGCACTGCGCGATGCGGACCTGCTGGTTGATGTGGCCCCCGACGCACCGATGGGCAACGCGATGATCCTTCGCACCGACCGGCGGCTCGGCTTCGACCCGTCGCGGGAATGGACGCTCAACGTGCTTGCCACGCGGACCCACGGGATGCTCGCCGCCGAAGTCGGGACCGTGGCCCTGCCGGTCAGCCATGCCACGCCGGAGCGGTTCTTCACCCGGCCTGGTGTGGTCGAACCGGTGCCACCCTGGCTGGAGGCACTTCGCAACCGGCAGGCCGATCTGGTCGTGGCGGGTGTCTTCCTGACCGGCCTCGTCGGAGTGCTGCTGGTTGGACAATCGTGGCTGGCGAGCCAGCGCTTCTTCACACCCGTGCGCCTCGGCATCCTCGCCTTCGTCACAGGTTTCATCGGCTGGTGGGGTCAGGGGCAGCTCTCCATCGTCACGGTGCTGGGCGTGCTGCGCACCGCGGTGGAGGGCGCGTCCTTCTCCTTCCTCCTCTACGATCCGTTCTCGCTGCTGATCTGGGGCGTGGCGATCATCGGCTTCGTGCTGTGGGGCCGCGGGCTCTTCTGCGGCTGGCTCTGCCCCTTTGGTGCGTTGCAGGAGTTCGCCCACCACCTCGGCCGACTCTTCCGCCTGCCGCGGATCGAGCCCTCGGCGGCGTGGGACAGGCGGTTGAAGGGGGTGAAATACGTGCTGCTCGCGGGCCTGGTCGCGACCGTGTTCATCGCCCCGGCGCAGATCGACACGGTGGCGGAGGTCGAGCCCTTCAAGACGGCGATCACCGTCTACTTCGTGCGGGAGTGGTATTACGTCCTCTACGCGGTGGTCTGGCTGGTGCTCGGCACGATGCTCTTCAAAGGGTTCTGCCGCTATGTCTGCCCATTGGGCGCCGTGATGGCCGTCGGCGGGATGCTGCGGGGCCGCGACTGGATCGCACGGCGGGCGGAATGTGGTTCGCCGTGCCAGCTCTGCAAGGTACAGTGCGCGTATGGGGCAATTAAGAAGTCCGGCGAGATACAGTATTCGGAGTGTTTCCAGTGCCTCGACTGCGTCAGCATCCACGACGACGCGAAGCAATGCGTGCCCCTCGTCCTCGAAGCGCGCAAGGGCGTCCGGCGCCCGCCCAAGCTGATGGAGGAGATGCCCGCATGAAGCGGCGGCGCTTCCTTGCCATCTCGGCGGCCGCACTGGCGGCACCCGCCGCACAGGCCGGCGCGCGCTGGGACGGCGTGGCGCTGGGAGCCGAGGCCTCCATCCGGATCGATGGACCGGCACCGGATGCCGACGCGGTCCTTGCCGAGTGCCGCGCCGAGCTCGCGCGGGCCGAGGCGCTGTTCTCGCTCTACCGCCTCTCGGCGCTCACCCAGTTGAACGCCACCGGCGAGCTCTATGCCCCGCCGCGGGAGATGGTGGAGCTTCTCGGCCAATGCGATGCGCTGTGGCGCGCGACGGACGGGCTCTTCGATCCGACCGTCCAGGCGCTTTGGACAGGCGGCGGGCGCGACCTGGTCGGATGGGAACGGGTCAGAGTGAGTGCCGCGCGCATCACACTCGGCCCCGGACAGGCGCTGACGCTCAACGGCATCGCGCAAGGCTGGGCCACGGACCGGATCGTCGCCTGTCTTCGTCGCGCGGGTTACGGGCGGGCGCTGGTCCATATCGGCGAACACTCGGCCCTGGGCGGGCCCTACCGTCTCGGCCTCGCCGATCCGGTGCACGGTCCGCTGGGACACCTGACGCTGGAGGACGGGGCACTCGCCACCTCCAGCCCCATGGTCGACGAGATGCAGCACATCCTCGCGCCCCGCCCCGGTACCCCGCGCTGGTCGACGGTGAGCGTCGAGGCCGACCGCGCCGCACTCGCCGACGGGCTCTCCACCGCGCTGACGCTGGCAGAGGATCCGTTTGCGCTGGCCACGCGTCAGAACGGCGTGCGCCGGGTCGCGGTGGTGGACGCGACGGGAGCGCTCAGGACGCAGCGGATCGGGTGATCGCGGCGGCCGTGGCACTGCCACGGACCCAGCTTCTGTTCATCGAGTTAACAGGCATTTCCGGCGACGCAGCCAAGTGGGACAGCCTAGACGAGGCCTATCCAGGAATCCCCCCCCCCCCGACGACGTGGGCGGCTCTCTTCCTGGGGTCTCGGGTCCGATAAGGGCTCTTCTTTCGTGGCCGGTTGCGGGCGGCCGGGGGGGTTGTAGCGGCCGTCTCCGAGCTCCGGGAGGGCGGTGTGCGCCTCGGCCTTGGCCGGACCTTCCAGTGGTTAAGAAGCTCTCCCATGTGGCGTCGCCTACCGGTTCAGTCGACGGACGCATGACGGCCTCTGTGCCGGGCACGCTGGGCGTGATCTGGGTCTACTGGGCGCCGTGGTCCGTGGTCATGATCTCCGGCAGGTCGAACCGCACATTGATATCCTCCAGCGCCTCGACACGGAACCCCACCTCCGGCATGTTTTACAGCCACCAAGCCAGCCCACGATCGCCACGAGGTAGAACGCGCCGCCACATCGGCAGACACGTAGTATCGGTGAGGCAGAGCGCTCAGCTCCACAGCGACACGTCCAATCCAGGGCGGTAATCCATCGTGTACTCACTTGCTTCGGATCATCCGCTCCTTACCGAAGCTCGACCACAGGTATGGATCGGCCCGGTTACGGATGCGGGGCCACCCGAGATGTTCCCAAGTAGGGAGGAAGCAATGATGTGAGATTGACCTCCAGCTTTCATGCACTCACGGCAGCTTCAGCAGCGGTAGTTGTCGTCCGCAGGCGCGGCCTTGCCACGACGATCCGGTACTTCAGTTCTCGGCCCTCCGTCAAAGTGGGGTCGCGAACGATCTGCTGCCGCGGCCCTCGCGTTTGCGCCGCGCGTCCTCCTCGGCGATCGCGGCATCGAGTGGCGTTCGGTCGGTTTGCCCGGAGAAGTTGGTGCGGCTCGCCATGGCTTCGGCGAAGTGGAGGTAGCGTTCCTGCGCGACGTCGTAGAGCCGCCGCAGCTCGGGCAGCGGGTCGGGATGGTCGTCGGCGCGCAGATCGAGCCACGGGAAGTCCTCGCTCCGATGGATGCGGAGCGCCGCCGACTGCTTGCCGCGCTTGTCTCCGCCCGCGGCTTCTCCGGCCTCCATGGCTGTCATCAGTCGTTCGGCGAACGGAGCGTCCGGATGCGCTTCGTAGGCGGCGAGGGTGCCCCGGATGACGCCCTCGCCCGCCAGCATGTTCCCCGCGACCGACACGCCGTCGCCGATGAGATGGCCGCACCAGTCGACGCAGTCCGCGCCCGTATGGGCCGCGATGCGTCCCGACGCGTCGATCATGTGCGCCTGCCGCTGGGCCTGACCCCCGTCCCGGGAGACGAGATCGGCGAGGACATCGGGAGCCGCCTCCCCGCTTGCCATGCGCTCCGCGGCCTCGATCCCCCAGAGGGGGTTTACGAATGCCTGCGTGGCAACGGCGCATTTTCCGCCGCGTATATGCGGAACGAGAGCGCCAGCGGCAAAGAACCGCGATGCGACGGCGATGCCGAGCTGGCCGGTCGCGTGGTCACGGGCGACAATCGAGTAGGTCATCCTGTCCTCCCTTATCGTCCGACCGCATAGGCCTGCATGAGGCGCGGCGTTGCCCCCGCCCGCACCATACCATCCGTTGATCGGGAGGCTGCGGTGAGGCGTCCCACCGTCCAGGCATCGGCGACCTCGATATCGTGACCCCGGTCGCGCAGGTCCTCGATGACTTCGTCGCCGAAGGACGCCTCCAGCATGAGGTGGCCGGGCCGGGTGCCCCGCGGGTAGAACGACGCCTGGACGTGACCGGTATGGAAGAGCGGGGAGTCGATCGCTTCCTGCAGGTTCGGATCCCCGTGCACCAGCCGCAGCAGCTGGATCAGTTGCCACTGGTCCTGCTGATCGCCCCCGGGCGTTCCGAACGCGTGCTGCGTGCCATCCGGCGCCTCGGCCATCGAGGGCGAGAGCGTCGTGCGCGGCCGGCGCCCCGGGGCGAGAGACGTGGGCAGCCCATCGTCCAGCCAGAACATCTGTGCGCGCGAATTGAGCGGCATCCCGAGGCCCGGCACGACCGGTGATGATTGCAGCCACCCGCCCGAGGGTGTCGCGGACACCGAGTTCCCCCATTGGTCGATCACGTCGATATGGACCGTGTCGCCGCGCCGCTGGGTAAGGTGGGCCATGGTCGGCTCCCCGGCGCCGACACCGGGCCCGGTCGCGTGTTTCGCACCCGCTCGTACGATCGCCGCGTCCGCCCACGGCTCGAAACCCTCGATCCGTCCCGGGCGCTGCTCCAGCGACGCCATGGGGCCAATGAGGTCGCCGCGGCCTTCCGCATAATCCCGCGACAGCAGCGTATCGACCGGGATGTCGGTATGGGCGGGATCTCCGTAGTAGGCTTCCCGGTCGGCGAAGGACAGCTTCATGGTCTCGACGACCTGATGGACGAAGTCCGCCCCGTTCGGATCCATCGACGCGATGCCGCTTCCCTCTAGCGTTCGGAGGGATTGCAGAAGGGTCGGCCCCTGGCTCCAGATACCGGCCTTCCAGACCGTCCAGCCGTGGTAGTCGACGCTGAGCGGATCCTCGTAGGTTGCCTCCCAGGAGGCGAGGTCCTGACCGCTGAGCACGCCTTTCCGACGACCGCCCGCGGCATCCATCACGCAGGCGTCGCGCATCCAGGTGTCGATGGCCTCGGCGATGAAGCCTTCGCGGAAGGTGCGCCGCGCCGCGTCGATCTGCGCCGCGCGGCCTTCCGCCGTTTCCGCTTCGGACAGCAGCCGCTCCCACGTGTCGGCGAGGGCGGGGTTTCGGAACAGGCTGTTTGCGTCGGGTGCCGCACCGTTGGGAAGCCATGTCTCATGGGAGGTCGGCCACTCGTCGCGGAAGAAGTCGGCGAGGCCGGCGATGGTGGCGGCGACGCGCGGCAGGACCGGGTGGCCGTGGCGTGCGTAGTAAATGGCAGGCTCCAGCACCTCGCGCAGCGGCAGGCGGCCGTGATCGCGCAGCATCAGCATCCAGGCGTCGAATGCTCCGGGAATGACGGTCGCCAGCAGCCCCGATCCCGGGATAAGGTCCAGGCCCTCCGATCGATAGTGCTCGATGGTCGCACCCGCGGGCGCCACGCCCTGCCCGCAGATGACGCGCGGCGCGTCTTCGCCCGCAAGCCGGATCAGGGCGGGCATGTCGCCGAGCGGGCCGTTCAGATGTGGCTCGACCACGTGCAACACGAAGCCCATCCCGGCGGCGGCGTCGAATGCCGAACCGCCCTGTTCGAGCAACTTCATTCCGACGGCAGACGCGATCCAGTGGGTCGAGGCGCAGACCCCGAATGTGCCTCTGATCTCCGGTCGAGTGGTGAAGGTCATGGGACGTCCTGTTCTAGGTGTCGCGGGGATCGAGCGCGTCGCGCAGCCCGTCCCCCAGAAGGTTGAAGCCGAGCACGACGAGGAAGATCGCGATGCCGGGGTAGAGCGCCATCCAGGGCGCCTGTTCGAGGAAGTTCTTGGCGATGTTCAGCATCGAGCCCCAGGAGGGGGCCGGCGGCTGCTGGCCCAGCCCCAGAAAACTGAGCGAAGCCTCCGCGATGATGGCCGTCGCGATCGTCAGCGTCGCCTGGACGAGAATGGGCGGGAAGATGTTCGGCAGGATGTATCGCCAGATCAGCGCGATATGCCCGACACCGATCGCGCGGGCGCTCTCCACGTAGTCCTCCGTCATCACCGACATGGTCTGGCCCCGCGACAGGCGAATGAAGATCGGCATCGCCGACACGCCGATGGCGATCATGGCGTTGGTGAGCGAGGGTCCCAGAAATGCCGCGAGCGCGATCGCGAGGATCAGGAAGGGCGCCGCGAGCAGCGCTTCCGTGACCCGGCTGATCACGGCGTCGGTCCAGCCCCGGCAGTAACCTGCAAGGACACCCAGGGGGACGCCTAGCGCAACGGCGATGAGGACGGAGACAACCCCGGCCAACAGGGACGCCTGCGCTCCCCAGATCATGCGCGAGAGCACATCGCGCCCGATCTCGTCCGTGCCGAACGGGTGCTCGACGCTCGGTGCCTTGCGGACCGCGGACCAGTCGGTCTCCGCCGGTCCCGGCACGGGCAGAACCGGTGCGAGAAGCGCGACGGTCACGAAGAAGACAACGATGATCCCGCCCAACAGGGCGGACGGGCTCCTGCAGAACTTCGCCCAGGCGCGGCTCTTCCGCTTTGGAAGGACAGGGTCCGACACAGCGGAGGGGGGATCGGCGAAGGCGGTCATGCGTCCCTCATGCGCGGGTTGAGAACGCGGTAGGCGGCGTCCGCCATAATGTTCATGAAGATGAAGGCGATGCCGGTACACAGAACGATGCCCTGCACGACGGCGTAGTCGCGGTTGAAGACCGCATCGACCACCAGCTTTCCGAAGCCCGGGATGGTGAAGATCTGCTCTGTCAGGACGGCCCCTGCGAGAAGCTCACCGAACAAGAGTGTGGTTACCGTGACGACCGGCACCAGCGCGTTGCGCAGCGCGTGCTTGACGAGAACGGTCCGCTCCCGCAGCCCCTTCGCCCGCGCGGTCCGCACGTAGTCGGACTGCAGCACGCTGAGCATGGCGGAGCGGGTATGGCGCATCAGCGTCGCGGCGATCGCGGTGCCCAGCACGAAGGCGGGCATCAGCATGGTCCGGATCGACTGCAGGGGATCTGCGGAGAGCGGCTGATATCCGGAGGCAGGAAGCCATCCCAGCTGCACGGAGACCAGCAGGATCAGCATGATCCCCAACCAGAAATTGGGCACGGACAGGCCCGACAAGGCCACCAGGTTGGCGAGCCAATCGATCCATGTCCCCTTCTTGTAAGCCGAAATCACGCCCGCCGGGATACCGATGGCCATCGCGATGATCAGGGCCATCACCGCAAGCTGAATGGTGACGGGCAGCTTCTCACCAATCAGCTCCAACACAGGCTGATTGGTGCGCAGGGAGATCCCAAGATCACCACGAAGCGCGTTTCCGGCCCACACGACGTACTGAACGGGGATCGGGTCGTTCAGCCTGTATTTCTCGCGCAACGCCTCGATGAGCTCGGGATCACGCTCTTCGCCGGCCATTACGAGCACGGGGTCGCCCGGCAGCAGTTTCTGCAGGGAGAACACGAAAATCGAGATCAGGACGATCGTCGGGATCGCGATGAGAATGCGGCGGGCGATAAAGCCGAGCATGTCCGGGTCTCCTGATGAGGCCCGGCCCGGAGGCCGGGCCGAAAGATCGATCAGTTCTGGCTGACGCCGTGCAGGCGGATCATCCCGTCCGGATAGGCCTGGAAGCCGGATACGCCGTCATCCAGCGCCCAGATCCAGACCGGATGGTAGAGATAGATGACCGGCATGTCCGTCTGCTGCAGGGCGATGGCAGCGTTATAGCTTTCCCGGCGCACCGCAGGATCGGTCGAAAGACGCGCCTCGTCGAGGAACGTGTCCATGTCCGGGTTCGAATACTTCGAATCGTTGATGCCGCCCCCGGTGGTCATGAACTGGTGGATGTTCCCGTCCGGATCGACGCGCCCCGACCAGCCGATCTGGCTCGCCGTGTAGTCGCCCGCCGACTGGTCGGCGAGGAGCGTCGCGAACTCCTTGGCGGCCAGCTCGATAGTGATCCCGGCCTCGCTCGCCATCGATTGGATGACCTGCATGACCTGGGTCTGAACGGGGTTGTTGGCGACCTGCACCTCGATCGTCACGCCGTCGTCGAAACCGGCCTCGGCCAGAAGCGACATGGCGGCCTCGACGTCCCGCTCCGGCACCGGGAACTCGGCATTGTACCAGGGCGAGGCGGGCGAATACGGCTGGTTGCCCGGCGCGAACGCGCCTTCGAAAACCACCTGGTTCAGCGCAGCCCGGTCGATTGCCAGCGACAGGGCCTGCCGGACGAGGTTCGACTGGCCCAGCGGGTTCTCGGCCCGCTCGCCATTGGCCACGTTGATGGTCATGCCCTGGTAACCGAGGGAGGTGGCGCGCTCCAGTTGAAGCCCGTCGTCCCCCTCGACGGAGGACACGTCGGTCGCGGCCAGACGCTCCAGCATGTCGAGATCGCCCGCACGCAGGTTGGCCAGACGCACGGTCGTATCCGGGATCGGAAGGAGGGTCACCGTGTCGAAATTGATCTCGTCCGCGCGGTAGTAGTCGGCGAACTTCTCGAGGACGATGCGGTCCTGCTGGATGCGCTCGACGAAGCTGAAAGGACCCGCACAGACCGGGGCGAGACCGAAATCCTCACCCGCGGCCTCAAAGGCGGTCGGAGACAGCATCATGCCCGAACGGTCGGCGAACTGGGCGATGAGCGTCGCATCGGGCGCCGACAGCGTCATCCTGATCGTGAATTCGTCCACGACCTCCCAGCTTTCGATCGAGGCGACCTCCGACTTGCGGCGCGAGGTCTCCAGGTTCTTGGACCGGTCGATGTTTGCCGCGACAGCCTCGGCGTTGAAGGGCGTGCCGTCGTGAAAAACCACGTCGTCGCGCAGGGTCATGGTGAGCTCGGTGCCGTCGTCGTTCCACTCCCACCCGGTGGCCAGCGCCGGCACGATTTCCAGGTCGGGCGTGATGTCGACGAGCTTGTCGCAGAGTGACGCATAGACGATGCGTCCCACAAAGGTCCGGGACTGATCGGGGTCGAGGATATCGGGGTCTTCCTGGAGCCCGATCCTGAACTCCTGGGCGTGTACTGCGCCCGTGCAAAGCGCGAGCAGCGCTGCGGCCGTGGATATTCTACCGATACGCATGAGGTCTTCCTCCTAGCTGGGTGATCCTTCCGCTGGTGATCCGTTGCCGGCGCGTGCCGCGCCGTAGATCTCGAAGCGCCGTGCCGCCGCCGGACTGCGGCGGACGGCGTCGGGTCGAATGCCCTTCAGGGCAAGCTCGTCCGTGAAATGGCAGGCCGCCACGCGCCCGTCGCCGACATCGCGCAGAACCGGTTCGTCGGTCTGACATTTCGGTCTGGCGTAAGGACAGCGCGTGTGGAACCGGCAGCCGGATGGCGGCGCGATCGGATTCGGCGGATCGCCTTCGACGGCCACGTGTGCCCTGCGCGCTCCGATCGAGGGGATCGGAATGGCTTCCAGGAGCGCCTCGGTATAGGGATGGGCCGGGTTCTCGAACAGCGCATCGGTCGGTCCGACCTCGACGATCTTGCCCAGATACATGACGGCGACCCGATCGGACATGTGCCGGATGACCGCGAGGTCGTGTGCAATGACGATCAGGGTCAGGCCGAATTCCTGCTTCAGATCCTCGAGGATGTTGATGACCTGCGCCTGGATCGAGACGTCGAGCGCGCTGACGGGCTCGTCGCCGATCAGGACCTTCGGCCCGGTCACGAGCGCACGGGCGATCCCGATACGCTGGCGCTGGCCGCCCGAGAACTCGTGCGGGTAGCGGTCGGCATGTTCGGGGCGCAAGCCAACCCGCGTCAGTATCCGGGCGACTTCAGTGCGGCGTTGGTCGGCGGTGCCGATCCCATGCGTGCGCAGCGGTTCCTCGATCAGGGCCCCGACCGTCATTCGCGGGTTCAGGGAGGAAAACGGATCCTGAAAGATGAACTGGATCTCTGCCCGCAGATCGCGAAGCGCCTTGTCGGACAGACTGCCGATGTCTTGTCCGCGATAGGTGATCCGGCCTTCGCTGGGCTCGATCAGGCGCACCAGAAGGCGCGCGAGCGTGGACTTGCCACATCCCGACTCGCCGACAATCGCAAAGGTTTCGCCTTCGCGGACTGCGATGTCGACGCCGTCGACGGCCCGCACGACGGTCGGATCCCCGAAGAGCGGCTTTCTGGTGACGAAATGCCGCTTGAGTGCGCTTGCCTCGAGGACGGTGGCCATCATGCGAAGCGTGACTCCCTCTCGGGCGCCGCATCTTCAAGCGGCGCACGCCAGCAGGACACGCTGTGTCCGGGCGATATTTCGATGGGAGCGGGTGCCCTTGCACATTCGGGTTGGGCAAGCGGGCAACGCGCGGCAAATCGACAGCCCGCGGGCATGTCCATAGGGCTCGGCACGCTTCCCGGGATCGTCACGAGCCGGTCCCGCCCGCCCCCGAGCGAGGGCATGGAGCTCATGAGGCCAAGCGTGTAGGGGTGTTGCGGGTCGTCGAAGATCTGGGCCGCGCTGCCGGCTTCGACAATCCGGCCAGCGTACATCACGGCAACCTTGTCCGCCATTTCGGCCACCACGCCAAGATCGTGCGTGATCATGATCAGCGCCGCGTCGCTTTCCTTCGAAAGCCCGCGCATGAGTTCGAGGATCTGCGCCTGTATCGTCACGTCGAGTGCGGTGGTCGGTTCGTCCGCGATCAGCAGAGACGGATCGTTGGCGAGCGCCATCGCGATCATTGCGCGTTGACGCATCCCTCCCGAGAGCTGGTGGGGATACTCCTTAGATCGCTTCTCCGCGGCCGGAAGCCGCACGCGCTCCAACATCTCCACCGCACGCGCGCGGGCAGCCTCGACCCCGAGGCCCTGATGCTCACGAACGGCCTCCGCGATCTGGTCGCCGATCTTGAGAGCCGGGTTGAGAGACGACATCGGCTCCTGGAAGATCATCGCCATGCGACCGCCGCGAGTTCGACGCAGGCTTTGCGCGGGCATCGAGAAGAGATCCTCGCCCTTGAAGTGGGCGGTTCCATTGGTGCGTCTGAGGGGCGGCGTCGCCAGGAGCCCCATCAGCGCCAGTGCCGTCAGACTCTTTCCGCAACCCGACTCCCCGACGATGCACAGCGTATCGCCCGGGTTCAGCGTGAACGAGACACCGTCGACTATGGGCTCCGGGGCTCCGGCGATCTGGATTTCGAGGTCTTCGACCTCCAGAAGCGGTGCCCCACGATCCCTCATTCGTCGAGGGTCCGCATCGATGTTCTGAGGTTTTCGGATAGCGCTTCGAGATGGGCCCGCATCGCCGCGAACGCGCCGGAACCGTCCCGCCGCTCGATCGCATCGACGATCTTGCGGTGTTGGGAATCGTACAGCGCCATGGTCTCCGGCGTACGCGCCAGGTGACGCTGCCTTTGCCAGTCGGTACCCATGCGCACTTCGTCGAGGAGCGCGAAGGCCGTCAGCATCACGCGATTTCCGGCGATCCTCGCGATGGCCCGGTGCAGCGCACCGTCCCAGAGCTCCGCAGTATCCGCGTCGATCGGCTGTGACGCGCGTTGGGCCAGTTTCCGGAGGCGCTGGACATCCTCTCCAGTGGACCGCAACGCGCAGAGTTCCGCAAGCGCCGGCTCGATGCAGACCCGCGCCTCCATCACCGCGAGAGGGTCTGCATCGGGTGCGAGTTCCGCAGCAAGCGCACCGGTCGGGTCGGGCGGTTGCCCGGCGAAAGTCCCCTTGCCCTGCTTTCGCCAGATCAGACCTTCGGCCTCCAGAGCATCCAGCACCCGCCGAACCGTCCGGCGTCCGCAGCCCAGTTCCGCCGCGAGCTCGCGCTCCGTGGGAAGGCGACCGTTCGCGGGCAGCTTCCCGGTCTCGATCATCCGCCGGATCGCCGAGAAGGCCGCCGCCGCGCTTTCGGAATTCTCTGGTGCGTAGTTCAACTCGGTTGCCACCCTGGAAGCCGGAACACTGCATCATTGGTAACGCACCAATCAAACATTGGTCCGGATGAGAAAGTCAAGCCATCGATCGGACTTCGGCCCCGGGGGGATCGGTTTGGCCTTCTTGGGCGAACCGACATGTCCGGAGGAGGCGGTCGCCGGGTCCCTACGGAGAACCCAAGCACTGACTGACGCGATACACTCCGAAATGCGTCCCCACGACCGCCGAACGTCGGCTGCCACCCGCCTCTCGGACATGCGGGCGACGCGACTTCAGCGCAATCGAGAACCATCGACAATCGAACAGCCGAAGCGCGGCATTACTCACAGCATTGAACGCCCGAAATGGACCAACCGTCGCCATGAAAACAAGTCGCAGGCGTCCGGATTTAAGACGGCAAATAATACTAGAGCGCTTACGACGTGCAGATCGTGATCCAGCGTCGGGCGGACTGCAGTATCGGCAGGAACGAGATGCAATTCGAGCCAGGCATTTCGACCGTCCCTTCTGGAGTGCGGCAGGCCGAGTGCGAACTCGGTCGGCGCGCGACGCAGGCGGAGTGGTCCCGTTACTTGGACCCGTCGCTGGTGCAGATCGCTGTTCCGGACGACCGGCGGCACGCGGATCTCGCGGCCGGGGAAAGGCCGAGCGACGGCGCCGGCTTTCGTCGCTTTGCCACGCTTCTGGTGCGGAGGGAGCCGGTTGCCGCACCTCTTGTCCACGTTGGAAACACGCATTGGCGGAACGGGCCACGGGACGGCACGCGTTGATGCGATGTCCAGGCGCGCCGGACTCGGACAGGCGCGACCAAGGTATGGGTGCGACATCGGCGCACGCCTGCTAACCTAGTGCAGAGTACAGATGAGAAGAAGATGGACCGGCACATGACGCCACAGCAGGACGGCCCGGCGCGGTTTCAGACCGCGCTCATCGTGGATGACCACCCGCTGTTCCTCGATGCGCTGTCCATGACGCTGAAGGCCGTCATCGGCATTCGCCAGATCGACACCGCCGACCACCTCGCCGCCGCGATCGCCCTGCTCGAGGGTGGGGCGCGGCCCGATGTGGTCGTTCTCGACCTCAACCTGCCCGATGTCAGCGGCCTCGACGGGCTCGTGCGGCTACAGGGCGTTGCGGGCGGTGTTCCGGTGGTCGTCGTCTCCTCGCTCACGGACACGCGGGTGATCGGTGCCGCGATCCGCGCGGGCGCCGCGGGGTTCGTTCCGAAGCATTCGGGGCGCGAGCTCTTCCGCACCGCGTTCGAGGAGGTGCAGCGCGGCCGGACCTTCGTGCCCGAGGGCGTCCTGCTCGACGACGACCAGGAGATGCCCGCCTCCGAGACCGATGCGGCGCTGGAGCGGCTGGCGAGCCTCACCGTCCATCAGGCCCGCATCCTGGAGCTGATCTGCGAAGGCAAGCAGAACAAGCAGATCGCATACGACCTCTCTATCGCCGAGACGACGGTGAAGGCGCATGTCACCGCGATCATGCGCAAGCTGGGCGTCCAGAGCCGGACGCAGGCGGTGCTGCTCGCCGGACAGGCGAGCTTTGGAAATTTGTTGCGTGAAACTTCCTGACCGTCCTACCCTAGGCTAAACAAGAATATAACGGGGAGGAGCGGATGGATGGGATCGGAGATCCCTCCCTCGGGTCCGTCGGCCATGGCGATCTGGTTCTCAGCGCCGAGGCCGGATGCCACGATCCGGGGGCGATCGATACGATAGCGCGCGAGCTGGGGCAGACGCCGCTCGCGGTGGTGTTCCTGTTCGTCTCGCCCGAAGCCGATTTCCCGCGCGTCATGGATCGCGCGCGCACCCGCTTCGGCGATGTCGTCGTGATCGGCTGCACCACGGCCGGCGAGATCGGCGCGAAGGGGTACGACGAAGGCCGCATCCTCGCCATCGGACTGCCGCGGAGCCATTTCGTCGCCGCGACGCTCGTCGTCGACGATCTGGAGAGCATCGACAACCGCGCCGTGGTCCGCGAGCTGACGCGACGCCGGGCGAAGCTGGGCCGGGAGGCGCCGGACTGGACGCAGGAATTCGCCTTTCTCATCAGCGACGGTCTTTCCGTGAAGGAGGACGAGCTCGTCGCCTCGATGGCTGCTGGGCTGGGTCCGATCCCGCTCTTCGGCGGGTCCGCAGGTGACGGGGAGCGGTTCGAGCATACCTGCGTCGCCATCGACGGCCGCGTCATGCAGAACGCCGCCGTGCTGACGCTGGTGCGCACGCGCTGCCGCATCCGCGTCTTCAGCCTCGACCACCTCAGGCCCACGGGCCAGCGCATGGTGGTGACCGAAGCGATCCCGGAGAAGCGGATCGCGCGCCAGATCAATGCAGAGCCCGCGGCGCGCGAATATGCGCGCCTGCTCGGCAAGGATCCCGAACAGCTCGACCCCTTCACCTTCGCCGCCCATCCGGTCGTGGTCCGCTTCGGCGGGCAGCACCACGTGCGCGCGATCCAGCGGGTGGCGGAGAACGGCGATCTCATCTTCTTCTCCGCCATCGACGAGGGGCTGGTGCTGACGCTGGCGGAGGCGGACGACATGGCGGCCCATCTCGAACGCGAACTCGCGGCGCTGTCGCGCGGCCAGCGGCCCGCCGCGATCCTCGCCTGCGACTGCCTGCTCCGGAAGATCGAGGCCGAGCAGCGCCAGCAGAGCAGCGCGATCTCCCGCCTGCTGGCGCGGCATCGGGTGCTCGGCTTCTCGACCTATGGCGAACAGATCGGGGCGATGCACGTCAACCAGACGATGACGGGCGTTGCGCTCTACCCGCCCGAGGAGGACAATGGCGCATGACCCGCGCCCTGCTCGACCCCACCGACGACCTTGCCCGGCAGAACGAGAAGCTGCTGAGGATCAGCGAGGTCCTGATGAACCGGGTCGAGCAGGCGACGGATGACAACGGGGCGGCCTTCGCCCATTTCCAGCGCGCCGCGATGCTGGAGGATCAGGTGCGCGAGCGGACCGCGGACCTGGAGCGGGCGCTCGACCTGCTGCACGAATCCAACGCCCGCTACGCTGCCGCGAACGACGCGAAGGAAGCGGCGCGCCGCGACCTCGCCAGTGCGATCGAGACGATCAAGGAGGGCTTCGCGCTCTTCGACGACGAGGACGTGCTGCAACTGTCGAACAGCCGCTTCGGCATGCACATGCTGGACCTGAAGCCGCACCTGAAGCCGGGGCTGAGCTTCGACGACTACGCCGCACGCGTCGCCTCCAGCCGGTATCTCGTCCTGCCCGAGGGCGACACGCAGGAAAGCTGGCTCGCCCGTCGCCGCGCGGCCCATCGCAACCGGCACGTCATGTTCAACGTCGCCATGCGCGGCGACCGCTGGATCCAGGTGAGCGAGCACCGGACCCATGACGGCCAGACCGTCGTCATGCAGACCGACATCACCGACGTGATGCGCATCGAGCGGCAGGAGCGGGAGACGCTCCTCGACGACCAGGCGCGCCTGATCCGCGCGACGCTCGACCATATCGAACAGGGCGTCTGCATCTTCGACACCGACCGCCGCCTGATCGGCTGGAACCGCCGGATGGCGGGACTGCTGCTGGTGCCATTGGAGCGGCTGCGCATGGGCGCCGATATCCGCGTGCTCTACGACCAGCTCGGGCGAGAGGTGGAATTCCAAGGGGACATGACCCTCGCGGACGTCAAGGAATGGGCGCGGACGCGCAGCGGGCGCGAGCCGCTGCGCTTCGAGCTGCGCCACCGGCAGGGGCGGCTCCTCGACGTCTTCGCCGAGGAGATGCCGAACGACGGCTTCGTGATCTCGTTCCGCGACGTGACGGCGGAGCGGGAGGCCGCGCGCGTGCTCCACGAGGCCAACGAGATGCTGGAACGCCGCGTTCGCGACCGGACGCTGGAGCTGGAGGATGCGCTGAGCGTGGCCGAGCGGGCCAACGCCTCGAAGTCCCGCTTCGTGGCGGCGGCGAGCCATGACCTGCTGCAACCCTTGTCGGCGGCGAAGCTCTACCTCTCGTCAGTGCAGGAGGATCTGGGCGACGGTGAGCAGGCGCAGGTGCTGGGCCGCGCGCAGAACGCGCTCGCCAGCGTGGAGGAGATCATCGACGCGCTCCTCGCGATCTCGAAGCTGGAATCGGGCGCGGTCGAGCCGCAGATCCGCCGCTTCGAGCTCGCGCCGATGCTGCGCCAGTTGCAGGACGATTTCCGGCCCCATGCGGACCTTGCGGAGCTGGGCCTGCACGTCGTCCCCTGCTCCGCCATGGTGGAGACCGACGCCTTCTACCTGCGCCGCGTGCTGCAGAACCTGATCGCCAACGCGATCCGTTACACGAAGTCCGGCAAGGTGCTGGTCGGCGCGCGCCGTCAGCGTCGCGCGGTGCGGCTGGAGGTCTGGGACACCGGCCCCGGCATTCCGAAGGACGCGCAGGACGACATATTCAAGGAGTTCCACCGCCTCGGCACCGATGCGAGTGCGGCGCAGGGCATGGGCCTTGGCCTCGCCATCGTGGAGCGGGCCTGTGCCATGATGAACCTGCCGCTGGAGCTGACCTCGACCGTCGGGCGCGGCACGGGTTTCCTCGTCACCGTGCCGCTCGCTGGCGTCAGGCCGCGAGGCCCGAAGGTTCGAGTGCGAGCTCAATGAAGCTGCGCACCGAGCGCAGGTTCATCCGGTCGTTCTGGCAAACGATGCAGGTGGCGTAGGTCTCCGGCAGCTCGCGGATCGGCACGGTGGCGAGGCGGTCGGAGGGGTGCATGGAATCCTCCAGGAAGATGCCGATGCCCACCCCGTGCAGCACCGCCTCCTTCATCACCGGGAAGGTCGTGGTCTCGATGACCCGCTCCAGCGTCAGGCCCAGCGCCTTCTGCTTCTCCGCCATGATGCGCTGGGTGAAGGAGCCCTGCTCGGGCAGCAGGACCGTCTCCCGCCGCAGATCTGCGAGGGAAAGGGACGCGGCCCCGGCCAGAGGGTGGTCACGCAGCATGTAGATCCGGTAGCCGTGGCGGGAGACCTCGCGGATATAGCAGTCGCCCAGCCCCCGCGGCTCCGTCACGATCCCGATGTCGACTCGCCGCTCACGGATCAGGCGCATGGCGTTCGTCCAGCTCCACAACGTGAAAGCCATCTCCACCTGCGGAAAGCGATGGCGGAACCGCTCCATGTAGCGCAGGGCGGGTCGCGGCGAGTTGGCGATGATCGAAAGATGCCCCTCTTCGAGCGCCGCGTAGCCCTCGATCCGTTCTGCGATGAGCTGGTCGAGGGTCGCGTAGCGATCGGCGAGCTCGTAGAACTCCCGCCCCGCCCGCGTCAGCTCCAGCCCCTTTCGGTCGCGGATGAGGAGCGGTGCGCCGACCTCGCGTTCCAGCGCCGCGACATGCTGGGAGACGGCGGACTGCGTCACGCCCATCCGCGCGGCGGCACGGGAAAAGCTCCCCTCCCGCACGGCATAGGCGAAGGCGGCGAAGTGGTAGGGATTGGTGCGGGCCATCGGCGGACCTCCTGAGCGGGACTCTGGCCAGCATCAGTCTCACTAATATGACGTTACGAATCTGACGCCTCGCCTTCCTAGGGTCGGCCCCACGGAAATCGCGGGGGCCATCATGGGCGCGCTTCAGCTCACCCAAATCGTGAAGTCGTTCGGGGACACCCGTGTGCTCGGCGGTGTCGACCTCGACGTGCGGGACGGGGAGTTCCTCACGCTGGTCGGGCCGTCGGGCTGCGGGAAATCCACCCTGCTCAGGATCATCGCGGGGCTGGAGGCGCCCGATGGCGGGCGTGTGACGCTCGACGGGCGCGATGTGACGGGCCTGCGCGCCGCGGACCGCAACCTTGCCATGGTCTTCCAGTCCTACGCGCTCTACCCGCACCTGACGGTGGCAGAGAACATGGTCACGCCCCTTCGCCTGCGCGACCTGAGCGCGGTGGAGCGGTTGCCGGTTGCGGGACCCCTAATCTCCCGCGCGAAGCGGCGCGCGCTGATGGAAAAGGTGCGTGAGGTGGCGGAGGTGCTGCGCATCGAGCCGCTGCTGGCTCGCAAGCCCGGCCAGCTTTCGGGCGGGCAGCGGCAGCGCGTGGCGCTCGGCCGCGCGATGGTGCGCGAGCCCGTCGCCTTCCTGATGGACGAGCCGCTGTCGAACCTCGACGCAGCCCTGCGCGTCCACATGCGCGCGGAGCTGAGCGAGCTGCACCGGCGGCTCGCGACCACCTTCATCTACGTCACCCACGACCAGTCCGAGGCACTGACCATGTCGGACCGGATCGCGGTGATGATGGGCGGCGACATCCTGCAACTCGCCAGTCCGCAGGAGGTCTACGACAATCCGTCGAGCCTCGCCGTGGCGGAGTTCATCGGCTCGCCCCGGATCAACACCCTGCCCGGCGAGGTTGATGGCGACGGCGTGGTCCGCGTCGGCGGTCGGGCGCTCGCGCGCCGGGTCACGGGCGCGCCGGGGCTGGTCACGGTCGGGCTGCGGCCGGAGCATCTGGAGCTGCGCGTCGCCCCCGGCGAGAACGCGCTCAGCGGGCGGCTCGTGCATACGGAGAACCTCGGCTCCGACATCTTCCTTCATCTGGCCGTCGAGGATGGCGCACACCGCCTGATCGCGCGGGCACAGCCCGGAGCGGCCAGCGCACTCTCCATCGGCGACACGGTGCATGTCGCGCGTGCACGCGGCGAGGCCATGGTCTTCGACGCCGCAGGCCGCCGCCTGCCGATGGCCGGCGAGCGCCGCGCGGTGGAGGTTGCCTGATGCGGACCAACGCACATCTGTGGTTCGTCGGTCCGGCGCTGATCCTGATGGTGCTGATCCTGCTCATGCCCATCGGGATCGCGGGCGGGCTCAGCCTCACCGACTATGCGCTCGGCAATCCGGGGGCGAACTTCGTCGGGCTGGAGAACTACTCGGACATCTTCACCCGCTCGACCTATGAGCGGATGTTCGGCGCCACCTTCCGCTATGTCCTCGTCGTCGTCCCGCTGACGGTGGGATTGGGTCTGGGGGCAGCCCTTCTCATCACCTCCGTCACCCAGTTCGGGGATCTCTACAAGACGATCTACTTCCTGCCGGTCATGGCCGCCCTCATCGCCATGGCCATCGTGTGGGAGTTCGCGCTGCATCCCACCGTTGGCCTCATCAACAACACGCTCGAAGGCCTGTGCGGCACCTGGGCGGAGCCGCTGGTGCGGCAGGGCTGTGCCGAGGGTTTCCCGCACTGGCTCGGCGATCGGGACTACGCAATCTGGACGATCTGCTTCATCGGGATCTGGCAGGGCTTCGGCTTCAACATGGTGCTCTACCTCGCCGGTCTCACCTCGATCCCGCGGGAGCTCTACCACGCGGCCGAGATGGACGGGGCCAGGAGCGGGTGGGAGCGGTTCCGCCTCGTCACCTGGCCGATGCTGGGACCGACTACGGTCTTCGTGGTCACGATCAGCGTCATCCGCTCCTTCCAGGTCTTCGACACGGTGGAGGCGCTGACCGACGGGGGTCCGTCGCGGTCCACCTACGTGATGATGTACGCGATCTATGAGAAGGCGGTGCAGCAGAACCTGATGGGGATCGGTGCCGCCATCACCATCGTGTTCCTTCTCTTCGTCATGGTGCTCACCCTGATCCAGCGCTGGCTGGTGGAGCGGAGGACGCATTATGTCTGACACCGCGATCGCGACACCCGCCGTGCAGGCTCCGGCCTTCCGCTTCTCGGCCATAGAGACGCTGAAGCATGTCGTGCTGATCCTCGGTGCTCTCGTGGTGCTGCTGCCGTTCTACGTGATGCTCAGCTACTCCTTCAAATCCCCGGCGGAGATCGAAGGGGGTCTCTCTACCGGCTTCTTCGGCGCACAGGAGCCGATGGTGGACGAGCGCTGCGCGATCCGGAGCGCGCCGGACCGCGCGGATATCGAGGCAGCCGCCCCTCGCTTTCCGGATGCGACGGAGCGGGAGATCGCGAACGCCCTGACGGCGGAGGCCGAGGCGGCCTGCACCCTGCGCCCCGTCGTCTTCAACTACACCACCGCATTCACCGAGGCGCCGCTCTTGCGCTACCTGTTGAACGGGGTGATCGTCACCGTCTCGATCTTCGTCATCCAGGTGATCGTCGCCCTGCCCTGCGCCTACGCGCTCGCCAAGCTGAGGTTCTGGGGGCGGGAGGCGGTGTTCGGCCTCGTCCTCTTCTGCCTGCTGATCCCGGTCCACGCCATCGCCCTGCCGCTCTACATCATGCTGTCGCAGCTGGGGCTGACCAACACCTATGCCGCGCTGGTGATCCCGTGGACGATCTCGGTCTTCGGCATCTTCCTGATGCGCCAGTTCTTCATGACCGTGCCCGACGACCTGATCGACGCCGCCCGCATGGACGGGATGAGCGAGTATTCGATCGTCTGGAACGTGATGCTGCCCACGGCGATCCCGGCGCTGCTCGCCTTCGGCATCTTCTCGGTCGTGGCCCACTGGAACGACTATTTCTGGCCGCGGATCGTGATCACCGGGGACCGGAGCCTCTTCACTCCACCGCTGGGGATCCGGGAGTTCCGCTCCGACCTCGACGGCTCCTTCTTCGGGCCGATGATGGCGACCGCCACGGTGATCGTCGTGCCGCTGATCGCCGCCTTCCTGCTCGCGCAGCGTCGGTTCATCGAGGGGATCACGCTGACCGGAATGAAATAGGGGCGCCCGTTCCGAGCGCCCCGCCACCGCAATCCCGCAGGGGATCAATCCGGGACCGGCCGATCGCCAAACCCACCGGTCCCACGGCAACAGGAGAGAGCCTAATGCAAAAGACCCTGACCGCAATGGCGCTGGCCCTCACGGCGACCGGCGCCACGGCCCAGCAGATCGAGATCGACTTCGCCTATCCCTACTCCTCCCTCTTCGATGTGACCTATGAGCGGATCCTGCCGAAGTTTCAGGAGGCCTATCCCAACATCACGGTCAACATCCGCGCGACCTACGAGAATTACGAGGACGGCACCAACACCATCCTGCGTGAGGCCGCCGGCGGCGACCTGCCCGACGTGACCATGCAGGGCCTGAACCGCCAGGCGATCCTGGTCGAGCGCGGCATCGCCCGCTCGCTGGAGCCCTTCATCGCGGAGGAAACCGACTTCACCACCGATGGCTACAACCAGGCGATGCTGTCGCTCTCGACCTTCGAGGATCAGGTCTATGGCCTGCCCTTCTCCGTCTCGCTGCCGGTGGGCTACTACAACATGGACCTGATGGCCGAGGCCGGGATCACCTTCATCGACGATCTGCCCAGCACGTGGGAGGAGGTCGCGCAGGTCTGCGAAAGCCTGATCGCAGCCGGAGTCGACACCCCGATGTTCTTCGGCTGGAACATCACCGGCAACTGGTTCCTCCAGGCGCTGATGTGGTCCCAGGGCCAGCCGCTGATGGAAGGCAACGACTTCATGCTCGACACGCCCGAGGGGCTGGCGGCGCTGCAGACGATGGACATGCTCTTCGACCGGTGCGACATGCCCAACTTCTCCACCACCGACGGTCAGGGCGCGTTCACGGCCGGGGACGTCGCGATGATGTTCTGGTCCACCTCCTCGGTCGGTTCGGTCGAGCGGTCGAAGGGCGATTTCGAGCTCGTGACCAACGAGTATCCGGGGATGGGCGCAGCACCCTCGGGCCTGCCCGCAGGCGGCAATGCCGCGATGCTCGTCTCCGACAGCGAGGATCCGGAGGTTCTGGCCGCGGCCTGGGCGTGGCTCACCTTCATCACCTCCGGCGAGGGGGCGGCGGACGTGGCGCGCACCACCGGCTACATGCCTCCCAACTCGGCGGCCAACGAGATCATCCTCGCCGATTTCTACGAGGCGAACCCGACCAAGGCGACCGCCGTGCGCCAGATCGACCTCCTGTCCGACTGGCAGGCCTATCCGGGCGACAACGGTCTTGCGATCACGCAGGTGATCTATGACGGGATCGAGGGCATCGTGACCGGCGACTACGAAGATATGGAGGAGCTTCAGGAAGAGCTCACCGACGAGGTGCAGTCGCTGCTTCCGGCCGACTCCTGACCTTACCGCCCTCCCCGGCGCGCGTCGGGGAGGGCTCAACCGTCCCATGCAAAGGAGGCCGGGCCATGAAGCTGCTGCACCTTACCGACATCCACCTCACAACACCGGGCAACACCATCGCGGGCCGCGATCCGAACGCGAACTTCACGCGGGCGCTGGAGCATGCGGTGAGGATCCATCCCGACGCCGAGGCGATCGTGATCACCGGCGATCTCAGCGATTGGGGCGAGCGCGACGACTATGTCCGCCTGCGCGCCCGGATCGCCGACCTGCCGCTGCCGGTGCATCTGTGCATCGGCAACCACGACGACCGGGAGACCTTCCTGTCCGTGTTTCCCGACTACCGCGACAGTGCAGGCTTCGCGCAGAGCGTCGTGCCGCTCTCGCTCGGTCACGCGGTGCTGCTCGACACGTGGGAGGCCGGGACCCATGCCGGGACGTTCTGCGAAGCGCGGGCGGAATGGCTCGACGCGACCCTCGCGGGTCTGCCCGGGCCGGTCTGGCTGTTCCTGCACCACAACCCGCTGCCGCTGGGCATCGCGCCCTTCGACGAGATCATGCTGCTGGACGCCGACCGCCTAGGCTCGGTGCTGGAACAACATGAAGGCAAACTGCGCCACATTTTCCATGGGCACACCCATCTGACGCTCTCGGGCAGCTTCCACGGCGTGCCGCTGACGGGGCTGCGCGGCACGAACCACGCGGGCTGGCCGGATTTCGAGGCGACACGGTTCCTCGCCGGCTCCGACCTCAACGAGTGCTACGGGGTCATGCTGGCGACTGATACCGGCACGCTGATCCATCAGGTCGAATTCGGCTACGAAGGCGAGATCCGCCGCGAGGGCTCCCCCGACAAGGCCGATTGGGATCGCCTGACCATGGTGCGGTAGGTTCGGAGCTCTGAGGGCAGCGCCCGACCCTGGGTGGGCGCTGCTGACCCATACTCTGTGGACGGCGGGCGCATCTCTCGCTGAGCGTCCTCCGGCTTGAAACGCTGCAAAGCGCCCTCCCGTGGGAAGGGTCGGGCGCTGCCCGGCGGTGCCGCCGGGCGTGACGTTACCTTAAGTACTACCACCCCGGACCTGATCCGGGGTCGCCTGCAACGAAGCGCTCCATAGAGAAAGGCCCCGGATCAAGTCCGGCGCGGTGGCACACAATAGTCCCGGCCACCGCGCCGGGACCCCTTACCCGATGCTCATCGCGAGCGTCCGGCTGATCTCCGTCAGGGACCGGCCCGACTGCGCCGCCCATTCGTTGAACGCCGCTTGGATCGCCCGTTGCGCCTTTTGCGAGGTCGCGGGGCCGTCGATCACGCCCTCGGCCTCCAGCCGCGCCACCACGTCGCGCGCCAGGATGAAGCTGTCGCGCCCCATGAAGCGCAGCATGTATTGCGCCGTCGTCCCGCCGAGCCGCGTGCCCCGCTTCTTCAGCATCGCGAGGAGGCCCACGTAGTCCTCCGCCGGCCAGCGCGCGATCGTGATCCCGGCGGGCTGCCCATGCTCCTGAGCCAACTCCTGCAGGAACGCCGCATTCTCGCGCACCGATCGGATCTTGGCGCCATGCCGCACGATGGAGGTGTCGGAGGTCAGCTCCTCCAGCCACTCGTCGCTCATCATCGCGCAGTGGCCGACATCGAAGCCGCGGAACGCCGTCTCGAAGCCAGGCCACATGCTGTCCACGACCTTCCAGTTGAAGCCCGCCTGGAAGATCGCGCGGGCCATCGCGGCGAGCCAGCGATCGTCCGGCACCGCCTCCAGCTCGGCCTGCGGCATCGGCTTCGTCAGCTTCGCCTCCAGCGCCTCGGCCCCGCCCTGACGTTCGGCGGCAAGCGCGAAGATCTGGTCGTAGGTCCGCATCAGTCCGGGGCGAGAAGGACGACCGAGAACATCTCGGCCTCGTCCGACAGCACCGTCGCCACCCGCCAGCCGCCGCGCGCGGCGAGCTCTTCCATCCGGGCGCGGGTGTACTTGTGGCTGTTCTCGGTGTGGATACTCTCCCCTTCGGCGAAGATGAATTGCGCCGGACCGACGCGCGCGGTCTGGGGGCGCGTCGCGACCAGATGCATCTCGATCCGCTCGGCCTCCGCGTTCCAGCGCGCCTCGTGCCGGAACGCGCCGAGGTCGAAGGTACCGCCGAGCTCCCGGTTGATCCGCGCCAGCACGTTGAGATTGAACCGCGCCGTCACGCCCGCCGCGTCGTCATAGGCAGCGACCAGCTTTCCCGCGTCCTTCACCCGGTCCATACCGAGGATGAAGCCCTCGATACCGTCCCAGGCCCGGACGCGCGCGAGCAGGTCGACGGCGTCGGCCTCCGTCAGGTTGCCGATGGTCGAGCCGGGGAAGAAGGCGACCTTCGGTACGCCTGCAAGCTGCTCCGGCAACGCGATGTCGCCCATGAAGTCGCCCGCCACCGGCGCGATGTCGAGCGCCGGGTAGTCGCGGGCGAGCCCGGCAGCGATCTCCGCCAGGAACGCCTTCGAGATGTCCATCGGGACGTAGGCGGAGAGCTGCGTCAGGTGGTCGAGCAGGATGCGCGTCTTCACGCTCGCCCCGCTGCCGAGCTCCACCAGCGCGGCCCCCTCCGGCACCCGCGCCGCGATCTCGCCCACGCTTTCGCGCAGGATCTTCGCCTCGGTCCGCGTGGGGTAGTATTCGGGAAGCTGCGTGATCTCCTCGAACAGGGCAGAGCCCGCCTCGTCATAAAACCACTTGGCCTCCAGCCGCTTCTGCGGGCCGCCGAGCCCCGCGAGGACCGAGGCGAGGAAATCCGAGGCGGGAGCGAGCGTTCCGTCCATGTCTCAAACGTCCTTCGCGAGCCGCAGGCCAAGCATCTGCCAGCGTTGATGGGGGTAGAAGAAGGTGCGGTAGGTCGGGCGCATCTGAGCGGCAGGGGTCGCGCAGGAGCCACCACGCAGCACGAACTGGTTCACCATGAACTTGCCGTTGTACTCGCCGATCGCACCCTCGACCGGACGGAAACCGGGATAGGGCGTGAACGGGCTCTGCGTCCATTCCCACACATCGCCCCACATCCCGCCGCCGGGCAGTGGCCGCAGCGCACCGTCGTCGAGGAAGTTGCCGCGGATCGGCGTGTCGCGACCCGCGAGTTCCCATTCCTGCTCCGTCGGCAGCCGCATCCCGGCCCAGCGGGCATAGGCATCGGCCTCGTAATAGCTCACATGCACCACCGGCGCGTCGAGATTGACCGGCTGCGGTCCGCGCAGCGTGAAGGACCACCACTGATTGTCCTGCTTCCACCAGTAGAGCGGCGCGTCCCAGCCCTCGGCCTGCGCGGTCGCCCACCCGTCGGAGAGCCAGAGCGGCGCGGTATCGTACCCGCCCGCCTCCATGAAAGCGATCCACTCGCGATTGGTCACCGGCCGGTCCGCGAGGGCGAAGGGCGCGACGTAGGCCCGGTGGAGCGGCCCCTCGCAATCATATGCAAAGCCCTCGCCTGCGTGCCCGATCTCGACCAGCCCGCCGTCGTGGGTCGTGAAGGTCAGCGGCTGTTCGGAGCTGACCGCCACCGGCTCCGGATCGCGGTAGGCCGGCATCAGCGGGTTGTAGGAGAGGCCGTGGAGCAGGTCCGTCACCAGCAGCTCTTGGTGCTGCATCTCGTGATGGCAGCCGAGCTCGACAAGCGCCGCGATGTCGTCGGCATCGTCGCGGCCCGCGCTCATCAGCCCATCCATCGCATCGTCCACATGGACACGATAGGCGCGGACATCCTCGACCGTGGGGCGCGAGACGAGGCCCCGCTTGTCGCGCGCGTGCCGCGGCCCGGCCTGCACGTAGTAGGAGTTGAAGAGGAAGGCGAACCGGTCGTCGGGCGAGGCATAGCCCGGCACCCGCTCCTTCAGGATGAACTCCTCGAAGAACCAGGTGGTATGCGCAAGGTGCCACTTCGCCGGGCTCGCATCCGTCATGGACTGGAGCATCATGTCCTCGGGCGCGAGGGGCCTGGCCAGCCGCTCCGTCGCCGTCCGGGTGTCGTGGAAGAAATCGAGCGCCTGCGCGGGGGCAAGCGGGGCGGCGGCGGGACGGGTCATCGGCCCCTCCTCTTCGGGACTGCAGGTGTGGGCGAGAGATGGGACGCGGCCCCGGCGCTGCAACGACGCGGGCGATCACGTTCGACTGACCGGACGACGGCGCCGGGGCGCCGGTGCCCCAAGGCTGGAAAGGGTGCGGGACGGTCGCGCATGCGGCGCATCCTCCTTTCGCTGTCGGATCACGATACCGGAGCGCGGGGTTTCCAGAACCGCCAATTCCGGTCCATGGTGGTGCGCAAACGAACCACGATCAGCGAAAGGTTGCTCACGTGGACTGGGATCACCTCCGCCTGTTCCTCGCCACCGCGCGTGCGGGCAGCCTGCGCGCCGCGGCAGACGAGCAAAAGGTGAGCCACGCCACCATCCGCCGCGCGTTGGAGGGACTGGAACAGACACTCGGCACAACGCTCTTCGAACGCTCGCCGGGCGGGGTGGCGCTGACCGGATCAGGCGAGCTCCTGCTGCGCCACGCGCAGAGCATGGAGGGCGAGACGCGCCAGATCGCGCGCCGCCTCTCGGGCCTCGACGCGGCCCCGCGCGGGCGGATCCGGGTGAGCCTGCCGCCTTCGTTCGCGCTCGGCTTCCTTGCCCCGATCCTCGCGAGTTTCACGCAAGCCTATCCCGAGATCACGGTCGAGATCATCGCGACCAACCGCATCTCCAACCTCACGCGGCACGAGGCGGACATCTCGATCCGTGCCGCGCACACGGTCGAGGACGACGTCGTGGGCCGTCGCCTATTGCGCTATGTCGTAGGCGCCTTCGCCTCGCCCGCCTATCTGGAGCAGGTCGGCGTGCCGGAGCTCGGCGACGGACACGAAGCGCACTGGATCGGCTGGGGTCGCGACGGGGAGTGGGTGGCGCAGAGCCCCTACCCCCGCGCCGGCATCCGCCACGTGCTGCCCGAGATCTTCATGCAACTCGAAGCGGCCGCGCAGGGCATCGGCATGGCCTGGGTTCCATGCTTCCTCGGCGATCAGGACCCGCGGCTGGTGCGCGTACCGGGCCTGCAACCGGTGCCCGACCGCTCGCTATGGCTGCTGCTTCACGGCGACCTGCGCGGCAGCGTGCGCGTCCGCGCCTTCGTCGACCACGCCGCGAAGGCGGTACTCGCGGATCGGGAGCGCTACACGACGTGAGAGGTCGGGATCGCCTCCGGCGGGAGTATTTCAGCGAACTCGAAAACGGCGGCCTTCGACTTCGTCCAAATACTCACAAACCAAGGCCGGATGCGGGGCGCAGGCCCAGCATGTCGCGCGCCTGCGCCGGCGTGGCCACGGGGCGGTCGTACTTCGCACAGAGGTCCACCGCGCGGGCGATGAGGGCGGCGTTGGAGGGCGCGAGCGTGTCGCGGTCGAGGCGAATGTTGTCTTCAAGCCCTGCCCGCGTATGTCCGCCCGCCGCGATCGCCCATTCGTTGACGACGATCTGGCTGGCGCCGATGCCCGCGGCACACCACTCGGCCTCCGGCGCGCGGGTGCGCATGGTCTCCACATAGAAGTCGAAGACCGCCTTGTCGGCGGGCATCGCGTTCTTCACGTCCATGACGAACTGCACATAGAGGGGACCGAAGAGCTTCCCCTCCCCGTGTAGCCGGATCGCCTGGAGGATGTGGGAGAGGTCGAAGGCCTCGACCTCCGGCACGATCTCGTAAGTCCGCATCTCGCCCGCCAGCCAGTCCACGAGGTCCGGCGGGTTCTCGTAGACGCGGGTGGGAAAGTTGTTGGAGCCGACGGAGAGCGACGCCATGTCCGGACGCAGCGGCAGCATCCCGCCCCGTTCCTTCCCCGCGCCGGAGCGGCCGCCGGTGGAAAACTGGACGATCACGCCGGGGCAATGCTTTTCAAGGCCTTCCTTCAGGCGCGCGAACTTTTCCGGATCGCTCGACGGGCTCTCGTCGTCGTTGCGGACATGGGCATGGATGATGGAGGCGCCGGCCTCGACGGCCGCATGAGAGGATTCGATCTGCTCCGACACCGTGATCGGCACGGCGGGATTGTTCGCCTTGCGCGGCAGGGAGCCGGTGATCGCACAGCAGAGGATGCATGGTTTCCCGGCGACGTCAGACATCGAGAAAGACCGTCTCGTCAGGGCCTTGCAGATGGATGTTGAAGCGATACGTGTCGCCCTGTCGCTCCGCCATCAACGTCCGCGCCCGGGCCGGCGGGTCAAGGCGGACGAGGACCGGATCCTCGGCATTCGCCTCCGTCTCGTCGGCGAAATAGATTCGGGTCGCAAGGCCGAGATTGATGCCGCGCGCCACGAGCCAGAGGCTCAGATGCGGCGCCTGCATCCGCCCGTCGGGCCAGGGCACGCGGCCGGGCTTGATCGTCTCGAACCGGTAGAGGCCGGTCTCGCCATCGGTGGGCCGGCGGCCCCAGCCGGTGAAGCCGGGATCGGCAGTGCCGCGGGTCTCCTCGGGCGAGGCGTAGAGCCCGTCCGCGTCGGCCTGCCAGATCTCCAGCAGGGCGTCGCACAAGGGGGCCCCGGCACCGTCGTAGACATGGCCCTCGACCGTGATCCTCTCGCCGCGGGTCGCGTCGCTGAGCATCGTGGCGCCGAGATCCGGCCCCTGCCCCTCCAGCCCGGCAAAGCTTGGGACGCAGCCGATATGGACGTAAGGACCGGCGGTCTGGGAGGCGCTTTCCTTCGGCATCAAGCGCCCTCCACCCGGTTTTCGAAGAAGGTCTGGCGACGGCCGCGCAACACGAGGTTGAAGCGGTAGGCGCGCGCGTCCATCGGCACGGTCGCGTCCATGTCGAGCCGCGCGGTCAGGGCGTCGATCGCGGCCGGGTCCGGGATCGTCTGCACGATGGGGCAGAGCGCGATGTGGGGATCGCCCTCGAAATACATCTGGGTGATAAGCCGCTGCGCCCAGCCCTGCCCGAAGATCGAGAAGTGGATATGGGCGGGCCGCCAGTCGTTCGCGCCGTTGGGCCAGGGGTATGGGCCCGGCCGGATCGTGCGGAAGGCGTAGGCGCCATCCGCGTCCGTTATCACCCGCCCGCAGCCGCCGAAGTTCGGATCGAGAGCCGCGAGATAGCCATCCTTCTTGTGCCGGTAGCGCCCGCCCGCATTGGCCTGCCAGACCTCGATCAGCGCGCCGGGGACAGGGCGGGCCTGCTCGTCGAGCAGGCGGCCATGGACGATGATGCGCTCGCCGATCGCGCTCTCGCCGGGCTGGGCGTAGTTTTCGATCAGGTCGTGGTCGAGCGGGCCGAGCACGTCGTGGCCGAAGACCGGACCCGTCGCCTCGCTCAGCGAGTTCTCGAATGAGAGCTTCGGCAGGCGCGGCGAGCGCAGGACGGAGCTTTTGTAGGCAGGCGTATGCGCGGGCGGGTGGACCTTCGGGTCGCGGGGCAGGAAACCGCTCATTCTCCCATCTCCGCCAGGGTTCGTTTCGCGAGCTTGATCGCCTGGTTGGCGCGCGGCACGCCCGCGTAGATGGCGACATGCTGGAAGACCTCCGCGATGTCCTGCGGGCTTGCACCCGTGCGGGCGGTCGCGCGGACATGCATCGGGATCTCCTCGAAACTGCCGGTGGCGGCGAGGATCGCGAGGGTGAGCATCGAGCGCTCGCGGCGGGTCAGCGCGTCGCCCGCCCAGACCGTGCCCCAGGCGCTTTCGGTAATGAGCTGTTGGAAGGGCGCGTCGAAGTCGGTGCGCGCGGCCTCGGCCCGGTCCACATGCGCGTCGCCGAGCACGGCGCGCCGCGTGGCCTCCCCGGCCCAGCGTCGATCGTTGGTCATGGAGCCTCCCGTTTTGTCTCAGCCTTCCATGCAGAGCCTGCTTGGTCCAATGTCGAATTGCATGCCATTCATAGCGAAACCGATATGCTTCTGTCCGATCGCATCCGACTGCGCCACCTGGAGATCTTCGTGGAAATCGCGCGCCACGGCAGCGTCACGCGCGCGGCGGAGGCGCTGTCGCTCACCCAGCCCGCGGTCAGTCGCAGCTTGCGGGAACTGGAGACCACACTCGGCAAGCCCTTGACGGAGAAGGCCGGACGCGGCTTGCGCCTCTCCCCTTTCGGCGTGAGCTTCGTGGAGAAGGCGGCGCGCGCCGTCGCCCTCGCGCGCGAGGCGGTGGACGAGACCCGGCGCAGCGATGGGCCGCCGGTGGCGCTTGGCGCGCTGCCCACCGTCTCGGCGACCATCGTGCCGGAGGCCGTCGCGCGCTTCCGTGCCCTTGCCCTCGGCAGTCGCCTGACCGTGCGCTCGGGAGAGAACGACGTGCTGCTGGAGCAGTTGCAGCGCGGCGCGCTCGATCTGGTGGTGGGGCGCCTGCCCGCGCCCGAGCGGATGCTGGGCCTCACCTTCGAGCCGCTCTACCGGGAGCGGGTGGTCGCGGTGGTCGCGCGCGATCACCGGCTTGCCGGGCGGCCGCTGACGCCGGACGCGCTCGCTGCGGGGCCGGTCCTCGTTCCCAGTCGCGGATCGATCATCGAGACGTCGGTCGCACGGTTGCTGCTGGAGCACGGCCTGACACCGCCGCAGGACGCCATCGCGACGGTGTCCGACAGTTTCGGGCGCGCCTTCGTGCTCGATCACGGCGCGGTCTGGTTCATCTCCGAAGGCGTCGTGCGCGCGGACCTTGCCGCCGGGCGGATGACCGCCCTGCCCCTCGACACGGCGACGACGCTGGGGCCGGTTGGCCTATGCCTGCGTCAGGACGCCGCACTCGCGAGCGCCGCGCTGCGCCTCGCCGACCTGCTGCGCGAGGCCGCTAGCGGTCGATCATGACGCGGCGCGCGATCTCCCACAGCAGGCCCTCCACGTCGATCGGCATCTCGACCACGTCCACCTTTTCGTCGATCAGCAAAAACGAAAGCCCGTGGACGAAGGTCCAGAGCATGAAGGCGCGCGTCTTCACGTCCTCGTCCACCACGTCGCGACCGAGACCCAGCGCCACCTCGTCCTCCACCAGCGCGTAATGGCGCGGCGCCTCCTCCATCAGTTCCTCACGCTTGGCGTGGTCATGGGCGAGACCGAAAATCAGCCGGAAAACACCGGGTTCGGTAGTGGCGAACCGGATATAGACACGACCGAGCTGCACGATGCGCTCCAGCTCCCCCTCCGGGAATTCGGCCACGGCAGCACGCATCATGGAGAACTTGCGCTCCATGCCGGCCATCATGACGGCGGCCAGCATCTCGTCCTTGTCCTTGAAGTGACGGTAGGGTGCCGCGGTGGACACGCCGGCGACCCGGCACGCCTCCGACACCGAGAACTGACCGGGCCCCTTTTCCTCCACCAGGCGACGTGTCGCCTCGACGAGCTGCGCACGCAGGTCGCCGTGGTGGTAGCCCTCTTTCCGTTGAATTTCCGTTTCGCTGCTCATGATCCGGTATGTGGCGGTTCGCGTAGACCTTGTCAAAGTTAGAATGCCTAACATATGTTAGAAGCACTCACATAGCCGGAGCCGGACCATGACCCAGGATGTGCAGTCCCCTTCCCTGTTACGTCGCGCATTGCGGCGCACCGGGATCCTCCTTCTGACCACGGCGACGATCGGAGGCGCGGGATATGCCGTGCTTCTCGGCAGCCAGACCATCAGCGCCCGTGCCTCTGCGGTGGAGATCGCGGAGGTGGCCAAGCCCCTGCCCGTCACCGTCCGCCCGCTGGAGCGGGAGGACGGCTACACCGTCACCCGCCGCTTCACCGGTCAGGTCGAGGCGGCGCAGACCACGGACCTCTCCTTCGAATTCGGCGGCCGGATGGCGGAAATCACCGTGGACGAGGGCGACGTGGTGGAAGCCGGCGACGTCATCGCCCGCCTCGACACCGCCCTGCTGGAGACCGAGCGGCAACGGCTGGAAGCGGCGCGCGACGCGCTCGTGGCCCAACGCGAGTTCGCGCGGCTCTCCACCGAACGGCGCGCCGAGCTGAGCGAGCGGGGCTTCACCTCCACCGAGGCCTTCGACGAGGCCCGGTTCAGCGAGGCCGAGCTCACCGCCCGTATCGCAGAGACGGATGCAGGCATCGCCGAGGTCGATGTCCGGCTCGAGAAATCGGTGCTGGAAGCGCCCTTTTCCGGCCGTGTCGGCGCGCGCGGCGTCGATCTCGGCACCACGGTGTCGGCGGGTGCCGCGATCGTATCCCTGCTCGAGGAGGCCGCGCCCCGCGTCCGCATCGGCCTGCCCGTCTGGCTCGAACCCGAGGACACCGCCCTGATCGAGATCGCCGGCCGGGCCTTCGAGGCCGAGCTGCATTCCGTCCGCCCCGACATCGACCGGGTGACGCGGACCCGCACCGCGCTCTTCGACCTCGCCCCCGGTGCGACCGCGGCCTTCGGTGAGACGGCGACGCTCGTCGTCATGCGCGAGGTCGGGGAGAGCGGAACCTGGGTGCCTGTCCGCGCGCTGCGCGAGGGAGCGCAGGGCCTCTGGACCGTGCTCGTCGTCGATGACGAGGACCGCGTCCGCTCCGCCGCCGTCGAGCTGATCCATACGGAGGCCGAGCGGGCCTATGTGCGCGGCACCTTCGAGGACGGCACCAGACTGATCTCCGCCGGGCCGCACCGGGTCACGCCCGGCCAGCTCGTCCAACCCATCGCCGGGGGGGCCTGAGCCATGGAGACGCTGACCTTCCGCCAGCCGCGCCTCGTCGCCCTCATCCTGCTGGTCCTGATCTCCGCCGGGTTATCCTCGCTCCTCTCGCTCGGGCGGCAGGAGGATCCGACGATTACCAACCTCTTCGCGACCGTCACCACGGCCTTTCCCGGCGCGGACCCCGCCCGGGTCGAGGCGCTGGTCACGGCGGAGGTCGAGGAGGAGCTGCGCGCGATCCCCGAGGTCGACACCCTCGACAGCGTGTCGAGCAACGGCGTCTCCGTCATCTCGGTCGAGCTTCTGGAAACGCTCGACGAGGAGACCATCGAGCAGGTCTGGTCCGAGGCGCGCGATGCGGTGGAGGACGCCCGCCGCCAGTTCCCCGACGGCGTGCAGGCCCCCGAATTCGATGCGGATGGCGTCAGCGCCTACTCCACAGTCGTCGCGATCAGTGCGGAGCATGACGCCGTGCCGCTCGGCCTGATGTCGCGTCATGCGCAGGCGCTCGCCGACCGACTCCGCTCCGTGCCCGGGACCGAGCAGGTCGAGCTCTACGGCGAGCCGGAGGAGGAGGTGCTGGTCGAGGTCGACGCCCGTCGTGCGGCCTCGCTGGGCCTCACCGCCGATGCGATCTCCACCGCCATCCGCAATGCGGACGGCAAGGTGCAGGCCGGGCGGCTGCGCGCCACCGGTTCGGACCTCGCCATTAACATCTCCGGCGAGGTCGAAGCGATCGACCGCCTGCGCGACGTCGTGCTGCGGGAAAGCCCGGACGGCGCGCTCACACTGCTCGACGACATCGCGACGATCACGCGCGGACCCCGGCAACCGGCCGAGGAGGTGTCGCTGATGAACGGCCAGCCGGCGATCCTGATCGGCGCGATTTCCGAGGACGGCCTTCAGATCGATGCCTGGATGGCGGATGTCCGTGCATTGCTGGAGGCGGAGGCGCACGCCGTGCCCCTTGGCCTCGACCAGCGCATGGTCTTCGATCAGAGTACCTACACCTCCGCGCGCCTTGCCGAGGTCGGGACCAACATGGCGATCGGGGTCGGGCTGGTGATCGCCGTCCTGCTCATCACGCTCGGCGTGCGCGCGGCGGCCATCGTGGCGCTGGTGCTGCCGGTTGTGAGCCTCGCGACGCTAGCCACGATGAACATCATCGGGCTGCCGATCCACCAGATGTCGGTAACCGGCCTGATCGTGGCGCTCGGCCTGCTGGTCGATGCTGCGATCGTCATGACCGACGAGGTGCGCCAGCGGCTGATCGCGGGCCTGTCTCGGCAGGCCGCGGTGGGCCACGCCGTGCGGCGGCTGACCGCGCCGCTCATCGCCTCCACCGTCACGACGGCGCTGAGCTTCACGCCGATGATCCTGCTGCCGGGACCCGCAGGCGACTTCGTGGGCTCGATCGCGATCGCAGTGGTGTTGATGCTCTTCTGGTCGCTCTTCCTCGCCGTCACGGTGACGCCGGCGCTGGCGGGTCGTTTCCTCGCCGCCGGTAAGGGGCGCGGGATGCTGGCACAGGGCATCTCCGGCGGGGCGCTGGGGCGCCTGTTCCACCGCACCATCCGCTGGTCGGTTGCAAACCCGGCGAAGTCCATTGCGATCTCGCTGATCCTGCCGGTGATGGGCTTCATGAGCTTCCCGACGCTCACCGCGCAATTCTTCCCCGGCGTGGACCGCGACCAGTTCTACCTGGAGGTCGAGATGCCCAACGGCACGGCCATCGGCCAGACAGCCCGCGCGGCGGAACTGATCGACGGCGTGTTGCGCGGCAAGGATGGTGTGGAAAGCGTCTACTGGTCCATCGGGAAGTCGGGCCCCGCCTTCTACTACAACATCGTCGGCGGCCGCTCGCGCGAGCCGGGCTTCGCGCAGGCGCTGATCACCTCCGCGTCGCCCGAGGCGTCGGCCGAGCTGGTCCCGGCCCTTCAGGCCGAGCTCGACGTGCTTGTCCCCGACGCGCGGGTGCTGGTCCGCGGCCTTGTGCAGGGCCCGCCCGTCGCGGCCCCGGTGGAGCTGCGCTTCGTCGGGCAGGACATGGCCGTGCTGCGCGGGCTGGGGGACGAGACGCGGGCGATCATGGCCGATCTCGACCTGATCACGCAGGTCCGCAGCTCGATCTCCGGCGGTGCGCCCAAGGTCCGCTACGACATCGACGAGGCCAAGGCGCGGCTGCTGGGGCTCGACCTGACCGGTGTCGCGCGGCAGCTCGAAGCCTCGCTGGAGGGCGTCACCGGCGGCTCCCTCATCGAAGGGACGGAGCAGATGCCGATCCGCGTGCGGCTGGGCGACGAGGTCCGCGGCGACCTCTCCGCCATCACCGACCTGCCGATCCAGTTGCCGGACGCCGCGGCCGTTTCGGCGACCGGCGCCTTCCCGGCGGTCCCGCTGTCGGAGATCGCGACGGTGCGGCTGGAGCCTGCGGAAAGCGTCATCACCCGCCGCAACGGCGAGCGGGCGAACACTGTTCAGGCCTATCTCGTCCCCGGCGTGCTTCCCGAGGAGGCGCTGAAGGCGGTGCAGGTCGAGCTCGATGCGCAGGGCTTCACCGTGCCCGCGGGCTACCGGATGGAGATCGGGGGCGACAGCGACGCGCGCTCGACCACGGTGCGCAACCTCATGGCCTCCGTCGGGCTGATCGTGACGCTGACGATCGCGACCATCGTGCTCACCTTCAATTCCTTCCGCCTGACGGCGGTGGCGCTGGTGGTCACGGTGCTCTCGGCGGGGCTGTCGATGCTCGCCCTCGCGGTCTTCCAGTACCCGTTCGGCATCAACGCGATCATCGGGGTGATCGGCTCCATCGGCGTGTCGATCAACGCGGCGATCATCATCCTCACGGGGCTCAAGGGCGACGAAGATGCGGCCGCCGGCGATCGCGAGGCGATGGCGCGGGTGGTGCTGGGGTCGAGCCGTCACATCGTCTCGACCACCATCACGACCTTCGGGGGCTTCCTTCCGCTGATCCTGGCGGGCGGCGGCTTCTGGCCGCCCTTCGCGATGTCGATCGCAGGCGGCGTCCTGCTCTCGACGGTGGTGTCGTTCTACTTCACGCCGCCGATGTTCGCGCTGGTCTACCGGCGCAGGAGGGCCGCACCCGAAGCGGCGCAGCCCGACCTGCCCATCGAGGCGCCGCGCTATCCCGCGGTCGTCGCCGCCGAGTGATCTACTCGGCGGCCACCGCGTCGTCCCGCCTGTCGCCGGTACCGAGCGAGCCGATCCAGCGGCAGAAGACGTAGAAGACCGGGGTGAAGATCAGACCGAAGAAGGTCACGCCCAGCATTCCGAAGAAGACTGCGGTGCCGAGCGCCTGGCGCAGCTCGGCACCGGCCCCGCTCGCGATGATGAGCGGCACAACGCCAAGGATGAAGGCAAAGGACGTCATCATGATCGGGCGCAGGCGCAGACGCGCGGCCTGCAATGCCGCCTCGACTCGCGTCCGCCCCTCGTCCTCGGCCTGTCGGGCGAACTCAACGATCAGGATCGCGTTCTTCGACGCGAGGCCTATGAGGACCACGAAGCCGATCTGCGTGAGCACGTTGTTGTCCATGCCCCGGAACAGCACCCCCGATATCCCCGCGAGCAGACACATCGGCACGATCAGGATGACCGCGAGGGGAAGCAGCCAACTCTCGTACTGCGCCGCGAGCAGCAGGAAGACGAAGATCACCGAGAACAGGAAGGCGAAGATCGCCGTGTTACCCGCCAGGCTTTCCTGGAGCGCAAGCTCCGTCCACTCGTAGCCGAACCCGTCGGGCAGCCGTTCGTCGAGCAGCGCCTCCATCGCCGCAATCGCCTCCCCGGTCGAAAGCTCGGGCGTCGTCGCCCCCTGCACGGCAGCAGCGGGGAAGAGGTTGTAGCGCGCCACGCGATAGGGGCCGGTGATCCGCTCAAGTTCCGCCACCGATCCGATGGGCACGATGGACCCGTTGTCGGAGCGCGTGCGCAGATCGAGGATATCGTCAGGATCGGCGCGGAACTCGCCATCGGCTTGCGCGGTCACGCGGTAGGTGCGGCCCAAGAAGTTGAAGTCGTTCACGAAGGCGGATCCGAGGTAGACCGACAGCGTCTCGAACACCCGTTCGGGCGGCACGCCCAGCTCCTCGGCCTTCACCCGGTCGATATCCGCGTAGATCCGGGGCGTCGCCGTGTTGAAGAGGGTGAAGACCGCCTGCAGGCCCTCGATCCCGTTCGCCTCCGCGACGATCTCGCCTATGCTCTGCTCCAGCGCGTCGAGGCCGCGGCCCCGCTCGTCCTGGACGTAGAGCTTCCACCCGCCGGAATTGCCGATGCCCCGCACCGGCGGCGGCGCCACGACGAAGATGTTGGCGTCGGTGATCCGGCCCAGCTGCGCGAAGGCCTCCTGCGTGATCGCCTCGTTGGTCAGGCCCTCCGGCAGCCGCTCCTCGAACGGATCGGTGACGAAGAAGATCGCGCCGGCATTCGGCGCATTGGTGAAGGTCGCACCGTCCAGACCGGTGAAGGCGACGGTATGCGCCACCCCGTCGATGCCCAGCAGCACGTCGGAGGCCTGCAGCACCACGTCGTCCGTCCGGCTCAGGGAGGCGCCGGGCGGCAACTGCACCACCGCGATGAGGTAGCCCTGGTCCTGTTCCGGAATGAAGCCGCCGGGCGCGCGGTTGAACTGCACATAGGTGAGCGCCATCAGTCCCGCGTAGATCAGCAGCATGACGGCGACCGCCTTCAGCGCGAGCTTCATCAGCGCGGCATAGCCCGCGGCGAGCTTGTCGAAGGCCCAGTTGAACGCCTCGCCGAGCTTGCGGAACGGCCAGCTCAACGCATGGATGACGCTGCCGATCGCGCCCCGCTTCTCCTCCTCGCCGTCCTTCTTCTTGGGCTTGAGGAGGAGTGCTGCCAGCGCCGGCGACAGTGTCAGCGACAGGAACACCGAGATCAGCGTCGCTGTGGCGATCACCACGGCGAACTGTCGCATGAACTGCCCCGTGATCCCGTCGATGAAGGCGGCGGGCACGAAGACCGCCGTCAGCACCAGCCCCATGCCGACCAGCGCGCCCGACACCTCGTCCATCGTCTTGTGCGCGGCATCCTTGGCCGACATGCCGTCGTCGAGGTAGCGCTCCATGTTCTCGACCACGACGATGGCGTCGTCGACCACGATCCCGACCGCAAGCACGAGGCCGAAGAGCGACAAGTTGTTGAGCGAGAACCCGAAGGCCTGCATCACGAAGAACGTCCCGACCAGCGAGACGGGGATGGCGAGGATCGGGATCAGCGAGGCACGCAGGTTCTGCAGGAACAGCACGATCACGAGCACGACAAGGATCACCGCCTCGATGATCGTGCGGTAGACCTCGTTGACCGATTCCTGAATGAACTCCGTGGGGTTGTAGACGATCTCGTATTCCACGCCGGGCGGGAAGTTCGCCTCCAGCTCCTCCATCAGGCGCTCGACGGACTCCGCCGTCTCCAGCGCATTCGTGCCGGGGCGCTGGAAGATGCCGATGGGCAGCGCCGTCGTCCCGTCGAGATAGCCGTTGGTGGCGTAGTCCTGCGCGCCGAGCTCGACCCGCCCGATATCGCGGACCCGCACGCTGCGGCCGTCATCGGTGGAAAAGAGCACGATGTCCTCGAACTGCTCCGGATCGACGAGGCGTCCCTGCGTCTCCACCGTCAGTTCGAAGGCGCCGGGGTCGGGGACCGGCAGGCGGTTGAGGGTGCCCGACGCGACCTGCACGTTGTTGGCTTGCAGCGCCGCGACGACCTCGCCCGCCGTCAGCCCACGGGCCGAGACGCGGTCGGGATCGAGCCAGATCCGCATCGAATAGGCCCGCTCGCCGAAGATCGTGGCCTGCCCAACGCCCGGCAGGCGCAGCATGCGATCCACGATCTGCGTGCGGGCGTAGTTGGAGATGTAGAGCTGGTCGCGCGACTGGTCCGGCGACAGGACGTGGACGACCATCAGAAGGTCCGGCGAATTCTGCCGGGTCTGCACGCCGAGGCGGCGCACCTCCTCGGGCAGACGCGGCTCGGCGATGGCGACGCGGTTCTGAACGAGCACCTGCGCCTCGTCGAGATCGGTGCCGAGCTCGAAGGTGATGGTCAGCGTCAGCCGGCCGTCGGCCGTAGCCTGACTGAGCATGTAGAGGAAACCCTCTACCCCGTTGATCTCCTGCTCCAGCGGCGTGGCGACGGTATCGGCCACCACCTCGGCCGAGGCGCCGGGATACTGCGCGGTCACCTGGATGGTGGGCGGCGCGATCTCGGGATAGGGCGCGACCGGCAGGCGGGTGTAGCTGATGGCGCCGACGAGCGTGATCAGGATCGCGAGGACCGCCGCGAAGATCGGGCGGTCGACGAAGAAGTGGCTCATCTTCATGGCGTCACTCCTCGAGCTGCGCTGTCAGATCCTCGCTTTGAGGGGCAACCGGACTGCCCGGCCGGGCCCGCTGCAGCCCCGAGATGATGACGCGGTCGCCTGGTTCCAGCCCACCGCGGATCACGCGCATCCCGCGGTGCATGGGTCCGGTCTCGACGGTTCGGATCTCCACGACGTCCTCGTCGTTGACGACATAGGCGATCTGGTCCGACTGATCGGCGAGCAGGGCGTCGTCCGGGATCAGCAGCGCCTCGTATTCCGGCGAGCCCTGCACCCGGACGCGGCCGAACGCGCCGGGTTGAAGCAAGCCGTCGGTATTTTCCAGCGTCGCGCGGCCCAGGAGCGTGCCGGAGTTGGGATCGAGCTGGTTGTCGACGAAGCTGAGTTCGCCCTGCCGCTCCCATGTGTCCTCGTCCATCAGCTGGATGTAGACGGGACGGGGCGTGTCGCGGGTCGAGCGCGGGATCGTCAGCCCTTCCAGGCGCGCATATTGCAGGTAGTCGGCCTCCGACACGGTAAAGACGAACTCGATCGGATCGACGCTGACCACGTTGGCAAGCTCCGTCGCCCCGTTCGGACCGCCGACGACGAGGTTGCCGACATCGATGTAGTGCTCGGAGACCCGGCCGGTGATGGGCGAGGAGACGAGCGTGAACTCGACATCGAGCTCGGCGCGCATCACGCCCGCCTCGGCCAGCGCCACGTTGGCCTCGGCCTGCTGGAACTCGGCAAGCGCCTGGTCGGCCTCGCTCTGCGGACGTGCGCCACGCTCAACCAGCTCGCGCGCGCGGTCGAGCTCGATCTGGGCGAGCTCGCGCTGCGCGACGTAGACGTCGCGCGTGGCCTCCGCCTCGTCCAGCGCGGCGTCGAACGGGCGCTGGTCGATCTCGAAGAGGACCTGACCCGCCTGGATCAGCTCCCCCTCCTGAAAGTGGATCTGATTGAGATAGCCCGAAACCCGCGCCTGGAGCATCACGGACTCCACGGCCTGGAACCGCCCGGTGAACACGTCCCAGTCCACCACGGTTTCCGCGATGGGATTGGCCACCACGACGTTCGGCGGACCCTGCTGGGCAAGACCGGGCGTGGCGAGAATCAGGCTGACAACGAGGCAGAGGCGAAGTGGTGCTGCAGGCATGGAACATCCAGATTTCTGACGGCAGCCGGCGGCTGATACCGAACGTGCCATTGCTCACGAAGGCAGCGCACGCCCAACGGCTTCGACGCCACGTGATCTCAACATGCAATCGTTGCAGATGCGTTCTTCCAGATTTCCGATGTGAATTATCTGGAATCCTCATCATCGCGCAGTCGCCCGGACCGGCCACCGCGGCGGCCTGCGGGCGTTGCGGCCCGCTCACGCCCCTCGCGCAGGACCGCCGTCATGGGATGATCGGGATGGCGCGGTTCGTAGTAAGCCACGAGAATGTCGAGCTTTTCACGCAGCGTTTCACCGGCCTCGCCGAGCGCCCAGTCGAAGAAGATCGAGCGGCAGTCCTCGGGCCCAACCTCCATCCGGTAGGCCTCCGCGATCAGGCCGCGCGGATCCTGCGGCAGCGCGTCAGTTCTGGCCATCGGCACTCTCCCGCCCACGGCGCAGTTCGGTGTCGAGCGCCTCGGTCAGCGCCATGACGTCGCCCGCGACGGACACATCGGTGAAGCCCATGGCGGACAGCGCGCCGACATCTCCGCCCGGAAACTCGACGGAGCCGCCGTCGAGACCCGCAGCATCCGCGATCTCGGCCAGCCGCCGTGCGGCGCCGGCCACGCCCGGTGCATCCTTCGGCAGTCCCGCCTGCGCGGCATAGTCCGCGGGGCCGAAGAACAGCATCCCGATGCCCGGCACGGCAGCGATCGCTTCGGCGGCGTCCAGCCCCTCGGGCCCCTCGATCTGGAGGATGAGGCGGTGATGGCCCGGCCAGTCGCGCGCGTACCGCTCGGCCTCACGCCCCCAGCGGGCGCCGCGGATCACACGCTGCGCCTCGCCGCGCGCGCCCATGGGGGCGTAGTGGAACCAGCGCACCGCAGCCTCCGCGTCGGCCACGCTGCGCACGTTCGGGATCATCACCCCGTCGGCACCGGCATCGAGTGCGCGCTTGATCCACGCCTCCGACAGCTCGGGCACCCGGACGTGGCCCTGTGCCCCGGCACCGCGGATCGCCATCAGCGCGAGCGCCATGGTCTCAACCCCGATCGGCCCGTGTTCGAGGTCGACGAGCACCCAGTCGAAGCCTGTCTGCGCGGCGATTTCCGCCACGAACGGGCTCGGCAGGTCCATCCAGCATCCCAGTCGCGTCATTCGTGATCCTCCCGCTCGCGTCGCGGGACGATGGCCCACCGGGTTGCGGCTGACAAGTGGGGCGGGCGGTCGGCAGGCAACTCGACGCCCGCAGCGGTGTCGGAGGCCGGCCCCGGCGTGAACAGTGTCGTGAGCGGCAGCGCGTGCGTCGACCGCAGCGACGATCCCGACGCTCAATCCATTGGGAGGTCGGTCGGGGGTGCTCAGTTCCCTTTTCGAACCATCGTCTGTTGGCGCACCGGGATGATCGAGCTGTCGACCGAATGCGGGCTGCGGCGCCGAGAGTGCTTCGAAGACCTGCACCCACACACATGTTCGCCGAGCGATTGAACCGGTTTCGGACCGTGGCGAAGGGGAGATACCGCGCGGTCAGACAGAACCGGGCGAGCTCGCGGCACCCGCATGATCCGGTTCGAAATCCATCGGTCATGCGCCCGCGCCACACCGCATATCTTGTCGGAACGAAGCGGCTGGTTCAGCGCTCACGCCACGTCTGTGATATCGAACCACGCCTTCACCGCCCGCTCGGCCCGCGGCAGCCGGCACAGCGACCGATGGGAGCACCGTTTATCACGTCGCAGCTAGGCGGCCGCCGCCGCGGCTTCGACCATCAGAGCATGGCGTGCGGCGATCGCGCCCGGATCCGGGCCGTAGCCCCCGCCGATCACGCCGACGACCGGGACGCCGTGCGCCCGCGCCGCGCCGATGACATGCGCATCCCGCGCGGCCAGCCCGGCGTCGCTCAGCGCCAGCCGGCCCAGCCGGTCGTTCTCGTGCGGGTCGACCCCGGCATTGTAGAAGACGATCTGCGGCCGAACCTGCTCCCAAAGCGGGGCGAGCACCTCGCGCAGCACCTCCAGATAGGCGCGGTCCCCCAGCCCGTCGGGCAGCGCGAAATCGATGTCGGAGGCCGCCTTGCGCGCCGGATAGTTCTTCTCCGCGTGAAGCGACAGGGTGAAGACCGCCGGATCGCCGGCGAAGACGCGCGCGGTGCCGTCGCCCTGATGCACGTCGCAATCGATGACGAGCACCCTGCTCACCTGCCTTTCGGCCACCAGCGCGCGCGCGGCGATCGCCACATCGTTGAAGACGCAGAACCCCGCGCCCCGGCCCGGCCCCGCATGGTGCGAACCGCCGGCGAGGTTGACCGCGACGCCGTGTTCGATGGCGAGCCGCGCGGCCAGCGTGGTCCCGGCGGAGGCGAGGCGCGCCCGGCGCAGCACCCGCTCGGTCTGCGGCAGGCCGATTTCGCGCACCTCCGCATCGGTCAGCGTCAGGCGGAACGCGCGGTCGGCATAGTCGAAGCCATGGGCCGCCGCCACCTGCGACAGGGGCGCGGGGGCGGGTGCGATGAAGCCGCCGGTGCCGGGCAGCACGCCGGTCTCGACCAGTCGCGCGCGCAGGTAGCCGTATTTCGACATCGGGAAGCGGTGGCCGGGCTTCAGCGGCGCCATGTAGTCGGGGTGGTAGACGATGGGCAACGTCATGGCCGTGCGCCTCGGCCAGACGCAGTATTCCGCCCAGCACGCGATGAGGTCCATGTCGAGGCGGCCCCAGTCCTCACACCGCAAGCCTCCGGTCGATCAGCGCCGCCGCGGCCCGGGCGGCCGCGACCAGCCGTTCTTCCAGCTCTTCAACGCTCCCCGTTCCGGTCTGTCGCAGGAGCACCTGGGCAAGGCCGGGTCCGTCGGTTTCGGGGCGGAAGGGTCCGTTGACGGCGACCCGCCCCAGCGCCTGGACGCATCCCATCAGGCCCCGCGCGTCGGCCAGCACGTCGCGCTCGCCCGCATCGAGCCAGCCCGCTTCATACAACCGCGCCACCGCGTCATGACCGAGCGGAGCGTCGCCAAGCGGGGTGAGCAGCACGCCCGCCTGGAGGAAGAGGTCCAAGTCGAGCAGGCGCCCGCGGCCCTGCTTGACCTCCCACGGGCCCGGCTCGGCCTCGCGGGCCTCGAAAAGGCGGCGGCGCATGTCGGCGGTTTCGCGCAGGACCTTCTCTGCGTCCTGCGGCGTGGTGAGCACGCCCGCCGCGATTGCGGCCACACGCTCGCGCAGCTGCGCAGGGCCGGCGACCGGGCGGGCGCGGGTCAGCGCCAGGTGCTCCCAGACCCAGGCCTCCTCCCTCTGGTAGCGCTCGAAGCTCGCGAGCGAGACCGCCACCGGTCCCTGCCGGCCCGAGGGGCGCAGTCGCATGTCCACTTCGTAAAGCGTGCCCTCGGCCATCGGGGCGGACAGTGCCGCGACCAGCCGCTTGGTCAGCCGCGCATAGTACTGCGAAGCACCGAGCGGCAGGCGGCCCGCGCTTTCCTCCGCCAGGTCGGCGTCGTAGATCACGATGAGGTCGAGGTCGGAGGCCGCCGTCATCTCCCGCGCGCCGAGCTTGCCCAAGGCCAGGACCATCGCGCCCTCTCCCGGTGGCGGCCCGTGGCGGCGGGCCTGTTCCGCGATCGCGAGCGGCAGCAGGACGGCGAGGCAGGCCTCGGCGAGGTCCGACCACGCCCGCTCCGCCTCCGCCGTGGCCGACAGCCCGCGCAGCAGGTGGACGCCGATCCGGAAATGCCGCTCCTTCTGCCAGCGGCGAGCGGCATCCAGAGCGCGCTCGTAATCCTCGGCCGCTGCCACGGCGGCGGCGAGATCTGCACGCAGCGTCTCGCAGTCGGGCAGCCCCGCGAAGAAGTCGCGGTCGAGCACCGCATCGAAGACCGCGGCGTTGCGCCCCAGATACTGCGCCAGCGCCGGCGCGGTCGCACAGATCTCCACCAGCAGATCGAGGAGCGCGCGGTTCTCGTCGAACAGCGAGAAAACCTGAACACCCGCTGGCAAGCCCCTGAGAAACCTGTCGAACTGGATGAGCGCCGCCATCGGGTCGGCCGCTTGCGAGAGCCGCGACAGGATCGCGGGTTCGAGCCGCGCGAACAGCGTCTCGGCCCGGCCGGAGCGCAGCGCCGGAAGGCGGGGCCATTCGCCCATCAGGCGCTGCGCCTCCGGCTCGCTGCGCAACGCGGCCGCTCCTGCGTCCCCGCCATCCTCGCGCGGCTCTTCGGGTGCGGTCAGGGTATGGACGCGCGTCAGCCGCGTCTGAAATCCCGCCTGCCAGACCTTCGCATCGGGCTCCCCGCACAGGGCCGCGAGGCGGGCGCGGTCCTCCTCCCCGGTCGGGACGAGATGGGTCTGCGCGTCGTCGAGCATCTGGATCCGGTGCTCCACGTCGCGCAGCGTGCGGTAGTCGTCGGTGAGTTGCCGGGCCACGTCGCCCTCCACCCATCCCGCCTGCGCGAGGGCCGCGAGCGCCGCGACCGTGCCGCGCTCGCGCAGCTTCGGATTTCGGCCGCCGGTGATGAGCTGGCGGGTCTGGGCGTGAAACTCGATCTCCCGGATCCCGCCGCGCCCCAGCTTCACGTCATGGCCCGGTACGGTGATCAGCCCGGTCAGCCCCTTGTGATGGCGAATGCGGGCCAGCATGTCCTCCGCATCGCGGATCGCGGCGAAGTCGAGGTGGCGGCGATAGACGAAGGGTGTGATCCGCTCCAGGAACCGCTCCCCCGCCGCGATGTCCCCCGCGCAGGGCCGCGCCTTGATGAAGGCGGCGCGCTCCCAGGTCCGGCCCAGGGTCTCGTAGTACCGCTCCGCCGCATCCATGGAGAGGCAGACGGGCGTGACGCCCGGATCGGGGCGCAGGCGCAGGTCGGTGCGAAAGACGTAGCCCTCCTCCGTCACGTCGCCCATCATGCGCACCAGCCTCTTGGTGACGCCGACCAGCACGGCGCGGATCTCGGCCTGATCGGCGGGATCGTGCAGGCTCTCGTCGAAGAGGCAGATGATGTCGATGTCCGAGGAGTAGTTGAGCTCCCGCGCGCCGAGCTTGCCCATGGCGAGGGCGACGAAACCGGTCGGCGCGTCGGGCAGCTTTTCCCGCTCGCGTTCCGCCGCGACGAGGCTCGCAAGCGCATGGTCGAGGGCGGCATCGGCGAAGCGGCTGAGCGCGCCCGTCACTTCCGCCGTCGACCAGATGCCGCCCAGATCGCAGAGGGCTGTGAGCAGCGCCAGACGTCGCTTGGCCCGTCGAAGCACGACCGCCGCATCCCCCCCGTCGAACCGGCAGAGATCCTTGAGCGTATCCTCGGGCGCGGCCCCGGCGATGGAGCCAAGCCACCCCGCCTCCCGCGTCGCGAGCGCTGCGAGGAACCGGGCGTTTCCGGCGGCTCCGGCGACGAGATCGGCGAGCGGACCGGTGAAAGGTGCTGCCACCTCGCGCCCGCGGGTCGCGTCCCAGGGTACGGGCGCATGGCATATCCGGTCGGAGAGACTCATCAACCTATCGGGCCCCGCGCCCAACGCTGGGTCAAGCGGCGTGCGGGGTGAAGGGTACGACCTCAACGCCCCTCGTACTTGGCGGGCCGCTTTTCGAGGAACGCCATCACGCCCTCGGTGAAGTCGCGGGTCTGGCCCGCCTCGCCCTGGAGCTTCGCTTCGAGATTGAGCTGGTCGTCGAGCGTGTTGTCGTAGGTGCCGCGCAGGGCCTGCTTGATCCGGGTATAGGCCTGCGTCGGCCCTTCGGCGAGCTGGCGGGCGCGGCGCGCGATCTCCGCCTCGAACTCGGCATCGGGCACGGCGGCCCAGATCATGCCCCATTCGTCGGCCTGCCGCGCGGTGATCTTGTCGGCGAAGAGTGCTGCCCCCATCGCCTTCGCGAACCCCATCTGGCGCGGCATCCAGTAGGTGCCGCCCGCATCCGGGATCAGGCCGATCCGCGCGAAGGCCTGGAGGAAGAAGGCGCTTTCGGCTGCGATCACCACATCGGCGGCCAGAGCGATATTGGCCCCCGCCCCCGCCGCCGGACCGTTGACGGCGGCGATCGTCGGGATAGGGCTTTCGTAGATCGCCTTGAGCATCGGCTCGTATTCGTCACGCAACGTGCGTTCCAGGTTTACCTGCGCCGCGTTCTTCCGGTCGCCGAGGTCCTGGCCCGAGCAGAAGCCGCGCCCCGCCCCGGTGATCACCAGCACCCGAGCATCCTCCGGCGCGTGGCGGGCGGCGTGCAGGATGTCGGCGCGCATCTGGGCGTTGAGCCCGTTCATCACGTCGGGACGGTTGAGGGTCAGCGTCGCGACGTCGTCCTCAACCTCGTAGAGGATGGTTTCGTAGTTCATCGCGCGCTCCCCGTCTGGTTCGGCGCGATGCTAGCGTTGTGCCGCCGAGGCGCAACAGGCTTTCGTGGCGTCAGGGCTTGGTGAGCGCGTCGAGCCGGGCCTTCTCCTCCGGCGTAAGAGCGTCGGCCGTGGCAACAGCGGCGCTACCACCGCGCCGACGGGCAACCAGCACGCCAAGCACGCCGAGGAACAGAACCGGCCCTGCGAGCCAAAGCGCGATGTTGGTGGCACTCAGCGGCGGGCGCATCAGGACGTACTCGCCATAGCGCTCGACGAAGAACGCCTTCACCTCCGCATCCGTTGCCCCCTGCGTCAGGAGCTCCCGCACGATCACCCGCGCGTCGGAGGCCCAGTCGGCATTGGAACTCGCAATGGATTCCGAGCGGCAGCGCACGCAGCGCAGCTCGTCATCGAGCTGCTGCGCACGCGCCTCCAGCACCGGCTCGTCGAGCATTTCATGGGGCTGCACCGCGAAGGCCGGGACCGCCAGAAGGGTGAGGATCAGGATGAGATGTTTCATTCCGCAGGCACCGCCACGCTTGTCCGGGACTTCGCGACGCCGACGCGGAAACGCCGGTCGCTCAGGCTCAGGAACCCTCCAAGGGACATGATGATGCAGCCCGCCCAGATCCAGTTGGCGAAGGGCTTGATCCAGGTCCACATTGCCCAGCTTCCGTCTGGCTGCTGATCGCCGATGGAAACGTAGAGGTCGCGCAACGGTCCGCTGTCGATCCCGGCCTCGGTGGTGGGGAAGTTCTGTACCGGGTAGAGGCGCTTTTCCGGATTGAGCGTCGCGACATACTCCCCGCCGCGCGTCACCTCCACGAAGGCCATGTCGGAGAAGTAGTTCGGCCCCCGCACCTGCTCGACCCGGTCGAGGGTGAAGGTGAAACCGCCCAGTTCCACGCTCTCACCGGGGTTGAGGGTGCGGATGTCCTCCAGCTCCCACGCGGTCAGCGCGGACGCACCGAAGATCAGGATGGCGAGGCCGGAATGCGCCACGGCCTTGCCCCACTCCGCACGCGGCAGGCCGGAAAGGCGCGCCCAGGCGATGGAGGGCTTGGCCCGCCAGCCGCCGGCCTTCTGCGCGAGGTCCGCGATGGCGCCGAGGATGATCCAGGCCGCGAGCGTCGCCCCGATCGGCGCCAGCATCCGCCCACCGGTCTGCAGGCTCCACACCAGCGCGCCCAGCGCCACCGACAGCGCCAGCATCCCCCAGAGCGGCTGCATCGACCGGCCGAGCCGCGCGCGCTTCCACGGCATGATCGCGCCCAGCGGCAGCAGCATTGCAAGCGCCACCATGAACGGCGTGAAGGTGATGTTGAAGAAGGGCGGCCCCACCGAGACCTTGTCACCCGTCAATGCTTCCGCGATCAGCGGCCACATGGTGCCGAGGAAGACCACGACGGTGGACACCGCCAGCAGCACGTTGTTGAGCACCAGCGCACTCTCCCGGCTCACGGTCGCAAACGCGTTGGGCGACCGCATCCGGTCCGCCCGCAACGCATAGAGCGTCAGCGAGCCCCCGATGGCGATGGCGAGGATCAGCAGGATGAACACCCCCCGCGTCGGGTCGGAGGCGAAGGCGTGGACCGAGGTGATCACGCCGGAGCGCACGATGAACGTCCCGATCAGCGAGAACGAGAAGGCGAGGATCGCGAGCAGGATCGTCCAGCTCTTCAGCGTGTCCCGCTTCTCCACCACGATCGCGGAGTGCAGCAGTGCTGCCGCCAGCAGCCACGGCATGAAGGAGGCGTTCTCCACCGGATCCCAGAACCACCAGCCGCCCCAGCCGAGCTCGTAATAGGCCCACCAGGAGCCGAGCGCGATGCCGATGGTCAGCATGACCCAGGCGAGCAGCGCCCAGGGCCGGACCCAACGCGCCCAGGCGGCATCCACCCGCCCCTCGATCAGGGCGGCGACGGCGAAGCTGAAGGTGATCGAGAGCCCGACATAGCCGAGGTAGAGGAACGGCGGATGGAAGGCGAGCCCGGGATCCTGCAGCAGCGGGTTGAGATCGTTGCCGTCGAGCGGGATCACCTCCAGCCGATCGAACGGGTTCGACGTCAGCAGCATGAAGAGCAGGAACGCCACGCCCACCGCCGCCTGCACCGCCAGCGTCCGCGCCTTCAATCCCGCGGGCAGCGCCTGCCCGAACCACGACACCATCGCGCCGAAGAGCGCCAGGATCAGCACCCAGAGCAGCAGCGAGCCCTCGTGGTTCCCCCACGTCCCCGTCACCTTGTAGAGCATCGGCTTGGCCGAATGGCTGTTCGCCGTCACGATTCTGAGCGAGAAGTCGGAGGTGATGAAGGCCCACATGAGGGCAGCGAAGGACAGCGAGACCAGCGCGAACTGCACCACCGCCGCCATGTCGCCCACCGCCATCCAGTTGGACCAGCGCCGATGCGCGCCCACCATCGGCACCACCATCTGTACGAGCGCCACGCACAACGAGAGGATCAGGGCGAAGTGGCCGAGTTCTGCAGTCATGGGCGGGCTCCTCCAGGTTGTGCGCATCATATAGGAAGGGGCGGCGGCCTCAACGCGCATCGCCGTGAACTGCGACGGTGCGGCGCATGTTTTTCCTGCAGGCGGTATCGGTACGGCAGCCCTCGGCGTTGAGGCGTGATCTTAACCTGCGGGTAAGACGTCGGCGCCTAGACAAGGGCCGTCAGGCAGGGAGCGGCAGATGCGCGGCGAACAGACGGACGATATGGCGGCGCCGCGCGGCTTCGCAAAAGCGGCCTCCCGCCTGCCGGGGTTCTACTTCCAATGCCATCCGACCACGTACTCCTTCAACTGGATGCGGGGCGACGTCAGGCGGCTAACCGGGCGCGGGGCGGGGGATTTCACCACGGGTGCCGTCGCTTTCATCGACCACGTCCACGACGAGGATCGCGACGGTGTGGTGGAGGAGGTGCAGGCCCGCATCGACGCGCAGGAGAACTGGTCGGTCATCTACCGGCTGAAGCGGACGGATGGGCAAGTGGTCTGGGCCCGCGGTTATGGCGGTGCCAACTACGATGCGGACGGCACTCCGACCCTGCTCGAGGGCTGCGTCATCGACGTCACCGCCCAGCAGACCGAACGGGACGCCTGGATGGCCACGGCGCAGGAGATGAAGACGCGCAACGCGGCGATCATCTCGGCGGCCGAGGACGTGCTCGACACCATGCAGTCGCTCAACATGCTCTCGATCAATGCGTCGATCGAGGCGGCGCGCGCCGGCAATTCCGGCCGCGGCTTTGCCATCGTGGCGCAGGAGATGAACCGGCTTGCAGGCGCGGCCGAGAACGCGGCCGCCTCGATCCGCAAGCTGACCGATCAGACCACCGGGGACCGGAGCTCCACCCGGTCCCGCAAGCTTCGGCTGGCCCGGACAGCGCACAGCGGAGGTGCCGACGCGGCCTGACGGAGTGAATGCGGCATGACGGCACCGCATGCGCGTTCCGGAAAGCGGCGTGCCGTCAGTCCAGGAGACCGCCGACATCGACGTCCACATCCACATCGATGCCACCGTCCTCGCCGCCGGAGGCCTTGTCCCCTCCGTTGCCGGAGGCCCCACCGCCATCGTTCCCGGCATCCGAACCGCCGGAGCTGCCGGACCCGCCCGACCCGTCGTCCGAGGCGACGTCGACGTCTACGGCTCCGCGCCCCTCATCCCCGGTGCTAGACAGGACATCGATATCGACGAGGCGCCCCATCGATCCGGAGGAACCGCCCAGCGCCGTTACCTAGACAAGCCCGCCAGACGACGCATCGCCCGATCCGGCCAAGACGTTCGCGATCCGGTCCACCGTTCCGCCGCCATTTCGACCGACCGTAACGGTGGCCAGTCGGCCGGAGCCACCTGAGGCGGCGGCGACGGCAGCGGCAAGATCCGCCGCCCGGCCTCCTGCCAGCTCAGCCGGCGGTGCGGCTGCATCAAAGTCGATCCGGACGGTCCCGTCCGGGCCGACGCTGACATTGCCCGTCGAGGCCGTGGCGGTTCCGGCACCGGGGGGCGATACTCCACCTTGAAACCAAGGGTGCGCGCCAGCGGCAAGCTGCCGCCGCGTTTCGTCGGATTGCAGCTGCCCCAGCGCGGCACATTTCGCCCAGATCTCCGGCAGGACCACTTCCGGACCTGCCGCAACCACGGCCCGACAGGTCGTGGCATCCGGCGTCTGTGCCATCATCGGCACTGTGAACGGGACTGCGGGAATGGCAAGAAGCATATGCTTCATGTGAACTCCCCTTCTACATCAACACTCAACAGGTGTTAACGTAACGGAAACCTCATCCAGTTCACTCAACCCACAGCTTAGCCACCACTTTCCCCCTCCATCGTGCCGTTTGGCCTCTTAATGCAGAACGTGTCTTTCCGCCAAAAGACGACAGAAAAATGCGCCCTCGAGCGAAAATCAGTAATGAATTGCACGTCCGTAAGCGTCGAGCACACTCTCGTGCATCATCTCGCTGAGCGTCGGATGGGGGAAGACGGTGTGCATCAGGTCCTCCTCCGTCGTTTCGAGCTGACGGCCGACCACGTAGCCCTGGATGAGCTCCGTCACCTCCGCCCCGACCATGTGCGCGCCCAGCAACTCGCCGGTTTTCGCGTCGAAGACGGTCTTCACCATGCCCTCGGGCTCTCCCAGAGCGATGGCCTTGCCATTGCCGATGAAGGGGAAGTGCCCGACCTTGATGTCGAAGCCCTGCTCCTTCGCCTGTGCCTCGGTCCAGCCGACGCTGGCCACCTGCGGATGGCAATAGGTGCAGCCCGCGATGCTCTCGGCCTTCACCGGGTGCACGTCGTTCACGCCGGCGATCTTTTCGGCGACCATGACGCCCTCGTGGCTGGCCTTGTGCGCGAGCCATGGCGCACCCGCGATGTCGCCGATGGCCCAGACGCCCTGCGCGCCGGTGCGGCAGTACTCGTCGGTCACGACGTGGGACTTCTCGACCTTCACGCCCGCTTCCTCGAGGCCCAGCCCCTCGACATTGCCGACGATGCCGACGGCGGAGATCACGGTGTCGAACTCGTGCTGCTCGACCTTGCCCTTCACCTCGATATGCGCGGTCACCTTGCCGTTGCCGCGGTCGAGCTGCTTGACCATGGCCTTTTCCATGATCGTCATGCCCTGCTTGACGAACTGCTTCTTCGCAAAGGCGGAGATCTCGGCGTCCTCCACGGGCAGGATGCGGTCCATGACCTCGACCACCACCGTCTCCGCGCCCAGCGTATTGTAGAAGCTCGCGAACTCGATCCCGATCGCGCCGGAGCCGATGACCAGCAGTTTCTTCGGCATCCGGGGCGGCATCAGCGCGTGCTTGTAGGTCCAGACGAGATCGCCGTCAGCCTCCAGCCCCGGCAGCTCGCGGGCCCGTGCGCCGGTGGCGAGGATGATGTTCTTGGCGGCTAGCTCCTCCTCGCCCTTGTCGGTCTTGACGACGACCTTGCCCTTCCCGGCCAGGCGCGCCTCGCCCATGATCGCGGTCACCTTGTTCTTCTTCAGAAGGTGGCCGACGCCCTGATTGAGCTGCTTGGCCACGGCGCGGGAGCGCTTGACGACGGCGTCGAGGTCGTAGCCGATACCCTCCGCCTTCAGCCCAAACTCCTTGGCCCGGTGCATCAGGTGGAAGACTTCCGAGGAGCGCAGCATCGCCTTGGTCGGGATGCAGCCCCAGTTGAGGCAGATCCCGCCCATATGCTCCCGCTCGATGACCGCGGCCTTGAGGCCGAGCTGTGCTGCGCGGATCCCCGCGACATAGCCCCCCGGCCCCGCACCGATCACGATCACGTCGTACTGGCTCGCCATGCCCGTTCCTCCCAGACAAATTCGTTCGACTTCAAACTAGCCTCTGCATGACGTCACTACAATTGCGGATCGTGCAGGGCGCCATGCACCCTCAGGCGGCTTGTTGCAGATCCCTGACGGTGGCGCCGTAGCCGCCTGCGTCAAGAAACGAGACCTCCGACGGCGTGCTGACACGGCCAAGCGCCGCGTTCCGGTGCGGGAAGCGGCCGAAGCGGCGGATCACGTCGCGATGCGCCCGGGCGTGCAGGATGTTGCTTTCCGCCTCCGGCATCTTCAGCAGGAACTGGCGCAGTCCCCGCTCCTGAAAGCTCAGGCTCTCCGCATGCATCATCGGCAGGTAGAAGAACTGCCGCTGCGGCGTCGGCGCCATCAGATCGTCGCCGCGCCGGATGCCCTTCTGCGCGATGGTCAGCGCGAACCGGTCCGTCGAGAACGCGTGTGGCGAGTCGCGGAACATGTTGCGCGGGAACTGGTCCGTCACGATCAGCAGCGCGAGCGTGCCCTCGCTCGACCGGATCCACGGGCAGAGCGCCCGATCCCGCGCCGCATCCCATGTCGTCCGAAACCGCTGCCGGATCTCATCGTCGAGGTCCCGGCTCGGCTGGTACCACCCCTGCTCACCGACATCGTCGATCCAGAAGCGCAGAACGTCCTCGACCGTCGCAACCATCACACTGCCCTACCCGTATTGTTTTGCCTGTTATTTCAGCACACGCCCGCACCCGAGTCGTGTCAAGCGGCGGACTTGACCGTGCGGCATCCGCCATCCCACTGTCCAATATAGGAAAGGCGGGCCGATGCTCGAGATCTCTGACTTCATCGAGGCCTACGAGACCTTCGTGCCGTGGGCGCGCAACTGGCTGATCACCATGAGCCGCCCGTCGCGCCTCGGCCAGATCCTCTTTATCGGGTTCGCCTTTTTTGCGGCGTGGATCATCCGCCAGCAACTCACGCCGCGATTCAACGTCTGGATGCGCGGGCTGACGCTGACCAACCGGCGCGCGCGCTTCCTGATCCTGATCCGCGACCGGATCCGCTGGCTAGCCTTCGTGCTGATCCTGTGGATCGCGGCACTCGTGCTGGCGGAGTTCACGTGGCCGTCGCGCAGCTACCTCATCCGCTTCGTGGCGGAGCTCGCGACGGCGCTGGTCGCGCTCTCGATCATTTCGCGGCTGATCCGCAACCAGCTTGTCCGCCGCACGGTACGATGGGCGGCCTGGATCAGCGTGACGCTGTGGATGACCGGGTTCTTCGACGAGGCGGTGACCCTGCTCGACGGCGCCGCGATCCGGTTGGGCGAGACACGGATCTCCGCCCTGCTGATCCTGCAGACACTGATGAGCGTCGGCATCACGATCTTCCTCGCAAGCTGGCTGTCGGGCGAGGCGCGGGTGCGCCTCATGCGCAACGAGGAGCTGTCGCCGTCCATGCGCGTGCTCAGCGAGAAGCTGATCACCATGCTGCTCTACGCCCTTGCGCTGGTGATCGGGCTGCAGTTCATCGGCTTCGACCTGACGACGCTGACGGTGCTGTCGGGGGCGATCGGGCTGGGGCTCGGCTTCGGTCTGCAGAAGGTGGTCTCCAACCTCGTCTCGGGCGTGATCCTGCTGCTCGACAAGTCGATCAAGCCGGGGGACGTGATCAGCCTGGGCGACACGTTCGGATGGATCTCGGGGCTGGGTGCCCGCTACGTCTCGGTCGTGACGCGGGACGGGCGGGAGTACCTTATTCCGAACGAGGATCTGATCACCAACCAGGTGGTGAACTGGTCCCATTCCTCGAAGCTCGTCCGGCTCGACATCTATTTCGGCGTCTCCTACGACAGCGACCCGCACGCGGTGCGCAGGATCGCGGTGGAGGCCGCCAACTCGGTGAGCCGCGTGCAGGCGGAGCCCAAGGCCGTCTGCCACATCGTGGGCTTCGGCGACAGCTCGATCGATTTCATCCTGCGCTTCTGGATCGACGACCCTTCGGGCGGGCTGACCAACATCCGCGGCAACGTCTACTTGGCACTCTGGGACGCGCTGAAGGCCAACGCGGTCGACATCCCGTTCCCGCGCCGGGACGTCACCATCATGGAGCGCTCAGATGGCTGAGATCGCGATCATCGGCGGTGGCATCATGGGAGCGTCTGCCGCGTTCTGGCTGACCCGCGACGGCCACGCGGTCACCGTGCTGGAGCGCGACCCGACGCTCGCCCGCTCCGCCACGGCGCTGTCGGCGAGCGGGGTGCGCCAGCAGTTCTCCGATCCCGCCAACGTCGCGCTCTCGCAGGTCACGGTGGAGATGCTGCGCGACATGGAGCGGTGGTTCGGGGCGGATGTGGCACGGCCGGCCTTTTGCGAACGGGGCTACCTCTACTGCGTGACGGCGGAACATGCGGCGGAGATGCAGCGGCGGGTGACAATGCAGCGCAGTCTCGGCGCCGGGACGATGTGGCTTGAGCCCGATCACCTCGCAGCCCGGTTCCCGGAATTGAACACCGAGGGCCTCGCCGGGGGCAGCCTCGGCACGGAAGGGGAAGGGTGGTTCGACGGTATGGCGCTGCACGCGGCCTTCCGCAGCGCGGCGCGAGCGCAGGGCGCTGTCTGGCGACAGGCGGAGGTGGCGGCCATCGACGCGGTGCGGGGCAGGCTCACCCTCTCGGACGGAGCACACCTCACAGCGGATCTGATCGTGAACGCCGCCGGTCCGGGCGCGGGCGCCCTCGCCGCCGGGGCGGGCCTCGACGTGCCGGTGGAACCGCGCAAGCGGCATGTCTTCGTCTTCGACTGCGATCACGGCCCCCACGATCTGCCGCTGACCATCGACACGACCGGCGCCTATGTCCGGCCCGAGGGGCGCGGTTTCATCTGCGGGATCTCGCCTGCGCAGGACGGCCCCTGCGACCCGGAGGATTTCGAGACCGACTGGCCCCTCTTCGAGGAGGTCCTCTGGCCCGCCCTTGCCCACCGCATCCCCGCCTTCGAGCGGTTGCGGCTGCGTACCGCCTGGACCGGCCACTACGACTACAACCCGGTCGACTGCAACGCGCTGATCGGGCCGCATCCGGACTGCGACCGGTTCTGGCTGCTGACCGGCTTCACCGGGCACGGGCTGCAACAGGCGGCCGGTGCAGGGCGCGGACTGGCCGAGCGGATCACCCATGGGCGCTGGCGCACACTTGATCTGACGCCATTCGATCCACTTCGTATGCTCCAAGACAACACCGGTGCCGAACGCGCCGTGATCTGAAGGAGCCGCCATGTACCGTTACCTGATCCCCGCCCTCGTCATCGCCCTGCCCGCCGCGGCGGAGGTCGAGATGATGTCGCCGCAGGAGGTGCGCGCCGCCTCCCTCGCCGGGGACGTGGTGCTGATCGACGTGCGCCGCCCGGACGAATGGGCGGAGACCGGCATCGCGGACGTCGCCGTGCCTCTCGACATGACCGCCGAAGGATTTTCGGAGCGGCTGGCCGGCCTGCGTGCGGAGAATGCCGACAGGCGCGTGGCGATCATCTGCCGCTCCGGTCGCCGCTCCGCCCAGCTTGCGGGCGAGCTCGAGAACGCCGGCTGGGACAACCTGATCGATGTGGAGGGCGGCACGCTCGCATGGATCGAGGACGGCCTGCCGATCACGACGGCGGAGTGAGCCTCACTCCTCCGGCCGCCGCTCCGCGAGGTGCCGGATGACACCGTGCAGCGTCCGCGTGTCGGTCTCCGTCAGCGGCAGGCGGCGCAGCAGGTTTTCGAGATTGGCGCGCATGGAGGCGGCCTTCGCCTCAGGCCAGAAGAAGCGGCGATCCTCGAGCGCCGCGAAGAGCCGGTCGCGCAGGCGGTCGACCTCCGCCCCCTCGGCCCAGCGGGCGCCGGCGAGCTCGGCAATCTCGGGCGGCACGTCGGAGGTCTGGCGGCCCCACTCGTAGGCCACCAGCAACACGCATTGGGCGAGGTTGAGGGAGGGGAAATCCGGGTTCACGGGCACGGTGATGATCGCGTCGGCGCGGATGACGTCCTCGTTCTCCAGCCCCGCCCGCTCCGGCCCGAACATCACGCCGACCTTCTGCCCGTCGGCGGCGAGCGCGCGGGCATGCTCCATCGCGCGCTCCGGCGTCATCACGGTCTTCGTGAGGTCCCGCGGTCGTGCGGTGGTGGCGAAGACGTAGTTGAGATCGGCACAGGTCTCGTCCAGCGTCTGGCGCACCATCGCGGCGTCGAGCACGCGACCCGCGCCGCTCGCCAGCGCCACCGCCCTCTCGTTCGGCCAGCCATCGCGGGGGGCGACGACCCGCATCCTGTCGAGGCCGAAATTCAGCATGGCACGAGCCGCCGCGCCGATATTCTCGCCCATCTGCGGGCGCACGAGGATGAAGGCAGGTGTCATGCGCCGCGCCATACGCGGAGCGCGCGCCGGTGGCAAGCGGTGGGTCCGCCTCCGGCGGGCGTATTTGGACAAAGAAGAAGGGGGAAGGTCGGGCTCGGAGACGTGAGTCGGCGAGTGCGGTTGAAGACTGAAGGAGCCGCGGCCAGACGAGTGCGTCCACTCCGGCGACTGGCCGCCCGAAGGCACGTCATGAACCCGAAAAGCGATCTGCGGCTCTACGACGAAAGATCAGATCGCGCCCCGGCATACGGCGGCATACCGCCCTTCCCAAGCGGGATCGCATCGTCTAAGAGAGCGCCAGCGTAACCGCCAAGCCGGAGGCATTCCCCGTGACCAAGATCAAGGTAGAGAACCCCGTCGTCGAGCTCGACGGCGATGAGATGACCCGGATCATCTGGCAGTTCATCAAGGACAAGCTGATCCTGCCCTATCTCGATGTGGACCTGCTCTACTACGACCTGGGTATCGAATCCCGCGACGAGACCAACGATCAGATCACCATCGACGCCGCCGAGAAGATCAAGGAGATCGGCGTCGGCGTGAAGTGCGCCACCATCACCCCCGACGAGGCCCGGGTCGAGGAGTTCGGCCTCAAGAAGATGTGGCGTTCGCCCAACGGCACGATCCGCAACATCCTGGGCGGCGTCGTCTTCCGCGAGCCGATCATCTGCAAGAACGTGCCGCGCCTCGTGCCCGGCTGGACCAAGCCCATCGTGATCGGCCGCCACGCGTTCGGCGACCAGTACCGTGCGACCGACATCAAGTTCCCCGGCCCGGGCAAGCTGAGCATGAAGTTCGTGGGCGAGGATGGCACCGTCGAGGAGCACGAGGTCTTCGACGCGCCCTCCTCCGGCGTCTTCATGTCGATGTACAACCTCGACAAGTCGATCGAGGACTTCGCCCGCGCCTCCTTCAACTACGGCCTGAAGCGCGGCTACCCGGTGTACCTGTCCACCAAGAACACCATCATGAAGCAGTATGACGGCCAGTTCATGCTGATCTTCCAGCGCATCTTCGACGCGGAGTTCAAGGCGCAGTTCGACGAGGCCGGCCTGACCTACGAGCACCGCCTTATCGACGACATGGTGGCCTCCGCCATGAAGTGGTCCGGCGGCTATGTCTGGGCCTGCAAGAACTACGACGGCGACGTGCAGTCCGACACCGTGGCGCAGGGCTTCGGCTCGCTGGGTCTGATGACCTCGCAGCTCATGACGCCGGACGGCAAGATCGTGGAGGCCGAAGCCGCCCACGGCACCGTGACGCGCCACTACCGCCAGCATCAGGCCGGCAAGGAGACGTCGACGAACTCCATCGCCTCGATCTTCGCCTGGACCGGCGGGCTGAAGCACCGTGCGAAGCTCGACGACAATGCGGCCCTCGCCAACTTCGCCGAGACGCTGGAGAAGACGGTGGTCGACACCGTGGAGAGCGGCTCGATGACCAAGGACCTCGCCCTGCTCGTGGGCCCGGATCAGCAGTGGCTGACCACGATGGGCTTCCTCGAGAAGGTGGACGAGAACCTGAACAAGGCGCTGGCGGGCTGAGGCCGCGCCCACGTCTGGAAGATCCGAGGGCGCAGCCGCGAGGTTGCGCCCTTTTCGAATGAGGCCCCGCACGCCGGGTTTCTTGCGGGACCGGCCACCGGCGACAGGCGCCATTCGGCCCGGAATCAAACCGAAGGCGCCGGGCGAGCGATTGCCGGCTCCCGTCCGTCATCCCCCAGTTGCACAGCGCAGTTAAACTCCCGCCGGAATTGACCGAACGGAGGTTTCCCATGCGCCTGATCCTTGCCCTGACCGCCTTCGCCGCGCCCCTGATGGCTCAGGAGGCCCAGCAGTTCGAGGCGACCCTGGCCGGTCACGCGATCCTACCGGCGGAGACCTTCGTCCTGCCGCCGGAGGTGCTGTGGCGCACCTTCGGCATCTCGGGCCGCTTCACGAGCGGCGAGCGCGTCGACGTGCCGTTCACGGTGCCCGGCATCTCGTCGAGCGGCCCACGGGAGGCGCGCCGGTCCACCAGCCTCTCGCTTCCCTTCGTCGGTCAGCCGGTCCAGGGCTTTTCGGGGGTGAAGGCGATCGGGGACGGGCGCTACTGGTCGCTGTCGGACAACGGCTTCGGCTCCAGGCTCAACTCACCCGACGCGCTCCTGATGGCCCATATCATTGCGCCCGACTGGCAGAGCGGCGAGGTGCTGGTCGAACGGACCGTCTTCCTGTCCGACCCCGGCCGCCTGCTCCCCTTCAAGCTGGTCAACGAGTTCACGACCGAGCGCTACCTGACCGGCGCGGACTTCGATCTCGAATCCCTCCAGCCTGTCGGCGACCTGCTCTGGTTCGGGGAGGAGTTCGGCCCCTATCTCTTCGCGACGGACCTCGAAGGCCGCGTGGTGTTCTTCACCGACGTGATCGCGGATGGCGAGGTCGTGCAGTCGCCCGATCATCCCGACCAGCGCCTGCCCTCTTCCCCCGACCGGGAGCTCGACTTCACCGCCCGCCGTTCCCGCGGGCTCGAGGGAATGGCCCAGTCGCCCGACGGCACGACGCTCTATCCCCTGCTCGAAGGGCCGCTCTGGGATGCGGAGGCCGCCGCGTTCGAGACCGGGCCGGACGGGCGCACCGTGACGCGCCTGCTCGAATTCGACGTGGACAACCGCGAATATACCGGGCGCCACTGGTTCTACCCGCTGGAGGCGGACAGCCACGCCATCGGCGACTTCAACATGATCGACGGCACCCGCGGCCTCGTGATCGAGCGCGACGGCGGCGAGGGCAGCATGGCACTCGCCTGCCCGGAGGGCGCGGCGACGACCGACTGTTTCGCCCGCCCGGCAGAGTTCAAGCGGGTCTATCTCATCAGCCTCGACGTCGAGCCCGGCCAGCAAGTGGAGAAGCGCGCCTATATCGACCTGCTCGACATCGCCGACCCCGACGGCATGGCCCGTCAGGGCGGCGCCAACGGCCGCTTCGACTTCCCCTTCGTCACCATCGAGAACGTGGACCGCGTCAGCGAGACGGAGATCATCGTGGGCAACGACAACAACCTGCCCTTCTCCGCCGGGCGGGCGCTCGACCGGGCCGACGACAACGAGTGGATCCTGCTCGAGGTCGGCGACTTCCTGCAACAGTAAGGGACCGATCGGCAACAGAGGCGCTTGCGAGCAGCTGCGGCGCGGGGCAAGCTCCGCCCCATGATACGCGCCATAGCCTTGTTCTGCCTGCTCCTTCTCGGCTCCTGCGCCACCCTGTCCGAAGACGAATGCCGTGCCGGCGATTGGGGCGCCATCGGGTTCGAGGACGGGGCCGCGGGGCGGGACGCCTCCTTCATCGGCCGCCATCGGGAGGCCTGCGCCACGTTCGGTGTCGCACCCGACCTCAACGCGTGGCTCGCCGGCCGGCAATCGGGGTTGCGGCAGTACTGCACCCCGGCCAACGCCTACGCCATCGGGCAGCGCGGCGGCAGCGTGAACCCCGTCTGCCCGGTCGCCGCGGCCCAGGCCATGGGCCCGGCCTTCCAGCAGGGGCAGCTTTGGTACACGCTGGGACTGGAGATCTCGGATATCGACCGCGAGATCGACGACGCCCGCGCGGCCCTTGCCGATCTCGACCCGGCCAAGGAGAACGCGGACGTGCTGGAACGCAGCCTGCGCACCGCGATCCTCCGAGCGGAGGACGAGCGCAACCGGCTCGAGGCCGAACGCCGCATCGCCGCCTCTTGGCCCTGACGGTCCTTCACGTCTGCATGACGGACGGAGGCCGCACCTTTACCGAGCACGCGACGTATCTACCTGTCGCTCATGCGACACGTCCTTCCGCCCTTCGTCCTCGCCACCCTGCTGGCCGCCTGCGTCTCCGATCAAGTGGTGGAATGCGGCGGCTCCACGGGACGCGTCGGCTATATCGGCACCGATGAGCCCTGCGCGGCGATCGCGCACGTTCCCGAACTGGCGGTCATCGGCGACGGTACGGTGGTGGCGGCAGCCCGCCCGGTGAACCTGCCGCGCTACGAAGCGCCGACCATCGGCTCGGACACCACCCCGCAAGCCCGCGCCCTGGAGCGGGAGATCGACCGCGTGCGCCGGGACATCAGCCGCGACCGGTTCGAGCTGGAGCGGCTGCCCGCCCGCGCTACGCAGGACCGCTCGGCGCGGGAGATCCAGTCCGACATCGACCGCGGCCGGGGCAACCTCGCCATCCTGCGGGCCGAGCAGCACCGCCTGCGGCTGCAGCCCTAGACGCCCTCGACGATCACGAGATCGCGTTCGGACGCCGCGAGCGCGATCGGCAGGATCTTCGCGTACTCCCCGGAGCCGTAGAACCGTTCGGCGTCGGCGACGGAGGGGAAGCGGATCACGACATGACGATCGGGGCCGGAGCCCTCCTTCTGGATCATCGGGCCGGCCTTCACGAGAAATTTGCCGCCGAATTGCTCTGCCAAGGCAACGGTTTGCGAGGCGTACTTCGCGTAGCTTTCCGGGTCCGTCACGCGGATGCGGGCGATGACATAGGCGCTCATGCCGCCACCACCTTCTCCGCCGCGGCGATGGCTTCGGCAGCCTTGGAGGCGTCCGCACCGCCCGCCTGAGCCATGTCGGCCCGGCCGCCGCCGCCCTTGCCGCCGAGCTCCGCTGCCGCTGCCTTTACGATGTCCACCGCGCTGATCCGGTCCGTCAGGTCCTCGGTCACGCCCGCGGCCACCGCCGCCTTGCCGCCCGTATCCGCGATCAGAAGTACCACACCGGAGCCGAGCCGCGCCTTCTGCTCGTCGATCAGCCCGCGGAGGTCCTTGCCGGACACACCGGTGAGCGCGCGGCCGAGGAACTTTACCCCGTTCACCTCGCGCGCCTCCTCTTCGGACGTACCACCGCCGCCCATGGCAAGCTGACGGCGCAGGTCGGCGACCTCCCTCTCCAGCGCGCGGCGGTCGTCCATTAGCGCCTTCACCCGGTCGAGCACCTCGCCGCGCTGCGCCTTCAGCGCCCCCGCGATCTCGCTCACGGTGCGGTCCTGCTCGGCCAGGTAGGCGCGTGCCGCCTCGCCGGTCAGCGCCTCGATCCGCCGGATGCCGGAGGCCGACGCGCTCTCGCCCACCACGACGAAGAGACCGATATCGCCGGTCTGTCGCACATGGGTGCCGCCGCAGAGTTCGATGGAATAGGTCTGCCCATCGCCGCCCTTGCCGGTCGCGGCACGGCCCATCGAGACCACGCGCACCTCGTCGCCGTACTTCTCGCCGAAGAGCGCCTGCGCGCCGAGTTCCCGCGCGTCGTCTGGCGCCATGATCCGCGTGGTCACGGCCGTGTTCTGACGGATGTAGTCGTTCACGTCGCGCTCGACCGCGCCAATCTCCTCCGCGCTCATCCCCTTCTGATGCGAGAAATCGAAGCGCAGCCGGTCGTCGGCGTTCAGCGAGCCGCGCTGTGCCACGTGATCGCCCAGCCGCTCGCGCAACGCCTCGTGCAGAAGGTGCGTGGCCGAATGGTTGGCGCGGATCGTGGTGCGGCGGGCGTGATCGACCTCCAACTCGGCGGCGACGCCGGGCGCAATCTCGCCCTCGGTGACCTCCGCGATGTGGACGGAGACGCCCGCCTTCTTCTTCGTGTCGGTGATGCGCGCCGCGCCGCCCTCGGTCTTCAGCGTGCCGGTGTCACCGATCTGGCCGCCGCTCTCGGCATAGAACGGCGTCTGGTTGAGCACGATCTGGACGCGGTCGCCCTTGGACGCGGTGTTCACCCGGTCGCCGCCCTTTACAATGGCGAGGATCTCGCCCTCCGCCGCCTCGGTCTCGTAGCCCAGGAACTCGGTCGGGCCGTGAGCGTCGGCGATGTCGAACCATACGCTCTCATCCGCCGCCTCGCCGGAGCCGGCCCAGGCCGCGCGCGCCTTCGCCTTCTGCTCGGCCATGGCGGCGTCGAAGCCCCCGACATCGACCGACCGCCCCTGCTCGCGCAGTGCGTCCTGCGTGAGGTCGAGCGGGAAGCCGTAGGTGTCATAGAGGCGGAACGCGGTCTCGCCGGGCAGGGTCGCGCCGTCCGGCAGCTTGGCGAGCTCGTCGTCGAGCAGCCGCAGACCGCGGTCGAGCGTCTGGCGGAACTTCACCTCCTCGCCCTTCAGCGTCTCCTCGATCAGGGCCTGCGCCCGGCCGAGCTCCGCGAAATGGCCGCCCATCTGGCGCACGAGTGCCGGCACCAGACGGTGCATCAGCGGGTCCTGCGTGCCGAGGAGATGCGCGTGCCGCATCGCGCGCCGCATGATCCGGCGCAGCACGTAGCCGCGTCCCTCGTTCGAGGGCAGCACCCCGTCCGCGATCAGGAACGACGTCGAACGCAGGTGGTCCGCGATCACCCGGTGGTGGATGTTGCCCGGGCCGTCCGGATCGGTGTTGGACGCATTCGCCGACGCCTCGATCAGGTCGCGCATCAGGTCGGTGTCGTAGTTGTCGTGCTTGCCCTGCAGGATCGCGCCGATCCGCTCCAGCCCCATGCCGGTGTCGATGGAGGGCTTGGGCAGGTTCTCCCGACGGCTATCCGCGAACTGCTCGAACTGCATGAAGACGAGGTTCCAGATCTCGATGAAACGGTCGCCGTCCTCGTCCGGGGAGCCCGGCGGGCCGCCCGGGATCTCCGGCCCATGGTCGAAGAAGATCTCGGAGCACGGGCCGCACGGCCCCGTATCGCCCATGGTCCAGAAATTGTCAGCGGTCGCGATGCGGATGATCCGCTCGTCGGGCAGGCCCGCATGCTTCTTCCAGATTTCGGCCGCCTCGTCGTCGTTGTGGTAGATGGTGACAAGGAGCTTGTCCTTCGGCAGCCCGAACTCCCTGGTCACGAGATCCCAGGCGAACGGGATCGCGTCGGCCTTGAAGTAGTCGCCGAAGGAGAAGTTGCCGAGCATCTCGAAGAAGGTGTGATGCCGTGCGGTGTAGCCCACATTGTCGAGATCGTTGTGCTTGCCGCCGGCCCGCACGCATTTCTGGGAGCTTGTTGCACGGGTGTAGTCGCGCGTCTCCACCCCGGTGAAGAGGTTCTTGAACGGCACCATGCCGGCATTGGTGAAGAGCAGCGTGGGGTCGTTGCGCGGGACCAGCGGGGCGCTCTCGACCGCGGCGTGACCGTTCTTCACGAAGTAGTCGAGGAAGGTCGAGCGGATGTCGTTCAGGCTGGCCATGGGATCTCTTCTTGAGCTTCAAGCTGTGTCTGCTCTGACTATCCCTGCCCCGGAGCGCTGTCCACTGCCAGCGGCGGCGCGCAAAAATCTTCCGGGAAGGATTTCTGCTGCAATTTCTCACCCAAAGATCCAGGGCCGCTCCCGAAGGAACGGCCCCGCATTCGATTGTCGGGTGGATCAGTCGTCCACGACATCCGCATCCGGGTCGCCCGGCGCCATGTCGAAGTCGAGCCCGTGCGCCGCGCGGATCTTGTCCTCGATCGAGATCGCGATCTGCGGATTGTCCTTCAGGAACTGCTTGGCGTTCTCGCGCCCCTGCCCGATCCGCTCGTCCCCGTAGGAGAACCAGGAGCCGGACTTGTCGACGACGCCGGCCTTCACGCCGAGGTCGAGCAGCTCGCCCGTCTTCGAGACACCCTCGCCGTACATGATGTCGAACTCGACCTGCTTGAACGGCGGGGCGACCTTGTTCTTCACCACCTTCACGCGGGTCTGGTTGCCCACGACCTCGTCGCGGTCCTTGATCGCGCCGATGCGGCGGATGTCGAGACGGACGGAGGAGTAGAACTTCAGCGCGTTGCCGCCCGTCGTCGTCTCGGGCGAGCCGAACATCACGCCGATCTTCATGCGGATCTGGTTGATGAAGATCACCATGCACTTCGAGCGACTGATGGAGCCGGTGAGCTTCCTCATCGCCTGGCTCATCAGTCGGGCCTGCACGCCGACATTGCTGTCGCCCATGTCGCCTTCGAGCTCGCTCTTGGGCGTCAGTGCCGCGACCGAGTCGACCACGACGACCGAGACCGCACCGGAGCGCACCAGAGTGTCCGTGATCTCCAGCGCCTGCTCGCCCGCATCGGGCTGGGAGATCAGCAGTTCGTCGAGATCGACGCCCAGCTTACGCGCATAGGACGGATCGAGAGCGTGCTCCGCATCGACGAAGGCACAGACGCCGCCGCGCTTCTGCTCCTCGGCCACGACGTGCAGCGCGAGCGTCGTTTTGCCCGAAGATTCAGGGCCGTAGATCTCGATGATCCGCCCCTTCGGCAGACCGCCGATGCCGAGCGCGATGTCGAGACCGAGGGAGCCCGTCGGGATCGCCTCGATATCCATGACCGCGTCGCGCTGACCGAGCTTCATGATGGAGCCCTTGCCGAAGCTCCGCTCGATCTGCGCCAGCGCCGAATCCAGCGCCTTCTGCTTGTCCATTCCGCGTCTCTCGTCCAGTTTCAGAACGGCGTCTGCCATTGCTCTCATCCTCTTCATGTCACGTTTGCCAAGGGGCGGCAATCGGCGGGTGTGTTCACCTCTTGTTCGAACGCTAGCACCGGAACACTTCGCGAACAAGAGAAAGGGATCAACGCCGATAAAATTGCTGCCATGAAGGTTGAGAAACGGTAAAACCGTCCAACGCCTTGATGAAGCTGGTCAGAAACCGCCGATGATCGTCTCCTTCCGCGCCCGCCTGGCCGTGCTGGCCCTGCCCAAGACCGGGACGACCGCGCTGGAAAGCGTGCTGGCGTCGCGGTCCGACATCGCGATGACGGGCGATCCGAAGTTCAAGCACATGCGGCTCAGGCGCTTCGAGCGGGACATCCGGCCGCTGCTCAACGCCTCGGGCTTCGAGGATATCGAGACACTCGCCGTCATCCGCGAACCGGTGGACTGGCTGGGGAGCTGGTATCGCTATCGGACGCGGCCGGTGCTTCTGGGCACGCCGCGCTCGACCGCGGCGATCAGCTTCAATGCGTTCGTGGAGGCGTACCTGTCGGACGACCCGCCGGTCTTCGCCCGCGTCGGGCGGCCATCCCGCTTTCTGGAGCCGACACCGTCTGGCCGGGCCGTCACGCACCTCATGCGCTATGACCGGCCCGAGGCCCTGTTCGCGCTCCTGTCCGACCGGTTCGGCTTCGACGTCGCCCCCGCGCGGGAGAACGTCTCGCCCACCCTGCCGCTGCAGCTCGACCCCGGCCTCCGGCGCCGGCTGGAGCTGGAGATGGCGCGCGACTTCGAACTCTACGACGGTGCCTGAACGCCCAGTTCCAGCCGTTCCTTCACCCGCAGCGTCAGGTCGTTGAGCGAGAAGGGTTTGGCGAGGAAGCAGCTGTTGGGCATCGGATCCATCCCGTCGCGGAACATGTCCTCCGCGTACCCGGAGACGAAGATCACCTGCACGTCGGGATAGTCGCTGCGCGCCTGCGCCACCCAGCTCGGCCCGTCGAGGCCCGGCATGATGACGTCGGACACGAAGATGTCGACGGCGGGCCGCTCCTCCAGCAGCTCCAGCGCCTCTTCGCCGCTCGCAGCCTCCAGCACGTGATAGCCGCGCAGCTTCAGCGCCCGGGCGGCGAAGGCGCGCACCGGGGCCTCGTCCTCGACCAGCAGCACGGTGCCGCTGCCCGTCGCGTCGCCCGGCTCGCCGGAGCGCTTGTCACTCTCCAGCAGCCTCGGCTGCTCCCCCGGTCCCGGAACGAAGCGCGGCAGGTATATGGAGAACGTCGTCCCCTCCCCCACGAAGCTGTCCACGAAGATGAAGCCGCCGGTCTGCTTGACGATGCCGTAGGCGGTCGACAGGCCGAGGCCCGTCCCCTCGCCCACCCGCTTGGTGGTGAAGAACGGGTCGAAGATCTTGTCGATGCGCCATTCGGGGATGCCGATGCCGGTATCGCTCACCTCGATCACCACCCAGTCGCCCGGCGTGATCGTCGCGCGGTCGCGCTTGAGCTCCTCCTTCAGGTGTTCGTAGCGGGCATGGAGCGAGACCTCGCCCCCGTCGGGCATCGCGTCGCGGGCGTTCACGACGAGGTTCATGACGACCTGCTCGAACTGCCGCAGGTCGACGCGCACCGCCGGCAAGTCCTCGCGGTAGTCGAGGCGCAGCGTCACCTTCTCTCCCAGCAGGCGGTTGAGGAGGTGGGAGAGGTCGCCGAGCACGTCGGCCAGATGCAGCACCTTCGGCTGCAGCGTCTGCTTGCGGGAAAAGGCGAGGAGCTGGCCCACCAGCGCGGCCGCCCGGTCGGCGTTCTGGCGGATCTGGATCAGGTCGGAGTAGTCGCGATCCCCCGGCGCATGGCGCAACAGCAAGAGGTCGCAATGCCCCGACAGGGCCGTCAGCAGGTTGTTGAAGTCATGCGCCACGCCGCCCGCGAGCTGACCCACGGCCTGCATCTTCTGGCTCTGCACGAACTGCGCTTCCAAGGTCTTGAGCTCCGTCGCGTCGCTCATGACCACGAGCAGCGAGAACTCGCCCGCGACGACGATGGGGGAGAACGAGACCTGCAGGAACCGCTCGATCTCCCCATCGAGGATGCGGGCGACCTCGGGCCGCACCGCGCGCCGGGTCGCGGCGACCTCCCGCATTCGCTGGGCGACGGGCTGCGCCAGCCCCTCCATCAGGTCTGCGATCCGCGCGCCGGGCTCCATCTGCCGCCCGACAAGACCCTGCGCGGCGGCATTCGCGATCAGCACGCGGCCGTCGACGTCGATCCGCGCCAGCGCGATCGGAAGCTGGGCGAGGAACTGGTCGGGATTGGTGGCCGCCAGCTCCTCCTCCGCGACGGGGTGGAGGAAGACATCCCGCACCCCGTGCACGTCGGGATCCGCCAGTTGCGCCCGGACCAGGGTGGAGGGATCGGCGCGCAGGCGGTGAATGGAGCCCGACCGCATCGGAAGGTCGCTCACCACGTCGCCGTCGCGTGCCACGCGCCCGCCTGCCCAGCGGCGCACCTGCCCGTTCGCGGCGACGACGGCGCCCGCCTCCTCGATCCGCATCTGGCCGAAGCCCGCGTCTGGCAGGGTCTGGTCGCTGTCGACCATCGTGGGCAGTGGCAGCACCGTCCAGCGCAGCGTGTCGCCGTCCTGCGGGCGAACCGTCACGACATGCCGGCTGCCCTGCCCCGCCAGGGTAACGAAGGCGGTTGCCGTACCGTTGTCGCGGGCCTCCCACGCCAGGCGGTAGATGAGGCTCGCCGGCGTCTCGGCCCGATCGCTGATCAGCTCCTCCAGCCGGTCACCGGGCCCGGTCAGCGCCCGCGCCGCCGCGCCGATCCGCAGGAGCTGCCCGTCGGCGTCGGTCACGATCTCCGTTCCGTCGTCCCCAAACCTGGTGGCCGCCGCCCGCGCGCGCCAGATCCGCAGCCCGGCGATACCGGCGAGCGCGGCGCCCACCAGTGCTACGCCCGCGCTCTGCGCAACGGCCCCGTAGGCCACGAGCGCAAGCGCACCGGTGCCGATAATCGGATCGAGGACGCCGCCGACGGGGTTCGGCAGCGCCCGGGAGATCCCGGAGTGCATGACGGATGGCTCCCGCGTGAATGGCACTGACGGCCACTGTGTCAGTCCGAATCGCGCTTCTCAAGCCATGCGGCGAAGAATCCGTCCGCTCCGTCGAGCGGCGACAACGAGAGGCTGCGCGGGCAGTGCCACCCGGCAACCTCCGACAGAAAAGCGTTAACGCGCGCCTCGTTCTCGGCCGGCAGGATCGAGCAGGTGGCATAGACCAGCCGCCCGCCGGGTGCGACATGGCGGGCGGCAGAGCGCAGGACATCGTCCTGCGCGGCGTTGAGATCGGCAAGGCGCCGGGCGTCGAAGCGGATCTTGCCCTCCGGATCGCGCCGCCACGACCCGCTGCCCGAACAGGGCGCGTCGGCGAAGACCAGCGGGACCTTCAGCGCCCCGAGATCCCCCGGTTCGGCGAGGCGTACCCGGGCACCCGCCCGCCGCGCGCGCTCCGGCAGGTCCTTCATCCGGCGCGGCGCGATGTCGTGGGCGATGACTTCCGCCCCCGTGCGCGCGGCGAGCGCCAGCGCCTTGCCGCCACCACCCGCGCAATAGTCGAGCACACTCTCGCCCGGCTGCGCTCCGGCGAAATCCGCCACCGCCTGGCTCGCGGCGTCCTGCAACTCGACGAAGCCCTCACGGTAGGCGCGCGACCGCTCGATCCCCAGCGCCCCCGACGCCACGCGCAATGCGGTGGGGCTGAGCGAAGCGGGCTCCGCCTCGATCCCATCCTTGGCAAGCGCGGCATAGGCACTCTCCGGCGTCGCGCGGAGCAGGTTCACGCGCAGGTCGGCCGGCGCGCGGTGGCGCAGCGCTTCGGCGAGCGCCGGAAGGTCGGCGCCGAACCGGGCCTCCAGCATCGGCAGCACGCCTTCGGGCAGATCGTGGGCCGCGGCGCCGGTGGCCGGCAACTCGGGCACCGCGCGCTCGCTTTCAGCGAGGGGCGGCGGTGCATGACCCGCGCCGGTGAACACGTCGTCCACCGGCGCGCCGCCCAGCCGCAGCAGGCCGAGCACCCGGGCCCGTCCGCTCCCGCCTCCGCCCGCGGCGGCACTCGACCACCAGCGGCGCAGCACGTCGAAGACGATGTCGCGGATTGCCCGCCGGTCCTTGGCGCCCGCGAACCGGTGGGTGCGTCCCCACGCCTTCAACGCCGCATCCGCCCGGCTCCCCGCGCGGATCGCGTCGATCACTTCGATCGCGGCGGCATGGCGCGCAGCCGGCGTCACACCAGCAGCGCCCAGCCGAGCGCGAGCCACATGAAGGCGAGCGAGACGAGACCGCCCAGGAACACGTTGAACCGCGTCGGCAGGTGGTTGGAGCCCACATGGATCGCCCGGTGCAGCAGGCGCGACACCGCGTAGCCCGCGGCCCCAAGTGCAACGCCCCAGTTCACCGCGCCCAGCGCCGCGGCCAGCGCCACCCCGCCATAAAGCAGGATCGGCGTCTCGAACTGGTTGTGCGCGTTGTTCTGCCAGGCCCGCACGTCGGGGGCGAAGTTCATCGGGTCGAGCGCGATGTCGCCCATCTCCGTCTCCCGCCGCTTCAGCGAGGCGAGCCGCTTGCGCCCCATCGTCACGATGGCCCAGAAGGTGAGCCCCACCTGCATGAAGACGGCGGCGACGGCGATGGCGAGCGGTGCGGTCATGGGCTTCTCCTCGGCACGGGCGGGGCCCCTTGTCTCCGCCGCGGCCGCGGGATGCAAGCGCCGGGGCAACTGTCACGTTGCCGTTTGCGCAGTCGTGCTATTCTCAACCGCATGATTGTGCGCACCCTCCTCGTCCTGCTCCTCGCCCTGCCCGCCGCCGCCGAAGAGACGCCGGGCCGTCGCTGTTCGTCGGACGGGATGCTGTGCATCCGGCTCGACACCTACATTCCCGACACCTGCCGGATGATCGAGACGGCGGCGGAGGCGGCTGAGCTAGACACCGCCTTCTTCGCCCGGCTGATCTGGAAGGAGAGCCTGTTCGACGCCGCCGCCGTCAGTCATGCCGGCGCACAGGGCATCGCGCAGTTCATGCCCGGCACCGCAGCCCTGCGCGGGCTGGAGGATCCGTTCAACCCGGTCCAGGCTCTGGATGCCTCCGCGACATATCTCGCGGAGCTCAGCGCGCGCTTCGGCAATATCGGCCTCGCCGCCGTCGCCTACAACGGAGGGGAGGACCGGGCGGCCCGCTTCATCGCGGGCAATGGCGGCCTGCCCTTCGAGACGCGCGACTACGTCTTTTCGATCACCGGTCATTCGGCGGAGACCTGGCGCGACGAACCGCCCGAGAGCGTGGACCTCCGCCTCGACGGAGAGACCCCGTTCGGCGAAGCCTGCGTGGAGCTCGCCGCCAACCGGACCCTGCGCGAGTTCGCGGCCCCCGTGCGCGCCTGGGGCGTGGTGGTCGCGGCCCAGCGCACCCATGGGGCCGCGCGGCGCAGCTACGATCGGGTGCAGCGGCAGCATCCGGGGCTGCTGAGCGCGGAGAGCCCCGCCATCATCCGCACCCGCCCCCCGGGCTCGCCGGTGCCGCGCTACACGGCCCAGATCGGCCGCGACAGCCGGTCCGAGGCGCTTGCCGTCTGCAACCAGCTTCGCTCGGCCGGAGGGACCTGTCTGGTGATGCGCAACTGAGGTGATCACCACGGGATCGCGTTATGCCCGGGCTGGACCCGGGCATGTCCCCGCTTCAGCGGATCGCCGAGCCCGGGCCCGACGACGACATACCGGAACCGGGCTCACATCCTTGCAGACGACCGAGCGTGCCTCAGCGGGTCGCGCGGTAGTTCGGTGCCTCGCGGGTGATCTGCACGTCGTGCACGTGGCTCTCGCCGAGCCCCGCATTGGTGATCTGCACGAACTGGCAGTTGGCGCGCATTTCCGGCACCGTCCGGTTGCCGGTATAGCCCATCGCCGCGCGCAGGCCGCCGACGAGCTGGTGCAGCACCGCGCCCGCCTGGCCCTTGTAGGGCACCTGGCCCTCGATCCCCTCGGGCACCAGCTTCTCGCTCGACACCTCCTTCTGGAAGTAGCGATCGGCCGAGCCGCGGGCCATCGCACCCACCGAGCCCATGCCGCGATAGGCCTTAAAGCTGCGGCCCTGGTAGAGGATCACCTCGCCCGGCGCCTCGTCGGTCCCGGCAAGCATCGAGCCCACCATGGCGCAGGAGGCACCCGCCGCGATCGCCTTCGCGAAATCGCCGGAATACTTGATGCCGCCATCGGCGATGACCGGGACCTCGCCCGCGGCACGCGCACAGTCGGAGATCGCGGTGAGCTGCGGCACGCCGACGCCCGCCACGATCCGCGTCGTGCAGATCGAACCGGGCCCGATGCCGACCTTCACCGCGTCGGCCCCCGCGTCGATCAGCGCCTTCGTCGCATCGCCCGTGACGACATTGCCCGCGACCACCTGCACGTCGTTGGAAAGCCGTTTCACCCGCTCCACGGCGGCCAGCACGGCCGAGGAGTGCCCGTGCGCCGTGTCGATCACGATCAGGTCGCAGCCTGCGTCGATGAGCTGTTCGGAACGCTCGAACCCGCTGTCGCCCACCGTGCTCGCCGCCGCCACGCGCAGGCGGCCCAACTCGTCCTTGCAGGCATGGGGGTTCAGCACGGCCTGCTCGATATCCTTGATGGTCAGAAGGCCCGTCAGCCGGTTCTCGCCGTCGACGATCAGCACCTTCTCGATCCGCCGGTCGCGCATTAGGGACTTGGCGTCCTGATGGTCGGCCGGGTCGCGCAGGATCGCGAGATTGTCCCTTGTCATCAGGGCCGAGACCGGCGTCGTGTCATCCTCGCAGAACGCCATGTCGCGGTTGGTGAGGATCCCCACCAGCCGCCGCCCCTCGCCCACCACCGGAAAGCCGGTGATGCGATAGCGCTCCTGCAGTGCACGCGCATCGGCGATGGTCTGGTCGGCGGTCAGGGTGATGGGGTTGTAGACCACCCCGCTCTCGAAGCGCTTGACCGCGCGGACCTGCCGCGCCTGCTCCTCCACGTCAAGGTTGCGGTGGAGCACGCCGAGCCCGCCGGCCTGCGCCATCGCGATCGCCATCTTGCGCTCGGTCACCGTGTCCATGGCGCTCGACAGCAGGGGGATGTTGAGCGCGATCCGTTGCGTCACGCGCGTGCGCGTATCGGCATCGGCGGGCTGCACTTCGGAGGCGCCCGGCACCAGAAGCACGTCGTCGAATGTCAGGGCGGGGCGAATGTCCATGGGCGGAAACTCCTGCTCGGAACGGGCGGCGTTTCCTCAGGCTCTATTCCATGGTGCGGCGCGAAAGAAAAGCCCCCGCGTCGCCTCGGTCCCTTGCGGCCCCCGGCAGACAGGAAGGACGGCCCTCCCGCATTCCACCTTGTCGAAATATCCCGGGGGGTCCGGGCCGTCCCGGAAACGCATCGCGTTTCAGGCCCGGACGGGGCGGAGCCCCAGGACAACGGTCCGTCCTGAAAAGCACCGCGCGTCAGGTCCGGACGGGCCAGCGCCCCCTACCCGTCCAGCGCCGCGCCGCTGCCGATCAGTGCCTCGATCTCGGCATCGGAATAGCCCGTCTCGGCGAGAATTGCCCGCGTGTCCTGCCCGAAGCCCGGCGGGCGGCGGCGGCGCGGATCGGGCCCGGTGCGGCTCATCTTCACCGGGTTGCCGAGCGTGCGGACCCCGTCCACCTTGATCGCCATGTCGCGGTGCACCGTGTGCGCGTCCTCCACCACCTGCCGGACGTTCAGGAGCGGCCCCGCAGGCACGCCGACGGCCATCAGCTTCTCGGCCAGTTCCTGCCCGTCCCATTCGGCGAGATAGGGCTCGAGTGCCGCGCGGGTCTCCGCCTTGTTGCGGTTGCGCGCGGGGTGATCGGCAAAGCGCGCATCCTCCAGCAGCGCCCCGGCCCCGATCACCTGGCAGAGGCGCGCGAACTGGCCGTCATTCGCCGCAGCGATGTAGATCTGGGCGCCCTTGGTCGGGAACACGTCATAGGGGGTGATGTTGGGATGTGCGTTGCCGGTCGGCCCCGGCACCTTGCCGCTCAGGAAGTGGTTCGCCGCATGGGGATGCAAGAGGCTCACCGCAACGTCGTAGAGCGTGAGGTCGAGGAACTGGCCCTGCCCCGACTTCTCCCGTTCGTAGAGCGCCATGCCGATCCCCGCAAGCGCCGACAGCCCCGTCGAGATGTCCACCAGCGGGATGCCGAGGCGCAGACCGGTGCCGCCGATCTCGCCGTTCACGCTCATTAGGCCAGCCTGCGCCTGCACCACCGCGTCATAGCCGGGAAGTCCGCCGTAGGGCCCATCGGCACCGAAGCCGGAGATGCGGCAGTGGATCAGGCGCGGAAAGCGCTCCTCGAGGGCGTCGTAGCCGATGCCCCATTTCTCCATCCCGCCCGGCTTGAAGTTCTCGACCAGCACGTCCGCGTCGGCCAGCAGGCGCAGCAGCACTTCGCGCCCCGCCTCCTGCCGCAGATCGAGCGCCATGCCGCGCTTGCTTCGGTTCACGCCGATGAAGTAGCTCGCGGCTCCCGTCGCCTCCTCGAAGGGAGGGCCCCAGGCCCGCGTCTCGTCGCCCTGCGGCGGCTCGATCTTGATAACGTCCGCGCCGTGATCGCCGAGCCACTGGGTGCAGAACGGTCCGCCCAGCACCCGTGTCAGGTCGATCACCTTGATGCCGTCCAGTGCGCCCATGCCATGTCCCTCCCGGTCGTCCGGGGATGCCATGGGCACGCGACAGAGGCAACGGGCTCAGGCGCTGAGGGCAGCCAGACGGCCCTCCTGCATGGACAACATCGCGCGAGCGGGCCGCGGGCGCAGCGCCACCACCTGACCGTCCGGGTTGTCGAATTCGAAGCCCTCGGCCAGCGCGCCGTTCAGCAGGCTCTCCGCCGGGGCCCCCTCGGCCAGCAGGATCTCGTGCGCATCGAGCTGGAGGTGGTAGTAGGTGACGGGCGCGGTATCCGTGTCGATCCGCGCCCGATTGGCGTCGACCAGAGCGCGTGCCGGGACCAGCATCTCCATGTCGCCGAACATGAGCTGAAGCTGCCGGCCGCGCACCAGCAGGTGATGCTGCGGCGACACCCGCAACGGCCGCGCGGGGCAGTCGGGGCCGAGCGCACCGGGCTGCACCACCACGGGGCGCCAGTGCGGATTGGCCCTGAGCTCCGCGGCGCTGACCTGCCGCCGGCCGATCCAGCGGACGGGACGCGGCCCGTTGTCCAGCGTTTCGACCAGGTCGCCGCTGCACAGCTCCTCGACCGGGCGCGGCCCCGTCGGCGTCTGGATCCGCGTGCCCCCAGCAAAGCAGACCAGCGCAAAGGAGTTGATCGCATCCCCGATATCGGAGGTCGCCACGATGAAGGGCCGGCCGTCGATGAATTCTACCCGAACGCCCTCGACGCTGTTCGTTTCGGGCACGTCGCCGCTGCCGCCGACATTGCTTATCGACTGGACCTGGGTGAGCTGGCCGAGCTCGTCGACGGTGAAGACCTCGATACCGTCGTCGATCTCCGAACCAACGATGACGTAGCTCTCGCCCTTGAAGTTGAACGCGGTGACGGCCGTCGCACCGTTCAGGAGCAGCGTCGCGTCGTCGGCCACGTTGTCGGTGTTGACGAGCGTTCCGTCCTCGTTGATGCGGAAGACCGACACGCCGTCGTCGCGCGTGCTCTGCGAGGCCGACGCATCGAAGCCCGCGGCCGTGAACAGGAAGCGGTTGCCGCCCGCCGTCTCGACGGATGCGAGGCCCTCGACCCCGCGCAGGTTGAGGTTGTCGGCATCCGCCTGGTCGCGCAGGCGCCCGTTTGCAGCACTCCCGTTTATGAACTCGAGCTGGCCGGTGGAGGTAAGCTCGAAGCCCTGCACGCCGAAATCATCCTGCGCGGCGACGTAGACGAACGTGCCCTGCGAGGTCGTGACGATCTCGACCTCCTGCGCGCCGTTGAGCTCCAGCGTGCCGTTGTCGACCCGCACGTCCGTGCGCGTAAGATTGATGCTGTTGTCGGCGTTCTGCGTGATCTGGTAGGCGCCCACGCGGTCCGACAGGTCGGAGGAGGCGATGAGGAACTGGTTGCCGTCGACCTCGGCGATCTTCACCCCCTCGGCGCGGTTGAAGTCGTTCGTGCCGTCGGTGTCGAAGTCGCTGCTGCCCGACGCGTCGGAGAAGTTGCCCCGGTTCGTCAGCGTGCCGGTCGCGGGATCCACCTCGAAGACGCTGATGCCCTCGCCGTTGTAGCCGCTGGTGAAGACATAGTTGGTTCCGCCGATCTCCGTCGAGGTGAGCGAGTTCACCTGGCTGAGCTGGAGCGCCGCGGTATCGTCGATCTCCTGCACGAAGGTGAGTGTGCCGTCGTCCTCTAGCCGGTAGACGTCGAGCGAGTTGTCCTCGAAATCGCCGATATAGACGAAGGTCAGGCCGCCGATCTGCACGATCACCAGCCCCTCGGGTCCGTTCAGCGATACGGTCGTCGTGCCGCCGCCGATCGTCTGAACGACGTCGCCGTCGCGGACGATATCCCGCAATACGAGTTGTCTCATGTCACCCCACTCAAACGCGCCCCACACGAAGCGTAGTACTTAACGCTTGGGAAACCTTAAGAAAAGATAAAATACGTCGCAGTCAAGGCACCCTGCAACGCGGCGTTCACGAATTCAGGCGCGCCTGCGCAGCGGCATATTCCTCGGCAAGCCGCGCCACCAGATCGGCGGCGGGCTGCACCCGGTCCACGGCACCGATGCCCTGCCCCGCACCCCATATGTCCTTCCAGGCCTTGGGTTTCTCGCGCTCGGAGCCGAAGCTCATCGTGCTCACGTCGCCTTCGGGCAGTTTGTCGGGATCCATGCCCGCATTCTCGATCGAACGGCGCAGGTAGTTGCCGTGCACCCCGGTGAAGAGGTTGGAGTAGACGATGTCCTCCGCCCCGCCCTCGACGATGCCCTGTTTGTAGGCCTCGGCCGCCCGCGCCTCCTCCGTCGCGATGAAGGGCGAGCCGATATAGGCGTAGTCCGCGCCCATCGCCTGCGCGGCCAGCACCGCGTCGCCCGTGGCGATGGCGCCCGACAGGAGGAGCGGCCCGTCGAACCAGGCGCGGATCTCGCGCACCAGCGCGAAGGGGCTGAGGCGCCCGGCATGGCCGCCGGCACCCCAGGCCACCGCGATCAGGCCGTCCGCCCCCTTCTCGATCGCTTTTTTCGCGAAGCGGTTGTTGATGACGTCGTGCAGCGTGATCCCGCCCCAGGCATGGACCGCGTCGTTCAGCTCCTTGCGCGCGCCGAGCGAGGTGATGGTGATCGGCGGGCGGTATTTCGCGCAGGTCTCCAGATCCGCCTCCAGCCGGTCATTGGAGCGGTGGACGATCTGGTTTACGGCGAAGGGGGCGGCGGGCCGGTCGGGATGGTCGCGGTCGTACTCCGCCAGCGCCTCCGTGATCTCGGCCAGCCACTCGTCGAGCTGGCTCTGCGGGCGGGCGTTCAGCGCCGGGAAGGAGCCGACGATCCCCGCCTTGCACTGGGCAATCACCAGCGCGGGGTTGGAGATGATGAAGAGCGGTGCGCCGACGACCGGGATGCGAAGACCCTCGATCATTTGATCCTCGCCAGCGCTGCTTGTGCGAACTTCGGCACGTAAGCGCCCATGCGCAAACCTGCTTCCGGGTTCGAGGCATTGCCGTCGAGCGCCCGTTTCTTCACCCCCTGGATGATCGCAGCCATCCGAAAGAAGGCGAAGGCGACCGGGTAATCCAGACCGGGCACGTCGGCCAATCCGGCGCGTGCCGCATAGCGCTCGGCATATTCGGCGTCCGACGGGATACCGAGTGCCGCCCTGTCCACGCCCATCAGCCCGCGCCCCTCGCTGCCGGGCGGGAGCTGCCATTGCATGATCTGCGAGCCGAGATCGGCGAGCGGGTGGCCCAGCGTCGAGAGCTCCCAGTCGAGCACCGCATTGCAGGTGCCCGAGGTGTCGAAGAGCAGGTTGTCGATGCGCCAGTCGCCGTGCACGAGCCGCGCCGGGCCGTCGGGCGGGGTCTGCGCCTCCAGCCAGGCGATCAGGTCCTCCATGGGCTGGAGCGTCTCGGTCTCCGTCGCGCGGTACTGCTTCGTCCAGCGCCCGACCTGCCGCTCGAAGTAGTTGCCGGGCGGGCCGTAGTCGCCAAGGCCGACGGCCTCGACATCGACTGAGTGCAGGGCTGCAAGCGTCGCGTTCATGCTGTCATAGACGGCCACGCGCATCTCGGCCGTCTCGTCCTTCAGCCGGGGGTCGACCCAGTTGCGGCCTTCGATGAAGGACATGACGTAGAACATTGTTCCCAGGACGCTTTCGTCCTCGCAGAGATGCAGCGCATCAGGCACCGGGACGTCCGTGTCGCGCAGCGCCGACAGCACCCGGAACTCCCGATCCACCGCGTGGGCGGACTTCAGCAGCTCGCCCTCGGGCTTTCGCCGCAGCACGTATTTCCCGCTCGCCGCCGTCAGGATGAAGGTCGGGTTGGACTGGCCCTGCGCGGTCTTCTGCACGTCGGTGATCGGGCCTTTGAAGCCCGGCACGTTCGCCTCCAGATACGGCGCGATCTCAGATATAGGTTCGGGCATGGGCACGCTCCTGCGGGTCGAGATGCGGGCTCGCGTTGAAGAGGCTCAGGCGCAGCCGCCCGTCCTCCAGCACCAAGCGGTGCAGGCTCGCATTGTGGATGTTGAGGGTGAGGTCGGCCGTCGCCTTGGGCGTCAGGCCCAGCACCCGGCCCAGCGTCGCGCCGATCACGCCGCCGGAGGTCACGATCAGCGTGCGGCCCCCGGCGGTCACGGCGGTGTCGAGTGCGGCCTCGATCCGCGTGCGGAACGCCGGGTAAGTCTCTCCGGCGCCCGTGAATTCCCCTCGCTCCCACGCGGTGTAGATCGTGGGGAAGCGGCGGATGAAATCGATGCGGGAGGTCGCGGCGGTGGAGCCGGTGGCGGCGATGTAGTCCTCCTCCAGCCCGCTGTAGTGGAACTCGTCGAGGCGCGGATCCTCGGCGATGGCGGGCAGCGGATGGGAGGAGGCGATGCCCTCCACCGTCTCGCGATGGCGCCTGAGCCCGCCGCGGATCACCCGGTCGAAGCCGAGGTCGTGGGCGGCCATGTAGCCGCCCAGCCAGCGGGCCTGTTCATGGCCAAGTGCGCTGAGCTTGTCGTAGTCGTCCGCGCCGAAACTCGCCTGCGCGTGCCGGACGAGCAGGATATCGGCCATCAGGCGACGGGCGCGTTGGTGTAGGGCTTGAGCTCCGCCCGCGCGACCTGCCTGCGGTGCACCGCGTCCGGCCCGTCGGCGAGGCGCAGCGTGCGCACATGGGTCCAGGCGATGGCGAGCGGCGTGTCCTGGCTGACCCCGGCCCCGCCATGCATTTGCACGGCCTCGTCAATGACTTCGAGGGCAATGCGGGGCGCGATGACCTTGATCTGGCTGATCCACGGCGCGGCGGCGCGGGCGTCGCCCTGATCCATCATCCACGCGGCCTTGAGGCACAGGAGCCGGGCCTGCTCGATCTTCATCCGCGCTTCGGCGATGATGTCGAAGTTGGCGCCGAGGCGGGCGAGCGGCTTGCCAAAGGCTTCCCGCTGGGTGGAGCGGCGGCACATCAGCTCCAGCGCCTTCTCCGCCTGCCCGATGGCGCGCATGCAGTGGTGGATGCGGCCCGGCCCGAGGCGGCCCTGGCTGATCTCGAACCCACGCCCCTCGCCCAGCAGCATGTTCTCCACCGGAACACGCACATCCGTGAATTTCAGGTGAAGATGGCCATGCGGCGCGTCGTCATGGCCGTAGACCTCCATCGCGCGCAGCTTCTCGATGCCCGGCGTGTCGGCGGGGACGACGATCATCGAGTGCTGCTGGTGCTTGCCGCGCGCGGTCGAGGGCGTCGAGACCATGACGATGTAGACGGCGCAGCGCGGGTCGCCCGCACCGCTGATCCACCATTTTTCACCATTGAGAACATAGTCCTGGCCATCGCGGACGCAGGTCATCGACATGTTGGTGGCGTCCGAGCTCGCGACGTTAGGCTCGGTCATGGCGTAGGCGGAGCGGATCTCACCGTTCAGGAGGGGTTTGAGCCACTGCTCCTTCATCTCGGGCGTGCCGTAGCGCTCGAACACCTCCATGTTGCCGGTATCGGGTGCAGAGCAGTTGAAGACCTCGGCAGCGAGATGGACCTTGCCCATCTCCTCGGCCAGATAGGCGTATTCGACGGTGGTCAGCCCGTAGCCCCTGTCACTGTCGGTGAGCCAGAAGTTCCAGAGGTTCCGAGACCTTGCGAGGTCCTTCAGTCCTTCCAGGATCTCGGTCTGGCGCGCGGTGTAGCCGAAGCGATCGCCCTCGGAGCCCACCAGCGACAGGAACTCGTCGGAGAGGGGCGCGATCTCGGTCTGCACCATCTCGCGCACCTGCGCGATGAGCGGTTTCACCTTCGGCGTGATGCCCAGATCCATGTCGTCCTCCCCTTCGTTTTGCCCGGAGAGTGACGTGGCGTGAGACGCGGGGCAAGGGGGCCGTTGCGGCAGGTGCGCCCCGCCTGCGAGGCGCATACGCCGCTCGTGCGCGCTACCCCACGGGCGCGAGATAGGCGCGGGTGATCCAGAGCGCGGCGAGGGCGGGCTTGTCGGCGCCCTCGATCTCCACGGTGACGGCGTGGCGGGTGGTGATCTGGGTCCCGTCCTCGTCCAACCCCTCCAGCACGAAGCGGCCGCGGACCTGCGCACCGCTCGGCACGGGCGCGAGGAAGCGGATGCGGTCGAAGCCGTAATTGACCCCGAAGGTGGCGCCCTCGGGCACCGGGACGGCGTCGTAGGCCATGGCCGAAAGCAGCGAGAGCGTGAGGAAGCCATGCGCGATCGGGCCGCCGAACGGCGTCTCGGCCGCGCGGTCCACGTCGGTGTGGATGAACTGTTCGTCCTCGGTGATCGTGGCGAAGACGTTGATGCGGGACTGGTCGACTGTGAACCAGCGCGAAAGGCCGACCTCCTGGCCGACCTGCGCGCGGAGGGTCTCGAGAGGCGCGGTGTGGCGGTGGGGGAGCGTCATGGGAGGACCTTTCGCGGCGAGGCAGCGTGCGCCTCCGGCGGGGATATTGGGAGCAAGAAGAAGATCAGGGCGCGTTCAGCCAGGCAAGCCGGTCGGCGGTTTCGGGGCGGAAATAGGCGATGAGGCGGCCTTCGGGCGGGGCGTGGGCGCCGGGCGCGAAGGGGGCGGTGCCGTGGAGAGCGAGACGGTGCGCGGTGTAGGCCGCGCCGGGCTTCGCGTGGATCTCCCGCCGGGGACAGGTCGCGAAGACCTCGCGGCGGGCGGCGTGGTAGGGCCCGGTGAGGTCGGTGTCGCACCAGTGCTCCGGGTCCGGTGGCAGGTGGGTGCGGAGCATGTGGCGGATGATCTCGTGGCTTCCCTCCCAGATCACGAAGGGCGCGGCATCGGCCCCGTGGTCGCTCAGCGGAATGCCGAGGAGCCAGGCGTGATGTTCGCGCAGGTGCCGGCGGCGGGCGGGCCCCTCGGGGAGCAGGCCGTCGAGATGGGCCGCGGCGCGGTCGCGGCGGAACCGGTGTACGGCCTCCGGTTCGTCCGGGTCGCTGCGGGGGTAGCCGGGAAGGACGGCGGAGAGCTGGGCGCGGTCGAGCGGATGCGGCGGCAGGCTATCGAGGGCAGCGCAGGCGAGCGGCGGACCGTCCGCCACGCGGCCTTGCGCGTCGTTGGGGAGCAGGTTCACGCCGGGGCGCCACGTGCCGCCGTGGCGCGCCGCGTCGGCGGCGGAGAGGACGATGGCGGTGGGCCGGACCGCCTCGACCCAGTCGAGCAGGTGCTGCTCGAACGGGAAGAGGCGCCAGCCCGGGTCACTCATCCCGTCAGCCCCTCGCGCAGCATGTTGAGCGCCATGACCAGGATGAAGCCCGCGAAGATCAGGCGCAGCGGGCGGACCGGCAGGGCGTGGGCGAGGCGCACGCCGAGCGGGGCCGTCACCAGCGTCATCGCGATCACGATCAGGAAGGCGGGGATGTTGACGAGGCCGAGCGTGAAGGGCGGCACCTCGTTCGCCGGGCGCAGGAGGAAGCCCGCGACGGACGGTACCGCGATCAGGATGCCGAAGCCGGCGGCGGTGGCGACGGCGCGATGGATCGCCGTGCCGTAGAGCGTCATCAGCGGTACCCCGAAGGAGCCGCCGCCGATGCCCATCAGCACCGACAGAAGGCCAATGACCGGCGAGACCATGGCGCGCGCTATGCCGCCCGGCATCTCGTCACCGAGCCGCCAGTCGCTCTTGCCGAAGGCGAAGTAGGCGGCGATCACGCAACCCAGGACGCCGAAGATCATCTGAAGCGTCCGGCTCTCCAGCCCCTCTACGGCGAAGACGCCGATCAGGGCGCCGACCACGATACCCGGGCCCCAGCGGCGCAGGATCGCCCAGTCCACGGCACCCTTCTTGGCATGGCTCGACACCGAGCGGGCTGAGGTCACGATGATCGTGGCGAGCGACGTAGCAAGGCAGACGCGCATGAGCTCCGCGCTCTCGTAGCCTGCCACGGAGAAGACGTAGAAGAAGACGGGGACGAGGACGATCCCGCCGCCGACGCCGAGCAGACCCGCGACCACGCCCGCAAGCGCCCCTGTGGCGAGCAGCAGCAGGACCAGCGGCAGAAGATCGACGATGGGGGGCATGGGCGGACGCTCCAAAAGAAAGGAGGCCAAGGGCTAAGCCCTCGGCCTCCGTTCCGCAAGCGTCGCGTGGGGCTCAGCGCCAGAAGCGCTCGCCCACCTCCTCTGGCAGGCCCGCATACATGTCGGCGACCCACTCCCCGTAGCCGTTGTAGAGCTGGGTCGGGATCTTCTCCTCCGTGCCGAGCACCAGCTCCTCGGCCTGGCTCCAGCGGGGATGGGCGACCTCGGGGTTCACGTTGGCCCAGAAACCGTATTCCTTCTCTGCCAGCTCCTCCCAGAAGCTGAGCGGGCGCTCGGACGTGAACTCGATATGGTCGATCGACTTGATCGACTTGAAGCCGTACTTCCACGGGGTGTGGAGGCGGATCGGGGCGCCGAACTGCTTGTGGAGGACCTTGCCGTAGGCGCCGACGACCATGAAGGCGAGCTCGTTCTTCGCCTCGTCCATCGTCAGACCCTCGGTATAGGGCCAGGGCCACCAGCTCGCGCGCTGCTCGGTGGCGACGTCGGGGTTCATGAAGGTCTGCATCTTCACGTACTGCGCAGACGACAGCGGGCGGGCCTTCTCGATCAGCGCGGACATGGGGAAGCCGATCCAGGGCACCACCATCGACCACGCCTCGACGCAGCGGAGACGGACGATGCGCTCTTCCATCGGCATCTCGGTCAGCAGGTCCTCGACGGAGATCTCCATCTCCTCCTCGACCTCGCCGGTGATGCGGATCGTCCAGCCGTCGGTCTCGAGCTTCTGCGCCTCTTCGAAGATGCGCTTGGACGAGCCGAATTCGTAGAAATTGTTGTAGGTGGAGGTGAGAGCTTCGTCGGTCGGCGGCATGCCGGCATCGGCGAAGGCCTCATGCATGTCGGGCATCGGGTCGAACGCGCTTTCGGCCTGCGGCATTGCGCGGAGCGCACCCGGTGCGGCCAGAAGTCCCGCGCCCATACCCATGCCCGCGAGGATCTGACGTCGGTTCAGAAAGACGGATTCAGGCGTCACGGCGGATTCGGGCAGGGCCCATCCGGGGCGACGATGATAGTGCATGACTTGCTCCTTTGGCCGGGCGGCGGTCAGCGTTGGGGTCTGTCGTACATATGTGCTACGCTTGGCCCCAATCAAAGTTGCTTGAACGCAACGTGACGCCTACGGTCCGGCCCCATGGACATGTCTACCATAGCGGCACCCACGCAGTCGCTTTTCGCGCGGGTCAGGAACCGTCTGCAGGCGCTGCGGCGTGCGCAAGTGATCCTGATGGTGCTCTGCACTGCACTGGTCGGAATCACCCTGTGGGCAAGCTCCGTCATCGTGTCCAACCGCTTCATGGACACGCTGGGAACGCGTGCAGCGGTGCGCTCGACCCTCTACACGAACTCCATCGAATCGGTGCTAAGTACCTATACCGTCGCGTCTTCCCTGCTCGCACAGGACCGTCTGCTCGTCGGCGCGCTGTCCGGCGCGGCGGAGGATCAAATCCGGCTGATCCTCGGGAACGTGCAGTCCACGACGGGTGCGCTGTCGATCAGCCTCTACACCGCGGCGGGCGGACTGGTCGCCGATACGCAACCGGAGGGTGCGGCAATCAACCACGCCCTCGCCCCGTATTTCCAGCTCGCCCTGGAACAGGACATCTCGATCTTCGCCACCGTCGCGATCTCCGAGGTCGAGCAGCGCTTCTTCTTCGCGCGCCGAATTTTGCAGAGTGGAACGATCCTGGGCGTCGTCATCATCGAAGTGGACCTCGCCAGCGTGCAAGACGAGTGGGTGGCGACACCCGACCAGGTCTTCGTCACGAATTCCGAGGATCTGATCCTGCTCTCGTCACGACCCGAATGGCGCTACCGCTCGCTGTCGCCCTTCCTCGATCCGCTCTCAGCGCAGGGCGCGGGGCGCTTCGCGTTGCTCCCGATGCTGAACCTGGAGCCGGCGCAGGCCGGGCAGCGGGTCGCGATCGACGGGGAGGTCTACCTGCGCGTCGATCGCCCGGTGGAGTTTCGGGGCTGGACGGTCACCTATCTCGCGCCCGTGGCCGAGGTGCGTGAGCGGGTGCGCGGCGTTCTGGCCGTCGAGGTCATGGGCTTCGCGATCCTCGCCTCGCTCGCCTTCTTCCAGATCTCGCGCCGCGCCGCGCGGCAATCACTGCGGCTGAAGCGGGAATCCGAGGAGCTTCGTGCGCTCAATGCCCGCCTCTCCAGCGAGATCGAGGAGCGGCTGAAGGTCGAGCAATCTCTGCAGGCCGCCGAGGAGTCGCTGGAGCAGAGTTCGAAGCTCGCGGCCCTCGGCCAGATGTCGGCGGCGATCAGCCACGAGCTCAACCAGCCGCTGGCCGCCATGAAGACCTATCTGGCCGGCGCGCAACTCCTCATCCAGCGCAATCGGCCGGGCGAGGCGCTGACGTCGTTCCAGCGGATCGATGATCTGATCACGCGGATGGGCGCCATTACTAGGCAGCTCAAGACGTTTGCGCGCAAGGGCGGCACCGACCTGATGGATGTGGATATCCGTGCCTCGCTCAGCTCCGCGCTCGCCATCATGTCCCCGCAGATCGGCCAGTCCAACATCGCCATCGTGCGGCGCGAGCCGGACCATCCGGTGATGGTGAACGTGGACACGGTTCGGCTGGAGCAGGTGCTCATCAATCTGTTGCGCAACGCCATCGACGCGATGCGCGGCCAGTCCGATCCGCAGGTCACCGTCGAGATCTTCGCCGGGCCCCAGATGGCCCGGATCCAGGTGCGCGATACCGGTCCGGGCTTTGAGGGACCGCCAAGTGCGCTATTTGAACCTTTCTATACGACGAAGGCGCCGGGCGAGGGCGTGGGGCTGGGCCTCGCAATCTCGGCGGGCATCGCACGGGACATGGGCGGAAGCCTGACCGCGCGCAACGGCCGGGAGCGCGGGGCGGTGTTCGAACTGAGCCTGCCGCGCGTGAACGGAAGACCGGAAAGGGGGTCCGGAGACCATGAGTGAAGCAACTATGCCCGTGGCGATCATCGACGACGAGGAGGACATGCGCGCCTCCATCAGCCAGTGGATGGACCTGTCGGGCTTCCGTCCGCAGACCTATGCCGACGCGGTGGCGGCCCTCGACGACGTGGACGAGGACTTTCCGGGCGTTGTCATCACCGACGTGCGGATGCCGGGGATCGACGGGCTGGAATTGCTGGCGCGCCTTCAGAAGAAGGACCGCACCCTGCCCGTCATCATGATCACCGGCCACGGGGACGTGGCCATGGCGGTCGAGGCGATGCGGGCCGGTGCCTACGATTTCGTCGAGAAGCCCTTCGACCCCGAGCGGCTGGCGGATCTCGCCCGGCGCGCGGCGGAGGCGCGTCGGCTCACCATCGACAACCGGCTGCTGCGACGCGAGCTCGCCGACGGCACCGTGCTCCTGCGCCGGATCATGGGCGACAGCGCGCCGGTCGCCCGGCTGCGCGACGCGATCCTCGACTATGCGCGGGCCGAGGCGCCGGTGCTGATCCGCGGCGAGCGCGGCTCGGGCCGCTCGCTGGTCGCGCGCGCGCTCCATGCCGCGGGACCGCAAGCCGGTCAGCCGTTCCTGACGCTCAACTGCGCGGCAGAGCCGCCGGCGCATATCGAGGAGCGGGTGTTCTCCAAGGACCGCTCCGGCAACCCGCCGCTCCTGATCGCGGCCGGTGGGGGCATGGTGGTGCTCGAAAACGTCGCCGCCCTGCCCGCCCGGCTGCAGACCCGGCTGGGTCAGACGATCACCGATGGCAAGATGGCCGACGGCACGCCGATCCGCGCGCGTATCTGCACCATCGCGGACGAGACGGTGAACGACGAGGTGGCCGATGGCAGCTTCTCCCCCTCGCTCTTCTACGTGCTGTCGGCACTCGAAGTCGCGGTGCCGCCGCTGCGCGCCTGCGGGCAGGACATCCTCAAGCTCTTCGAGCACTACGTGGACCGCTTCGCGCAGGACTACGGCACGCCTCGGCCCGACGTGAGTGCCGAGGACGCAGCCGAACTGCTCGCCCAGCCGTGGCCCGGCAACCATCGCCAGCTCATCAACATGGCCGAGCGCTACGTGCTGCGGAACCGCCAGTCCCCCCACTCGCTGCGCGCGCTGCTGGGTGAGGAAGCGGCCGATATCGACGAGGAGGAGAACCCGGTCGAGATCGAGAAGCGCCCCCTGAAGGACCATGTCGAGGCCTTCGAGCGCCTGCAGATCGAGGCGGCGCTGCGCCGCCATCGAGGTGCGATCTCCGCGGTGATGGAGGAACTCGCCCTGCCCCGCCGGACGCTGAACGAGAAGATGGCGAAGTACGGTATCAGCCGGGCGGATTTCGTGTGAGGCGGCAGCGGAGCCCCCGTCGCTGGGGGCTCCGCCCCGTCCGGGCCGAACGGCTCGAACTCACCGGGACGTTTGACTAGAGAAGAAGATCAGCGGCGGGCGAGGTCCGCCGCGAGATCGCCGTAGCCGGTGAAGCGGCGCTCGTAGGCGAGGCCGAGGGTTGCGGCGGCGGCGCGTGCGGCGGTGTCGAGGGCCGGATCCTCGGTCTGGGCGAGATAGACGAGGCTGTCGTAGTTGCCAAAGTAAGCCTCGGCGAGTTCCGGGTGGCGGTCGAGGCCCAGCGGTCTCGTGACGAACGCATCAAACTGCCGGGCGAGGAAGTCAGTGAGGTAGAAGGCCCGCATCTCGCCCCGCGCCGCGAACCGCTCCACCCCGTCGAAAAAGGCGTAGCAGTGCGGGCCCGCGATGCGCTCGACGCCCGCCGCCGCGCAGACCCGGTCGAGCGCGCCGCCCGTCCCGCAATCGGCGTAGAGCACGAAAATGTCGGCAAACCCTTCGGCGCGGCCGCGCGCGATCTCGGCCTCCACCGCCGGGGCGATGCGCTCGGGGTGGTTGTGCAGGATCGCCGGCAGGCAGCGCAGGGTGAAGTGCTCCGCCCCGTTCGCGCGGTTGATGGCGATGATCTCGCGCGCCAGCGCACCGCAGGCGATCAGGAGCACGCGGCCCGCGCCGAACTCGGCCCCCTGCGTGAGCAGCGGCTCGGCCGTGGGCGGTGGAGCAGCCGGGCGGCGTGCGCTGCGGCCGCCGCGTCTCACCGGAAGGTCACCGCGGTGCCGTAGAAGGCCACCTCGCTCGCCTTCTCGGTGATGGTGGAGGTCTGCATCCGGGTGCAGACCACGGCATCGGCGCCGAGCGCCTGCGCCTCGGCAATCATCCGGTCGAGCGCCTGTTCTCGGGATCCGGCGAGGAGCGCGCCGTATTCCTTGACCTCGCCGCCGACGAGATTGCGCAGGCTGGCCACGATGTCGGAGCCGATATGCTTCGCGCGCACCGTCGAGCCGCGGACGAGGCCCAGCGCCTCGCCGATCTCGCGACCCGGCACGGTCTCGGTCGTCACGACGAGCATGTCATTTCTCGATGCGGTCATAGTAGTCGTCCTCGGCATTTCCGGCGCGATCCGTGATCACCCGGATCACGACATAGGCGACGATGCCCGCAGGCACGGCCACGATCAAGGCGAGGCCGGGGGTGAAGACCGCCCCGGCGAGGAAGACGAGCACCGCCATCGCCACGGCGGCGAGCGACAGCGTGCTGACGACGATCAGGACGAATTGGTCGAGCTTCATGCTGCCCGCTCCGCCGGATGGGCCATGCCCCACTCGGCCATCGCATCGAGCAGCGGGATCAGCGTGCGGCCGAGATCGGTGAGGCGGTAGTCCACATGGGGCGGCATCGGCGCATGAACGGTGCGGATGACGATGCCGTCGGCCTCCAGCTCGCGCAGGGACTGGGTGAGCATCCGCTGGGTGATGTCGGGCAGGAGGCGGCGCAGCGCGCCGAAGCGACGCGGCCCGTCCTGCAGGTGATAGAGGATCATCCCCTTCCAGCGCCCGTTGATGACCGAGAGCGTGCGCGACACGGGGCAGTCGTCGGGGGTCTTGCAGGTATCGTCGAGCATACCGGTTCCGAAAAAGTGCCTGATTTCCGGGTCCAGTGTCGCGTGCAATCCCTGTGGCAGCAACATGGGAGATGCATCATGACCGGAACAATCCTGATCCCCTCGATCACGGGCGCGCAGCAGGCGGCGATTGCGGAGGGCTTTCGCACGGCGAGCTGGCGCGTGCGCGGGACCTCGCGGCGTGCCGGGGCCGATCACGTGGCCGATCCGGAGAGTGGCGAGGGGCCCGCAGACGCCATCGCGGGCTGCGACGCCGTCGCGATGACGCTGGTGCAGGACCACCGAGACGGGGCGATGCCGCGGATCGTGGAGCGGGTCGCGAACGCGGCGCGGGAGGCTGGCGTGCGGCGGCTGGTGCTGAACACCGCGGCCAGCATCGACGAGGGCTCGGACGACGCGCTGTTCCGCGACATGCGTGCGGCGCGGGATCCGGGGTTTCTTAAGGTGGATCCGGCAGCGCTACCGCTAGCGGCTGATACGCTGGAAAGCGCGGAGGCGTTTGCACGGCGGGCGCTGGCGGAGTAACGGCCGATCGCGGCATTCGCGCGGAGTGGCTTCACCGCGCCGTGCCCGGAGGTCGCCCCTCAGAGTGGGCCCGGCCCGTTCGGCGACATCGGGCGCAAGCCGCCGGGCGGCAGGCCGAAGCGGTTGCGCACGAAGTCGAGCCACAGGCCGTATGGCCGGCCGAGGCAGAGCATCAGGATCGCCGCCCCCGCGATGCCGCGCCACAGGCCAGCGCCCTCGGCCCCGCCAAACCAGATGATCGCGGCGTAGATCGGGACCTGAAAGACCAGCAGCACGATGCTGTCCCAGATCACGAGGCGGGTCCCCGCGGGCCAGCCGAGGCGGCTCATCGCCCAGTCGCGCCACAGGCCGTAGGGACGCGCCGTGAGCACCATCAAAGGCGCGCCGATGCCGCGCGACACCGCAATCTCGTCCCAGGACATGCCCGCGACGAAGCGTTCGTTGAGGATGCCGGTCAGCGTGAAGAAGGTGACGAGGGCGAGCGTGTCGGCCAGAAACGCCCGCACCGGGTCAGGCGGAGACGAGCTGGTTGTGCTTGCGCGCCATGAACTCCTTGGCCGTCTCGACAGCCACCGCGGCGTCGCGGCAATAGGCATCGGCGCCGATCGCCTTGCCGAACTCCTCGTTCAGCGGCGCACCGCCGACCAGCACCACGTAGTCGTCGCGGATGCCCTGCTCCACCATCGTGTCGATCACGACCTTCATGTAGGGCATCGTGGTGGTGAGCAGCGCCGACATGCCGAGGATGTCGGGCTTCTCGCTCTCCATCGCCTCCAGGTAGCTTTCGACCGCGTTGTTGATGCCGAGATCGACGACCTCGAAGCCCGCACCCTCCATCATCATCGAGACGAGGTTCTTGCCGATATCGTGGATGTCGCCCTTCACGGTGCCGATCACCATCTTGCCGAGGCGGGGCGCGCCGGTCTCGACCAGGAGGGGCTTCAGCAGGCCCATGCCCGCCTTCATCGCGTTGGCCGCCAGCAGCACCTCGGGTACGAAGAGGATGCCGTCGCGGAAGTCGATGCCGACGATGCGCATCCCCTCCACCAGGGCCTTCGTCAGGATGTCGTAGGGTGCCCAGCCGCGCTCCAGCAGGATCTCGACGGCCTCGACGATCTCGTCCTTCAGCCCGTCATAGAGGTCGTCGTGCATCTGCAGCACGAGCTCCTCGTCGTCGAGCTCGGAGAGGATGATGTCCTGTTCTTCTTCGGCCATGGCTCGTATCCCACAAGACGTGTGTTCGTCGTTCCGGTCAGCTTTGGCGATGCCGGGCGCTGCGCGCAGTCCGAAAGGCGACACGCACATGCCTTGCTGCGACCAAATCGCTTGGCGTGCGGCTTTAGCCTATCGCAACCGGGCCGACCAGCGTGAATCCAAAGGTGCGACATGCTGCATCGCAATAGGGATAGAGGCGTGGCGGCCACGTCCCGTTTCGATCGCCGCAGCGGGCGCGGATCTGAGGTTCCGCGTCCACCGCACTGATTTCACGTGAGGCTTTCCGTCACGCCCGGCGCCGGCGGCGTTCGCGGCGGGGGGTGGCTTCGGCGGCTGCACCGGTGCCGTCGCTCTCGGACGAGAAGCCGCCGAGGGCCTGCGCGATGCGATCGAGGGTCGGACGCGGGCCCGGCGGGGTCTCTTCCAGCGCCTTACGCATGGCCGAAAGGTGCTCCGGCATGGTGCCGCAGCAGCCGCCGATGATCTTCGCCCCGCTGTCGCGGGCGAGCACGGCGTAATCGGCCATCAGGTCGGGCGTGCCGTCATAGTGGATGTGGCCATCGACATATTTCGGAATGCCCGCATTGCCCTTGGCGATCAGAGCGGAGCCGTTGGCCGCGTCCGACAGCCCCAGCATGGTGCGCAGGAGGTCCGAGGCGCCCACCCCGCAATTGGCGCCATAGGCGACGGGGGCGTGCGGCAGGCTCTCCATGAACCCGGCGAGGCTAGTGGAGGTGACGCCCATCATGGTGCGGCCCGCGGTGTCGAAGCTCATGGTCCCAGCCCAGGGCGCATCGAGATTGGCGCAGGCCTCGGCGGCGGCGCGCATCTCCTCCTCCGACGAGATCGTCTCGATCCAGAGGACGTCCGCACCGCCTTCGATGAGGCCCGAGGCCGCTTCCTCGAAGATCTCCACCGCCTCGGCGTGGCTGAGGGAGCCGACCGGCTCCAGGATGTCACCAGTCGGCCCCATGGAGCCTGCGACGACGATCTTGCGGCCGGAGGCGTCGGCGGCCTCCCGCGCGATCTCGGCCGCGATCCGGTTGAGCTCCCGAACCCGGTGCTGCGCGTCGTGCAGTTTCAGTCGGGAGGCGTTGCCGCCGAAGGAGTTGGTGAGGAACAGGTCCGAGCCCGCATTCACCGCCCCGTCATAGAGCGCGCGGATGTTCGCGGGCTCGTCGGTGTTCCACAGCTCCGGCGCATCCCCCGACGCCAGACCCATGTTGAAGAGATTCGTTCCCGTGGCGCCATCCGCCAGCAGCCAGTCGCGCTCCGCCAGGAGCTCGCTCAATGCAGTCATAACCACCCCCTATGCGGCGCGCACGGACGCCGCGATCTGACGTACACGTTCGATCATAGCACGCAGTCCGTTGGACCGCTGTGCCGACAGATGCTTGTCGAGGCCGAGGCGCGCGAACTGTGACGCGGCATCCACGGACAGGACCTCGTCCGGCGTGCGGTCCGAGTAGAGCGTGCGCAGGATGGCGATCAGCCCCCGCACGATCATCGCGTCGCTGTCGCCGTCGAAGGCGAGGCGGCCGCTCTCGAACCGCGGGACGAGCCAGACCTGGCTCGCGCAGCCGTCCACCTTGGTCGCAGATGTGCGCAGCCCCGCGTCGAGCGGGTCCATCGCCTTGCCCATCTCGATGACATGGGCGTAGCGGTCCTCCCAATCGTCGAGGAACTCGAAGGTATCCACGATCTCGTCGAATTCCGCCTGGGCCATCCGCTCACCTTTCCTTGAGGTTGCTGATCTAAGCGCGGGCCGGCGAAGCGTCTACCCCCCTTTCGCAGATGCGGCATGCTGGCCTAGGGTGCGCGCACGAAACGAAGATGCAGGAGAACTGCCGATGATCCGCCCCCTTCTCGCGACGCTTGCGCTTACGCTGACCGCCTGCGGCGACCGCACTCCCGAGGTTCAGGCGCCGGAACCGGAGCCCGACCTTCGCGTCGCCGTGGTCGAACAGGTCGAGTTGGGACGGACCACGGGCGGCTGGATCGTCACCGTGACCGCCACCGATCCGCGCGGCATCGTGCAGGATCTGGAGCTGGAACCTGCGGGCCGGCGCGCCGGCCTCATCGTCTATGACCTGCAGGCCGAGGCGGCAGACGGAATGCAGGCCCGCGTCGGTCAGCGCGGCCGCGTGGCGCTCTTCGTTCCGAACGAGGACCTCGCCGGGGCGAGCGGCGTGCGGGTCGAAGGGGCGCAGGCCGGGGCCACGGCACTCCTGCCCGGCGTTCCGGAGGGTTGAGGAGGACGTCATGGTCAGCGGAAGCTGCCTCTGCGGCGCGGTGTCATTCGAGGTAGCGGGCGACCTGCCCGTGGCCGATGGCTGCCATTGCACGATCTGCCGGAAATTCTCCGGCCACTACTTCGTCTCCGCCGACGTGCCGAAATCGGCGCTGACCGTGACGGGCGAGGAAAACGTGACGTGGTACGCCTCGTCGAAGAAGGTCCGCCGCGGCTTCTGCCGGATTTGCGGCGCATCGCTCTTCTTCAACCCGCCCGCAAATGACTGGATCGCGGTGGCGCTCGGCGCCGTCGACGGGCCGACGGGGACGCGGATGAGCGAGCACATCTTCACGGCGAACAAGGGCGACTACTACGAGATCGCCGACGGCCTGCCGCAGCACAACACCATTCCCCGGCACGAGGGGTGAGGCTGCCCGAGAACCTGCGCGCTGTGGTCAACTTGCCGGCGGTGCCGCTTGGCGCGACGCGCCGCCCGATCGCGTGGATGACAGGCCTACGCGAGAGGATCTGACAGCCTCGGTCGAGCCTCATCCGGCGGGGAGTGCCGCGTCCGGCCGGTGGCGCAGAATGGCGTGGCCCTGCGGTCGAACTCCGGTATCCGGGCCCGGAACCGGAGCTTGGGGCCGAAGCGCAGCGCGTCTGGAACAGCGGCGCCGCCGCTCGCGCATGATCTTGACCGCGAGGGGCTTCGGTAAGAGGCATCACAACTTGCCGATGCGCGGCGGTTCGACCACATCGCCGCAGTCGCGGAGTGGCTGCATCGCCTTGCCGGAGCATCGGGCCCTATTTCACATCGCCTCGGATGAAGGCGAAGCGTTGGACAAAACACTGTTTTAAATACGAAGAGAGGCCGGAGATCCCTGCGAACACGCGCCGGTCGATGCCACCGCGGGTCCGTCGCGGGAACTGACGGCAGAGGATTGGACCGCGCTCCTCCACCCGTGGCCTGCACGGGCACGACATCCTCGTGGCAATGCGGGAGTCGTCGCTGGCCCGTCCCCGCGCCACCGCGCGGCGCGCCAGATGTCACACCCGTCCCGGTAATCCGAGGCTTCAAGTTGGGAGCCGTCGAAGCGGGCCATGCGGTCCCGCATCGATCGATCGTCGACAGAAGCCAGGCTCTACTCGTCGCGCGTCCGCGGCTACACGAACCCACACGCGACGGGCTGCAGCTTCGACGCTGCCGGGCACTACCAAGCGATGCGCTGGCTGCTCGCCATATGAGCAGGGTCAGCCGCCCAGTTCGACCACCTTCACCGACTTGCCCGCGGCGCCGAGCGCGATGCGACCGTCGATCAGCGCCTCGGCCTGCTCGCCGAAGAGCTCATGCCGCCAACCGTTGCGCAGGCGCTCGCCCTCGGGCCGGCCGAGGACGAAGGCCTCGAGCTCCGACGTGGTGGCGATGAGCTTCTGCGCGACGCCCGACTTCTCCGACCGCGCGCGCAGCAGCACCTTCAGGAGGTCCATGAGGGCCGGGCTCGCCTGCCCGCCCTGCTCGCGCGGCGGCGCCTTGGGCCAGGTGTCCTCGGGTGCGGTGGCGGCGGATTTCACCGCCTCTACGATGGCCTCCGCCGTCCGGCCCTTGCGCGCCTCGCGCAGCAGGAGCCGCGACTTGGCCAGCTCCTCGACCGTCAATGGCCCGTTCGAGGCAACCTCGAGCAGCGCATCGTCCTTCAACAGCCGGTTGCGCGGCACGTCGCGGGTCTGGGCCTCCCGCTCCCGCCAGGCGGCGAGCGCCCGGGCGATGGCCAGGAACCGCGGGGAGGAAGAGCGCGTCTTCAACCGCCGCCATGCCTCGTCGGGCTCGGTGCGGTAGGTCTCGGGGCTCAGCAGGACGCCAAGTTCCTCCTGCACCCAGCGCGCACGGCCGGTCTCCTCCAGCTTGCGCGAGAGGTTCTGGTAGATCTGCCGCAGCCAGGTCACGTCGGCGAGCGCATAGGCCTTCTGCTTCTTGGACAGCGGCCGCTGCGACCAGTCCGTGAAGCGGGAGGACTTGTCGAGGCCCGCCTTGCAGATCGAGCGCACCAGCGTCTCGTAACCGACCTGTTCACCATAACCGCAGACCATCGCGGCGACCTGGGTGTCGAAGAGCGGATCTGGCAGGACCTCGGCCTTCTGCCAGAAGATCTCCAGATCCTGCCGCGCCGCGTGGAAGACCTTCACCACGGAGGTGTCGCGCATCAGCTCGTAGAGCGGCGCGAGGTCGATCTCGCCGGCCAGCACGTCGATCAGCGCAGCGCTGTCCTCATCCTCGCCGGGATAGGCCATCTGGATCAGGCAGAGCTGGGCATAATAGGTGCGTTCGCGCAGGAACTCGGTATCGAGGGTGACGAACGGATGGGCGCGTGCCTCCTCGCAGAAAGCCGCGAGGTCCGCCGTCGTCGTGATTTCGCGCATGGAATCCCTTAGTGTGTTTGCTGGCAAGCTAATCCGAGTTTCAGGCAAAGACAAAGCCTTGTCCCTAAAATGCGTGGTATCGCGGTACCTGAGACGCGTTCCCTCTTCCGGTTTGAGGTAAAGTCCGTCCCTGCGAAGGAGACGGACAGAATGAACGGATCCCGGTTCGGAGAAGAGCAGATCTCAGCGATGCTGAAGCGCGAGGCGGCCCGGATGGCAACGCGTTGGTGATCGGCACGCCGATCTACGTTTTCGGAATGCCGTCCAGCTGGGATATCGTCCACACTCAAGGCGCTCGTCGACCCACCGGTCGCGCAACGGAAAGGCTTTCGCGGCGGACCAGACTGGGACGCGAGGACTGCTCAGCGACTTGAAGGTCGCGGTCCCGTCCTCGGCCGGCGGGGCCTATGGACGTGGCGAGATGTTCGACGGACTCGGCATACTGACGCCCTATGCCCGGGCAATCTTCAGCTACATGGGGGCAACCGATCAGACCCCCATTGCCGCCCGGCCGATGATGTTCGCGGCTACCGATGCCGCCGACCCCGCCATGGCGAAGTCGAAGGCCCAGGCGCTGGCCGAACGGTGGATGGCATGAAGGTCCACATGCCGGAGGCGCTGCGTTGCTTCGCCGGGGAGGTCCGCCCCAGCCCCAGCCTGGAGGCGGGCGGCATGCTGTTCCTGACCGGCATGGTCGGCGCGCTGCATCGCGACGGACCGGAGCCGGTCCGTCGCGTCCGGCTTCGGTCACCTCGACGAGGACCGTCCGGCGGTCGGTCTCCGAGCGGTGCCTCTGCGTGGGGCCATCTGCCTCCATCCGCCTCCTTTCGCCGCACGATATTCGCGACGGCCGCGTCGTCGACCGGAGCTCGGTGGTGATGCGGGTGATGAACGCTGACGTGTTGAGGCAAAAGCGCACAACGTAACCGCGCTGCGGTTTGTAGCCCTATGTGAAAACGGCGTAGTAGGCCTGCACCGTCCGCCGCCCGCAGCAGAAGTTGAAGCAGGCGAGGTCGTCGAACGGCGTCCCGACTGCGTTCGCTTCGGATGGTACAGCCGATGAAGGCGTCCCAGACACGGACGTCGCGACCGCGCGTCTCTGTGCCCTGCAGCTTGGCGTAAGTCGAAATCCAGCGCACAGCCACGCTAGAAGAAAGACATCTTGACCATTGAGCGTACAACGTCAGTAAACGCTTATACCAATGAGTGACAAGACACCGCGACCGAGACGATCGATGGAACGGACGAAGGTGCAAAGGGGACCTCGCAGACCATCGTGGCCATCATGATCCACGTGTTCGGAATCCGCCTGATGCTCGGAAGCGCCTTTCCCCTCATTGCACTCAGCATGGGAAGCCGGGGCGCGCCCGAGACCGCGATCGACTTGGTAGGCGCGATGTCGCCGGTGGCGACCTTCGTGGCGGACGGGATGGTGCTGTGCATATACGGCCCGTTGCCGGCGCTGATCGGCGAGCGCTTCGCCGTCACACAACTCGCCACCGCACCCCTCGACAAGCTGATCCCCGGCACGGCGGTCCGTGCTGAGACCATCGTCGAACTCAGCTTTGCGGGTACCCCGCTGGCCGTACTGCCGTTTGAGTGGGACCCCGAACGCCTTCATGCCACCTGCGGACAGCACGCCCGAGCCGATCCGACAGGTGCTGGCGGCAACGCCGGTAAGACGTCCGACCTCGTCGCGCTCAACGACACATTCGACGCCGCGCGTGGACCGGGCATCGAGCGCAAGGTCTCCGCGCCCTTGGAGATTGTCGCAGGGCTCTCCGCTCGCGCCATGCCTGTCACTGGGCTGGAGCGGATCGTCGATCAGGACTCGCTTTGCTTCCTGATGCTCCACCGCGGCCCGTCGGGCACGTGGGGGCTCGCCAGCCACCTCAAGGGCGACTTCTTCCGCCTGACCGCCTTCGCCACCGAGTACGACTTACCGACCTACGAGCCGTCTCCCAAGGATCGGGAGGGGCAGGAGGCGCTCTTCCCGGCATATCACCGAATGATGATGTCGACCGAGGGCTTCCGGCACCCGACCGAGGCCGGCCCGCTGCCGGGCGAGCGGGGCGACCGACAGCGTGCGTCTCCTACCCGAGGTCGCGGAGTTGCCGTCCGACCTGGAGCGTTGCCACATCGTCTTCCCGCGTCCCGCGCGGATCGGCAGCTGGCCGGGCGGCGTGCGCTTGCGCGGTGCGTCGGGCGCGATGCTCCCCGATGCGCTCCCTGCCATGCCGGAGGGGCTCTGGAGTGGCGACGGGCGGGTGCCACCATCATCGTGCATCGAGGACGGGTGAAGTCAGGCCTCGCGCCACCTGTGCTGGTGGGAGGGACGGAGATGGCGCTCGACGATCTGTTGGCGGAGTTCCTGCCCGGCGAACCATCGCCTCTGCCGCGTCGCTACGCGGTCGGCCCGCCTCTCCTCGGGGCCCTGAACCCCGACTTATGGCCGAGCAAGGCGCCGGAAGTCGGAACGAGAGAGCCGCTCCGCGTATCACCGCCGCAACCCATAGACCTAGTGAGCCTCGCCGTGGAAGCGGTCTCCGTTCTCGCGGAAGAGGGCAAACGTGGGAGCCTGACACTAGTCCCCAAGCAACCGTGAGAGGCAGGCCGCATGACGATCCACATTGCGGCGAAGATGGAGACGATCCTCGACGCGGCGCGTCCGCTGTTCCTGCGCGAGGGCGACGGCGCGACGACGCTGGAGGCAGTCGCCGCCGAGGCAGGTGTCTCGAGGATGACCCTGTATCGGCACTTCGGCTCGAAAGAGGCGCTGGTCTACTCGCTTGTCGATGGCAGGGACGGCTTGGAGGGATCGAACTCGGACGATGGGGCAGTCGTGGAGCGATTGCGGACGTTCGGCGTCGTCTTCGCGCGATCACTCATGCGCCTAGAGGCGCTCACGCTCTACAGGATGATCGTCGCGGAAGCCGAGCGGTTCCCCGATCTCGCCGAGCTGTTCCAAGAGCGGGGCCGGGCGCGAGCACCAGGCCGGATCGCTGATCTGTCGACTCGAGAGTTGCGCCTCGCCCCGTCGGAGGCGGCCATGAGAGCGGCGGAGTTCGACGCCCTGGTCCTCGGCGACCTCTACCAGCGTCGTCTGTTCGGGGTAGCGACGAACGGCTAAGGAGACGCGGTACTCGAACAGAAGGTCGAACGCGCCGTGACTTATTTGTGCCTCTGATGTGCGGCCCGGTGCGGTACTTGGAACCGTTATTCACAGATCTCATCACATGACATGGTCAGAATCGACCCTCCCGGAATAGATTGAGACTGTCACATGGGCATACTCTTTGACATGGGACCCGCCCCATTGATCGTCTTTGGATGGCCGCCCGCCCGGCAGATGCGTTCGAGGGTCTGCACGACGTCTTGGCCCAGGTGGTTGAACCGTGGATCAACCATTGAGCAATACCAGAAATGTGTGTCCACGATTGTCAGGTTCCGGAGCTTCTTTCCCATCACGAGCTGATCGTGGATGAAGTCCGTTCGCCATGGGTCTCGAACCATGGCGACCACATGGCTCACCCCGGATATCGTCCTGTCCCACGGCCTCCTTGCGGTCCTCCCGCAACTTCGCCTTCACACGCCGCTTCGGGTGCTTGTTCTGCAGCTGAAAGCCCAACTCGTTGTATGTCCTACGTATCTTCTTCATGTCGATCCTCCAGCCCTCACGCCGCGGTAGGATGTGGACGCACCGATATCCATAGCGCACCGGCGTCTGCGCGATCTCCCTTATCCGCCTCGCGACGGCAGCCTGGTCCGTGCGCCAGGGCTTGTAGTGGTCCTTGGAGGTGCCAAAGCAGATCGCCCCACAGGCCTTCCGGATCGACATGCCCCGATCGACGCACATCCATCCCGGTGACGAGCTCGCGCGAATGAGCTTTCGCCGGATCACATCCCGAAGCATTTTCCGATCCAGCGTCAGGTCAGCGACGATCTTCTTCAGCCGCGCGTTCTTGTCCTCAAGCGCCTTCCGCCGGCGCATCTCGCCCGGCAGCAGGTCGCCATACCTGTTTGGCGGGAAAACCGTCCACTCGACGCCTTTCTTGTCCGCCTGCACGACAATTGAACTACGTCGCCTGACGGATCCCGGCAACCGGCGTTCCCGCCTCCCCTTGCTTCTGCACGAAGGCCTTCCGCTCCTGCGCCAACCTCGATGCCTTTATCGGCTCCGCTCCCAGCCCACGGAAACATCCGCCGAAAACTCCGGCATCGGGTGGTCCAGTCCTCAGGGGGAAGAGCAGCAGGCGGTGGTTCTCTGTCGCCCATCAGGCGCTCGGCGTGGGGTGCTTCGATCCCGCAGCAGGTCGTTCGGCGGCAGCAAGGTGTCGCGGAGCCGATGCTGCCGTGTTCATGAAGGGCGTCCTTCCTTGCACCCATCTGCCTCTGCCTCAGCATACCGATGAGCTGTTCCTTGCCGAAACGGCTTCGCCCTGCGGGCCCTCCTTCATCCGCTCGCAGAGGGGCAATCCGAGTGCACCGTGGCGCGGATATCAATGGTAGGCGCAATGGTCCCACAAAACGAACGACACTCCGGCGAGCTGTCGCACTGCGAAGCGGGCTCACTTGCGAGTAGTTCGTGAGCTTCGGGCGGGCGAGGGGGATTCGGGGATGACGAAGTACGGACTCGCGCCCGAGCGCTGAGGCAACCCGGTAGTGCCGCCACCGGCGGCAGTTGCACTTCGTAGATCGGCACGGCTTCTCTCCGCCGGGATCGGTCTGCGGATACGCGTCATCACGGGCTCGGATGGGCCAGCCAATTCGCTCTTCCTTTCGGGCGCCTGCACCCAGCGGCGCATCGTCGTGCAGCCGCCTTCGATGGCATCGGGAACTCCGGAGATGGCCACGGCCGGTCCATCCGTCGATGGGGTTGGCCCGCCCGCCGGGCCCGCCGCTCGAACGGAGCGCCTGACCTGATTTCCTGGTGACCCGATGCCACCGGTTGCGCGGTGCAGGGACTCTGGACCCTGCCCGTGATGGAACCGGCGCGGAATGTACCGAGAAAGCTGCGGAGCGGTGCGAACGCGGTGGGGGGTAAGGCATAGAAAATGTTATCTCTGGCCCTCAGCGTGCTTCTTTGTGCCGATGCCTGCGCCTCCATAGCTTCGAGACAGACGGAACACTGTTCGGAGACGAGCGATGGCCAGCATCGCCCTCACGACCCTGACCTCGGCCGACCGCACGGGGACCGATGGCGCGCCGACCGGCGTCCATTGCCCGAAGCTGGCGATGCCCCGCCGTTGCCGCATCCGGGCCGGGAAGGACGCCGCGTGCTCGACTGATCCGATGCCGCCCATGCGTGAAACACCGCTTCGCAAGCTCGGTGTTCCGTCCAATGGGACCCCCAAGGGCACAGGGCCCAGCCTGTGCCCGACGGACAGCCAGCGCCCGGGCACACCCGGCGGCCACCCACGTGTGGTGCGACCCCGATCCCCTCCTCCCTCGCCGATCGACCGACCGCAGCCGGAAGCGGCACCACCCTTCCCCTGAAAACAAGGAGAAATCGAAATGTTGAAGATCCTCAAGACGACGGCAGCCGTGGCCGCACTGAGCCTCGGATCGCCGATCCTTCCCGCCGTGGCGCAGGAGAGCGAACTGCTCCATTCATGGGTCCACATGGATTGGGCCTTCCCGGACGAGGACGCGCGCGACGCATTCCTCGATGCGGGCGTACAGACCCAGGCGCCGCTGCACGGCGTCGAGATGGATGTGGCAGGCACGATCTACGTGACGACGCCGCGCATCCTGAATGCGGACGTGCCCGCCACCTTCAACCGGGTGACGATGGTGGAGGGGCGTCCGGTCCTCGAGCCCTGGCCCAGCTGGGAGGCGCATGATCTCGGTGACCCGCAAGGTCTGCGCAACATCCTGGGAGCCGCGATCGACGGCGAGAACCGGGTCTGGCTCCTCGACAAGGGCTATGTCGCCGGTGAGGACCGATCCCCCGACGGGGCGCAGAAGCTCGTGGTCTTCGACGTCGCCACCGGCGCGGAACTCGAACGCTTCCCGATCGGGCCGGAGCTCGCCGATCCAGCGACGTCCTTCCTGAACGACCTCGCTATCGACGAGGCGAGCGGGTTCGTCTTCATCTCCGACACCGGGATGCGCGGCGGCGGACCGACGCCGTCGGGGATCATCGTGTACGATACCCGCAGCGGCGAGGGGCGCCGGGTGCTGCACGCGCATCCGAGCGTCCAGAACGATCCCGAACGCCCCCTGCAGGTCGACGGCGAGGATGTCTTTCCGGACAACCCGCTTATGGCGGGCATCAACGGCATCGCGCTCAGCCCCGATGGCGGGACGCTCTACTGGAGCATCACGACCGGCGATGCGATCTATCGGATCGACGCGGCTCTCCTGCATGATCCCTCGGTGGCGCCGGAGAGGCTCGCCGCCGCGGTCGAGGGGCCGTTCCGCCCCGGCGGCGGCTCGGACGGCATCGCCTTCGGCCCCGACGGCCAGCTGTGGGTGACCGACGTCACCAACAACCGGATACTGACCTTCGATACGGAGACGGAGGAGTTCGATATCGTCGTGGAAGGCGACGAGTTCATCTGGCCGGACACGCTCGCGCCGGATCTTCACGGCGGGATGCTCGCAAGCACCAACCATCTCAACCACGCCTTCGCCGGTGTGATGGAGTTCGACGGGGCCGAGCCCAACTTCCGCATCTTCCGCATCACGCCCGAAGGCGACTTTACCCAATGAGACCCGAGCACCTCATCCAGGACCGGCCGCTGTCGCGGCGGTCGGTTCTGGCCGGCCTTGGCGGGCTCGCCGTCCTCTGCACGGCGGGCCGGGCGCGGGCGGCCGCCGCGCAGGTCGGCGGCGCGATGCGGGACAGGCGCATCGCCATGATTGCCACGTCGGTGGGCACCAGGCCGGATGGCAGCCCCACGGGCCTGTGGTTCTCCGAGTTGACGGCGCCCTACTGGGCCTTCGTCGACGCGGGTTTCGCCGTGGATTTCGCCTCCGTCACGGGCGGGGCGCCGCCGATCGATCCGCGCAGCATGACCGGACCGCGCGGACGTGGGGCCTCGGTCGACCGCTTCGAGGCCTCTCCCTCCGCCATGGCGGCCCTCGCGGCGACACCGCCCCTCGCCCGCCTAGATGCCGCGGACTACGACGCCCTCTTCCTTTGCGGCGGGCACGGGACCATGTGGGATTTCCGCGAGAGCGCCGCCCTGACGCGACTGGTCGAGGCGGTCGACCGCGACGGCGGCGTGGTCGCCGCCGTCTGCCACGGACCGGCCGGACTGCTCCCCGCCATACGCGCGGACGGGCGCAGCTTCGTCGAGGGTCGCCGGGTCACGGGGTTCAGCAATGCCGAGGAGGATGCGGTCGCGCTGACCGAGGTCATGCCATATCTGCTGGAGGACGAACTGCGCCGTCTTGGCGGCTCCTACACCTCGGCCGCGATCTTCGAGCCCCACGCAGTGCGGGACGGACGTCTCGTCACGGGCCAGAACCCCGCCTCGGCCGGCGCAACGGCGGCACTGACGATGGAGGCGCTCGCCGATCTCGCCGCCTCCGCCGACGAAGAGGAACTTCGATGATCGGCGAACTCCACGGCGACGGCCTGCTTGGGGGCTGACTGCCTGCGTGCCGTATCACGTCGAGGCCGCCAGCTACGAGATCCTGCGCCGGTCTGCTCGGCCAGTTCGGCCGTTGCTCGCCGACACGGACGCACTCGACCGCGTCTGCCGGCTGCCGGCTGCCGGCTGCCGGCTGACGAGGATCAGGCTCTTCCCCGTCTCTTGCGGCAGGACGGCATGCTCTTGTCGCTGGAGCCGGGCGCCGGTTCGGGCGTTGGCGGTTCGGGCGTTGGCAACGTTGGGTCGAAGACACGCCGACGTCCGGGGACCTCGTGCCGCCCCCTTACTCGAACAAGTACGACATCCCTTCGAACAAAGCCGTCTTAGATGGATGGAACAGCGTCGAACGGCTCTCGAACCGCACCGCCTTGGCGGCCGCCATGTTCGCCTTGAGCGCTCCTGTCGTCCTGAACGGAGCTGCGTGACGCATCCTCCTCGCCATATCCCGCGCCCCGATCCCCGAAGCCGGGAGAACTCAGGTGGTGGTTTCGGTCAGTGTCCGCTTTCCTCCGATCGTCATACTCGCATCGCCTGCATCCGACCCGGCATTGCCGAGCGCTGCTGCGAGAGCGGAGGCTGTCCCGACGGGGCAGTATCGGCGGCGGAAATCGTGGGTGCGCCAGGATCGAATGACGTGTCGCGGAGGTGGGAGCGTCAGGGTCGCGCGTGGTGCGAGCCGTTTCCCCGGGACTCCGCGTCGGAGCGACGGCGGAGGGCGGGGTTTCTTCAGAACTCCGCCCCCCGGAGCGCCTTGCCAAAGGCACGTGGCGGACCGCACGGCCCCCACGTTGCGCCAGGCAGAGACCGGCCGGGTCGGGGCGCGTGCCAACCCGGCCGGTTTTCCCACCGCGGCCTTCACCGCGGTGGTCGATCAGCCCTCCTCGCCGGCGTCGGCCGCCTTCAGGGGCTTCTTCAGCTTCTCGCCGTCCACGCGCATCCGGACCGCCTGTTCGACGGCGTCGACCATGTGCCGGGCGTTCTTGAACCGGAAGCTCCCCCGCTTCTCCTTCTTCTGCTGGTCGATGAAGGATTTGGCGGCCGTGCGCGCGGAGCTGCTGTCGCGTCCGGTCTTTGCGATGAGGGTCGCGATGCCCTTCACGGCTTCCTGCTCGCCGTCGTCCATCTTGTAGATCTTGCCGAAGGCGTTCCAGTTGGTCTTGGAGACGTGGCCGACGCTGATTTCGCTGGCGCTGTCGCCCACCTCGCCGTCGGCGGACGGGGCCTTCGCGCCCTTCGCCGCTAGCGCGAGGATCTTCGCCGGCGGGATCTCGGGCGCGCCCTCGCCCGCCTTGCGCAGGTTGTCCGACAGCGTCTCGGCGCGGGTCTTGGCACCGTCCTGCTCGCCCTGCTCGAGCAGGCCGGTGATCGCATCGATCTCCTTGCTCACGAGCTTCTGCCGCGCGGCGGCGTCCATGCCGGCGAACGGCCCGGTGCCGGCGGGAGGCGAGGCGTCCGGCCGGCCTGCCGCCGTCGACGGCATCGCGGCGGTCGCAGCCGCCAGCACGTCGCGGAGGCTCGCGGTGTCAGGACACTCGCCGCGCGCCTGCATCTTCTCCATCAGGTCCTTGGCCAGCGCGATGACGGCCTGCTTCTTGCCGTTCGCCTGCGCCTTGGACATGGCCTCCAGATGCGGCCGGTACCGGGTCGGGATGGCCACGCCCCCACCGCCCGTGGCCGCCCCGGCGCCCCCTGCGGCGCCGTCGTCGGGGTCGCGGCGGTCAGGGTCGCGGGGCTCGTCACCCGGGAAGGTCTCCGTGCCGTCCTCGGTCTCGGTCTCGGTCTCAGTCTCGGAGCTGTCGTCCGATCCGCTGTCGGTCGAGGCATCGTCGTCGGGAACCAGACCGTTGAAGTCCACGCCGCTCGGCTCGTCGTCGAGGAAGGGATCCTCGGGGTCCTCTGCGGACACGTCGTCGGGGAACGGATCGCCGGTCGGAAACGGATCGGCGTCAGAGTCGCCGGTCGGGAAGGAGTCGTCGGAGCCGGTTTCGGAGCCGTCCACCTCCTCCATCTGCGCGAGGGCGTCGTCGAACCCGTCGCTTCCGGTGCTGGAGGCCTGCGTGTCATCGGCCCGCGTCGCCTCGTCCTGCACCTGCTCGACATCCGTCTCCCCCACGAGTTCGGAGACGACGATGCTGCCCCAGCGGCGGCCGCGTTCCTCTGCCGAGAGGCGCTCCCCCTCGCTCGCGCCCTGCCGCTCCTCCTCCCGAATGGCCATTTCGAGCCCGGCGTAGATCTGCTCGACGGTGGTGTCGTCGGGGCATTCGCCGTTCGCCTTCATGGCGCGCAGGATTGCCTCCGCGATCTGGCGGACCCGGCGCATGTCGAAATTGGCGAGCGCGCGGGCCATGGCGTCGAGTTCGCGGTTGTAGGCCGCGGGGATGTTCGCGGGCTCCACCTCGAACTCGTGGGGGGCCTCGCCGTCGTCGGAGCCCTCGACCTCGAAGGCGCTGATCTCATCCATCTCGGCCCGCTCACGGTCGAAGCGCTCAATGGTGTCCATGTTGAAGCGGTCGGGCGGCGCCTCGCCCCCCTCCATCTCCTCCTGCTGGCGGTCGAAACGCTCCATGGTCGCCCTGTCGTAGCGCTCGGGCCGGGCATCGCCTTCCCGGGTGTCTTCTGTCTCCGCTGGGGGGCGAGGTGCGGCCATTGCGCGGTCGGCGGCGGCGAGCACCTCGTCCAGCGTCATGTCCGGCGGGCACTCGTTGCGAATGAGCAGGTGGTGCCGCATCTCCTCGGCGATCTGCCGGCGCTCCTTTTCGGTCGTCGCCGCGCGCAGGTCGTCGAAGAAAGAGCCGTATTTCGGCGGAAGCACGTAGGGTCCCTTGGCGCCGTCATCGCCGCCCGGCTCCTCGTCTGGGAGCGGCGGGATGGGACGGTCCGCGTTCGGGTCGACCTCCTCGTCGTCCGGCAGGGGCGGGATGGGCCGGCCTGCATTGGGATCGTCCCCGTCGTCCGGGAGGGGCGGGATCGGGCGGCCGGCGTTGGGATCCGGCTCGGGCGTGGCGTCGGAGCCGAAGACATCCTCGAGGTCGACCTGCTCGTAGGGGCTGTCGTCGAAATCGGGCTCACTTTCCGCAACGCTTTCGTCGTCGCGGAAGGTATCGAGGTCCACCTCCTGGTAGGGGCCTTCGTCGAAGTCGGGCTCGCTGTCGTCGTCGCTGCCGCTGTCGGAGCTGTCGTCGTCCGCGCCACCGTTGGCACCACCCGCACCGCCGGCGCCGCCGCGGCGGGAGCCGTCGTCGGAGCCAGTCCCGCCAGCCCCGGGGGCGCCTCCTGCCCCGGGGGCGCCCCCGGCGCCCGGTGCACCGCCCTGGCCCGGAGGATTGCCGCCATCGCCCGGCGGGTTGCCACCATCGCCCGGCGGTGGCGTGCCGTCGTCGGCATCCGGATCGATGCCGTTGAAATCGAGGCCGCCATCCTCGGGCCGGAAGTCCTCGTCATCCTCGTCGAATTCCGGATCGAGCTCGGCCTCGCCGTGCCGCTCCACACGACCAACCAGGGTCTTCATGAGCCCCATCACGTCGTTGAGGGGGTTGGCGTTGCCGGTCAGATCGACCCCGTCGTCGGGCTGCCATCCATTCCGGCTGCGCCAGTCGAGGATGTATTCACGCTCCGCCCGGATCAACGTGGCGAGCGCGCCGGCATCCCGCCGGAACACCCCGGCATCCTTGGTCTCGCACGCGAGGAACGCGTTCTGCGCGGCTGCGAGGAACCGGGGCTCGTTCGGGAGCGCCAGGACCCTCAATGTCGCCTGCCAGTGCCCGTCGCTGTAGTCGCTTCCATCCGCCATGACGCAATCTCCTGCTTGTTCAACCAATGTCGGTCGTGAGTGCGGCGCAGAGCGGGTTTGGTTCAGCGGGACATGGAAAAATCGCCCGCGGGCCCAACAGAAAAAGGCCCCGACGGATCGGGGCCTTTGAGGGTCGGGGGGGGCCGAACTACCTGAAGAGCTTGCGCATCGCCGCGAGCAGCTCACGAGGCTTCTGCTTGATCCGCTCCTTACGGATGACGCCGTCGGCGATCTTTTCCGCATCCTTGATGTTGTCGGTCTGGAGGGCGGCCAGCATCTTCTGCACGCCCTTCTGATCGGAGACGCCGAGCCGCTTCATCATGGCGGGCGGCATGTTGATGTTCTTCTCCAGGTTCTTGCGGTGATAGGTCTTGAACGCGTCGGTCTCATACATCGCGGGGATGGTGACCGCGTTGATGTTGAGCAGCACCTGCTGACGCGTCTTGGTGAAGATCCGGTCCCAGCCGTCGCGCATCTGCCACTTGTCGTTGTTGGCGAGCGTCACGGCGGCGTTGCAGATCTTGATGAACGCGTCCATCCGGAACTTCGCGCCGGGCCGGAAGTACGTCTCGTAGAGCATCTCGGGTCTGAAGTTCGACTTCTCCTGCATGAAGTGCAGGAATTCCGGCGTCCCCTCGCTCTTGATCTGGCTTGTCAGCATCGGACGCAGCTTCGCGTTCCTGTAGACGCCCGAATAGTCGTCGGGATACGTGATATTGTTGAACTCCGGCATCGTGGCTCCTTTCCTGCGCCCGCCGCGCCCCGGGATCGGGCCGCGCGACATCCATGGGTCGGAGCGTTGGTGCCCCATGGACGCGAAAAGGTTCGCTGCGGCGAAAACCGGGGGCCTCAAACCCGTTTAACGCGATCTGATTTGCCGCTAGTCTCGATTCCAGACGGCACCGCGTGCCCGTCCGGACCGGCAAGGAGGGGCGCCGGCCCGGCCCGAAGCCTGCGAACGGGCGCCATCCGCTCCCCACGAAAAAAAATTCGGTCGGCCGTGAACCTTTCGCGCAGCGCCGGGAACACATGAATGCAGACAGCAGAGTGACACCACCGAGATGCGTCTACTGAAACTGATCCCAAAGCCCTCTTCGGGGGTAAAGAACGCAACAGACGAAGCCTTGCTGGCTGCCGTCGCGGAAGGAGACATGGCCGCATTCGAACAGATGCATCGGCGCTACTTTCCCAAGCTCATGCACTTCGCGCGGCGCATCACCGGCAGCGCCGAGGTGGCCGAGGAAGTGGCCAACGACACGCTCATGGTGGTCTGGCGGACGGCGGACCGGTTCCAGGGACGCTCCAAGCCGTCCTCGTGGATCTTCGGCATCGCCTATCGCCAGTCCCTCAAGCAGCGCGAGAAGATGCAGAAGCGCAAGGGAGATGTGGAATTGGACGAGAACCTGATCGGCGACAACGGCGACACCGCCGACGCGGTGATCCGCGCCAAGGACCTCAAGGCCGCGCTCGACCGGCTGACACCCGAATTGCGCGCGGTGGTCGAACTCACCTACTACAACGGCTATCTCTACACGGAGATTGCCGAGATCCTCGATTGCCCGGTGGGAACCGTAAAAACACGTATGATGACGGCACGTCGCCGCCTGCGGGACATGCTGTCGGACGATACGGAGCTATTTCCGGAGAATGAAGTTGCGTGACACACACGACAAGCGGCCCGAAGAGGGCCATGACGCGCTCTGGGAGCTCATCCCGTGGTACGTGAACGGCTCCCTGCCCCCCGAGGAGATGGAGGCCGTCGAACGGCGTCTCGAGACCAGCGAGGAATTCGCCGCCGAGGTCGCCGTGCAGCGTCGGCTCGCGGAGAAGATGGCCACGGTCGACCCTTTTGAGGCCCCCTCGTCGCGCAGCTGGGAGACGCTGCGCGCGCAGATCGAGGCGGACCGGAGCGCCCGGACACCGAAGGTGGACGTGCGCGACCGGTTCCGCGGCGTTCGGGGGGGGCTTCTGCCAGCGGGCCTCGCGCTCGCCGCGTCGCTCGTGCTGGTCTTCCTGTTCACCCCGATCGACGACGGGTTCCGCACGCTGACCAGCGGCGGTGCGCAGCAGGAGGGCGCGATCCGCTTCCAGCCGACCGCGGGCCTCGGCGCCGACCGCCTGGCGCAGGTCCTCGCCGCGCACGGTCTCGAACTCGCCGGAGGTCCGTCCGAGACCGGGGTCTACACCGCGGTTCCCGTCGACGGCGCGGAGGCTCCCGACCTCGACACCCTTTCGGAGACGCTGATGAGCGCGCCCGAGATCATCTTCGCCACGTCGGGCGAACAGCCGTGAACCGGCTGACGTCGGTCCTTGCCCTGGCCTGGGCGCTGCTGCCCTGCGTGGCCTGCACGCCGCAGGCGCAGACGCAGCTCTTTGCGCCGCCCACACCCCCGCCGGCCGAGGAACTGACGTCCGACAAGCATCTCGTCCTGACGTTCCCGATCGGGGATCCGGAGGCGCTGGACGCCACGGTCGACGAGATCGTCGAGCGGTTCGACGTCACGCTCGCCGCCGAATGGCCGCTGGTGTCGCTCGATGTCTACTGCCTCGTCGTCGAGGCGGACGATGCGGTGGAGATCGAGACGCTGATCGAGCAGATGGAGGCCGATACCCAGATCCGCACGGTGCAGCGGATGCAGGTGTTCAACACCTCGACCGAGCCCTATCCCGACCCGCTCTTTCCCGCGCAGACCTCGCTGAGCCGGCTCAACATCCTGCCGGCGCACGACCTGTCCACGGGCACCGGCGTCACGGTCGGCATCGTGGATTCCGCCGTGGACGGCAGCCACCGCGATCTTGCCGCCAACGTCCGGGAGCTGCGCGACTTCGTCGGCGACGACCGGGCCGGCGGGGGGGAAGTCCACGGCACCGCGATCGCCGGGATCATCGGTGCGGACGCGACGAACCGGTTCGGGATGGTGGGCGTGGCGCCGGATGCCTCGCTCGTCAGCCTGCGCGCCTGCTGGCAGGCCGGCAACGGCGGCGGGCGCTGCAACAGCTTCTCGCTGGCCCGCGCGCTGAACTTCGCGATCCTGAACGATATCGATGTCCTCAACATGAGCCTCGGCGGGCAGCCGGACCCGCTGATCGAGGAGTTGCTGGGCGCGGCGCGCGAGGCCGGTGTGGTGGTCGTCGCGGCCTGGGGCGAGGCGCTCGAGCCCGCCTTTCCCGCCTCTCTGCCCGGTGTCATCGCCGCGGGCGAGCTGTCGGAGCGCTCGGTGCCCGCACCGTCGGTCGACGTGCTGAGCGCGGCCCCGGGTGACGACTACGACTACTTCTCTGGCTCGTCGGTGGCCGCAGCCCATGTCAGCGGCGTCGTCGCCCTGATGCTCGCGGCCGACGGCGGCCTGACCGGCGACGAGATCCGCCGCACGCTGGACGACGCGCGCGAGATGCGGGGCGGTCGCCCGGTGCTCGACGCGTGCGAGGCATTGCGGACCGGCGTCGATGCGTCGCTGGCCTGCGGGCCGCAGGTGGGCGGCTAGCCCGCCCCCTCGCAGAAAAAGCCGCCCCGGCGGCAGATTTCTCCCCTCCGCCATGAACCCGATCGGTCGCTGCGGTCACTCACGAAGTGACCGCAGCGACCACGCGCCGGTGCCGCCCCGACGGGCGGCGTCCCGGCCGCGCAACAGGGGGATCCATCGGCATGATCACGCGCGCCTTCGCCATCGCCTTTTGCCTGACGACGACGATCGCCTGCGCGGCGTCGGCACAGTCGGACCGCATCCTCGCGCTTGTCGTCGCCACCGGGGACGGAACGGCGCGCGCGGACGCGGTGCAGGCGCATCTCGACATCCTGGGCACCGAGACGCTGCGCGCGGACGCGCCGAGCAACGCGCAACTCCGCTCGATCCTCACCCGCTTCGGGCGCGAGGCCGCGGATGCGCGGGTCAGTCTCGTCTATCTCGACCTGCCCGCCGTGACCTTCGAGGGCCGGGCCTTCGTCCTGCCGGAGGGCGCGCGGGTGGAGCGGCCGACGGATCTCTTCACGCAGGGCATCCCCCTGCTTGCCTTCGCCCGCTCTGCCGCCCAGGCCGAGCAGGGCGGCGCGGTGCTCGCCACGATCCGCGCGAGGGACGGCCTTCCGACGGAGATCGGCACGCTTGTCGAAGCACCCCAGGCCGTGCCGGGCTCCAGCCCGATCCTGATCGCGGACCTCGACGCGTTCCCCGACCTCGACGTCATCCTGCAGGACGCCCTGCTGGACGAGGAGGTCGAGCTCGGCGCGCTGCTGCGCCGGATGTTCACCCAGACCGGCGTCACCCTCTCCGCCTTCCCGCAGACCCCCACCATCCTGCGCGCGCCGCCGGAGCCCGAGGGTCCGACCGAGGTGATCGTGCTGCCGGTGATCGAGCTTGAGCCCGCGACCGAAACCGCCGAGACCATCGAGAGCGCCGCGGAGCCGGCCGAGACGCTGGAGGAGCTGTCGCTGCTGGAGCAGTCGCTGTCGCGCTCGGCCAAGCGGTCCCTCCAGCGGGTCCTGCGCGACCTCGGCCACTACAAGGGGCTGGTCGACGGCATCTTCGGGCCGCAGACGCGCCAGGCGATCCGCACCTTCCAGGAGGACCGGGCCGAGGAGCCCACGGGCATCCTGAACCGCCGGCAACTGCTCGACCTGAGCTCCTGACCGCCCCCGACGAAGGAAGAGAGGATCACGACCATGGGTCTGCGTTTCAAGTACAACATCGTCCTGCTGCTCGCCTGCGCCGTGGGGATCACCGTGGCCACCGCAATGTCCTACGTCGTCGTGCGCAAGTCCGCGGTGCAGGAGGTCGAGCAGTCGATCGACCTGCTGCGCGCCAACGCCACCGCCGTGCGCTCCTACACGTTGAACAACATCGACCCGCTCTTGTCGGACAACGGTGACATCCTGTTCCTGCCGGAGAAGATCACCTCCTTCGCCGCCCGCTCCGTCTTCGACACGTTCAACGAGGAGTTTCCGGAGTTCCGCTACAAGGAGGCGGCGCTGAACCCGACCAATCCGGCCGACCTTCCGAACGCGCTGGAGGAGGACATGATCGAGCAGTTCCGCGCCGATCCCTCCCTCGACCGTGTCGCGGCCGAGGTCGAGACCGAGGAGGGCCGCTTCCTGACCGTCGCCTTTCCGGTCACGATCTATCAGGAGGGGTGCCTGCGCTGCCATTCGGATCCTGATATCGCGCCGCCCGCGATGGTCGATCTCTACGGATCCGAGAACGGCTTCGGCTGGGAGATGGGGGAGACGGTGGGCGCGCAGATCATCTCCGCCCCCATGGCGCTGGTCGACGAGCGGGCACGGGAGACGGCGATCATCCTCGTCTCCGGTCTCGCCTTCGTCTTCGTGCTGGTCTTCGTACTGACCAACCTGATGCTCGCGCGCATCGTGCTGCGCCCCGTCCGGCGCATGTCGACGGTGGCCGAGAAGGTGAGCATGGGCGACTTCTCCATCGACGAGTACCGTAAGCCCGGCAAGGACGAGATCAGCTCGCTTTCCATCTCCTTCAACCGGATGCGCCGCAGCCTCGAACGCGCGATGAGCATGATCGATGTCTGACGAAACGGTCATCGCACCCGGCGGCGGACGCCGGTTCATCGGGAAGTACCGCATCGACGGCGTGCTGGGCGAAGGGGCGATGGGCGTGGTCTATGCGGGCCAGGATCCCGACATCGACCGGCCCGTCGCGATCAAGACGATCCACCAGCACCTGATCGGGACGGCGGACAGCCAGGACTGGCTCGACCGCTTCGCGCGGGAGGCGCGGGCGGCGGGCCGGGTGCTGCACCCCAACCTGGTGACGATCTTCGAGTTCCTGCAGCAGGACGGGCGGCCCTACCTTGTGATGGAGCGGATCCGCTCGGTTACGCTGGAGGACCGGCGGGCCGCGCCCGATCCGCTGCCGCTGGAGGAGATCCACGCGCTGATGGGCCAGATCCTCGCCGGGCTCGCCTGCATCCATGCCGCCGGGATCGTGCACCGGGACCTTAAGCCCGCCAACGTGATGCTGACCGATGACGGCACGGTGAAGCTGACCGATTTCGGTATCGCGCGGCTGACCGCGATGGACGCCACGGGCGCCGGGATGGTCGGCACCCCCTCCTACATGGCGCCGGAGCAGCTCACGGGCCGCGAGGTCGATGCGCGGGCGGACATCTATGCTTGCGGGGTCATGCTCTACGAGCTTCTGACGGGCCGCAAACCCTATCGCGGCGGCGGCGTCGAGGCGCTGTTCGAGGTGGTGCGCAACGGCAAGGTCACCCCGCCCAGCGAGGTGAAGCCGGAGCTGGCGGCCGAGATCGATCGCGTCGTCCTGACCGCGATGAGCGTCGATCCCGACAACCGCTTCGAGAGTGCGGACGCCATGCGCGCGGCCTTGGAGGAGGTGCTGCCGACCGCCGACCGCACCGGGCTGATCGAGGTCACGGCGCGACCGCAGCGCACCGCCGGGCCCGGCAGCTTCTCCTCCACCATGCTGGAGCGGATCAACGAACAGACGCTGGGCAAGGTCGCGCAGCATCTCACGAAGAGCATCGGCCCCATGGGCAGCATCATCGCCCGCCGCGCCGCCGCCAGCGCCTCCAACGCGGACGAGATGGTCGCCGCCGTGCTCGAGGAGTTCGACGATCCGGCCGAGCGGGCCGAGATGCGCCGCCTGATGGAACGGGTGCTGGCGGGCAATGGCGAGACGTCGCTGCCGGGCGCGCACGGCCTGCCGCCCGAGGCAGTCGCACGGATCACCGACCTTCTGAAACCCCATCTCGGCCCGATCGCGAGCGTTCTGGTGCGCAAGCGGGCGAACGGCGCGGCGACGCCCACCGCCCTCGCCGAAACCGTGGCCGAGAGCATCACCGACACGACCGAGCGCGCCGCCTTCCTGCGCGCCGTCGACACCGCGCTCCGCTGAGCGCCCCTTATCGAAAGGACCCGCCATGCTCGACCTTCAGAGCCTTCTGCAAGACCTCCACGACGACGCGCCGAGCGGCGAGGATCTGGAATACGATCCCGATTTCATGGCGCTGGAGCTCGCGAGCCAGCCCGGTGAGGAGCGGGTCGTGGGCGACGCAGTCATCCCGGCGGAGGATCCGGACTATCCGGCCGTGGTGGAAGGGGCGACCGCCCTGCTCGGCCGCACCCGTGACCTTCGCGTCGCCGTAATCCTCGCCACCGCGGCGCTGCGCACCGGCGGGCTTCCGGCCTTCGAACAGGTGCTCGAATACATGCGCCGCGCGCTGGAGGATCATTGGGACAGCGTCCATCCGCAGCTCGACGCCGAGGATGACGACGACCCCACAACACGGGTGAACGCCGTGCTCGGCCTCACCAGCCGGACGACCGTGCTGCGGGCGCTGCGCGAGGCGACGCTGACGCAGAGCCGTGCAATGGGCCGGTTCAGCCTGCGCGACCTGTTGATCGCCGAAGGCGAAGCGACTCCGGCCGAGGATGAGGACGTGCCCGACGCCCAGACGATCGAAGCCGCCTTCCGCGACACCGATCCCGGCCAGCTGTCCGCGCTCGCGCACGCCGTGGCGGCCAGCCAGGACCACGCCGCCGCCATCTCGGCGGCCATCGACACGCGGATCGGCACCGCGGGTCCCGATCTCGACCTGCTGACCCGGATGCTGCGCGACATCGCACGGCGCATCGCGCCCTACGTGGCACAGGATGTGGAGACGCCGGAGATCACGGCGGACTATACGCCTGCCCCGGTGCCGCAAGAGGCCCCGGCGACCATCTCCGGTAGCGGCGCCATCGCCTCGCCGGACGATGTGAAGGCCGCGATCGACCGCATCGTCGCCTATTACGACCGGGTCGAGCCCTCGAGCCCGGTGCCCATGCTGCTGGCCCGCGCGCGGCGCCTCGTCTCCGCCGATTTCGTGACGATCATGCGCGACATGGCTCCGGCGGGCGTCGAAAACGTCGCCCTGATCGGTGGCTTCGATGAAGAAGAGAATTCCTACGATTAATTGTCGGCCCGCGTGAACCTTCGCACGGGGCCCGGGCACCTACTGGCAGACAGATAAGGGAGCCCGAGCATGGCCGGCAGCAGTCAGAAGTTCTTGGCGAGAAACCGCGCGCCACGTGTCCAGATCGAGTATGACGTGGAGCTTTACGGCGCGGAGAAGTCCGTTCAACTGCCCTTCGTCATGGGCGTGATGTCGGACCTCTCCGGCAAGTCTGAGGAGCCGCTTCCGGCCGTCGCCGACCGCAAGTTCCTCGAAATCGACGTCGACAACTTCGACAGCCGCATGAAGTCGATGAAGCCGCGCGCAGCCTTCGGCGTCGCCAACACGCTGACCGGCGAAGGCAACCTCAAGGTCGACATGACCTTCGAGAGCCTCGACGACTTCTCCCCGGCCGCGATCGCGCAGAAGGTCGAGCCGCTGCGCAAGCTGCTGGAGGCGCGCACGCAGCTCGCCAACCTGACCACCTACATGGACGGCAAGACCGGTGCGGAGGACCTGATGGCGCAGCTCATCAAGGATCCGGCACTCCTGCAGGCCCTCGCCTCGGCCCCTGCCCCCAGCGAAGAGACCGAGGACTGATCGATGAGCGAGATGGAGCATCAGGCCGCAGCGGCCGTGACCGAAACCCAGTCCGGCTTCGACGAGTTCGCGGCCCTTCTGGAAAAGGAGTTCCGCCCGAAATCCGACCAGGCGAAGACCGCCGTGGAGGAGGCCGTCCGCACGCTGGCAGAGCAGGTGCTGCAGAACGAGGCGCTGGTCTCCGACGACGCGCTGCGCTCGATCGAGAGCATCGTGGCGGGCCTCGACGCGAAGCTGACCGAGCAGGTGAACCTCATCCTGCACCACCCGGACTTCCAGCAGCTCGAAAGCGCCTGGCGCGGCCTGCATTTCCTCGTCAACAACACCGAGACGGACGAGATGCTGAAGATCCGCGTCCTCAACGTCTCCAAGAAGGATCTCGCGAAGACGCTGCGGAAGTTCAAGGGCACCGCCTGGGACCAGTCGCCGATCTTCAAGAAGCTCTACGAGGAGGAGTACGGCCAGTTCGGTGGTGAGCCCTATGGCTGCCTCGTGGGCGACTACCATTTCGACCACAGCCCGCGCGATGTGGAGACGCTGGGCGAGATGTCGAAGGTTGCCGCCGCGGCGCACGCGCCCTTCATCACGGGGGCCGATCCGTCGCTCTTCCAGATGGACAGCTGGTCCGAGCTCGCCAATCCGCGCGACCTCACCAAGATCTTCCAGACGCCGGAATACGCCGCCTGGCGCGCGCTGCGCGAGAGCGAGGACTCCCGCTATCTGGGCCTTGCCATGCCGCGCTTCCTCGGCCGGCATCCCTATGGCGACAAGACCGACCCGGTCGAGGCCTTCGCCTTCGAGGAGGACACCGAAGGCGCGTCGTCCGGGAAGTATTGCTGGGTCAACGCCGCCTACGGCATGGCGCGCAACGTCACCCGCTCCTTCAAGGAATATGGCTGGTGCACCCGGATCCGGGGCGTGGAATCCGGCGGCTCCATCGACGAGCTGCCGACCCACACCTTTCCGACGGACGATGGCGGCGTGGACATGAAGTGCCCGACGGAGATCGCGATCTCCGACCGGCGCGAGGCGGAGCTGGCCCAGAACGGGATGATGCCGCTGATCCACCGCAAGAACACCAACATGGCCGCCTTCATCGGCGCGCAGTCGCTGCAGAAGCCCGCGGAGTACGACGATCCGGAGGCCACGGCGAACGCGAACCTCGCCGCGCGCCTGCCCTACCTCTTCGCGACCTGCCGCTTCGCCCACTACCTGAAGTGCATCGTCCGCGACAAGGTCGGCTCCTTCCGCGAGCGGGAGGACATGCAGGAATGGCTGCAGACCTGGATCAACAAGTACGTGGACTTCAACGCCGAGACCTCGCCTGACGAGGTGAAGGCCCAGCACCCGCTCGCCGCCGCAGAGGTCCAGGTCGAGGAGGTCGAGGGCAACCCCGGCTACTACACCTCGAAGTTCTTCCTGCGGCCGCACTACCAGCTCGAGGGCCTGTCGGTCTCTCTGCGCCTGGTCTCGCGCCTGCCCTCCCAGCGGGGCGACTGACACCCGGTTCCGGGGCGGATGTGCCCCGGCCCCTCTCCCCCTGACGCCAGTGAAAGGACACCAAGATGGCTTTCGATGCATTCCTCTACTTCCCCGGCCAGAGCCTGGTCGTCGGTGAAACCCTCGACGACGAGATGGGCTCGCCCAGCAAGAAGGCGTTCGAGCTGCGCTCGTTCAACTTCGGGGCCGAGAACAAGATCAACATCGGCTCGGACAGCGGCGGCGGCGGTGCCGGCAAGGCGGAGTTCAAGGAGTTCACCGTCAGCAAGCGCACCGACACGGCCTCCTGCGGGCTCTTCCACACGCTGTGCACCGGCACCCATTTCGACGAGGCAATCATCGAGCTGCGCCGCTCGGGCGGTGCCACCGACCGCTCCGGCGCGACCTTCATGAAGTTCCACTTCAAGATGGTGATGGTCCAGGACATGACCTGGTCCGGCCAGGAAGGCGACGACATCTGCGAGGAGGAAATCATTTTCCAGTACGGCGCCATCAAGGTCGAGTACTTCAAGCAGGACTCCAAGGGCAAGATGAGCAAGGCCCAGCAGGGCCAGGGCGAAGTCAAGTGGAGCCGCGTCCTCAACAAGAACGTCTACGAGGTTCGCAAGTAACACGCCCCTGCCGGGCGCGTCGTCCCGCGCGCCCGGTTCCCGCCGGCGGTGCGTTCCCTGCGCCCGCCGGCTCCCCCTCAGGTTCGATCCACGGAGAAGGCGCTGTGATCATGTCGATGTCGATGCAGATAATGCCGTCCTGGCCGATCAGCCGCCGGCTCCGCGAGATCCTCGAACGCGATCTGGTCAGGAACACGATCCTGGGGATCATCGTTCTCAACGCCATCGTTCTGGGCCTCGGCACCTCCAGCATCGTGTCGGAGCGGGTCGGACCGCTGCTCGACATCATCGACTGGATCGTGGTCGTCGCCTTCACGGTGGAGATCGTGGCAAAACTGATCGCCTACGGTCCGTCCTTCTTCCGCTCACCCTGGAACATCTTCGACCTGGTGATCGTCATCGCCTCCCACTTCCCGCAATCGGACGGGGTAAAGGCGCTGCGCGGCCTGCGCGTGATCCGCGCGCTGCGGCTCCTGTCCATCGTGCCGCAGATGCAGTCGGTGGTGCGCGCGCTCCTCGACGCACTGCCGGGGATGGCCGCGGTGATGGTGCTGCTCTCCATCGTCTACTACGTCTTCGCGGTCATCACGACGGTGCTCTACGGCGATACGTTCCCGCAGTGGTTCGGCTCGCTCGGCGCCTCGCTCTACACCCTGTTCCAGATCATGACGCTGGAAAGCTGGTCGATGGGGATCGTGCGTCCGGTGATGGAGGAGCATCCCCGCGCCTGGATCGTCTTCGTTCCCTTCATCGTGATGACGGCCTTCGCGGTCCTCAACCTCTTCATCGGTCTGCTCGTCAACACCATGCAGGCGGCAGTGGAGGCCGAGGCGGAGCGCGAGGCCGATGCCGTGCGCGAGACGCTCGATGCCCAGACCGCCCAGATCGCGGCGCTGACCCAAGAAGTGCGGCGGCTGGCCGAGCGGGGTGGCCGCCATGACTGAGCCGGTCTCCCGCACCAACGGGTCGGCGACCGCCGCGCAGCTGCTGAAGGACGGCGATCTCGACGGTGCGCTCGCCGCCCTGCAGGACCATGTGCGCAAGGCACCCGACGACCCGAAGGCGCGCGTCTTCCTCTTCCAGCTTCTGTGCATCCTCGGCGACTGGACCCGGGCCGTCACGCAGCTTCGCACCTGCGCCAAGCTCGACCCCGCCGCCACGCCGATGGCCCAGACCTATCGCGAGGCGATCATCTGCGAGCTCTACCGGGAGAAAGTGTTTTCCGGCGCGGGCACGCCGCCGATCCTCGGTGAGCCGGAGGACTGGACGACATGGCTCGTCGAGGCGCTCGCGATGGGGACGGCGGGCAACCGCGCCAGTGCCGAGGAGCTGCGCGCCCAGGCCTTCGACGCGGCACCCGCCTCGCCCGGAACCCTCAACGGCACGCCCTTCGCCTGGATCGCCGATGCCGATCCGCGGATGGGCCCGGTGCTGGAGATCATCCTGAACGGCCGCTACTTCTGGGCGCCGTTCCCCGCCATCCGCCGCCTGACGCTGGAGCCGCCCGCGGACCTGCGCGACCACGTCTGGATGCCCGCGACCGTGGTCTGGGCCGAGGGCGGCGGCGATGTGGTGCTGATCCCCACCCGGTATCCCGGCCCGGGCGGCGAGGCCCAGCACCGCCTCGCCCGCGCGACCGACTGGCTCACCGAGGGCGAGCGCGTCACCGCGGGCCTCGGCCAGCGCCTGCTCGCGACCGACACCACCGATTGCGCGCTGATGGACCTGCGCGAGCTGCTGATCGGCGGGGAGGCGCAGGATGGCTAACCACCTGCTTGCGGAGCGGCTGCAGCCCTCCCTCCTCGACCGACTGACCGACGAGGCGCCGGATCGGCAGACCGATACCGCGTCGAGCCGGACCATCGACATCGCCCGGCTGCGCGCGATCGTACAGCGGGATCTCTCCTGGCTGCTCAACACCTCGAATTTCGAGGCTTCACAGGATCTTGAGGGACATCCTTACAGTGCCCGGTCGGTCCTGAACTACGGCATTCCAGACATCGCGGGCACCGTCGGGACGGTCGACCGCGCCACACAACTGCGCAACGCCATCCGCCACGCAATCGAGACCTTCGAGCCGCGCATCCTGCCCCAGACCCTCGAAGTGGTCATGCGGCAGGAGAAGTCGGGCACCGGCGCCGTCATCTCCTTCGACATCCGGGGTGAGCTCTGGGCCGAGCCGGTGCCGGTCGCGCTCTACCTGCGCACGGCGCTCGACGTGACGACCGGCGAAGTCAAGGTCAGCCAGCAGGGATAGGACGATGGATACGCGGCTTCTCAAGCATTACGAGGGCGAGCTCTCCTACATCCGCGAGATGGGGGCGGAGTTCGCCGAGGCGTACCCCAAGATTGCCGGACGGCTCGGCATGGACCAGCTCGAAGTGCTCGATCCCTACGTGGAGCGGATGCTGGAGGGCTTCGCCTTCATGGCCGCCCGCGTGCAGCTGGAGCTGGAGTCCCAGTACCCGGTGCTGACGCAGAACCTGCTGGAGATCGTCTACCCCCACTTCCTAGCGCCCACCCCATCGATGATGGTCGCGCGGCTCACGCCCGACACGGCGCAGGGCAAGATGGAGGAGGGCGTCACCCTACCCCGCGGCACCGCCTTGCGCGGGCGCGTGTTCGAAGGAGAGCAGACGGCCTGCCGCTTCACCACCTCGCAGGACGTGACCCTCTGGCCCCTGCAGGTGGCGGAGGCGGAATATGTCGAGGGGCGCAGCGCGCTGGTCGCAGCAGGCCTGTCGAAGCACGGACCGGCGAAGGCGGCCTTGCGTCTGCGGATCCGGCGGACGGGCGGCGCGCCGATCTCGGCGCTGACGCTCGACCGGCTGACGGTGTTCCTGTCAGGCGCGGCGGCGGAGCCCTGGCGGCTCTACGAGGCGATCCTGGGTCAGGGGCTGGGCCTCGCCGGGCGCTCGACGGACCGGCGGGCGGACTGGTCGGAATATCTCGGCAAGGCGATCACGCCCCGCGGTTTCGAGGCCGAGGACGCGCTGCTGCCCCTGCCGCGCCAGTCGCTCGACTGCTACCGGCTGCTCCAGGAATACTTCGCGATGCCGCAGCGGTTCTTCTTCCTCGACCTCGGCAACCTGCAACCGGCGGTGCGGCGGGCCACGGGCGACGACCTCGACCTCTACATCCTGCTGGCGGAGGAAAATCCGGACCTCAAGTTCGTCGACGCGGCCAATTTCGAGCTGCACGCGGTGCCCGCGATCAACCTCTTCCGCAAGCGCTGCGACCGGGTCGCCGTCTCCCATACCGGGATCGACCACCACGTGACCGTCGACCGCACCGCGCCGCTCGACTACGAGATCTACCAGCTCGACAGCGTCACCGGCATCGCGGGCGAGGATGAGGACGATGTCGATTTCCGCCCCTTCTACAGTGCGCAGGACGTCACCCCCTTCGGCCAGACCCACGGCGCGTACTATGCGCTCAAGCGCCGGATGCGGCAGCGGTCGGAGAAGCAGCGGCTGAAGGGGGTGCGCACATCCTATCTCGGCTCCGAGGTCTACCTGTCGCTCAGCGACCGGGACCAGGCACCCTATCCCGGCAACATCAAACAGCTCGCCGTCACAGCGCTCTGCACCAACCGCGACCTGCCGCTTCTGACGGCCATCGGCGCGGGTGACACCGACTTCACCCTGCCCGAGGGCGGCCCGGTGGCGGAGATCCGGGCGATCGTGCCGCCCACCCGTCCGCAGCAGCGGCTGGCCGAAGGCGGACGGGCCTGGCAGCTCGTCAGCCATCTCAGCCTCAACTACCTCTCGATCGTGAACGCGGACCGGGGCACCGGCGCCGCGGCGCTGCGCAAGCTGATCGGCCTTTACGCCTCGCTCGGCGATCCGGCCCTCACCAAGCAGATCGAGGGGCTGAGCACCGTCTCCTCCCGCCCCATCGTGCGGCGGATCGCGGACGGCGCGCTCTCCACCGCCGTCCGGGGGCTGGAGGTGCGCGTCGGCTTCGACGAGAGCTTCTTCGAGGGGACCGGCTGCTACCTGATGGGCGCGGTGCTGGAAGCGTTCTTCGCCCAGTACGTCGCGCTCAACAGCTTCACCGAAACCGTCATCCAGTCACAGCAACGGGGGGACATCGCGCGATGGCCGGCGAAGAGCGGGCGGCGGGTCCTGATCTGAGCCGCCTAGACGCGCTCCGGCAGACCCCGCAATCCCACCACATATTCCAGGCGCTGCGGCTGATCGAGGCGGCGCATGCCGACCGCCCGCGGCTCGGCCGTTCCCGCCGCCCGGCGGAGGATCCGGTGCGGCTGAGCCAGGAGCCGGAGCTAGCCTTTCCGACCTCCACCATTTCGGCTTTCGAGGAGGAGGACGGGCGCGCGCGGCTCACCCAGCGGGTCTTCGGCCTGTTTGGTCCGAACGGCGCGCTGCCGCTGCACCTGACGGAGTATGCGCGCGACCGGGTGCGCAACCACGACGACCCGACGCTCGCGGCCTTCGCCGACATGTTCCACCACCGGATGATGTCGCTGTTCTACCGCGCCTGGGCGAGCGGGGAGCCCGCGCCCTCCTTCGACCGGCCCGACGACGATCCGTTCGGGGCGAAGCTCGACGCGATCACCGGGCGGCTGGGCGAGGCGTTCGAATGCCGCGACGCGATGCCGGACCTTGCCAAGCGCCACTTCGCGGGCCTGCTCGCCGCCACGGCGCGCAGCGAGGCAGGGTTGAAGGCAATGCTCTCCCATTTCTTCGGCGCGCAGGTCGAGATCGAGAGCTTCGTCGGCGGCTGGCTGCATCTGGAGCCGCACGACCGCGGCGCGCTCGGCGGTGTGGCGCTCGGGCGCGACGCGAGCCTCGGGAAGAAGGTCTGGTCGCGCGAGGCGCGGTTCCGCCTGCGCATCGGGCCGCTGAGGCTGCGCGACTACACCCGCCTGCTGCCCGGCGGCGACAGCCTCAAGCGCCTCGCCGCCATCATCCGCAACTATGCCGGCGACACCCTAGACTGGGAGGCGCGGCTGGTGCTGCGCGCCGAGGAGGTGCCAGCCACCGTGCTCGGTTCCGCCGGTGCGCTCGGCCGAACGAGCTGGATCGGACGGCGGGCCTCTGATGACGCGGACGACCTCACACTCACAGCGCCTGCGATACCGGCGTTTTCAGCCGTTTAGAAAGGCAAACCTCATGTCGAACATCAGCCGCTCCGCCCTTTTCGGCAAGCTCAACCCGCTGGGCTACCGCGCCGTCGAAAGCGCCACCGTCTTCTGCAAGATGCGCGGCAATCCTTATGTCGAGGTCGTGCACTGGCTGCACCAGATCCTGAACGGGCAGGACAGCGACGTGCATCGGATCGTGCGGCATTTCGAGCTCGACGCGAGCGGTCTGGCCGCCGACATGACGCGCGCGCTCGACACGCTGCCGCGGGGGGCGACGGCGATCTCGGACCTCTCGGAGCATCTGCCCGACGCGATGGAGCGGGCGTGGGTCTATGCCTCGCTCCTTCATTCCTCCAGTCAGGTGAGGACAGGGCACCTGATCCTCGGCATGGTGAAAACCGATCCGCTGCGGCGCATCCTGGAGGCGACGTCGCCCGAATGGCGCAAGGTGAAGGCCGAGGCGCTGGCCGATGACTTCGCCGCCATCGTCGCGGGCTCGCCCGAGGACGCAATGCACCCGCAGGACGGCTCCAACACTGGGGCGGAGCCGGGCGAAGCCTCCGGCGCCCTCGCCCCCGCCGCGATGGGCAAGGAGGAGGCGCTCAAGCAGTTCTGCACCGACCTCACCGAGGAGGCGCGCACGGGCAAGATCGACCCCATCGTCGGCCGTGACGACGAGATCCGCCAGATCGTCGACGTGCTGATGCGCCGTCGCCAGAACAACCCGATCCTCACCGGCGAGGCGGGTGTGGGGAAGACGGCCGTGGTCGAGGGCTTCGCCTTGCGCATCTTCCGCGGCGACGTCCCCCCGGCGCTGAAGGACGCGCGGCTGCTCGCGCTCGACGTGGGCCTGCTGCAGGCCGGCGCCTCGATGAAGGGCGAGTTCGAGAACCGACTGCGCGCCGTCATCGACGAGGTTCAGGCGAGTCCCACGCCCGTCATCCTCTTCGTGGACGAGACCCACACGCTGGTCGGGGCGGGCGGGACGGCAGGCATCGGAGATGCGGCGAACCTCCTGAAACCCGCCCTCGCCCGCGGCACCCTGCGCACCATCGGGGCGACGACCTGGGCCGAGTACAAGAAGCATATCGAGAAGGATCCGGCGCTGACCCGCCGCTTCCAGGTCGTGAAGGTCGAGGAGCCGGACGTGCCGAAGGCAGTGCTGATGATGCGCGGCATCGCCACGATGCTGGAGCGTCACCACCGGGTGCAGGTGCTCGACGAGGCGATCGAGGCGGCCGTCAGCCTCTCCGCCCGCTACATTCCCGCACGGCAGCTCCCCGACAAATCCGTGAGCGTCCTCGACACCGCCTGCGCCCGCGTCGCGGTCAGCCAGCACGCCGTCCCGGCGGAGGTGGACAACGCGCGCAAGCGGATCGACGCGCTGGCCACCGAGTTGGAGATCATCGACCGGGACGAGAGCGCGGGCTACGACGTCACCGAGCGGCGCACGACGATCACCGCGCTGAAGGCGGAGGAAGAGACGCGCCTCGCCGACCTCGACGCGCGGTGGGAGGCGGAGAAGGCCGTCGTGGCCCGGATCCTCGACCTGCGGGCGAAGCTGCGGAAGGGCGGCGCGGTCGATGACGCACCCGCCGACGACGCGCGGGCGGAGCTGCTGAGCGCCCTGCAGGCGGAGAACGCCCGGCTTCGGGAGTTGCAGGGCGAGACTCCACTCATCCTGCCCATCGTGGACGCCCAAGCCGTCGCCAGCGTCGTCGGCGACTGGACCGGCATCCCCGTCGGCCGCATGGTCCGGGACGAGATCGCGACGGTGCTCAATCTGGGACACCGCCTCGCCGCCCGCGTCATCGGGCAGGACCACGCGATGCAGATGATCGCGAAGCGCATCCGCACCTCCCGCGCCGGGCTCGACAACCCCTCGAAGCCCATCGGCGTGTTCCTCCTCGCCGGCACGTCGGGCGTCGGGAAGACGGAGACGGCGCTGGCGCTGGCCGAAGCGCTCTATGGCGGCGAGCAGAACGTCATCACCATCAACATGTCCGAGTATCAGGAAGCGCACACCGTCTCCTCGCTGAAGGGCGCGCCGCCGGGATATGTCGGCTATGGCGAGGGCGGGGTGCTGACCGAGGCCGTGCGGCGCAAGCCCTACTCCGTCGTCCTGCTCGACGAGGTGGAGAAGGCGCATCCGGACGTGCACGAGATCTTCTTCCAGGTCTTCGACAAGGGCGTGATGGAGGATGGCGAGGGACGGCTGATCGACTTTCGCAACACGCTGATCCTGCTGACGTCGAATGTCGGCTCGGACCTCGTGATGGACCTCTGCGCCGACCCCGACCTGATGCCGGAGCCGGACGGGATCGCGAAAGCCCTGCGCGATCCGCTGCTCAAGGTATTCCCGGCAGCCCTGCTGGGCCGCCTCGTCACCATACCCTACTACCCGCTGAGCCCGGACATGATCGGGGAGATCACGCGCCTTCAGCTCGACCGGATCGAGGCGCGTGTGAGCAGCACCCATGGCGTGCCGTTCACCTATTCGGACGCGGTCGTGCAGACGATCGTGGACCGCTGCCAGGAGGTCGAGAGCGGCGGCCGGATGATCGACGCGATCGTGACGAACACCATGCTGCCCGACATCTCCACCGAGTTCCTGCGGCGCACGATGGAGGGCGGGCGTGTCGCGCGGGTGGCACTCGACGTCGCGGACGGGCAGTTCACCTACGCCTTCGACTGACCGGCTCGGCCGCCCCCTCCAGATATTTTCGCATCCGCACCGAACCCGATCCGCATCCCCCGGCACTTACCGACAACACCTGCCGGGGCGGAGGCACCCCCGAACCGGCCGCAGCAGTCTCGGGAGTTGTCGGATGCCGATGGATATCAAACACGAAGCCGCGGATCTTCTGGAGGGCGCCACTCCGGCAGGCCCCAATACCGGCTTCGGCACCCTGTCCGCCCCCCGGACGGAAGCCGCCGGGCAGAGCGCCGCCAAGTTCCGCATCGCCCTGCTCGGCGACTTTTCCGGCCGCGCCAACCGGGGCTTGATCGAGATCGGGGACGCGCTCGCGACCCGCAAGCCAATCAAGCTCGACGTGGACAACATCGACGACGTCATCGCGCGCTTCGCCACCACGCTGGTGCTGCCGGTCGGGGCGGATGGCGCGGGGGTGGAGGTGCGGCTCACCGGCCTCGACGACCTGCACCCCGACGAGATCTACGAGACCGTCGAGCTCTTCGAGGAGCTGTCGGACCTGCGCGACATGGTCGCCCGCGGCGACCGCTCCGCCCTCGCGGATCTGGAGGAGTGGGCCGAGGAGCACGGACACGCGACAGCTCCTGCCAAGCGCTCCAAGGGAAGCAACGTCCCCGCCGACCGGCGCCTCAGCGACTTCGAGGCGCTGATCGGCGAGCGGCAGGGCCAGACGGTGGAGGCGAGCGACACCGACGCGCTGATCGCCCGCATCGTCGGCCCCTATGTCCAGAAGGCCCCCGCGGACGACCAGGACGAGATGCTCGCCGCGGTGGATGCGGCCCTCTCGGGCGCGATGCGCACGATCCTGCACCACCCCGACTTCCAGACGGTGGAGGCGACCTGGCGCAGCCTCGACTTCCTCGCCCGGCGGATCGAGACCGGGCCGCGGCTGGAGATCGTGCTCTACGACGTGTCGGCCGAGGAATGGGCCGCCGACCTCGCCGCGGTAGAGGACCTCGCCGAGAGCGGCCTCTTCCGGATGCTGGCCGAGGAGCCGCAGCTCGACGCGGCGCAAGGCCCGTTCTCCGCCGTCTTTGGCCTCTACACGCTGGAGGAGACGCCGCCCCACGCCCAGCTCATGGGCCGCATGGCGAAGATCGCGGCGTGGATGAACGCGCCCTTCGTGGCCGCCATCTCCCCCGCCTTCCTCGACATCAAGAAGGAGGACCGCCACCCGCTGGTCGCCGAAGCGTGGAACGCCCTGCGCGCGCTGCCCGAGGCGGGGCACACGGGCCTTGCGAGCCCCCGCTTCCTGCTCCGCCTGCCCTATGGCGCGCGAACCGAGCCGGTGGATGCGTTCGGTTTCGAGGAGTTCACCCTGCGCGATGGCCTCAAGGGCATGCTCTGGGCCAACCCGGTGATCCTGTCGGCCACCCTGATGGCCGCGACCGCCGCGAAGTCGGGCAAGGAGATGCGGCTGGGCGAGATCATGTCGATGGGCGACATCCCCGTCCACACCATGACCGATCCCCACGGCGATCAGGTCGCCCTGCCCTGCACCGAACGGCTGCTCAACACCCGCACCATTGCCGATGTGGTCGCCCGCGGCTTCATGCCGGTCCTGTCGATCAAGGGGCGCAACGAGGTGCGGCAGGGCTCGTTCCAGGCCCTCGGCGCCAGCATGCTCGCCGGTCCGTGGGCGTCGGCCGGCGTTCAGGCCGCGGCCGAAAGCAGCATCGAGGTCGGTCTCGGCGCGGGTGTGCCGACGGCGGATGACGCGTCGGCGGCCGCGACTGAGGCGGAGGAGGATGACCTGCCCGATCTCGATCTCGGCGGCTCCGACGACAGCGACGACGATCTCGGTGATCTCGACGACCTGCTCGTGGGCTTCGGCGACGACGCCGACAGCGATGACGACGAGGAAGAGATCGACCCCGAGCTCGCCGCCCTGCTGGAGGGTCTGTGATGCAGGACCACTCCAACCGCGTCGCCGCCCCCGCCATCCTGATCGCCGAGGTCGAAGGGGCCTACTGGATGCTCGAGGGCGACCGTCATTTGGGCGCGATGCTCACCGGCCAGGCGCCCTTCCCGACCCCGGTCTGCTGCCTGCGCTTCGCCTCCTCCTTCGAGTTCGCGACCGCCCTCGAGGGCATCAGCCCGACGGAGCTGTGGAACATTCACCCCGCGGTGGTCGCCCGGCTCGAGCGGGCGGGCGACCTCGCCTTCGTCACCCTCGACGACGCCGACTGAGCCGCGGGAGGAAGGGACAGGTCATGGCCGACGACATCATCCTCGAAGGACGCCAGATCCGGCTGGAGCTTCCGGGCAAGCTGAAGGGCTTCCTGATGCGCGCCGAGGTGAACGAGGGCCTGAGCCGCATCACCGAGACGACCATCGAGTTCATGTCCCCCGACCTCGACATCGATCTACAGAAGCTGGTGGGCGAGCGCCTGGGCCTCGAGATCGACGCGCCGAAGGACAAGGTCCGCCACTTCCAGGGCCGCTGCGTGGCCGCCGAATTCCTCGGCTCCCATGCCGGGCGCGGCTATTTCCGCGCCGCCGTCCGGCCGTGGCTGTGGTTCCTGACCCGCAACACCGACTGCCGGATCTTCCAGGACAAGTCGGTGATCGAGGTGATCAAGGAGATCTTCGGCGAGCACGGCTTTTCCGACTACCGCGACACGACGCGGCATCCCTACCCCAAGCGCACCTACTGCGTGCAATACGGCGAGAGCGACTTCGCCTTCATCTCCCGCCTGATGGAGGAGGAGGGGATCTACTACTACCACAGCCACGACAAGACGAAGGAGACGCTGGTCCTCGCCGATGAGGCGAGCGCGCACCGGTCGATCGAGGATCACGCGGAGATCGACTTCCATTTCCGGGAACACCAGTACCGCCGCAAGGATGACCACATCTTCGAATGGCGCGGGGGCGAGAGCATCCAGACCGGCAAGGTGGCGCTGCGCGACTACGACTTCGAGAAGCCCAAGTCCGATCTGACATCCGTCAAGGCCCTGCCCCGTGGCAAGCACGCCTACAAGTCCTACGAGCACTACAGCTATCCCGGACGCCACGGCGACACCCGCACGGGTGAGCATCTGGCACGGGTGAAGGTCGAGGGCTTCGCCGGTCAGACCCACCGCGCCCATGGCGTGAGCAACGTGCGCCAGATGGCGGCGGGCACGAAGTTCAAGCTCAAGGAGCATCCGCGAAAGGCTGAGAACGGCGAATACCTCGTCATTTCAGCCCGCCACCAGATGCAGATCGACGCCGACACCCAGGACCGGGAGATTGTGGAGGCGATCCTTGGCCCCACGCTCGATTTCGACGGCTCCAACATGGCCGACAGCTACCGCTGCCTCTTCGAGGTGCAGCCGACGGAGCTGACCTATCGTGCCCCGCAGGTCACAGCGCGGCCGGAGCATCCGGGCATCCAGACCGCCATCGTCGTCGGCAAGCCGGGCGAGGAGATCTGGACGGACAAGTATGGCCGCGTGAAGGTCCAGTTCCACTGGGACCGCAAGGGCCGCCGCGATGACAGCGCGTCGTGCTGGATCCGCACCGCCGTGCCGTGGAGCGGCAAGGGCTGGGGCATGATCGGCGTGCCCCGCGTCGGTCAGGAGGTCGTGGTCCAGTTCGAGGACGGCGACCCAGACCGCCCGATCATCACCGGCATGGTCTATAACGGCGACACGTCGGTGCCGCACGCCCTGCCCGCCAACCAGACGCAGATGGGCTGGAAGACCAACAGTTCCAAGGGCGGCGGCGGCTTCAGCGAGCTGATCTTCGAGGACAAGAAGGACGCGGAGTTCGTCCGCCTCCAGTCCGAGCGCGACTTCCGCCAGATCATCAAGAACAACGCCGAGATCACCGTGGGGCTGGAGCACAGGAAGGGCGGCACCTTCACCCAGACCATCCACGGCGACAAGACCGAGACGATCCGCGAGGGCGACCACAGCTTCACCGTCGGCAAGGGCGCCGAGCGCGTCTTCATCGCCAAGGGGCGCGAGACGTCGGTGGGCGAGGACGACACGCTGAGCGTCGATGCCGACCAGTCCGTCACCGTGAAGGGTGCCAAGACCGACAAGATCGGCAAGGGCTACACGGTCGATGTGGGTGCGGCGCTGGAGGTCTCGGCCAAGTCGAAGATCTCCTTCAAATGCGGCGGCTCCACCATCGAGATGACGCCCACCAAAGTCACGATCACCGCCACGCAGGTGGAGGTGAAGGCGAACGCCACCGCGAAGCTCACCGCCAATGGCCAGCTCACGATGGAGGGTAAGGGGCAGGCCTCGCTGAAGGGTGCGGGCATGCTCAAGCTCGAAGGCGGCGGCATGACTCAGCTCAAATCCTCTGGCCTGCTGATGGCCAAGGGCTCTCTCACGATGATCAATTGAGGCGCGCCCGATGACCCTTGGCCCCTTCGACAACCTCAGGAAACTGCCCGACACGCCGGTCGCAGGGATCCTCGCCCGTGGCAACGCGAAGCTGCAGACCAAGCTCGACGCCGCCAAGGGCGCGTCGGCGGCGGAGGTGCTGGCGGAGCTCGACGGCAAGGGCGCGCTGATGGACATGATGCAGGTGCTCGCCCACGCCCTGCCGCCGCGGGAGGCGATCTGGTGGGCGTGCCTCTCGGGCCGGGATGTGGCGGCCGAGGGCACGCCCCCGATAGAGGCGGCCGAGGCCTGGGTCTTCACACCGGGGCCGGAGACGCGCATCCGCGCGCGCCAGGCTCTGGATGCGGCCGACAACGAGGACGACACCGCCCTCTGCGCCATGGCCGCGAGCTTCGCCGACGGCACGCTCGGCCCCGGCGAGCTGGAGGACTACGCCGCCCCGGCGGGCGCGGTCGGCACCGCCGCCTTCGGCATGGCGCTCACCGCCCTCTTCCACGATGAGGAGAAGATGGAGGCGCAAGGCCCCCTGATCCTCGCCCGCGCGCTCGACATCGCGCGGGGCGGCAACGGCAAGATCGCCGTCGAAGGGGAGGCAATGCCATGACCCTCCCCGCGGCCCGCGTCGGCGATCCCCATGTCTGCCCGATGGTCACCGGCATCGTCCCCCATGTCGGCGGGCCGATCGTCGTGCCCTGCCCGACCGTTCTGATCGGCAAGATGCCCGCGGCGACCGCCACCGCCATGGCGGTCTGCGTCGGCCCGCCGGACGTGGTCGCCAAGGGCTCCACCACCGTGCTGACAGGCAAGAAACCACAGGCCCGCCTCAGCGACACCTGCGCCCATGGCGGGGCCATCGTGATGGGCTGCCCGACCGTCCTGGTGGGAGGCTGACGATGAGCCTGACCCTCCGCCTCACCAGCTCCGGCACGCTACCGAACAACGCCACCTCCGTCGCGATGGAAAACGGCGTGCTGACCATCGGCCGGGGTGACGAGAACACCCTGGCCCTGCCCGACCCCGACCGGATGCTGTCCAAGCGCCACTGCGTCGTGGAGGAGCGGGGCGGCGACTACCTGCTGACCGACATCAGCACCAACGGCACGTTCCTGAATTACAGCGCCGAGCGCGTGGGCGAGATCCCGACGCCGCTCAGCCATGGCGATGTCATCCAGGTCGGTGATTTCGAGCTGGTGGTGGAGATCGGCGGAGCGCAGCCCGCGGCCGCGCTCCCCATGGCCCCGGCGGAGGAGAGCCTGCCGACCGCGCCGTCGAGCGCACCCGAACCGCTCGCCACGCTCGACGATCCGCTGGCGGAGGGCGGTGGCGGCGACTTCCTCGACGACCTGCTCGGGAGCCCTGCCGCACCCGCCGACATCCCGCTCGCCCCGGACCCCCTTGCCGAGGGGGCAAGCGTGCCGGATCACTCGCCCGCGGCGCAGGACCATTTCACCCCGCCCGCGCCCAACGCCCCGGCGATCCCGGACGACTGGGACGATCTCTTCGCGCCGGAGCCTGCGCCAAGCACGCCCGCCGATCCGTTCGACGCACAGGCCGCCCCCCCGCCCGGCGCCATGCCGCCCCCGGCGGCCCAGCCGCCCGCGCCCGCATCGACCGACGCCGCCCGCGCGTTCCTCGAGACCGCCGGCGCCGCCCATCTCGAAATCCCCGCCGAAGAGCTCGCCGCCACGATGGCCCGCCTCGGCCGCACCTATGCCGCCATGGTCGCAGGCATGCGGGAGATCCTGATGGCCCGCGCCTCGATCAAGAGCGAGATGCGGATGGAGCGCACCATGATCAGCATGGGCGGCAACAACCCCCTGAAGTTCTCGATCAGCCCCGAACAGGCGGTCGAGGCGATGATCCGCCCGACCGTGACCGGATATCTCGACGCCGAGACCGCGACGGCCGAGGCGCTCGCCGACATCCGCGCCCACGAGGTCGCGATGATGTCGGGGATGGAGGCAGCGCTGAAGGACCTGCTGACCCGCCTCGGCCCCGATCGGCTCGCCACCCGCATCGAATCCGGCTCCTCCCTCGGCGGTCTCCTGGGCCGGAAGAAGGCCCGCTACTGGGAGGCCTACGAGCGCATGTACGCCGAGATCGCCCGCGAGACCGAAGACGATTTCCAGTCGGCCTTCGGGCGCGAATTCGCGCGGGCCTATGAAGAACAGCTCAAAAAGCTTTGAAAGGATTGAAGATGTTTCACGCCGGCAAATTCACTGCGGCCCTCGCCCTGACCCTCGCGGCCTGCGCACCCGTCCCGGAACCCGCGCCGACCACGCAGGTCGCCCTCACCATCGCCGCGGCCCCCGACATGAACGGCGGGCTGCCCGCGCAGGCGAAGGTCTACTACCTCGCGGCACCCGGCACGTTCGGCGCCTCCGACTTCTTCGCGGTGTTCCAGGAGCCCGAGGCGACGCTGGGTGCGGAGCTCATGGACGTGGACGAGATCCAGCTCGCCCCCGGCGGCACCTTCACCGACCTGCGCAGCTTCGACACGCCGCCGGGCGCAATCGGCGTCGTCGTCGCCTTCCGCGATATCGGCGGCGCGTTCCTCGACGTCCAACCACTCGCGCCCAACGCCTCGAACGTCGTCGAGATCAGCGTGTCGGGCAACACCGTCGCGATCCGCTGACGGCCAAGTAGAGGAGCGCGTCGAACCGTGTCTTGGGAAAACAAGGTCATCTGGCAGGAGGGGCTGTTTCTGGAGCCCCATCACTTCCAGCAGCAGGACCGTCACGTCGCGGCCCAGATTGCCGGCGTCGCCTCCGCCGTCACGCCCTATGCCTGGGGCCTGCGGGAGCTGACGCTGGACGAGGATCTGCTGAAGCTCGGCAAGATCGCCATCACGTCCTGCACCGGGCTGACGCCGGATCACGTGACCTTCCGCGTGCCGCAGGGCGACGACCACCCGAAGGCACTCGACGTGCCGAAGGGGGTGGCGAACGCCGTCGTCTACCTCGCCATTCCGACGCGGCGCGAGGGCGCGGTGGAGGTCGATCTGAGCAGCGAGGCGCGCACCGCCGCCCGCTTCCAGCCCGCCGAGATCGACGTGACGGATACCACGGGCCGCGACCGGCGCCCGGTGCGCATGGCGGTCGGCAAGCTGCACCTGCAACTGGCGCTCGACCTCGATGACCTCGCCGACCAGCTCGTCATCCCCGTCGCCCGGATCATCGAGGTGCGCCAGGACGGGGAGGTCGTGCTCGACCGCGCCTTCGTCCCCGCCTGCACCGACGCGCGGGCCGCCCCGCCGCTGCAAGGCTTCCTGCGGGAGCTGGAGGGGCTGCTGAGCCAGCGGGCCGAGGCGCTCGCCGGGCGCCTGAACCAGAGCGGCGGGGCGAAGGGCGTGGCCGAGATCTCCGACTTCCTGCTGCTGATCGCGGTAAACCGTGCGCTGCCGCAGGTCCGTCACCTCGCCGCGATCGAGAACGCGCATCCGCAGGCGATCTACCATGTCCTGACGGCGCTCGCCGGCGAGCTCTCGACCTTCATGGCCGCCGACAAGCGCGCGCCGGAGTTTCCGGCCTACCGCCACGACAACCTGACCAACGTGTTCCAGCCGGTCTTCCGCACGCTCCGCCAGCATCTGAGCGCGGTGCTGGAGCAGAACGCCGTCGCCATCCCCATCGAGCCGCGGAAATACGGCGTGTCGGTCGCGATGATCCCGGATCGGAGCCTCGTGACCTCGGCCACCTTCGTGCTGGCCGCGAAGGCGAGCGTCCCGCCCGAGAGCGTGCGCCGCCACTTCCCCACCCAGGCCAAGCTCGGCCCGGTGGAGAAGATCCGGGAGCTCGTGAACTCCGCCCTGCCCGGCGTGGCGCTGCGCCCCCTGCCCGTCGCGCCGCGGCAGGTCCCCTACTATTCCGGCGTCGTCTACTTCGAGCTCGACCGCGACAGCGCCTACTGGAAGCAGATGACGACCTCCGGCGGGCTTGCGGTGCATGTCTCCGGCGACTTTCCCGACCTCGAGATGGAGCTGTGGGCGATCCGGTAGCGCCGGAGCCCGCCCGAACAGGAGCGCAAGATGTCACGCGACGATCCCTTCTTCGAGCCGACGGATACGGACAAGACGATCATCCGGCCCAACCCGGCCGGGCGGCGTCCCGCGGCGCCGACCCCGATGCCGCCGCCGGGGCCTGCCGCGCCCGCTGCATCGCCTCCGCCAGCCCCCGCCGCGGGTGCACCGGCCGTGCCGGTCAGCACGGCGGCCACCGGCCTCAACCCGCTCAACGCCGCCGCCTCGACCCTGTTCTCGCTGGTCGCGCGCATCCGCAACCGCGCTCAGCACCCGGACCCGGCCGCCCTGCGCAACAGCGTCGCTGCCGAGATCCGCGCGTTCGAGAACGCGGCACTTCAGGCCGGGGTCCACGCCCAGACCGTCCGGGTCGCGCGCTACGCGATCTGCGCGACCCTCGACGACGTGGTGCTCAACACCCCCTGGGGCGGGCAGAGCGCGTGGACCCAGCAGGGCATGGTCATCACCTTCCACAACGAAACGCATGGCGGCGACCGCTTCTACGACCTGCTCACCCGGCTGGAGAAGGCCCCGTCCGAGAACCTGATGCTGCTGGAGTTCCTCTATGTCTGCCTCAGCCTCGGCTTCGAGGGGCGATTGCGGGTGGCCCCTGGTGGCGGCGAAAAGCACCTCGCCATCCGCGACGGGCTCGCCCGGCTGATCCGCACCCATCGGCCGCAAGGCGAGCGCGACCTTTCGGCCAACTGGAAGGGGATGGAGGTCGCGCACCGGCTGCTGTCCTCCTGGACGCCGATCTGGATGACGGCGGGGCTGACGCTGGGAGGGCTCTGCGCTGTGTTCTTCGGCTTCTCGGTGGCACTCGCAGGCGACACCGAGCGGTTGCGGGGCCAGATCGGCGCCCTCGACGTGGACGGGACTGTCACGCTCGCCCGCGCGGCCCCGCCACCACCTCCCCCGCCCCCCGCGCCGGAGGTCATCGAGCGGGTGCAGACCGTCTCCTCCTTCCTCGCGCCCGAGATCGCGCAGGGCCTTGTCACCGTCGATGACCGCGGCAACACGCTGACGGTGCGCATCGCGGGCCAGGCGATGTTCGCCTCCGCCTCCGACACGCTGTCGCCGGACTACGAGGCGGTGGTGGACCGCGTCGCGGCAGCGCTGGAGGAAGAGCCCGGCCGCATCATCGTAGCCGGGCACTCCGACAACATCCCGATCAACACCGCGCGCTTTCCCTCGAACCTGCAACTGTCGCTCGCCCGCGCGCAGTCGGTGATGGACCGCATGGCCGGAACCCCCGCCGACACCGGACGGCTGAGTGCGGAGGGCCGGGCCGATCGGGAGCCCATCGCCACCAACGACACGCCCGAGGGGCGTGCCCAGAACCGTCGCATCGAAGTCATTCTCGTGAAGGCAGGCTGACCCATGTTCCGCAGATACATCTACTACTTCTTCGGCCCCATCGGCGTTCTGATCGCCTTCACCCTCGTGACGTCCGTGTCGATCTGGTATCTCGGCCCGCTGATCGCGGTCGGCGAGATCCGCCCCTTCGACCGGCAGGCGGACCGGCTGATCGCCATCGCGCTCCTCACCGCGATCACCGTCATCACGATCCTCGTCATCCTCCTGCGCCGCCGCTACCGCGACCGGGAGATGACGGAGGCGATCACCGCCAATGCCGCCCCGGTGGAGAAGACCGACGAGGCGGTGACGGCCGAGCTTTCCGAGATGCGGCAGCGCATGACCGACGCGTTGACGTTCCTGCGCAAGTCGCGGCTCGGCGGGCGCTTCGGCACGCGCTCGCTCTACCAGCTTCCCTGGTACATCATCATCGGCCCGCCGGGTGCGGGGAAGACCACAGCCATCGTGAATTCCGGCCTCAAGTTCCCGCTGGCCGAGCGCATGGGCAAGGGGGCCATCGGGGGCGTCGGCGGCACACGCAACTGCGACTGGTGGTTCACGGACGAGGCCGTCCTGCTCGACACCGCGGGGCGCTACACCACGCAGGACAGCAACCGCGATGCGGATGCGAAGGCGTGGGCCGGCTTTCTCGACATGCTCAAGCAGCATCGCAAGCGCCAGCCGATCAACGGCGCGATGGTGGCGATCAGCCTCTCGGACCTGTCGTTGCAGGACGAGGCGGCGCGCCGGGCCCATGCCCACGCGATCCGCACCCGCCTCCATGAATTGCGGGAGAAGCTGGGCGTCCGCTTCCCGGTCTACGTTCTCTTCACCAAGGCCGACCTGATCGCGGGCTTCCAGGAGTTCTTCGCCGACCTCGGCGCGGAGGAGCGGGAGCAGGTCTGGGGCTTCACGCTGGCGGAAGGCGCCGACACCACCGCCAAGGCGGCCTTCGACGCGGAGTTCGACACGCTGCTCACCCGCCTGTCGGACCGCAGCCTCGAACGGATGCAGGCGGAGACCGACTACCAGCGCCGCAGCCTGATCGCGGGCTTCCCCGCACAGATCGCCTCGCTCCGCTCTGTCGCCGACGACTTCCTCGGCGAGATGTTCCAGGACAGCCGCTACGAGCAGAGCCAGTTCCTGCGCGGCGTCTACTTCACCTCCGGCACGCAGGAGGGGACGCCCATCGACCGGCTGATGATGGGCATGGCGAGCACCTTCGGCATCGGACGGCAGGCGATCGGCACCGGCAAGGGTCAGGGCCGCAGCTACTTCCTGACGCGGCTTCTGAACGGCGTGATCTTCCGCGAGGCCGGGCTCGTCTCCGCCGACGATGCGGTAGAGCGGCGGCATCGCTGGATCAAGCGCGGGGCCATGGCGTGCGGCCTGCTGACCTTCGGCGCGGCCACGGCCGTCTGGACCAACAGCTTTGCCGGCAACGTCTCCCTCATCGGCGGCGCGCGGAGCGAGGTCGACACGTTCCGCGAGATCGCATCGGGCGTGACCCGCAACCCGGTCGCCGACGCCGACCTGCCCGCCATCGTGCCCGCGCTCAACGTCCTGCGCGACCTGCCCGGCAACCCGGCGGCGAGCGATCCGGAGCCGCCGCGGGAGCTTACCTTCGGCCTCTACCAGGGCGATGCCATCGGCTCCGAGTCCGAGCAAGCCTATCGCGGCTCGCTCAACACGCTCCTCCTGCCGCGCCTCCTCTTCCGGCTGGAAGAGCAGATGCAGGCGAGCATGAACAACCCCGATTTCCTGTTCGAGGCGCTGAAGGTCTACCTGATGCTGGGCCTCCAGGGACCGATGGACCGGGAGACGGTCGAACAGTGGATGGAGCTCGACTGGACCGTCGCCTTCGCCGGGCAGGAGGAGTTGCAGGCCGACCTGCGCGGCCATCTCGACGCGCTGCTGAACGCGCCGATGCAGGAGATCGCGCTGAACGGTCCCCTGGTCGATCAGATCCAGGCGCTGCTGGCGGAGACGCCGCTGGCCGAGCGGATCTACCAGAGCATCGTCAGCGCGCCGCCGGCCCGCGGCCTCACGCCCTTCCGCCTCACCGATGTGGGCGGGCCCGCCGTCTCCCGCGTCCTGCTGCGCCCCTCGGGTCAGCCGCTCAGCGCGGGCATCGACGGGGTCTACACCCATGCGGGCTTTCACGAGTACTTCCTGCCGCAGCTTGCCACGGTCGAGGAGCGGGTGGAGTTCGAGAACCTCGTGCTCGGCGGTCGCGCGGCGGAGGTGAACCCGGACAATCTCGACCGGCTCGCCCGCGATGTGCTCGCGCTTTACGAGAACGATTATATCGTGAAGTACGAGCAACTTCTGGGCGATATCGACATCATCCCGATGGACAGTGTCGGACAGGCGGCACAGGTCACCAACGTGCTCTCCGGCCCGACCTCTCCGATCCGCAACATCCTCGAAGCGGTGTCGGACGAGACCCGGCTGACCGAGCTGCCCGAGGCGCGGCTGCTGGCGGCGAATGCGGGCAATGCGGCCCTCGATCTGGCGCGGGACGAGGTCGTCTCCGCCCTCGACGCGCAGGGCCAGTCGATCTTCGAGGCGTTCGGCTCGATCCTGCCCGGCGAGGATCCGGCCGCGCCGCAGCAGGCACCCGGCCAGTTCGTGGAGGACCGGTTCGCGGAGCTTCACGCCCTCGTGGCCCAGCCCGACGGGGCACCGTCCGAGCTCGACGGGCTGATCGGCGACATCACCGACGTGTTCGACGAGCTCAACCGGATCTCGCTGGGACAGAGCTCCGGTGCGCTGACGGGGCCAAACGCCTCGGCCAACCTGCAGGCGGAGATCGCGCGTCTGCCCGATCCGCTCGGCCGCTGGGCCGCGCAGATCGTGGCGGGCTCCTCCGGTGCGGCCGTGGGCGGTGCACGGGCGGAGCTCAACGGCGCGTGGCAATCGCAGGTGCTGCCCTTCTGCCGCCGGGCCATCGACGGGCGCTATCCGTTCAGCCGGCAGGCGCAGGCGGACGTGACGCTTCAGGATTTCGGGCGTCTCTTCGGGCCGAGCGGGCTGATGGACACGTTCTTCAACGAGAACCTCGCGCCCTTCGTCGATACGACCAGCGATCCGTGGCGGCTGCGCCGGGTGAATGGCGTGGATATCGGCATCTCCCCGGCGGTGATCGCCCAGTTCCAGAAGGCGGCCGAGATCCGGGACAGCTTCTTCCTGAGCCCCGGCCTGCCCTCCATCACCTTCGACGTGACGCCCGTCGCCCTCGACCCCAATGTCGATCAGGTGGTGGTGGAGATCGAGGGCCAGCAGGTGATCTACGCCCACGGGCCGCCGCAGGTCACGCCCGTGACCTGGCCGGGTCAGGCGGGCGGGCGCACCCGCGTTGCGTTCTCCCCCGCGCGGACGGATCTGGAGAACACGATCCAGCGCGACGGTCCGTGGGCCTGGTTCCGGCTGCTCGACGCGGCGGAGCTGCGGCGGACCAACGTGTCAGACCGCAACCGCATGATCTTCAACCTCGGCGGACGCATCGCGATCTTCCAGCTGCGCGCGGGCTCGGCGCTGAACCCGTTCACCGTCTCCGCGCTCGACAGCTTCTCCTGCCCGGCGTCGCTGTAATGGAAGTGCGGGCGGCATATGGCTGGTACGGCAAGGTGCCCTGCGTAGGCGATTTCGTGCGGGCGGGGCTCTCCCCAGACTTCGTGCGCGGCTGGGATCGCTGGATGCAGGCGCTGCTGGTCGCCGGACACGAGGCGTTGGGGAAGCGGTGGGAGGCCTGCTACATGGGCGCGCCGATCTGGCGTTTCGCCCTCTCGCCGGGGCTTTGCGGCGCGCACGCGGTGGCGGGCGTCGTGATGCCGAGCGTCGATCGGGTGGGCCGCCGCTTCCCCCTCTGCCTCGCCGCCCAGATGGAGAGCTCCGCCTGGGGCGCCTACCGCGCCGCGGCCCTCGCCTTCGACGCGCTGGAGGAGACGGCGCTCGCGATGCTGGAGGACGGCGCGAACTTGGAGGGGCTGGAGGAGATGCTGTCCGCCCTGCCCACCCCAAACCCGACGGAGCCCGTCGCGAGCGACGGGCCTCTCCCCACCATCGTGACGACGGCGGCCCCGGAGCATGGCTTCGCCGCCCTCGGCGCCAGCGATCCCGCCGCACTCTGGATCGCGCAGGTGGAGGGAGCGAACCGCGTCATGCTCACCTCGACCCTGCCCGAAGGCCCCGAGGCCGCCCGCACCCTCTTCGACCTCGCCGCGCCGACCTGGCGCATCGCATCCTGACCACGGGGGTGTCCGAGATGACCCGACCGACCGCCACCGCGCAGCGCCGCTACAGCGCCACGACCCATACCGGCCATGTGCGCAAGGTGAACGAGGATGCGATCCTCTCGCGCCCCGATATCGGCCTTTGGGCCGTGGCCGACGGCATGGGCGGCCACGCGGGCGGCGATTTCGCGAGCCAGACCGTGGTCGCGGCACTCGACCGCCTGTCCGCCATGCTGCAGCCGGCGGAGATCATGCATTCCGCCCGCAGCGCCATCCAGACCGCCCATCGCGAGATCGGGGAGGAGGCCGCCCGCCGCGGCCACGTCACCATCGGCGCGACCGTCGTGCTGCTGGTGCTGACCGAGGAGCATTTCATGTGCCTCTGGGCCGGGGACAGCCGCCTCTACCGCTTGCGCGGCGGCACGCTCCAGATGATCAGCGCCGATCACTCGGTGGTCGGCGAACTTGTAGAACAAGGCTACCTGACCTGGGACGAGGCGGAGAACCACCCGCAGGCCAATCGCATTACCCGCGCGGTGGGCGTAGGCGAGGTGCTGGAGATCGACAAGCGGCGCGGCGACGTGCAGCCCGGCGACCGGTTCCTCCTCTGCTCCGACGGGCTGTCGAAATACGCCGATCTCGAGACGCTGCGCAGCTACCTGAGCGACGGGCCGACGGACCGCGTGGCCGACGCGCTGCTCGAGCATGCGCTCGCGGGCGGCGGCGCCGACAACGTCTCGATCATCGTGGTGGACACCTGAGATGACCTGTTTCTGCACCGTCCCCGCCGACGAGGCGCGCAACCGCTTCAACATGGCCGCGGTCCCGGTCCTGCCGCCCGCGCCGCTGACCATGAAGCTCGCCGTGGCACTGCCGGCCATCGCGCCCGACGACCGGCTCGACATGCAGATCGCCACCGGCTTCGACCCGGTGGTGCTGCCGCATATGAGCCTCTTCGGCGGGCCGATGATGCAGATGAGCATGATGCTGTCGATGATGTCGGGCAGCTTCACGCTCGACGACCTGCCGATGCTGGAATTCCAGATGGAGCAGGCCGCCGCCAGCATCACCCGCAACGTCTGGCCGCGCCTCGGCTGGCTGACGACGCTGAAGATCCAGCCGCTGATCAACTTCGCCATCGTCGCGCGGCTGGTGCTCGACCTGCGCGCGCTCGGCCTCGACCCCTTCACCATGAGCGCGTTTCCCGAGGAGATCGCGGGGCCGCGGGTCAACAGCTACAACTTCGCCCTGACCCGGCCGAAGCTGCACATGGCAAAGCTGATGGCCGGGCTGCCGCCGCTGATGCAGCTCAACGAGACGCTGAACCTGCCGCCGCTGGGCGATCCGGGCGCGGTCTCGGCCCTGCAGAACCGGCTGCAGGGCCTTGCGAAGCTCACGCCGCCGCACCTCGCGATCTCGCTCCCGATGCTGCAGAAACTGGCGTTGGCGCTGCAATCGCTCGCCACGATCGAGGAGGCGTTCGGAGAGAACCTCAATCCGTCGACCCTGGGGCCCATCCGGATGATGCTGTCGCGCTGGGGCCATTTCGCGCTGCCGATCCCGCTGCCGGATGCGCTGATGGCGCTCACGCTCAACGAGAAGCTGGACCTGCTGCCCGCCATGGAGGACATCCGGTTGGGCGAGAGCGTGGCCGGGTCGATGAACACCGCCTTCGCCGCGGCGAGCTTCACCCCGCCTCGGCTCGCCATCGCGCCGTTCATGAACGTGGTGATGGCGCTTCAGGGCTCGTTCCAGATGGCGCTGGAGGTCGATCCGTTCGACATGTGCAGCCTGTGCCCCTGCGCGTAAGGGGCCGGGCGGAGAGCGGCGTCAGATCTCGCCCAGCCGCCGCCACTGCTCCAGCTTCTCGCGGCTCACCTCGAAATGCATGGAGTCCTCGCGTCCGAACCCGGCCCCCCAGACCCAGCCCTCGCGCTTGAAGAAATCGGCGAGGAGGATGAGGCCGAGCTGCGTCTTGCCGTCGGCGAGCTCGTCAAGCACGCCGTCGATGTTTATGTCCACCGCCAGCCCGTAGGCATGGGCGGAGGCCGCCCGCTCCGCTCCCCGGATCCGGCGCACGCAGAGCGAGCCCGCACTCTCGATCCGCTCGTAAAGCTCCGGTTCGAAGACCTGCACGTTGGCGAAGACCTGGCGGAGCGAGACAAGCGCGGGCCGCAGCATGCGCGCGCGGATCGGTCCGGCATCCTCCGTCGCGACCATCGCGGCCAGCGCGGGATTGGTCAGCGGCTGGCAGTCGTCGGTCAGATCCTCGCGCGGAAGGCCGAAGAGCTCCCGCAGGAAGGCAGGGCCGGCCACCGTCAGGTCCTCATTCGCCGCGCGCCGGTCCGCGATCAGCACGACCTGGGCGAAGGCATCCTGCAGCCCGTCCGGCGCGCGCGGCGCCTCGGGCTCCGGCGCGGGGGCCCGCGCGCCCGACAAGAGGCCGAGCGAGGTGCGCGCGTCGAGCCCGTCGATCCGGGCCCGAAGCTGGGCGACCTCCTCGCGCATCACGGCCACCTCGCCCTCCAGCACGGCGATGGCGGGATCGCGGGCGGGCACGGCCACCGCGGCGCGGGAGAGGTGCCAGGCGACCGGAGCCGCCCCGACGGACAGTGCGAGGATCACTGCGGGCAGGAGCTTCATCGGACGGCTCCGGCTGACGTCAGGGTCCGGCAGGGCAGACGGCCCGAACCCTCAGAGGAGCCGGCGGAGCGCGTCGCGGTCGGGCAGAATGATGCTCGCGACGGCGCGGGAGCCCTGCCGCCGCACCGGCACTCGCAGTTCGGGGGGATGGCCGGCATGGTGATCGCGCTCCTTTTTCGTGCACACTGTCGGTGGTTGGTGACGGCGTGCGGCGGAAAGGTTCACGGGACGCACAGATGTTCGGAGCGGCCCTGCCGCAGACCCCGCCGAGTTGAAGCGGGCCACGCCGAATGATACCCAATTTGAAACAGAGACTTCGAGCCATCGCCCCATGACCTTCGCGCCATCGACGTCCCGCGGGGAGCCGACCCCGCCGCATGGTCCCGCCGCCGTCCGGGGCGCCCATGGCTGACGATCCGGTGCCCCCGCCCGACAGGCCCGCGCCGAAGCTGGATGCAGCGCTCGTCCACCTGATCTACGACACCGCGATCGACAACTCGCTGTGGCCCGAGACGGTGCTGCGGGTCTACGAGGCGTTCGAGCGCGGAGAGGTGGAGGCCGAGGCGCTGCACGACCTGCAGGTCCATTTCGCCAAGGGACTGCAGATCTCCGAACGGATCGTGAGCCTGCAGGAACGCAGCGACCTCCAGGATCGGCTGCTGGCGTCGCTCGCGCTCAGCATCGACCTCTACGGCCATGACGGGCGGCCGCTCGACGGTTCGCGGTCCGCGGGCGGTCGCCGGGTGCTGACGAACGGCGTCGGCCCCGCCTCTGCCGACGGGCTGTTCTTCGGACCCGACCGGGTGCGCGAGCTCGGCCTGCCGCCGCATGTCGCCGCAGCCCGCATCCGCTTTTCGCAGAGCGTGGAGCTCATGGCGGAGGCCATCGGCCGCGAGCTGTCACTGCGCCCGTCGCAACGCAAGCTCCTTGAAAGCTTCCTGCGGCACGCCAACCTGCGGCGCGCGGCCGAGGAGCAGAACATCAGCTACGAGACCGCGCGCACCTACTTCAAGGCGATCTGCGTCGAGGCGGGCGTCGGCGGGCAAGCCGAGCTGCTGCGGATGCTGATCCTCAACCCGGCCCTGATGCTGCGCGCCGAACGCGGGGCCGAGACCGGACCCCGTGTCCGCCATATCGTCGATCGACCGGACGGCGGGCAGGTCGAGGTCTTCCTGCTCGGGGACGCGGATGCCTACCCCATCGTGCACCTCGACGCGCTGTCGGGCGGGGCCATCGATCTGCTGGCCCATCCCGAACGCTACCTGCCGCTGCTCAGGGAGCTGGGCGCGCGGATCATCCTGCCTTGCCGCCCGGGCACATTCGGGTCGAGTTTTCGTCCCCTGCGCGGGGCCAGCGACTATGCCCGGGAGGTCGGCTTGGTCTGCGACGCATTGGGGATCGAACGCTTCTCGCTCCTGTCCTACTCCTACGGCTCGGTCGCGGCGCTGGGGGCGGCGGCGGGGCTGCAGGACCGGGTCGACCGCGTGGTGCTCGCCTCCGTCTGCCATCCCGACTTCGTGGCGCCGGACTGGCGCGACCGCGACTTCTTCTACCAGGTCTCGCAGATGATCGGACGGCGTTGGCCGGGCCTGCTGCGGCGCGTGATCCCGTTCGTGACCAAGTCGATCCTGCAGAACATCGACAACTACGCCGACCAGGCCGCCGCGCGGGCGGGCTGCGCGCACGAGGAGGCGATCCTGCGCGCGCCGGACATCCGGCCGCGGTCGCGCGCCATGCTCGAGGAGCGGGTCGCGGGCGGCATGGACGGGATCGTGCAGGAATACCGCATCGTCGCCCAGCGGCTCGATTTCGACCTGTCGGAGCTCGACGTGCCACTCCTTCTCTTCCACGGCGCCGAAGACCGGGTCCATCCGCTCGACGGCGCACGCGTGCTGGCGGCCAGCGCGGCGCGGGCCGAGCTGACCGAGCTGCCCGGCCGCGGCCACGCCTTCATCTATGCCGACTGGGACTGGCTGCTGCGCGCGGCGGCGGGCGCATCCTTCACGGTCCCCCCTCCGGACCATCGGGGGATCCTGACCGCGGCGCGGTAACGTTGCGCCAGCTTCGGCCCGAACCGCCCCCGGTCCCCAATTGGGGACTGTCGGAAGCCGCACACCCGTGCGACCAAGGACACGGGACAGGGCACTGATCTAACGAGCGAAACCGGCCGTGGGTACAAGATGCCGCCCTGCCCCGTGACGACACGTGGGGACAGGGAAGGCCATTCATGACATCGATGAGACGTGCGCGGCGGGCCGCGCACCACGGGCGCCGTATCGCGGCCGCCCTGCTCTGCGCCGCTGCCGGAGGGTGGGCGCCCGCCGCGTTGGCCCAACCGGTCGCGGATTTCACGCTCAACCCGGCAACCGGCTGCACGATACCGCACACGGTATTCTTCAACGATCGCAGCTCCGGCCTCGGCACGTCCCCCTCCTGGGCCTGGAACTTCGGCGACGGACGAAGTTCGTCGCTGCAAAACCCCGTTCACAACTATTTGAGCGATGGCACGTTCACGGTCACACTGACCGCGACCAATGGCGATACGGGTCTGTCCGACACCGCGACCGGCACGGTTCTCGTTGATACGACCCAAGCCGAGGTCACCGCGTTCTCGGGCCTGTCCGATCCCCTGCCCGGCAGCGGTGCCACCTTGACCCTGACCTTTTCGGAAGCCGTGACCGGGCTTGAGAGCGGCGATTTCGACCTCACGAACCTCGCTGTCGACGGCATCAGCGGGTCTGGCACGAATTACACGGTGGCGGTTCGGCCGCTGGCGGACGGAGCGGTCTCCATCGGGCTCAGGGGGGCGAGTGTCGACGATACGGACAGCGGCTGTCCCGCGCCCGAGTTCCTGCCTGCGGCCCTGACGGCGACGGCGAGTACCGCGACGCCGACCATCGCGGTCGGCGGCGGCGGCGGCGTGCTCGGACCGGGGCAGAGCGCGTCCCTGACCTTCACGCTCAGCGCCAGCTCAACGGACTTCACGGCCGGCGACGTGCAGGTCACCGGGGGCACGCTCAGCGGCTTTTCCGGGTCGGGGACGTCGTATTCCGCGACCTTCACCGCCGATGGCAGTGCCGCGCCGTCCGTCGCCGTCGGCGATGGCGCATTCTCCGATTCCGTGGGGAACTTCAACGCGGACGGGGCGGAGGCCGACAACAGCGTGTCCTTCACGCTCGACGCCAGCGGACCGACGGTCGAGATCGCCGGCGCCCCGGCAGAGGTGCGGGGCGCGGTGACCTTCAGCGTCGACGTGACCTTCTCCGAAGCCGTGACGGGCTTCACGGCCGACGATCTCGAGGCGGTCAACGCGACCGTGACGGGGCTCAGCGGCACGGGCAGTGCCTACGTGGCGCAGGTCGCGGCCAGCGGCGCGGGAGCCGTCACGCTGCGCGTTCCCGCGGGCGTCGCGACGGATGCGGCGGGCAACGGCAACCGTGCGTCGGCCGTCCTGTCGACGCAGAGCAACGTGGTGGAGGAGACCCAGGAGGTCATCGCGAACTTCATGGCGGGGCGTGCGACCCAGCTCCTCGCCAACCAGCCCGGCACGATCTGCCTGATGTCGGGGGCCTGCAACGCCGGCGCGTTCGACTTCGGTGCGGTTCCGGGCGCGGCCTATTTCAGCTTCGTCTCCCGCGGGGACGGCGACGCATGGTTCCGCGTCACCGGTTCGCGCAGCCGGTCGGGCGGTTCGGAGGGCGATCACGTGCTCGGCGCGGTCGGCGCCCATCTCGACCTCGGCCCGAACCTCAGGCCCGGGCTGATGCTTCAGCTCGATCACATGCGCGAGGAGAACGGGGAGGCGGAGACCGAAGGCAACGGTTGGCTCGCCGGACCCTACCTCATCGGCCGGGTCCCGCAATTGCCCCTCTACTACGAGGCGCGGACCCTGTGGGGCGGCAGCCGCAACGAGACGACGCCGCTGGGCACCTTCACCGACACGTTCGACACCGACCGGTTCCTCGCCCTGTTCCGCCTCGCCGGGCAGGTGGGGGTGGAGACCGCGACGCTGATCCCGAGCGTGTCGGCCGCCTACGTCTCCGACGAGCAGGAGGCCTACGAGAACGCGCTGGGCGCGCGGGTGCCCGAGCAGTCCGTCTCGACCCGCGAGTTCACCGCTGGGCTCGACATCTCCGTGCCGGTCGACTTCGACGCGGGGCGCTGGACATTCGGCGGTGGGGTGACGGCGATCCACGCGCGCACCGATGCGACCGGTGCCGCGCGCGGCGTGGTGCCGCCGCAGGATGGCGGGCGCGGACGCCTGAGCCTCTCGGCCGAGACGGGTTCGCTGCTTCGCGGTGCGCTTTCGCTGTCGGGTTTCTTCGACGGCATAGGGGCGCCGGACTACGAGGCCTACGGTGCCTCGCTCAGCTACGACTGGCGGTTCTGACCCTCGGGCGCCCCCGACGCGAGCTCGGCGAGGAAGGCATGCACCGCGCTGATGCAGACCGACCCCTCGCCGACGCCCGAGGCCACCCGCTTGACCGAGCCGGACCGGACATCGCCCACCGCGAAGATCCCCGGCACCGAGGTCTGGAACGGCGAGCTGCCGTCGCGCCCCGTCAGCACGAAGCCCTTGTCGTCGAGATCGACGCAGTCGTCCATCCACGCGGTGTTGGGTACCGCGCCGATCATGACGAAGACGTTGCTGATGTCCCGCGTCACCGCGTCCCCCGTCCCGTTGGTCCACGTGACCTGTTGCAGCGTGCGGTCGCCGTGCAGCCGCGTGAGCTCGGCATTGGTGTGCAGCGTGATGCGGCGCGATTCCTCGATCCGGCTCACGAGGTAGTCCGACATGCTCGCGGCCAGGTTCGGCCCGCGCACCAGCATGTGCACGTGATTGGCGTGGGAGGACAGGAACACCGCCGCCTGCCCGGCGGAGTTGCCGCCCCCCACCACGACCACGTCGGTGCCCGCGCAGAACTGCGCCTCCAGCGCGGTCGCGGCGTAGTGAATGCTCTGCCCCTCGTAGGCCTCGTAGTCGTCGAGCTCGAGGCTGCGATAGGTCGCGCCGCAGGCGAGGATCACGGCGCGGGCGCGGATGTCGGAGCGGACCTGCGTGTTGATCGTGATGATGCCGCCGTCGCGCCGGATGCCGGAGGCGTCGTGCGCGATGGCGAATTTCGCGCCGAACTTCTGGCCCTGGATCCAGGCCCGGCCTGCCAGCGCCTGGCCCGAGATGCCGGTGGGAAAGCCCAGATAGTTCTCGATGCGTGAGCTGGTGCCCGCCTGACCGCCCGGCGCCTCGGCCTCGATGACGATGGTATCCAGCGCCTCGGACGCGCCGTAGACGCAGGCAGAGAGCCCGGCCGGACCGGCCCCGACGACGGCCAGGTCGTAGACATGATCGGGGTCGAACTCCTCGGTCAGGCCCAGCCTGTCGGCGAGCTCCGAGGTGGTGGGGTTGAAGAAGACGTCGCCATCGGGCGTGCGCACGACCGGTCCGCTGGCGGGATCGAGACCGCTGTCGCCGAGCAGCCGGCGCGCCGCATCGCTGTCGGCCTCCAGCCGTTCGACCGGGTAGCCGTTGCGCATCAGGAAGCGGTTGATGCGGATCAGGTCGCGGTCGTTGCGCGGGCCGAGCAGCGTGACGCCCGCCTCCGAATGCACGATGAAGGCGGTGCGGCGCAGGATGAAGGCGCGCATGACGATCTCGCCGACGTCCTGCTCGGTGCTCGACATCCGGCGGAACTGTTCGCGGGTCAGGCGCAGCAGGCGGCTCGGCCCGCCGGTGCGCCCGCCCACGAGGATCTTGCGCTTGTTGAAGAGGTCGAGCTCACCGGTGAACTGGTGCCGTCCGTGGGTGGTGATGATGACAGGCTCGCCCGCGTCGTCGAGGTCGTAGATCTCCACGCTGCCCTCCAGGACGACGAAGAAGTCGACGCCGCGCTGGCCGCGTTCGAAGAGAACGGTGCCCGAGGACATGTCCTCGACCGCGCCGTAGTCAGTCAGCCGGGCGACCTGATCGTCGGTGAGAACCGGAAAGGTCTGCTGCTCGCGCGCGTAGGGATCGGTGGCGCTGACGGACTGGCGCGCGCCCTCGATGGCGGTTGCATCCTTGCTCATGCGGCCCTCCTGCCAAGTCCATGTCGGCGAGGGCCAATGGGATCGCCACTGCCTCGGCCCCTCTGAGCTAGATACGGCGGGGGCGGAGTCAACCGGGCGGCGAAGCGTCCCTTCCCTGGGGGGCGGGTCGGAGGCGGCCCGTCAGTAGTTGCCGTCGAGCAGGAGGTGGTCATGGCCGATCTCCTCCAGCCCGGCCGCGATCTCGTCCGCCGCCAGCGGCTGGGCGACGATGTAGTCGAAGCAGGGTCCGGTGTGGCGGTCCTCGGCGAGGGCGACGGCCTCGTCCCACTCGTCCTCGCCGAAGTCGCCGCGGCCGATCCAGAGGAGGGCCACCAGCTCGTGCTGCTGATCGCGGTCGAGGGAGGCGATCTCGGCCTGCAGCTCGTTGCGGCGCAAGTCGGCCCCCTCCTCCGGCGGCAGATCCTCGCCCGCGCCGAGCGCGCGAAGCTGCTGGATCATGGTGCGCATGGCTTCGGGTGGAATCGTGAGGTCCTTCATGTGCGGCGCCCCTCCTTCGGCTCCATCATCTCATCGTGCTCGTCGGGGTCGACGCCCGGCATGGCGGCGCGCAGCACCCCTTCGGTGATCGCGCCCACGCCGAAGAAGACGATGGCGAAGTTCGCGACCCAGCCGACCACCGGGATGAAGTTGAGAAGCGCCGCCCCCGTGATCGCGCCCGCCAGCACCGCGATGCGCGCGGGCAGCGACGGGTCGTCGCCAAGCCCGCCGGCGCGGGCCAGCGCCATGGCGATCACGTAGGCGCCCAGGAGGTATCCCAGCACCCAGCCCAGCACGACGCCGAGCAGCGCGATGGGCACCAGCGGAATGCCGACGACGCTGATCGCCGAGATCGGGATCAGCCCGACCAGCGTCGAGAACCCGATGACGCCCAGCAGGACCGTGAGCCACGGCCGGTTCAGCGCCATCCGGCGCATGACCGCCACCCGGCCGGGCGCGAGCGCGAGGAAGGTCGCGCCGAGCGCCAGCAGGAAGCCGAGCGTGACGAGGTAGCCGCCGATGATGGTGAAGGTGGAGGGGCCCTGGGGCAGCCCTTCCCACCCGATCTCGTCAAGGTCGGGCCAGCTCTCCGCATCGAAATCGACATAGGTGATGCGGCCCGCGGGGACGACTTCGGTCGGCACGGCCACCTGCTCGGGCGTGGACAGCATCAGCGTGCCGTCGATCCGCGCATCGGGGCCGAAGGTGACGGAGCCCGCATTGATCAGCACGTCGCCCGAGACCGGTCCGTCGAGATGCGCCTCGCCCGCGGAGACGAAGAGCGTCCCGCCCGTGGTGCCGCGCAACGTGGCGGACCCGGCGAAGACGCGAAGGCTGCCGTTCACGCTCGCATCCGTATCGACGGTGACGGACATGCCCGCGAGCAGCGCGTCGCGTCCGGCCGCACCGCTCAGCACCACCTGCCCGCCGGCCGCGACGATGTCGCCCGCGACCCGCGCGGGGATGTCGACCGCGAAGGCGCTGGCGTAGAGGTCCTCGGCCACCGTGCCGACGATCCGCGTGCGCGCGCCTGCGATCATCAGGTCGCCGGGGATCGTTTCGGTCTGCTCGACCCGCCCGCCGGCGACGAACCGGTCCTGGCCGAGCTGCGTCTCCACAGCGTCGGCCGGCGCGACGGACGGGCTGCACAGGAGCACGAGGGCCGCAAGGGTCTGCAGGGCAAGGCGTTTCATCGCAACTCTCCTGATCGCTTCGATCAAGGGATGCGCCTTTCGGGGCGTCCGGGCTTTGACCGGTGTCAACTCGCGGTCATGGACGTGAGGTCAGCGACCCTCCACCGCATCGACGATCAGGGCGCCGATCTCCCGGCATTGGGCGACGGAGAAGGTGAGCGGCAGCCGCATGTCCATCAGCGTCGAGAGGATCGCGTCGGTGCGCGGCAGGTCCTGCGGGACGATGTAGCGCCAGCTCCGGTGGGCCGAGGTGAAGCCGGCGGGGTGCTGCGCGCCGAACCATTTCAGCTCCACCCCCCGCTCCGCCGCGCGGGCGAGCAGGTCCTCGGGCGCCACGCCCGCGACCTGAAACTGGATCGAGCTGCCGACGCGCAGGGCGGCGGCCGGAGCCTCCGGCAGACGGATCGCGCGGCTGCGGGCCAGCTCCTCGCGCACCGCCGCCTCCCGCTCCACCCAGCGGCTCACATTGGCGTCGAGCTGGGCGAGCTGCGGCAGCAGGATCGCGGCGCGCAGGTTGTCCATGCGCGCCGACATGTTGGGTGTGTCGAGTGCCAGGTCGGCGAAGGCTTCCGGCCCCGGCACCGCTCCGTGTCGCCCGTAGAGCATGTAGGAGCCAGAGAGGATCACGGCGCGCGCCATCACTTCCGGATCGCGGCTCGTGAGAAACCCGCCCTCGCCGGAGTTCATGTGCTTGTAGGTCTGGGTCGAGAAGCACGCGATCCGTCCGAAATTGCCGCTGAGCGTGCCGTTCCAGCGCGCGCCCATCGTGTGGGCGCAATCCTCGATGACGGTCAGGTCGTAGGCCCGCGCCACCTCCATCAGCGCATCCATGTCGGCGAGGTGTCCGCGCATGTGCGAGAGAAGGAGCACCCGCGCCCGTCCCGCCTTCGCCGCAAGGTCGTCGAGGTCGATGACCAGATCCTCGGTGGTCTCGACCAGAACCGGGCGGCCGCCGACGGCCGCGATGGCGCCCGGCACGGGGGCGAGGGTGAAGCCGTTGGTCAGCACCGCATCGCCGGGCTGCACGCCGACCGCGCGCAAGGCGATCTGCATCGCCTGCCCGCCCGACGTGACGGCGAGGCAATAGGGCACGCCCTGCCAGTCGGCGTAGGCCCGCTCCAGCCGCGCGGCCGCCCCGCTCTCGTCCGCGGCCACGTTGTAGCGGTGCAGGCGGCCGCTGCGCATGACCTCGACGGCGGCGGCGATCGCCTCCTCGGGCAACGGCTCCTGCTGGGTGAAGCTGCCGGCGAAGCGTTTCATGGGGCAGGCTCCGCCGTCGTCTCCCGCACGATGAGGCGCGGGGTCAGTTTGTGGGAGGGAGGCGGCGTTCCGCCCTCGACCGCGGCGATCAGGGCCGCGGCGATCAGATCGCCCATCTCGACGGCGGGGACATGCATGGTGGTGAGCGCCGGCGCCATCTCGGCCGAGAGGGTGAGGTTGTCGAAGCCGGTCACGGCGAGATCCTGCGGGATCCGCACCCCGGCGGATTGCGCAGCGAGAATGGCGCCGAGCGCGATGGTGTCGTTGCCGCAGATCACCGCCGTGGGCTTCGTCGCGAGCAGCCGGGGCAGTGCCGCGCGCGCGTCCCGGATCGAGTAGGCGACCTCGGCCAGGCGGTCGGGCCGCAGCTCCAGCCCGTGATGGACGAGCCGCGCGCGGACGCCCGCGACCCGGTCCCGCGCCCGGTCGTTGGCCTGCGTGTTCGCGGCCAGCATGGCGATCTCGCGATGGCCGCGCTCAACGAGGTGATCGACCAGCGGATGCATGGCCGCCGCATTGTCGAAGCCGACATTGGCCGTGCCCGGCTGCGGGTCGAAGCTCCAGCCGCAGACATGCAGCAGGCCGGTCTTCTTCAGCAGGTCCTGCGCCGCGGGCGCGCGGTGGTTGCCGACCAGCATCAGGCCGTCGACCCCGCGCTCGACCATGCGGCGGATGAGTTCGGTCTCCAGATCGGGGTCATAGTTAGAGATCGCGATCAGCAACGTGTAGCTTCGTGCCCGTGCCGCCTCCTCCAGCGCGTTCACCCCTTCGGCGAAGATCGCGTTCTTCAGCGTCGGGATGATCGCGCCCAGCGTGCGGGACCGGCGGGTCGCGAGGCTCCGTGCGGCGACGTCGGGGATGTAGCCGAGCTCGCCCATGGCCGCCTCGACGCGGATGCGCACATCGTCGCGCACGAGGTCGGACCCGTTGAGCACCCGGCTCACCGTCGCGGTGGAGACCCCTGCCCGCCGCGCAACGTCGAGTTGTGTAACCTGCCGTGCCAAGTGTCGAATTCCGTGAAGCGTGGACGCTCAAGATAACCCTTGCTCGACTCGATTGTACACGCTTACAGTAATGATGTAAGCGCATACAACGGAGATTTCATGCTCACAGGCGCGATGGAGAAGCGGACACCCTGGGGGCGGTTCGTCACGCGGTCCTCCCTGACCGGTGTGCTGACGATCCTCGGCGTGCTGGTGCTCTGGTACCTCCTGACGAGCGTCACGGGCATTGTGAACGAGTTCCGCTTCCCCTCGCCCGAGGGCTTCGTCGCGGCGTTCGGGCGGCTGGCGGTCGACGGCTACGCGGGGGGCACGCTGGTCGAGCAGACCCTGCAAAGCCTGTGGCTGGTCGTGACCGGCTTCCTGACCGCGATCGCCGTGGGCGTGCCGCTGGGCTTCATCATGGGCTACGACAAGCGGGCAGAGGCGTTCTTCAACCCCGTCTTCCTGCTGTTGCGGCCCATTCCGCCGCTCGCATGGATCCCGCTCGCCATCGTCTGGCTGGGACTGAGCGATGCGTCGAAGATCATGGTGATCTTCGTCTCCGCCTTCGTGCCGTCGGTCATCAACACCTATACCGGAACCCGCAACGTGAAGAAGACGCTGGTGGAGGCCGCGCGCGTCCATGGCGCAGGCGAGATGCGGCTGATCCGGGAGGTCTACCTGCCCGACGCTGCCCCGATGATCTTCACCGGGCTGCGGCTGTCGCTGCAGGCGAGCTGGACCACGCTGGTCGCGGCCGAGCTGGTCGGCGCCTTCCTCGGCCTCGGCCGCGTGCTCCAGACCGCCTATCGCGACGTGAACACCGCGATGATCCTGGTGGCGATGGTCTGCATCGCGGTGGCAGGCGCGCTCACGACCCGGCTGCTCGCCGCAGTCGAAAAGCGCGTGATCCGCTGGAGGGAGGTCTGATGCGGCGCGAGTATGGCCCGCTCTGGCCCTGGTCCGTCGCGGGTCTCGTCCTGTTCTTCGGCATCTGGCAGGGGGTCGTCTCCGCCGGGCTGGTCTCGAACTTCGTCCTGCCCTCGCCCGTCGAAGTCATCGACCGCACGATCACCCTGATGGGCCGTCCCTTCGCGGGCTTCACCTTGCAGGAGCACCTGCTGTCGAGCTTCGGCCGCTTCATGGGTGGCTTCGCGCTGGCCGCGATCATCGGCGTGCCGCTGGGCCTGATGATGGGGCGCTTCCGGCTGCTGGAGGACATCGTCACCCCGCTTTTCGAGGGTTACCGGTACGTCGCACCCCTTGCCTGGGTGCCCTTCGCGGCGCTCTGGTTCGGGACGGGCATCGGCGGGCCGATCATGGTGATCTTCACCGGAGCCTTCGCGCCCTGCGTCATCAATGCCTATCGCGGCGCGCGCCTGGTGGACATGCACCTGATCGAGGCGGCGCAGACCCATGGGGCGAGCGAGTTCCGCATCGCGCGCGAGGTGCTTCTGCCCGGCGCCCTGCCGTCGATCACCGCGGGCCTGCGCATCGCCGCGGGCCTCGGCTGGCAGTCGCTGATCGGGGCGGAACTGATCGTGGTGTCCTCCGGCATCGGCTACGTGATGGTGCAGGGCCAGTCGAACCTGAGCCCGTCCACGGTGATGACCGCGATGCTCGTGATCGGCCTCACCGGCCTTGCCATCGATTACGCGCTGCGCCTGGTGGAGGCGCGCGTCCGGGCCAAGTGGGAGGGCGCATGAGCGAGATCGTCTTCGACGGCGTGACCAAGGTCTTCGGCCGCGGCGGCAAGCCGTTCGTGGCCATCGGCGGCATCGATTTCGAGGTGGCGGACAAGGAGTTCATCTCCGTCGTCGGGCCGTCGGGCTGCGGCAAGACCACGCTGATGCGCATGGTGGCGGGGCTGGAGACGCCGACCGAGGGCGAGGTCCGCGTCGCGGCGAAGAAGGTGACCGGCCCCGGCCCCGACCGGGCCGTCGTGTTCCAGCAGTTCGCCCTGTTTCCGTGGAAGACGGTCTACGAGAACATCACCTTCGGCATGCGCTCCCGCGGCGCGTCGAAGAAGGAGCGGGACGCGGCGGTCGACCATTACCTGACCCTGATGAAGATGGAGGGGACCGAGCAGTCCTACCCCCACCAGCTGTCGGGAGGGATGCAGCAACGGGTCGCCATCGCGCGCAGCTACGCGACCGAGCCCGGCGTGCTCCTCATGGACGAACCCTTCGGCGCGCTCGACGCGCAGACCCGCACGATCATGCAGGAGGAGCTGGTGCGCCTGTCGCACGTGAACCCGCGCACCGTCTTGTTCATCACCCACTCAGTGGAGGAGGCGGTGTACCTCGCCGACCGCGTGGTGGTGATGGGCCGCAACCCTGGCTGCATCAAGGAGGTGATCGAGGTCGCCGCGACGCGCAAGAGCGAGGGATGGTCCGAAGAACCCATCGACGACGTGATGGAGATGCCGAGCTTCACGCATCTGCGCGGGCAGGTCTGGCGTCTGCTGCGCGAGGAGATGGGCGACGACCGATAATGTCCAATCTAGGGAGACTGAGAATGACCTTTCGAACGACCCTGACGGCGCTGGCCTGCGCCACTGCGATCGCGGCCCCCGCGGCGGCGCAGGACGACATCAACGTGAGCTATCAGCCCGCCCTCTACTGGGCGCTGCCGTTCTATGTAGCGGACCAGATGGGCTGGTGGGACGAGGTGGGCCTTGGCCCGAACTACTCCACCTTCCCCTCCGGCGCCCCGCAGGTCGCGGCCGCCGCGGCCGGTGACTGGGACGTGGGCGGCACCGGCTCCGCGCCCGCCGTGCTGGGCGCCGCGCGCTTCGACATCGTGACGATCGGCATTACGAACAACGAGAGTGCCGGCAACGCCATGATGGTGCGCGGCGATGATGCCGAGGCCGTCCGCGCCGATCCGGCGGAGGCGCTGCGCGGGCAGCAGCTCCTCGTCACCACCAATTCCACCGGCGAGTACGCATCGGCGGCGTGTATCGAGAGCTTCGGGCTGACCTATCCCGACGATGTCGAGGTGGTGAACCTGAACCAGCAGGAGATCATCTCCGCCTTCGCGACCGGCACCGGGGCCATGGCGGGCCTCTGGGCACCCAACATCTACACGCTGGAAGAGCGTGCGGGGGCCGAGCTGCTCTGTTCCGGTCAGGACGCGGGCGCCATCGTGCCCGGCGCGCTGATCGCCCGGCGTGACTATGCCGAGGAAAACCCGGAGATGGTCGCCCGCTTCCTCGCCGTCTTCCTGCGCGGGGTGCAGTGGATCCGCGACAACAACGACGAAGCGGTCTCGATGATGGCCGATTTCTACGCGCTCACGGGTGTGGAGCTGCCGGAGCAGTACCTGCAGCGCGAGATCGACACGCGGCCGATGTTCACCCTCGACGAGCAGCTTGGCCTGCTGACGGGCGACAGCCCGGAAGCGGTGCAGTGGTTCAACGGGCTGGGCGGCTACATGACCTCGACCGGGACGCTGGAGAGCGAGCTCGACGCCGCGACCTTCATAGACCCGCAATACATGCAGCTTGTGGCGGACACGCCAGACCTGGCTGCGTTCGCCAACGGCGAGTGACCCCAGACGTGTAGGAGATCCAAGAGGATGGAATATCTGAAGAAGGCCGCGAAGACCGCAGCGACCGGGGAGCGCGACGTGCGCGACACGGTGCAGGCCATCCTCGACGAGATCGAAGCGGGCGGCGAGGAGGCCGCCCGCGCCTATGCCGCGAAGTTCGACAGGTACGAAGGCGAGATCGTGGTGGGGGCCGAGGCCCGCGCCGCGGCGGCCGGCAAGGTGAGCGACAAGCTGAAGGACGACATCCGCTTCGCCCGCGACAATGTCCGCCGCTTTGCCGAGGCGCAGCGCGCCGCACTGGTCGACACCGAGTACGAGGTGCTGCCGGGCCTGATCGCCGGGCAGAAGCAGATCCCGGTGAGTGCCGCGGGCTGCTACGCGCCCGGCGGCCGCTACTCCCACGTGGCAAGCGCGATCATGACCGTGACCACGGCGAAGGTGGCCGGGGTCGGCCACGTCTCCGCCTGTTCGCCGCCGCGCGATGCGGACGGGATGCACCCGGCGGTGCTGTATGCGCTCGACGCCTGCGGGGCGGACACGATCCTCAATCTCGGCGGGGTGCAGGGCATCGCCGCCATGACCTTCGGCCTCTTCGGCACGCCGCCTGCCCGCGTCCTCGCCGGCCCCGGCAACCAGTTCGTTGCGGAGGCCAAGCGCATCCTCTTCGGCCGAGTGGGCATCGACATGTTCGCGGGCCCGACCGAGAGCATGGTGATCGCCGATGCGAGCGCCGATCCCGAAGTTGTCGCCGCCGACCTGGTGGGCCAGGCCGAGCACGGCTACAACTCGCCGGTTTGGCTGATCTCGACCGACCGCGCGCTGGCCGAGGAGGTCGCGCGCCTCGTCCCGCAGCAGATCGCGGACCTGCCCGGCCTCAACCGCGAGAACGCGGAGAAGGCATGGGAGGAATATGGCGAAATCATCCTCTGCGACGGCCGTGACGAGGCGGTGCGCGTGAGCGACGACTACGCCTCCGAACACCTCCAGATCCAGGCCGACGACCTCGACTGGTGGCTGGCCAACCTCTCCAACTATGGCTCGCTGTTCCTTGGCGAGGAGACGACGGTGGCCTATGGCGACAAGGTCTCCGGCCCCAACCACGTGCTGCCCACCAAGGGGGCAGCGCACTACACCGGCGGGCTGTCGGTCGGCAAGTTCATCAAGACCGTGACCTGGCAGAAGTCCACGCGCGAGGCCAACCGCGACATCGCGCAGGCCTGCGCCCGGATCAGCCGGCTGGAGGGGATGGAGGGGCACGCGCGCACCGCGGACATCCGCCTCGCCAAGTACTTCCCGGGCGAGAACTTCGACCTCTCCGCCACGGGATGAGCGATCTCTTCGATCTCACGGGCCGGGTGGCGGTGGTCACCGGCGCATCGTCGGGGATCGGAGCACATCTTGCGCAGGCTCTGGTGCGGGCCGGAGCCGAGGTCGTCGCTATCGCACGACGGCCCGATGCGCTGGCCGGGCTGGGCGCGGGGATAGCCGCCCACCCGGCCGACCTTTCGGAGGTCGAGGACTGGGCTCGGTTCGCGGAGGCACTCGCGGCCCGTCACGGCCCCCCGCAGATCCTGTTCAACGCGGCCGGCGTGAACTTGCGGGAGCCGTGGGACGAGATCAGTGCCGAGAGCTGGCGCGCGACGCTCGCCATCAATCTCGACGTGCCGTTCTTCCTCGCCCGCGCGCTGGCGCCGGGCATGGAGGGTTGGGGACGCATCGTGAACTTCGCCTCGCTGCAATCCTCCCGCGCCTTCCCGAATTCCATGGCCTATGGCGCGTCGAAGGGCGGCATCGCGCAGCTCACCCGCGCCATGGCCGAGGCGTGGTCACCGCAGGGCATCACCGCCAACGCCATCGCACCCGGTTTCTTCCCGACGGAGCTTACCGGCCCCGTCTTCTCCGACCCCGAGCGGGCCGCACGCAACGCCGCGCAAACCGCGATCGGGCGGAACGGGGAGATGGAGGATCTGACCGGCCCCGCCCTCTTCCTCGCCTCCGAGGCGTCGCGCTACGTCACGGGCCAGGTGCTGCATGTGGACGGGGGCTTCACGGCGAAATGAGGGCGCTCGTCTATACCGGCCCCCGCACCCTGGAACTGCGCGACGTGCCGCCGCCGCAGGGCCCGGCGGTGGAGGTCGCGTTCTGCGGCATCTGCGGCTCGGACATGCACGCCTGGGCCGGGCATGACGACCGCCGCCCCGCGCCGCTGGTCCTCGGCCACGAGATCTCGGGCACCTATCAGGGCCGCCGCGTCACCGTGAACCCGCTCGTGACCTGCGGCAGGTGCCGCTATTGCCGGAGCGGACGGGACAACCTCTGCCCGGACCGCCAGATCCTCTCCATGCCCCCGCGGCCCGGCGGGTTCGCGGAGGCCGTCGCGGTGCCCGAGCGCAACCTGATCGACGTGCCCGACGACGTGCCGCTGGAGGCCGCTGCCCTTGCCGAGCCGCTGGCCTGCGGCTGGCATGCGGTGCGGCTGGCGGCTCGGCTGCTCGACCTTGGAAACGCGGACTGCCTCGTCCTCGGCGGCGGCGCGATCGGTGCGGGTGCGGCGCTGGCGCTCCACGCTCACGGCGCCGGACGGATCATGCTGGTCGAGCCCCATGCCGGGCGGCGCGAGCGCCTCGCCGCCCTGCCGGCGACGCTTACCGACACGGCCGTGGAGGCGGACCTGGTGATCGACGCGGTCGGGATCGACGCCACTCGCGCGGCCGCCTTCGCCCATGTGCGGCCCGGCGGCGTGATCGCGCATATCGGGCTCGGCGGCGGCAATGACGGCTTCGACGCCCGGCGTGCGACGTTGCAGGAGATCACGTTCTTCGGCACCTACACCTACACGGCCGCCGATTTCGCCACGACCGCCGCCGGGATCTTCGACGGACGGCTGCGTGTCGAGGGCCTCCACGAGACGCGCCCGCTCGATGACGGTGCCGGGGCGTTCGCCGATCTGGCGGCGCGCAGGACGGCGGCGCCGAAGGTCCTGCTCAGCCCGTGACAGCCGGCATTTGACGTATCTCAAGTCCGGTTCGCACCGGCGCCCTCACTATGGTCCCGCACCTGTGGAAGAGCGCGATTGGGAGAGGGCCGGTGACCGACCCGGGACGCAGAAGGAGCGCGCGCCGCGCATGGGGCGCCGCAAGGCCGCCTCGGCGCCGCCGGAGCCTGCTGCGCCTCGTCCTCCGCCTGCTGCGGCTCAGCCGGCGCCGGGTGAGCGCCCCGCGCCCGACCGCCCTGCCCGTGCCGCATGGGGCCGAGGCGCCGCCTTGGCGCCTCGCCATCGACCGCGAACCGCGGGGCGAGGGATGACGAGGCGCATCCTCGTGAAGCTGGTGCGCGGCGGCGCCGTCCGCTGCCGGGGTCGCGGTGCGAGAAGCCACGGCGTGATCGTGCTGCGTATCCCGCCGGGACGGACCGTCGTCTGCCCGCATTGCGGCCAGCGCTACCGCTGCGCCCCCGACCGGACGGGTGTCTCCCAGGCGATGTGGCCGCGGCCGGAGTGACCGGCTCACCCCCGCCGACGCCCATGATCACCGCGGCGATTTCCGGGCTGGCACATGACCGCCGGGGGGCCGATGCCTCGCATTACGAGGAAGAGCCCTTGCTCGGAGCCCCCAGTCGGCTTCGGGTTCCGGTCGGTGCGCTTGCGCGACGGCTCCGTCGTTTGGGGGCCGTCGGTACGTTGCAGGGTGGAGGAGAGGATCGCAACCTTCAGCCGATCTCGCGGGCGGCAGGCGCCAGGATCCATACCGTCATCGGTCAGTACGGGCGACCGGTATGGCTTCCGATCACCCGGGCCGGCTCCCGACGAAAGTGCCGCGCCCACCCCTTCACGCCGCGACCATCGGCGGTGATCGCGGAGCCTGGCGATGACAGCATCGCGCTTGTCCGCTTCTTGGTCGAATGCAGGGATACCGCCCGTATCCCGACCCGGAGTCGTCTCCCCGATGGCCTTTACCGTAAGCCCCTCTCGATCGAACGCCTCGACGATCTCAAATCCGTCGCATCGCACGCCACTTCGAGAAACCGGCGGCCACATGTCTCGCCGCCACCACCTCCACACGTATCCGGACCGCATATACCGAACTCGCCCCCTAGACCTGCGCGTCGCCATCGGGATCGATGCCCGCCTTCAGGGCCATGCGCACGAGGTGCGACAGGCTGCGCGCGCCCGTCTTGCTCATCACCCGGGCGCGGTGCAGCTCGACCGTCTTGGGGCTGAGGCCGAGGCGGTGGGCGATGATCTTGTTGGGATGACCCGCCACGACCTCGCGCATCACGTCGGTCTCGCGCGGGGTGAGGCGGGCGAGGCGCGCAGCGCATTCCGCGCCCTCGGGCGTGTGGGCGATGGCCGTGCGCAGCCGCTGCACGAGGTCGCCGTCGTCGAAGGGCTTCTCGATGAAATCCTGCGCCCCGTCCTTCAGCGCGTTGACCGCCATGCTCACGTCGCCGTGCCCGGTCATGATGACGACCGGAATGTGCCGCTCGTGCTGGCGAAAGACGCGCAGCACGCTTAGCCCGTCGCGCCCGGGCAGCCGCACGTCGAGCAGCACGCAGGCCCAGCGCCCGGGGGCCGTGGCCTCCAGGAACGCCTCGCCATCGCCGAAGGTCTCGGTCTCGAATCCCCAGGCCTCCAGCAATGCCGCCAGCGAGGCGGCGACCGCCCCGTCATCCTCGACGATGCCGACCGGTGCGCCCCGCATCACGTGCCCGCCGTGGGCAGGGTGAAGTGGATCTCCGCCCCGCCGCCGGGGGCGTTCACCGCCCAGATGCGGCCGTCATGGGCCTCCACGATGCTGCGGCAGACGGCGAGGCCGATGCCCAGCCCCCGCTCCTTGGTGGTCACGAGCGGATCGAACATCCGCTCCATCATCTCCGCCGTGATGCCGGGCCCGGTGTCGCGGACGCTGACCACCACCTCCGACTGGTTGGCGCCCGCGCGCAGCTCGATGCGGCCCGGCTCGAGATTGGGGGCGGAACTGACGTGGATCGGGGTCTCGCGCGCCTGCTCCATCGCCTCGTAGGCGTTGGTGAGCAGGTTGACGAGCACCTGCTGGATCTGGATGCGGTCGGCCAGTACCGGCGGCAGGTCCCGGCCGAGATCGAGCGCCACGGTCGGCCCGTCCCGGTCCTCGGTCGCGCGTATGGCCCGGACGGCCTCGACGATGATGTCGTTGATGTCGTCGGGTCGGATGTCGGCGCGGCCGCGCTCGACCATCAGGCGCATCCGCTTCACGATCTCGCCGGCACGCAACGCCTGTTCGGCGATCGCCTCGACCTGCCGGGTCAGCGCCGCGAGGTCCGGGGCCGGGGCCGCCACGGTGTGCTGTGCCGCCCGCGCGTAGTTCGAGATCGCCGTCAGCGGCTGGTTTATCTCGTGCGCGATGGCCGACGACATCTCGCCCAGCATTTCCAGGCGCGAGACCTTGTCGAGCGTGCGCTGCAGCTCGCGCGCGCGCCGCTCGACCTCCACCCGGTCGCTGATGTCGCGGATGAAGCCGGTGAAGATGCGCTCGCGCCCGAACTGCAATTCGCCCACCGCGAGCTCCGCGGCGAAGACCTCGCCCCCACGGCGCTGGGCGCGCACCTCGCGGCCGATGCCGATGATCCGCTTCTCGCCCGTGGCGCGGTAGTGGCGCATGTAGTCGTCGTGCTCGCTGCGATAGGGCTCCGGCATCAGGCAGTTCACGTTACGGCCCAGCACCTCGTCCTCGTCATAGCCGAAGATGCGCTCGGCCGCGGGGCTGAAGCTGAGGATATGTCCGTCGTCGTCGACGGTGATCACCGCATCGGGCGCCGTCTGGATGATGAGATCCAGCAGCGAGCCGTCGGTCGGCGTCCGCCTGCGGCTATGATCGGATTTCGGCAGCGCACCCTCCCGCTCAGGCAGGCGCCCCCGGACGGGGCCGCCTACCCCATGGTCTAGCATGGTTGCCGGACGAAACCATGCCGACGCCTCAGAGCCGGTCCAGCGGCACCTTCATGTAGCGCACGCCGTCGGCTTCGGGCTCGGGCAGCTGGCCGCCCTTCATGTTCACCTGCAGCGACGGGATGATGAGCTTCGGGACCGGCAGCGTCGCGTCGCGCGCCGTGCGCATCGCGACGAAATCCTCGCGGGTGCGGCCCTCGCCCACATGGATGTTGGCCGCACGCTCCTCGGCCACGGTCGTCTCCCACGCGATGTCGCGCCCGCCGGGGCCGTAATCGTGACACATGAAGAGCCGCATCGCGTCGGGCAGCGACAGGATGCGCTGGATCGAGTCGTAGAGCTCGCCCGCGTCCCCGCCGGGAAAGTCAGCCCGCGCCGTGCCGCCGTCGGGCATGAAGAGCGTGTCGCCCACGAAGGCCGCATCGCCGATCACATGGGTCATGCAGGCGGGCGTATGGCCCGGCGTGTGGAGGGCCACGGCCGTCAGCCCTCCGATCTCGTAGGTGTCGCCATCGGCGAACAGCCGGTCGAACTGCGACCCGTCGCGTTGGAACTCGGTCCCCTCGTTGAAGATCTTGCCGAAGGTCTCCTGCACATCGACGATGCCGCGCCCGATGCCGATCTTCCCGCCCAGCCGCTCCTGGATATAGGGCGCGGCGGACAGGTGGTCGGCATGGACATGCGTCTCGATCAGCCATTGCAGGTCGAGGCCCCGGTCCCGGATATGGTCGATCAGCGCATCCGCATGGGTGAACGCGATCCGCCCGGCGGCGTAGTCGATGTCCATCACGCTATCGATCACGGCGCAGGCGGTGCTGTCGGGATCGCGCACCACGTAGCTGATCGTGTTGGTCGCGGGGTCGAAGAAGGGGGTGACCTCCGCGCGGCGGCTCATGTCGATCGGAAGTGCGCTCACATCCTTCATATCGTTCTCCTCGCTGCGGCCCTGCATCCAGCGTCGCGCCACGCGATCATGGGATCAAGGGGGTGGCCGAGAATTGATCCCGCGCAAGGCGCGCACCGGGGCGCTGGGCCAGACTGCGCGTCATGGAGCAGACGAAGCCCGCCGCGCCGCCCCCTTCCGACGCGTCCGAGGAGGACGCGCTCGTGGCCTTTCTCGGCGACGGAGCCGACCGTATCGTCGAGACCCATGCCGCCCGCATCTTCCTGCATGAGGGCGAGGCACTGAAGGTGAAGCGGCCCGTCCGCTACGACTATCTCGACTTCTCCACCCCCGAGCGCCGGCGCGCCGCCCTCGCCCGCGAGCTGGAGCTGAACGCCCGCCATGCGCCGCAGATCTACCGCGACCTCGTCCCCCTGACGCGCGGCACGGACGGGGCGCTGGCGCTCGCCGGCAGGGGCGAGACCGTGGACTGGGTGCTGCGCATGCACCGCTTCCCGGCGGAGGACGAGCTGTCCTCCATCGCACTCCGCGGTCGCCTCGACGGGGCGCTGGCCGAGCGGCTGGGCGAGGTCGTGGCGCGCTACCATTCCACCTGCCCGGTGCGCGAGGCCGACGGCGCGACCCTGATCCGGGAGATCCTCGACGAACTCGACGCGGCCTTCGGCGACATGGCCGATATGCTGGACGAGGACATGCTCGCCGACCTGCGCACCCGCTCGCGGCTTAGCTTCGGCCAGCTCGCGCCACTCCTGCGCAGGCGCGCGCGGGCGGGTCGCGTGCGGCGCGCCCATGGCGACCTGCACCTGCGCAACATGGTGCTGATCGACGGCGTGCCCGTCCCCTTCGACGCGCTGGAATTCGACGAGACGCTGGGCACTTGCGACGTGCTCTACGACCTCGCTTTCCTGCTGATGGACCTGCTGGTTCAGGGCCTGCCGCTCGCCGCGAACCGGACCTTCAACACCTGGCTCGGCGCCACGCGGTCGATGGAGGACGAGCAGGGCCTCGCCGCCCTCCCGCTCTTCATCGCGATCCGCGCGGCGATCCGCGCGATGGTCGACGTGCAAACCGCGCGCCTCGGCGGGCACCCGCCGCAGGATGCGCGCCGACACCTCGCCCTTGCCCTGCGTGCGCTAGAGACGCCGCCCGCGTGCCTGATCGCCGTCGGCGGGCTTTCGGGTGCGGGCAAGACCGCGGTCGCCCGCGCGCTCGCCCCCGATCTCGGCCCCCTGCCCGGCGCGGTGCATCTGAGCGCCGATCTCGAACGCAAGGCGCATTTCGGCGTTCCGCCCCTGCACCGCCTGGGCGATGCGGCCTATACGCCCGAGGCCAACGCCGCCGTGCAGGCCCGGCTCCATGCCCGCGCCGCGCGCTGCCTCGCCGCCGGGCACGCCGTGATCATCGACACCACCCATCTCGACATCGCCAACCGGGCGGAGACCGAGGCCCTGGCCCGCGCGGCCCGCGTGCCGTTCTGCGGGCTGTGGCTCACGGCGCCCGAACGAACCCTGCGCGCACGGATCGCGGGGCGAAACGGCGATGCCTCCGACGCGGACGCGCGCGTGCTCGGAATGCAGCTCGCCCGCGACCCCGGCTCGGGCGACTGGACGCCGATCGACGCCGCGCGCGAGCTGCCCCGCGTGCTCGACACCGCACGCCGGACCGCCGCCGCCGCGATCTGTTCCCACATGCCACAACCCTGAACGGGAGGACGCCATGCCCCTTCGCACCATCCTGAGCTGCCTGTCGACCGAGGGTCAGGCCCACACGGTCCTTGGCCCCGCCGCGGCCCTTGCCCGGCGCACCGACGCGCACCTGATCGGCCTGCACACGCTGGAGGCCATGGTGATCTATCCCGGCATCGCGGTGCACGTGCCGGAGACGGTGCAGACCAACTTCACCGCCGCCCAGCGCGAGCGCGCGCAGGTCGTGCGCACCCTCTTCGACGAGCGACTGCGGGGCGAGACGTTCACCTCCGAATGGCGGGAGATCAAGACCGAGGCCGCCGCCAGCCCCGACCGGATGATCGAGGCCGCGCGCACCTCCGATCTCGTCGTCATGGCCCGCGCCGGCAGCGACGGCGACCGCGACGACCAACCCTACGTGCAGGAGCGCATGATCCGCGAGAGCGGCCGCCCCGTCCTGCTGATCCCGCCTAAGCTCAAGGACCCCGAGATCGGCAAGAGCGTCGTCATCGGCTGGAGCTCCACCCGCGAGGCCGCCCGGGCCGTCCACGACGTCCGTCCGCTGCTGCAGGACGGAGCCGAGGTCCACATCGTCACGGTCACCGGCAGCCTCGACCATACCGACAGCCTCGCGACCGAGCTGGCGCGCACGCTGTCCCGCCACGGTTTCAAGGCCGAGGTCGTGCGCCGCGCACAGGACGGCCAGTCCATCGCGGAGTGCCTGTTGCAGGAAGCGTTCGAGCGTGGCGCCGACCTGATCGCCACCGGCGCCTTCGGCCACTCGCGCCTCTTCGACTTCGTCATCGGCGCCGTGACGCTGGAGTTGATGAGGAAGGCGGAGCGGCCGGTGCTCCTGTCCACCTGAGCTCGCGTGCCCGCCCGGCGGGCCGGATTCGATCCGCGTGGCGAGCGCCGGTTGGGAACGGCTCACTTTACGGTTTGGCAAGCGGCTGGGTTGCTTCGACCCCCAGCGTCGGGGAGAAGGCCAGATCCGGTTGCAGGCGCCTGTTCGAGGTTGGGCGACAACGCCTATCGGCGCCTCGGGGTGTCCATCGAGGATCAGGGGGATATCCCCCCTGCAATGTCGTACCTTGCCGAAGCGCCGCGGTGCCGTGAAAGTTCTGGGGGCCTGCTGCCAACCGTGACCGGGAAGGTGGCTCCACACCGCTTTACCCCGCGTTCCCGCCAGCTCGGCACAGTCACGGCAGCCTGTACGGGCGGCGAGCCGCTTTCCCTGAAGCACCTGTCGACACACGACAGTACACGCGCCCGCTTGGTCGCTCGGGTTCCACCCCCGCGAAACCAGCCATCGCTGCATGTCGAGGGCGGCCCTCAGAGTCATCCCCGTCACCGCCGCTGCAGGGTGGCGATGGCCCTAGATCTCCAGCACCACGCGGCCGTCGATAGTGCCCTGGCGCATCCGGTCGAAGACGGCGTTGACGTTCTCCAGCTTGTCCCAGGTGAAGGTCGTCTTCACGTGGCCGTCGGCGGCGAAGGACAGCGCCTCGGTCAGGTCGAGGCGCGTGCCCACGATGGAGCCGCGGATCGTCAGGCGCTTGAGCACCACCTCGAAGATCGGCAGCGGGAAGCTGCCGGGCGGCAGGCCGACCAGCGACATAGTGCCATGCCGCCGCAGCATCCCAACCGCCTGCGCAAAGGCCGTGGTGCTGACCGCGGTCACGAGGGCCCCGTGCACCCCGCCGATCTGATTTTCGACCTCGGCCACCGGATCGACCTCGGCCGCGTTGATGACCTCGTCCGCGCCGAGCTTGCGTGCAAGCTCCAGCTTGTCGGGAGCGACGTCCACAGCGATGACCTGCATCCCCATCGCCTTGGCATACTGCACCGCCATGTGGCCGAGCCCGCCGATGCCGGAGATCGCGATCCACTGGCCGGGGCGCACCTCCGTCTCCTTCAACCCCTTGTAGACGGTGACGCCGGCGCAGAGCACCGGCGAGGCGGGGCCGAAGTCGAGCCCCGAGGGGATCTGCCCCACGAAGTCGGCATCGGCCCGCACGAACTCCGCATAGCCGCCATCCACGGAATAGCCGGTGTTCTGCTGGCTCTCGCACAGCGTCTCCCACCCGCCGGAACAGTGCACGCAGCGCCCGCAGGCGGTGTGGAGCCATGGCACGCCGACCCGGTCGCCCTCCTTGAGATGCGTGACGCCCGCGCCGAGGGCCGCGACCTCGCCCACGCCCTCGTGCCCCGGAATGAAGGGGGGCTCGGGCTTCACCGGCCAGTCACCGTCGGCGGCGTGCAGATCCGTGTGGCAGACGCCGGAGGCGCGGACCCGCACCAGCACCTCGCCCGGCCCGATCTCGGGCACGGGCACCTCGCGCAGTTCCAGCGCAGCACCGAGGCGCGGCACCACCGCCGCCTTCATCACCTTGGGAAGATCGTAGGGCATCGGCGTCTCCTTCTGTGCACACGACGGGATGTGACGCAGCGTAGGAAGCCCGGCCATGTCGCGATTGATCGCGATCAATCCGCGTGAATTTGCGCTAGGGCAAAGTCGCACGCCGCCATGTCGTCTAGGGTGCACGCTCGACCAGCGAGCGGAGAGGCCGCGATGAGCCAGGGCACGGGTGCCATCATCTACTACTCGCGCACCGGCGCGACGTGCGCCGCAGCGCAACGGCTGGCACGCCGGAGCGGCGCGTGCCTGGTCGCGCTCGCGCTGAAGCGCTATCGACAGGGCCCGGCCGGGCGGCTGCGCGCCCGCCTGGATACGCTTTTCTCCGTCGCGCCACCGCTCGACGACGCCCTGCCCGATCTGGGCGCGCGGCCCTGGGTCGCGATCGGCGGACCCCTCTGGCTCGGCCAGCCCGCCCCGCCGCTGCGCCGTGTGCTCACGGAGGCCGCACTGCCACGGCGCGTCGGCCTCTTCCTGACCGCCGACCGGCCCGGGGCGCCGAACCGCGCCTATACCGACTGCGCCGACACGCTGGGTCGGCCGCTTGCCGCGCGCACCTGGCTCAGGCCCGGCCCGGATCACGAGGAGGAGACGGCGCGCCGCCTCGATCTCTTCCACGATACCCTTGCACGCTCACCTGCACGCACGCCGCCGGAACCGGCCCTCCGCCTCGTCTAGAACAGGCTCTCGTCCTCGTCGCGCAGCGCGTCGGCGATGAACGCTTCGGGATCGATCGTGAAATCCTGGTAGAGCCGGAAATGCCGCGTCTCGCGGTATTCGATCGGCGCGATCCCGTGGCGCGTGACCTCCAGCACTGTGGCCCCCGGCAGCGCCATCAGGATCGGCGAGTGCGTGGCCATGATCACCTGCGCCTCCCGCTTGAACTGGATCCGGTCGAGCAGGCGCAGCAACACGAGTTGCCGCCGGGGCGACAGCGCGCTCTCGGGCTCGTCCATGAAGTAGATGCCCTGCTTCGACATCCGCTCTTCGAACGACCTGATGAACCCCTCGCCGTGGGACCATGTGAGGTAGTCCGAGTCCGATCCCACGGCGTCGAGATAGCGCGCGACGGAAAAGAAGGTCTCTGACCGGAAGAACCAGCCGTTCGTGACCTTCGGTAGCCAGCCGCCGCGCAGAGCATCGGCGAGGAGTGCGCCGCTCTCCTCCCGCGCGCCGGGGTGATCGATGGCGGCGTATCCTTTCCCGCCGCCCGCCTCGTCATAGCCGCTGAGCGCCGCGATCGCCACGATCAGCGTCGACTTCCCCGTGCCGTTCTCGCCCACGACGATCGTGACGGGCGTGGTAAAGGAGAGCTCGAAATCCGCGTCCAGCCACGGCAGGTCGAACGGATAGCCCGATTGCTCCGCGAAGACGTCTTCGCGCACGGTCAGCCGCTGCAGGAACGGGGACGGCAGGTTGGTCTTTCGGTTTCGGCGGGCCATGGTGTCAGGCAGGTGGCGTCAGGCGCAGCCTAGGCCGACGCGTGCGGTTGCGAAAGCACCCGGATCGCGGAAAGTCGTTATGTGCAGGTCAGAAGAACGACCGATGCGTTGTCCCATCGTAGGCGGAACAGGCTTTCTGCGCGGTGCCGTGGTGGAGGCCGGCGTCGCGCCGTAGACCAGGGTCCCGTTGATGGCGCCAACGTCTCCCGCCTTCAGGTACCGTCTCGGCGTCGATACGCAGCGCGCGATGTCCACGGGTCGAACCCGTAGGCCTCTTCGCCACCTACTTCACCGGTTGCTCAAATGGGACCGTGCGCGCCGCGATACCTCACTCAAGGGTACGATATCGCCGAAGCACGAGGCGGCACTGCTCGCCTGGGCGGCCTTACCCCACCGCGTCGCGCTGGGCGATCCAGTCGTGGTCTGGGTCGTTCCGGAAGCGCCATTTCCGCAGCGGTCCCGCCATGACGTTGAGGTAGTACATCTCGTAGCCGTAGGGCGCCGCGCAGGGATGGTGCCCCTTCGGGACCAGCACCACGTCGCCGTCCTTCACCGCCATGGTCTCGTCCAGCGCGCCGTCCTCGGTGTAGACCCGTTGCACGCCGAAGCCCTGCGCGGGGCTGAGGCGGTGGTAGTAGGTCTCCTCCAGGTAGGTCATGCGGGGGAAGTCGTCCTCGTCATGCCGGTGGCTGGGATAGGAGGACCAGTTGCCGTCGGGGGTGAAGACTTCGGTGACGAGCAGGCTGCCCGCCAAGTCCCGCTCCTCCATCGCGATGTTGTTGATGTGACGGGTGTTCTGCCCGACGCCGCGAGGCGTGAGCGTGATGCCCTCGGGCCCCAGCCGCCGCACCGGGTGGTCACCGCGGGCCGGCGCGCTGCAGACCGCCAACGTGCACTGGGTGGTGGCGACCGCCGACCAGTCCCGCCCGCCGGGGATGTAGAGGCAGTGGGGCGGCGTCTTTTCGAAGACCGACATCCGGTCGCCCATCTCGCCGAAACTCTCGCCATCGACGTTAATCTCCGCCCGGCCTTCGACCAGCACGAGGATGACCTCGCGTTCGCCCGTCGTCTCCGCCGCGCGGTCCCCCGCGCCGAGGCGGTAGAGCCCGAAGCCGACATAGCCCCAGCCCGCGCTCTCAGGCGTCACATCATGGACCTTGCCCGACACGCCGTTCGGCTTGACCAGCAGGCTCATACGGTCCCGCCAAGCGCGTCGTCGAGGGTCGCAAGCTCCTGCCCGCCCGCCATCATGTCCTGCAGCTCGTCCGGCGTGATCTGACCGCGCTGCGCCGTGCCCAGCGTCTGCCCGCGGTTCAGCACGGTGAACCGGTCGCCCACAGCCAACGCGTGACGCACGTTGTGGGTGATGAAGACGACAGCCACGTCCTGCTTTCGCACCTTGTCGATGGTGGCGAGCACGTTGGAGGTCTGCCGCACGCCGAGCGCCGAGGTCGGCTCGTCGAGGATCAGCACCTTGGCCCCGAAATAGACCGCACGGGAGATGGCGACCGTCTGCCGCTCCCCGCCCGAGAGGGTGCCGACCGCCTGATCGGGGCCTCGCAGGTTGATGCCCATGCGGCGCATCTCCTCCATCGTCACGCGGTCGGCTTCGGCCCGGTCGAAGAAGGGGATGCCCGCGATCCGCTTCACCGGCTCGTTGCCCATGAAGAAGTTCCGGCTGACGCTCATCAGCGGGATCATGGCGAGGTGCTGGTGGACGGTCGCAATACCCGCATCCATCGCCTGGCGCGGCGTGTCGAAATGCATCGGGCGGCCTTCGAAGATGATCTCGCCCTTCGTCGGCTTGTGCACGCCCGACATCGTCTTGATGAAGGTCGACTTGCCCGCGCCGTTGTCGCCGAGCAGGCAATGGCACTCCCCCGGATAGATGTCTAGGGACACGCCGGCGAGCGCGATCACCGCACCGAAATGCTTCTCGATATTGCGCATCTCGATGATCGGGGCATGGGTGGAGCGGGTGTTCATCTCAACGCTCCCCCGTGATCATGCGGCGGATATAGGTGTTGAGGATCACGGCCCCCAGCAGGATCACGCCGAGGAACACCCGGAAGAGCGAGCTTTCGACGCCCGCGAAGAACAGCCCCTGCTGGACCACGCCGAAGATCAGCGCCCCGAGCGCTGCGCCGATGACCGAGCCGTAGCCGCCGGTCAGCAGCGCGCCGCCGATCACCACGGCGATGATCGCCTCGAACTCCTTGAGGAGGCCGCGATCCGCGCCGGCCGAGCCGAACTCCATCACCTGGCAGGTGGCAAAGACGGTGGCGCAAAAGGCGGTGAACATGAACATCAGGATCTTCACGCGGTTGACCGGAACGCCGGAATTGCGCGCGGCCTCCGCATCGCCCCCGGCGGCGAAGATCCAGTTGCCGAAGCGGGTGCGCGTCAGCAGCACGTGGCCCACGATGACCAGCGCGATCGCCCAGACGATCAGCATCGGAATGCCGTCGACCACCGGCTGGCCCGCCCGGCTGCCGCGTTCGAACACGCCGATCAGCCCCGCATCGCCCAGCCACTGGAAGAGCCCGCCGAGGATCTTCCCGCCGAAGAGGGCGGCGAGCCAGTCGCCCTCCGCCGCCTCCGAGATGCCGCCGATGATCGTCTTCCGCTCGATCGTCTGCGGCAGGTAGATGGTGAAGCCGCGCAGGATGAAGAGGAAGGCGAGCGTGACGATGAAACTCGGCAGCCCCGTCCGGATCACGATGAAGCCGTTCAGCGCCCCGATCGAAACGCAGAGCGCGAAAGTGGTCAGGATCGCCGCCCAGACCGGCCAGCCAAGAGTGACCGAGAAAATCGCGATCGTCATCCCCGCGAACCCGATCATCGAGCCGACGGACAGATCGAACTCGCCCGCGATCATCAACAGGCACGCGCCGACGGCGATGATCATGAACTGCGCCGAAACGGTGGACCAGTTCAGCACGCCCTGCGCGTTGAACATCCCGCTGTCGAGCGCGGTCAGAAGGAAGAAGGTGAAGACGAGGACGGTTCCGCAGATCCCGCCGAGCTCGGGCCGGATCAGGGCCCGGCGCAGGCCCGAGACCTGCTTGATCCGCTCGTCTGTCGCGGGGGTGGATTGCGCGGTTTCACTCATCGCATCGCTCCGGGAAACGGCTTGTTGTGGGGCCGGCGCTGTGGCCGGCCCCGGAATGCTCAGCGGTACTCGCCAGCGTATTCCTCGACGAGCGTCAGCCCGTCCGCGGTCACGAAGCCCGGACCGGAGTTGATGTTGTTGCCCGGCAGGACGCCGTAGCGGTGGTAGTTCGCGAGCACAACCACCGGCAGGTAGGCCTGCAGGAAGGGCTGCTGGTCGATGCCCCACTCGATGGTGCCCGCCTTGATCCCCTCCACGATGTTCTCGCCGAGATCGAAGGTGCCGAAATAGATGTCACCGGCCATCCCGTTCTCGTCGAGGGCGAGCAGCGTCGGATCGGCCGAGGTCGGGCCGAGCGTCAGGATCGCGTCCGTCTCCGGATTGGCGTTGAGATAGGCGAGCACGCGGTTCTTGATCTCCGCTGGGTCCTGCCCGCTGTCGATCATCTGGTTGCCCAGCTCCACGCCCAGCCCGTCGGCGAAGCCCTGGCACCGCTCCGTCGAGGAGGGGGAGGAGATGTAGTGGTTTACGCAGAGGAACGAGGCGACGCCGTCCCCCGCCGCGCGCTGCCCGGCGGCAAGCCCGGCATCGTATTCGGGCTGGCCCACATACATCAGCGCGCCGACCTCGCGGGCCTGCTCCGGCGTGCCGGAGTTCATGATGATCACATCGACGCCCGAGGCGACCGCATCCTCGATCGGGCCGCGCAGGACGTCATAGTCGCTGAGCGTCGTGATGATCCCGTCGGGACCGGAGGCCGCGGCCTGTTCGATGATCCGAGCCATGTCGGCGAGATCGCCCGTGGGCGGATTGCGGTACTCGACCGTCACGCCCATCTGGTCACCGGCAAGCGCGATGCCGTTCTTGATCGTGTTCCACCAGCTGTCGCTGTCGGGCGCGTGGCTGACCAGCACGTAGTTGAGGGGTTCGTGGTCGTCGGCTTGCGCCATAGACGACGCGGCGACGAGCGCTGTGCCGAGGGCCAGCGACTTCAGGACGGTCTTCATGTGTTCCTCCCGGACAATCCTAAGGGTGTCTCGATATCGGGCGGTTTTCCCGCCTCGTGGGACTCAGGAAACCACACCGCCCCTCATTATGCAACCGGTTGCAAATTTGGCGTTCCACTCAGGGCGGATTTGACGTATCTCCCGAGGAACGAGGAGAAGCGATGCCGGTAACGTTGAAAGAGGTGGCCGAACGGGCGGGCGTGTCGCGCTCCGCCGTGTCGCGCACCTTCACCGAAGGAGCCTCCGTCTCGATCAAGACCCGCCGCAAGGTGGAGAAGGCGGCGAGCGAGCTGGGTTACAGCCCAAACGCCCTCGCCTCGGCGATGACGACGGGCCGGACGAAGCTCATCGGCCTGATTTCCAACAACTTCCGCAACCCGCTGTTCCTCGAGGTCTTCGACCTGTTCACCCGCAGCCTGCAGGAGCGGGGGCTGCGTCCGCTGCTGGTGAACCTCACCGATGAAACCGATCCCGAAAACTCGCTGCGGCTGCTGCGGCAGTATTCGGTGGACGGGGTGATCGTCGCCTCCTCCACCCTCTCGCCCGAATTCTCCAAGGCGTTCCGCGACGCGCAGATGCCGGTGGTCCACTCGTTCGGCCGGTTCGCGAGCGCGCCACGGGTGCACGTGGTGGGGATCGACAACGTCGAATGCGGGCGCATGGCCGCGCGCACCCTGATCGCGCGCGGCTACCGCCGCATCGCCTTTCTCGGCGGCCCGCGGGAGGCGACATCGACCGCCGACCGGCGCCTCGGCTTCTTCGAGGTCACGCGGGAGGCCGGCATCGAGGCGACCGAGAGTTTTGCCACTGCCTATTCCTTCGACGCCGGCCGGGCCGAGATGCTGCGTCTTCTGCAGCACGAACCGGCGGAGGCCTATTTCTGCGGCGACGACGTGCTGTCGGTCGGGGGCCTCGCCGCCATCCAGAGCCGGGGCCTGAGCGTGCCCGGCGATATCGGGCTGATCGGCCTCAACGACATGGAGATGGCAGGGTGGCAGAACATCAACCTCACCACCATCCGCCAGCCGGTGCGCCAGATCATCGACAGTTCCATCGAGCTCGTCGTCGCCATGCTCGACGAGCCCGGGCGCTATCCTGAAGCGCGGCTCTTCCCCTGCGAGATCATCGAGCGCGGGACGCTGCGCCCGCTGCCCTGAACCGCCTCAGCGAAACATCGGCGGACGCGCATCGACCCAGGCGCCGTCGGCCTTCGCCGAGGCCACCGCCGCATGGACCGCCGCCATCGACCGCAGCCCGTCCTCCGCACTCGGCAGATGGCCCGCGGGCGCGCCCGCGATCCGGTTCGCGAGGTCGAGATAAATGTTGGCGATGGCCAGCGGAAAGCCCTCGGGATGGGCGATGGGCACCCGGCTCAGCCGCCGCGCCTCGTCGGTCAGCCCGGCCTCGCCCTTCTCCATGATCTCCACCCGGCCGCCGAGACGGTGCAGATAGACCTGGTTCGGCTGTTCGGAGGCCCAGCGCAGGCCCGCCTTCTCGCCGAAGACCTGGATATCGAGCCCGTGCTGCCGCCCCAGCGCGATGGTCGAGGTCCAGAGCCGCCCGACCGTCCCGCCATCGGTGCGGAAGTTCACCATCGCGTCGTCCTCCAGCACCCGCCCCGGAACGGTCGAGGCGAAATCGGCCGAGAGCGTGCGCACTTCGTCGCCGAGGATGAAGCTCGCCAGATGCAGCGCGTGGATTCCGCAATCGGCCATCTGGCCCGAGACCCCGGCCTGCAGCGGGTCGTAGCGCCAGCGCACCCGCGGATTGTCCGCATCGTCTCCGGCAGCATGGTGCCCGTGGCTGAAATTCGCGACGACGCAGCGGATGGCGCCGAGCTCACCGGCGGCGACCATCGCCTTCATCTGCCGCACCATCGGATAGGCGGAGTAGCCGTAGTTCACCGCACAGATCCGCCCGGTGTCGCGGGCAAGGCGCACGATCTCCTCCCCCTCCGCCACGGTCATGGTCATCGGCTTCTCGCACAGCACGTGGAAGCCCGCTTCGAGGAACGCCTTGGTGATCTCGAAATGCGTGTTGTTGGGCGTCGCCACGGTAACGAGGTCGATGCGGTCCGGCCGGTCCCGCTCCCCCGCCAGCATCTCCCGCCAATCGCCATAGGCGCGGTCGGCGGCGACGCCGAGCCGTTGCGCGTAGTCCCGCCCGCGGGCAGGGTCCGCGTCCAGCGCCCCCGCCGCCATGACGAAGCGACCGTCCGCCTGCGCGCCGAGCCGGTGCGCCGGGCCGATCTGGCTGCCCTCGCCACCGCCGATCATGCCCCAGTTCAGTTTGCTCATGGCGCCCTCACGCAAAGCCGATGGAGTTCAGATACGCCCGGTTCGACGTCGCATCGCGCAGCGGATCGGTGCCCGCCAGCGTCGGGTCGCAATCCTGCTCGACCGTGCACCAGCCCTCGAACCCGGCATCGAGCAGGATCCGCCGGACACGCGGGAAGTCGACGTCGCCCTCGCCCAGATTGCAGAAGATCCCCTGCCCGCACGCGTCATAGAAGCCGGTGCCCCGGGCGATCACGTCGGCCTTCACCGCCGGATCGATGTCCTTGAAATGCATGTAGCTGATCCGGCCAACATGCCGCTCCATGAACGCCACCGGATCGTAGCCCGCGTAGGAGTGGTGGCCGGTATCGAAGCAGATCTTCAGGACGCGCTCGTCGACCTCGTCGAGCAGCCGCTCCAGCTCCGGTTCGAAATCGATGAAGCCCGCGGCGTGGGCGTGGATGCCGACGGTCAGGCCATACTCCTCCGCCCCCATGCGCGCCACATGGGCGATCCGGTCGCGAAAGGCGCCCCATTCGCCGGGCTCCATCTTCTCCGCCGCATCCCAGCGCCCGGCGGTCGGCGCGCGGCGGGGCGAGATCGAGTCGATCAGCACCAGGTGCCGCGCCCCGTGCGCCTTGAGCGCAGCACAGGTCCGGCGCGCGCCATCCAGCACATCCTCCCACTGCGCGGGGTCGTGGAAGGCGCGGAAGACGACGCCGCCGATCAGCTCCTGCCCATGCTCGGCCAGCGCGTCGGCGACCTGCGGCGGATCCTCGGGCATGAAGCCGACGGGGCCGAGCTCGATGCCCGTATAGCCCGCCGCCGCGTTCTCCCGCAGCACGTCGCGCCAGTCGGGGTTGCGCGGATCGCCCGCGAACTCGACGCCCCACGAACAGGGCGCATTGCCGATCCGGATGGTCATGAAGCTCCTCCCCGCGGCACGTCCTGCCAGCTTTTCGTTGCGTGTGAGCGGCGCGCGGCCTCGACCACCTGCCAGACGGCGAGCCCGTCGTGGAAGGTGGGCCAGCGTGGCCGCCCGTCGGCGATCGCCTCCAGGAAATCGCGCGCCTCGATGATGATCTGGTCCTGGTAGCCCGTGCCGTGGCCCGGCCCCTGGCAGAACGCCAGGTAGTCGGGATGCGCGGGGCCGGTGAGGATCTTGCGAAAGCCGCGCTCGGCCTCCGGTCCCTCGGCGCGGTAGAGCCACAGCGCGTTCTGATCCTCCTGATCGAAGCGGATGGCGCCACGGGTCCCCGTGATCTCATAGGCGTAGCCCATCTTGCGCCCGGTCGCGACGCGGCTGAAATGCAGGTGGCCCATCGTGCCGCCGGCAAAGCGGCACATCATCTGGGCCTGATCGTCATTGGTGACGGCGATGCCATCCCGCGCGGTGTGCACCGTCTCGATCTCCGCCATGACCGATGCCACCGGGCCGATGAGCGCCAGTGCGGCGTTGATCATGTGAGGGGCGAGATCACCCATGGTCCCGTTCGCCTCGCCTGTGGTGCGCCAGGTCGCGGGCGCATCGGGGTCTGCATAGAAATCCTCGGTATGCTCGCCGCGAAACCACGTGACCTCCCCGATCACGCCGTCGGCCACGAGCTGGCGGGCGTATTGCGAGGCCGGGGTGCGGATGTAGTTGAAGCCGGTCATGTGGACGACGCCGCTCGCGTCCGCCGCGTGTACCATCGCCTCCGCATCCGTGAGCGAGGCGCCCAGCGGTTTCTCGCAGAACACCGGCTTGCCGAGGGCGAAAGCCCGCTCCGCGATCGCCCGGTGGGTGGACTGGGGCGACGCGATCACCACGGCCTCGACCCGCGGATCCTCCGCCAGCGCCTGCCAGTCCGGCGCGGCGCGGGCGACACCGAAGGCCGCGCGGTAGCGCTCCGCCGATGCGGGGGAGGAAGCCGCCACCATTTCCAGCCGCGGACGCAGGCGCGTGTCGAAGACCGCACCCACCGCCGACAGGGCCACCGCATGCGCCTTGCCCATGTAGCCCCCGCCGACGAGGCCGATCCCGATCTCTCCCATGGCGGCCCTTCGAAATCTATTGCAACCGGTTGCAATACGGCTATCCTCGAATCCCGAACGCGGTCAAGCTCCAACGGACCGCGGCCGACAAAACACCTCCGGGGAGGAGACCGCCGATGAGCGATGCGACCGTGCGCCTGACGACCGCGCAGGCGATCATCCGCTATCTCGACGCGCAGTTCATCGAGATCGAGGCCGTGCGTCAGCGGGTCTGCGGCGGCGGTTTCGGCATCTTCGGCCACGGCAACGTCACCTGCCTGGGCGAGGCGCTCTACGATCATCGTGAGACGCTGCCGCTCTACCGCGGTCAGAACGAGCAGGGCATGGGCTTCGCCGCGGCGGCCTATGCGAAGTACCACCTGCGCCGCCGCTTCATGTTCTGCACCGCCTCCGCCGGGCCAGGGACAGCGAACCTGCTGACGGCCTCCGCGCTCGCCCATGCGAACCGCCTGCCGATGCTGATGCTGTGCGGCGACACGTTCCTCACCCGTCTGCCCGACCCGGTGCTCCAGCAGCTCGAGCATTTCGGTAACCCGGCGCTGGGGCTCAACGACGGCTTTCAGGCGGTGACGCGCTACTGGGACCGGATCACCCATCCCGCACAGGCCATCCAGTCCCTGCCCGCGGCACTGGCCACGATGCTGGATCCGGCCGATTGCGGGCCCGCCTTCCTAGCCCTCCCACAGGACGTTCAGGGCTGGGCCTACGACTACCCGGTGGAGTTCTTCGCGGAACGCACGCACCGCATCCGCCGCGTGACCCCCGACGCGAACGAGATCGCGGAGGCCGCCGCCCTCCTCAAGACCGCCCAACGCCCGCTCCTCATCGCCGGCGGCGGCGTGCAATATTCGGGTGCGGTGGCCGAGCTCACCGCCTTTGCCGAGGCGCACGGGATCCCGGTGGTCGAGACCATCGCGGGCCGCGCCAACCTCCGCTTCGACCACCCGCTCAATATCGGCCCGGTGGGCGTCACCGGATCGGACAGCGCCAACGCAGTGGCCGAGACGGCGGACGTGGTGCTGTCGGTCGGCTCGCGGCTGCAGGACTTCACCACCGGCTCCTGGACCGCCTTTGCCCGGGACGCCCGCTTCATCTCGCTCAACGCCGCGCGGCACGACGCGGGCAAGCACATGTCCCTGCCCGTCGTGGGCGATGCGAAGCGCGGGCTGGAGCAGCTGGCCGCGGCGATGGACGACTACCGCGCGCCCGAGAGCTGGACGACCTTCGCGCAGGACGCGCGCATGAAGTGGAACGCCTACGTGGCCGAGAACGTGCGCCCCGGCAACCGCCCCAACTCCTACGCCCAGGCGATCGGCGTGGTGAACGCGCTCTGCGATCCGCGCGACCGCGTGGTGACCGCGGCAGGCGGCCTGCCGGCGGAGGTCACGGCCAACTGGCGCACCCTCGATATTGGCACCGTGGACGTGGAGTTCGGCTTCTCCTGCATGGGCTACGAGATCGCAGGCGGCTGGGGCGCTCGCATCGCGCAGAGCGAGGTGGAGCCCGAAGCCGACACGATCGTCTTCGTCGGCGACGGCTCGTATCTCCTGATGAACTCCGACATCTATTCCTCCGTCCTCACGCGCAAAAAGCTGATCGTGCTGGTGCTCGACAATGGCGGCTTCGCGGTCATCAACAAGCTGCAGAACAACACCGGGAACGAGAGCTTCAACAACCTGCTGAGCGACACACCCACCATTCCCGAGGCGCTGCCGGTCGACTTCGTCGCCCACGCCGCCTCCATGGGCGCGCATGCGGTCTACGCGGAAAATGCCGATGAGCTCGCCGAGGCGTTCAAGGCGGCCAAGGCCGCCGACCGCACATCGGTCATCGTGATGAACGTAGACGCCTACGAAGGGTGGACCGCGCAGGGCCATGCGTGGTGGGAGGTCGGAACGCCCCACGTCTCCGACCACGAGAGCGTGCGCGAGAAACATGCCGAGATCGAGGCAAGCCGCAGTCGCCAGCGCAGGGGCGTGTGATGCTGAACCTCGCGCCCGCCGCCGCAACACCCCAAATCGTGGTCGAGGAGCTGATGACCGGCGGCGGCGCCGTGCGTCTCACCGGTCTCTTCACCGCCGACGAGGTCGCGGAGGCGCGCGCCATCATCATGCGCCATTCGGAAGTGGACGCCGCGAAGGTCACCCATTTCCAGGGCGCGGCGGAGGCCGACGGGACCCTCGCCCTCCAGCGCCGCGTCTGGAACCTGCTCGCCAAGGGCGAGGTCTTCTCCCGCATGGCCGCGCACCCGGTGCTGATGGCAATCCTGCGCCGCTTCCTCGGGTCGGAGTTCATCATGGGCTCCATCGCCGCCAACCGCATCCTGCCGGGCGGGCCGGGACAGGAGCCACACGTCGACTACCCCTACTGGGATTTCCACGCGCCTCATACGCATCCGATGGGCCTGAACGCGAGCTTCCCGATGAACGCCCAGGTCTCCGTCATCCTCGACCCGTTCACCGAGGAAAGCGGCGCGACCGCCTATGTCCCCGGCTCGCAGAAGGCGCTGCGCTACCCCACCGAGGAGGACCGCTTCTTCGAGCGCTGCGCCCGGATGACCGGCGATCCGGGCGACGCGGTGATCTTCTTTGGCGCGGCGTGGCACTGCGCGATGCCGAACCGGTCAGAGCACGACCGCAACGCGGTGCTGATCCAGTACCTGCCCAAATGGGTGAAACCGATGGAGGACATGCGGGCCGCCTTGCCCGCGAGCTTCCTCGACGCGGCGTCGGGCGACATGCGCCAGCTTCTTGGCCTCAACTATCCCTACCCGGAGGTGCTGGATACGGCCGAGGGCGGGAACACCGAGGGCCGCGCATGACGGCACTCCTCGACGGCATCGCGCGGAACCGCTTCGTCGTCTTCGGCCGGGCGGGGATGGACCTGTATGCCGACCCGCCGGGCGTCCGCAGTGAGGAGGCCGACACCTTCCACGCCGATCTCGGCGGCTCCGCGGCCAATATCGCGGCGGGTCTCTGCAAGCTGGGTGCGCAGGCCGCACTCGTCACCTCGGTCTCCGACGATGCGGTGGGACGCTTCTGCCTCAACAGGCTGCGGCACTACGGTGTGGACACCGCCCACGTCCGTGCCGTGGGGGGCGAGGCGCGCACCTCGCTCGCCGTTTACGAGAGCCGGATCGAGGACTTCCAGAACGTCATCTACCGCAACGGCGCCGCCGATTTCGAGGTGACGGAAGCCGACGTGGAGGCGGTGGACCTTGCCTCCTACGGCGCACTCATCACCACCGGCACTGTCTTCGCCGCCGAGCCGTCGCGCAGCGCGCATTTCCACGCCTTCGAGGCGGCGCGCGCCGCCGGCCTGCCGGTGATCCTCGACATCGACTACCGCCCCTATTCCTGGCCCTCCCCACAGGTCGCGGCCGAGGTTCTGTCCCGCGCAGGCGCAGCCAGCGACATGATCGTCGGCAATGACGAGGAGTTCGGTTTCATGGCGGGCAACTTCGAGCGTGGCGTCGACATGGCCCGCGCTTTGGCCGCCGAGGGGCGCACGGTCATCTACAAGATGGGGGAAGGCGGTGCGATCACCTTCGCGGACGGCGAGGAGATCCGCACCGGCATCTACCCCGTCAAAGCCCTCAAACCCAACGGCGCGGGCGACAGCTTCATGGCGGGGCTCCTCTCCGCCCTCGCCGCGGGGCAGCCGCTGCGCGACGCGATCCTGCGCGGCTCGGCCTGCGCGGCCATCGTCGTCTCCAAACCCGGCTGCGCCCCCGCCATGCCCACGCCCGATCAGCTCGACGCCTTCCTCGCCGAGCATCCCGGCCCGACGGAGGTCTGAGCCATGCACATCCCCCCCTTCGACAACGCCAATGCCCCGATCGTGGAGGCCGGCAACGCGCTGGTACCGCTCAACTACTTCAACATCGTCAAGCTGAAGAAGGGGGAGAGCTTCGCCTATGCCGTGCTGGGCTATGAGACCTGCATTGCGCCCGCCACCGGCCTGATCGACGTGCGCGTCGGCGGCTTCGAGGCTAAGGGCCTCGGCGGCCGCGGCGTCGACGTCTGGGACGGGGAGCCCGAGGGCGTCTACGTCCCCACCGGCGCCGAGGCCCGCTTTATCTGCCTGTCCGATGCCGCCGAGATCTTCGTCGCGGGCGCGAAATACGACGAGGTGCTGGAGCCCTTCGCCGTGCGCGCGGACGAGATCGACCTCGTGCAATACGGCTCCGACGACACCAAGACCCACCGGAAGATCAAGCACATCCTGGGTCAGAAGCAGCACGGCCGCGTCGGCCGCCTGCTGGTCTCGGAGCTCTACACGGTGGGTGCGGGCGGCTGGTCGGGCTTTCCCAGCCACAAGCACGACACCGACCGCCTGCCCGACGAGACGCGCCACGACGAGACCTACAACTTCCGCTTCCGCCCCGCGCATGGCTCCGGGCTGCAGATGCTGCAGCGGGAGGACGGGGCGCCGGGGGACGCCTACCACATCGTCGACGGCTCCACGATCTGCATCGACAGGGGTTACCACCCCTGCGCGGTGCTGCCGGGCTACGAGATGTACTACTTCACCATCCTCGGCGGGCTCAGCCAGCGCAGCCTCGTGCAGTATTTTCAGCCGAGCCACGCGGACCAGGTGGAGACCATTCCGGGCATCAAGGACATGGTGGCGAAGTTCCGATGACGGGACCCGCCCAGTTGCCCCCCGGTCCGGGCCACGCGCCCGGACGGCGGCCGCACCACCCCCCCGGTGCGGCCGCTCCGGGTTGGGGCTCAGCTCAACGCTTGATCCTACGGGGCACGAGACCCGTCCACGGAAGCAGCCGGTCGCGACTGGGGGACGGTCCGGGCCTCTGGCACGGACCACGGCCGCACCGCCCCCCCGGAGCGGCCGTTCCCTGCCCCCCTGCGGCGCGGCCGTGGTCCTGTCGTGGTGGCTCGATCAAGACGTCACGGCATTCTGCCCCGCGCAGCGCCCCGCCATGCCCCTCGTAAACCTCGCCGACGTCCTCCAACCCGCCCTACGGGAGCACTACGCCGTCGGCGGCCTCGTCTGCCTCGGCTGGGAGGACGCGCGCGCCTATGTCCGCGCCGCCGAAGCCGAGGGCCTGCCCGTGATCCTCCAGGCCGGACCGTCCTGCCGGAAGCACACCCCCCTGCCCGTCCTCGGCGCCATGTTCCGCCAGCTTGGCGAGGCCGCCTCCGTCCCCGTTGTCGCCCATCTCGACCACGGCTACACGTTCGAGGAATGCCGCGAAGCGCTCGACAGCGGCTTCACCTCGCTGATGTATGACGGCTCGCGCCAGCCCCTGGCACGGAACATCGAGGAGACGGTGCGCGTCGCCGAGCTCGCCCACGCCGCCGGGATCTCCTGCGAAGGGGAGATCGGCTTCGTCGGTTATGCCCAGGGCGAGGACAGCCGCGGTACCGACCCGGACGACGCCGCCCGCTTCGCGCGAGACACGCAGGTGGACGCCATGGCGGTCTCCGTCGGCAACGTGCACCTGCAACGAAACCGCGAGGGCGGCCTCGACGAGGACCGCATCCGCGCCATCGAGGCGGTGACCGACATGCCCCTCGTCATCCACGGCGGCTCCGGCGTGCCGTGGGCGCAGCGGGCACACCTTGCCCGCACCTCGGCGATCTGCAAGTTCAACATCGGGACCGAGTTGCGCATGGAGTTCGGCCGCGCGCTGCGCGCCACCCTCGCCGAGGATCCCGACGGCTTCGACAGGGTCCAGATCCTCTCGGCTATCGAAGCACCCATCGAGGCCGCGGCCCGCGCGGTCCTGCGCACCCTCGCGCCCAACGGAGGCACGCCATGATCTCAATCGGACTGCTCGGCTGCGGCCGCATTGGCCAGGTCCACGCCCGCTCGCTGATGCGGCTGCCCGGCGCGCGCCTCGCTGCGGTCGCCGACGCGGTCCCGGCGGGCGCCCGGGCGCTCGCCGACGCGACGGGCGCCGAGATGCGGGAGACCGACGCGATCATCGCAGCCCCTGACATCGACGCGGTGATCGTCGCCACGCCCACCAGCCTGCATTTTGACCAGATCCACGCGTCCGCCGCGGCGGGCAAGGCGATCTTCTGCGAGAAGCCCATCGACCTCTCCGCCGAACGTGCCGCAACTTGCCGCGATGCCGTCGACGCGGCGGGGGTCCCGTTCATGACCGCCTTCAACCGCCGCTTCGATCCCCACTTCGCATATCTGCAGGCCGAGCTCAGCGCGGGCGCGATCGGCGCCGTCGAACTCGTCGTCATCACATCGCGCGACCCGTCCCCGCCACCGATCCCGTACATCGAGAGCTCCGGCGGGCTGTTCCGCGACATGACGATCCACGACTTCGATATGGCGCGCGTCCTGCTGGGGGAGGAACCGGTCGAGGTCTTCGCCACCGGCGCCTGCCTCGTCGACCCGGCCATCGGCGCAGCGGGCGACATCGACACGGCTGCGGTCACGCTTCGCACGGCCTCCGGCAAGCTGTGCCAGATCAACAACTCGCGCCGCGCCACCTACGGCTACGACCAGCGGATCGAAGTGCATGGAGCGGGTGGCCTCCTGCAGGCCGCCAACGCGCCCGTCCACCTCGTGACCCAGGCCGATGGCGCGGGCTTTCGCAGCGCACCGACGCAGCCCTTCTTCCTCGAACGCTACGAGGCCGCCTATGTCGCGGAGCTCGCCTATTTCGTGACGGCGCTGGAGGCGGGCTCGGCGATCACGCCGGGCATCGCCGACGGGGTCGCGGCGCAGCGGCTCGCCGATGCGGCGGCCCGCTCGCTGGAGGGGGGACGGCCCGTCCGGCTCGTCCCCTAGATCACCCGCCGCACCAGCGAGCAGGTGCGATAGATCAGCCAGATCAGCGCGATGGCCATGAAGAGCCCGGCGATCTTGCCCGCGATCGCGCCGAGCATGGTCGCCGCCCGCGCACTGCCCGGACCCGCGAGGTCGCCCACCACGGCACTGAGCATCGTGCATAGCACCGCCGACAGCACCCCGCCCGAGAGGAGGAAGCGCCAGTGCAGCTTCAGCCGGTCGAACGGCACGGCGTGACCGGTTCCCAGCCGGAACAGCGAAAAGACGGTCGGCGCGCTGGTCAGCAGCACCGCGTAGAGTGCCGCGACCTCGATCCTCAGCAGCATCTCGTGGTCGAAGACTGCGGAGACGAGAACCCCCACCGGAGCCAGGATCAGGACGGAGCGCCAGCCGAACAGCCATGCGGCCAGGACGAGGAAACCGTAGTGAAGATGCAGGAATGTCCCCTCGAACCAGCTCAAATAGGCCAGGATGCGATCAGGGGAGTTCACAGTACTTTCTTCGAGGACCGGCAATACGATCCAGAACACGAATAAGGCGAGCATCACCAAGAGCAATACAGAACGCCTCGCTGGCGACAGGTTCATTCGTCACTTCCTACTCTCCCCCCTTTCATCTACCGACCTTCATCAACGCGCTGATTTTACTAAAAATATCAATCTTCCGAATTTTCGATGTAAAACAGGCGCATAGACCGCTCTCCCACAGCGTCACGTCCAGATAATAGCAGCCTCGCAAAACATCTATGCCGCTGCGTCTCATCCTTCGTTGTCGGTGCGTCTCACCGCATCGGCCGTGTCGACGTGGATCCTCAAGTGCACATCCTGAGGTTGAAAGTAAAAAATCGAGACCGGATCCGACCTGCCGCGCTCCGAAATCGCCTAAGGACCGGTCACCGCTCGATAGAACCACCGGCGCGCAATCGGCGGAAGAGCAGTTGGGATCGTATGCAAATCGGGGGCGAGCATACGGGCCCAGCCCGGGCGACAACTACAGATTGAACTCCGCGCCCGGCACGATCCGGTAGGAACCGGCCTTCGATCCCTCCGGCATCTCGATCAAATTCCGTTCGAGGAGCTGGCGCAACGCCCTGTAGAAGGTCGGCTGCGTCATCGGCTTGAGCAGATCGTGCCGCCGAATCGCGTCGCTGCGCACGAAGCGATTCTCTTCCCCGCACAACTCCTGCAGTACATAGAGGACATCGCGCTCGTGTCTGGAGAGTGTGTTGAGCCCAAGATCACGCTCCATGCTCTCGATCAGCATGCGAAGCTGGAACAATGGCCCGAGTTTGTTCGTCAACGCGATATCTCGAGGATGAAGTTGCCTGTCCGTGTTCGACCACGAAGCAGCGTTGGATGATCTTGACGCGCTCTTGTAGGTTTGTCGCCTGCACGATGCAAACCGTTTGATGGCGAATACAACGGCACGCATCCCGCCCTAGTCCCGAAATGCACTGTCCCTGACCCGCACCACGGGCCGGACGATGTAGTCGAGGACGGACTTGCGCCCCGACAGGAATTCGACCTGCGCGACCATGCCCGGCATGATGTCGAGCGGCCGCTCCCGGTCATCGACCAGTTCGGAGCGCGCGGCGACATCGACGACGAACACGTTTTCCTCCCGCTCCGGATGCGGTACGGCGCTGGCGCCGATGCGCCGCACCTCGCCGCGCAGCGCACCGTAGCGGGAGAAGTCGTAGGCGGTGACCTTCACGTTCACCGACTGGCCGGGATAGAGGAACGCGATGTCGGCGGGCCGCACGAAGGCCTCGATCAGCAGCGTGTCGTCGAGGGGCACGACGTCTACAAGCTCCTGCCCTGCCCGGACGAAGCCGCCGACCGCCGGCACGTGGACCCGGTTGACCACACCGCGGGTCTGCGCGCGGATTTCCAGCCGGTCGAGCCGCTCCTCAAGCGCAGGCAGCAGGGGCTGCAACCCGCCGAGCTCCGCCGTCGCGCGTGCGAGCTCGGCCAGCGCGTCGGAGCGGAAGCGGCTTTCGAGCGCGCTCAACCGTGTCTCCAGCTCCGCCGCACGCAGCCGTTCGCGCGAAAGCTGCGAGGCGGCCTGCGACGCCCGCCCGTCGAGCTCTCCCAGCTCGATGCGCAGTTGCAGGAGCGACGTCTCGGGCTCCAGGTTACGGTTCACGAGCGGTTCGACCATCGCGATCTGCTGCCGGAGGAGCCCATGGGTGGAGCGGGCAGAGGCGAGCAGCACCTCCGCCTCGCCGATGGCCGCATCCTGCTGCTCGATCTGGGTGCGCAGGACGTGGCGCTCGGTCTCGAGCTCCTGCCGCCGCGCCGCGAAGAGGGCGGCCTCGGATGTGACCTGCCCCGGCATCTGCTCGATCAGCGCATCGGGAAAGACGGGCTCGCCGCCCTCGATCTCCGCCCTGAGCCGCGCGATCCGGGCCTCGAGCGCGCCCGCGCGCTGCCGTTCGGTGTCGAGCTGACCGCGCGCGAGGCTGCGGTCCATCTCCCCGATCAGCTGGCCGGCCTCCACCCGGTCGCCCTCTCGCACATGGATGCCGTAGAGCGCGCCGTCATCGGGCGCCTGCACGACGTGGACCCGGCTGGTGGGCACGATCCGGCCGTCCGAACGGGTCACGTCGTCGATCTCGGTGACCGAGGCCCAGACACCTACGAGGACGAGGAAGGCGAGGATCGCGAACAGCAGGAGCGAGCCGCGGATGCCCCGTTCGCGGCGCCGCTCGCGCATCAGCGCCCGGAAGGTGTCGTCACCGGTCACCGGTCACCACCTTCGGCCGTGGCCGGTCGTTCGCCGCCGTCCCGCGCAGCAGCGCCTTCGGCCCATCGAGCACCACGCGCCCGCCATCGAGCACGATCACCCGGTCCACGGCGTCAAGCAGCGCCGTGCGATGGGTGACGAGAAGCAGCGTGCGGTCCCGCTCCAGCTCCGCGAGCCGCTTCACGAACGCCCGCTCCGACTGCACGTCCATCGCGCTGGTCGGCTCATCGAGCAGCAGGAGCGGCTTGCGCCCGATCAGGGCGCGGGCGAGCGCAATGGCCTGCCGCTGCCCGCCCGACAGCGCCCCGCCGCGTTCGGAGACCTCGAGGTCGTAGCCCATGGGATGCCGGGCGAGGAAATCGTGGATCCCGGCCGCCTTCGCCGCCTCCATGATCTCGTCGTCCCCCGGGCGCTCGGCGCCGACGGCGATGTTCTCCCGCACGGTGCCGCTGAAGAGCCAGACGTCCTGCAGCACCGTCCCGACATTGTTGCGCAGATCGACCGGGTGGATGTGGGAGATGTCGGTGCCGTCCACCAGCACGTGCCCGCGGTCGGGCTCGTAGAGGCCGGCGATCAGACGGCCCACGGTGCTCTTGCCGGAGCCGATGCGGCCGAGGATCGCCACGCGCTCCCCCGCCGCGATCTCGAAGCTCACGTCGTCGAGGCAGGGCTCCTTCTGCCCCGGATAAGCGAAGGAGACGCTGCGGAACGTGATGGAGGGGGAGAGGCGCGGGCGGCTCAGCCAGCTACGCCCGGCTTCGCCTTCCACCGGCATCTGCATCAGCGCGTTGATCGCGCGGTAGGAGGCGCGCGCCTGGCTCGCCCGCGTCATGGTCTGCGCGAGCTGGGCGAGGGGCGCGAGGGTGCGCCCCGTCAGGATCACGCAGGCGATCAGCGCGCCCATGCTCACTGTGCCCGCCTGGATCAGGAACACGCCGTAGAACACGATCATCACCTGTGCGGCCTGCTGGGTGAAGGCGGTGGCGTTCAGCGCGAACTGCGACACGGCGCGGGAGCGCAGCGCATGGTCGGACTGGCGCGCGAGCGCCCCCTCCCACCGTTGCCGCATCACGCGGGTGGCGCCCACGGTCTTGATGGTCTCCAGCCCCGACAGCGTCTCGACCAGCACGCCCTGCTTGTTCTGCCCCTCCGAATGGCTGCGGTCCGCGACGCGCGCGAGGATCGGCTGCACCGCGATGCCGACCAGCAGCACCAGCGGCACCGCAATGGCGGGCACGATGGCGAGCGGCCCGCCGATCAGACTGATGACGAGGATAAAGAGCGCGATGAAGGGCAGGTCCACCACGCCGACAAGCGTGGCCGAGGTGATGAAGTCGCGCAGCGTCTCGAACTCCCGCATCGTGCTGGCGAGCGCCCCGGTGGAGCCCCTTCGCGTCTTCATCTGCACGCCCAGGATGCGCTCGAAGATCCGCCGCCCCATCACAAGGTCAGCCCGCTGCCCCGCCCGGTCGATGAAGCTCGCGCGTAGCGACTTGATCAGGAAGTCGAAGAGCAGTGCGACCCCGATGCCCACGGTCAGGGCCAGCAGCGAGTCCGTCGCCTCGTTCGGCAGCACGCGGTCGTAGACCACCATGATGAAGATCGAGGTGGCAAGGCCCAGGACGCTGGAGATCGCGGCGGCGAGGATCACCTGCATGTAGGACCACCGGCTCTCCGCCAGCGTCGACCAGAACCAGTGCCCCTTCGCCGGGGCGGCCGGGCCACGCTCCGCGTCGGCGCGGGGGCGCAGCAGGACGGCGCGCCCGTCATGCATCGCCTCCAGGGCCCGGCGCCCGACATATCCCGCCCCGCGTTCGGACAGGACCGGGTCGAAGACCGCGAACCGGTTGCCGCGGCGCTGCAGCACCAGCACCGCCGACCCGTCGGCCCGCGGCAGGATCGCGGGCAGCATGTCGTCGGTCAGCCGGCCCGCCCTCACCTGCCCCAGTGCCGCAACGAAGCCCAGCGCCTCGGCCGCGCGCACGACGTCACCAAGATCAGCGGCCGCCTTGAGCCCCGTCTCGTGAGCACGGACCTGCGCGAGCGAGGCGGCGAGCCCCTGCTCGCGCGCCGCGAAGATCAGGCAGGCCTCCAGCGGCGTGACGGCGGCCCCCGCGCTCATACCGCACCGTCCGGTCCGGGCCGAGGTCCCAGCGCGCCGGCCACCGGGTCGAGCCGGCCCTCCAGCCCGATGACCGGCAGCAGGTCGCCGGTGAGGTCCAGCACGGTAAAGGCCGCATTGCGCCCCTCCGCGCGCAGGGTCGTCTCCCGCACGCGGGCCTGCGTAAGGTCGCGCTGCGCGTCGAGTATGTCGGTGAAGCTGCGCTGCCCGATGGCGAAGAGCTCCTGCGCCGCCGCGAGCCCCGCAGCGTTCGCCTGCGTCGCGCCGACCGCCGCCGCGAGGCGGGCGGGGAACGCCTCGCGCGTCGCGAGTGCGACATCGAGGGCGCGCGTCGTCTCGCGCCGGGTCTCGTCCAGCACGCTGCGGGCCGCCGCGACCTCGCCCGCCGCCTCCGCCTCCAGCGCGTCGAGGCGCCCGGCGGTGAAGATGTTCTGGTCCACCGACAGGCCCAGGAACAGGTCGTCATCCCCGTCGCCCGACAGCACGTCGCCGCTTCGGCCGGTGAGCTCGACGAACACCGCCGGGAAACGCTGCGCGCGCACGACCTCCAGCTCGGCCTGCGCCGCCGTGATGCGCAACCGCACGAGTGCCAGTTGCCGGCCCGAGCTCAGCCGCGCCCGCGCCACGGCCGCGTCGATCAGCGGTGGCTCCGGCGGAAACGCGACCTGTGCCGGAGGCGCGCCGATGATCGCGGCGTAGGACGCCTCCGCCGCCGCCCGCTCGGTCCGCGCCTGCGCAAGCCGCACCTGCGCGTCCGCCAACCGGCTGCGCGCCACCATGACGTCGCTCGTCGTCGCGACCCCCTGCTCCATCCGCTCGGAGGTCTGCGCGACGAAGCGCTCGTGCGCCGTCGCGTCCGCGCGGGCCAGCTCCACCAGCTCCGACCGCAGCCACAGGTCCAGCGTCGCCTCGACCGCCCGCAGCGCCAACGCGGAGAGCAGCAGCTCCGTGCGCGCCTCGACCTCCAGCACCTCGATCTCGTTGCGGCCGATGCGGTTGCGCGTGGCCGCCCCGTCGAAGACGAGCTGCCGTGCCGTGACGAAGAGCTGCGTGTCCTCACCGTCCCCCAGCACGGACGTTCCGGCGGTGAGCCCGCCCGAGAGCTGCGGGCGGAAGCCCGCGCGCAGCGCCCGTCCCCGTGCCTCGACACTGGCCGAGCGGGCACGCTGGCCGGCGACGGCGGGAAATTCGAGCGCTGCGCGCCGGACGACCCGCGCGAACGCCGTCTCCTCGAAGCCGGACGCGGCGACGGCGTCCGGCACGGCCCGGCCCTCGCGCACCGGCACCTCGACCACCTGCACCCCGCCCGCCGGCACCAGCGACGCCGGCCCGCCCCCGCCGCAGGCGGACAACAGGGCCGGCAGCGCCACCGCCGCAAGGACCGCCGTCACGAAGGACCGATCAGTCACGCCACTGCGCCTCCTGAAGCGCCTGCAGGAAACCGTCGAGCGCCGTGGCGGAAGGGTCGGGCGGCCGCTGCTGCGCGGTGTGCAGCGCCTGCAGCCGCCCGATCTGGATCAGCGAGATCGCGTGCGCATGCACCAGCGCCTGCAATTCCGCATCCGCGGGCAGGTGCGGCAGGTAGCGTCGCGGGCTCACCGCCAGCAGCTTCTGGTTCAGGATGAAGATCTCGCCGCGGTCCGGCCGGGTCAGCTTCTCGTAATTGAAGGGGATCAGCAGGCCGCTGTCGACGACCATGTCGACCACCTTGCGCGTGCGCTGCATGTCGGCCTTGCGCTCCAGCAGAAAGCGCCGCACCTGCCGCGTCGCCGCCGACATGTCGCCGCTCGCATCGTAATAGGGCGCGGACTGGTCGCGCGCCTCGGGCGGCGCGATGGCCGACAGCTCGTCCACCAGCAGCTCGTCCTCCTTGGGATCCTCCGACATCGCGAAGGGGTAGGACCGCAGCGCCGCGGGCACGTAGGTGCCGCGCCACCGGCCCCGCTCGTCGACGAAGACGTTGCGCCCGCCATCGAGCGAGAACAGGACATAGGGCATCACCCGCCCCCCGATCCGCTTGAAGACGAAGGGTGCGTAGCTCGCCACGAGCCCGATCTCGCTCAGCCCGATCGGGCTGCCCTGCAGGCGGCGCGCGAAGCGGAACGAGTTGAAGCGTGGCCAGCGGCGGCCCGCGAAGGACGCGTTCACCGGGATCAGTCGTTGCGATGTCATGTACCTGTCAGAGGGCGCGCCCGGACCTTGCCCTGTCCGGACGCGCCCCTCCCTCACCGTTTCCTCAGGTGTTCGCCTGCACCGACGAGAAGTCGTAGATGTTCTCGTCGCTCAGCGTCGTCCCGTCGACATTCTCCAGCAGGGCTATGCCCTCTATCCGGATCGGCTCCGGCCCGCCGTCGTCGCCGGTGTCGAGATCGACCGTCACCAGCAGTGTCCGGTCCTCGTCATCGTCGGTGAACGCGGCGATGATGGTGCCGTCGTCAGCCGCGGCGCTGGTATCGAGAGAGTCGACCAGGTCGAGGATCGCCCGGACCTCCTCGTTGGTGGCCAGACCGTCGCGCAACGCTTCGTAGTCGGAGGTCAGCGCCACCTTGGTGGAGAACAGCACGAACCCCGTGTTCGCACCCAGAACGCCACCCTCGGCCAGCGTCTGAAGCTCGAGCCCCGGCAGCTCTTCGCCGAGATCGTCCGTGCGAAACAGCAACTTGTCAGCTCCGTCACCCGTTCCGGCAGTAAAGCCGATCACCTGATTGAGCCCCTCTTCCCCTTCAAAGGCCACAGTGTTGGCCGTGAGGAGCAGCAGGTCCGTTCCGCCGGCACTGATGTCGATCAGGTTGGCGATGGAGGTGTCGACGATCAGGTCGTCGCCCGCGGTCCCGAAGACGTCCTCCACCGGATCGCTGCCGTCGATGTTGTTCGCCGTCTGGATCGCCGTGACGCCGTCGAGCTCCTCGGGCAGGAAGGCCGGCATGTCGCGGGCGAAGTAGCTCTTCACGTTGCCCGCCTCGAAATCGTAGGTGTTGCCCGACAGCGTGATATCGCCGTTGTCGTAGCGCGCGTCGATGCTGAGCCCGCTGTTGTCCACGAAGTTGGAATTGGTGATGGAGACCTTGTCGGATCCCTCGACGCCGGCGACGGAGGCGCGGTTGTCGGTGAAGGTGCTTCCGTCGATCGTCACCTCGGCCTGGTGCACGTAGAAGCCAGTCTGGAGGTCCGTGAACGCACTGTCAGTGATGTTGACGGTGGGCGTCGAATGGATCTCGCTCAGCACGCCGCGGACATAGATCGTGTCGTCGGGCTGCAGGTCGGTGACCGATACGTCGTGAAGGTCCAGCACGACATCGTCGCCGCGCACGTAGAAGCCGTAGTCCTCGCCCGTGCCGAGCTCCGAGTTCCGCTCCACGTCGATGCCGGAGATGGCGACCTCGACCGGGTCGTCCTCGGTCCCCGCCTCGCCGTCGATCCGGAAGCGGCCCTGAAGCGCGACCTCGCCCACGCCCGTGATGGTGAGGGATTGCGAGATCTGGAGCGTGCCCGACGTGTAGGTGCCGGGCCCGACCAGGATGTAGGCGCCCTCGCCCGCCGCCGCGATGGCCGCGTCCATGCTGTCGAACGGGTTGGTCCCGTCCACCGCGTCGTCGCCATCGACCAGCGTGTTGCCGTTCAGGACGTAGATTTCGCCCTCGCCCGGCGTGAAGTCGGCGCGCTCGATCCCGTTCGCCGCGTCCCAGACCTGCGTGGCCAGCAGCCCGTCGGGATCGCCCGTCGATCCATCGAAGATCGGGCGGTCCCCGAAGCCCTTCGCAGCATCGCTGCGCGGATCGCCGACGAGATCTCCGCCGATGATCCGGCCCGCGATCGCCACGTCGTTGACGTTGCCCAGCAGGTTGTCGTGCAGCGTCTGCTGGCGCGCATCGAAATCGGGTGTGCCGCCCGTCCGCGTCTGCACCACGTCGAGCAGCGGTGCGCCGCCCTCGTTCAGGTACTCGACATAGGCGTTGCCGAGTTCGACGAAGGCCTCGTTGACGAAGTTGTTGCCTGCGCTGTCGGGAAAGTCGGCATAGTAGGCGTTGTCGAGGGCGTTCCAGACGAGCTTCATCGTGTTGGCGAAGCTGCCTGCGTCCAGCACGTCCAGCAGCCCGGCCGGGGACGCATCGCCATCGACCGTGATGCCGGAGATGTCGATGTCCGGGTCGAGCGTCGGGTTTTCCGCCGACAGGTCCGCGAAGTCCGCGTCGATCTCCAGCGTCGCGTCCGGTGCGAGGTCGATGACGAAGCCGTCCGCCGTCCCCGCGTCAAGGCGCGCGGTGAAGCCGTCCACCGCGGTGGCGTCGATCGAGGTGGAGATCCCCGACAGGTCCGCCTCCGCCGCATCGCCCTCCAGCACGACCGTCCCTGCCCCACCGATCGTCAGTCCGTCGGCCTGATCCATGCGCAGGGTGAAGGTCACGCCGTCCGCGACCGTGTAGCTGTCGGCGGCGAACTCGATCTCGGCCCCGAAATCGGCGAGGTTGCGGTCGGCGTCGATGGAGGACCGGTCGAAGATGACGGCGCCGTCCTCCACGTCCAGCGCGGCATCCGCCCGATCCTCGATATCCTCGACCGAGACGTCGGAGGTCACTTCGCCGTCCTCGATGTCGTCGGCGAGGTCGCTTTGGACGACCTGCTGGACGTCGGCGATGCCCTCTATATCGCCCGCGCGGGCATCGATGACATTGTTGGCGTTGGCCAGGGAGTTGCCGACCGATCCCGTGTCGCTGTTGCCCGTGGCACCGCCTGCCGTCAGCGCGTTGTTGAGCACAAGCGTTATGGTGCCGCCGTCGTTCAACGGCGTCTCGCCCGCGCCCGCCGTGCCGACCGCGTCGGCGAGTGCATCGATCACATTAGCTTCGGTTGCCCCGTTCGCGACCCCGGCAGAGATGATGTTGGCGACCTTGACGCCTGCCGCGAAGAGCGCGTTGTCGCCGTCCGCGATCGGGTCGGCGTTGAGGATGTCTGTGTCCGCCGCAAGACCGAGCGCGGAGCGGACCTGCACCAGCGCGTTGTCGACCGTAGCACCACCGTCAACGAGACGCGCGACCAGCGTCGTGACCGGCGAGATGACGGTCGAGCCCGCGGGGGCGGTCAGCGTCCCCTCGAAGGCGAGGCCGGTCAGCACGTCCGTTCCACCCTGGGAGACGATGATGGTTCCGGGCGCCACGTCGAGGGTGAAGCGCCCCAGCGCGTCCGTCGTCGTGGACGCCTCGCCGTCGTCGAGGACGGAGTTGCCGTTGGCGTCGCCGAAGACCGTGGCCCCCGAGATGTATCCGTCGATGACGACACCGGAGGTCGAGGTGCCCGCGTTGCCGCCCCCTCCTCCACCGCCACCGCCGCCGCCCGATCCGCCGGCGGCCGCCGCACCGGCGAGGGCAACGGCGCCGAGCCCGACCGCGACCGGCGCGACGGAGGCGGTGGCCGTCGCGGCCTCGGCCGGCACCATCGCGTCGGCCTGGATGAGGTACTCGCCCTGCGCATTCACGTCGTAGTCACCTGCCGCGACGCGGAACACGCCGCCGTCGCTGGTGGTGACCAGCAGGCTGCCGTCCTCCTGCACGGCGATCTCGACGATGTCCTCGACCGAGGGCACCCCGTCGCCCTGGGCCTGCGCCGCCGCGGCAGGCAGGATCAGCAGGCTCACCATCCCGCCCGACAGCATGTTGCGCCGCTGCGTCCGCGCCCACGCGCGCAGGAATTTCAGCCGCGCGGTCCGGCCCGACGGGACCTCGACCCGGCGATGCTGGCCGGACGGATCAACGGTGTCGTTTTGAGAGAACGACACGCCGTCAAGCGGATGCCCCGACAACATTGCCGGGCGCAGCTTCGACACTTCGGTCCTACTCTGGTTGTGCTTGCAGTTCAGAATAGTCATGGTTGTCCTCTTGGGTCCGGCAGGTGCGAGTCGAACTTGATCGATTCGATTTCGAATTATTATCATTTTGATATCTATTGACGGGCAACCGGTCAATCGTAACGCGGAGCGCCCGCGTCGAAGCCGTCGGCCTCCCGCAAGTCGACGAGACCCGCCAGGGCCGCGTTCCAGATCGCGGACTCCAGCGTGAGCCCGTCCATGCCGCCGCGGCTGAGCGGCCTCAGCCAGTGCGCCCGTGCGGCCACGATGTCCCCGAGTTCGACATGGGACAGATAGCGGCGGGTCGGCTCGATGATCTCGCTGAGGACGAACGCGCCGGAACAGCCCGGCACCATCACAGTCCTCCGCCGCTCGGCACTACAGCAGAAATGACAGCCGCGCGGATCGCGCATCCAGAGCTGCCGTCGGCTCAGGCTCCGCGGCACGCCCCGCCCGAACGGAACGTGCGCCGAAGGCTCCACGGGGCGTGCGCATCCGGCGCACAGCATCGGCACCGCACGGGGCGCCATCAGAAGCCGCAGCACGCCGGGCTCCGCGAGGTCCATGGGCGCGAGGCCGAGGTTGATCAGGCGGAAGGCGATCGCGTTCGCGGACTTCGCACTGATCGGCGCGATGCACAGCGCCCCGTCGCGCACCAGCTCCAGGAGCTGAAGCGCATCGGCCGTATCCGTGATCTGCGGCAGCACGTTGATCGTCAGCCGCGCCGCCGGACGGGCCTTCCGTCGTGCGAGCGGGACCAGCGGCCGCTTGACCCGCATCCGGCGATCGACGCTGGTCGGGGCGGCCAGTTCGTCTCCCCGCACGATGGCGGAGACGAGCGTTCGCATGATCCGGTCGATCCCGACCACGCCTCCTGCCTCCGGATCGCAGGCGACGAGGATCGCGCCGCCCTGGTGCTCACCGGCCCGCAGCAGCGCCTTGCGCACCCGTGCCTCCACCTTGAGATGGATCGACAGGTCCGCCGCCGGAAAGGCCTTCGTCACAGGACTGCTGCGGACGCGCCGCACCCCGCCGGCTCCGGCCATGCGGACTGTCGGGTCAACCTGTCTGCCGCTCCATCCATGCTCCGCCTCCGAGCCTCGAAGCCCGGCGCTGCCGATCGCGCGCCGACGCTACCAGACGGTATCGCGGCGTCAATTTATTATCAATATGATATTTTATGGGGTGTGCGTTCTATTCTGCTCTGCAATAAATACATTTAGATCAATGCACTCAATGACGCTGGATGCAGGTACAGTAGTCTAAAAATATCAAAACGACAGTCATTCGACTCTGATCGCCTCACCCGCGACCAGATCCGCCCCGAGGATGCGGCCCGGCACCAGCCCGGTATGCCGCTTGAACAGGCGGTAGAAGTTCGGCGTGTCGTAATAGTTCCACTCCCGCGCCACGCGGGACACCGCCCCGTGCTCCCGCGGGGTCGCGCGCAGCTGGACCACGATCTGGTCCATCCGCACCTTCGCGACGAAGTTCATCAGGCCGCCCTCGTCCTTGAACAGGCGGTAGAGCGTGGCCCGCGACAGGCCGAAGTGCCGGCACAGGCTTGCGGCACAGATGCCGTCCTCGCGGCTATGGTCGATGATGAACTGGCAGATCTCGTCCCGACGGGCGGCCGAGGGCGACGCCTTCCCGCAGGCGAGCCCGCCGCAGGTCGCCAGCACCATACGGATGGTCCCCGCGATCGCGCCGACGAGATCGCGCGCCTCCTCCAGCGGGCAGTCGGGCATCCGGCTGAACGCCGCATCGAGCGTCGCCCGCAGGACGAGGCCGAGCGAACTCCGGCCGCCGAGCTCCAGCCGGTCGGGATGCGCGCGCTGCCGGTAGCCGACCTCGGAGGACGGAAAGCACAGGCTCACATAGCGCGCGGTCGCCGCGTCCGGGTCGCCCAGCAGCGTCGAGACCTGCAGCATCGCGCAGTCGCCGCCTCGCGCATGCGGGCAATCGCTGTGGAAGGTCGACACGAGGACGCCTTCGCATTTTGCAAAGTCCTGCTCTGCCTCGGCCGACGAAGGCAGATCGAGACGACGGGCAATGACGCCCTGCACCGCCCACAACTTCAGATGTCCGTCACCGAGCACGCAGACCTGCGACGCGTTCGCGCATCCTCGCCCCGCAAGAAGTGAGCCGCTACCCCGCACGGCATCGTGCGCCCGTGCGGGCACCGATTTCGTTGATCCTGCAATCGTCTTCCTGCTTCTGCGCATACCAATGCCGACTTCACTCGAACAGTCCGGACCAGCGCAGCCCCCAAATCGCTCGCCTTGGCGGAGACCGCAGCGTCCGTCCGGGCCGGGAGCAGTCGATCCCCGATCGGCCGGCAGGATGCAGAATGCGGAATTCTTCGCAATATGAAAATCCATACAGCGGATCGGAACCGTAGACAACGACAACGAGACCACCCGCGTCTCAATACACTCCGGTGTGGCACGGCTTCTACAGGCTCGCCTGCGAACAAGAGACCGACGGCCACTTCACGGGCCCTATCCGATTGATAGAGTTCGGGGCCCCGCCTGCTCCCGACGCTGCACCCGCAAAACGGCATGCGGAGGGGCTCGATCGCTACTTCGAGCGAGAACTACAGATCAATGACGAGAGGATGGCGGTGGGACAGGGATTCGAACCCTGGAGACGGTCTCCCGCCTACACACTTTCCAGGCGTGCGCCTTCGACCACTCGGCCACCCCACCGTGAGGCCGCGTTATAGCGATGCGCCGGGTCAGTGCAAGCCCCGGCGCATCCGTTTTTCAGGCCGGGCGCGGCGTCACTCGGACGCCTCCTCCCAGTCCTGCCAGTCGAGGGGTGGCAGCTCCTCCACGATCTCGAAGGGCTGGGTGAGCGTGAACTCCCGCCCGTAGCGGTCGACCGTGCGCACCTCCATCATGTGCAGGCCCACCGGCAGGTCGGCGGGCAGGTCCACGCGCCACAGGTGGTTGGAGTTGTCCGTCAGCATCCAGCGCTGGAACGGGCCGGCGACGCCGACCCATTCGGTGCCCTTCCAGCTCTGGAAGCCCGCGGTCTCGTCCCCGCCCTGGGCCGAGCGCACGGCCATGCGCCCGTTGGTGGACTGGCGGGCCATGGCGAAGGGGTCGGCAAACTCGGGGCCGATGTTCTTGTCCTCGCCCGTCGCGGTCTGCGTGCGCGCGCCCACCAGCGGGGCGCTGCCGTTTATCGAGACCTCGACCGTGCTGTCGCCCGAGCCGTTCCAGACGTTGACGGCGACCCAGGTCCCCTCCTCCAGATCCTCGGTCGTGAGCATCGACATGTCGCCCAGATCGTTGATCGACACCGGCGGCATCACGTCGGTGGGTACGTCGTAGAGCTCCGCATAGGCCAGCAGCGCCGCGGCCCAGTCGCGAAAGCGCGGCGTGTTGAACGAGGCATGCATCTGCATGCTCTCGTCGGCGTGGAAGGTCAGGTAGGTATCCACGTAGTCCGACCCGTCGAAGTCGATGCGGTAGTAGCCGCGGGGGCTGCCCAGGCGCTGTGTCCCGTGCGGAATGCCCTGGTCGTTCAGGTCGCCCACCCACCAGGAGCCCGATAGCCCACCGGTCACGATCTGGTGGAACTGCGCGGGACCGGTGCCCGTGTTCTCCTCCCACCCCGCGTAGTGGTCGTCGATCAGGATCTGCTCGGTCGTGTGGGTATGGCCCGACAGCCCCAGCGCCGGACGCTCGCCGAGGATCGCGTAGAGCGCATCGAGATTGTCGGTCTGGTGCTTCTGCGCGTCGTTGTCGGTGAAGGTGACCAGCGGGATGTGCGTGTTGATGACGATCAGCTTGTCCTCGGGGACGTTCGCGAGATCGTTCTCCAGCCACTGAAGCTGCCGGTCGTGGATCACGCCGTTGTAGTCCGGATCCTCCGCCGGGTCGCAGAACGGGTGGTCGTCCACGCCGTTGCAGGGGTAGCGCACGTTGTCGAGCACCACGAAATGCACGTTGCCGATGTCGAAGGAGTAGTATTCCGGCCCCCACTCGCGCCGGAACGTGTCGAAGGAATGCTGGTCGTCCTGCGCATCGAAGTCGAGATCGTGGTTGCCTGCCACGAAATACTGCGGCGTCTCACCGACCGAGATGATCTGCTTGAAGCGCGGATAGAGCGACAGGTCGTCCCCCATCACGTCGCCCTCGAAGATCAGGCATTCGGTGCCCTCATTGTCGCGGTTGGCGAGCATCCGCCCCGCCGTGTCGCGCACATAGCCGATCTCCCGGTTCGAATAGGGCTGCGCGTCGCCGAAGACGAGGCAGGAGAATTCGTCGCCCACCTCATCCTCGATCAGCGGGAAGTTGACCTCCGCAGGCAGCGGCCCGGTCGGTGCGATCCCGCCGTAGCGCAGGTCGGGCGAACCCGCGACCTTGTGGACGTGGTTGAACTGCGGAACCATCACCTCGTCGACCGGCACGGCGTAATCCGCAGGCTTTGTGATGAAGAGGTTCATGTCCTCGTAGGCGGGCAGCGCGTAGGAGCCGTCATCGCCGCTCAGCACCACCTCGCGCCCGTTGGAGACCTGGACGCCCGCGATGCCCTGCTCCCCGTCATCGAAGACGGAGTTGCGGTTCTCGTCGAGGAACACGGTGCCGCGCGCCGTCTCCCCACCTTCGCCCGGGACGACGTGTATGCCGCCGATATAGGATGCATCCTTGCCCCAGGCCGCTGCCGCGACAAGGCACAGCGCCGTGGAGATCAATCGTTTCTGCATGGTCCCGACCCTCCTGTCATGTGGAGTGGTCAGGATGTCAGGCTTGCGTGACGCTAGCGTACCCGGTGCATGTCGCTTGCATGACGCTTCAGTGACCGCGCCCGCCGTTCGGAGATCGCGAGGCCCACCAGCATGAGCGCGACGAAGCCGAGCATGTAGCCCGACTGCCGCACCCGTTCGACGCTCATGGCGTAAGGTTCGGGGAACAGCACCAGGGTGCCGCCGTCGACCAGGGTGATGCGGCGTGGCGGCCGCGCTGTCTCCCCACCATACTCCACGACTTCGACTTCGAGCGGCAGGCGCCCGGTCGCCGGGAACCGGATGTCGATGGGCGCGCCCTCCAGGTCGCTCGGCACCACATAGCCGGTGTAGAGCGTCAGCGTCTCCAGCGGCACCGGATCGACCGGCAGCGCCACGGTGCAGACCGCGATGGCGATGGTGGCGTCCCACGGCTCGGCGAAGGGCAGGATCAGCGCGGGCGGTTGGAAGATCATGGAGATGCCCTCGGCCGTCAGCGGTTCCCCGTCCCGCTCGACTTCGACGGCGGCAAAGACGGTGTCGGGATCGGTCCAGACCGTCTCCCCCATCTCGCCGAACTCCTCCATCAGCACGCCACCCTCGGGCGGACCGAAGATCTCGGCAGGCGGACCGAAGAGATCCTGGAGCTGGCCCGCGGGCACGCGGATGTAGAGAGCGGTCGTGTCCTCCTGCCGCTCCACGATGACGCGAATCTCGGCGGCAACCGGAGCCGCGACGCACAGAAAAGCTGTCAGCAACGGGACGAAACGCACCCTCACCTCCCCAAAGGCGCGGCGTTGCCCCCACCGCGCGTCTTGGGAAAGTGTGAAACGACGCACGCCGCAATGCAACCTATACGTGTGCACCAGCGTGCTCGGAGAGCCGAAGGCCCCGGATCACGTCCGGGGCGGTACCCTTTGCCACCGTCCCGGCCAACGCGCCGGGACCGCTTGCACCCGACTCAAACACAGAAAGCTTAGGGCGCTGCCCGGCCTTATCAGCCGGGCGGGACAGTCAAACAGCGTCTTCCATCAATCCGCAAACGGATCCGTAACGAGGATCGTGTCGTCCCGCTCGGGCGAGGTCGAGAGCAGCGCCACCGGGCAGCCGATCAGCTCCTCGACCCGGCGCACATACTTGATGGCCTCCGCCGGCAGGTCCGCCCAGCTCCGCGCACCCGCGGTGGAGCCCGACCAGCCCTCCATCTCCTCGTAGACTGGCACGCAGCGCGCCTGCGCGTCCGCCGCCGTGGGCAGGTAGTCGAGCCGTTCGCCGTCGAGCTCGTACCCGGTGCAGATCCGGATCCGCTCGAACCCGTCGAGCACGTCGAGCTTGGTCAGCGCGATGCCGCTGACGCCCGAAGTCACGCAGGTCTGGCGCACCAGCACCGCGTCGAACCAGCCGCAGCGCCGCTTGCGGCCCGTGGTGGTGCCGAACTCGTGTCCACGCTCGCCCAGCCGCCGACCGTCCGCATCGTCGAGTTCCGTGGGGAACGGCCCCTCGCCCACCCGCGTGGTGTAGGCCTTCACGATGCCGAGCACGAAATCCACCGAGCCCGGTCCGATGCCCACGCCCGTGGCCGCCTGCCCGGCGATGACATTCGATGAGGTCACGAAGGGATAGGTCCCGAAATCGATGTCGAGCAGCGCGCCCTGCGCCCCTTCGAAGAGGATCCGCCTGCCGGCCTTGCGCTTCTCGCTCAGCGCCTTCCAGACGGGTGCCGCGTAAGGCAGGATCTGCGGCGCGATCTCGCGCAGGCGCGCCAGCAGCGCCTCACGATCCACCGGCTCCATGCCGAGGCCCCGGCGCAGCGCATCGTGGTGGACGAGCGCGCGGTCCACCCGCGTCTCCAGCGTCTTCCGATCGGCGAGGTCCGCGACCCGCACCGCCCGGCGGCCGACCTTGTCCTCGTAGGCGGGACCGATGCCGCGGCCCGTGGTGCCGATCTTGGCCACCGAATTCTGCGCCTCCCGCGCCCGGTCGAGCTCACCGTGGATGGGCAGGATCAGCGGCGTGTTCTCCGCGATCATAAGCGTCTCGGGCGTGATCTCCACGCCCTGCGCGCGCACGGTCGCGATCTCCTCCACCAGGTGCCAGGGGTCGAGCACAACGCCGTTGCCGATGACCGAGAGCTTGCCGGGCCGCACCACGCCGGAGGGCAGCGCGTGCAGCTTGTAGACCGTGCCATCGATGACCAGCGTGTGGCCTGCATTGTGCCCGCCCTGGAAGCGGGCGATGACGTCGGCGCGTTCCGAGAGCCAGTCGACGATCTTGCCCTTGCCCTCATCGCCCCACTGGGCACCCACGACGACGACATTGGCCATGATCTTCTCCTCGGCTGGTCCGGGGGCGGTATAGCGGCCACGGCCCCGGGGCGAAACCCGAAATACCGGGTGCGCGGGCGGGATGTTCTCTGTATGGTCCATCGAACAATAACGTAGCCGCCTTCGCAACGAGGGCAGCGCCCGGCCCGAGGGTGGGCGAGAAGCGCCCTCCCACGGGAGGGTCGGGCGCTGCCCGGCGGTGCCGCCGGGCGGGACAGTGACAGGCAAAGCCACGATGCAGCAGCAGATCGAAGACATCCTCGCCCGCTACCCGATCCTCGCCGAATGGTGGGTCGCCGCGCTCGCCGCCCTGATCCTCGGCTGGCTCCTCCGCGGCCTGATCTCCGTCCGTACGCTGCGCCGCGAGGCCGCCGGGATCCGCGTCGTCGCCGAAGCCCACCGCCAAGCCGCCGCCGAGGAGGCCGCCCTGCGCACCACCCGCGAAACCGAGCTCGCCCGGATGGAGGAGCGCGCCGCGCTGGCCGAGGACTACAAGGATCGCCTTGACGAGACCACGGACGTCCTGCGCGCCGCCGAGACCACCGCCGCCCGCCTGGAGGCGCAACTCAAGTCCGAGCGTGAGACCCACGCCGCTCGCCTCGAGGAGCTGCGCGGCGCCCAGAAGACGCTGGAGCAGAGCTTCGACCAGCTCGCCCGCCGCGCCCTCGACACCAATGCCGAGCGCTTCCTCAACACCGTCACCGAGCGTTTCGAGAAGCACAAGGAAGCCGCCGACGCTGATCTCGGCAAGCGGCAGGCGGACATCAACCAGCTCCTCCAGCCGATCCGCGAGAACCTCACCAAGTTCGAGGCCCAGACCCGCGAGATGGAGAAGGCGCGCGAGAGCGCCTATGCCACCATCCGCCAGCAGGTCACGACGCTGGCCGAGGGCCAGCAGCGCTTGACGTCGGAGACGCACCGCCTCGTCACAGCACTCCGCGCGCCCAAGACCCGAGGCAACTGGGGCGAGTTCCAGCTCCGCCAGGTGGTCGAGATGGCGGGCATGGTCGATCACGTGGACTTCCACATGGAAAAGGCGGTGGAGATCGCCGGCGACCAGCGCCGCCCCGACGCCACCGTCAACCTGCCCGGCGGCAAGCGCATCGTGATCGACGCGAAGACCCCGCTCGACGCCTTCCTCACCGCCGCGGGGATGGAGGACGGACCGGAGAAGACCGCCGCCCTCGACCACCACGCCCGCCAGCTCCGCACCCAGATGAAGGGCCTCGCGCAAAAGAGCTATTTCGACGCGGTCGCGGGCTCGCCGGACTTCGTCGTGATGTTCATCCCGGGCGAGGCGTTCTACTCCGCCGCCCTCTCCGCCGACCCCACGCTCTTCGAGGACGCGATCCGCAACAAGGTGATCGTGGCGACGCCCACCACGCTGATCGCGCTCCTGAAATCCGTGGCCTATGGCTGGCAGCAGGAGCGGATGAGCGAGAACGCGCAGAAGGCGACGGACCTCGCGCAGGAGCTCTACAAGCGGCTCTCCACGCTGGGCGACCGGTTGGAGAAGCTGGGCAAGTCGATCTCCAACACCGTGCGCGACTACAACCAGACCGTCGCCACGGCCGAGACCCGTGTCCTGCCCCAGGCCCGCAAATTCGAGGGCCTCTCCATCGCCCCCCATGGCGACCGCATCGCCGAGGTGACGCCGCTCGACGCCGAGGTGCGCCAGATCACGGCCAACGAACTGAACACCTCGGAGGAGTGAGGGGCTCCGGTCGGAGCCGGAACATGACCACGCGCAAAGGCGTCATCCTCGGGCCTGACCCGAGGATCTCCCGGCCACAGACCGCGGCAACTCAGCTCCACCTCCACCACCATCCCGGCCGCAGAGCCGGGACCGCTCAGATCGAGGCGCCACTTTGCAAAAGACCCCGGATCAAGTCCGGGGTGGTATCGCTCAGGAGCCCCGTCCCGCCCGGCGGCACCGCCGGGCCGCGCCCGCCCGGTGCTCCGCCCGTGATCGGGCGAAATCGTCCATCGGACGATTTCCGGGAAGCCCGATCACCCTCCCCGGAGGGCGCGTTGGCGATGCAAGGCATCGAATGAACACCATTGATGGTCGAGAGGACGGACATCTCAATCACGTCTCGCAGGCGCCTTCCAGGTCGAGCACAGCCCTCAGCACTGCTGCAGTTCAGTTGAACAACCCTTCAGAGCACCCTTCTAAATCCCCACTACCGCTCCGCCGCAGCGCCCCGCAGCGCCCGCACCTCGTCGCGCAGGGCCGCGAGCTCCGACAGGATCTTCTCGTTGTCGCTCTGCAGCCCCTCGCGCTCCGCCGCCGCCTCGGCCGCGTGCTCCGACTGCATCGCGTCCACGATGACGCCGATGAAGAGGTTCAGGACCGTGAAGGCCGTCGCCAGGATGAACGGCAGGAACAGCGCCCAGGCCCAGGGAAACTCCTCCATCACCGGGCGCACGATCCCCATCGACCAGCTTTCCAGTGTCATGATCTGGAACAGCGTGTAGCCCGAGGCGCCCAGCGTGCCGAACCATTCGGGAAACGCCGCACCGAACGCCTTGGTGCAGATCACTGCGAAGACGTAGAAGATCAGGCCCAGCAGCAACACGATCGAGCCCATGCCCGGCAACGCCTCCAGAAGCCCCGTCACCACGCGGCGCATCGCCGGCACGTTCGCGACCAGCCGCAGGACCCGCAGCACGCGGAAGGCGCGCAGGACGCTCATCGCCCCCGTCGCCGGCATGACGGAGATCAGCACCACCACCGTGTCGAACCACCGCCACGGATCGCTCAGGAAGCGGCGCGGCCCGGCATAGAAGCGCAGGGCCAGTTCGACGACGAAGATGGCCACGATGATCCGGTCGATCGCGACCAGCACGGTGCCGGCCCGTTCCATGATCGAGCCCGACGTCTCCATCCCGAGGATGATCGCGTTGAAGATGATGAGCCCGATAACCGCCCGCTCGAACAGCGGGTGGTCGACCAGTTGCCGGACCTTCTCGCGCATCATCGTCTCCCTCGCTGCACTGCGGCACGAGATGCCCCCGGCCATGCGGCGCGTCAATAGGTGGGGTTGGAACCGTCCCGGCCCAAGCACCGGTACCTCTGGCGATCGACCCGTCCCGCACGCCCCAAGGCCGCTTGCATACGATTGCAAAGCGCCGTTAACCTCTCGGCGCGTCACACGCGATCGCATACGCTTGTCAGACGCAAATCATACGCATGCCGTACGCGCCCCGGCGCGTCCACGAAGATGAACGGGAGCTTCACAATGGTTAAGATCGCGACGACCCATGCGGGCTCCCTCCCCCGGACGCAGGAGGTCGTGGACATGATCTTCGCACGGGAGAACGGCGAGGACTATGACGCGGCGGCGTTCGACGCGGTGATGACCCGCAACGTCTCGGAAACCGTGCGGAAACAGGTGGATGCGGGGGTGTCCATCGTCTCGGACGGGGAGACGTCGAAGATCTCCTACGCCACCTATGTCAAGGACCGCTACACCGGCTTCTCCGGCGACAGCCCGCGCAACGCACCGGCCGACCTCAAGATGTTTCCCGGCTTCCTCAAGCGGATCGCGGAGTCCGGCGGCACGCCGCAATATGCCCGGCCGATGTGCACCGGCGAGGTCCGTTCCAAGGGCCAGGGCGAGTTGCAGAAGGATATCGCCAACCTCAAGGCCGCGATGGCCGAGCACGGGGCGGAGCGCGGCTTCATGAACGCGGCCTCCCCGGGCGTCATCTCGTTGTTCTTACAGAATGATTTCTACCCGAGCCGGCAGGCGTACCTCGCCGCCCTCGCCGATGCCATGAAGGCGGAATACGAGGAGATCGTGGCCGCGGGCCTCGACCTGCAGCTCGACTGCCCCGACCTCGCCCTGTCGCGCCACATGCTGTTTACCGATCTGTCGGATGAGGAATTCATCAAGGTCGCCGAAACCCATGTCGAGGCCTTGAACCACGCTTTGACCAATGTCCCGCAGGACCGGGTCCGCATCCACATCTGCTGGGGCAACTACGAAGGCCCGCATGTCTGCGACATCGACATGGTGAAGGTGCTGCCGACGCTGCTGAGGGCGAAGGCGACATACCTGCTGTTCGAGACGTCGAACCCCCGCCACGCGCACGAGTGGGAGGTGTTCACCGAACGCGCGGCCGAGATCCCGGAGGATCGGGTGCTCGTGCCCGGCGTCGTGGATACGACGACGAACTTCGTGGAGCATCCGAAGCTCGTTGCGCAACGCCTGGAGAGATTTACCAATACCTTCGGTGCTGAGCGGGTTGTCGCGGGCTCCGATTGCGGCTTCGGCACCTTCGCGGGCTTCGGCGCGGTCGACCCCGAGATCTGCTGGGAGAAGCTGCGCACGATGCGCGCCGGCGCCGACCTCGCCGCCTGATGACCGCCGGAGCTGGCGTATTTGGGGAAAGATGAAGGCATGGCGCCGCTCCTCCTGATCCCCGGCATGATGTGCGACGCGCGGCTCTTCGCCCCGCAGATCGCGGCGTTTTCGGGGAGGCAGGCGATCCACGTGGCGCCGATGCGGGCGGAGACGACGGCGGAGATCGCGGCCGGGATCCTTGCACAGGCCCCGCCCCGCTTCGCCCTCGCCGGTCTCTCCATGGGCGGGATCGTGGCGATGGAGATCGCGGCACAGGCGTCCGGTCGCATCGAGCGGATCGCGCTCATGGACACCAATCCGCGGGCCGAGCTGCCGGAGGTGCGCGCGGCCCGCGGGCCGCAGATCGAGGCGGTGCGCGCAGGTCGCCTGCGCGAGGTGATGCGCGACGAGATGAAGCCGCGCTACCTCGCGGACGGACCGGACAGGCAGGCGATCCTCGATTTGTGCATGGAGATGGCGCTGGACCTCGGCCCCGAGATCTTCACCGCGCAGTCGCGCGCGCTCCAGACCCGGCCCGACCGGCAGGAGGTTCTGAAAACGCTCGATATTCCGGCGCTTGTCCTTTGCGGCGCGCAGGACGTGCTCTGCCCCCTCGACCGGCACGAGCTGATGGACTCACTTCTGCCCAACTCAACCCTTACGGTCATCGCGGGCGCCGGGCACCTCCCCGTGCTGGAGCGCCCGGAGGAGACCAACGCAGCACTCACCCGCTGGCTGGAGGCATGATGGACGACGCCCTGCTGACGCTTCTGAAGAGCGTCGACACCCCCACCGTGTGCAACGCGATCGAGGTGGCGGAGGGCCGCCGCGGCTTCAACCGCTTCACCCGTGGCACCATGGCCGCCTCCGCCCCCGGAGAGGTCGTCGTGGGCTATGCGCGCACGGCCAAGATCGCGGCCAAGGTGCCCTCGCTCGCCGAGCCGGAGAAGGTCCGGCAGATGCGCATGGACTACTACCGCTACATGAGCGACGGGCCGCGACCGGGGCTCTGCGTCATCGAGGACGAAGACTTCCCGGACGCGGTCGGGGCCTTCTGGGGCGAGATCAACACCAACATCCACAAGGCGTTCGGCCTGTCCGGCACCCTCACCAACGGTGTGATGCGCGACCTTGGGGACCTGCCCGAGGGCTATCCGGTCGTGGCCGGTTCGGTCGGGCCGAGCCATGCCTTCGTCCACGTGACGGAGATCGACACCCCGGTCACGGTCCACAACCTGACGGTGGCCCCCGGCGAACTGGTCCACGCCGACCGGCACGGCGCCGTGGTGATCCCCGAGGCGCTGATCCCGCAGATGGAGGCCGCCATCGACAAGCTGGTCTCGACCGAGCGCATCATTCTCGACGCCGCGCAGGGTGGCCTCGACTTCGCGACGTTCCAGACCGCCTGGGCCGCGTTCGAGCGGGCGCGGACCTAGCGGGCGAGACGGGTGTAGACGCCCTCCAGCACCGGACGGGCGGTGCGCCGGCCGGTCAGGTCGAGACCCGGGAAGATGTTGCGCAGCTCCGCCACCTGGCCGGGGCCGAGCACGCGCCGCGCCTCCGGCCCGAAATGTAGCGTCTCCGCCGGAAGCCCCTCGGCGAAGACCACGTGGTGCGCGTCGAGCGCGAAGTGGAGGTAGTGCACGCCCTCCGCCGGCTCGACCTGCCGGATGCCGGGGCGGCCCAGCAGATGGCGACCGGCCACCAGCACCTCGGCCAGCCCCATTTCCAGCAATGGACCGGGCCGCAGGATGCGGTGCTGGGGCGAGAGGTGCAGCGTGCGCCGCGGCAGCCCGAGCCCCAGCGCCCCGGCGGCGATGCGGATGGGGCAGAGATGGGGCGACCGGCGCAGCTCCTCCACCGGCAGGTGCCGCCCGCCGACCCAGCGCACGGGCCGCACGCCCGCGTCGCGCGTGATCACGAGGTCGCCCGGCCGCAGATGCTCCACCGGACGGGGCCCGGTGGGGGTCGCGATCCGCACTCCGGGCGTGAAGCAGACATTGCCCGCCCCTGGCGTCGAATCGAGATCGTTGAAGAAATCGTCGTTCCCGTTCGGCCCGCGCTGGATCGAGCGGCCGTCGATGTCGGTTCCGAAATCCTCGCCCGCGCCCACGCGCACCGCAGTGGCTGAGAAGCCGGCATAGTTGCTGCCCGTGGTGGGATCGTCGAGCGTGTCGTTGTTGTAGGTCGCCTGGATGAACGCGTTGGCATCGGGATCGTAGATCACGACGTTGTCGCGGTTGTTGCCGAGCACGCCGCTGCCGAAGTCGGCGTCGAAGGCGATGTCGGTGACGCCGTCTCCCGGCAGGGTTCCCGCCGGCCGGGCGTTGCGCACCACCGTGAGCGTACCGCCCGGCTGCAGGATCGTTCCGTCGGGGATGGTGAACCAGTTGTCGCGCTGCGCGTCCCAGAACTCCAGCCCGCCCACGTCGACAGCGCTGGCACTGGTGTTGAGGAGCTCGACATACTCGTCGGCGCCGCGTGCGGTCCCGTCCCCGTCGGTGTCGGTCGAGACGCCTGCCCCGGTCGGATCCGCGAGGATCTCGTTTATGATGATGCCGCCTCTCAGCGCATCCGCCATGATCGCCCTCCCTGATCATGAGCGTATATCCGCCGGCGGGATTGAACAGCAACGAACCGCTAAAATCGTTACATCCCCGCGACGATGGCGTAGCATCCGTGCATGCCTCACGACCATCACGACATCGAACAAGACGACATGACCGCGCGGACCCGCGCGCTGGAAACGCTTCTTGTCGAGAAGGGCCTGATCGACCCGGCCGCGGTCGACGCCATCATCGAAACCTATTCCGAGCGCGTCGGCCCCAAGAACGGCGCGGCGGTCGTCGCGCGCGCCTGGACCGACCCCGCCTTCGCCGCGCGTCTGCGCGCGGACGCCACCGCCGCGATCGGCGAGTTGGGCTTCACCGGGCGGCAGGGCGAGCACATGCAGGCCGTCTTCAACGAACCCGGCCTGCACAACGTCGTCGTCTGCACATTGTGCTCCTGCTATCCGTGGACGGTGCTGGGCCTGCCGCCCACATGGTACAAGTCGCCGCCCTACCGCGCCCGCGTCGTGCGCGAGCCGCGTTCGGTGCTGGCGGAATTCGGGGTGGAGCTGCCTTCCGACACCCGGATCCGCGTCTGGGATTCCACTGCCGAGCTGCGCTACCTCGTGATCCCGGAGCGGCCCGCGGGCACCGGGGATCTCGACGAGGCCGCGCTCGCGGAACTGGTCACGCGCGACGCGATGATCGGCACCGGCCTGGCGGTGGCGCCGTGAACGGTCCGCAGGACCTCGGCGGACGCATAGGTTTCGGCCCTGTCGCGCCCGAAACGGACGAGCCGCCATTCCACTCCGACTGGGAGGCGCGCGCCCTCGGCATCACGCTGTGCTGCGGAGCGCTCGGCCACTGGACGCTGGACGAGAGCCGCCATGCGCGCGAGAGCCTGCCGTGGACCGATTACCTGAGCTTTTCCTACTACCGCATCTGGCTGACCGCCCTGATCGCGCTGCTGGAACGGCACGGAGAGATCATGGTCGGGGAGCTCGACGGCGGGAGGCGCAGGCCGGGCCTGCGACCCGAACGCCGCCTGCCCGCCGCGCGGGTGCCCGACGTGCTGGCCACCGGCGGACCCACGGACCGGCCGCTCGACGCTGCCCCGCGCTTCGCCGCGGGCGACCTCGTGCGGACGCGGAACCTCCAGCCCGCCGGTCATACCCGCCTGCCCGGCTATGTCCGCGGCCGGGTCGGTCGGATCGAGGCACGCCATGGCGGCCATGTCTTTCCGGACACCAACGCCCATGGCGGCGGGGAGCAGCCCCAGCACCTCTACACCGTGGTCTTCGACGGGGAAGAGCTGTGGGGCCCGGAGGGCGACCCGTCCACCACCGTCTCCGCCGATCTGTGGGAGAGCTACCTTGAGCCTGCCTGAACTCGATGCCCCGCCCTTCGCCGAACCCTGGCACGCGCAGGTCTTCGCCCTCGCGGTCGCGCTGAACGAGGCCGGACACCTGCCATGGACCGACTGGGCGGAGCGGTTCGGCATACTGCGGGCGAAGGGGGCGGCCGACGCCTCGGACTACTTCGACCACTGGGCGGAGACGCTGACCGCCCTGATGGTCGAGCGCGGGATCGCCTCGCTCGAGGAGATCAGCGCACTCACCGCCTCCTGGGCCCGCGCCGCCGCTGCCACACCCCACGGCGTGCCGCTGCAACTGGAGAACGATCCGGAACGGTCGGTGGTCTGAAGGGCGCGGCCCCGGATCGAGGTCCGGACCAGTAGCAAAAACGACTGTTTTTGGCTCATAGGCTTCGGTAAGGAGTTTGTGTTCGAACTGCGGACAAACCGGGCTTTCGCTGCGATCGTCACGAACGTCCATTATGATTGGCTATACTCGCGGAACGCCCACCGTATGACCACCTGCGAC
>JAWDKM010000010.1:0-24604 GCA_032464575.1 Roseobacter sp. HKCCA0434
GCAGAGTGTTCTGGCTTTGAGAACAGTCACGCGGAATTCACGCCCATTGAACGAACCAGTGACCAGAGGTCTCGTAAGAGAATCACCCGATTTGGTTCCAGATTTCCGCGTAAAGAACTCTTTTCGGTAAAACCGCTTTTCCCGGCATCGCCGGATTGTCCAGCCCGGACAGTCTTTTCGTTGGTTAACCTCTTAAATCTAATTCATTTTTAGCTACAGAGATCCGCCGCCGAAGGATCTGCGGCGCCCGTCACCCGTTGGACAGCCATGGGTGGGACGGGCCACCGCGCCGAGGGGTCGGCGCAGATCACGGTCCGTTCTTTAGGTGGTCGCTGGGCGGCGCATCGGTTCGAGGGGTCGAACCGAAACAGCGCCGTCCGGCCGGGAGAACGGGGTTTCTCATGTTGCCGGGCGTTACGGTCGTCGCCTCCGTGTTCGACACGGAGGACAGCCTCTTTGCAGGTCTCAGCGGGTTCGTGGTCACCGAAGCAGGTGCGGGTTGGACGATTACCGCCACCGCCGCGGGCGAGGATGCGCTGCTGACCTTCTCGCTTTCGACCGCCGGCGCACTGACCGCCGGACTAACCGCCGAGCGTGGCCGGCACGAGGGCCTCGCGGGCCTCGTCTCCCTCGACGACGGGACGGCCATTGCGATGACGCGCACCGGCGACGACTTGATCCGCATCGGCCTCGACACCCTCGGCACCAGCAACCTTGCAGCGAGCACCGTTACCGGTGGCCGGATCGAGGCGCTCGACACCGCAATCGTCGGCGGCGAGACTCTCATGGCGTGGGCGGGTATCGGCGGCGAGGGCTTTTCCGTGGCGACGCTCGACGCGAATGGCGCCGCCACCGGGCTCGTGACCGTCGCCGACGACGACGCGCTTCCGATCGAGGATGTCCGCGCGCTGGCCGTGCACAACACCGGCACCGAGACACTGATCTTCGCGGGCGGCGGGCGCGACAGCGGCCTCGCGGTCTTCCGCCTCGACGAGGGCGGCGCGCCGGTCGCCGTTGAGCAGCACCTGCCCGGCGGCGACTTCCCGCACTACCAGGTTTCCGCGCTCGAGGTGGTGGAGACGCCCGGGCAGGACTACCTCGTAGTGGGCGCGTCCATGTCGTCCTCGCTCACCGTCTTCGCCATCGGCACCGACGGCACGCTCAACGTCACCGATCATGTGTTCGACAACATGATGACCCGGTTCGGCGGCGTCGACACCATAGCGTCGGCCACCGTCGACGGCATCACGCTGATCGCGGCCGGCGGCGCGGATCGTGGTGCCACGGTCTTCGCGCTGGACGACGCCGGGACGCTGACCGAGATCGCGACGGTGCAGGACAGTGCCGACGTGGCCCTCGACGACGTCTCGGGGCTCGAGATCGTAGCCGGCGCGGCCGACGGCGAGGCCCTGCTGATCACGTCCGGCCAGGCGGACAGCGGCCTCTCCGTCCTCTCGCTCGACCTCGACACGCTGGTGCCCGACGAGTTCCGTTTCGAGGAGGGTCCGCAGATGGAAACTCCCGTCCAGCTGATGCAGGAGGTTCGGATGCTCGACATGCCCGAGCCGCGCCTTGCCCTGTCCGAGGACCTGACGCCCTGGGACGCGGCGGAGCCGACAACCGAGTTCGCCGAAGCCGACGCTTTCCTGTTCTGAGCGTCAGGTCCTGAGCGTGCCGTAATCGCCCACGACATCCGCGGGAATGCCGGCATTCCGCAAGGCCGCCAGAGCGCGCTCCGCCGGGGCGTCACGGCGGGCCACCGTTTCACGCAGGATGACCCGCCGGATGCGCTCCGGATGCCGCTCGACGGCGGCGGCGTAGACTTCCGCGTCGTGCTGACCTGTATCGCCGATCAGCACGAAGCCCAGCTCGGGGTTCGCCACAAGGATCCGGTCGATCGCCGCCCCCTTGTGGCTGCCATGGGTGCCGGTGACGAATTGCGTCTCCGACAGGCCGTAGTCGCGCAGGAAGACTGGCCCCGCGACCAACCCCGCCCGCCGGAACAGCACATCGTCTAGGAAATCATGCAGGTTCCACGGGCTCGACGAGACGTAGAAGACCGGATTTCGCCCGTCATGCAGCCTGTCCATGAGCGCGACGGCGTCCGTAAAGACCTCCCGCGTCGCGGCGTTCCCGGTCAGGGACGTCCAAAGATTGCGCGGCCCGCTCCACGCTCCCGTCCGCATCATGGTGTCGTCGATGTCCGAGATCACGCCGAACGCCGCCTCCGCCGAGGGAACCAGCACCGGCGCCCTGACCGTCACATCCGGCGCGTCGGGCATGCTCACAGCGACATGCCGCCAGCCCGGCGGAACATCGCCCCGCGGTAGTTCTAGGAGCACGTAGCCTTCCTCGTCGCTCCGCACGCTCCGGCCCTGTGCCACGACCTCGACGCCCGCGACCTCATCGGTCAGGAACAGCGCCATCATCTGCCGGAAATTGGTGAAGGTCGATTGCTGCTCCCGCGACGTACCCCGGCGCAAGCCTGTCAGAACCCGCCCGCGCACGACCAGCGCATCGGGCGTGGCATAGCCGCGATAGGCCTCGAAGAGCGGTGGTCGGCTGCGGCGCGGCAGCACGCGCTCGAAGAGCTTCTCGAGGCGCAGTGCAACACGGTGTATCGATCGCAGAACGGGCATTGCGGACCTCCTGCGCCCTACATAGCCCGACGCGCGTCGCGATCAGCCCTCGATCAGTGCCGTCAGCGTCTCCACCTGCTGGTCGAGCAGCGCCGCGTCGCCCCGCGTCTCCACGTTCAGGCGCAACAGCGGCTCCGTGTTCGACCGCCGCAGGTTTAAGCGCCAGTCCGCGAATTCGAGGCTCACCCCATCGGTATCGTCCCGTTGCTCCGCCTCCGGCGCGAAACGGTCGAGGACACGCGCTGTTGCCGCATCCGCATTCTCGACCCGGAAGTTGATCTCGCCCGAGGATGGAAATGCTGCCCGCCGCGACGCCACCAGATCGGCCAGCGAGCGGCCGGTGGCCGAGACATGGGCAATGACCAGCAGCGCCGGGATCATCCCGCTGTCGCAATACATGAAGTCGCGGAAATAGTGATGCGCCGACATCTCCCCGCCATAGACCGCGTCCGCCTCCCGCATCGCGGCCTTGAGGAAGGCATGCCCCGTCCGCGCCTGCACCGGCTCCCCGCCGAGCTCCTTCACCAGGTCGATCGTGTTCCACGTCACCCGCGGGTCATGCACGATCTTCGCGCCTGGATGATCGGCGAGGAAGGCGGCCGCGAGCAGGCCCACCATGTATTCACCCGGAATGAACCGCCCCTCGTGATCGAAGAAGAAGCAGCGGTCGAAATCCCCGTCCCAGGCGAGCCCGAGATCGCAGCCCTCCCGCACCACCGCATCCCCCGTGACCGGCTGGTTCTCCGGCAGCAGGGGGTTCGGGATACCGTTCGGAAATGTCGGATCAGGCGCGTGGTGCATCCGCACGAACTCCACCGGAGCACCCGCACGGCCCAGCGCCTCGGCAATCGCGTCGAAGGTAGGGCCAGCCGCTCCGTTCCCTGCATTTACCAACACCCGCAGCGGCAGCAGCGCGGCAGGATCGAGGAAGCTCACCACTCGCTCCACGTAGGCGGGCCGTACGTCGACCGGGGTCGCCGCGGCCTCGGGGGCAGGTGGCTCATCGAGCGCCCCCTCCGCCGCGATCCGCACGGCGTCGAGCTCGTCCGGCGAAAGTGGCCGCGCACCGGCCTTCACCAGCTTCGCCCCGTTGTAGTCGATTGGATTGTGGGAGGCCGTGACGCAGAGCCCGCCCTCCACCCCCAGATGATCAGTGGCGAAATAGACCTCCTCGGTCCCACAAAGACCCAGGTCCACCACCTCGCACCCCTCGGCGATCAGGCCGCGGGCGAGTGCCGCGCACAGCTCCTCGGACGAGGCGCGCACGTCCCGGCCGACCACCACGCGCTTTGCACCCCGCGCCCGCGCGAACCCCCGACCCACGGCCTCCACGATCCGCGCATCGAGCGTATCGCCCAGCCTTCCGCGGATGTCATAAGCCTTGAAGCAGGTCAGGGTCGTCATCGTGTTCACCTCATCCATGTTTGAGCCCTTCAGGCGACGGCACTGCGCATGCGGTCCAGGAAGGCCGCGTAATCGGGATCCGCGCGCAACTCCGCGATCCGCGCCCGGTGGGCGGCAACCGCGGCATCGTGCAGGCGCACCGTCTCGGGATCGGAGCGCAGGAAATCCCGCTCCGCCGCCCGCGCAGCGGCGATCCGGTCGATGCTTTGATCCTCGGTCGCGCCGACATTGCGCTGCCGCCAATAGCGGGGCCCGACCTGGTGGCCCTCATGGACCACATCGCCGCGGTCGCGCTTGACCAGAAAGCTCTCCATGTCGCGCGTCGAGTAATGGTTCAGCAGCACCAGATCATAGCGTCCGCGGCAATCGATCCCGTTGGCGCGCTCGGTGACGAACTCGGGGGGCACCTCCCGCCCCGACCCGTCGCGCCAATCGATCTGCGCATCGCGCGCATTCGCAGCCAACAGCGGCCGGTGGTTTCGCAGCGACAGGGCGCTGCCCACCCGGACCAGCGTCTTCACTCCGCGCCGCGCCTTCATGTCACCGGGCCGCATCGTCTCGGCCCGGCGGAACCGCTCGGTGACCGGTACGTCCTCGAAATGCTCCATGCCGTCCGCGCCGAAGTTGAGCTCGCTCATCGACAGCGCATCGACCTCGCCCACCTCGGCGAAGAGATCGGCGAGCGTACCGCCGCCGACCTGCACGTTGACATACTCGTCCACGTCCATCGACAGCACGTAGTCCGCCCCGCTCGTCGGCAGCATGGCCCGGGTATAGGCGAGCGCCGCGGGCTGGAACGCCACAGGATCCCGGCTCAGGAAAGACGGGTTCGGCAGGTGCCGTACGATCCCGCGCCGATCCAGATGCGCGAGCAGCGCGTCGGTCCCGTCGGTGCAATCGTTGGTGAAGATGACGAAGTCCCGGATGCCGACCGCCCGGTGATGCGCCAGCCAGTCGAGCACGAACGGCCCCTCGTTCTTCATGCACGAGGTTACGAGGACGCTGGGGCCTGCTGGCTGCGTCGAAGCTGCAGTCTGAGCCGTGGAGATCGCAGGCGTGGCAGCGTCCGGAATGAAGGATGACACCGATTGCCGGGACCGTCGGCGCACGTGCACGAATGTGATCACCGTCCCGCCACGCGATACCTTCGGCCAGTATGCGTAACCGTGCTGCGACATCGTATCGAAGAACCGCTTCACACCACCTGCGCCGTAGATCCGTGGGTGGATCTCGACGGTGACGCAGCGGACACCTCGCAGCGATGCACCCTCGAAAAGATCGAGTTCGGCGCCCTCGATGTCGGCAAGAATGACCGTCGGCTGGAAATCTAGAAGAACCTTGTCGAAGTCCTCGGTTGGGACGTCGATGATCTCATTGAAAGGCTGCGGCCCGGCGGACAGCGATGACGCCCAGAAATCACCGCGCAGGTGGAATGGAAGAGTTGGTGGCGCGTTACCGCGTGTGACCAGAGCGTTCCGCACCTCGACCTTTTCGACAACATCGTTGAGCCGATGCACCTCTCCGATAAAGGGAAGGAGGCGAGGGTTCGCCTCGTAGCTAACAACCCTTTCTACTCCTACCACTTGGGCGGCGAGGGTTGATACCATCCCGATGCCTGTGCCCAGTTCCAGGACGCGGTCGCCCTGTCTTACGGACCCCCGGATGGCTAGAAGCTCGCCCAGTTCGTAGCGTCCGCGCCGTAGCGGACGCTCGATGACAGGAGTGATGATCTCTGGGTCGAACGGCACACGCACGCCCCGGCTCTCGATGATCTCCGGCTCGCCATTCGTCATGAAGTATTTTCATCCTCAGCATGCTCGAAGACCGGTGGTGGCGTGTCGTTGCCTAAGCGCCATTCCTCCAGCACCTGGGTCAGCAGCTTGCGGATGGCGGCGTCCGTCTTCTCATCGGGGTCGAGCGGTCGTTCGCTCTCGACGTAGCTGCGCAGCATCCGCGGCCGGCGCGCGGCGATGATCCGCTCGAGTCGTTGCGGCACATGCCCCGACACCGCGAGTGCCCGGACCCAGGCCTGCGCCAGCGAGGGCGGCGGGACGTCGCCGCCGGTGCACCACGTGTGCTCGAACAACGTCATGATGTAGTCGAGCGCCACGCCGTAGGGATGCCGCCGGTCAGGCTTGTAGGGCAGGCGGAACACGTCCGTCACCAGTTCGTAGGACGGCCAATAGTGCAGCACGCCCTCGTCCGCGTGGGCCCGCACGATCTCGTCGATCGCCACCCGAAGCACCGACTTGGACACTAAATTCGAGGTGAGGCACGAATTGTCCCGGAAGGTCGCGATCAGCGGGATCGGCGAGAGGGTGAAGATCACCTTCGCCTCCGGCCGATGCTTTCTGATGAGCTGGTAGATCGCCTCGAGGTTCGCGCGGTTCTCCTCGACGGTAGAGACGCGGAACTTGTGCCGTTCGGGGTCATAGGCGTCTTTCGGGATCGTCCGCCAGAACACCTCGCCCGTCGGCTCGTCATACCAGACCTCGCTCAGGCCGAAGGTCAGGATGAAGACCTCCGTCTCGTCGAAGATCCGCTTCGTCTCCGCCTGCACCTCGGGGTCGTAGCCATAGTCGGTCGCGTCGTAGCCGTGCCACAGCGCCTGATCGAAGCTCTTGCCCTCCCACGCCCATTCGAACTGCTGGCGGATGACGAAGGAGTTCACCATCCCCTCGCCACAGGCCACAACATAGGCGCGCTTCGCATCCTCCTCCTTGTTGAGGACGCGGAAGCTGCGCTTCGACAGCCAGTTGGAGATGTTTGCGGCGAAGCACGACCCAAAGGCCGTGATCTGCGTCTCCGGCGTGATGATCGGCGCGGCGGGCTTCCAGCCATGCAACACGAACCGGTCCACCGCCTCGGCCGGGATCATCCGGGCGCGGGTCGGGTTGTAGTTGGTGTGCTCGCCCCGGAACCACGTGCGATGCTCGCGCGTGTGCCGCGTCGTGGTCTGGAAGGTGTGGTGCCGGGCCCCGGTCTCGCTCATCGTCGTCTCGTCTCTCTTCACGCCCTACGCCGTGCGGACAGCTTTACATGGCCGGCGCGTCCGCCGCCAACCGCACCCGCGCCCGATAGCGTGCAATTGTGCGCATTTCGGGACGATGCTCCTACGTCGCGGACGGTTTGCGCGCGATGAAGAGCTTGCCACCGCGGTCGAGCGCATGGGCAGCGACATGCGGCTCCACCGCCGTGTACTCCTCCAGCTCGAAGCCAGCCGCCCGGATCCGGTCGCGGAAATCGCGCCCGTAGAACCGCGTGTGATCGCCCTGCCCGAAATGCAGGATCCGCCCGGCCCGCGTCTCGATCGCCGGGTTCTCGTAGGTCTCGTCCCACCCTTCGACGACGGGCGTCGTGAGCACCGCGAAGCCACCGGGGGCGAGCATCCGGTACATCTCCGCCAGCGCCTTCGCATCGTCCACATGCTCGATGACCTGATGGCAGATGATCGCGTTATAAGCGTCGTTGGGCAGGCCGGTCGCCTCGATATCGATCTGAAGGTCGCCGCGGTCGCCGATATCGGCGGAGGTGTAGTTCGGCGTCATCCACTGCAGGATCGGCCGCAGCCCCCATTCGGGCGCGAAGTGCAGCAGGCGCGTCGTCTCGTCGATCGGCCGCGTCTCCATCAGCCACAGCACGAACAGCCGGTGATGGGGCCGCGAATTGCAGGACGGGCACCGCGCGTCGAGCAGGTTGCGATAGGGCGCGAACCGGCCCTCGTAGCGGCAGACGGTGCAGGTCCGCCGGAACTGCCCGCCGAGGTTCTGATCCAGCCAGTCCTGCGCCCGCTTGGTCATCCGCGCGTGCCGCTTCGCGATCTGCTCGGCAGGCGGCTGCTCAACCGGCCAGTCCGTTGGGGCTTCGTCGGGCACCGCCTCAACGCGCCCATGCTCCTCCTCCACAACTACCGGAGCCGCCACCGGAAGCGGCGCCTGCGCCGGGTCCACCCCATGCTTCTCCACCAGCCGCCCGATCAGGCTGCCCGACGGCGGCAGGCCGTCCTCCCGCTCCACCAGCCGCTTGCGCATCCGGCGGCCGTAGAAATGCACCGACAGCGTGTCGGGCTTCAGGTACTCCGCCTCCTCGACCCGGCGCTTCAGCATCTTGCGCCGGTCCGCGAAGGTGAAGGGGTAGAGGACGTGGCGCGGAAACGAATGCGCCACCTCACCCGTCGCATGCAGGAAGTGCGTCAGCGCATGCGGCCCCCACACGCCCCAGGTCATCTCGCTGGCATGGACCGGATCGCCCTGCGCGGCCCGCTGCGCATACTCTGTCTTTGTCGCGTCGTCATACCAAGGTGGGATCGCAAACTCGTCGGAGGTGAAGGCGAGCAGCGCCGACAGCGTCGCACTGTCCGCCGGCAGGCCGAGCACACCGCCATTGATGTGCTTGTCACTCTCCCAGCCGTGGAAATGCCCGGTCTCCGTCGTGAAGGGCCGCAGGCAGTAGGCATCGGTGTCCGCCCAGATCATGCCGGGCTCCCGCGCCAGCAGGCGGTAGCGGAACAGGTCCGAGTGCAGCGCGGGCGAGCCCGTTCGCGCATGGGCAAGACCGCCCCCCTCCCGCGGCAGGATCTCCGCCGCGTTGGCCAGCGCGATCCCGTCGGGCACGTTCTGCAGCGGCCCGTAGTGGTAGAGCACGACCTCATGCCCCGCATCGCGGAAGGAGACGACGCAGAGCTGCTCCAGCCAGCTCAGCGCCCCTTCCATCCACAGCATCCCGATCCGCGGCAACTCCGTCATGTTCCGCTTTCTCCTCGATCCGTCGCGGTGCGCCGCGGTCCTGCACCGGCAATGTGGCGAGCCTCCGGCAGCCGGTCACCCATTGCGCAGTGCCCAGTGCTGCGGCACGTAGCCGGGGGCCGCACCCTGCGCGACATCCTCGAATGGCCGCGTGAGATAGCCGAGAACCTCCGGCGTGAACAGATCCTCGGGCAGGGCGGCCGTCTCCGCCAGTCCCTCGATCGCGCGCGCGTTCGCAGCGAGGTCGATCTCCGGCACCAGTCCGTCCCACGGCCCGCCCGCGAAAAAGCGGCGCATGGCGACCGCCACCTCCGGATCGATCCGCTTCGGCCGCCGGTCGGACCAGGGTTTCGCCGCTCCCAGAAGGTGCAGCCCGCAGGGTCGGCACATCCGCGCCGCAAGATGCCCCGCGGCGGGCGCCTGTTGCGGCCAGACCGCGGCCCAGTTGCAGTGGGGCGACAGCTCCATCCAGTCGCCGCGCAGCACCGCGTTCAGGGCCCGCTGATCCCCCAGCCACTTGGGCCCGCCCCGCTCCAGTGTCGAGCGCAAGGCCCGCTCCCCGATCTGTTCGGCGAGGTAGCGCGCCACGTCGATCAACTGGAACCCGCCGTTGAGATAGGGCGTCGACGGCTTGATCCCGGCCGGCGCGTAGTAGCGCCCCTCGTTGGCCGCCGCGAAGTCCGGCGTCAGCCCGATGATGTCGCGCATCGCGGCAAGCGGATAGGCCTTCATGTTCATCCCGAAGAGCCGCGGCATGTCGCCCTTGCCGATGACATAGTCGCTGTCGCACAGGATCAGCCGCGCATATTCGCCGTCGAAGACATGAGGGGCGAAGAGGTTGAGAAAGGACCGGTTCGGGAAATCCTCCGGCACATCCACGAACCCGTAGGGCGCGAAGCCGTCGGCGATCTGCACCAGCCGCACGTCCTGCCCGGTTGCTTCCACCCGGTTGAGCGCCGCGCGATCCGGCGACAGGATCACGATATCCGTGGCCGCGCCCGACCCATGATCCAACAGCCCCTGCGCCGTCCAGTGCGCAAAGGGCACATAGGCCGCATCCGCGAACAGCACGATGGCCTGTCCGTGCCGCGCCGGGCGGGAAGCATGGATCGCGTTGGCCATGGGCGTCAGCCGAAAAGCGCGGCGAGAGCACTCACGATGCCGCCGCCTCCGCCGCATCATCGTGCTCAAGCGTCGCGCGCATCTCGTCGAAGAGCGCGGCGAAGGCCGGGATCTCCTTCAACCGATGGATCTTCGCGCGGTGCCGGCGAACGGCCATCCAGTGCAGCTCCGCCAATGCCGGATCCTCCAGCATCCGGTCGCGCTCCGCCTGCACCGCGGGCAACAGCCGTGTCGCCGCATCGTTCTCCTCATCCATGCGGTTGCGCCGCCGCCAGTAGACGAGGTCGAGCCGGTCATCGTACTGCGCGACCGCATCCCCGCGGGCGACCTTGACGAGGTAACTCTCCATCGATCGCAGGGGATAGTGGTGGATGCTGCCGAGCGTGTAGCGGCCCCGCACGTCGAGACCCTTCACATGCTCGGTCCGCAGCTCCATCGGAAACGGCTCGCCCGATCCGTCGATCCAGCGAATGTCTCCGGCATCGGTCTCGGCGACCATTGGCCGGTGGTTGCGGATATCGATCCGCGCATCGACCCGGCAGAGCGACTTCACCCCGCGGCGCGCGCGCCAGCGGCCGGGGCGAGATGATGAGCACTCCCGAAACCGGTCCACCATCAACCGTTCGTCGAAGTCGACATGGAACCCGGCCCCGAAGATCCGCTCGGACAGCGAGATCACGTCCGGCGCGCCGGTCTCCTCGAGCAGCCCGCGCAGCGTGCCGTCACCCACCTCGACGACCGGAAACTCGTCCACATCGCAGAGCAGCACGTAGCCCGCGTTGCGCCATTGCGGGAAGAGCTTCGCATATTCCAGCCCGACGATATGCGGATGACGGGCCTTGCCGATCATCTTGGTCCCCATCGCCGCCGGATTGGGCACGTGGGTCACCCCGCCGAGCTCCGCCAGCCGGTCCGCGATCGCATCGGTCCCGTCGTCGCAGTCGTTGGTCATGATGAGGATGTCGTCGACCCCGATCACCCGCTGCCACGCCACCCATTCCAGCATGAACGGACCTTCGTTCTTCATGACCGTCATGGTCAGGATGCTGTCGGTCGCGGTCATTGCGCGGGCGGTCTCCTCTGGCCGGTTCGCCGCACCCTAAGGCACGCGCTCGGCCCCTGTCCATGCGGGCCGCTTGACCCGCCCCGCCGATCCGGGCGAGACCCGATGCATGTCCGCGACGCCCCAATCCCCGATCCTCGCCGAGCCGGCACTGGTCCCGGCGCCGCAGGAATGGGCACCGCTGTTCCCGGAGGACCTCGTGGTGCGCCGCCGCCTCGCCTGCCTGGACGCGACTGTGACGGAAGACGGCGTGCGCCTCTGGATGCCGCGGCACGTCAACCCCCGCCTGTTCCTCGACGAGGCCGAGCTCTCCCGCGACGGCGTGGTCATCCCGATGCCGGAGCCCGGACCGCTGCCCGGCGGCTTCACCCTCGACGTTCCTGAACCGGGACCCGTCACCCTTACCTTCAACGGCGGCTCGTGCACCGTCAGCCCCCGCACGCCGGTCGCACCCTTCGCCGGCCTCCGCGTCCTGCTCGCCACCCTCGACCGCGCGAGCCCTGAGCAGGTGGGCGACTGGGCGAGCTTCCACGCGCGGCACCAAGGCGCCGAGACGGTCTGCCTCATCCACCGCCTCCACCCCGACCACGACCACGACATCTCCGCCCATCTCGCCGCGATCGAAGAGGTAGGCCTGCCCGTCGCCGTCCTTCGCCTGCGGGAGCCCACCGGCATGGCCGGGCGCCCCGCCCGCCAGTCACACGCTTACGCGCCCGACGGCCCGGGCCGGGCCCAGCGCGAATACGCCGTGGACCTCTGGCACGCCCCGCTCGACGAGATCGCGCTCCTCGAACTCGCCCACCGCACCGTGCTGACCGGCGCCCTCTCTGTCCTCTTCTGCGAGATCGCGGACCTCGTCGCCCCCACCACGCCGACCGTCTTCGAACGGGCCGAGCAGTCCGACAGCTATCTCAAGATCCGCGGCCGCCACGCCTATCCCTGGCGCCTCGACGACCCCGAAGGCCCCGCCGCCCATGCCGACCACGGCTGCGTCAGCTTCGATGGGGAGGGAACGGCGGCGATCTGGTGCGTCGCTCCCGGCGGCCCGCTGAGCGAGGCGCAATGGCGGCCCTTCCGCATTTCCACCATCCCGCCCGACCCGGTCTCGGAGGAACTGAGCTTCTGGCGCTGCATGGCCGTGCTCCACCCCGGTGAGCCCGCCGCCGCCCTTGCGCCAAAATCCAGCCTCGTCCCCGCACCGGAGCTCGCCACCCTCATCGAGAGCACCTTCAGCACCACGCCCGAAACGGCCCCGGCGCCGGAGGCCAAACCGGTCCCCCCCGTCGATCCCGCCAACCGCCGCGTGCTGATCGTCACCTGCATGAAGAACGAGGGGCCTTTCATCCTCGAATGGCTCGCATGGCACCGCGCCATCGGCGTGACCGACTTCCTGATCTACACCAACGACTGCACCGACGGCACGGACACGCTCCTCGACCTGCTCGCCACGAAGGGCCTCGTCGAGCATCGTCAGAACCCCTTCCGCGAGACCGGGGAGAAACCGCAGCACGCCGCCCTGCACGAGGCCGAGGGCCTGCCGATCACCTCCGACGTCGACTGGATCGTGAGCATGGACGTCGACGAGTTCATCCATATCCATACCGGCGACGGCCATCTCGACGACCTCTTCGCCACCGTGCCCGACGCCACCATGATCTCCATGACCTGGCGGCTCTTCGGCAATGCGGACGTCGCCCCGTTCGAGAACCGCTTCATCACCGAACAGTTCACCCGCTGCGCGCCGGAATACATCCGCAAGCCGCACCAGGCGTGGGGCTTCAAGACCCTCTTCCGCCCCCTGGGCCACTACAAGAAGTTCGGCGTCCATCGCCCCAAGGGGCTGAAGCCCGAATGCCTGCCGCAGATCACCTGGGTCAACGGCTCCGGTCAGACGATGCCGGAGAAGATGCTGCGCTCCGGCTGGCGCTCCTCCACCTCGAACTGGGGCTACGGGCTGGTCACGCTCAACCACTACGCCGTCCGCTCGGCGGAGAGCTACCTCGTCAAGCGCGACCGCGGCAGGGTGAACCACGTCAACCGCGATCAGGGCCTCGCCTATTGGTTCCGCATGAACAACAACGCTGTGGAGGACACCCGCATCCTGGGCCGCCTCGGCCCCGCGCGCGCCGAATTCGCCCGCCTGATGTCGGACCCCGAGATCGCGGCCCAGCATGGCGCTTGCGTCGCCGCCCACCGGGCCCGCATCGCAGAGCTCATGCAGCGGCCCGACTACCGGGCGCTCTACGACGAGATCACGGGGGACCGCCTGCGCAAACTCTCGCGCCTGCACGCGCTGTTCGGCACGCGGACCTTCCTCGATGGCCCGGACTCGATCCCGCCGGGGACGGAGAACCTGCCGCCCCCGCCTCTCGCGGCGCCCGCCCAGTCCTAGGGCCGCGCGCCTTCGTCTTTCCGGAAATACGCAAATGACCGGGGCAGCGCCCCGGCCGCCTCAGCTCAGCTCGGCGTCGATCAGCCGGGCGAAGTCGTCGTAGCTCATGTTGGAGTGCATGCGCCCGTTTATCACGAAGGCCGGTGTGCCGGAGATCGCGTGCTCTTCCATGTGCTCCTGGTACTGCGCAACCAGCGCCTCGGCGAGCTCCGCGTCGGCGAGGCAGCTATCCATCTGCTCATCGGTCAGCCCTGCCTGCGCACCGATCCGGCGCAGCTCGGCCACTGCATCGGTCGGGGAGGCCGCGCGTGACCACGCCGTCTGGTTCTTCAGGAGCAGATCGACGATCCCGAAATAGCGCATCCCGCCACCGCAGCGCGCCAGCATCCCGCCCCAGAGGCCGAGGCGGTCGAAATAGACCTCCCGGAACTCGAAGCGCACCTGGCCGCCATCCACGTATTCCTCGCGCAGCCGCGGGAAGACGCTGGTGTGGAAGGTCGCGCAATGCGGGCAGGTCAGGGAGGCGTACTCGATGATATGAACCGGCGCATCTTCCTCCCCGATGGAGAAGGTGCGCGTCAGCGGGCCCTCGCCCTCCTGCGCGAAGGCGGCACCCGGCATAAGGCCGAGCGCGGCCAGGGCTGCGGCGATCTTCAGGCTGTCGCGGCGGGAAATCGTCATCGAATGGTCCTCGTCTCAGCGCTTCGCGGAAGCTTTCACGTTCGTACCTAAAGAGAGCAGCGCCGCGCGCAACCCTTCGTCCCCGACCTCACCGACTTCTGATCTCAGGGCCGAGAGCTCCACGTCATCGAGCCGCTTTGCCGTCTTGTGCTGGAACGGCGTACGCCCCTCGGCAAAGCCCGTGCGTGCTGTCTGCGTCAGCGTGACGCGGCTGATGGCGGAATAGCCGTAGCACGCGTTCACCCGCTCGATAATCGTGGGGATCATCATCTGCACCTGCGGCGCCGCAGCCCCCTCGACCAGCACGCTCAGCGTCGCGCCGAAGCCCTGCCGCGCGTAGCTCACGTTGAGCGGCCGGGCCACGGCGGCAACATCCTCACCCACCACCTCGACCCAGTCGGTCAGCAGGCGCGAATGGGCGAAGCCCTTCTTCTCCGACGCCTTGCGCAGTTGCGGCGCGATCAGCCCGCCGGCATGGGTGAAACCCCGCCGCGTCCGCTTGCCCTGTTTGCGCATCACCGACTCCCCCGCTACTCAGGCAGCTACGCTATCACCGGTCGGGGGGCAGGGGAAATATGGACGCGGACACGCTGCTCGACTGGTACGACGTGCATGCGCGGGAGATGCCGTGGCGCGTCCCGCCGGGGGAGGCTCGCCGGCCGGATCCATACCACGTCTGGCTCAGCGAGGTGATGCTGCAGCAGACCACGGTCGCCGCCGTCCGCGACTACTTCGTCAAGTTCACCAGCCGCTGGCCGACGGTCGAGGACCTTGCCGCGGCCGAGGATGCCGACGTGATGGCCGCCTGGGCGGGCCTCGGCTACTACGCCCGCGCCCGGAACCTCCTGAAATGCGCGCGCGAGGTCACGGCCCGCGGCGGCTTCCCGGACGCTGAGGCCGACCTCCTAGGCCTGCCTGGTATCGGCCCCTACACCGCCGCCGCGGTCGCGGCCATCGCCTTCGGCCGCCCCGCCGTCGTGCTCGACGGCAATGTTGAGCGCGTCATGGCCCGCCGCCACGCGATCGAGGAGCCGCTGCCCGACAGCAAGGAGACGCTGCGCACCCTCGCCGCCCGCCACACGCCGGAGCATCGGCCGGGCGACTACGCGCAAGCCGTCATGGACCTCGGCGCCACGATCTGCACGCCTAAGAGCCCCGCCTGCGGCATCTGCCCGTGGATGGAGGAATGCGCCGGCCGCCTTGCCGGCATCGCCGCGGAGCTTCCCCGAAAGCGCCCGAAGAAGGCCAAACCCACCCGCCACGGCACCGTCTACTTCGCCCGCCGCCCCGACGGCGCGGTCCTGATGGAGACCCGCCCGCCCAAGGGCCTGCTCGGCGGGATGCTGGCGCTGCCCACCACCGACTGGTCCGACGCACCCGCCCCTGCACCGCCCCTGACCACGGACTGGCGCGATGTCGGCGAGGTCCGCCACACCTTCACCCATTTCCACCTGATCCTCGATGTCGCGGTGGCCGAGAGCTTCGCCAACCCCGCCCGCGGCATGTGGGTGGAACGTCATGCCATCGACCCAGACGCGCTGCCGACGCTGTTCCGCAAGGCGTTCAAGCTCGGCCAGTCGGCACTCGGCCCGATTTAACCTTGGGTCAATCCCGCGCGAGGCAGTCTCGCGGCGCTTGCCGTGACCTGCGGTCTCTTACAGAATTGTGGAAAAGACCGGAGGAAAAACGATGCCTGCGCCCGCACTGCCCTTCTGGCTGTCCATGACCATCGTGCCGACCATTGCGCTCGGCGCCTATCTCGGCGGCTGGTGGCTGCTCATCGTCGCGGCCTACAACATCGGCGCGCTGACCCTCCTCGACAGTCTGACCGCGCACGACACGGCGAATGCCGATCCGAACGGGGATGGCGAGCTGTTCTGGCACAAGCTCGTCACGTGGGTCTGGCCGCCGCTGCAGTTGCTGCTCGTCTTCGGTGGACTTTGGTGGGCCGTGAACCACTCCGGATCCACGGCGGAGGCCATCGCGCTGATGCTGGTCATCGGCGTGGCGACCGGTGCGGTCGGCATCAACTTCAGCCACGAGCTCATCCATCAGAAGAACCGCTGGGAGCCGCGGCTGGGTGAGTTCCTGTTGACGATGGTGCTCTATGGCCACTTCCGCTCCGAACACATCCTCGTCCACCACCGCTATGTCGCGACGCCGCGCGACCCGGTGACCGCGCGCTACAACGAGGGCTTCCACCGCTTCTTCCCCCGCGTGCTGTGGCAGCAGGTGGTGAGCGGCTTCCGGGCCGAGGCCGCACTGCTTGCCCGCAAGAACTTGCCCGCTTGGTCGCTGAAGAACCCCTACTGGCGCTACGCTGCGCAGAGCGGTGCGTTTCTTCTGCTTGCCGCCCTGATCGGCGGCTGGTGGGGCGTGTTCCTGTTCTGCGTGCAGGCTTTCAGTGCCATCCTGCACTTGGAGATGACGAACTACATCGAGCATTACGGCCTCACCCGCCGGCATCTCGGCGACGGGAAGTACGAACACGTGAAGCCCCATCATTCTTGGAACGCCAACCACCGCGTCTCCAACTGGTTCCTCATCAACCTGCAGCGCCACTCCGACCACCACTACAAGCCCGACCGCCGCTTCCCGTTGCTCCAGTCCTATGACGAGAGCGACGCGCCCCAGCTCCCCTTCGGCTATCCGCTCATGACGATCGCGGCGCTGTGCCCGCCGGTCTTCCGCCGGATGATGAACCCGCGGGTGAAGGAATGGCGCCGGCGCTTCTACCCCGACATCGAGGACTGGAGCAGCTACAAGACGGCTTCGAACCCGCCGCCGCGCTGACACTTTCGAAGCAACGAGGGCGGCGCCCAAGCTTAGGGGGGAGGGTCCGGCGCCACCCGGCTTCTCAGCCGCGCGAAACGGCTCTTCCGATTGAAGCCGCTGCGAACCCGATCCGAGGCATCTCAGTTCCCGAAGCGCCACGGTTACCAAAGGTTCCGGCGCTGTGGCCGGGACGGTCACACCCCGGCACGACCTGCGCTCACCCGAACCCCCGACCTGCCGAGCCCGGACGCAACCGGATCAGCCGCGATGTCTCCACTGCTGCTTGCCGATGCTTCACAGCAGCTTGGTATTCGGGATCCCGGATCATCTCGATGAAGGCCGCCGCGTTCGGGTAGCGCGCGATGAAAACCAGATCCCATCGCTCGTCCGTCGGCCCGATCAAGACCGCCTCGAACCCGCCGGACCACTCCACGTGTCCTCCGACGCGGGCCAGTGCCGGACCGCTGGCCAGCGAATAGCGCCGGTAGGCCTCGCGCCCGTCTACCTCCTCGTCCGCATAGGCGGCGCGCACGCGCAACCGGACGAGGTTGAGCATGGCGATCGGAGCGTCCTGCGGCAGCTTCGCGAACGCACCGAACTGTTCGCGCGTCGGGTCGATGTGCTGATCGGTCATCCACATACGCTATCCCCCTCATCCGAAGGCTGAAAGGGGTTTGCACTCCGTTCACGATCCCCTTACCGTTTCGATCCGTTTCACCCCTTATGGAGACGACCGCGATGAAAGTGAGCATCGAACGCAGCGCCCTGCTGAAGGCCATGAGCCGCGCTCAGTCGGTCGTGGAGCGTCGAAACACCATCCCGATCCTCTCCAACGTGCTGATCGAAGCGGAGGGCGACGCGATTTCCTTCCGCGCAACCGATCTCGACATCGAGGTCGTGGACAAGGCCCCTGCCATGGTCGAGCAGGCGGGCTCCACCACCGTCGGCGCCCACACCCTCCACGAGATCGTGCGCAAGCTGCCCGACGGCTCCACCGTCCAGCTCACCGAGGACACTGCCGCCGGCAGGATCGAGGTGCGCGCGGGCCGCTCCCACTTCTCCCTCGCCACGCTCCCGCGGGAGGATTTTCCGGTGATGGCGAGCTCCGAGTACGACTGCAACTTCGGTGCGAAGGCCGGCATACTGCGCCGCCTCTTCGACAAGGCGAAGTTCGCGATCTCCACGGAGGAGACGCGCTACTACCTCAACGGCATCTATTTGCATTCCGCAACGGAGGAGGGAACCCAGGTACTCCGCGCGGTCGCCACCGATGGCCACCGCCTCGCCCGCATCGACGGCGAGCTGCCGGACGGCGCCGACACCATCCCCGGCGTCATCGTGCCCCGCAAAACGGTGAACGAACTGCTCAAGCTCCTTTCCGAGGACGACGCCGACATCGCGGTCAGCGTGTCCGAGACCAAGATCCGCTTCGCAACGCCCGAGATCACGCTGACTTCCAAGGTCATCGACGGCTCCTTCCCCGACTATTCCCGCGTCATCCCGCAGTCGAACCAGAAGCGGCTCGAGGTCGACGCCGCCGAGTTCGCACAGGCCGTCGACCGCGTCTCCACCGTCTCCTCCGAACGCTCCCGCGCGGTGAAGATGGCGCTGGACGAGGATCGGCTCGTGCTCTCCGTCAACGCCCCCGACAGCGGCGCGGCGGACGAGGAGCTCGCCGTGGCCTATGGCGACGAGCGGCTGGAGATCGGGTTCAATGCGAAGTACCTGCTGGAGATCGCGAGCCAGGTGGACCGCGAGAATGCGGTCTTCCTCTTCAACTCCTCCGGCGATCCGACGCTGATGCAGGAAGCGGGTGATACGAGCGCCGTCTACGTCGTGATGCCGATGCGCGTTTGAGCCTCGAACAAAATGGGATTGAGGTATCACCCTCCTCAGGGGTCTATTGTCCACGTCGACTTCGATAACGCCTTCAAACCTCCGGAAATGGTGAAGGGCCGCCTCTGTGTGGTCCTGTCTAAACCAATACAAAGAAGAGTGGGTCTGGTCACCGTCGCGCCATTGAGCACCACTCCTCCAGAGCCCGTGATGCCTTACCACTGCACTGTCCACATTCCTTTTCAGCTCCCCAGAAACTGGGGAGACATCGAGAGATGGTTGAAGGGCGACATGATCTACTCAGCATCGTTCGAGCGAGCCAGTCTCTTGCGCCTTGGCAAGGACCAGAGCGGCAGACGAATTTACCAGACTGAAACTCTTACAGACGAAACTCTGATTCAGATTCAGAAGTGCGTCTTGCATGGGCTAGGTTTGGGAAAATTGACAAAAGTCCTGTAAGCACTCATATATCTTGTGTGGCGGCTCTGCACTGCATCCGCATTAAGACCTCAACCGAGGCCATCGGGTGATCTGGCGATAACAAGCCTCCACCCGATGTTGTAAAGGCCCCGCAGTTGCGGGGCCTTTTCGCATAGCAGCTTCGGTTACCCATGTCCCACCTCACGTCCCTTCGCCTCTCCCAGTTTCGCAGCCATGTCCGCGCCGTCCTCGAGCCGGTGCCGGGGCGTATCGCGATCTACGGGCCGAACGGGGCGGGCAAGACCAACATCCTCGAGGCGATCTCGCTCCTCTCCCCCGGCCGCGGCCTGCGCCGCGCCGCCCCGGCCGAACTCGCCCGAACGCCCGAGCGCCTCGGCTGGCGAGTGCGCGCCGCCGTCGACGGGCACGAGATCGAGACCGGGGCCGAGGGCGAACAGCCCCGTACCGTGCGCATCGACGACAAGGCCGCACCTCAAGTCGCACTCGGTCGTATCCTCCGCGTGCTCTGGCTGATCCCGTCCATGGACCGGCTCTGGCTCGATGGGGCCGCCGAGCGTCGCCGCTTCCTCGACCGCATCGCGCTCAGTCTCGAGCCCTCCCATGGCGAAACGGTGCTCGCCTACGAGAAGGCGATGAGAGAGCGGAACCGCCTCCTTCGTGACCAGGTCCGCGACCCGTCCTGGTACGCCGCGCTGGAAACCCAAATGGCGAGCGCCGGTGAAACCCTCGCCGCGACCCGCCAACATACGCTCGATGCGCTGGCCGAGGCGCAACGCGGCGCCGCCACGTCCTTTCCCGTCGCCGATCTCGCTCTGACGGATATAGATGGCGCGTCCTTTCCCCTTGATGACTTCGCAACACGGCTGGCCGAGGGCCGCCCGCGCGATCTCGCCGCCGGACGCACCCTCACGGGACCGCACCGCGCCGATCTCGACGCGCGCTTCGCGGCGAAGGACATGCCCGCGCGCCTCTGCTCCACCGGAGAGCAGAAAGCGCTGCTGATCTCGCTCATCCTCGCCAATGCCCGCGCCGTCATGCAGCACACCGGCGCACCGCCAATTCTGTTGCTCGACGAAGTCGCCGCCCATCTCGACGCCGACCGGCGGCAGGCACTCTATGGCGAGATCGACGCGCTCGGCGCGCAAGCGTGGATGACGGGCACGGACCGCGATCTTTTTGCATTTCGGGACCAGCCGGGAGTGATTCTCCATGTTACCGAGCAGGACGGCGTGAGCAGTTTAGAAGAAGTCCGCTCCGTCAAGTACTAAGCGGTTCCGATCGGCCACTTAGCGTATCGCAACCCGCTAAACTCCCACAAAACAAAGTTTAAGCGAGAGTTAAGATTTTAGTAAAAAATGTAACAAATTGAGGGCTTTACGAATGTTATCTTCGTCGTAATTCTCTCCTCATCAACTTAGAGGAGAGCGTCATGCCAAACTTTAAACAGAAACTTGCAGACCCCACTATTCGCATGAGTATGCACGTCAACGTGATCCCGTCAGCTGTCACGACGCAGGCCATCGCCGCGTCCGGTGCCGACGTGGTCGTCATCGATCGCGAGCACGGCGCGGTGGACTACGGAACCTGCCACGCCATGATCGCTGCGACGCAGGGCAGCGACTGTGCGCCGGTGATCCGCGTTTCGGACATCAACGAGGCGGAAGTGAAGCGCGTGCTCGACCTGGGGGCCGAGGGCATCATCTTCCCGCTGGTCCGCTCCGCCGAGGACGTGCGCCGCGCCGTGGCGTCCATGCGCTACCCGGGGTCGATGGGGACCCGCGGTTTCGGTCCATTCATCGCGCATTCGCGCTGGCCAAACGACATGATGAGCTATGCGGCCAGCATCGAGGATCGCCTGACCTGCGGCATCCTGGTCGAGACCGTGGAGGCCGTCGCCAATATCGACGAGATCGTCGCCGAAGAGGGGATCGACTATATCATCCTCGCGGCCTTCGACCTCTCGGCAACCATGGGCATTCCCGGCCAGTTCGACCATCCGCAGTTCGTAAAGGCCTGTGCCAAAGTCGAGCAGGCGGTGCATGCAGCCAAGATCCCGCTCGGCGGCATCGCCATGACCGAGGAAGACGCGGCCGAGCGCTTCGCCCACGGCTACCGCATCATCTCCGGCTTCGACGTCCTGCACCTGAAAGCCAAGGTCGCGCAGACCGCCGCCTGGGCACGTCGCGCCGATCCGGTCCACGCCTTCGTCAAGGAGAACGGCAAGGCAGCGCAGCACTCGCTTACGGTGCCGCACTAAGGACGCGTCAGCGGCGCACCAAACCTCCGGCGGGCATCCGGCTCAACTGCACGGCCAGGATGCCCGCCATGATTACGGCAACCCCCACCACGTCCCGCAGGCTCAGCGCCTCGCCCAGGATGATCGCGGCGATCGCCACCCCCAGGAACGGATTGAGGAAGTGGAACGTCGCCGCTCGCGTCGGCCCGACCCGTTTCACCAGCAGGAACCACGTCACGGTGGCGAGTAACCCCGGCACCAGCGTGGTGTAGGTGAAGGCGGCGATCAGCGGCCACTGCCAGTCGACCACCCATGTTTCGGTCAAAAGGCTCAGCGGAAACAGCGCGGCAGAACCCACCAGCATCTGTAACCCCACGATCATGATGACGTTGCCCTGCGGCGCGGCCCCCTGCACCAGCAGCGTCGCCACGGTCAGCGCCAGCACACCGACGACCACGACGAAGACCCCGAACGGATCGGCCCCGCCGCTCAGCCGGTCGCCCATTATGACGAGCACCCCGGCAAGCCCCGCGAGCAGCCCCATCAGCGCCACCGCGCCCAGCCGCTCACCCCTCAGCGCATTCGCCCCGGCCACCAACAGCGGCAACAGGCTCGCGACGATCACCGCAAGCGACGCGTCGATGTACTGCGCCGCGAAGAAGTTCGCGCCGAGATAAACCACGTTCTGACACAGCCCGAACAGCACCACCGCCACCCACTGCCGCCGGGTGAGCGCCGCATGTTGGCCCAGCATATAGGCGATCCCCACCGCGATGAGACCGGAAATCAGGAACCGCACCGAAAGGATCGCGAAGGGCGGTGCATAGATGACCGCGATCTTGGCGGAGGTGAAGGCAGAGGACCACATCAGCGCGAAGGCCACTCCCATCCCCAATGCGCGGAAATCCATCTCATACCCCTTCGCGGATGCAGGTCCTTGGCTTATCACGGGCAGCGCGCGCCCGTCGCGCGCCAATTCGTTGGGGTACAATGCAGGTCAGCGAAGCCGTCGCCGCGCGCAGATCCACGCGCGCCTTCCTCGATCGTCCGGTCGAGACAGCCTTGCTGCGCGACATCCTGGAGCGTGCCGCCCGCGCCCCCTCTGGCGGCAATCTCCAACCCTGGCATGTCCACCTGCTCAATGGTGTGGGCATGGCGCGGTTTCGCGCGGTGATGGACCCGAAACTCGAGGCCGGCTACGCCGACGCGCCAGAATACCCGATCTACCCCAGTCCGCTCGCGGCCCCCTACCGCGACCGCCGCTTCGCCGTGGGAGAGGAGATGTATGCCCGCCTCGGCATACCGCGCGAGGACAAGCCCGCCCGCCTGCGCTGGTTCCAGAACAACTGGCGCTTCTTCGAGGCGCCCGCGGGCCTCTTCCTGTTCGTCGATCGCGAGATGGGCGCCGCGCAATGGTCCGACCTCGGCGGCTACCTGCAGACGGTGATGCTGCTCCTCGTCGAGGCCGGTCTCGCCTCCTGCCCGCAGGAGGCCTGGGCCGTTCATCACGAAACGGTCTCCGCATTCTGCGAGGTGCCGGAAAACCTGATGCTCTTCTGCGGGCTGGCGATCGGCCACCCGGACCCCGATGCCTCCGTCAATGCGCTGGCCACCTCCCGCGCGCCCTCCAACGAATGGTTGACCATCCATGACTGAGACCCCCCGCGCCGTCATCTTCGACATCGGCAACGTGCTCATCACCTGGAACCCCGAGCGGCTCTATCGCGAGCTTCTGGGGGAGGAGAAGATGCAGCACTTCTTCGCCACGGCGGACCCGCACGAGATGAACGAGCTCGTCGATCAGGGCCGTCCCTTCCGCGAGACGATCTACGCTCATGCGGAGAAGCACCCGGAATACCGCGACGAGATCCGCCTATGGCACGACCGCTGGATCGAGATGGCCAGCCCGACTATCGACGATAGCGTGGCGATGCTGCGCAGCCTGCGCGCGAACGGTGTGCCCTGCCACGCACTCAGCAATTTCGGAGTGGAGAGCTTCGCATACGCGCTCACCCACTACCCGTTCCTCGACGAGTTCGATGCCCGCTTTATCTCCGGCCACCTGAAGGTCACGAAGCCCTCGGCCCGGATCTACGAGATCGTGGAGGAGGAGACGGGGCTGACCGGCGCCGAGTTCTTCTTCACCGATGACCGCGCGGACAACATCGATGCCGCCGCGGCGCGCGGCTGGCAAACCCATCTCTTCGAGGGCCCCGCCGGTCTGCGCGAGGCGCTGAAGGTCCGGGGGCTGCCGGTCTAGGTCCCGGCGTCGTAGTGGCGACGTCTGATTTCGATTGCGGCGCGTCTGACGAGATCGAGGTCTTTCGCGGCTGCGTTTCGAAGCGAGTGGCGATGGTGCGGTTATGCCCGATGCTGTTGAACAAGCACTCAGTGAGACTGCGGTATCGGTAGAGGAACGGGCGCCCGCTCGGGATCCGCTCGGGCGCCGGTATCGGCTCTATGTGCCCCCTCCGCGCGCGGCGATGGCGTCGCCGAGCCAATCGGCGTTGTGAGCGCGGTCAGCGAGGAGAATATACCTTCGCCGGTCATGCCAAGCAGCGGCTCGGCGGAACGCCCGTCATGCCCCTGATCGTGTGTGGGAGCGCGCATGATCGGCCACCTCTCGGCCTCGACCATCGCTTGGATCTTCGTCCCTCTCGGGGCATCGCCTTGTAGTGCCCCGCCGGGCAGCAGGACAGGCCGCCCCGGGCGCGCGCCATGCATCGGATGTCAGGCTTACCCTCCCGCGGCTGCCTCCGCCGCGCCTTTTTTGTGGGCCGTCGTCCGCGTGCTGGCGAACCCTGATAGGCGATCGATCGATCATCTGCAGATCGCCGTCACGGGCCATCGTGACCGCGTCGAAAATCCGGTCCCGGGCGCCACGCTTCGGCCAGTACACAGCGCGGTTGCGGCAGGTCGTGGGAGGACCGTAGCGCTTGGGGAGCTCGGCCACGGTGAGCCCGTGCGCAGCCGCCACTGGATACGGTTTCATGATATGTTTGCGATAGCCTGGAGCACGCCATGAGGACGGCCACATGTTCGCTACGGGTTGATTTCCCGTAACACGTGGCCGTCGTTCCGAAGTGGTTCAGTCTGTTGACGTGGCGCTTGAACAGATTGCGTTCTGGTAGGTCGCCGGACCAACCGAACGCTGCACCTTTCGATCTCGTCGGGCCGGCATGTGACCACGCCCGCCATGCGCGGCAACCAATTCCAGAACGGCGCGCGTCGTATCCGCGGTCTGCGACCGCGTCACCGGGTGAGAGATGA
>JAWDKM010000011.1:0-23215 GCA_032464575.1 Roseobacter sp. HKCCA0434
GCCGTCGTCGATATTCCCGTTCCGCTTTCGGCCTGGCGCGCCATCGCCACCAGCTTCACCGGCTATTGGATGGAGAGTTTCATCGACGAGCTGGCCGATGCGGCGGGCATGGACCCGCTGGCGTTCCGTCTGCTCAACCTGCCTGAGGACAGTCAGGCCCGCCCCGTGCTGGAGCGCGCGGCGGCGATGGCGGGATGGGATGGGCCCGCGCCTTCGGGCACCCACCACGGCATCTCGGTCGTCGGCTCCTACGGGAGCATGGTGGCACAGGTGGCCGAGGTGGCGATGGACGGCGATCAAGTGACCGTCCCCCGCGTCTTCGCCGCCATCGATTGCGGCAGCGCAATCAATCCCGGCCAGGTCGAGACGCAGATCCAGGGCTCGGTCATCGATGCGCTCGGGCCGGTCCTGCGCGCCAAGATCACGCTGCAGGACGGCGCCGCCATGCAGTCCAACTACACCGATTACCCGCTGATCCGCATCGACGAGGCGCCCGAGGTCGTCGTCGAAATCGTAGACACGGGTGCGCCCCTCGGTGGTGTCGGCGAACCCGGCGTGCCGCCGCTCGCGGGCGCCGTCTGCAATGCGGTCTTCGCTGCTACGGGGCGGCGCATCCGCTCCCTGCCGCTGGCGGACCATGGACTTGCCTGACCGGCCTTCACAGAGGATGGCATCATGACCTCCGCCAACGCCTTTCGTCTCCTCGCCCTCATCTCCCCACTGCTCGCCGCACAGCAGAGCGGGGCGCAGGAGGCGGGGGGCGACTCCGTCGCAGGCGAAACGATCTTCGCGCGATGCGCCGGATGTCACACCCTGTCGGAGGACCGGAACGGGGCGGGACCGCACCTCGTGGGACTAGTGGGACGAACCGTCGGATCGGTCGAAGGCTTCCGCTACTCGGAAGCATTGATCGAAGATGATCGCGTTTGGGACGCCGATCTGCTCCTCGCCTATCTCACCGCACCGGACGAGGCGGTCGACGGGACGCGCAAAGTGGCGGCACTCGCGATCCGCAAGACATCGCCGATGTCGTCGCCTATCTCGCCTCCCTGTCTTCGGAAGGGGTAACACAATGAATACGCATCGCTTGCGGGTCCTCACCGTTCTTGCCCTCGTCACGCCGGGCCCGCTTCTTGCACAGAATATGGAGAGCCCGTCGGCTGCACGCCCGGATGGGATGGTCCAGGTCTCGCCGCATATGGGCGAGCTGCGGATGGGACAGACAGAAGCGCGAAACGATCCAAGCGAGATCAATATCGATGACGCCCTTCGCTTCGAGCCGTTCCAAGCATTCGAGGAGATGTTCTTCCGGGACGACGTGGTCTGGCTGATGCGCCACGGGCCGACGGATTGGTCCAACCTCGACATGAAGGATGTCGCGCCCACCGACTGTGCCAACCAGCGTGTCATGATCGAGGACGGGCTGCGGAATATGCGCGACCTCGGAACGCTGCTGGCGGTCAATGAGGTCCTGCCGTCGCGCATCGTCGTCAGCGAATGGTGCCGGAACCAACAGACCGTCGAGGCGATGCTGGAGGGGATGGACCGCGTCGACGCCGAGATCGGCGCGGCTATGCCTGTCGAGACGGACCCGGGGCTCAACCTGCTCCTATCGCTTCAGGGCTCCGAGGACGCCACGCCCCTGCGCGAGGTCGTCTCGTCCTGGGACGGTGATCCTGACCGACCCGGTCCGCTGCTGGTCGTGTCGCATTACACCAATATCGAGGAGATGACGCAGTTCCGGGTGTTCGAGGGCGAGATCCTCGTGATCGACCCCGACCGCGACAACCTCGTACTGGGCTATGTCCGTTTGCGCTCGGCGTCCCCGGACGTGGGCCACTTCGCCGACGCCTTGGCTTCGCCGCTCCTGGAAGAAAACGAAGCAATGGACATGGTGGAGCGCTACTACGCCGCGCTCAACGCCCAGGACGACGCGGAAATGATGGGGCTTCTGGCCGAGGACTGGACCGGCTTCGGCCTCGCGGCGGGGCCCGAAGGAATGGACCAAGACGGGTTGCGCGGCCTGATCGACTGCAACCGCGAAGGTATGAGCGATATGCTCTTCTCCGTCGACGACCTGTATGTCTCCGAGGATGTGGTCACCGTGCTGGGACGGATCATCGGCACCCATACCGGCGAGCTGCTTGGCGTCCCCGCCACGGGGCGCCCGGTCGAGTTCAAGACCATCGTCGTGCACCGCATCGAAGAGGGACGCATCGCGGAGTCGTGGATATCCTCCGACCGGCTGGAACTGCTCCAGCAGATCCAGGGCTAAGCGAAGGGCCAGTCGCGCTTCAGCCCAATTCTGCCGCCGTCAGCGCCTCTGCCATCCAATCCACGAAGACCCGCTGCGCGGCGGGTCGGAAGGGTGTGGGCGGCCAGACGGCGTGGATCGGGAAGGCGGCATAGGCGGCCTCGGGCAGGATCGCCGCAAGGCGCCCCGCTGCGAGGTCCTCCGCAAACGCCCAGTCTGGCCCAAGATGCGCGCCGCGCCCCTCTAGCACCATCGCCCGCACGGCAGACATGGAGTTCACGCCGACCCGGCTCGGTAGCGTCGCCTCATGGCGCGTACCGCCCAGGTCGAACCGGACCGGAACTTCGGTGAGGCCGGGGACGTAAGAGACGATTTCCAACCCCTGCAGATCACCCGGCGCCCGGATGCGGGCGGCGATTTCGGGCGCGGCCACGAACACGCGCCGGGACTGCCCGATCCGCCGCGCGGTCAACGCGCTGTCGGCGAGGCGCCCGATGCGGATGGCCACGTCGATCCCCTGCGCCTGCAGGTCCGCGAAGCCTGACCCGAGGCGCAGTTCGACGGTGAGGTCCGGATGCGCGTCCGTCAGCGCCGAGGCAACGGGCGCCACGAAGCGGGCGCCGAAATCCACCGGCGCGGCCACGCGCAGGCGGCCCTGCGGCACGTCTCGCCCGCCCGTCACCTCGGCCAGAAGGGCGGCCCGCGCCTCGGCCAGCCGACGCACCCCGTCGGCGTAGCGCGCGCCCGCCTCCGTCGGGGCAGAGGCCCGGGTGGTCCGGTTCAACAGTTTGACGCCCAGCCGACCTTCGAGCGCGGAAATACGTCGGCTGACCCTGCTCGGATCCAATCCTGCGGCCTGGGCTGCGCTGCGGAAGCTGCCGCCATCGATCACGGCCAGAAAGAGCGCGTCGTCGTCCATTAATGCGTCTCGCGCAATTCTGATTGGTCAAGATGACGAATACCGATAGTTGCGCGCATCGTCCATATCCAACGCATCGAAGGGGCACAGCGCCCCAGGGGCAAACCACGGGCCAAGCGCCCCGCACAAACACAGAGGAGAACACCCATGAAGATCGTCGCCCTCGCCACCGCCGCCTTCCTCTCCCTCCTGACCGCTGCCGCCATGGCCAGCGCCCCGCAGGAGAACACCAAGTTCCCGCCCCAGCAGATGGCCGCCATCGAAGCCGCTCTCGGCCAGTGAAACGAACTCATCCCAACCAGACAACAAGGAGCCAAAACCATGACCGACGACATCCAGAACCCCTCCCGCCGCAACGCTCTCCGTAACTTCGGCCTTGCCTCCCTGGGCGCCGCCGCGGGCCTCAGCGCCACCGCTGCAGCCGCGCAGACCGCCTCGAACGCGCCGCTTGCCGGCAAGGTCGCCATCGTCACCGGCGCCCGCAACAACCTGGGCCGCGGCTTCGCCGAGCGGCTGGCACAAATGGGCGCTGACGTGGTTGTCCATCACCACCGTCCCGAGAGCAGGGCCGAGGCCGAGGAGACCGCGAACCTCGTCCGTTCCGCAGGCCGTCGCGCGGCCATCATCCACGGCGATCTGGGCGACAGCGCGAACGTGACCGCCATGTTCGACCTGGCCGAGGCCGAGTTCGGCGGCGTCGATATTCTGGTCCACACCGCTGGCGCCATCATCAAGAAGCCTGTGGCCGAGTTTACGGATGCCGAATTTGAACGATTGCTCAACGACAACACGAAGACCACCTTCTACGCCATGCGCGAAGGCGCGCGTCGCCTGCGCGACGGTGGCCGGATCATCGCGGTGGGCACCTCTCTCACGGCGGGCGCGGCGCCGGGCTATGCGGCCTATGGCGGCACGAAGGCCCCGGTCGAGGAGTTCACGCGGATGCTCGCCAAGGAGCTGGGCGACCGACGGATAACGGTGAACAACGTGGCGCCGGGCCCCATCGATACGCCCTTCTTCCACGCAGCCGAGACGCCGCAGAGCGTGGCCTACGCCTCCAACCTCTCGACCGAGGGTCGGCTTGGCACCGTGGCCGACGTGGCGCCCGCAATCGCGGCGCTGGCCTTGCCCGAGGGGCAGTGGACCAACGGCCAGACGGTCTTCGTCAATGGTGGTTATCTCACCCGCTAAGAGACACGAACCGCCCCGGCCTAGACGGCCGGGGCTTTCTCTCGGCTGGACCGCCGTGCCAGCAGCTGCCGTCGGATGAACGCCGCGACGAAGATCGCCGTCAAGATCAGCACGATCGTCGGTGCGGGCGCGGGCGCGGAATCGAGGAAAAAGCTGGCATCGGTGCCCAGCAGCATAGATGCCATGCAGACCAGGACGCGTGCACTGGCTCGTGTTGCAGATGATCTTGTCATTTCCATCGTGCGCCTCGCCGCTATCTTCTCAATGACAGGAAGATCAAGGAGCCAGACCTGATGTCCGCGCCAAATCTCGTCGGCTTGTCCCGACAAGTCGTCCTCGTCGTGTTGACCATCTTTATGCTCTTCACCAACCTCGCCATCGGCACCGGCGCGTTCAGCGAGGGCGGCGCGCAAGGCGATGTGCAGTCGGTCTACTATCTCTACCAATCCGCGTTCACGCCCGCACCCTTCACTTTCGCGGTCTGGGGACCAATCTTCCTGGGTTGCGTAGCGATTGCCGTGCTGCAAGCCCGCCCGAAGGAGCGGAAGAACCCCGCGCTCGATCGCTTCGCCCTGCCCTACGCACTGGGCCTCATCGCGAATGCGCTTACGCCCTTTGCCCCTATCGGGTGGGGTCTTTTGGTCGTTGCCGTCCTCTTCGCATCCCTGGCGTTCGCCTACCGCGCGTTGGCCAGCGAACCGGACCGGGCGGACTGGTTCTACCGCGTACCGGTCGCGCTCTTCGCCACATGGGCACTGGTCGCAACCGTCCTGAACGTCACACAGGTCGTCGTGGCGGCAGGGGGTGCCGTTGGTCCGGTCGGAGCGGCCATCCTCGTCATCCTGGTGATGGCAGTGGGCGCGGCCGCGATCCGGGCCACACGGGAGGCCGCGATCCTGGCCATCATGGTCTGGGCCGGGATCGGAATTGTCGCGGAGCATCCGGATGCCATCCTACTGGTCGCAGCCATCGCGACGACCTCCCTGATATCGTCATGGCTCGCTTGGAAAGCCGGGGCATTTGATAGGCGAATATCAGGGTAGGTCGGCGTCAGCAGATGGTAGGCTCAGAGAGGTGAAGACACGGAGCGAGATGCGACCGTGTACGGCAATCCTCGGCAGAAGAGTCACAAGCGCGGTCCGGCAAACACGGGCGACGTCCGGCCCAACGGTTTCCGAATCTGGCCTATACAACCTGGGAGGCGAATAGGCCTGTGCTTGATTTCATCTACTACACCATGATTGGCACCTTATTCACACATGAGCTCGATGCTGTGAAACGACACGAATGGCGCATTCTCCCCCTCCTGCGCGTCCTCCCTGACCGCATTGGCGCGCAGATATTCATTTGGTTGCACGTTCCCTTGTTTGCGGGCCTGCTTTGGGCCGGGGATGGCGATCCGGCGAATTCGACTCGGATCGGCATGTCCGTCTTCGCAATCATCCATGTCGGCCTACACTTTCTACTTCGCGGCCACCCAAACTATGAGTTCAACAATATCGGTTCATGGGCGCTCATCGTTCTGACCGGGCTGCTGGGCGCAACCTATCTCGCCGCGATGTACGGTTGAAACGGGCTCACGGGACTGAAACGCGCGAAGTGGATATCTGACGCCAGTCGAAGCGCCAGCCTTGACTAACTCGGTCAAAGGCATATCGCGGGAGATCGATGTGGTACGCGCTTCAACAATTTAGACTAGGGAAGGTGCTGGCGGAGAGCTGCTACAAGACGTCAAGGGTCCCTCGCGGGAGTATCGAGCTCTCCTTTGATTGATAGCGCCGCCCGACTTGAACAGCCTCGAGCGCCACAGCATCCTGCACGTCTTAAAAACCCGAACCGATCAAAGAGTATCTCGCTCCACCGATCGGCGGTTTCGATGTCGGGCCAGTGCTCCACGCTTGCTTAGGAGAGCCTCAATCCTAGAACCGACACCCAGGAAGGGAAACGCACCCGCAAGGTCTCCGTGGCGCGTCAATGGCTCCCGTTCCCCATAAATCGCCCGCGTCGGCCCCTCGATCGGTCGGCCGAGACAACCCCAATCAATAAGAGCTGGTTGCGCGCTGTAATGGGCCGTCACTACCAGCGCGCGATCCGGTTCGACCAATGCGGCGCGGACTTAAGCGACGTGCAACTCGGGGACGCCGCCATCCGGGCTCCAACTCTGGATCAGGCGGTTTCTTAGCAGACGCGCGAGGCGCTCGCGCAGGCTGCCGGGACGAACCGAGGACAGCGGAAGCGCCAGCGCCGCCACGCACCCGATCCGATGAAGAAAGAGGCCGCCGGGGCAGAGGCGGCGGACGCACGCCGCCGAAACACGATTGACGCTCACTAGGACGTCAGGGCAGCTTCCAGAACACGGTTGAATGCGTCTGGCCGCGTGACATGCGGCGCATGCCCTGCGCCGTCGATCCAGGCAATGCAACGCGCTCCAGGGATGCGCTCTGCCATGAACTCCGCCGCCGCCGGAAGACAGACGCTGTCGTCGCGCCCATGAATCATCGTCGTCGGCATCTCGATGCAAGAAAGCTCGGCGATCTGGTTTCGGGCGCCCGAGGTCCGGAAGGCTGTCAGCGAGACCGCCGGAGAGGTGGCTTCCGCAATCGCCGCAAGGCGCGTCCGCGCAGCCTCGTCCTCAGGCGCCATCAGCCCGACGAAGGCGCGGCAGCCGGCGATGTAGTCGCGCACCAGAAGCGCGCCCAGTTCTTGCGCCGCCTCGGGCGGCAGGGCATGCGGATAGCCTTCGTCAGCCAGCAGCTGCGGCGTCGTATCGACGAGGACGAGCCGTTCCAGTCTACTCGCGTACCGCGACGCGAAGATCATCGCAATGCTCCCGCCCATCGACCAACCGACCCAGGTGACGTCGCGCAGCGACAGCGCGTCGATCAGTGCCGCCATGTCGTCGGCATGGTCCTCGAAGGAGATGTCCGGATTCTCCGTTTCGGATCCACCGTAACCGCGCAGGTCGGGGCATACGCAGCGATACCTACCGCGGAAAGCCTCGACCTGGGCGTCCCAGACCGATCCGTCCATCATGATGCCGTGTAGGAAGAGGAGCGTCGGCCGCTCCCCGCCCGTATCCCGTACCCGCAAGCTGTGCGCGCCGACTTGTACATTCTTGGTTGTCATCATTGCCGTATCTACCCGTCTTTCCAACGTTCTGAGCATATGAACCCCGCGTACCGCTTGTCTCGGGCAAGAATTGCCAGTTCTGATAGTGCGCCGGCGCGGAATGGTACTCAGAAACGACTTGGCGCTTGAACTCGGCGCCATGGCTACGATGGCGTCTGGGCATGCGCTTTCTTCCTTAAGAAGCTCGGCTCCAGTCAATTCCAACCTACTCAAACTGTCCACCCTCATGGGCGCACTCCAATAGGGAATCAAGATTGTTTGCCAATTAACATGCGAGCATCCGTGCATCGCAATCTCGGCACCTATGCCGAGGTGCTATCTTGTAAGACTGGGCAAAAAGCGAGCTCCGAGAAAATCGTAGCGCCGATGCTGGCGCAGTTCATGGCGGTGGATCGGAGCTTCGCGAAGCGGCAGAAGTATCAGACGAAGGCGCCAGTGAAGGAAGCGGGAAAGCCGACACCGCCCTCGCCACGCTCGCAGCCCTATGACTAGGAGGCGCGTGCGTCTGCCGCTGATCGCCAGTCCCGCACCATGGAGACGAAACGGCCCCGCGCAGGATTGTCATTGCCCGCGAGCCAGACCGCGCTCACCGGCACCGTGGCATTCTCGTCCACGATGGGTCGGAACACGACCTCCGGAAGGCGCAACTCGGTGGCCGACGCGCCGAGGACCGTGATACCCGCGCCGATACCCACCAGCGCCAGCAGCGACTCCCGTGACACAAAATGCTCACGTGTTGGGATGTATCCATTGGGGGCAATGCGGGGCGCCAGCAACCCGTAAGGCATCGAGCCACTCGCCCAGGTTCGAATAACAAGCGGCTGATCTTGCAGATCGGCCCAGCGGAGGTTCTCGTGATCGATGAGGGGATGTTGCGGCGGCAGCGCCGCGATGAGTCCTTCTTCCCAAAGAGTTTGCGTCTCAAGATCGGGGCTGCTCACCTCTAGAACTGTCAGGATCAGTTCAACCTCGCGCGCGCGGAGCTTCGCAAGCAGGTCAGCCGGATTGCCCTCATGCAGTTCAAGCGCGACCTCCGGCGCTTGCGCGTAAAACGCCCGCAAGACCTCTCGAAGAGGACCGCCTGCCAGAGATGTGTAGAACCCGATCGAGAGGCTGCCCAGTTCCACCCGGGCAACGCGCTCGGCGAAACTCGATGCCTTATCGACATCAGAGATGATCCGACGCGCGGTGCGTAGCAATTGGTGCCCTGCGTAGGTCAGCTGCATTCCAGTCGCATGCCGCTCGAAGAGGTTCGTGTTCAGCCGGTCCTCGAGCGCGCGGATGCGCTCGCTGATCGTCGGTTGAGAGACGCCCAACTGTCTTGCAGCCGCGCTTACGCTCCCCGCATCAGCGACTGCAACGAAATAGCGAAGCTGGCGCAACTCCGTGATGCTTCACACTGATCGAGGGTATCTCGAACTTAGGAGGCAAGCTGGAAAACTTCGAAACCTATGGGCTCGGCCCGGCCGAATAGCATAGATAGAAGCCAAATCTCGACGCTTATGGAGCAAAACAAGCCAGTGATTAAATCCGATGTTGCCAACACAGATAATAAACGAGTTCATCTTTTCCTTCATTCCTTCAATATATCGCACCTACCCGGTCATAGGACTGTTGCTGATTAGAGTGCGAAGATGCGCTCAGATTACGCATCCCATTAAGGGAGCCTGAAGGCAGCCAACCCGTCCGGCACCTCCTGCCAGCAAACCGCGCGCTGCCAGCGCTTGATGGCGAACGTTCCGACGGCTGAGTGGCCGAAGTTCGTCGAGGCCGGCCATGGTCCACCATGGACCATCGCGTCGGACACGGCGACACCTGTTGGGAAGCCGTCGAAGAGGACGCGGCCCGCGGCGCGCTCCAGCCACGGCAGCAGGCGGTCGGCGAGGGTGTGGTCGGACGGCTCCAAGTGCAGCGTGGCGGTCAGTTGGCCCGGCATGGCGCGGGCGAGCGTGACCATCTCGTCGGGGTCGGCGCGCACGATAAGAGCGGTCGGGCCAAACACCTCCTCTCGCAGGACATCGTCGGCCAGCCAGGTCGCTGCGTCGCAGGCGAGGATCGTCGGGGCGGCGTCGCGGCCCTTCGCTCCGCCGGGCCGCACCACTGTTACTCCGGGGCGATTGGCGGCCGCCTCTGTCCCGCGGGCAAGCGCCGCGGCGATGCCGTCGGTGAGCATCGGCTGGGTAGGCGCGTCCGACAAAGCGATCAGCGCGGAGTCGGTGAAGGCGTCGGCCATCTCGGAGGAAACGACGACGATGGACGGATTGGTACAGAACTGGCCCGCCCCCAACGTCAGCGAGGTGGCCCAGCTCCGCGCGATCTCGTCCAAACGAGCTGCGAGCGCGCCGGGCAATAGGAAGACGGGGTTGAGCGAGCCGAGCTCGCCATAGAACGGGATCGGCTCGGGGCGCGCGGCGCAGAGGTCGTAGAGCGCGCGGCCCGCGCGGGTCGAGCCGGTGAAGCCCACGGCCTTGATGGCGGGGTGACGGACGAGTTCGGCACCGGTGACGGGGCCGGGCCCCTGGAGTAGCGCGAAGATGCCCGAAGGTAGCCCCTCTGCGGCGAGCGCGGCCTGGATTGCCTCAGCGACGACCTCGGAGGTGCCGGGATGCGCCTCGTGGCCCTTCACGATAACGGGGCAGCCTGCGGCGAGCGCCGAAGCCGTGTCCCCACCCGCAACCGAGAAAGCGAGCGGGAAGTTCGACGCGCCGAAGACGGCAACGGGGCCAATGGGGCGCATCTCCATATGCAGGCGGGGGCGCGGCGGGGTGGCGTTCGGGTCGGCGTCCTCCGTCCGGGTCTCTAAATGTCGACCGTCCCGCAGATAGACCGCGAACAGCCGAAGCTGCGCGCAGGTGCGGGCGCGCTCGCCTTCCAGGCGCGCCTCGGGCAGCGCGGTCTCGGCATGACCAATGGCGGTGATGCGGTCGCCGCGCGCGTCGATCTCCGCGGCGATGCGGTCGAGGAGTGCGGCGCGGGTCTGGCCGTCAGTGGCATAGAGAACCTCGAAGGCGTCTTGGGCGGCGGAGGCAGCGGAGTCGATCTCGCCCGCCTCGGCGACATACACGTCGTGACCACCCCCTTTCCAGGGGGTGGAGCGTGTGGTCGTCTTCGATCGGACCCAGCGGCCTTCGATCAGATGGCGGCCGGCGAAGGCGCGCGCGGTGTCTGCTAGCTTGTCCTTAGGCATGGGACGGTCCTCAAAGCGGGGAGAAGGCGCAAGGGCGCATGAGTTCGAGGGCGGGCATGATGGATGAGGCGGCGACCGAGAGTGTGGTGGCGACCTCCTCGCCCGCGACGACGGTCCCGGTGAACAGCGCCCCGTCCAACGGGGCCTGCGCCAAGGCCAGCCACCCGTCCCGCAGCATCGGCCCCTCATGGGCGGGGTGGGCCTGGTGCGGCGCCTCCAGCACGGCGCGGGCCGCATCCGACGCCGCATCGGGCGCGATTAGCTGCGTCGCCTGGCGCCGGATCAGCGCCATGCCGCGCGGCAGGAAGCCTTCGGTCCACTCGGTGTCGGCCATGAAGGCCGCGCGCCGCGCCGTCCGCTCGTCCAGGTCGCGATAGACCCAGAGGTGGCGGATGCGGTTGAGCGCGCCGACCTCGCTCAGCCAGTAGCCCGCCAGCGGCAGGTGCCGGGTGATCAGCGGCAGGCCCTCGGGGGCGAAGATGGACAGGTAGCGAAGCGCGTCGCCGGGAGCGAAGTCGTAGGTTCTGAGTTCAAGGATCATCGCATCAACAGGTCCGGCAAGGTGAGGGACAGGGCGGGGAGGTAGGTGATCGCCATCAGGCAGGCCGCCATGGCGAGGATGAAGACCGTCAGCGGCCGGATCATCGCCGCGACCGAGCAGCCCGCGACGGCCGCGGCGGCGAAGAGGTTCACGCCGAAGGGCGGCGTGATCATGCCGAGCGCGAGGTTCACCACCATCACGGTGCCGAAGTGGACGGCGTCGATCCCGAGCCGGGTGGCCGCGTCCGTGAGTATGGGGCCGAGGACAATGACCGAAGCCGAGGTCTCCAGGAACATGCCGGTCACGAAGAGGAAGCCGTTGGCGGCGGCCAGGAAGCTATCGGGGGTGGTGAAGGTCGTGGCGATCCAGGTCGCCGCCGCATCGGGCACGCCCTCGCGCTTGAGCAGGTAGGACAGAAGCGACGCCATCGCGATGATCAGCAGGATCACCGTGGAGGAGACGACCGAGCCTTGAATGCAATCGCGCAGGCGGGCAAGGCTCAGCCGGCGCTCGACGACCATCCCGACGAAAAGGGCGTAGGCCACGGCGATCACGCTCGCCTCGGTGGGGGTGGTCACGCCGCCATAGATGCCGCCCAGGATGATGACGGGCATCATCAATGACCACCCTGCCCCGCGCAGCGCGCGCCCGACCGGTAGCCGGTCCTCGCGGTCGCGCTTGCCCCAACCGCGGATGCGGCACCATACGAGAACGAGCGCGATGAGGGTCGCGCCGATGGTCAGGCCCGGCAGGACGCCCGCGAGGAAGAGTTCGGGGATCGACGTCTCGGTCGCCACGCCGAAGAGGATCATGGCGATGGAGGGCGGGACGATGACGCCCAGTTCGGCGCTCGTGGCCATCAGCGCCGCCGAGAATCCCAGCGGATAGCCATAGCGCGTGAGCGCGGGGATCAGCACGGAGCCGACGGCGAAGGTCGTCGCCACAGACGATCCCGAGATCGCCGCGAAGAAGAGGCAGGTCAGCACGGCCGTCGCCGCAAGCCCGCCCTGCACGCCGCCAAGCAGCGCGCGGGCCAGTTCGACCAAACGCTCGGACAGGCCGCCCAGCTCCATCAGCTTGCCCGCCAGGATGAAGAACGGGATCGCCGCCAGCGGGAAGCGGTCGAGCGCGACATAGACCTGCTGGGCCAGCACCTCGCCCGGCAGGCGGGTGAAGCCGAAGAGGCCCAGCATCGCCGCAAGGCCGAGCGCGACGATCACCGGGACCGAGAGCGCGAAAAGACCCAGCAGGGTCGCGAGGACGGCGGCGGGCATCAGACGGCCTCCGCCGGGCGCGGCTCGGGCCCTTGCGCGCCTGCTGGAACGTGGCGAGGTGCGCCAGCTGGGTCGAGCCAGACGGCCAGCGCCGCCAAGGCGGCCAGCGCACAGCCCACCGGGATCGCGGCATAGCCCCAGGCGATGGAGATCTCGAGTCCGGCCATCTCCTGCCGGGCAACGCGCTGCGCCATGCTCACGCCGAACCAGCCGAGCACGCCGCAGAGCGAAAGCGTGGAGAGCGCGATCACGGCGTCGAGCACCTGCTTGGCGCGGCCCCTCGCGAGGTCGGAGGCGAGGTCGATGGCCATCAGCGCCCCGCGCCGGATCGCGGGCGCGAAGCCGAGCATCGCCATCCAAATCAGCGCGAGCCGCACCAGCGCCTCGGACCAGACGGCGGGGTCCTGCAGCACGAAGCGGCTGGCGACCTGCCAGAGCCCCGCGCCACAGGCCACCGCGAGGCACGCCCCCGCCGCGACGAGCGCGGCGGAGGTCGTGACCCGCTCCGCCCGAAGAATCGGGAAGAGGAGGAGCGCGGAGCGGATCATTGGGCCGCGATCGCGGCCATGAGGCCCGCGCCGAACTCGGCCTCAAACCCTGCCTTTGCGCCCGCCATGGCGTCCTGATAAGCGGCGCCGTCGACCTCGACGACGTTCATGCCGCGCGCGCGCAAAGCCTCGACGCCCGCCGCCTCGTCGGCGGCGACCTTCTCGCGGTTGGCGGCGGCCGCCACGCGCGCTGCCTCCTCGAAGGCGGCGCGGTCTTCGTCGGACAGCCCGTCGAGGAAGCCCGGGAAGCCGGTCACCACCGCGGGCGAATAGACGTGACCCGTCAGATAGAGGTTGGCCTGCAACTGGTCGAAGTTGTTCGACAGAATCACGGGGATCGGGTTCTCCTGCCCGTCCACGGTGCCCTGCTGGAGCGCGGTCGGCAGTTCGCTGAACGCCATCGGCGTGGGCAGCACGCCGACCGAGCGCCAGGCCGCGATGTGCAGCGGGTTCTCCATCGTGCGGATCTTGAGCCCGTCGAGGTCGGCGGGGGCCGCGACCTCGGCGGCCCCGGTGGTCAGATGGCGGAAGCCGTTCTCGCCCCAGGCCAAGCCGGTTAGACCGGCGGTCTCGAAGGCATCCAGCACGCCTTGCCCGACCTCGCCGTCGAGCACGGCATGCACATGGTCCCGGTCACGGAACAGGAAGGGGATGTCGAAGACTCGCACCTCGGGGACGAAGTTGCCCGCGGGGCCTGTCGTGGTGATCGCGAACTCCTGCGCGCCGAGCTGCACGCTCTCCAGCGCCTCGCGCTCATTGTCGAGCCTCTGGACGACGACGTCGTAGCGTCCGTCGGTGGCCGCCTCCGCATACATCTCGAAGGCCGCGGCTGCCATGCCCAGATGCGAGGTCTCTGGTGAGGGGTGGGTGATGGTGATGCGCTCCTGCGCCTGGGCGGCGAAGGTCGTGGTGCCCAGGATCAGGGCGAGCGTGGTCGTTGGGGTCATCATGATGTCCTCCCTTGGAAAGATTATGGTTTTGGGTTGGGCCGCCTCCCGCGGCCCCGCTGGACGGGCATCTCGGACGCAAACGGTCTCAGCGCGTCGGCGCCATGTCCGCCGGGATGCGCCAGATGGCGAAGTTCGCGTCGTCGCCCGCGTAGTCGAGCTGGCCCGAGAACGCGGAGTTGAGACGGTTCGTGCTCAGCAGCATCCCGCCCGCGAAGTCCTGCGCGAGGCTGTCGGGCCAGACGAAGTCGCCGCCCTCGAAGAGGATGCGCGTGTCGGAGGCATCGGGCTCCAGCACCTCGACGCGGTTGAGCGCGAGGTTGGTGATCCAGATGCGGCCCTCGCGGTCCGTCGCGATCCCGTCCGAGCCGCCGCCGATGCGGATCGGCTCCGACACAGCATCCGCCAAGGCCTGCGAGTCGGCATCCGGATCGGCAACGAGGTCCATCGAGATCGAGCGGATCGCGTCGCCCGTGGTCAGCGAGACCCAGAGCGTCGCGCCGTCCGCCGAAAGCGTCACACCGTTCACGCCCACGGCGAGGCGGCCGTCCGGGAAGACCTCTTCTCCATCCACGATCAGTCGCCGCTCGGGGTCGTCGGACAGCGCGGCGTGGCCGTCTAGGATGCGCCGCGCCTCGCCGGTCGCGAGGTCCATGACGATTAGCGCGGCCGGCACGGGCGCGCCGCCCCGGTTGCCGCTGTCGGTGATGATGGCAAGCCCGCGCGCCTCGTCCACCACCAGGTCGTTGAGGAAGGACGTGTCCCGCGGCGCCACCCCGTCAAGCGGCCAGCGCGCGATCTCCTCGCCCGTGGACAGGTCGTAGCCGATCAGCTTCTGTGCGCCTTCGGGCGCCGCATCCTCGCCAGCAACCCAGCCCATATCCATGAGCCATAGCACGTTTTCCGAAGTCACGAAGGCACCCAGACCGTTGCGGATGGCCTCTGGGTTCGACAGATCGTGCGCCTCGGCCGAGGGCCAGGGGTGCAGCATTCCATCCGCGTCCACCCGACTGAAGGTCGAGGGCACAGCCGCATCAAGCCATCGCGGCGTCGTAACAAAGAGGGTGCCGTCGGCCGCGGCTTCCACACCGGCTAGCGGTGCGCGCGTCGCGGTCCCTGCGGCGTCGAAAGCTGCAGCGGCCGCGTCGTCCATCGCCCAGGTCATCGTGGTCCAGACGTGGAGCCGCTCCGGCTCCGCTAGGGCCGGAGCGGCCAAGGTGGCGACGGCGAAGGCCAGCGCACGGGTGGGATTTGCGTATGTCATCAGCGGTGTCTCCAGCGGATGCGATGCGTAAGCTGGAGAGATGCCCACTCGTGTACCGATCGGGAAATCGGAAGTGCCGATCATCGAAATCGGCGTAGCCGATTGGTTGGGCCATGTCGGCGTGTTACGACGAACCATGCCCCAACGGCTCGGCCACCTCGACCTGAACCTCGTCTCCGCCCTGGTCGTCCTGATCGAGGAACGCTCGACCACGGCAGCAGCGCAGCGCCTGAACCTCGCGCAGTCTACCGTTTCAGGCATACTCGCAAAGTTGCGCGATGTGTTCGACGACGAGCTTCTGGTCCGCGAGGGGCGCGGGCTCGTCCCTACAGCCCGTGCACTGGAGCTTCTCGCAGCCGCCAAGCCACATCTGGAGGCGCTGATCGCCGCCCTGGGAGAGGTACAGCCCTTCGACCCTGCCACTGATGCTCGGACGTTCCGACTGGGCTGCACCGACGCGGTCGCCCTCGCCATCCTGCACGGGTTAACGGCCACGCTCAGGCGGGAGGCGCCGAACTGCGATCTTACTGTGCGCGTGGGCGACTACCGGTCGCTGCCGGGAATGCTCCTGTCCGGTGAGGCGACGGTGGCACTTGGCTACCTTCGCGAAGACCCGCACGCCTCGGCGAAGCGTCGCGTTCTGCGGCACGCGCCGTGGGTGGTCCTGCGCGACACGCTCTCCCCGCCGGTGCGGGGCATCGACGACTTCTGTGCCCGTCCGCAGGCCCTGGTGACGCCGCAAGGGGACCTATCGGGCTTTGTCGACGACCAACTGAGCCAGATGGGCCGGGAGCGGCGCGTCGCCGTGGGCCTCTCCTCCTTCGCGCTGATCCTCGGCGCGCTGCCCGGAACCGACATGGTCACGACTGTCCCCGACTTCGTGGCGGGGCGGCTGGCGCAGATGGGCGGGCTCGCCATCGATCCCTGCCCAGTGGCCGTGCCGCCCGTGACCAACGCGATGGCCTGGCCCGCCTCGACGGACCGCGACCCGGCCGAGCGCTGGTTCCGCGAGCGGCTGACCAAGACCTTCGCCGCGGCCTCACCTACGGATCACCGATAGCGGCTATCGGCAGACGCGATTTCCCGATCTGGTCGGCCACCCTCATCTCTGGTGCCAAGCCAGAATGAAGGAGACTCCAATGGCCAAGATCGTGATCGTCCTGACCTCGCATACCAAGCTCGGTGACACCAGGCGCAAGACGGGCTTCTACTTCGACGAGATGGCGGCGCCTTACTGGGCGCTCATCGATGCGGGCCATGAGGTCGCCATCGCCTCCATCGCGGGCGGTCCAGCCGTCCACGACCCGGGTAGCGTCAAGGCCGACCCGTCCGAGCAGCCTGAGCCCGTGCGGCGCTTCCTCGGCGACCCCGAGGCCATGGCCAAGCTGTCGAACACGCCGGCCGCGGGCGACGTCGACCCCACCGCATACGACGCCGTATTCCTGCCCGGCGGGCACGGCACGATGTGGGACTTCGCGCAGACACCCACGCTCGGCGCAATCGTGTCCAAGATCCACGCCGCGGGCGGCGTGGTCGGCGCGGTTTGCCATGGCCCCGCCGGTCTCTTGGGCGCAACAAAGCCCGACGGCACGCCGCTGGTCGCGGGGCTGAAGGTTGGCGGCTTCACCGATGCCGAGGAGGAGGCCGTAGGCCTGACCGAGGCCATGCCGTTCCTCCTAGAGACCCGCCTGCGCGAACAGGGCGGGATCTTCGAGGGCACATCTAACTTCCAGTCCCATGCTGTGCGCGACGGCCGGCTCGTGACGGGACAGAACCCTGCCTCTGCCGGAGCGGTCGCCACTCTCATGGTGGAGGCGCTCGCCGAGACCGCCTCCGTCGCCGCCGAATGACCCCCTCTCAAACCTCAATGAAAAGGAGAACTGATATGCTTCGTACCATCCTCACGACTGCCGCCTTCATCCCCGCGCTCGCGGGCACCGCCCTCGCCTTCGACCTCACCAGCCCCGACATCGCGGCTGGCGCGGCGATCCCCGAACGCTTCGCTTTCGACGCCTTCGGCTGCACGGGCGAGAATGTCTCGCCTGCGCTCGCCTGGACCAACGCCCCCGAGGGCACTGAGTCCTTCGCTGTCTTCGTCCACGACGCCGATGCGCAGACGGGCGGCGCAGGCTTCTGGCACTGGGTCGTGGTCGACGTCCCGGCTGAGGAGACGGCACTATCGCAGGGCGCGGGGTCCGGCGACGGCCTGCCCGACGGCGCGCGCGAGATGGCGACCGACTTCGGCGCGCCTGGTTGGGGCGGCCCCTGCCCGCCCGTCGACGCCGCCGCGCACACCTATGCGTTCACGGTCTACGCGCTGCCCGTCGCACAGCTTGAGGTGCCGGACGAAGCGACCGCGTCCTTCACGGGCTTCGTGGTCAACCAGATGGCCCTCGCCTCGGCGACCTTCACCGCCACCTACGACCGCTGACCTCGAGTGGAGGGGCGGTTCCATCGGCGAGCCGCCCTCCCGCGACGCCAGACACCCTTTGCTACACCAAGCATTCGCCGCAGCCCGCGGCACCACTATAGGAGAACCGGAAATGCCCTACAGCACTGTCCTCTCTCGCCGTGCCGTCGCCGCTGGATTGGCCGCAATGCTTGTGGCCCCACCCACCCGTGTCTTGGCGCAACGTCGTCGACCCCGGATCGCCATGCTCTGTACCTCGACGGCTCGGACGCCCGCTGGGGAACCGACCGGCCTTTGGTATTCCGAGCTCACGGTCCCGTACCTGGCTTTCCACGATGCGGGTCTCATCATCGACATGGCCTCGGTCGAAGGTGGCGCTCCGCCTATCGACCCGCGCAGCATGGGCCCGCGAGGGAACAAGCCCGAGAATACCCTCTTCGAAGCGATGCCGGAGGCCCAGAACGCCTTCTCGACGATGCCCGCCATCGCAGAACTCGTTCCCGCGAACTACGATGCGGTCTTCCTATGCGGAGGCCATGGCACGATGTGGGATTTCCGCGACTCGATGGAACTCGTCCGCATGGTGGAGATCATCGACCGTGCGGGCGGCATCGTCTCGGCCATCTGCCACGGCTCCGCGGGACTGCTCGATGTCCGCGCAGCTGATGGAGCGCCCCTCGTCGCAGGCCGACGGGTCACTGGATTTTCGAACGCCGAGGAAGACGCCGTCGGCCTGACCGACGAGATGCCCTACCTGCTCGAAGACGATCTCGTGGCAGCCGGGGGGATCTACTCGGCAGCGCCCGCGTTCGAGCCACACGCCGTACGGGACGACCGTCTCATTACCGGTCAGAACCCGAAATCCGCCGGTCCGGCCGCGCTGCTTGTCGTGGAGGCCTTGGCCGAAGCGGGCCACACGGTTCGCCAAACCTAACCTGACACGGCGATCAAAGGAAACGCTATGAGATACCTCCACACCATGCTGCGCGTGCGCGATCTCGACGCGGCGATAGCCTTCTGGCGCGATGCGCTCGGAATGGTCGAGACGAACCGGATCGAGAATGCGAGCGGGCGCTTCACGCTCGTCTTCCTCGCCGCCTCCGAAGACGAGGCGCGCGGGCGCACCGAGAAGGCGCCCCTGCTGGAGCTGACCTACAATTGGCCGGCCGAGGGCGAGGCGCCGGAGACGCCGAGCGAGGGCCGCGCCTTCGGCCACCTCGCCTTCGTCATAGACGACATCTACGCGACCTGCGCCTCGCTGCAGGAAGCCGGTATCACGATCAACCGCCCGCCCCGCGACGGGCACATGGCCTTCGTTCGCTCCCCCGACGGCCAGTCGGTCGAACTGCTACAGAAGGGTGGCGCGAAAGCACCCGCGGAGCCCTGGGCCTCCATGGCGAACACGGGGAGCTGGTGACATGACGCGCAACCACGCCCTCGTCGTCGCTGGCCTCGGGGTGATCGGTCGCGGCATCCTCGACCATTTCGACGATCGTACCGACTGGACGCTCAGCGCGATCTCGCGGCGCGCGCCCGACTTTGAGACGCGCGCGTCGTTCCATTCGGTCGACCTGTCCGACGCGAAAGCGACCCGTTCAGGCCTCGCCGGTCTGGGGACGTGACCCACATCCTCTATGCGGCCTACCAGGAGCATGCCGACCTCGCGGCTCAGGTCGCGCCGAACCTCGCGCTGCTGCGCAACGCGGTCGAGGGCGTCGAGGCGGCGGGCGCGCCGCTGCGCCGGGTGGTCCTTGCGCAGGGCGGCAAGGCCTACGGCATCCACCTCGGGCCGACGAAGACGCCCTCGAAGGAGAGCGACCCGCGGCACATGCCGCCCAACTTTTACTACGCCCAAGAGGATTACCTGCGGGCACGCGTGGCGGCTGGCGCGCCTTGGAGCTTCTCGGCGCTGAGACCCGAGGCGGTGATCGGCTTTGCCGTGGGCAACCCGATGAACCTCGCCATGGTGATCGGCGTCTACGCCGCCATCTGCCGCGAGCTCGACGTGAGCTTCGACTTCCCAGGCCAGCAGGGCGCCTACGACGCGCTCTATCAGATGACAGATGCAGGCGTTCTCGGCGCAGCCTTCGAATGGGCGGCGACGGCACCCGAGGCCGCCGGCGAAGCGTTCAATGTGACCAACGGTGACGTCTTCCGCTGGCGAAACCTCTGGCCGCGACTGGCCAAGCAGTTCGACCTGAGACCGGGTCCTGTCCGACCGTTCCGCCTAGCCGAGTTCATGGCCGACAAGGGCCCGGTCTGGGATCGCATCGTCGCGCGCGAGGGTCTTGCGGCCCTCCCCTTCAAGCAGGCGGCCGCGTGGCCCTTCGGCGACTTCGTCTTCCGCTGCGATTGGGACATCGTATCGGACGTGCAGAAGGCGCGGCGGGCAGGGTTCGATGCAATGACGCTCGATACCGAAGAGCGCCTCCTTTCCGTCTTTGACGAACTGGCGGACCGCGGCGTCCTTCCGCGCTCGGCATCGGCCGCCACCCCCCGCATCGCGGCACAGTGAGTAGGACCCGCCGCACCGACCAGAACGCGTGGCCTGGCCCCGCGTTCCTGGGGCGGAACAAAACGGAGAAACCGATGGCGACGATCCCATCCGCGCGCTGGGCGCGGATGGGATCGTCGCCATCGGCGGAGGCTCAGCGCTCGACCTAGCGAAGGCCGTCACAAACTGCTTTCAGACTTTAGCGCATCTTGCAGAAACCGGCAGAATGGGCCTCACTGTTGACGTTGGAGCAAGCGCAGAACCGCACTAAAGGGATTGTGCGCCACTGATGAGGACGGCCCAAAGCCGACCTTGAGCGCGACAGTCAAATGCTGCTTTCGCAACCCGCATTGCTGCCGTTCGCGGCGATTGCTCGATCATGTCTGGCGCGAGCGCCCGGACTGCGGGACAAAGCGGACATTCGCCGTACACGTACGAATGACCGCTTTTTAGAAAAGCCTCCGCACTTACGCTAAAACTTCACGGGATACCAAAGGCGGAGTGTCAGGGGATATGAAACTCCGGTCTGGCCGATAGAGGACACGTGTCCGAAAGCTGTCGCATAGGGTCATCCAGAAACGCCACGGTCATATCCGCGACGCACTCCTGATAGGCGATTGAGCCGTGCCCCGCCTCAGGGATCATGAAGGTCTGAGAATTCGACAGCGTCTCCGCCGCAAGCGCGGGCCAACTTGGTGCGGTTTGAGTGTCCCAGGTGCTGCCGATCGACAAGACGGGAATGTCGGAAACGACCGGATCGTGGAAACCAGGATTCTCAATCGGAGTGAAGGCCTCGCACGCGGCAAAGAATTCCTGGGCCAGCGGCTCGAAGAAGGTGCCGAATACAGGCCACTGCAGCTCTGCTGACGTTTCACGGAACCCCTCGATGCTGTTGAACGGAACGCTCTCCTGACACGCATATATCCAAAGGTGCAGTTGGCTACCGGTCACACCGGCAAAGATCTCGCTCACTCCGCGTTCGACATTGTCGAAGATCGCAGCGACTTCTGCTTCGGTCATCGCATCGATCAAGCCCAGAAGCCGCGGCTGGCTGGCCTCGGGGAAGATATCGGTGACGTAGGCACGTAGGGCGCCGGGGTCTGGATCGCCCTCTCGCAATTGCCCATAGGCGATAAGCGCGGCGCGGGTCGCCTCGGGATCCTCAAGCAGGTCTCCGGCCCCACGCACCATTTCGTCATCGAAAATTCGGGCGAGCGGCACATCAGTTGTCACCAAAACCTCGCGCAGGTCGTCGATTGCGCTGTCGAGCGCTGCATTGGATTGCGCCGCGATTTCTGCCATCCGAACCGCTTCATCCTGCGCCGCGATCTCAACGTCCAGCAGACCCTCACGCGCAGCGTCAATCGGCGATGGATGGCGCGGAATGCCGTCGGTTGCGTTCATCAAATCCAGGATCGGGGTCGGTTGCCCGTCGCCCAGACGGGCAAGTTCGTAGACGAACGCAGGGTATAGCGCGGTCGCAGCGCTCGGGTCAGCGTACGTGCCATTGCGTGCCAGCACGGGCGCCACGACTATTTCTGCCGGAAGTGGTGTGCCATCGGGCATGACCAGCTCACCTGCGACGGCGCGGTCGATCGTTTCGCTCAGCACCTCGCGAAGATCCGGGAAGGCCGCGTTGCAGGTCTCGTCGGCGGCACACTCCTCGATCAGGATGTCCAACGCCTCCGAGGGCGGCAGGGCGAGCGTGTCATAGAGCGCGACCTGAAGCGGCGCGACGCCATCGATCACGGCCGAGCGAACATGATCGGGATGTGAGCGAAGAATTTCCAGCGTCAGACGCGTGCCGTAGGAAATACCGTGCACATTGTAAGTGTCGTATCCAAGCGCCTCCATCAGTGCCACCGCATCATTCGCATTCTCGCGGGTGTTGTAGGCGGAAAGATCGGTGCCCATCGCCTCAAGTTCGGCCACACAGTCGCGCAGGATCTGGCCGGGTCCCTCGAAGGTCCCCGCCTCCGTGATATTGGCAAAGCTAAAGCTGCCTTGAAGCACGTTGGCAATCGAGGTGTCGAGCGCTGAGCGGCAGGTCGTCGATCGCGACGAAAGAACCGATGAGCGTTGGTCGAACATAATCACATCGCGAGTTGACCGAATGGGTTCGAAGATGTCGGCAAACAGCTCGATGCGAGAGACGATGCCGCCACCCGGCCCACCGTGAAGGTGCAGCATCGGATCAGGGTCGGGGTACATCGAATGCGCACGCATGACAGTGAAGAACAGATCGATTCTGTTGCCTTCGGGCGAAGCACGACGCTCGGGAACGCTGACGGTGCCACAAATGATCGTCTCGCCCTCAAGCTCGTCGCGCCCAAGCGGCGCCGGACAGGGTGCAACGCTGATGGGGTAGGCGTCTGCGCTCCCACCACTTGCAATCGTTTCAAAACGCGCCGGCATGTCAGGTTCGCCGGACAAACTTGCGATCAATGCCAGTATTTCTACCAAGTCCATTTTCGCTTCCTAACTCTATTCGATGCTCAGACATGCTCTATCACGCCGAAACGTGCTGTAAGTTTGGAAACTAGCGCTGCTGCAATAGCACACCACACTGTCGCGGTCATCGAGCTCTGTGGATCAGTGTAAAGCAACGTTGTAGCAAATGCAGAAGCGGACTTTCGCTGCATCGCAGAGGCCGTTCATCTTGGGCTCTCTGCCGACATCGGATGCAACGCAGCGTCAGCATGATCCAGTCCGTTCAGCCGGGCAAGGACGGCCCAAAACCGCCGTTCGACCATCAAGCGCACTGCTGCAGTGCGGCCCACCAAAGCTGCCATTGCCCGCGCCTGCGACCGAAGAGAGCCGTCCAACGTCGGACGTGCGGGACTCTGCTGCCGTTCGTACCGGCCTCCTGAAGGTCGGCTTTTGGGGATGCCAAGTTTACACGATTTCGCGGACAGCCTAGCCTTGCTCCAAGCTGAACTGAAGGTAGAGATTTTCGATGGATTGGAGCCTAGTCGCCGTAATGGTCGGGATACATGCGCTCATGTTCCTGACGCCCGGACCTGACAGCATTGTCGTGGTATCGCGCGCGACATTGCA
>JAWDKM010000012.1:0-16359 GCA_032464575.1 Roseobacter sp. HKCCA0434
ACGATCGCGGCGATCTTCTTCTTTTTGATCGACCAGCTGATCCGGCTGGGCCTCGAGCAGATTCTTCAGCTCGGCGGTTGATCTCTCTCGGCAAGGTCGCTAGAGCCTTGCGGACTTCCTGACAGCACGGCGCGCTCGATTCGGACGGCGCGCCCGATTTTGTTTCGGGAACGGCGAATTCCGGGCCGTTTGCGGCCCGACTGACGAAGGTGAAGACGCGACATGGCGATGCGGTGGTACACGGTGCACGTTCTCTCGAACTTCGAGAAGAAGGTGGCCGAGTCGATCATGGAGCAGGTCGGCCAGCAGGGTCTCGAGGACGAGATCGGCGAGGTGCTGGTCCCGACCGAGCAGGTGGTCGAGGTCCGTCGCGGCAAGAAGGTCGAGACCGAGAAGCGCTTCATGCCGGGCTACGTGCTCGTGAAGATGGAGATGACGGACCGGGCCTATCACCTCGTCAACGATACGAACCGGGTGACCGGGTTCCTCGGACCGCAGGGCAAGCCGACGCCGCTGCGCCAGTCCGAGGTCGATCACCTGACGCAGACGGTGCAGGAGGGCGTGGAGAAGCCGCGGACCCTCATCACCTTCGACGTGGGCGAGCAGATCACGGTCACCGACGGACCATTCGAGAGCTTCGCCGGCATGGTCGAAGAAGTGGACGACGAGAACCAGCGCCTGAAGGTGACGGTCTCGATCTTCGGCCGGGCGACCCCGGTCGAGCTGGAATACACCCAGGTGCGCAAGGGCGCCTGAGTGGCGAGTGCGGACGGTCCCGATGGACCGCCGCCCTGTGGGAGGCCGACGGCACGCGTGTCGGACGCCGGACCACATCACCGAGAGCCCGACGGTCGCGACCCGAGGGTGTGAGAAGAGGAGGCCATCATGGCCAAGAAGGTTGCAGGGCAGCTCAAGCTGCAGGTGCCTGCCGGCAAGGCGAACCCGTCCCCGCCCGTGGGTCCGGCGCTGGGCCAGCGCGGCATCAACATCATGGAATTCTGCAAGGCGTTCAACGCCAAGACGCAGGAGATGGAGCCCGGTGCGCCGTGCCCGACCGTGATCACCTACTACGTGGACAAGTCGTTCACGATGGACATCAAGACCCCGCCGGCGTCGTACTACCTCAAGAAGGCGGCGAAGCTGAAAGGTGGCGCGAACAACCCCGGCAAGGAGACCGCCGGGACCGTGACCGTCAAGCAGGTCCGCGAGATCGCCGAGGCGAAGATGCCCGACCTCAACGCCAACGATATCGAAGGCGCAATGCAGATCATCCTGGGCTCCGCCCGGTCGATGGGCATCGAGGTGAAGTGATGGCAAAGCTTGGTAAGCGCACCCGCGCGGCCCGTGAGGCCGTCGACGGCAAGCACAACGTGACCGTGGCCGAGGCCGTGAGCCTCATCAAGTCGAACGCCAAGGCGAAGTTCGACGAGACGGTCGAGATCGCGATGAACCTCGGCGTCGATCCGCGCCACGCCGACCAGATGGTCCGCGGTGTCGTGACCCTGCCGAATGGCACGGGCAAGACCGTCCGCGTCGCCGTCTTCGCGCGTGGTCCGAAGGCCGAAGAGGCCGAGGCCGCAGGTGCCGACATCGTCGGTGCGGAGGATCTGATGGAGCAGGTTCAGGCCGGCAACATCAACTTCGATCGCTGCATCGCGACCCCGGACATGATGCCGATCGTCGGCCGCCTGGGTAAGATCCTCGGCCCGCGCAACCTGATGCCGAACCCGCGGGTCGGCACGGTGACCATGGACGTCAAGCAGGCCGTGGAAGCGGCCAAGGGCGGCGAGGTCCAGTTCAAGGCGGAGAAGGCCGGTGTCGTGCACGCAGGTGTTGGCAAGGCATCCTTCGACGAGGCGCAGCTCGTCGAGAACGTGAAGGCGTTCATCGGTGCCGTGAACAAGGCGAAGCCGTCGGGTGCCAAGGGTACGTATCTGAAGTCCATCTCGCTCACCTCGACCATGGGTCCGGGCGTGCGCGTGGACGTGGCCGACGCGGTCGCCGAGTAAACACGAGAATTCCCCGTCGCGAGGCGGGGATGTTCCGGGGCGGTTCGCCGCCCCATCCGTCCGAGACGGTGGGCTGATCGCGAGATCGCAAGTCCTGCCATAGACGGGGGACATGTTCAGGTTCTGCCCCTCGGGCAGGTCTTGGCGGGACCCCGGACGGGAACCCAAGGGGCGGGCGTTCGCGCCCGTCAACATGAGCCGGCGGGGGAAACCTCGCCACAAATTGGAGCAACACTGTGGATAGAGCCCAAAAAGAAGCGGTTGTGGCAGAGCTCAACCAGATCTTCTCGGACTCTGGTGTCGTCGTGGTCTCGCACTACGCCGGCCTCTCGGTTGCCGAAATGACTGCGTTCCGCACCCAGGTCCGTGAGGCCGGCGGTGCAGTGCGTGTCGCCAAGAACAGGCTCGCCAAGATCGCCCTGGAAGGGACCCCTGCCGCCGGCATGGGCGACCTTCTGACCGGGATGACGGTCCTCGCCTATTCCGAAGACCCCGTGGCTGCGGCCAAGGCGGTTCAGGAGTTCGCCAAAGACAACGACAAGCTCGAAGTCATTGGCGGTGCAATGGGCGACCAGGTCCTCGACCCGGCCGGTGTGAAAGCCGTCGCAGCCATGCCGTCCCGCGAGGAGCTCATCGCTTCCGTCGTGGCGTGCCTGGGTGCACCGGCCAGCAACATCGCGGGCGCCATCGGCGCGCCGGCTTCCAACATCGCGTCGATCCTGTCGACGCTGGAAGAGCGCGAAGCGGCATAAGTCAAAGGCAAACGGGGGGACGGTGCAGCGCCTGAGCGCAACGCCCGGACCCAACAGAACTGAACTGATAGGAACAGACACATGGCTGACCTCAAGAAACTCGCAGAAGAGATCGTGGGCCTGACCCTCCTCGAAGCGGCTGAACTGAAGAACATCCTGAAGGACGAGTACGGCATCGAGCCCGCCGCCGGCGGCGCCGTCATGATGGCAGGCCCCGCAGGCGGCGACGCCGGCGCGGCTGCCGAAGAGCAGACCGAGTTCGACGTGATCCTCAAGTCCGCTGGCGACAAGAAGATCAACGTGATCAAGGAAGTCCGCGCCATCACCGGCCTCGGCCTCAAGGAAGCCAAGGAGCTCGTCGAGGCGGGCGGCAAGGCTGTCAAGGAGCAGGTCTCCAAGGAAGAAGCCGAAGACATCAAGGGCAAGCTGGAAGCAGCAGGCGCCGAAGTCGAGCTCAAGTAATCTCGACTGCGAGGCTCCCGCAGCCGCGGGGGTTGAAAATTCGGGGCTGGGCGCGCATATGAGCGTGTCCAGCCTCAACCGCTTCTTCTCCGACCCTTTCGAGCTCACCACGATGAAGGGTCGCAGAAGGTGCGTGACATCCGGGTGCAGTGCGTGTGGGAGCGCACTGACGGAATTGGATGTCCCCCTGATACGGGCTTTCACCGCTACCGGTCCCCGACGGTCGCGCGGTGAGGACAGCACGAGGCACTATACGCATGGTACAGACGTTTTCCGGTCACAAGCGGGTCCGGCGCTTTTATGGCAAGATCCGTGAAGTCGCGAAAATGCCGAACCTCATCGAGGTTCAGAAATCCTCCTACGATCTCTTCCTGGATAGCGGTGACGGTCCCGAGCCGATGGATGGCGAGGGCCTCATGGGCGTGTTCCAGTCCGTCTTCCCGATCAAGGACTTCAACGAGACGTCGATCCTGGAATTCGTGAAATACGAGCTCGAGGACCCGAAATACGACGTCGAGGAGTGCCAGCAGCGCGACATGACCTATGCCGCCCCGCTGAAGGTCACCCTGCGCCTGATTGTGTTCGAGGTGGATGAGGACACGGGTGCCCGCTCGGTCAAGGACATCAAGGAGCAGGACGTCTACATGGGCGACCTGCCGCTGATGACGGAAAACGGCACGTTCATCGTGAACGGAACCGAGCGCGTCATCGTGTCGCAGATGCACCGCTCCCCCGGTGTCTTCTTCGACCACGACCGGGGCAAGACCCACGCCTCTGGCAAGCTGCTGTTTGCCTCCCGCATCATTCCCTATCGCGGTTCCTGGCTCGATTTCGAGTTCGACGCGAAGGACATCGTGCACGCGCGGATCGACCGCCGCCGGAAGCTGCCGGTGACGACGCTGCTGTATGCGCTCGGTCTGGATCAGGACGGGATCATGGACGCGTATTACGACACGGTCACCTACCGTTCCGTGAAGGACAAGGGCTGGGCGACCCCGTTCTTCCCCGATCGGATCCGGGGTACAAAACCGACCTATGACATCGTGAACGCCGCCGATGGCGAGCTGATCGCCGAGGCGGGCAAGAAGGTGACGCCGCGCACGGTGAAGAAGCTGCTCGACGAGGGCTCCGTTAAGGAGATCTTGGTTCCCTATGACAGCATCTTCGGCCGGTTCGTGGCATCGGACATGGTGAACCCGAAAACCGGTCACATCTATGCCGAGGCCGGCGACGAGGTCACCGAGGAGCTGCTCTCCGAGCTGCACGAGGCCGGTTACGAGGAGATCCCGACCCTCGACATCGACCACGTCAATGTCGGTCCGTACATCCGCAACACGATGGCCGCGGACAAGAACATGAACCGCGACACCGCGCTGCTCGACATCTACCGGGTGATGCGCCCGGGCGAGCCGCCGACCGTCGAAGCGGCCTCGACCATGTTCGATTCCATGTTCTTCGACAGCGAGCGCTATGACCTCTCGGCCGTGGGCCGGGTGAAGATGAACATGCGCCTCGACCTCGATGCGCCGGACACCATGCGTACCCTGCGCAAGGAGGACATCATCGCCGTCGTCAAGGCACTGGTGGAGCTGCGCGACGGGCAGGGCGAGATCGACGACATCGACCACCTTGGCAACCGCCGGGTGCGTTCGGTTGGCGAGCTGATGGAGAACCAGTACCGCGTGGGTCTGCTGCGCATGGAGCGCGCGATCAAGGAGCGGATGTCCTCCGTCGAGATCGACACGGTGATGCCGCAGGACCTGATCAACGCGAAACCGGCGGCGGCGGCTGTACGCGAGTTCTTCGGCTCCAGCCAGTTGTCCCAGTTCATGGACCAGACCAACCCGCTCAGCGAAGTGACGCACAAGCGGCGCCTCTCGGCCCTCGGCCCGGGCGGTCTGACCCGCGAGCGTGCGGGCTTCGAGGTGCGCGACGTGCACCCGACCCACTACGGTCGCATGTGCCCGATCGAGACGCCGGAAGGCCCGAATATCGGCCTGATCAACTCGCTGGCCTCGTTCGCCCGCGTGAACAAGTACGGCTTCATCGAAACTCCGTATCGCAAGGTCGAGGACGGCAAGGTCACGGACGAGGTCCAGTACATGTCCGCGACGGAGGAGATGCGCTATACGGTCGCCCAGGCGAACGCCAAGCTCTCCGCCGACGGGACGTTCGAGAACGAGCTGGTCTCCACCCGGAAGGCCGGTGAATTCGAGCTGAACCCGCCCGAGAACATCAACCTGATCGACGTGAGCCCCAAGCAGCTCGTGTCTGTCGCGGCCTCGCTGATCCCGTTCCTGGAGAACGACGACGCGAACCGCGCGCTGATGGGCTCGAACATGCAACGGCAGGCGGTGCCGCTGGTGAAGGCCGAAGCGCCCTTCGTCGGCACGGGCATCGAGGAGGTCGTGGCCCGGGATTCCGGTGCGGCGATCACCGCGAAGCGTGAAGGCATCGTCGACCAGGTGGACGCGATGCGAATCGTGATCCGGGCCACCGGCGACCTCCTGCCGGGCGACCCGGGCGTGGACATCTACCGCCTGCGGAAGTTCCAGCGCTCCAACCAGAACACCTGCATCAACCAGCGTCCGCTGGTGAAGGTGGGCGACCGCGTCCGTCAGGGCGAGGTCGTGGCCGATGGCCCCTCCACCGATCTGGGCGAACTGGCGCTCGGCAAGAACGTGCTCGTCGCGTTCATGCCGTGGAACGGCTACAACTACGAGGACTCCATCCTCATCTCCGAGCGGATCGTGAAGGACGACGTGTTCACCTCGATCCACCTGGAGGAGTTCGAGGTCGCCGCGCGCGACACCAAACTCGGGCCGGAGGAGATCACGCGGGACATCCCGAATGTCGGTGAGGAGGCGCTGCGCAACCTCGACGAGGCGGGCATCGTCTATATCGGCGCCGAAGTGGGTCCGGGCGACATCCTCGTGGGCAAGATCACCCCGAAGGGCGAGAGCCCGATGACGCCGGAGGAGAAACTGCTCCGCGCCATCTTCGGTGAGAAGGCATCGGACGTGCGCGACACGTCCCTGCGCCTGCCGCCGGGCGACTACGGCACCGTGGTCGAGGTCCGCGTCTTCAACCGCCACGGCGTCGACAAGGACGAGCGTGCGCTGCAGATCGAGCGCGAGGAAGTCGAGCGCCTGCAGCGGGACAAGGATGACGAGCTCGCCATCCTCGAGCGCAACATCTACGCCCGCTTGCGCGATCTCATCACCGGCAAGAAGGCGGTGAAGGGTCCGAAGGGCGTGAAGGCCGGTTCGACCATCGACGACGAGATGCTGGACGAGACCCTGACCAAGGGCCTCTGGTGGCAGCTCGCGCTGGAGGACGAGGAGGACGCGAAGGCCGTCGAGGCGCTGCAGGCGCAGTTCGAGGCCCAGAAGCGCACCCTTGATCGCCGGTTCGACGACAAGGTCGACAAGGTCCGCCGCGGTGACGACCTGCCGCCGGGCGTGATGAAGATGGTCAAGGTCTTCATCGCGGTGAAGCGCAAACTTCAGCCGGGCGACAAGATGGCCGGCCGTCACGGCAACAAGGGCGTCATCTCCCGCGTGGTGCCGGAGGAGGACATGCCGTTCCTCGCCGATGGCACGCAGGTGGACTTCGTGCTCAACCCGCTCGGCGTGCCCTCGCGCATGAACGTGGGCCAGATCCTCGAGACGCACATGGGCTGGGCCGCGCGCGGCCTCGGCCAGATGGTCGGAGAGGCGCTGGACGAGTATCGCCGCTCGGGCGACATGACGCCGGTCAAGGACGCGATGAAACTCGCCTATGGCGACGACATCTATGCGGACGCGACCGCCGACATGACGGACGAGGAGTTCCTGGAGGCCGCGGGCAACGTGACCGCCGGTGTTCCCATCGCGACGCCGGTCTTCGACGGCGCGAAGGAATCTGACGTGAACGACGCGCTGATGCGCGCGGGTCTCGACGAGAGCGGTCAGTCGGTCGTCTATGACGGCCGGACGGGCGAGCAGTTCGCGCGCCCGGTGACGGTGGGTGTGAAGTACCTGCTGAAGCTGCACCACCTCGTGGACGACAAGATCCATGCCCGTTCGACCGGTCCGTACTCGCTCGTCACCCAGCAGCCGCTGGGCGGCAAGGCGCAGTTCGGCGGCCAGCGCTTCGGGGAGATGGAGGTCTGGGCTCTGGAAGCGTACGGCGCCGCCTACACCCTGCAGGAGATGCTGACGGTGAAGTCGGACGACGTCGCGGGCCGGACCAAGGTCTACGAGGCCATCGTCAAGGGCGAGAACGACTTCGAGGCCGGCGTGCCGGAATCGTTCAACGTCCTGGTCAAGGAAATCCGCTCGCTCGGCCTCAATGTCGAGCTGCTGGATTCCGAAACGGAGTGATCGCAAGGCCGGGGGCGGACCGCCGCCCCCGACCGCGGCCCTCACCCGGCCGCGCAATGCCAACGAGTTATAGGATCACGAGATGAACCAAGAGATCATCAACAACCCGTTCAACCCGGTTCAGCCGCTCAAGACGTTCGACGAGATCAAGATCTCGCTCGCGTCGCCGGAGCGGATCCTGAGCTGGTCGTTCGGTGAGATCAAGAAGCCCGAGACGATCAACTACCGGACCTTCAAGCCGGAGCGCGACGGCCTGTTCTGCGCCCGGATCTTCGGTCCGATCAAGGATTACGAGTGCCTGTGCGGCAAGTACAAGCGCATGAAGTATCGCGGCGTGACCTGTGAGAAATGCGGCGTGGAAGTGACGCTGCAGAAGGTCCGTCGTGAGCGGATGGGCCATATCGAGCTCGCCGCGCCCGTCGCGCACATCTGGTTCCTAAAGTCGCTGCCCTCCCGCATCGGCCTGATGCTGGACATGACGCTGCGCGACCTGGAGCGGATCCTCTACTTCGAGCAGTACGTGGTGATCGAGCCGGGTCTCACGGAGCTGACCAAGGGTCAGCTTCTGACGGAGGAGGAGTTCCTCGACGCCGAGGACCAGTACGGCGCGGATGCCTTCCGCGCGGGTATCGGCGCCGAGGCGATCCGCGAGATGCTCGCCGATATCGACCTCGAGGCGGAGGCGGAGCAACTGCGCGCCGACCTCGCCGAGGCGACCGGTGAGCTTAAGCCGAAGAAGATCATCAAACGGCTGAAGCTGGTGGAGAACTTCCTCGACAGCGGTAACCGGCCCGAGTGGATGGTCCTGACCGTGATCCCGGTGATCCCGCCCGAGCTGCGCCCGCTGGTGCCGCTGGACGGGGGCCGCTTCGCGACCTCGGACCTCAACGACCTCTACCGCCGGGTCATCAACCGGAACAACCGTCTGAAGCGGCTCATCGAGCTGCGCGCGCCGGACATCATCATCCGCAACGAAAAGCGGATGCTGCAGGAATCCGTCGATGCGCTGTTCGACAACGGCCGCCGCGGCCGCGTCATCACGGGGGCCAACAAGCGCCCGCTGAAGTCGCTGTCGGACATGCTGAAGGGCAAGCAGGGCCGCTTCCGCCAGAACCTTCTGGGCAAGCGGGTCGACTTCTCCGGCCGGTCGGTGATCGTGACCGGTCCCGAGCTCAAGCTGCACCAGTGCGGCCTGCCGAAGAAGATGGCGTTGGAGCTCTTCAAGCCGTTCATCTACAGCCGCCTCGACGCGAAGGGCCTCTCCTCAACCGTCAAGCAGGCGAAGAAGCTGGTGGAAAAGGAGCGGCCGGAGGTCTGGGACATCCTCGAGGAGGTGATCCGCGAGCACCCGGTCCTTCTGAACCGCGCACCGACGCTGCACCGCCTCGGCATCCAGGCCTTCGAGCCGGTGCTGATCGAAGGCAAGGCGATCCAGCTTCACCCGCTGGTCTGCTCGGCATTCAACGCGGACTTCGACGGCGACCAGATGGCGGTCCACGTGCCGCTGTCTCTGGAAGCGCAGCTCGAAGCGCGCGTCCTGATGATGTCCACGAACAACGTGCTGTCGCCGGCGAATGGCAAGCCGATCATCGTGCCGTCGCAGGACATGATCCTCGGCCTCTACTACATCACGCTGGAGCGTGACGGGCAGAAGGGCGAAGGCATGGTCTTCGGCTCGATCGAGGAGGTGGAGCACGCGCTAAACGCCGGTCTCGTGCACCTGCATTCCAAGATCGTCGCCCGGATCGAGCAGATCGACGAGGACGGCAACACGGTCTTCAAGCGCTACGAAACGACGCCGGGCCGCGTGCGGCTGGGCGCGCTGCTGCCGAAGAACGCGAAGGCACCGTTCGACATCGTCAACCGCCTCCTGCGCAAGAAGGAGGTCGGCGAGGTCATCGACACCGTCTACCGCCACTGCGGGCAGAAGGAGTCGGTGATCTTCTGCGATCAGATCATGACCCTCGGCTTCACCGAGGCGTTCCGCGCCGGCATCTCGTTCGGCAAGGACGACATGGTCATCCCTGACAACAAGTGGGAGATCGTGGAAGGCGTGCGCGACCAGGTGAAGGAGTTCGAGCGCCAGTACATGGACGGCCTGATTACCCAGGGCGAGAAGTACAACAAGGTGGTCGACGCCTGGTCACAGTGCTCCGACACGGTGGCCGACGCGATGATGGGCGAGATCTCGGCCATGCGGCGCGACGATGCCGGGGCGGAGATGGAGCCGAACTCGGTCTACATGATGTCGCACTCCGGTGCGCGGGGCTCGCCCGCGCAGATGAAGCAGCTCGGCGGGATGCGGGGCCTGATGGCCAAGCCCGACGGCTCGATCATCGAGACGCCGATCGTGTCGAACTTCAAGGAAGGCCTGACCGTGGCCGAATACTTCAACTCGACCCACGGCGCCCGGAAGGGTCTGGCCGACACCGCGCTGAAGACAGCGAACTCGGGCTACCTGACCCGCCGCCTGGTGGACGTGGCACAGGACTGCATCGTCAAGATCGACGATTGCGGCACCGACCTCGCGATCACCGCATCGGCCGTCATCACCGACGGTGACGTGGTGGCGAGCCTCGGCGAGCGCATCCTGGGCCGTGTCGCGGCGGAGGACGTGCTGGATCCGGCGGACGACGCGAAGGTACTGTGCAAGCGCGGCGAGCTCATCGACGAGCGCATGGCGGACATCATCGAAGGCGCCGCGGTGCAGTCGATGAAGATCCGTTCGCCGCTGACCTGCGAGGCCGAGGACGGGATCTGCGCCCAGTGCTACGGTCGCGACCTGGCGCGCGGGACCAAGGTGAACCCGGGCGAGGCTGTCGGCATCATCGCCGCGCAGTCGATCGGGGAGCCGGGCACGCAGCTGACGATGCGGACCTTCCACATCGGCGGCATCGCGCAAGGCGGCTCGCAATCCTTCCTGGAGGCGACGCAGCCGGGCAAGGTGGAGCTGCGCAACTCGAACGTCATCACCAACTCCTCCGGCGACGTGATCGTGCTGGGCCGGAACATGGTTGTCGCCCTTATGGACGACAACGATGTGGCACGGGCCGAGTACAAGCTGGCCTACGGTTCGACGCTGCTGGTGACGGAAGGGCAGGAGATCGCGCGGGGCGACAAGCTCGCCGAGTGGGATCCCTACACCCTGCCGATCATCGCGGAGAAGGACGGCACGGCGAAGTTCGTGGACCTCACCGCCGGTATCTCGGTGCGCGAGGAGACGGACGATGCCACCGGCATCAGTCAGAAGATCGTGTCCGACTGGCGTGCGGCGCCCAAGGGCAACGAGCTGAAGCCGGAGATCATCCTGGCCGACACGGACGGCGAGCCGGTGCGCCTCGATAACGGGAACCCGGCCACCTACACCATGTCGGTGGACGCGATCCTGTCGGTCGAGGACGGGCAGGAGATGAAGGCGGGCGACGTGCTGGCGCGTATTCCGCGGGAAGGTGCGAAGACGAAGGACATCACCGGCGGTCTGCCGCGTGTGGCCGAACTCTTCGAGGCACGCCGTCCCAAGGACCACGCCATCATCGCGGAAATCGACGGGTACGTGCGGTTCGGCAAGGACTACAAGAACAAGCGCCGGATCACGCTGGAACCCGCCGACGAGTCGATGGAGCCGGTCGAGTACCTCGTGCCCAAGGGCAAGCACATCCCGGTGAGTGAGGGCGACTTCATCCAGAAGGGCGAGTACATCATGGACGGCAACCCGGCGCCGCATGACATCCTCGCCATTATGGGGATCGAGGCGCTGGCCGACTATCTCATCAACGAGGTGCAGGACGTCTACCGGCTGCAGGGCGTGAAGATCAACGACAAGCACATCGAGGTGATCGTTCGCCAGATGCTGCAGAAGTGGGAGATCTCCGAGTCCGGTGGCACGACGCTCCTGAAGGGCGAGCAGGTCGACAAGATCGAATTCGACGAGGCGAACGACAAGGCCGTGGCCGAAGGCCGCGACCCGGCAAAGGGCGCGCCGATCCTCCTGGGGATCACCAAGGCGTCGCTGCAGACCCGCTCGTTCATCTCCGCGGCCTCGTTCCAGGAGACGACGCGCGTGCTGACCGAGGCGTCGACCCAAGGCAAGCGCGACCGTCTGGTCGGTCTGAAGGAGAACGTCATCGTCGGCCGCCTGATCCCGGCGGGCACCGGAGGTGCTACCCACAAGATCAAGCGCGTGGCGCAGGAGCGCGACAACGAGGTCATCGCCCAGCGGCAGGAGGAGGCGCAGGCCGCCCTCGAAGCTGCAGGCGAACCGGCCGAGGCGGCTGCCGCCGAGGAGTGATCGGCATCACATGAGACTCGAGGAAGGGCCCCGGTGCGCACCGGGGCCCTTTTTCGTCCTGCGGACGACGCCTCCGGCGGGGGGATATTTGAACAAGGTGGAAGGCCGTGGCGCGGGGACGACATCGCCCGGATGTGACCGCCGGTCCCCTTTGACGGCGCGGCGCCGATGATTAGGCTTTCGGGATCATCTCGTCGGAGTTCCTGCCATGCGCCCGTTCGCTTCCATTCTCGCCGTCTTTCTGATCGCGGCCACATCGCTCTTCGCACAGGAGGACGAGCGCGAGACGCTGGCGCGGGAGATGCTGCTGCTCAACGGCTTCGACACGCTGACCGAGGATGTGTCGCGCGGCCTGCAGAACCCGTCGGACCAGTTGCGGCGCGAGAACCCGGAGATGGCGGCGGCATGGGCGCGGATCGGCCCGCGCTTCTTCGCGCCCGAGCCTTTGTTCGATTCCGCCGTGGAGCATCTGGCGGAGACGGCGAGTGCGGACGAGCTGCAGATGCTCGCCGATTTCTTCTCCACCGAGCTGGGCGCGCGGGTGACGGATCTGGAGGTCGCGAGCCAGGCGCCGGAGATGGAGGAGGTCGACAAGGTTGCCCTCGGCGAGCGGCTGCTGGCGGAGATGACCGGCGGCGAGGCCCGGCGCGAGGTGTTGGAGCGGCTCGGGAGCGCCTTCGGCTCTGAAGAGGCGAATGCCGCAGTGATGCTGAATATCCGCTATGCGCTCCTGTCGAGCCTTGCGGCGGAAGGGCAGGGTGCGATGCCGGAAGGCGATCTCCTCGCCTTCGTCATGCGTGACCACGATGACCTGGTGTCGGAACTGGAGCGGGAGAGCGTCTATCGCTACGCGTTCGTCTATCAGGATCTGAGCGATGACGAGGTGGCGCGCTATGCCGCGCTTCTGGAAACCGATGCGGGGCGAAAGCTTTACGCTGCGGTGAACCGCGCGCTGGAGGTCGAGATCGTGGGTGAGATCCGTCGGTTCGGCACCCTGCTGGGCGCTGCGCTGCGGGCCGAAGACATCTGAAAATCCGGCCGTGCGCGGTTGCGCGGGCGGCTCCGTTCCACCATGTATGAAGGGTTGCCCGACGCCGCCGCGCACAGGTCAAAACCTGCGGTTGACACTCGGACGACTCGCGCGTAGGTTCCGCGCACTTTCCGGGCAGGTAAGCCTGCTTGGCATATGACATAGCCTGATACTGGCGAGCCATGATCCGGGCCGACAACGCCCCGATCCTCTGATTTTCCGCCGTTGCGAACCAAGCGAACGGTTCGCGGTGGCTCGTGCGTGCCATGGGGCGCGCATTTGGGCGTTGAACGAACGATAGGGCGAGATGGAATGCCGACGATCCAACAGCTGATCCGCAAGCCGCGGCAGCCGAAAGTCAAGCGCTCGAAGTCGCTGCATCTGGAGGGTTGCCCCCAGAAGCGCGGCGTCTGCACGCGCGTCTACACGACGACCCCGAAGAAGCCGAACTCCGCAATGCGGAAGGTCGCCAAGGTGCGGCTGACCAACGGCTACGAGGTGATTTCCTACATCCCCGGTGAGAGCCACAACCTTCAGGAACACTCTGTTGTCCTGATCCGGGGCGGCCGGGTGAAAGACCTTCCGGGCGTGCGCTACCACATCCTGCGCGGCGTGCTCGACACGCAGGGCGTCAAGGATCGTCGCCAGCGCCGGTCGAAATACGGCGCCAAGCGTCCGAAGTAAGAGGAGAGAGCGAGATGTCCCGACGCCATCGCGCCGAGAAACGCGAAGTCCTGCCGGACGCAAAGTACGGCGACCGCGTGCTGACCAAGTTCATGAACAACCTGATGTACGACGGCAAGAAATCCGCCGCCGAAGGCATCGTCTACGGCGCGCTCACCCGCGTCGAGGAGCGCCTGAAGCGCGTGCCCGTGGAAGTGTTCCACGAGGCGCTCGACAACATCAAGCCGTCGGTCGAGGTTCGCTCCCGCCGGGTTGGTGGCGCGACCTACCAGGTCCCCGTCGAGGTGCGCCCCGAGCGTCGTGAGGCGCTGGCGATCCGCTGGCTGATCACCGCCAGCCGCGCGCGCAACGAAAACACGATGGAAGAGCGTCTTGCAGGCGAGCTCGTCGACGCCGTGAACTCCCGCGGGACCGCGGTGAAGAAGCGCGAAGACACGCACAAGATGGCCGAGGCCAACAAGGCCTTCTCCCACTACCGCTGGTAATTCGAGCCTAGAGGAACCACCCAGATGGCACGCGAATATCCCCTCGAGCGCTACCGGAACTTCGGGATCATGGCGCATATCGATGCAGGCAAGACCACCTGCACCGAGCGGATCCTGTTCTACACCGGCAAGTCGCACAAGATCGGCGAAGTGCATGACGGCGCTGCAACCATGGACTGGATGGAGCAGGAGCAGGAGCGTGGCATCACGATCACCTCTGCCGCGACCACCACGTTCTGGGAGCGGACCGAGGACGGTCAGGAAGCCCAGACCGAAAAGCACCGCTTCAACATCATCGACACGCCCGGCCACGTGGACTTCACCATCGAGGTCGAGCGCTCGCTCGCCGTTCTCGACGGTGCGGTCGCCGTTCTCGACGCGAACGCCGGTGTGGAGCCGCAGACCGAGACGGTGTGGCGCCAGGCCGACCGCTACAAGGTTCCGCGGATCGTGTTCGTCAACAAGATGGACAAGATCGGCGCCGACTTCTTCAACTGCGTCGAGATGATCAAGGACCGGACCGGCGCGCGCGCCATGCCGATCCAGATCCCGATCGGGGCGGAGAACGAGCTGGAAGGCATCGTCGACCTGGTCACCATGGAAGAGTGGACCTGGGTGGGTGAGGATCTGGGCGCGACCTGGACCCGCCAGCCGGTGCGCGACAGCCTGAAGGACCGCGCCGAGGAGCTGCGCGCCGAGATGGTCGAGATGGCCGTCGAGATGGACGATGACGCGATGGAGGCGTATCTGGAGGGCAACGAGCCCGACATCGCCACCCTGCGCAAGCTCATCCGCAAGGGCACGCTCGCCATGTCCTTCGTGCCGGTGCTCGCCGGGTCCGCGTTCAAGAACAAGGGCGTCCAGCCCCTCCTGAACGCCGTGATCGACTACCTGCCGGGTCCGCTCGACGTACCCGCCTACATGGGCTTCAAGCCGGGCGACGAGACCGAGACGCGCGACATCCCGCGCTCGGCCGATGACGAGCAGCCGTTCGCGGGTCTGGCGTTCAAGATCATGAACGATCCGTTCATGGGGACGCTGACCTTCACGCGCATCTACTCCGGCACGCTGGAAAAGGGTGGCTCGATCCTGAACTCGACCAAGGGCAAGAAGGAGCGCGTCGGCCGCATGGTCATGATGCACTCCAACAAGCAGGACGAGATCACGGAGGCCTTCGCAGGCGATATCATCGCGCTCGCCGGTCTGAAGGACACCACCACGGGCGACACGCTGTGCGCCGTCAATGCGCCGGCCGTGCTCGAGACGATGTCCTTCCCCGATCCGGTGATCGAGATCGCGGTCGAGCCCAAGACGAAGGGCGACCAGGAGAAGATGTCCCAGGGTCTCGCGCGGCTTGCCGCCGAAGATCCGTCCTTCCGGGTGGAGACCGACATCGAGTCCGGTCAGACCATCATGAAGGGCATGGGCGAACTTCACCTCGACATCCTCGTCGACCGCCTGAAGCGGGAGTTCAAGGTCGAGGCGAATATCGGTGCGCCGCAGGTGGCCTATCGGGAGACGATCTCCCACGAGGCCGAGATCGACTACACCCACAAGAAGCAGTCGGGTGGTTCGGGTCAGTTCGGCCGCGTGAAGCTCGTCATCACGCCGACCGAGCCGGGCGAAGGCTACTCCTTCGAGTCCAAGATCGTCGGCGGTGCCGTTCCGAAGGAATACATCCCCGGCGTCGAGAAGGGCATCGAGTCCGTGATGGACAGCGGCCCGCTCGCCGGCTTCCCGGTGATCGACTTCAAGGTGGCGCTGATCGACGGTGCGTTCCACGACGTGGACTCCAGCGTGCTGGCGTTCGAGATCGCGGCCCGCATGGCGATGCGCGAAGGGATGCGGAAGGCGGGCGCGAAGCTGCTCGAGCCCATCATGAAGGTCGAGGTGGTCACGCCGGAGGAATACACCGGCAACATCATCGGCGATCTGACCTCCCGTCGCGGGCAGGTGCAGGGGCAGGATACGCGCGGCAACGCCATCGCGATCGACGCCTACGTGCCGCTGGCCAACATGTTCGGCTACATCAACAACCTGCGCTCCATGTCCTCGGGCCGCGCGCAGTTCACGATGCAGTTCGACCACTACGAGGCCGTGCCGTCGAACATCTCCGAAGAGATCCAGGCGAAGTTCGCCTGACCCCATGGGGTCAGGCCGCCCCGGACCTGATCCGGGGCCGTAGAGACACGAATTGAGGAGGCCATTATGGCGAAGGAAAAGTTTGAGCGGAACAAGCCGCACTGCAACATCGGCACGATCGGTCACGTCGATCACGGCAAGAC
>JAWDKM010000013.1:0-11134 GCA_032464575.1 Roseobacter sp. HKCCA0434
CCCTCCACCATTAGGCGTTTCTTGGGTGCAGTGGAGAGAAGCTCCGGCCGGGAATAGCTCGTTCGTTTCAATTCCGTCTTTCCCGTACTTCGAAACGCTTCCACCGACAGGTCGAGGACCATGCGAAACGCGAGGGCGCCACTGAAGCTTATCCTCGGAAGCCGCTATTCGTGTGCTGCGCAGCATCGGTCAAAATGGAGCTCAAAGCTGAACTCAACGGCAGCGCAGCATCAGATTGCCAAGCCCACCATGCTTGGATGATAACGGCCCATTCCTGCCGTTCGGTGCTGAAAAGCTTGGCTGCACCGCAGCACTTCGAAGCTGCCTCTCGCGGCGGTCGCAGGCCGTCGTCTGAGGGTAGGCTTCCAAAAGGAAGAAGAACACTGCAATCACCTTTTGTTCTCCCTCTATATCTGGTATGTAGAGAACGCGGATCACATATATGCTGGCATCATTGAACTTGGGTGTCCGGCGCGGCATGAATGATAGGAATTCCAAATGTTTGATGAACCAAAGGTAATGTTCTGGCCCGTCGGTACGGGTGACAGCACAAGTGTCGTTGTCCAGGATGGTGTCGTGCTTCAGGTGGATCTGCGAGACCTACACTCTTCGGACGAGGCGGACGATGATCACGCGGCCATCATTGACGAGTTGGTCGAAAATTTGCCGGAGGTGGACGGCATGCCATACCTTTCCGCCTTCGTGCTTACGCACCCTGACAAGGACCACATTCTCGGATTCGAAGAACTGCTCGATCGTGTGACTATCGGTGAGATTTGGTTCACGCCGAGAGTCTTCATCGAGAACGATCAGGATTTGTGTGACGACGCCGTGGCTTTCAAGGACGAGGCCATGCGGCGTGTCAAAGAAACCATCGCATCAGGCGGCGATGTTGAGTCAGGTGACCGCGTTCGCCTTATCGGGTACGATGCCCTCCTAAAACGTGACGAATTTGAAGGATTTCCCGATGACCGCCTAACGGTTCCCGGAAACTCCATTACAGAGATCGACGGCGACGACTATGAGGGTGAATTCAACGCCTTCATTCACGCACCTTTCGTTGAGGAAACAGCCGGAGACCGCAACAACACCAGCCTTTGTATGCAGGTGGTGCTCGGAAATGATCCCTCCAAAGGAGGCGTCCTTTTCTTTGGCGATATTGCCTATCCGCGCCTACGAAAGATCATCGACACCACCCGAGACGCGGGTAACGAAGATTTTCTGAAATGGAAGGTTCTTCTGGCTCCGCACCACTGCAGCAAGTCAGCCATGTATCAAACCGAAAACGGTTCGGAAGTTCTAAAGCAGGACATCTTGGACGACTTGGCAGAGTTCCAAGTCGATGACGGCGTCATCGTGGCGAGTAGCGAAGAAGTTCCGTCGCAGAATGCCTCGGGCGATAACCCTCCGCACGCCAAGGCCAAGGCGCGATATGAGGAGGTCGCAGACGGCGGGTTCCTTTGCACCCATGAAGATGGCGAGAGCGCTGAACCTATTGTGTTCGAAGCTGACGACGGGTCTCTCTCGAACCCCGATGTGGCGGAGGCAGGAGCAACTGTGGCTACGAGCAAGCTCGCCTCGGCGGTCGATGAAGCCAGAGGCTCGGACAGCCCGCCGTCGGAACAGGTCGGTTATGGATGCTGACCACCTGTCTTGGGGACAGAAACTTGCCTTAGATCAGCTATCTGACATTGCCGCCGCGAGCAACGGCGCAGTCGAAGTAGTTCAGACAGAGCCGCCCTCAACTGAAGGCGGCTCTCTGGTATTGCGCCTTTCAATTGAGACCGGAGGATATGAGCACGCCGAAGCTGGTTTCAGTTTTCGCAAACGCGAAGGCATTCGCATTTTCGTTCCGAGCAAGTTCCCGATCGTGCCTCCGTCAGCAAATTTCGTGCACAATCGCTTCATGGGTAAAGCCCACGTGCAGTGGGGAAATCACATGTGCCTGTACCAGGCAACTGACGTCGAATGGGCTCCAAGTGAAGGCATGTTCGGTTTCTTCAGAAGGCTGGACGATTGGCTCAGGGATGCCGCAAAAAACGAACTTGACCCGAATGATGCTCCCCTTCATCCGCCGATTGAATACTCCAGTTCCGATACTCGGTTTGTCGTCGAAATCGATGCACCGGAGGTAGACGAAGGGGCCAACTTTTGGATGGGTGCGACCAAGCTCGCAAAACGAAACAAATACACCTATGACCTGTCCGCATGGACAGAAACGCCGAAGACGCTGCCAGATGGTGAGAGGTTCGCCGCCGTAGTCCTTCTAGGACAAGCGATGCCCACCGAATATCCGGAGACGATCAGCACGCTGATTACCGCCCTAGAAGCGCGGGGCGTACCCTTTGCTTTGCTCTTTTCCCTCTTAAAGGTTCTAGCCTTGTGCCAAGAAATGGACGAGCCTCTCTATTTCGTGTTGGGCGCTCCGATGCGCCGACGCGCGGCGGGCGAACCAATTCGCCAACATTTGTCCGCGTGGAAAATGGCATCCGAACATGTTGAGGCCCTCAAAGCCATCGTCATGGAGGAGTCCGGCGACGCAAGCGAGGCGGCCTGGGGGCTCATCCTCGATTGGGCGACAAAGACCAAAACAGAATGGTGCCGCGTCTACGACAATCGCCCAGAAGTTACATTCCGCCGTGACCGGGATACCAGTGCGAGCTGGTTCTTGGGCAAGAGCGTGGCATTGCTCGGCTGCGGGGCGCTCGGTTCGCACCTAGGTGAATACCTTGTCCGAGCGGGGGCATCCAAGCTACGCCTCGTTGATCAGTCTTCTGTCAATCCCGGCATCCTAGTCCGTCAGCAGTTCGAGCATCGCCAGGTCGGCTTCACCAAACAGAGTGCCCTCGCGGTCGAACTCAGCGCCATAAACCCAAAAGCTGACATCGACCACAAATTCGCCAACCTGACCAAAGGCTGGCCCGACGCTCTCAACCTTGACGAATTCGACTTAGTCATTGATGCAACGGCCTCTCGCCGGGTGTCATCAGCATTGCAACTCGGTTGGAGCGATGTAGCGAAGCTTCCGCCCATTCTGCGCTGTGCAATAAGCGGCGATGTCTCGCACGGCATCGCGACGATGAGACTCCCAGCGTCAGAAACGAGATCAGCGGAGCTGATCCGACAAACAAAGATGGCGGCGTTCGATCAACCAGAGCTATCCGACTTCGCGGAAGCATTCTGGCCACGAGGACAGCAGGAGGCGGGATTCCAACCTGAACCCGGTTGTTCTGAACCCACCTTCGTCGGATCAGCCGCCGACATCGCATTCTTTGCGTCCTCTTTCTTCAATTTTGCGAGTCGCGTGCTCACAAACCCTATGGCTGACCCCGCTAGCGCCATCTTCGTTCGCGCAGCGACGAATTCTAATCCCATGTCTTCCTGCGAAACGCCTCTGGCTGAACACACTTTTAGCAATGAGGCTTTTCATGGCTACCGCGTTTGCCTGTCCCTTCGCGCAAAGAGAGCCATCGAAAGCGAAATGAGGTCGAACGCACGGTCCGATAGCGAAAAAGACGAGACCGGCGGCCTCTTGCTCGGTGAAATCGATGACTCTCTGCAAACAATTTCCATCGACATCGCGACGGGACCACCACCCGATAGCGAGAAGTCGCCAGAGCTTTTTTTATGCGGCGTTGAAGGTACTGAACAGCTTTGCAAGCACCATTCCGAGAGAACCGGCAACTCGACACGTTTTGTTGGAGTCTGGCATACGCATCCGGTTTCGATGCCCAAGCCGAGTGATGTGGATGTGAGCGCAATGGCCAACATTCTTCACGTTCAGGCCCAGACCCCTAGGCATGTGGTCATGCTGATTATTGGCCACGCGGCGACGACGCCAGATTGGCGGTTTCATCTGTTTCGCAAAAACGACTTCCGTCAGTTTTTTCTAGAAGCGGTTGAAACAGATGAATGATAAATCGAGAAAATTCGGTTTGGCGCTGTCCGGGGGCGGTTCGCGCGCAGCCGCTTTCCATCTTGGCTGCATGCGCGCATTGAATGATCGCGGCATACTCGATCAGGTCCGAACCTTGTCCACGGTTTCGGGCGGGAGTGTCATCGGTGCCCTATGGGCATACTCGGACGATGATTTCGCAACCTTTGACAAGCGTATGCAGGAGCTTCTCCGAGGCGGCCTGCGGCGTGGAGTTGTCCGATACACACTGTTCTCAAGCACCACTTTCAAGATTCTGGCGACGGTTGCGACTTCGGGAATACTGGCAATTGTGTGTTCGACGCTGAGGCTGCTTCTGGCGAGTTTGCGATTTGTCGGAGTGCCCAATCGCGCGACTCGCGGACTCATGCGCGCCTTGCAAGCACCGTTGCCGCGCTTTGCAAGCCGGACCACGGCGTTTGCCCACTTCTTGGATGCACAGGTATTCAATGGCGCGATGCTAAAGGAGATCAAGCGCAAGAACCTTCAAATCGTTATCAACGCGTCGGAGTTACGAACCCAGTCCGCCTATCGTTTCGGTTCTTTAGAATCGGGATGCTGGCGGTACGGCACGCTGACTGAAGATACAACGGTCGCCAAAGCCGTCGCCGCAAGCGCTGCGTTTCCGGCGATGCTGCCCGCGCTAGATGAGGAGAGAAGATACATCAAACGCGGCGAAACAGCTTCCCATCGGACAATTGTATCTGATGGAGGCGTCTACGATAATCTCGGCACAAGTTGTCTCGTCCCGAAGCGAGACAGCGAGTTCAGCACCAATGTAACCGAAGTCGATTTCATCATTGCTTGTGTGGCCGGTACTGGCGTTCCCGATGGATCAGACCTGCCCTATCTCTGGTCGTCGCGGATGGTTTCCACCATCAACACAATTCATCGGCGGACCCACTCCATGACCTTTGATCTTCTCCATCGGTTGAAGGAAAACGGCGACATCAAGGGCTTCATTCTGCCTTATCTGGGTCAGAACGATCGGGCTTTGCCTTGCCCTCCTGGCAATCTTGTATCGCGCGATGCCACTTATGATTATCCAACAGACTTTGATCCGATGAGCCAAAACGACTTGGAACTTCTAACAAAGCGGGGTGAACAGCTTACTCGCAACCTAATCGAGACATATCATCCTGATCTTTGACGCAAAATCCTGCTTCGTTCGAGGGCGCTAAGACCAGTAAATCCGAAGGGCTTTGGCCACCCCCTAAGCAACGCGTGTCTGCTTTTAGCAATCCAAAGTGGCTAGCTCGCGCTGATAGCGAAAGTCTTCTTTCCGCCCTACCTGCAGAAAAATGGCTGTTTGGTGGAAGCTCTGCAGTCTTGGCATTCGCAACCATGATATGTTAGGAAACCTCGGACGGAATGCGAAGTTGTCCGAGGTTATCCATCAGTGCCACGCGATCCTACACAGAGGCAGCGCCTCCTTGAATATCTGGAGTCCCATGCGCCGGCGCGCGCAAGGGATCTTGAGAGTGTGGGCGTATCAGCGGCAACTATCTCTCGCTCGGTGCAGTCAGGAGACATCCTCCGGCTTGGTCGAGGGCTCTATAGCCTGCCCGACAGCACCCCCGATACGCATGAATCTCTCATCGAAGTCGCCAAGCGCGCCCCCAAGGCCGTCATATGCCTCACATCGGCACTGGCGTTCCACGGCCTGACCGATCAACTTCCGCGTCGTGTCTGGATCGCCATTGGTGCCAAGGACTGGGAACCAAAGATCAACTATCCGAAGATCCGAACCGTCCGGTTCCGCGAACCCTATTTCTCCGGAGGTGTCGAGGAGCAACAGATGGGCGGGGCGACGATCAGGATGTACTCGATATCCAAGACGCTGGCCGACACTTTTCGGAACCGGCGCCTGATCGATCGATCGGTCGCCATCGAGGCCCTCAAGGCGGCCGTCGATCAACGCAAGACGACGCCGTCAGCCATTGCCGAGGCAGCCCGGACCTACGGTGCCTGGAACCAAATGAGCCCCTACCTCGAGGCCGTGACGTCGAATGGATGACAAACCCAAGAATGTCGCCGCATCGGTGCGTCAGAGACTTCTGAACCTCGCACGAGCCGAGGAGCAGGCCTTCGACGTGGTATTGGTCGCATTCGGATTGGAACGGCTCATCTACCGCCTGTCGGTGTCGGCACACCGCGATCGCTTCGTCTTGAAGGGAGGCATGCTCGTGACTCTCTGGACTAAGGACAGAGGCCGGTTTACCCGAGACATCGACTTCCTGTCGTTCGGCGCTGAGGACGAGGCGAGCCTGACGAAGACCATCGCCGAGATTCTCGCAATCGACGCAGAAGATGGCCTGATCTTCGACGACGCCAGTCTTGCGGCAGCCCCGATCAGGGACGATCAGGTCTACGGTGGCATGCGCCTCAAGACGGTCGCCTACCTCGAGAAGACGCGGATCCCGATCACGATCGATGTCGGGTTCGGAGATGCGCTCGGAAATCCCGACTACACGCTCGACTACGGTTCTCTGCTCGACTTTCCCTCGGCATCAGTGCGCGCCTACTCCCCCGAGACCGTCATTGCTGAGAAGTTCCAGGCGGTCGTTGCGCTTGGTGTCATCAATGGTCGGATGAAGGATTACTACGATCTTTGCGCGCTGCCGAAGGCCGTCGATCTTGATCTGGAGGACTTGCTAGCTAGTATCGAGAAGACCTTTGAGCGGCGTCAAACGGAAGTCCCAAAGAAGCGACCGCCAGGCCTTTCCCAGGAGTTCGCTACCGAGCCATTAAAGTCCGCACAGTGGCACGCCTATTCCGAGGCAACCGAGATCGAAAGCATGACCCTCGCGCAGGTCGTCGATGATATCTGGGCGATGCTTGAGCCTGTCTGCACGCGCGCCGGCACCGCGAAATAGTGTAGGCGGCCGTCGGTTTCTGTTCACACCACGGGCTCATGTCCCAGCCTGTAACAACACGCCCGCATCCTCCAGCTGCTCCCGGTCCGGCAGGTCTTGTAGCGACTCCAGATCGAAGGCGACAAGGAACTGCTCGGTGGTGACATAGGTCTAAGGCGCGCCGCGGCGCAGGGACCGCGGTCCGGTCCCGATCAAACCGCGCGCATGCAGCCGCCCAATCAAGTCGCGGCTGATCTCCTTGCCGAAGATGTCCTTGAGCCCGTCGCGTGTGATCGGTCGGTGATAGGCGATGGCGGCCAGCACCGCGACGTCGTATTCGCGCAGATCCAGGTCCTGATCGCCGACATCCGCGGCCGTCCGCATCGTCGCCGCATAGGCTGGCCGCGTCCGCAACATCCAACCTCCGGCAACTCTCGCCACTTCGAAGGACCGTCCTTCAAAATCGGCCATCAGATCGTCGATCAGGAGATCGACCGAGGCCGCCTGCCCCACCAGCCGGTCGCAGAACCTGTGTGCCGCGCGATCAGAGAGGAGCGAAGGAGCGCCGCTGGCGCGATCGCATCGCATGTCAGGAGCAGCGCCACCGCTTCCTCTGCCCCCTTGGCCCGGAGCTTCGGTGCGATGGTCCGGAGCCGCTCAGCGCACCGGGCAAGATCGGCCGCCTCCCGCGTCGCCTCGACCGCTGCCGCCGAGATCGCCCGCTGGCAGACCAGGCGCAGCTCTTCACCGAATTCCGCAGATCGGCCTGCTTGAGACCGAGCGCGAGGAGCGGCAGGACATGGCTCCACGCCAGCGCTTGCGCCAAGGCAGCGTCCGCCAGGATCACCGCCACGGCGGGATCCCGCGGACGATCTGCGAGAACCGCCTGCAGCACGGCCGCGGCGTGGGGGGCCGGCGCCCCCTGCCCCGCGCCGCACGGATCGCACCCGTCGAGCCATGTCGCGATTTGGTCCAGCTCGATCTCCGGCAGCGACCGATGCAATGCCTTGACCGAAACCGGACGCTCTACCGCACGCCGCGTGATGTACACCTCACCCGCCGGACCGGCGCTGTCGCCAGGCTGCAGGAACGCCACGACATCGCGCAACTCTGAGGCTCGTTCCGGTCGTCCCTGGTGCGTCACGCAGGCCACCGCTGCCCGCAGCGCCAGCCGTGCCCGCAGCAAGGTATGGGGGACATCGTCCCGGCTCAACACCAGATGCAGTTGGCTCAACGCCGACCCGGACAAAAACGCCAAATTTTCAGAGGTTTCCGCCCGTCCGGAGATGAGCCAGGACGACGTCCCGGGTGAGTTCTCAAGGTCGTCGCTGAAGCTCTGGTGGGCATACGTCATGCCACAAGACTATCGCATGGTAGCACCATCGCATGGCGGCGCGTTTGCCTACCATATAGTGTGCAAACCGCCGCACTCTAAGGTTCCGGGATATGTCCAATAAGTTTGCGTTATTGGACAGTTTTGCATCTCAATTTTATTGGCACGGCAGAGTGTAAAGGACGGACTGAGCTCTCGGAGAAGACCTCGGTAGCCGATTCATACACAACACTGCAAATCACTCCGACACGGCAGACGCAAAAGCTCCGAAGCTGAGCTGCCTTGTACCGCAGATAGCTATTGAACCTCAGGCACACTGATAAGGCTCGATAGCTTAAAGGCTGAATGAGCGAAATCTGCACCCCATAGCGCGACGGTGCGCGATCGAAACATGAACATGAATTGCACACGCCACACATTAAGCCACTGACTTTAAGATAAAATATCTCCAGTCCATCATCGGCGCGACAGACAGGCGGGCGTGTTGTTCTATATGCATTTTTGTATCTTCATACCGTTGGCGGTAGTGCCTGCTACGCTGGAATAGGCCGTGATATCCCCGAAGTCGCCCCTCTACGACAGCTCATTGCACATACGGCGCAACCGAAAATGGCCTCCATCACCAGGCTCCCCTCGCCGGGTCCAGATCGGGCGAAAGGGCCAGTACGCGAGCGAGACGTTCCGTCGCTGAACCCGCCAAGCGGAAACCCGGGTAGATCAGGGGCTTGCGCCGACCAAGTCGTCCGTCTCCCGCCTCCCGACCTTTGGCGCCCTCATCGACCTGCATATAGCCGATATGTGCGAGGTAGGGAAATCGCCCCGGCTCAGCAAGGCGACAACGCTCGCGACCCTCAAGCGCGATCGTGGGAAGGAGAAGATCGGTCACCTCGACCGCTCGAGGCTGATCGACTACGGCAAGATGCGCGCGGAGCAGGGTGCCGGTCCGGTGACCCTCGGGATCGACATCCGCGTCATCAAGATGATCATCACCCATGCGGCGGCTGTGCATGGTCTCGACATCTCCTCGGAGCCCGTCGATCCGGCGCGTGTTGCACTCAAGCGTCTGGGCCTTATCGGTAAGAGCGCGGAGCGGGATCGTCGCCCCGGTACAAGCGAATTGAACCGCCTGCTCCGTTGCTTCGATGATAACGAACACCCGCCGACATACGCGAAAAGTCGGATGCCTGGCGCAAGGGCTACAATAAGGTCCAGACCCACAGCCTGACAGGGTACAACGTCCCGGCGGCCCGGCATAATCCCGACAGACCAGTCGATCCGCCGTCATCACAGGGTGGACACTCCAGACCCAAGCGGTCGTAGCTCGGTGAGCGGAGCAGTCGCCCCGCATCCTGGGCGCTATGGAATGCGATGTGGGTGGCGGTCAATCGCTTGGACCCGACTGCGGCGTCGGACATAAATGCCGCCTTTCTGATCATTTTGGGCGAACTCATTGCCGCTTCCGGATACGGCCCGTAGCTTGCGCCGAAGCTCGATGATCGGCGCATCGCCCGCGCGGTGGATCATGCCAAGCCCCACAAAGTAGCCCCGTTTCCAGTGGGCACGCCAGCCTCGACCTTCCGCAGCTTGGGATCGTCGCCCTGCACCTTCGACGGGTCGCGGGCTCCGGCCGAGACGCCATGGCCCGATTTCGGGGCATGGTCGACCGTGTGGCCGCCGACATTGCCGGAGGCGCCGATGATCAGGATGCGCATAGGGGCTCTCCTTCTCCTGGTCCCCGGCAGAGCCAGGGCGCCCCGGTCACTCCGCCGCTGCGGTTGTGAGGTGCGCGGGCAGGCGGAACACCATCAGCGCCGCACCGGAATTCGGTTGCGGGATCTCCGGCGTCAATTCGGGGAAAGCGAGGCCATAGCCCGCCGGCACGGCGAGGTACTGCACCCCGTCGACCTCGTAGCTGACCGGGTAGCCCTGGGCCGAGGTGGTCAGGCGCGTGGACCAGAGGGTATCCCCGGTGGAGGAGTCGAACGCGCGGAAGGTCCGGTCCACCCCCCCGCCGAAGAGGAGGCCGCCGCCCGTCGCGAGCAGCGATCCGTAGAAGGGTGCGCGCTGGTCATGGCGCCAGAGCGTATCGCCCGTCGCGATGTCGATGGCCATGACCGAACCCACCTGCTCCTCACCCTCCGGACCGCTGCCCGGCGCGTGCTGGAACGTGAAGTCGGCCGAACCGTGATAGGCGCCCAGCTCGATCTCCACCTCGTTGAGCGTGTAGTCCATGCAGACATTGTTGAAGCCCACGAAGAACGCGCCCGCCTCGGGGTCGATGGCCGCGCCCGGCCAATTGCGGCCCCCGTAGAGCGAGGGGCAGGCGCGGACCGTCTCGCCGATGGGGGCGATCAGCTCCTCGTTCAGTGTCGCGAGGCCGGTCTCGACATCGATGTCGGAGATCACGTCCTGGTAGTAGGTTTCCCGCGCCCAGAGCAGGCGGCCGGTCTCGCGGTCCAGCGCCCGCACGATCCCCGACTTGCCGAACATGCCGAAGATGACCTCCGCTTCCCCCTCCGGAAGGTCGTCCGCGACCCAGCGGGCCTCCTCGCCTGGTGTCACTTCGGTCGTCAGCAGGTGTCGCTCGAAGGCGGTGTCCATGTCGAAGTTGTCGGCCGGTATGTGCTGGTGCGCCCACTTTATCTCGCCGGTGTTCACGTCGAGTGCAACGGTGGAGTTGGTGTGCTTCTCCGTCCCCTCGGCGGAGGTCCGCTGCGCGCGGCCCCAGGGCACGGGCACCGCGGTGCCGACGATCAGCGTCTCGGTCTCGGCATCGTAGGCGGGCGGCATCCAGACCGAACCGCCGCGCCGGTCGCCGACCGCCGTGTCGCCCCAGGTGTCGCCGCCCTCGGTGCCCGGACGGGCGTTGGTATAGAAGCGCCAGACCTCGGAGCCGTCCTGCGGGCTGTGGGCCGACACCCAGCAGCCGCCGGGATTGTAGAGATAGCAGCCCGACATCGGCGCGATGATCAGGCCGTTCGCCACGATGGGTCCCGCCGTATACTGGTAGCC
>JAWDKM010000014.1:0-10925 GCA_032464575.1 Roseobacter sp. HKCCA0434
GCAGAGTGTTCTGGCTTTGAGAACAGTCACGCGGAATTCACGCCCATTGAACGAACCAGTGACCAGAGGTCTCGTAAACTCCAGCTTGTACCGCCCGAGATCGATGCCGTATCAGAGGCGTCTATTCGCAAGGGAGCATCGCATGCGCATCGCCATGATCGGCACCGGCTATGTCGGCCTCGTCTCGGGCATCTGTTTCTCCGATTTCGGGCACGACGTGGTGTGCGTCGACCGCGACGCCGGCAAGATCGAGAAGCTGCGCGCGGGCGACGTCCCGATCTACGAACCCGGCCTAGATGCGCTGATGGAAAAGAACGTGGCCGGCGGTCGCCTGAGCTTCACCACCGACCTCGGCAGCGCAGTGGCGGACGCGGACGCCGTCTTCATCGCGGTGGGCACCCCGACGCGGCGCGGCGACGGCCATGCGGACCTCACCTTCGTCAACGCGGCCGCCCGCGAGATCGCGGAGCACTTGACGGGCTACACCGTCGTCGTGACCAAGTCGACCGTCCCGGTCGGCACCAACCGCGCCGTGGCACAGATCATCCGCAAGACCAACCCCGACGCGGATTTCGACATCGCCTCCAACCCCGAATTCCTGCGCGAAGGCGCGGCGATCGAGGATTTCATGCGGCCCGACCGCGTCGTGGTCGGGGCGGAGACCGAGCGCGCCCGCGAGGTCATGGCCGCCATCTACAGCCCGCTGTCCCTGCGCGATGCCCCGGTGATCTACACCGACCTCGAATCGGCGGAGATGATCAAATACGCCGCCAACGCCTTCCTCGCGACCAAGATCACCTTCATCAACGAGATCGCGGGCCTGTGCGAGCGCACGGGAGCGAACGCGAAGGCGGTGGCCCGTGGCATGGGCCTCGACAGCCGCATCGGGCCGAAGTTCCTCAATGCGGGTCCCGGCTACGGAGGCTCCTGCTTTCCGAAGGACACGCGCGCGCTCGCACGGATCGGGCAGGAGCATGCGCACCCCATGCGGATCGTCGAGACGGTCATCGACGTCAACGAGGCGGTGAAGCGTCGGATGATCGACAAGGTTCTCGATCTCTTGGACTACGAGGCCACGGGCAAGCGGATCGCAGTGCTGGGCGTGACCTTCAAGCCCAATACCGACGACATGCGCGAGGCGCCCTCGCTGTCAGTGATCCCCGCACTGATCGGCGCAGGAGCCGAAGTCCATGTCGTGGATCCGGAGGGCCGCAACGAAGGCGAGCGCCTCCTGCCGGGCGTGCAGTGGCACGAGGATGCCTATTCGGCGGCCGATGGTGCCGATGCGATCGTCATCCTGACGGAGTGGAATCAGTTCCGCGCCCTCGACCTGCGCAAGCTCAGGGAGATCATGCGCGCGCCGAAGCTTGCCGATCTGCGCAACATCTACGGTCCGGACCAGGCCGCAGCCGCGGAGTTCGACTATGTCGGCATCGGCTTCGGCACCGGCGGCTGAGTAGCACCGTCGCCCGGTTGATCAGCTGCGGCACGGATGCAACGGTGGTCGGAGGAGCGTGTCATTCGTGTCGCTATAGAGGCAAGAAGCGGGCGCCCCAGCCCTGCCTATCTTGCTCCCGGATAGGCTACGCCGCATGAGTGTCGAACACTCGTAAATGTTCGATGGTGCGTTTGATGTCGCGACCCGTTTTGCCCGACCTGATCATCGCCGGTGCGCCGAAAGCCGGAAGCACGTCACTGTTCCACTGGCTCACGGATCATCCGGGCGCCGTCGGATCCCTCGAGAAGGAAACCTATTTCCTGGTTGATCCCGGCACCCACATGCACCGCCCGGACCGTCACGTGTCGCGCGGGCTGGAGGGCTACACCCAACTCTTTCCCCAGGGCGCAAACGACGGCCGTCTGCGGATCGAGGCAACGCCCTCCTACATGGTTCACCAAACGGCAAGAATTGCCATGGCAGACATGCCTTCCAAACCCTTGGCGCTCTTCATACTTCGAGAGCCGGTTGCCCAGATCCGCTCCAGCTTCGAATACTTCCGTAACAACTGGTCCTGGATACCCGCCGATATGACGTTCGAGGACTGGATCTCGAAACCGCGCGACCCGTCGATCTTCGGTGGGAACGAACTGGCGGCGGATCCGGTCGGGACGGCGAGCTACGTGCGGCACCTGAGGCTGTGGCGCGAGGCCATTGGGGCCGAGCGGATCATCATCTGCCTGTTCGAGGACATGGTCGCCGATCGACGGGCCTTCATGAAAAGGCTCGCGGAAAGGCTGGAGCTCACGCCCCGCTTCTACGAGACCTACGATTTTCCGGTCGAGAACCAGACCTACGCGGTCCGCAACCGCGCGCTGCAACGTCTCAATATCGCGGTGCGCGGCCACCTGCCGAGGGGCCCCGCCTACGACGCGGCGCGGGCGGTCTACCGTGCGGTAAACACAACGGGAAAGCGGAAGACCCCATCGCGGGACATCGACGCGACGCTTCGGGATACCCTGGCAGCGGAGAATGCGGCGCTGGGCCATGAGTTCGACCTAAACCTGAGCACGTGGAAGACGCGGGAACCGGCGCATTGATGGACAGGGGCCCAGATACCGCGGTCCGGCTATGGACCGCGGCGAGGCGGATGGCGGTGACGGCATGATGGTGGACCGCTCCAGACCCCACATCGGCTTTGAGATCGCAGGCATCGGTTTCGCGAACTTCGTCCTCGTCCTGTGCCAGTTCGTCGTCCTGTGGGGCCTGGCGCGATACACCGACCTCGAAACCGTTGGCCGGTTCGGCCTCGTCATGGCGGTGATCCAGCCCACCTACATGCTGGCCCGGATGGGGTTTCGCGGCGGCCTCTCGACCGATATCGGCAAGCGGCACGCCTTCGAAACCTATTTCGGCATGTCAGTGATGCTGTCTGCCGCCGCCGGTCTCGCTGCCCTTGGCATCCTGGCACTGTTCCGAAACGAGCTGCTGACCCTGGCTCTCCCGCTCGTCCTCGCGAAGGCGGCCGAACTCGTCAGCAACCTGTTCTACGGCGGCTTCCAGCGCGACGGCGAGAGCGCGCGCGTTGCAAGGTCGATCCTTCTTCGCTGTGTGCTCGGTGCGGCTCTCTTCATGCTGCTCCTCGCGAACGGTATCGCTGTCGAGCGGGCGCTCTGGGCACAAACCGTTATGTGGAGCATCGTCCTTCTGCTCCACGACCTGCCGCTCTACGCCCGGACACGACCGGTGAGCATCTCGCTATCGCCGCGCCCCGCGCTTCGCCTGCTGCGGGAAAACGGGACGCTGGGCCTGGGTCAGTTCATGAGCGTCCTGCAGATGAGCGTTCCGCGCATCCTCATCGAGCTGCTGATGGGCACTGCCGCGCTCGGTCTCTTTACTGTCGTGGCGTATCTGCAACAGGCCGCCATCGTCCTCTTCGATGCGATCGGGCAGGTGGTCGCACCGCGGCTCGCCCGATACCGGCATGCAGAGGAAGCTGTAGCATTCCGACGGCTTCTTTCCCGGGCGCTCGGCGGCGCGATGGCGGCTGCGTTATGCGGCGTTGTGCTGGGCCTTCTGATCGGGCCCGACCTACTCGTTCTGTTATTCGGGCCGGATTTCATCGAAGCGGAGCAGTTGCTGATGTGGGTCGTCCTCGCGGTCGGGCTCCGGCTGGTCGGCGCAGTGCTGCAGGCGGCACTCACCGCGCAGCGTCGGTTCGACGCGTTCGGTTTACTTCAGGCCGTTCTCCTCGTCGCCTCGCTTCCCGCGGCATGGATCGGCGTCACCTTTGCCGGGCTCGCGGGGGCCGGCATGGCGCTGGTTGCGATGGCGGGCCTGCGCCTCGTCCTGCTTGCCTCGATCCTGCGGGAAAGGTCGTCCTCCCATGGCTGAGCGCCGCCTGATCCTGGTCACCGGCGCCCCGCGAAGCGGCACGACGCCGGTGGGAAACACGCTGGAGCTGACCCCGCGTGCCGCGTCCTTCTACGAGCCGCTCGGGCCCACCGGCCTGCGTCGAGTCGGGACCCGGTTCCCGATGCGCGTTGACGGCGATCTGGCGGAGGCGGAGCTCAACGCCATTGCAGAGGACGTCAGGCTTCTCCGAGGGCGGCTACGGCCCCAGACGCGGGAGGGTCAGCGGCCGACCCTCCGCAGCCTCGTGCTCGGCAGCCGGACCCGGCACAGCCGCCGCGTCGCGGCCCTGACCCCGGGCCTGCGCAATGTCATCTGGAAGGATCCGCACGCGATCATGCTGGTGCCGGACCTCCTGTCGCGCGGCATACCCTGCGTGGTGACCGTCCGCAGCGCGCCGGCGCATGCGGCAAGCTACAAGCGGCTCGGCTGGACGTCGCGCGCCGCGGAGATCTATCCGCGCTGGTCCGCACGGTTCGGTCCCGATCCCGTCGTTGAGGATGTGTTGGACAAGGGGGCCTCCGACGTCATCCTCTCGGCCGCCGTGCTCTGGCGGATGTGCTACCGAGCGGTCCTGTCGGCCGGCGGCGCGCCGGGTCTTCATATCGTTCATGCTGCCGAACTCGAGCATGACGAGGCCGGAACCTATCGCCAGCTCCTGAACGACCTCGATCTCGACTGGTCGCCCCGGCTAACGCGGCATTTCGCACGAAGGAGCTCCGCAGAAGGAGCGGCGATTCCGCGCGAGGGCCAGACGCATGACTGGTCCCGCTCCGTCGCCGCGGTGAATGCCTATTGGCGCGACGTCCTGACGCCGGAGGAGATTGCCCGCGTGGCGGCAGTAACCGGCGATGTCGAGGATCAACTCGTCACCCGGCAACCGGCACCGGCGTGAGGTCTGACGCTTTCGATACCGTGGTCATCGTGAACGACCATGCCGCCGTCACCGGTGGGCAAGCACGCGTGGCGATCGACACTGCTCGCGGACTTACCGCCGCCGGAAAGCACGTTCACTACTTCGCGGGCGCCGGACCGGCGGACGATGCGCTTGCGGAGGCCGGCATCACCGTCACGTGCCTCGACAGACCGGACATGCTCGGCAATCCGTCACGGCTCGACGCCATGACGTCGAACCTGTGGAGCAGGGAAACGGCGCGGGCCCTCGACCGGTTGCTGGCAAGATGCGACCCGGACCGGACGGTGGTTCACACCCACGGTTGGGCGAAATCGCTGACGCCCTCCATCGCGCCGGTGATCGCCCGCTCCGAACACCGGCACGTCTACACGATGCACGAATACTTCCTTGCCTGCCCAAACGGAGGCTTCTTCGATTTCCAGGCCGGTGAGATCTGTACGCGGCGAGCGCTGGGCCCGGATTGCCTGGCCACGAACTGCGACGCCCGCGCGCGAAGCCACAAGGCATGGCGCGCAGCGCGAGCGGCAACGCTGCATAACCTGGCCGGTTGGCCGCGGACCCTGCGCGACGTCATCTACATCAGCGAGACACAGCGCCGCGTGATGGAGCCCTACCTCGTCGCGGATGTCCGTCTGCATCACCTCCCCAACCCCGTTTCACTGCCCGACGCACCGCGGGCCGAGGCGGAGCGCAGCGATACCTTTCTCTTCGTCGGACGGATGTCGCCGGAGAAAGGCGCCGTCCTTTTCGCCGAAGCGGCCCACCGCGCCGGGGTGCGTGCGCGCTTCGTCGGCGATGGGCCGGATGCCGAGCACGTCCGCCGCATCCTGCCCACGGCCGAGATCACGGGATGGTGCGATGCCGCCAGCGTGGCGGAGGAGATGCGGTCGGCGCGCGCGCTCGTCTTCCCCTCGCTCTGGTACGAATGCCAGCCCCTCGTCCCGATGGAGGCACTGGCCCACGGCATCCCGGTCATCTGCGGCGCCTGGAATGCCGCCTGCGAAGCGCTCCCCGACGGCGCCGGACGTGTTGTTGCGGACCGGACCCCATCCGCATGGGCAACGGTCCTCGCGGAACTGTCGCGCGACGATACCGCTGTCGCCGCCATGAGTACCATCGCGCGCCGCGACGGTTGCGGCTGTGCCAGCGGGCTGTCGGACCATATTGGTGAACTATGCCGCATCTACGCACAGCTTCCGCGCTGACGGACGAAATGGAGGACAGGGCACCGGGCATCCTCGTCCTCGCGACCCTTGCCGCGATGGGCATCGCCTGGATCGGCGTGGGTCGCGTCGCGAGTATAGACATCGAGCCGCCTGCCCTCGGCGCCATGCTCGTGATCCTGGGCGGAGCGCTGCACATCCTGCGAACCGGCCGCCTGCGATTAAATACATTCTTTCTGCTCTACATCGTGCTGACGTTCCTGATCTGCGTGGCGCTCGGCCTTCGTGGGGAGACGGGCATCGCAATTCTCGGCGTGCGGAACCTCGTCTATATCCTCGCTGCGCTGTGCCTGTTCAACATGCTCGATCCGGCGCAGCTTCGGCACCCGCGCACGAGCCTCGCGATCGCAGCCGGCGTGGTGACCTGCCTGCTCTACTCCGCGGCAGTGGCTGGGATTGATATCCTCGACGGCATCACCGGTGCGATCTCGGGGCGCTACTCGTTCGGCTACGTGAACTTCAATTTCTGGCGTCCTCTCTTCAACTTCCAGTCCGGTTCGGCCGATACCGTCAGCTACGCAGTGTCCTCCGTGAACCAGATCAGCCGGGCCATCAGCGTGGCGGTGGCGCTGCTCGTCATCACAAGCGCGCCGCGATCCGTGGCAAGCCTCGCCGTAGTGACCGTTGCCATCGGAACACTGGCGATCAATTCGACGTCCTACATCCTGTTCCTGATGGCGCTCGCGGCATGTCTCTTCGTCCTTCTGGCCCGGCAGAGCGCCACAGCTGGCGTCGCAGTCGGCATCGCGGCCCTTCTGATACTGCCTCTTGTTTTCGGCAGTGGCTTTGCGGAACGGATCGTGGAGGGCGACGTCTATTCGCGATCATCGCGCGTCGCGCAATACCTTGCTTCGCTCGCCGACATCGATGGCAGCATCCTGCTGGGGTCGAGCCTCTCGACCTATGGCGGGCACATCGTCCATAACTTCTTCCTGTTCAGCGGACTGACCCTGGGGCTGCCCGGGCTGATGCTGGCCAGCGCGCTCTACATCCTGGTGCTGCGCCTGCTCGTCGTGCACTTCATGCGCCTGGCGAAGACCGGAGAACGGATGTCGGCGTTCGTCGTGCTGTGCTGCACGATCTTCCTGATCCGCATCACCTTCGGCGGCGCCGGCGGCTTCGCCGATCTGCCCTCCCATGTCGCGATGGCCTTCGCCCTCGTCGCGGATCGCGGGGTCCGGTCGGCTAGCGACTGCGCCGAAGAAGAAGCGTCTCGTAGAGCGCGTCGAGCTCGGCGTTCATTCTCCGCGACGTGAACCGCTCCTCGTAGCTGCGCCTGGCCTGCTCGCCAAACGTGCGCCATGCGTCGGGCGGAGTGGCGAGAAGGGCGTCGCGGAACGCCTGGGCCGAGAGCTCTTCGACGACCCGGCCTTCGACGTCATTGCGGACCAGTTCCGGCGCATTCGCAGCGGCGGAGATCAGAACGGCCGTGCCGGCGCGAAAGGCCTCCAGCGCGGACATCGGCAGACCCTCCCAACGCGACGGCAGGACGAGCACGTCCGCAGCGGCGAGGCGGGATTGAACCTCCTCCCTCGGGATCCAGCCCAGGCAGGTGACATTGTCGGTCCCTGGCGGCGTCGAGCCGTCCGCCGCGGCCCCGATCAATGTCAGGTGTGCCGTGCCGGGCGGCAGTGTTCGCATCATGTCGAGCGCGATCTCCGGCGCCTTCTGCCGCACCAGCCGGCCTACAAAGACGATCTCGAGCTGGTCCGCGGCCGTCCGGACACGGGGCATCAAGGGTCGGTCGGCTATGGAGTTCAGGATAAGCGTGTCGGACCGGCTGCGGATGCCGTGCGCATGCGCCGCCGCGCGTTCGGAGGTCGAAACCATCACCGTCGCATCCGTCGCGCGGGCCAGCCTGCGTTCGACCAGGACCGCTGCTCGTGCAGCCGCCCGCCCGCTCCGGTCATCGAAATCACGGGTGAAGGCCCATCCGTGCGGGCAGTAGACCTGCAGCGCTCGACCGCCGCCGTTGAACCGCCCCAGAACCCCGGCAAACGTGGAATGCAGATGTTCGATATCCGGCGAGAACATCGTCCGCGCCGTCCTGAGCGCCCGCCAGGCGTCAAGCAGGCCCCACGCGGAACGCCGGCTGCTGGGAAAGGTGAAGAGCCGCGCCTGCCGAATGGGCGAGCCGAGCGCGAGCTCATTCTCCGGCACCACAAGCGCGACGTTCTCCGCCCCCCAGCGGGCGATCTGATGAGGAACGATCTCTTCGATCATGCTGCCCACACCCGCGTGCAGCACCTGTGACACATGTAGTATTTTCACCGGGGAACCTGTTCGGATCGGCGCCAGACAGTCCCCGGTGAAGCACCCTCCGCGCCGAAGGGTCAAGATGCGTCCGACCGTCGTGGCTCAAGTGCCGCGGGCCTGATACGCCGTTGCCGCAGTCCCTCGCTCGACCTGCGCCGCGAGCACGATGATATCCTCGCCCGGTGTCGGCGAGGCGGGCCCGATCGACATGCGCGCCTCCCCGTCGAACCCGGGCAGGAGGCGGAAGACAAGACGCTGCGACACGCCATCCGCCAGCACGTCCCGAGACACAAGTTCGATCCAGCTGCCACCTGCGGGCAGGGCGTCCAGCGCACCCGTGTAGACATAGCTGACCGCACCAACGTAGTCGCGCATCAAAAGCCGGATGGCGTTGCTGCTTCCAGCCCGGATCCAGAGCGAGAGCCAAACGGCCTCACCCTGGATTGCGTCGAAGTCACCGAACCGCGCCCGGTCCGATGTGTTGACGAGCGAGCGCAGCGCGAAGCCCGGAAACCGGCCCAGTGCGCCCAGATCGAGGCGTTCGACGTCGAGCGTCGTCGTCGCCCACGTGCTCGCATCCTCGGAATGGTCGACCAGGTTGCGAAGCGCTCCGGCGCCTGTGCGATACTTGCATATCGTCGGTGAAGAAGTGGAAAGGATCGGGGCTATCATGCGCGCGCCTCAGGACAGCGTCAGCGCATGGATGCCGAGCGCCGTCGTGCCGGCGGTCAAGACCCGCTTCGCACCGCACAGGATCCATCCGAAATCGGGGACTGCCACGTCGCGGATCTGGCCCGCAGCGCTTTCGAACCGGACGGTTCCTGCGGTCTCGACATAGAGGCCGATCGCCACGGACGGCAGGTCGCTGTCCGCACCATCGGGCACAGGCACGTAGTCGAAGGCGGGGCCGCTGAGCTGCGCTGCCCGTGAGGAGAACGGATTCGTCATGGAAATGCCTTTCTGAATGAGAAAGGCCGCCGGCCCCGATATCAGGAAGCTCGACGACCTAGCCGTTGCCCCAAAGCTGAAAACCCTCTGGAACAGTCGCGGAGCGTTGCAGGAAAACGTTGATCGATAGTTAATCGCACGGTGAGCCCGCGCGCTCGTGGCTAGGCGCTTGCCGACGCTGAAACACCTCATTAACCCGAAATTGACATCTTCGCAGCTAGGGAACCGCGCGCCGCCGCAATTTGGTCGTCCGGGCGTGTTGCACAAGCCGAACCGGTTCCATCAGACAGCATCATTATTGGGAAATATGTAAGGTTCATGTCGATTACACCATTCAGCAACGTTCGACACTACCTGACTGCGGTGGGACTGGTCATCCTGTGTGGCTGTACCATGTCCGGAGGCGACCCTGCCTTCGAGGCGAGCCTCTCGGTGCGCGACGCCAGCAGGATCCTGCGCAATTCCAGCAACGAGCCTCAGATCGCCTATGCCGTGCGCCAGCTCGATCGTGCGGCGCACCGTGGAGAAGAGCGCGCTGCGAGCGTCCTGGCGAACTACTTCCGGCGCGGGCTGGGCGGGGAAACCGATCTCGTGCGCGCGGCCGAATACTACGAGATCCTGCTTGCCGGAGGTCGAGACGACGTCCGCACGCCCCTCGCCACGATATACCTGACTGCTGGTTCGCCAGCACATGATCCGCGTCGCGCCCAACAGCTGTTGGGCGATTTGGCCGAGGACGGAGACCGCGCCGCCGCTCTCCGTCTCGCCCGACTGCTCGATGGAAGCGATCCCGCCCGGGCCCTCGAGCTTCGACAGGAGCTCGCCGCACAGGGCGAGGAAAGCGCCCAGCTCGAACTCGCGGCGCGTCTCGTGGACCCGGACGGCGCCAGATTCGATCCTGTGCGGGGCCTTGAGATCTACGAGGAGTTGGCGGCCTCCGGGAATGGCCGCGCGCTCTATGCGCTTGGCCTCGTCTACCGCCGCGGCGGGATCGTGGAGCGCGACATCGAACGATCGGTCTCCTACTTCGAGCGCGGCGTCGTCGCGGGCGACGAGCGCTCGACCCTTCAGTTCGCACTGGCTTTGGTCAGCGGCCGCGGCGTGGAACAGTCGGAGGCGCGCGGTCTCCAGATGCTGGAGGAGCTTGCACGCGGCGGCCTCGCCGGCGCGCTCTGGAACCTAGGGCAGCGGGCGCCGGATCGCTATGCGGCGCTCGTCCAGGAAACGCTGGTGACCGATGAGCTCTACGCCGGACCCGTCACCGGGTCCTTCGACGCCGATACCTTGATCGCGCTCGAACGCCTCTGCGTGGAACAGGGGCGGGGCGCCGACTGCGCGGCCGATCCCTTTGCCCGAACCACCGCGCAGGCCGTCGCCCGGACCCGGAGCTGACTTTTCCCAAGTTGGCACCGGCGCGAGACGCGCGCCGATGCCGCCACTGGATACGGTTTCATGATACGTTTGCGATAGCCTGGAGCACGCCATGAGGACGGCCACGTGGTCGTTGCGGGTCGATTTCCAGTAGCACGTGGCCGTCGTTCCGAAGTGGTTCAGTCCGTTGACGTGGCGCTCGAACAGATTGCGTTCTGGTAGGTCGCCGGACCAACCGAACGCTGCACCTTTCGATCTCGCCGGGCCGGCATGTGACCACGCCTGCCATGCGCGGCAACCAATTCCAGAACGGCGCGCGTCGTATCCGCGGTCTGCGACCGCGTCACCGGGTGAGAGATGG
>JAWDKM010000015.1:0-8997 GCA_032464575.1 Roseobacter sp. HKCCA0434
TCCTGCGCGGTGCAGGTGATCGGCTCCATGCACGCATGGGCGAGCAGCGGGACGGCGTAGTCGGCCTCGACCACGGTTTCGGCGCCCTCAAGCGTGGCTATGGGGTCGCCGCGCATCAAGGTCATGGGCACATCGTCGCGGTCCAGCCCGTTGGCGATGCGGGATTGGAGGCCGGCCTCGTCCAGAGTGTCGTCTGCCGTCTCAGTAAAGGTGATGTCCAGCGCGTCAGCAGCCTGTTTGGCCTGCCACCAGCTGTCCGCCACAACAACGGCGCCGCGAGGGACCTGAACCACGGCGAGCACGCCCGGCATGTCCGTCACGCTGGCCGGTTCCATCGAGGCCACGTCGGCCGTGAAGACCGGTGCGAGGCGAACCGCGCCGTAGGCCATGTCGGGCAATGCCACGTCGATCGCATAGACCGCCTCGCCCCGGACCTTGGCCGGTGTGTCGAGGCGGGGGACGTTGGTTCCGGTCAGCGTCCGCTCGGCATCGGGGCGCAGATTGGGCTCGGCCGGGACGGGCAGCAATCGAGCGTCGGCGACCAGATCGGCAAACGAGATCGCGCGGCCCGAAGCGGCGTGGACGATCTGCCCGCCCTCGGCGGTGAGATCATGCTTGGGAACGTCCAGCCGGTCGGCGGCGGCCTGCATCAGCATCATCCGCATCTGCGCCGCCCCGCGCCGCATCGGATCGTGGAAGTGCCGAATCCCGTAGGACCCCACCGACCGCATCTGGCCGAAGGGTAGGCGATACGGCTCGGAGGGTTGTTGCGGCATCTCGATCCGGATGGCGGCCATGTCGGCGCCCAGCTCTTCCGCCAGGATCATGGCCTGGCCGGTATGGGTGCCCTGGCCCATCTCGCAGGTGGGCAAGATGCAGGTGATACCGCCATCGGCATCGATCCGCAGGAAGCTGTCAGGCCAGCGCGCCTGCTCGGGGCTGAGCGTCCGCGTCATCTGCGCTGCCGCCGGTAGGGCGAGCGGCACCGTCAGCGAGGCGGCGGAGGCGAGAAAGGCGCGGCGGGAGGTCTCGATGGTCATGATGCTCTCCTCAGCCCCGGGCGATCTCTGCGGCGCGCTTGGCGGCCACCCGGATGCGGTTGTAGACCCCGCAGCGGCACAGGTTGCCTGCGAGGTAGCTGTCGATATCGGCATCGGTCGGGTCCGGCACGTCGCGGATCATCGCCGCCGTCGCCATGATCTGACCCGATTGGCAGTACCCGCATTGCGGCACGTCCACCTCGATCCAGGCCTGCTGCACAGCGTGGTCGCCGTTTGTCGCGAGGCCCTCTACGGTCGTAATCTCGGTTCCGGCTGCAGCGTCCAGCGGCAGGGAACAGGATGGGACGGGCTGTCCGTCAAGATGGACGGTGCAGGCTCCGCACGCCCCCACGCCGCAGCCATACTTCGTGCCGGTTAGGTCGAATTGCTCACGCAAGACCCAAAGAAGCGGCGTCGTGGGATCGGCATCGGATGAGACGGCTGTTCCATTGAGAGTGAAATCGATCATGAGGTCGCTCCCCTGTTGCGTGACCGATCAAATCAACGGAGGAGCGTTTCTGTCTTTCAAACGAGTCCGGTCTTCTGTCACGTAACGATGGTTGAGCTCACCGCATGTCGCTTGGACTGGTGCCGTACCGTGCTCGGAACATTCGGCTCATGTGGCTGTGGGAGGAAAATCCGCAGGTATAGGCGATCTGGCTGAGGGACAGACGGCGGTCGGCGAGGAGGACTCGCGCGCGCTCAAATCGTCGTTCTCGGACATAGGCGAACACGGGGCGACCTATGATCGCGCGGAAGACACTCTGGAACCATGATGGCGACATCGCAGCGATGGTGGCGATCTCGGCCACCGACAGGTCTTTGCCCAGATGTGCCTCGATGTAGTCGATGGCGCGGGCGATGCGGGGGTCCGTGTCGGCACTGGACATCACTGGCGTCCGATGGCCCCGTGCAAGGTTCAAGCCGTCGGCCAAGATGGCAAGGCTCAATCCTTCGACCAACAATCTGTCGGGTTCACCGAACCGGAGGTGGCCAAGGAGCAATCGACCGAGATGGGCCGCACGCGGGGCAGTATCAAACGTCCTGTATTCACGGAAAGAGCGATCCGGTGTGAGACGATCGTCATGCGTCAGGCTCTCCAGGCGATCTGGCTTGATCTCGATCGAGAGACACCAATCGCGATTCTCGGTAGCGATCCGCCCTGTCGTTCCAGCCGGAACGCAAGCGATACTGTTCTCAGGCGTAACGCTTTCGACAAGCCGGTCCGAGTTGATTGCGAGGCGTGTCATTGCCGGAGCCAGGTTCAGGTCGATTAGATGTGCGCCGAAATCGAAATTAAATGCTAAAGCGCCCGGAGATGTGGCACAGACCCGGAGCCCAGCTTCCGTAAAGACATGATCTTCGACGGGTACGGTATCGAAGACGGACCTCGTAGCCGATGAATTTGGAAGCGTGCTCACCGCATGTCTCTCGGACTGATGCCATAGCGCACCCGGAATAGGCGACTCATATGACTATGAGACGAAAACCCGCAGGTGTACGCGATCTGGCTGAGCGACAGGCGCCGGTCGGCGAGCAGGACGCGCGCCCGTTCCAGTCGCCGCTCGCGGACATAGGCGAAGACCGGTTGGCCCATGACCGCGCGGAAGGCGCTTTGGAACCAGGAGGGGGACATGGCGGCCACGGCGGCGATCTCGGCCACTGAGAGGTCGTCGCCCAGATGCGCTTCGATGTAGTCCATGGCGCGCGCGATGCGGGGGTCGGTGCCCCCAAGCGGAGGTTGTACACTCCGACTTGTCAGACGTCCAATATTTCGAGCGACGAGCGCGATTGACAGACCTTCGATATAGAGGCGATCAGTCGCCCCAGACCTCATGTGATCGAGTGCCATCCGGCCAAGCTGTAGCGACGCGAGATCTTTTGTCGGCGCTATGTCACGGTCAAAGCTGAATTCGTTCTCCCACGCCTCTGCGGCAAGGCCAGCTAAGCGCGTCTCGTCGAGTTCAACTAACAATTCCCAATCGCCGTTCTCACCCGCCAGGCGATGGTGCAGGCCTCCCGCGAAGACGTCCACTCCACCGCCCCAGCCAGCGGCGAGCTCGCTCCGGCGATCACGCCCATCGATATCGTATAAATGGACGGTCGGACGCTGGGCAATCACATTGATGAATGGCTTGGTATCGCGCAGGTCAACCTCAACGCGACCGGGTGGCAAAGCGGTTACAGTGAGCCCTAGTAGCTCAAAGCCAAGCGCGGTCGGGGCAACATGGGATGAGAAGTCGCCACAATCAAAGGGGATATGGAGGACATAGTCTTCCGACATTCGGTCATCGCATGTCCCTTGGACTGACGCCATACCGTGCTCGGAATAGGCGACTCATATGACTATGAGACGAAAACCCGCAGGTGTACGCGATCTGGCTCAGCGACAGGCGGCGGTCGGCGAGGAGAAGGCGCGCCCGCTCCAGCCGCCGCTCGCGGACATAGGCGAAGACCGGGCGGCCCATGACCGTGCGGAAGGCGCTTTGGAACCAAGAGGGGGACATGGCCGCGACGGCGGCAATCTCGGCCATCGAGAAATCGTCGCCTAAATGAGCCTCGATGTAGTCAATGGCACGGGCGATGCGGGGATCGGTGCCAATACCTGAAACCTCGGATGCCCGCCGGTTGACGGCAAGCGTGTGGGCCGCAAGCGCAATGCTCAGACCCTCAATGTAGAGCCGATCGGGCTCTCCAAAGCGGAGATGCCGGATCGCGAGATCGGCGAGAATTCGGAAGGTCTGGTCGGTGCCGTCTACGAAGAACTCGGGTGGTCCCTCGGCAGTGTCGAGCCGCTCCCGCGCGATCTCGAGCAGTCGATCTGGGTCGATCTCGAGCAGGCATTCCCAAGTGTAGTTCTCGGCCTCGATCTTAACATCGCCTTCGCGATGGAACATCGCGCGCGCTCCGAGGCTCTGGATATGCGATTGATCGACCCCGCCGTGACGAAGACTGACGACATGGTCGCCGCGGTAGGGCAGCACGTTCAACGTCGGTCGGCAATCCTCCACTTCTATATCGACCCGCCCGGGCGGCATCGCGATCAAGGTCAGACCGGTGAGTTCGCAGGAATGCCCTCGGCTGGAGAGGTTCGGGAGGACCGAGCCCTCCGAACCGTTCGGGATATCGAAGACCATATCGCTCATCGGTTGTCCTCATGAACAGCGATGTCTTCTTCGTAGATCAGACAGTTTACGGCCCTGTGAAACAACAACGAACGAACTGAGCCGGTCTTGATACTTAGAACGAGCCAATCGACCAACGAAAGCCACGCTTGCCGAATTTTCCAGCTCTAGACATAGGAAGGGCCAAGCGTTCCTTGAAGGTGCCGACAGGTGGGTCATTCCCACCGTGATTGACGAAAAGCGGTCGACCGTGGGTCTCACCCCGGACGATCGCGACGGCGAAACCACCGAGATCGGTGATCCCACAGCAGTCGCGATCCGCGGAGGACGTCCCAACAAGACGCCTGTTCTGTCCCATGGAATGTCGCGGCGATCAGCTAGCTTGCCGGAGACGAGACAACGGACAGAGAAGGACCAGACATGCTTCGACAGATCGCCCGTCCCGCCTTGGCCCTCTGCCTCGCCACCTTCGCGATGACCGGCCCATCGCCAGCCGAAGCTCAGACCCCGGAGGGGGTAGATCCCGCCTACATGACGGCCGAGTTGAACCTTCCCCCCGAAGACATCGAGGCCGTCCGGCAGGTGGTCCTGCGCCTTAACCATGCGCTGGACGCCACCGATTACGACCTCTATGGCAGCTTCTTCGCACCGGAGGCCGAGTTCGTGACCGGCTTTGGCACCTCCACGGGGCCTGAGGGCATCGCCGAAGCGATGCGCCAGTCGAGCGGCTTCACGCAAGGAAAGCGTCATGTCTCCGCCAACCTCGTCATCAGCGGTGAGGGCGACCGAGCCGTCGTCACCAGCTACCAGGTGGTGTTCGAGCGAGTGGAGGGCCTGACCTACGCCGGGTCCGCCTTCAATGTCGATACGCTGGAGCGCCGCGATGGCGAATGGCTGGTCGTTCGCCACGATAGCGTTCTCGATCCGGCGACCGCCGCGATGGTCGAAGAGATGATGAGCGGATCGGGGAACTAGCCCACGATCATCCTGTCACGGTCGCGTCCACTGCGACGGGGCGCGACCGCAGGTTCGAACCATGAACAGGCAATGCACGCGCCGCCTGTCCTCTCCGTCACCTCTGCACTTACTCCGAAGGAGGCCATCGATGAAGTTCGCAACGCTCTCCGTTCTTCTGGTCGCCATGGCCGCGCCCATCCATGCGCAGAGCCTCGCCGAGCTGCCGCCCGCCTGGTCCGTCACGCCAGCGCTGGTGACCGAGACCTGGATGTATTCGGAGGGCCCCGCCTTCGGCCCGGACGGTACGTTTTACCTCTCGCTCCACGAGCGGGGCGAGGTTTGGCGGCTGGGCGCGGACGGTTCGCTGGAGATTTGGCTCGACCGGACCAACGGGGCGAACGGCCACGTCGTGACGGACGACGGCATGCACATCCTAATGTCGCGCCCGCGCGTACTGTGGCTCGACGCGGGCGGCACGGAGGTCGCCGCGCTGGACGGATACGAGGGCGAGCCCTTCGTCTTCCCCAACGATCTGCTTCTCGACGGCGAAGGGGGCTTCTGGTTCACCGACTCCGGCGCTTACCAGGAGGCGACGGGCCGGGTCTTCCACGTCGATGCGGACCGTAACCTGCGGCTAGTAGCCGAGGGGCTGCACTTCGCCAACGGTCTAGTCCGCTCGCTCGACGGCGGCACGCTCTTCGTCGCCGAAAGCCTCGACAACGATATCCTTGCCTACAATGTCGCCGACGATCTGAGCCTCTCGAACGAACGCGTGTTCATCGCGTTGCCTGAGGAAGAGCTCTGGCAACGCAAGGACATGCCCGATGGCATCTGCCGCGACGGTGCAGGCCGCCTTTTCATCGCGCATAACGGAACGGGGATGCTCCGGGTCGTGTCGCCGGAGGGGGACCTCCTCGTCTCCTACCGCACCGGTCTGGACTCGGTCTCGAACTGCACCTTCGGCCCGGATGGCGCGATCTACCTGACCGGCGCGCCGGGTCATGAGATGGGCGCGGGCGCGATTCATCGCCTCGACCTCGGGCATACGCCCGCTGCCGATTGAACCTCAGCCACATAGCCAAGGGAGATATCCGACCATGGACAGACGTTCGTTTCTGATGAGCTTGGGTGCAGGTGGGACGCTCGTCCATCTCTCCGCCACCGCGGGCTATGCCCAGGCGGTCGTAGACGGGCTGGAACCGCTCCCGGCCACGGCCAACACGATGTTCCTGACGCAGAGCGAGGTCGGCTTTCTCCTTGCGGCTGTGGACCGGATCATTCCGGCCTCCGATGCCGGTCCGTCCGCCAGCGAGTCGGGCGTGGTCCGGTTCATCGACCGGGCGCTTTCGGCGACCTACGGTGCCGGCACCGGTCAGTACCTCCAAGGCCCGTTTCAGGCGGGCACCCCACAGCAGGGCTACCAGATGCCGCTGACACCGGCCGAGCTCTACCGCCGCGGCATCGCGGAGGTGGATGCCTGGGCGGCCGTCGCGCATGGCGGGTCGGCCTTTGCCGACCTGCCTGGCGCGACACAGGACGACGCGCTCGGGCTGATGGAGAACGGCGAGATGGCGCTCGAGACGGTGCCGCCAGCCGTTTTCTTCGGCGCGCTGCTCTTCGACACGAAGGTGGGCTACTTCGCCGACCCGATCCACGGCGCGAACAACGACATGGCCGGCTGGCGCATGATCGGCTTTCCCGGCGTCTATTCCGAGATGACCGAATTCCTGGGCCGCACCGACGATCTCGGCATCGAACCGGTCTCTCTGCAATCCTTCATCGGGAGCAATTGACATGGCCGGACATGAGAGCCTCATCCAGGACGCCCGCCGCCTGTCGCCCGTGGACGCCGTGGTCGTCGGCTTCGGCTGGACCGGGTCCATCGCCGCCAAGGAGCTGGCCGACCAAGGCTTGAGCGTCGTCGCCCTGGAACGCGGACCCGCGCTGATGCAGGGCGACGACTTCGCGCGCAAGGCGATCCACGACCCGTTGAGCCAGAACGTCCGGGGTGGTTACACACGTCCCCTGGACAAGGGCACGCTGACCTTCCGCAACTTCGCCTCCGAGACGGCCTTGCCGATGCGGCGCGTGGGCAGCTTCAACCCGGCCTACGGCTATGGCGGGTCGGGAAACACCTGGGCCGGGCATTCCTACAGGGTGACGGCCGAAGATCTGACGCTGCGCACGACGATGACCGAACGCTATGGCGCGGACATCTTCGACGAGGACATCACCGCGCAGGATTGGGGCGTGACCTACGACGAACTGGAACCCCACTACGACTTCGCCGAGCGCGTGATGGCGATCTCGGGCCAGGCCGGGAACGTCGGCGGCGAGATCCAGGAGGGCGGCAACCCGTTCGAGAGCCCGCGGCAGAATCCCTTCCCACTGCCTGCGTTCGAGCGCGACGCGATGGGCCTTAAGTTCATTCCCGCCATGCGCGACCTCGGGCTGAACCCCTTCGCGATCCCGTCCGCCATGGCGAGCGAGGCCTACACCAACCCCTACGGCGCGGAATATGCGGCGTGCCGGACCTGCGGACATTGCCCCGGCTTCCCCTGCGCCTATGGTGCCAAGGGCGCGCCCACGGTCGCGATCCATCCCACCCTCCTCGGCATGGAGAACTTCGAGGCGCGGCCCGAGTCGGAGGTGCTGCGCGTCGAACGCGACGAGGCCACCGGCCTCGCCACCGGCGTCACCTACGTGACCGCGACCGGCGAGACCGTATTCCAGCCCGCGGACATCGTGTTCCTGACGGCCTACGCGCTCGACAACGTGCGGCTGCTGCTCCTGTCGGGCTTCGGCACGCCCTACGATCCGCAGACCGGCGAGGGCGTCGTGGGGCGCAACTACTCCTATCAAGTGCTCGCCAACGTGCAGGCCTTCTTCGAGGGGGAGAACTTCAACCCCTTCGTCGCGGGCGGGCACACCGGCACCAATACCGACGATTACGGCACCTTCCACTTCGACCACGGCGCGGTAGAGGGGCGGCCCTTCGTGGGCGGGGGCCTCCTGGGCGCGGTGCACCTCTCGGCCTTCCCGATGACCTGGACGCCCACGCCGCCGGGCACGCCCGCCTGGGGTGCGGAGTGGAAGCAGGCCGCGGTGGACTGGTACGCATCGACGATGAACATCAACGTGCACGCCTCGTGCATGTCCTATCGGCAGAACTTCCTCGACCTCGATCCGACCTACACGGACGCCTACGGCCAGCCGCTGCTCAGGATGACCTTCGACTTCGGCGAGAACGACTACCGGATGCACGACTTCCTGATGGCCCGGGCCGAGGAGATGGCCCGCGCCATGAACCCCACCCACGTCGCCGCGAACCCGCTTGGGCGGCCCTACGACATCACGCGTTACCAGACGACGCACAACATGGGCGGCGCGGCCATGGGCTCAGACCCGGGCACGTCGGTGGTCAACAAGTTCGGCCAGCACTGGGACGCCCACAACCTGTTCGTCCTCGGCGGCTCGATGTTCCCGCAGAACGTCCAGTACAACCCAACGCTGCATATCAATGCGCTCGCCTATCATGCGATGAACGCGGTCACCTCCCGCTACGTCGCTGCGCCGGGCAGCTTGGCTTGAAGTTGCCGTTCGCGGGTCTGGGGCGGGGAGGCGCAGCCAATCGATACGGGCGATGCCTCGACGTCTTCAGATCCGACCCGACCCGACCAAGATCCATGCCCACTGATCCACCGGAGCCCGCACATGACACGACTGATCTTGCTTGCAACGACCGTTCTCGCCTTCGCCGCTCCATCCCTCGCTGACACGGCCGACAGCCAGGGGGGTGGCGGGGCCGCCACGGCCGCGACGGGGCAGGACACCGGCACCCAAGCCTATCTTGCCTCCGGCCCGTCGGACGGCCT
>JAWDKM010000016.1:0-7214 GCA_032464575.1 Roseobacter sp. HKCCA0434
AACTCCTGGGCCGGCCTTCCTGTCCCGGGGCCGGCCCGCCCCTCGCCCCGCCCGCAAACAGCGGCGGGGCGCTTTTTTAATTAGAGAGAAGGAAGGCTCGCGAGATACCGCGCGTAGCCGCCGGTGCCGAGCGCACGTGCCGTCGCGAGCAGTTCGTCGTCGCCGATCCAGCCCTGCCGCCACGCGATCTCCTCGGGGCTCGAGATGCGGATGCCCTGGCGCCGCTCCAGCGTCGCGACGAACTCGGCCGCCTCCAGCAGGCTGTCCGGCGTGCCCGTGTCGAGCCAGGCGAAGCCACGGCCGAGCTGGCGGACATGCAGCGCTTCTTGGTCGCGATAGGCGCGGTTGAGGTCAGTGATTTCCAACTCACCGCGAGCCGAGGGGGTGAGGCGCCCCGCCATCGCCGCGGCCTCTCCGTCGTAAAAATAGAGGCCGGTGACGGCGAAGGGCGACGGGGGCCGCTCGGGCTTTTCGAGGATGGTCAAGGCGCGGCCCGTCTCGTCGAAGGTCACGACGCCGTAGCGCTCCGGATCCGCGACGCGGTGGGCGAAAATGACGGCGCCGCCCTCGCCTTCCACCCGCCGGCGCGCGGCATGGAGGTGCTCCGGCAGGCCATGACCGAAGAACAGGTTGTCGCCGAGGATCAGGGCGAAGGCCTCGCCTTCGGTGAACTCGGCTCCAATGAGGCAGGCCTCCGCTATGCCGTCAGGGTGCGGTTGCTCGGCATACTCGATCGAGACGCCGAAACGGCGGCCGTTGCCCAGAAGCGAGGCGAAGGCCGGCCGGTCGTCGGGCGTGGTGATCACGAGGATCTCGCGAATGCCCGCCAGCATCAGGACACTCAGCGGGTAGTAGATCATCGGCTTGTCGTACACCGGCAGGAGCTGCTTGCTCACCGACAGCGTGATCGGCCAGAGGCGCGAGCCGGTGCCCCCGGCGAGAATGATGCCTTTCATCGGGTGGTCGTCCTTGTCGTGGCGGCCAGGGCGCGCGGTACGAGGTCGTCGAGGCGCGTCCGGATATCGGCGAGGCGGATGCCATGGTGCGTCGCAAGACGGCCGCTGTCGAGGCGGCTGTCGGCAGGGCGCCGCGCGGGGCTCGGCCAATCGGCGGCCGGGACGTCGCGAACGGCGGCGGTGGGGCCGCCCGCGCGGGCGGACGTGGCGAGGATGGCACGGGCAAACTCGGCCCAGCTCAGCGCACCTCGTCCAGCGGCGTGGAAAAGGCCGCGCAGCGTAGGGTCGGGGCTGGCGGCGAGGTTGCCCGCGACGTGCAGCACAGTGGCGGCGAGGTCGTCGGCGGCGGTGGGCGTGAGCCTCTGGTCCGCCACCACATCGAGGCTGTCGCGCTCGGCGGCGAGGCGCAGGATCGTGGTGAGGAAGTTGGGCCTCCTCGGTGAGACGAGGCCAGCGGTGCGCAGGACGACGGCGTCGGGTTGGATGCCGAGCAGCGCCTCGCCCGCCAGCTTCGCCCGACCGTAGGCGGAAAGCGGGTTGGGCGGGTCCTCTTCCTTCAGGGGGCGGCCGCGCGTTCCGTCGAAGACGTAGTCGGTGGAGATGTGGATGAGGGGGACGCCGAGCTCGACCGCGGCGGCGGCTATGGCCAGTGGCGCCCTGGCATTCACGGCCTCGTTCTCCGCCGCATCGCGCTCCGCCCCGTCGACATGAGTATAGGCGGCAGCGTTGACGACGATGTCGGCCGCGCTGCCGCGCAGCGCCGGGGCGAGGGTCGCGGGTTCCGAGAGGTCGACCTGGGGCCGGCCGAGCGGGACGATGCGGTGCGGACCGGGATCGGTGCGCAGGGCAGAGGCGAGCTGCCCGGTTCGCCCGATCACTGCGATCACGAGGCCGGTCACGGTGCCAGCGCCTCGGGATAATCGAGATACCAGCGCACGGTAGCTTCCAGACCGTCTTCGAAAGTACGTCGCGGTTTCCACTGCTGCACGACTTCGAGGTAGCTGGGATCGAGGGCGTAGCGGGTGTCGTGGCCGGGCCGGTCGGCGATGTGTTCGATCAGGTGCGCGTGAGGCTTCGTGTCGGGGCGGAGGCGGTCGAGGATCGCACAGATCCGTTCGACCACGTCGAGGTTTCGCCGCTCCTCGCGTGCCCCGATCAGGTAGGTCTCTCCCGGGATCCCATGCTCCCCGATCTTAACGAGCGCGTCGGCGTGGTCGTCGACGTGCAACCAATCGCGCACCTGGTCACCGGTACCATATATCGTGAGCGGCCGGCCTGTCAGGGCGCGCGCGATGGTGGCGGGGATAAGCTTCTCGGGGTACTGGCGCGGACCGTAGTTGTTCGTGCAGTTGGTTACGATCGTCGGTGTGTCATAGGTCCGCAGCCAAGCCCGTGCGAGGTGGTCCGACGCAGCCTTCGACGCGGCATAGGGCGAAGACGGTCTGTAAGGGTCGATGTCGTTGGAGGGCGGCGCGTCGGGGCCGAGATCGCCGAACACCTCGTCGGTGGAGACGTGAACGAACGTGGTTTCATTGTCGCGCGCCCGGATCGCTTCCAGAAGCGTCAGCGTGCCCGTCACGTTCGTGTCGACGAAGGCGGCAGGACCGCTGATCGAACGGTCCACATGGGTTTCGGCGGCGAGGTGGAACAATACCTCCGGTCTGAAGCGGTCGAGTGCGTCGCCCACCGCGTCCGCGTCACGGATATCAGCGTGGCGGAAGGTGTGATCGCCGGCGAGGTCGTCTAGCCATGCGCGGCGCCCGGCATAGGTGAGTGCATCGAAACTGAGGACAGCTACACCGTCCGCAAGAAGCCGCCGGACGAGTGCCGATCCGATGAAGCCGGCCGCACCGGTGACGAGGGCACTCTTCATGCGCTTGCCTTCATGGGGGCGACGTCGGTGAGCATGGGCCAGGCGCGATCCCTTGCCGTCAGGGTGTCCGGGTCCGCGCAATCGGGCCACGGAATGCGGAGCGTGGGATCGTCCCACCGCACGCCGCCCTCGCTCTGCGGCGCGTAGCGGGCGGTGACTTTGTAGTCGACGACCGTGTTGGGTTCGAGCGTGCAAAACCCGTGGGCAAAGCCCTCCGGCACCCAGATCTGACGACCCGATGCCGCGTCGAGCATGACGTGGGCGCTGTGGCCAAAGGTGGGCGAGCCCTCGCGCAGATCGACGACGGCGTCGAAGATCGCGCCTGCGGCCACGTCCACCAACTTGCCCTGAGCGAAGGGCGCGCGCTGGAAGTGCAGCCCCCGCAGCGTGCCGATCCGGGCAGAGAAGGAACGGTTGTCCTGCGCGAAGCCGGTATCTGTGATCCCCGCCCGAAAGCGATGATCAACGTGACGCTCGACGAACCAGCCGCGCGCATCGCCGTGGCGCATCGGCTCGATCAACAACGGCCCGCCTTCGGCGAATGCGCCCGCTGGTTTGATGACCTCATTGCTCGACATGCGCTGTCCTCCTTTTCTCTCCTCGCTCCCGCGGGACCGCTTCGAAGTCAAGGTTGCAGGCCGTGGATCAGATCGGAAAGCCGCCCGTTGTCCCTTGGGGTCCTGCATCAAGGCTGCGATGGACAGGAACCCTCCGAGCGCTCGCTGCGACCGTGGTTACGCCCGTCCAGGCGGGCCCGGAACGGGATAGGCCGTAGGGAAGTGCCGCTCAATTTGGAGACGCCGTCCGAAGCGGACAGCCTTGATCCAGGAGCCCCGTGGAATACAGCGCCAGCGACAAGCTTGCGGTTCAACGACTTGTTCAGGTTTCGCGCCCAAATTTAGTCTCATGCGACTTTCATGACCGTCATTCGAGTGTGAGAGCAGGTGAGCGCCGCTGTGAGCCAAACCATCGATCCGACCCCCATCCTGTCCGGCAGCGACGAGCGCTGGAATGCCATGGCGGGGAACGGGGCACCCGTGTTCGTGTCCTACAGTTTCGTCGGCTCGGATTTCGCGACCTATTTCCCAAACGCGCCCCAGGAAGTGACGAGCTTTGGCGCGTTCAGTTCCGAGCAACAGAGCGATTTTCGCGATGCGCTGGCGGTGTTCGAGGCGGTGGCCGGCATCCGTTTCGTCGAGGTCCAGGATCCCGACGAGGCGATGATCCGGGTGATGAACACCAACGACTTGTCGCCGACCACGGGCCTTGCCAGCCTGCCGCGTGTCGTGGACGACAGCGAGATCCGCTACAGCCAGGTCTCGTCGAACGGCGTACTCGCCATGACGGTGGGCTTCGGGCAGGACTACGGCGCGGGCACGCAGAACTTCCAGACGCTGCTGCATGAGCTGGGCCACGCGCTCGGGTTGGAACATCCAGGGGGCAGCGGTTCCAGCCTGGACTTCGACACCGACACCACGATCATGAGCTACAACCACTCGGGACCGCCGCGTGCCACGTTGGCGCCGATGGACATCGCAGCGCTGGAGCGGATCTACGGCCCGGCCGACGCGACCGACGGCATTCAGACCGGGTCAGGCTTCAACTACGAGTTGGAGATCTTCGGGACCTCCGGCGATGATATCCTCATTGCAATCGACAGCGACACCCTGCTGATCGGTGGCGGTGGGAGTGACGGGCTCTACGGCCGCGACGGGAACGACTTCTTCGATTCGGGCGCGGGAGACGCCACCATCGACGGCGGCACGGGCAATGATACCCTGTCGCTGACCGGAGACCGGGCCGACTACCTGGCTGAGATCGGGCCAGGCCGAGACGGCGTGATCCTGACAGGGCAAGGCGGTGCGGCGGTCGAGGGCGCGGTTACGCTGTCGGGCATCGACCAGATCGTGTTCCGCGACACCACGCTGACCATCGACGAGTTGCGAAGATCCTTCCTGCCCGACCTCGCGCTCACGGGCCTGTCGCCGGTGGCAGGCCTGACCGCCGGCGAAGAGACGAGCGTCACGCTGGAAATCGGCAACTTCGGTGGGGGAACCGCGCCTGCGAGTGTCGCCGTTGGCCTCTTCCTGTCGCCCGATGCGGCATGGGACGGCGGGGACTACGAGGTCGGCCGGCTGACCTTGGGCGAGATCGGTCCGTCGCAGTCACAGCAGTCAACGCTGACATTCACGCCGCCCACCACCGTGCCGCCCGGCGACTACACGCTCTTTTTCGTGATCGACCCGGACGGGAAGCTGCCGCAGGCGAACAGCTACAAGGTGTATACGCAATCCGAGCGCGTGATCACGTTCGGCAACGACAGCTATCAGGAACCGCAGCGGCCATTCGATGTCACCGCCCGGCAGGCTCTGCCTGAGGATATCGACACACTCTTTCTCTCCGCACTCTACACCGCAAACCGGGCCGAGGTGGATGGGGGTACCGTGCGATACGCCTCTACGGACGGCTCCGGTCTCGGTGCTATCGTGTCCGGTACCGGGTTTGCCAGCACTGACCTGACGCAAGGCATCGTCACCGGACTGACCTTCGTACTGGACGTCAACGGGACGGAGCAGACTGTGCTGTCGCTCGAGGGTCTATGGATCGACCGGGGCGATCTTCGTAACGCGCTCGACAGTGCCGCGCTGGGCAACCCGATGCCACTCGGCCTGCTGCTTGACGAGATGCGCTTCGATTATGCCGGATCGGATGGCGCGGACCGGTTTGTCTCCGCCGGGGGGGACGATACCCTGGTCGGTGGGGAAGGTAACGACACGCTGGAGGGTGGCTTCGGTGCCGATGAGCTATTCGGAGATGGCGGGAACGACAGCCTCGTCGGCGGTGTCGACGGCGCGGCCGATACGCTCAGCGGCGGAGCGGGCGACGATGTCTACGTCCTCGGCGAAGCGGCGGACGTCATTGTCGAAGCGACCGGCGGCGGTATCGATAAGGTCGAGACCGCGATCGATTTCGTGCTGCCCGATCATGTTGAGAACGCGGTATCGACGGCAGCGTCGTCGATCTCGCTGACCGGCAACGGTGCGGCAAACACGCTGGGTGCAGGTGCGACCGGCGATACGTTGAGCGGGCTTGGTGGCGACGACACGCTAATGGGTGGCGAAGCGGAAGACCTGTTGGACGGCGGTTCGGATGCGGACCTGCTCCAAGGGGGCGGGGGCAACGACACCCTGCGCGGCGGAACGCAGGACGACATACTCTACGGTGGAGGAGATGCGGACCTGCTCGAAGCGGGCGCAGGCAACGATCGGCTCTACGGCGAGGGCGGCAACGATTCGCTGCGCGGTGGCGACGATGACGATCTCTTGATCGGCGACGAAGGCGAGGACGACCTGCGTGGCAATGACGGCAACGACACTATCAAGGGCGGACTGCAGGACGACTCCGCGCTGGGCGGTATCGGCAACGATTCTATCGAAGGTGCATCGGGTTTCGACACGCTCGCGGGGAATGACGGGAACGATACACTTCGCGGCGGGAACCAGGGGGATGAACTGAAGGGCGGTGAGGATGCGGACGTTCTCTATGGTGATGCCGGCAACGACACGCTGTTCGGCGACAACGGAGCCGACACGCTCTATGGCGGTGACGACGTCGACAGCCTCGCCGGGGGCAACGGGAACGACGTGCTCGATGCCGGGGAGGGCCGCGATACGATTTCGGGCGGCGTCGGCGACGACCTGATGTTCGGCGGTCTGGGGGCCGACAGGATGCTGGGCCAGGAGGGGGCGGACACCGGGTTCGGCGGTCTTGGAAATGACAGGCTGTTCGGGAATGCTGGTGCCGACACGCTCCATGGCGAGGAGGACGACGACTTCCTGCTGGGCGGGGAGGGAAACGACAGCCTGTTCGGTGGCGAGGGTGCGGATACGCTGAAGGGCGCGGAGGACAACGATGTGCTGTTCGGTGGTGCCGGCAGCGATGCGCTGAACGGCCAGCTTGGCGACGACTCGTTGGATGGTGGTGCGGACAACGACACGCTGCGGGGCCAGGACGGCTTCGATACGCTCGAAGGGGGAGCCGGCGACGACCTTCTGCTGGGGGGCGACGACGACGATGCGCTCGACGGTGGCGCGGACGACGACGTTCTGAAGGGCGGCAACGGCGCCGACCGGCTGCGGGGGTCCGGCGGGTCCGACCAGCTTGAGGGGATGAACGGCGACGACGTCCTCGACGGCGGGGACGCGGACGACCTGCTGCTGGGCGGAAACGGGCTGGACGTGCTCATCGGCGGTAGCGGGACCGATGTCCTGACGGGTGGAGCAGCGTCCGATACCTTCGTTTTCCAGGCGGGCACCGGGAGGGATAGGGTGACGGATTTCGAGATCGGCATCGACCAGATCCATCTCGGCATGGCGCGGGAGGAT
>JAWDKM010000017.1:0-5818 GCA_032464575.1 Roseobacter sp. HKCCA0434
CGCATGCAAGACGTGCGGCGACCGCGAGGCCGATCTGGCCGGTGCCGCCGAGAAGGAGAGCCGAGGGCATGGTCACATGCCTTTCATGTCGGGTCGCAAGTGGTCCAGACGGTAAGCGTTCCGCGAGTATGGTCCCGCGACGATGGGTATCCGTTCCGCGAGGGTCGGTTTAGGCGCTGTCGCCCGATGAGACCCGGTTGAAACGGCTCCGAACGCCACCAATGCCTGCACCCTCTGCGAACGCCGCACAGCCGGAGAGTATCCGGCTGCCATCGCAGAGACCATGCCGAGATGTCGAAGCGCTTGGACCTCCGTAAACGTCTCTCTATGGTGAAAGGATGTCACCCGAGATCATCCTGACCACCTTCGTCGCGGGCATGCTCTACGTGCTGATCCCCGGCCCGGCGACGCTCGCCGCCTTGAGCCTTTCGGCGACGGACGGGCGCGGCGCCTGCGCGCGGTTCCTGGGGTGTCACCTCGTCGGCGACCTGCTCTGGTCCGCCGGGGCGATCCTCGCCATCGTGGGCGTGTCGCGGCTTGGACCCGCCCTTTTCGATACGCTGGGGCTGATCTGCGGTCTCTACCTCGTCTATCTCGGCATCAAGGCATTGAGGAGCCGCGGCGACGGATCGGTCCGGTTCATCGACAACCCATTGCGCTCCGGCCTTCTATTCGGGTTGACGAACCCCAAGGCCTATCCGTTTGCCCTAGCTATGTTCACCGCAGTCTTCTCGCGGTTCGAGGACGCCCTGTCGCTCGCCCACATCCTGCCGCTGGTCGCGACCGCGTTCGCGGGGTTCGTCTCTGCGACTGCCTGCGTCGTCCTGTGGACCAGCCTACCAATCACGCGGCGGGTCTTCCTGCGACACGGTCTCTGGATCACGAGGGCGACGGGGTTGGTGTTCGTCGCGTTCGGCGCGAAGTCCATCTCCGACGCACTGAACGGCTTCCGGGCGAGAGCTGCCGCATAGCAAACCTGAAGCGAAGTTCACCCTATAGGGCTGGCGGGCCGAGCTTCAGCGTCAGCATTGCAGAGGTATGCCCGGATGACCGGGAGCTGTTTCGGATAGATCGGTTAAGGCGTTGTTGCCCGATGAGACCCGGCTGAAATGGCTCTGACCGCCACCAATGCCTGCACGCTATTGAACGCTTGCCAACTTCCGCCTGATCGCGTCATCGCCTCCTCGACCGAACATCCCGGCCAGCAGCCGCTCGACCACGGAGGCCATCGTGTAGGCCGACGACGTGAAGAAGCCCGGCCCCCAGAGCATCATGTTGGCGGCGTAGACGTCCCGCGCGCCGCGCAGCCGGAAAGTCGTCATATCGACAGACGCGCCCGGCATCGGTCCGTCTCCACGGTCATGCGGTGTCAGAACGCCGTCCGCGAAGAGGCCCGCCACGAGGGGCGGCTGGCCAGGACTGCCCACGTCGCGGTCGAGGGCGCCAGTGGTATCGACGAGGATCGTCGCCCGTTCGGTACCGAAGGCATGATCGATCTCGTAGCGGTCGGCTGAAGAATCGAAGCGGACCGTGCCGGCGCCCTTGCGGATCACGAGCCGACCCGCGCGATGGAGCGCGAGCAGCCGTTCCGCCGTCGGCACGGGACACGGTGCGGCGTAAGACAGCACCGCCGACTCGTAGCGGGCGCGGTATTCGCGTTCGGCCTCCGGCCGGAGCAGGCCCTCGGCGAAGAGATCCCAGATGTCGTCCTGCGCGTCCGAGAAGAAATCCACGAAGAAGTTCCTCCGCGCTGGATCGGTCGCGGCAGCGAGGGCCTGCGCGATCAGCTCTCCGCCACGGGCGTTGACCGCTTCGGCCGTGCGCGCGCCGGCGTAGGGGTCTGCAAGAGATTGTGGGTCCAGCGGCACGCCGTGCGCCTCGGCCTCCACGCGGATCGCCTCCGCCACGTCGCGCAGTGAGAAGCCATAAGGTCCCGCCCGGTTGCGCAGGGCGTTCGGCGTGAAGTGGTGGCGCTGGAGATGCATTGGGTGGCGGCTCTGCACGGCCTTTGGACGGCCCGAGCGGGAGCAGAGGACGACGCGGCGCATGTTCGGCCCGGACACGAAACGCAATCCATCATCGCCTGCCCGCTCGAACCGGCACCCCGTGTCCGGGGCGAAGAGTCGGTTCACGACGTCGTATGCGCTGAGTGAGGCGCCGAGCACGTGAACCGTCGCGTCTGAGGCAACATCATCGAGCTGCGCGTCCATCACATGGCTGGCAACGTATCGAGCATGCGATCTCTTCGGCGGCGAAGGGTATGGATTGATATCGGGCGCCCGGCCCGTGGCAAGGATCGCCACGTCCGCCGTCACCTCCTGCGACGCTGAGCGGACTAGGACGCCGCCCCCTTCCTGCTCCGTCAAGCGCGTCGCCTCCTCGGGGATCATCTCGACGGATATGCCCTTGATTGCCGCCATCGTTCGCGCGGCGCGGGCGGCATCGGTCAGGAAGGCGCCGTAGGCCGCACGGGGCAGGTGGCCGTCCGGATCGGCGGCATCCGTCCATTGGGGCTGCATCCGCGCCCAGTCGAGGAAGGCCCGGCGGTTCGACGGCACGAGGCAGAGCGTCGCGTTGGTGTTGTTGACGAGATAGGCCGGCGCGTCGTCCTCGCGATAGGGATAGCCGGGGCCGAACCGCCCAGACGCCTCGAAGACCGTCACCTTGCGGAACTGGTCCGCGTAGCGGTCGATCAACTGGAAGAGCGCGCTCGTGCCGGTGAAGCCGCAGCCGATGATGGCAATGTGCTCGGGCGGCTTGCGATCCGCCGTCATTCCGCATTCTCCTCGGGCGCGATCCGCAGGGCGGACGTCTCCTTGACGGTGTCCATCGCGAAGAGCGTCTCCGTCGCCGTCACGGCCACCTGCGGCTTGATTGCATCCGTCAGGAAGGCTTGCAGCGCGGCCATGTCGGCGACGCGCAGTTTGGCGAGGTAGGAATGCGGCCCGCTGACGTGATGGAACTCCTGCACCTCCGCATGGGCCGCAATCGATTTGACCGCATCCGCCTCCCCCTCGTGGCGCATGTCGATGAGGACGAAGGCGCATAGATCGGCACCCGCACGGCGGGGATCGAGTTCGGCTCGCCATCCCCGGATCGTCCCGCTGGCGGTCAGCCTGCGCAGACGGTCGTTGGCCGTCGAAACGGGAAGACCGAGGCGCTGCGCGAGGTCCGAGGCGGAGATGCGCCCCTCGGTCTGGGTAATCTCGCAAATCTGGCGGTCAATGGCGTTCATAGTCGCGAAGATGCCGACAAAGATACGAAAATGTCAATGATACTGCGGATAGGGGGTATCTTCGCCGTCCAATATCGGGCATAGCCATCACGTCACCGGAAGGATCACGGAATGCCCACTCTCGACACTCTCCTCGCCTTCACGGCCGCGAGCATTATCCTGCTGGCCGTGCCAGGGCCGACCATTGCGCTCGTGATCGCGCGCTCCCTGTCGGACGGGCGCCGCGTGGCCCTGCCGCTCGTCGCAGGCGTGGGTTTCGGCGACCTCGTCGCCGCGACAATCGCGCTTACCGGGGCAGGGGCGCTCCTGTCCGCCTCGGCGACCGCGTTCGCCGTGGTGAAGGTCGCGGGGGCGCTCTATCTCCTGTGGCTCGGCATCCGGCTGTTCCGGGCGGAGCCGGTTCCGCCCTCAGACCTGAGCGCGGACGTCGGCGGTACGGGCGCGGCCGCGTTCCGCGACGGCTTCCTCGTCACGGTCTTCAACCCCAAGGGCATCCTCTTCTTCATCGCCTTCGTCCCTCAGTTCATCGATCCTACAGCGAGCTACTTCGGACAGGCCGCCGCGTTCGTCCTCCTCTTCGCCGCCCTCGGCGTCCTCAACGGCGCGGTCTACGCAATGGGGGCGGACAGGATGCGCCGCGCCGTCCGCTCTCCCGTCGCGCTGCGCTGGATGAACCGTGCCGGAGGTATGGCAATTGCCAGCGCGGGCATTGCCGCGCTCTTCGCTCGGAAGGCGGCGGCGTAGGCGTCCCGCGGCCAAGCTGCTTCGTATGCTGTGACGAGAGCCCTGCGAACAGTTCCAGATGTATAGCCAATCATAACGGACGTTCGTAACGATCGCAGCGAATGGCCGCTAAGCGGGCTGCGACTGCAGCATTCCGACCGCCGGTCCAAGGTCGGGAATGGGTCGACTTCATCGGTTTTGATGGGAAGTGACAATCGCGATGACATGCTGCCTCGGAGTTCGGCAGGGAGCCTCAGACACCCGAAAACACCCGGGTGTCTGGAACCGATCGTTCACCAGTTGGGATCATGCAGCGGTTGCCGGGAGCATGGTAGCAGCGCCGATCTGTTGGAATAGATCGAGGGTGTTGAGTTCATCCCAGTGTTCGACGAACTGTCCGTCCTCGGCACGCCAGATATCAATGGACCGCATGGCGATGTGCGATCCTGTCGGCGCATATCCCATGAAGGCGCCTTTATGGGTGCCGGAATACGCATAGCGCCCGATCACCGTCTGATTTTTGACGTCGGCCAGGACGCTCTGGGTTGTAACCTTCAAGTCAGGGACAGCCTGCATGAAGTGTCCGAAGAATCCGATCACACCATCCAACCCCTGTTCGACATAAGGGTTGTGGTTCACGTAATCGGGCCGAACAAGCTCGGCGAAACGGGTTGCGTCGCCAGAGCCGGCAATCTCCGCAAAGAGGTGTCCCATACGGCAGAGTTCTTCGTGGGAGTGCATTTCTCTCTCCATCTCATGCGATACTGTTGCGTATCGCGCACTGCATACGATACGAACGGGTATCGAGTCAATGCCAGAGGATCTCTCAAAGAACGATGTCCAAAAAGGAACCATCTCTCAGGGGGTTTGCGGACGGAGATCCCCGCAATGCGCGCATTGATCAAAAACGCCAGGATATCCTTACGGCCGCCCGCGAGCAGCTCTGCGAAGCAGGCTATGAGGCGACCACCGTCGACGCGATCTCGGCGCGCTCCGGCGTGTCGAAGATGACCATCTATCGGCATTTCGGATCAGGTGATGCCCTGATGGAAGCGCTCATTCTTTCGCTCTTGGATGGTTTTGAATTTCGCAGTCTCTCTGGCTCCAGGGACGAAGACCTGGCCGAAACACTGGAAGACTTCGGCATGAGGTTCGGAGCGGCGCTGATGTCGGCTGCGAGCCTGCAGCTCTACAAGGCAATCATAATGTCCGCCGAACGTGCTCCGGACTTGGCAAAGGCATTTCAGGACAAAGGACGGTCGTCCGCCCAAAGCGTGGTAGCCGACTTTCTCCGTGCGAGGCTCAGTCTTTCAACGGAAGAAGCGGCGCAAAGAGCAGAGGAGTTCGACGCCTTGGTGTTAGGCGATCACTTCCAGATGTGTCTGTTGGGGCTTTCTGAATATGATGAAGCTGTGCATCGCAAACAGGTAGAGCGAGCAGTCGCCTTAACAGCCGGACCTTAATTGGCATCTGGCTTGGTCGGCTTCGTCCACAGTGGACTTGGTCGACGCAAACGCTGATCGCTTGCCGCGAATGTCCCCTTCGACGTACCGCACTGCAGCGTCACGAGTCTTTGAAGAAAGCCCGGAGTGGGCCGTCCTTGCCCGGCTGAACGGACTGGATCATGCTGACGTTGCGTTGCATCCGATGTCGGCAGAGAGCTCATTTTGACCGATGCTGCGCAGCACACGAATAGCGGCTTCCGAGGATAAGCTTCAGTGGCGCCCTGACGTTTCGCGTGGTCCTCGACCTGTCGGTGGAAGCCTTTCGAAATATGGGAAAAACGGAATTGAAACGAACGAGCTATTCCCGGCCGGAGCTTCTCTCCACTGCACCCAAGAAACGCCTAATGGTGGAGGG
>JAWDKM010000018.1:0-4296 GCA_032464575.1 Roseobacter sp. HKCCA0434
AAGGTCTTCCTGTCAGCTATCGCTCTCGCGGCCATCGTCATCTACTGGCTTTGAAACTCAATGAGTCCTGACCCTAGGTACCGCTCGCCTGATCATTTCCGACTTAGAGAAGGCGTCGAGTTTCGCAGAGCGCATCGCGCGCGTCGAAATGGGCAGCCTATCGATCGGGTTCTATACGTCTTTGGTTGGTGGTCCGATCCGGGAGGTCCTGCGGGCGTTTCATGTCGAGGCGCCGGAGGTCACGTTGGAGCTACACGAGGGAAGTCCTACCGATCTCTTGGCGAAACTGCGCGCCCGCGAGCTCGAACTGATCCTTACGGTCTTGTAGGTGGAAAACCCCGATCTGGAAGTTCAGGCTCTTTGGGAGGAAGGGCTCATCGCAGCCCTGCCGACGCACCACCCCCTTGCGAATAATCAAAGTCTTTCCTGGGCAGATCTGCGAGATCAGCCCATCATCATTCGAACCTGGGCGAGTGGATCTATGCTCTACGGGTTGCTGGCGCCGCGCATCGCGCCGAATGGCTACATTCCGACGAGAGAGCATTTCGTGTCGAGAGAGTCGCTTCTGGCTCTGGTCGGCATCGGTGCAGGCATAACGGTGCTCGGCGCGTCTGCTGCCGAGTTGTCTATTCCGGGGGTCGTGTTCCGACCGATCGTGGACGAGAATGCCACCGTTCCGGTGTGCGCCATCTGGCTCGCGGGGAACGACAACCCCGCGCGGGGACGCTTCGTCTCCATGGTCCGCGACTGGCCGCCGCAGAGGGGTGCAGGCGCGTCCTAGCTGTCAGATGTGGCACTAGGCCCTGACGGTGATGGCTTTGCCGCTTCCTTCGACGGCGCCTTCGCTTGTTCCTTCCGCAGCTTCGCGAAGCCCCGATCCGTCGCCATGAACCGCGCCAGCATGGGCGCGACGATCTGTGCGGCGCTCGCGTCCTGCCCGGTCTCCCGCGAGAGCACCTCGGCATAGGCGATGAGATCGCGATGCACGGTTGCGGGCAGTTCAACGGTGAGCTTCACCGGCTTGTCGTCCACGAGCGGTCCGAGTTTCAGCTTGCCCATCCCTCACTCCCTGAGCGGTTCCAGCACGAGATCGCGGGTGACGATCACCCGGACCGGTGTGCCGGGCCGGATCGAGATCACCGCCGGCACGCCCAGTTCGCGCTGGACGATCTGCTCGCCGACCCGGCCGATTGTCTGCTGCCCGCTCTCGCGGATGGCCTCGGCGATCTCGTCCTCGTCGTCGCGGCCGAGCTCGCCCGCGAGCGCGATCAGCGTGGCCAGGCCGGCTGCGCGGAAGGCCCCGCCCCAATTGTCCTCGACGCGGTCCTGGAGCCCCGCAAAGCCCTGACGGTCGGCCCCCGGTAGGCGTTCCAGCACGATCGAGCGCCCGCCCGGCAGGATCAGCCGCGTCCAGACCAGGAGTATCCGGCGCTGGTCGGTGCCGATCTCGGCATCGTAGGTGCCGATGAGCCGCGCGCCCTGGGGCACGAGGAGATAGCGCCCCGTGGCGCTGTCATAGACGGCCTGGGTGACCTGCGCCGTGACCTGGCCGGGAAGATCGGAGCGCAGCCCGGTCATCAGCGCGGCCGGGATGACTGTGCCGGCCTGAAGGAGGAAGGGGCTCGCGGGCGGGGCGACCCGGTCGGAGCTGACCGTCCGGCGGTCGACGGGGGCGTCCAGGAAAGCCTGGCGGCGTTCGGTGGCCGTGGGTTCCGATTGCAGCTGCAGGCCGGCAAGGTCCGGAAAGGCGGCCGCGGACGGGCTGGGCGCGACATTCGGCGCCGCACCCGTTTCCCCGCTCGTCCGCGCGAAGAGCGAGCTGGTGCGGGCCGCCTCCATCTCGGCGAGCCGCGCCTGTTCGGCCGGATCGAGCGGTTGCGGCTGGATCGCCGGCGGCGCGATCGGCACGCCCTGTTCCTGGGTGCGCAGGATCGGCCGCCCGAGATCGCCGGGCAGCGGCGGGCCGAGCCGCGGGATCTCGGTATAGTCGCGCGGCAGCTGCGTGAGCTCGTCCGCCGTGGGCGGGTTTTCGGTGCGGTAGAGCTCGGGCGGCGGGTCACCCTCGCGGGTTTGGAACGCGACGATCAGCATCGCCCCGATTGCGAGCGCCACCACTGCGGCGCCCGTCCCAAGCACCCGCCGCGAGAGTCGCACGACGCGCGGCGGATCGGGCCGGAGCCGCATCTCGGCGGCGATCTCCGTCTCGGTCTCGCTCCGCTTGGTATCCGCGGCGCTCATGACTTGCCTCCGCTTGGCGCGTGCCGCGTGATCAGCGGCGGCGTGTTGCGGCGCACGATCCGTACGACCTGCTGGGCGTCGCCGCTGCCGAGCCGGAGTTCGGCCGCGGCGAACAGCCGGTCGACGATGAGCACGTTGCGGGCAACCCGCGCGTTGACGACCTCCGGCGCGCCGTCGGGTCCCAGCACGAAGAGCGGCGGCATCTCGCCCTGCACGATCCCGCGCGGGAAGGTGACGTAGACCCGGCGGCCGTCATCGTAGACCTGTCGCGGCCGCCAGGGCGGATCGTCGCCCGAGAGCGCGTAGCGATGGTTGCGCTGCGAGAGCGGCGGCAATGTGGGCTGCGACGGGACGACCACCGTCGCGCCTTGCCGGGTCCGGTCCTCCGGATAGTACCAGGCGACCGATGGCATATGCGTCTCCGCGCTGGAGACGAGTTCGAGGTGATAGGTGCGCCGGTCGGTGTTCAGGATGAGGTTGGTCTCGATTTCGGGTCGCGTCGGCTTGACGAGGACGTGGACGCGGGTCCAGCGGCCGGAGCCGCTCACCGTGTCGCCGATGATCCAGCGCGCGGTATCGCCGGCGGCGATCGGGCCCTCGCCGACGAGCCGCTCGCCGTGATCGAGCGCGATCTCGGTGACCTTCCCGGGCGAGGCGTAGACCCGGTAGAGCGCGCCGGGCGTGTAATGATAGACCTGCACGGCGTTGAAGTAGCCCTGCCGCCGCGGCTCGATCCGGGCGGCCGCATTGGCGGCGGCCACGCGCGCGAGCGGCGTCGCGGCATCGGCCGCGCCGCCCCGAGACGGTGTGACGATGGGTGGGCGATGCAGCGGCTCCGGGCCGGTCTCCACCGGGATCGTCGGTGGTTCCGGCAGCGGCGGGACCGAGACGTCGTACTCGATCGGTGCTGGCTTGGTCGCGCAGGCCGAGAGGACGATTGCAATCCCGAGAAGCGGAGCGATGTGGTGCGGCCGTCTCATTCGCCGAGCTCCCGCGACCAGTCGAGGGCGTGGACATAGATGCCGAGCGGGTTCTTTCGGAGCCGTTCCGCGTCGCGCGGCGGCTGGACGATTATGGTCAGGATGGCGGTCCAGCGCTCGGTTCCGGCGAGCTGGCCGTTGACATAGCGCCGCTCGGACCAGGCGACGCGGAAGGAGCCGGGCGAGGCGCGGATGACGGAGGAGACATCCACCGAGACCTGCTCCTCGCCGACCCGCGCGAAGGGGTCGCGGGTGCGGGCGTAATCGTTCAGCGCCAGCGCGCCCTGGTCGGTGGTGAAGTCGTAGGCCTCGAGCCATTGCTGGCGCAGCACGATCGGGTCGGCGGGGATGGCGCGGACGTCCTCGACGAAGCGCGCGAGATGCCACGCGAGCTGGGCGTCGGTCGGCTCGAAGCTGCCGTCGGCTGGCGCGACGGTGCGCGCCTCGCCCAACCGGTCGACCTCGACCACCCAGGGCACGATGTCGCCCTGGAGCGATTGCCAGACGAGCGCGCCGGCAAGCGCCGCCACGAGGCCGAGTTCGCCCAAGGCCATGAGCCGCCAGTTGCGGGCCTGGACCCGGGCCGAGCCGATCCGCGCGTCCCAGGCCTGGGCGGCGCGCTGATACGGGGTCTCGGGCTCCGGGGTCTTGCCGTAGGCGGTGCTGGGACGCTTGAACATCTCTCTCACTCCTTGAGGCTCACGGTCGTGCCCGCCCCGCCGCCATCGCCGGAGCGCAGGGCATGGGCGACTGTGGTCGTGCCGTGGCTCAGCGCGTGGCCGCGCTTCATGCGCCGCGCCCAGGCCGGTGGTGCGGCGGCAGCGCCACGGACCGTGTGGGTTGCGCCGGATGTGGCAGCGGTCGGGGCCGGACCTCCGGCGGCATGGGCTCCGGCCTGGCCGCCCGTGACGAAGCTCTCCTTGAGCGAGCCCGCCGCGCGACGCAGCGGCGAGGTGGCAGCGGAGGCGCCCGCCTTGGCGACGCCGAGCGTGCCGCCCGCGCCGCCGAGCTGAAGAATCTGCTCGAGGCCCAGCCGGATCAGCTGGTCGATCAAAAAGAAGAAGATCGCCGCGATCGT
>JAWDKM010000019.1:0-3001 GCA_032464575.1 Roseobacter sp. HKCCA0434
CAAATAACAATATGATTAACTTCATATTTATTATTTCAACGATCTTTTTTATAACCGAGTTTAATTTTTAAATTAAATTTCTAAAATAGATTACCAATATTAAAATACCTTAAGATATTTATCTTTAGCAATAATAGGCAATATTAAAGTTGTATTAACTTTTAAATTAAGTAAGAGTATTTGGTGGATGCCTTGGGTCTGAAAGTCGATGAAGGACGCGATTACCTGCGATAAGCTTCGTGGAGTTGGAAATAAACTATGATACGGAGATTTCCGAATGGGGTAACCTAACTGAGCAAACCTCAGTTGCATTTTGATGAATCCATAGTCAAATTAGCGAGACACGTTGCGAATTGAAACATCTTAGTAGCAACAGGAAAAGAAAATAAATAATGATTTCGTCAGTAGTGGCGAGCGAAAGCGAAAGAGCCCAAACCTGTAAAAAGGGGTTGTAGGACATCTTACATTGAGTTACAAAATTTTATGATAGTAGAAGAAGTTGGAAAGCTTCAACATAGAAGGTGATATTCCTGTATACGAAATCATAAAATCTCATAGATGTATCCTGAGTAGGGCGGGGCACGTGAAACCCTGTCTGAATCTGCCGGGACCACCCGGTAAGGCTAAATACTAATCAGACACCGATAGTGAACTAGTACCGTGAGGGAAAGGTGAAAAGAACCCCGGGAGGGGAGTGAAATAGATTCTGAAACTACTTACTTACAATTAGTCAGAGCACGTTAATGTGTGATGGCGTACATCTTGCAGTATGGACCGGCGAGTTATGTTAACATGCGAGGTTAAGTGGATAAAAGCGGAGCCGAAGAGAAATCGAGTCTGAATAGGGCGAATTAGTATGTTGACATAGACCCGAAACCAGGTGATCTATTCATGAGCAGGTTGAAGCTTAGGTAATACTAAGTGGAGGACCGAACCGTAGTACGCTGAAAAGTGCCCGGATGACTTGTGAATAGCGGTGAAATTCCAATCGAACCTGGATATAGCTGGTTCTCCTCGAAATAGCTTTAGGGCTAGCGTGTGATGTTAAACTTTGGTGGTAGAGCACTGAATATGGAATGGCGGCGCCTAGCTGTACTGACTATAATCAAACTCCGAATACCATTGTGTATTATCATGCAGTCGGAACATCGGTGATAACGTCGATGCTCGCGAGGGTAACAACCCAGATCGTCAGCTAAGGTCCCAAAATTTATGTTAAGTGATAAAGGTTGTGAGGTTTCTCAAACAACTAGGAAGTTGGCTTAGAAGCAGCCATCTTTTAAAGAGTGCGTAATAGCTCACTAGTCAAGAGACCTTGCGCCGACAATGTAACGGGACTAAACATAATACCGAAGCTACGGGCATTATTAAATGCGTTAGAGGAGCGTTCTAAGGACGGCGAAGCTAAACCGTGAGGATTAGTGGAGTGCTTAGAAGTGAGAATGCCGGTATGAGTAACGATTCAGAGTGAGAATCTCTGACGCCTATTGGGAAAGGTTTCCTGGGGAAGGTTCGTCCACCCAGGGTTAGTCGGGTCCTAAGATCAGGCTGAAAAGCGTAGTCGATGGATAACAGGTTAATATTCCTGTACTTCCGATAGTAAGTGATGGAGTGACGGAGAAGGATAATTCTACCAATTAATGGATTTTGGGGCAAGGAAATGAGGGGTCAATGTAGGCAAATCCGCATTGTTTAACCTTGAGTTCTGATGCATAGGGAAAGTTTCGACAATTACCGAATTGAATGATTTCACGCTTCCAAGAAAAGCTTCTAAACGTTATAAAACTATAGGAACCCGTACCGAGAACGGACACACGTTCCCAAGATGAGTATTCTAAGGCGAGCGAGAAAACCAATGTTAAGGAACTCTGCAAATTCACCCCGTAAGTTCGCGAGAAGGGGGGCCATTCTTTGAATGGCAACATTAAATTGTGAGGGGCAACTGTTTATCAAAAACACAGCTCTCTGCTAAGTCGCAAGACGATGTATAGGGGGTGAAGTCTGCCCAGTGCCCGAAGGTTAAGTGGAGCTGTTAGCTTACGCAAAGCAGCAAAATGAAGCCCGGGTGAACGGCGGCTGTAACAATAACGGTCCTAAGGTAGCGAAATTCCTTGTCGGCTAAATACTGACCTGCACGAAAGACGCAATGATCTCTCAACTGTCTCAACATTGGACTCGGTGAAATTATGGTTCCAGTGAAAACGCTGGATACCCGCATCAAAACGAAAAGACCCCGTGGAGCTTTACTACAACTTCGTATTGGAATTTGGTTTAACATGTGTAGGATAGGTGGGAGATGGAGAAGCGGAGACGCTAGTTTCTGTGGAATCAACCTTGAAATACCACCCTTGTTAAATTGAGTTTCTAACCTATGACCGTCATCCGGTCAGGAGACAGTGCGTGGTGGGTAGTTTGACTGGGGCGGTCGCCTCCTAAAGAGTAACGGAGGCGTTCAAAGCTACACTCAATATGGTCAGAAACCATATGTAGAGCGCAAAGGTAAAAGTGTGGTTGACTGTGAGACCTACAAGTCGAGCAGGTGCGAAAGCAGGACTTAGTGATCCGGCAGTTCATTATGGAATGGCTGTCGCTCAACGGATAAAAGCTACCCCGGGGATAACAGGGTTATCTTCCCCAAGAGATCACATCGACGGGAAGGTTTGCCACCTCGATGTCGGCTCATCGCATCCTGGAGCTGGAGTTGGTTCCAAGGGTTTGGCTGTTCGCCAATTAAAGCGGTACGCGAGCTGGGTTCAGAACGTCGTGAGACAGTTCGGTCCCTATTTGATGTGGGCGTTGGAATATTGATGAGAGCTGCTCTTAGTACGAGAGGACCGGAGTGGACGTACCACTGGTGCTCCAGTTGTTTCGCCAGAAGCATAGCTGGGTAGCTAAGTACGGAAAGGATAACCGCTGAAAGCATCTAAGCGGGAAGCCTCCTCAAAGATGAGTATTCCCTTGAAATTCCTTGTAGACTACGAGGTTGATAGGCCAGAGGTGT
>JAWDKM010000002.1:0-703562 GCA_032464575.1 Roseobacter sp. HKCCA0434
TGCAATGTCGCGCGCGATACCACGACAATGCTGTCAGGTCCGGGCGTCAGGAACATGAGCGCATGTATCCCGACCATAATGGCGACTAGGCTCCAATCCATCGAAAATCTCTACCTTCAGTTCAGCTTGGAGGAAGGCTAGGCTGCCCGCGAAATCGTGTAAACTTGGCCTCTCAAAAAGCCGACCTTCAGGAGTCCAGTACGAACGGCAGCAAAATCCCGCGGAGGAGACATTGAACCAGCCCGTCAAAAGGCCCAACATGAGCCGGTCCGATCGCCGGACCGAGGGTTGGCGGCGGACCTCTCTCGCGGCGTGCTTTATGGCGGCCAGGCGCGTCCTCGATCTGGGCGGTTTGCGCGGGTGGCCAGATCGCCGACCCGATGGGTCGGGCCGGCGATCAGACCGGCGCCTTCGGCTTGTTCCGGTCTGATTGGCGCTCGGCTCCGACGCTGGCGTCATAGGCCAACCTAAAGACTGCGGAAGAGCCTACCCTCGCCACTTGCTCAGCAGCATCGAGCCGTTCGTGCCGCCGAAGCCGAAGCTGTTGGTCATCACCGTGTCGAGGCCCGCGTTGTCCACGCGCTCCGTGGCGATCTCTTCGGGCTTCAGCGCCGGGTCCAGCGTTTCCACGTTGATCGACGGCGCGATGAAGTCGTCCTTCATCATCAGGAGGCAGTAGATCGCCTCCTGCGCGCCCGCGGCCCCCTGGGAGTGGCCCGTCATCGACTTCGTGGAGCTGACCGGCGGGGTCTGGCCGTCGCCGAAGACGCGGCGGACGGCCTCGATCTCACCAACGTCGCCAACCGGCGTCGAGGTGCCGTGGGCGTTGATGTAGCTGACCGTGCGGCCCTCGGGCAGCGTTTCCAGCGCAAGGCGCATCGCGCGCTCGCCGCCCTCGCCCGAGGGCGCGACCATGTCGGCCCCGTCGGAGGTTGCGCCGAAGCCCGTGACCTCGGCCAGGATGTTGGCGCCGCGCGCCTTCGCACGCTCCAGCTCCTCCAGCACGACGATGCCGCCGCCGCCGGAGATCACGAAGCCGTCGCGGGTCTCGTCGAAGGCGCGGGACGCGGTCTCGGGCGCATCGTTGTACTTGGAACTCATCGCGCCCATCGCGTCGAAGAGGCAGGAGAGCGTCCAGTCGAGCTCCTCCCCGCCGCCCGCGAACATCACGTCCTGCTTGCCCCACTGGATCTGCTCGACGGCCGAGCCGATGCAGTGCAGCGAGGTCGAGCAGGCCGAGGTGATCGAGTAGTTGATCCCCTTGATCTTGTAGGCGGTGGAGAGGTTCGCGGAGACGGTGGAACTCATCCCCCGCGGCACCATCAGCGGGCCGATGCGCTTGGGCGAGCCCTTCTCCAGCACGATCTGATGCGCGGCGAAGAGGTTCATGGTGGACGGCCCACCGGAGCCCGCGATGAGGCCGGTGCGCGGGTTGACGATGTCGTCCTCTTCCAGCCCGGCATCGGCGATGGCCTGCTCCATGGCGAGGTAGGCGTAGCCTGCCCCCGGCCCCATGAAACGCAGCGTGCGCTTGTCGATATGCTCGGCGAGGTCCACGCCGATCTGGCCGCTGATCTGGCTGCGGAAGCCGCGTTCGACCATCTCCTCATCGCGGGAGATGCCGGAGCGACCGGCCTTCAGGCTCGCCATCACCTCGTCCGCGCCGACGCCGATGGAGGAGACGACCCCCAGTCCCGTCACGACTACTCTGCGCATCACTTGCCTCCCCGCGTGCGTGGCGTCAGTCGTCCTGGAACAGCCCGACCTTCATGTCCGTGGTGGTGTAGATGGTCTCGCCGTCCGCCTTCATCCAGCCGTTCGCCATGCCGAGCTTGAGCTTGCGGTCGATGACGCGGGTGAACTCCACGTGATAGGTCACGAGCTCGGTCTTGGGCGTCACCATGCCGGTGAATTTCACCTCGCCCACGCCCAGCGCCCGGCCGCGGCCCTGCATGCCGCGCCAGCCGAGGTTGAAGCCCGTGAGCTGCCAGAGCGCGTCGAGGCCGAGGCAGCCCGGCATCACCGGATCGCCGAGGAAATGGCACTGGAAGAACCAGAGGTCGGGATTGATGTCGAACTCGGCGACGACGTGGCCCTTGCCGTGCTCGCCCCCGTCCGCGCTGATCTCGGTGATCCGGTCCATCATCAGCATCGGAGGCGCGGGAAGCTGCGGGTTGCCGGGGCCGAACATCTCGCCCCGGGCGCATTCCATCAGCCCGTCGTAATCGATGCTTGTCGGCCGCTCACCCATTCCCGCGCTCTCCGAATTGTTTCAGACGGTCATAATTCTCACGCACCCCTAGCACCGGGCGGCGCGCGGCTGCAATGGGCAGGTTGCCGCCGATCTCAGCGTATCCTCCCGAGGACACAGCCGGTTTCGGGGTCGAAGAGCCAGTTGCGCCCCGTGGTCCGGGGCAGGCCCGTGGCGGGCGGCCGCCGCGCGAGGGCCGCGGGATCGGCGAAGTCGGCGCAGATGCGGAAACGGGCGTCGTCCAGCCTGTCGTAGCGGTAGGGCGCGCCGGTGACGGGGTCGCCCCGGTCGGGGGGCAGCGCGGCCAGCGTGCGACCGCGGCAATAATCGAGCAGGGTGGCGCGGTCGAGGGCCGCGGGCAGCACCTCCCCTTCGTTCGGACAGCGCAGCGCCTCGGCCCCCTGCACGAGATCGGCGAGGCGCTGCGCGTCGAGCCGGGTCTGGCGCGCGCCCGCCGGCAGCTCGGTGAGCAGGAGGCTCGCGCCGATCAGCGCCACGATGGCAGCGGCGGCGGAGGCGAGGATCGCCCGCTTGCGTGGGCCGCCGCCCGCGGTGGCCTCCGCAAGATCCAGCCGCCCGACCACCATGACGGCGCCCGCGACGAGCGCGACGGCCAGCGCCTTCAGCACGAAGGGCTCCGTGAGGTCCCCGTTGAGGAAGCGGTAGACCAGCACCGCCGCATCGCCCAGGAACACCGCCGCCGCGATCAGCAGCATCAGGCCGAGCGCACCGCGCCGGACCGGGGCGCCGCGCTTGTAGGGGTGCGCCCGAACGTCGCGGTCGGCCCAGCGGACGAGGGCGCCGTAGACGGGCGCCGACACGATCAGGATCGCCATCGCCCAGCGCAGGCTCTCCGCCCGCCCGCGGCCAGCGCGCAGCGGATCGGGGAAGGCGAGGTCCACCACGCCCCAGGCGAGCGCGATGGTGTAGAACGCGCTGGCCGCCAGTGCGGCAAGCAGCAGGAGGTAGAGAAAGAGGTCCAGAACGGAGAATTGCGCCTGCGGACGCGGGACCGGCGGCACGGTGCCGGTATCGGCCCAGGCCGACAGGGCATCCTCAACGTCGCGCCCGGGCCAGCCCGCGGCGGCGAGGCTCGCGCGGATCTCGTCATGGCTTCGTCCCTGCTCGAGGGCCGCGCGAATGTAGGCGTCGATCGGGCGGGGGGCGCTCATCGGTCTGAAGTCCTCGTGTTGCGGGAGGTCGCGCCGGTGCGGCACTGGCAATTCCGCCTCGAATTCATATAGTAGAACGCGATGACGCACACGCCTCCTCATATCGATCCGCTCGCCGCGCCGTCGGCGGGCTCGTCCGATCGGGCACGCTCCTGGCTCGCCAAGGCGGCGCTGCGCCCGACGCGGCAGCGCGTCTGCCTCGCGGAGCTTCTGGTGGGCGATGGGCATGACCGGCATGTGACGGCGGAAAGCCTTCATCAGGCGGCGGACAAGGCCGACCAGTCGGTCTCGCTCGCCACGGTCTACAACACGCTGCGCGCGTTCTGCGACGCCGGGCTGATGACCGAGATTACGGTGGACGGCACGCGGTCCTATTTCGACACCCGCACCGACGACCACCCCCACTACTTCTGGGAGGATGATGGCCGCGTCACCGATGCGCCGAGCGACAGCGTGCGATTCGAGCGCCTGCCGGAGCCGCCCGAGGGGGCGGAGATCGCCAAGGTCGACGTGGTCATCCGTCTGCGCAGGACCTGACACCCGGCCCTTGCGGGCCTGACACCCTTTCGCAAACCACCCGCCCGGCCCCTCGGTCGGGTTTTGCGTATTTTGAGAAAGATGAAAAACCGCCTTCATCTTTCCTGAAAATACGCCTGTCGGCCGCTCGCCTATCCGCGGAACGGCGGTCTTGCCCGCCCGCACCCCGCCGCCCTATTCTGGCGTTGTGCCCGGCCCGGGCCACCCCCCTCCATTCGGGGAAGCATTCCACATGCGGGGCGCTTCATCTCATTCGGAACCGATCCGGCCGAGCCACGCACGAGGAGGGACTGCGCCACCGCTCGCCCCGGAGGAGGTTGCCATGAGACTGTCCGCTCCCGTCTTTCGCCTGAAGCGCCGCGCCAGGCTGTTGTCGCGCGCCGAACGCATCCCGCTCCACGCCGCCCTCGACCGGCTGGCCGGAGAGGAGGGCTTCCGGAGCTGGAGCCATCTCGCCAGCAAGCTGGCGGAGGCGCGCCCTGCCCGCCGCGTCCTCGACGCGCTGACCCCCGGGGATCTCGTGCTTCTCGGCGCCCGGCCCGGCCACGGCAAGACGCTGCTGGGGCTCGAACTGCTCTGCGAGGCCCTCGGCGACGGGTGGGCGGGCCTGTTCTTCACGCTCGAATATACAGAGGCCGACGTGCGCCGCCGCCTTGCCGATCTGGGTTCCGTCGCATCGACGGCGGATCGCCTGATCCTCGACACCTCCGACGCGATCTGCGCCGAAGGTGTGATCGCGCGGCTGGGGAAGGTCGATGGCCCGGCGCTGGCCGTCATCGACTACCTGCAGCTGCTCGATCAGGACCGCAGGCATCCGCCGCTCGGCCAGCAGGTCGAGGCGTTGAGCGCCCACGCGCACACCAGCGGCGCGGTGATCGTCGCGATCTCCCAGATCGACAGGCGCTTCGATCTGGCCGGGGACGGGATGCCGGGGCTCGGCGACGTGCGTCTGCCCAACCCGGTGGATCTGACGCTCTTCACCCGGACCTGCTTCCTTCATGACGGCGCGGTGCGGGTTGAGCGCACCGGGTAGTCAGCGCCGGGGCGGCGGCCCCTCCCCCACCAGCTCTCGCGATACGTAGGTGCGGAACACCTCCGCCCCGCAATTCGGGCAGATCTGGTTGGTGATCGCGGGCGCGCGCCGGATGAACGGATCCTCGGCCGGCACGATCCGACGCCATGCCGCCTCCAGCAGCCAGCCCTGCCAGCCGCACCGATCGGGCGCCGTGGGACAGACTGCATAGGTCAGCAGAACGCGCGCGACCGGATCGGCCGTCGCGGCCTCTTCGGCGGCGTCGACGCGGGTGAGAAACGCGGGATCATCGAAGGTCGGCATGGCGAAGGGTCTTGCTTTGCAAAGGGAATGGGCCCACAGGATCGGGTCACCAAACGCCGCAGCATCGCCCCTCGCAACCCCGACCGGAGCCCTGCATGGATCTTCTTGCGCTTGCCGCCGCCAACCTGACGTCGCCGGTGGTGCTGTTCTTCGCCCTCGGCTTCGCGGCGGCGATGGCCCGCTCGGACCTCGTGGTGCCGGAGGCGGTGGCGAAGGGGATCTCGCTCTACCTGCTGCTCGCCATCGGCTTCAAGGGCGGGGTGGGCGTGGCGGCCAACGGGCTCGACCTGCGGCTGGGGCTGACGTTGCTGGCGGGCGCCGTGCTGTCCTTCGCCATTCCGTTCATCGCCTTCGCGCTCCTGAAGGCCATGACCCGTCTGAGCGTTACGGATGCCGCGGCGGTGGCGGCGCATTACGGCTCGATCTCCATCGTGACCTTCGTCGCGATGACCTCGCTGCTCGACGGATCCGGCATCCCGTTCGAGGGCTACATGGTCGCCGTCGCCGCGGTGATGGAGGCGCCGGCCATCTTCTCCGCCCTGCTGATCGCCGCGCGCACCGGGTCGGGTCGGGCGGTGGACGGCGAGCTGCTGCGCGAGGTGGCGCTCAACGGCTCGATCGTGCTGCTGACGGGCGCATTCCTGATCGGCTGGGCCACGGGGGCGGAGGGATTCGAGCGCATCGCCCCCTTCATCGAGGCACCGTTCCAGGGCGTGCTCTGCTTCTTCCTCCTTGACATGGGGCTGATCGCGGCGCGCGGGCTGCGCGGGGCGGCCAAGCAGCTCAACGCGGGCCTCGTCGCCTTCGGCGTGCTGATGCCGCTGATCGGCGCGACGCTGGGGATCGGGGCGGCGACCCTGCTGGGGCTGAGCGTCGGCGGGACGGCGGTGCTCGCCACACTCGCCGCGTCCGCCTCCTATATCGCGGTGCCCGCGGCGATGCGCGTGGCGATGCCCGAGGCCAATCCGGGCATCTATCTCACCATGTCGCTGGGCGTTACATTCCCCTTCAACCTCACCGTCGGCCTCGCGATCTACCTTGCGGCCGCACAGATGATCGGAGGCTGAGATGCAGACCCACCCCGCCAAGCGGATCGAGATCCTGATCGAGGCCCCGCTCGCCCGCCGCCTGACCGACGCGCTCGATGCCGGGGGCGCACCCGGCTACACCATCCTGCCGGTGCTCGGCGGAAACGGGCAGTCCGGTCCGTGGTCGCGCGAGGGGCAGGTGAGCCGCGCGGGCGGCCTCGTCTGCGTGACGGTGGTGCTGGATGCGGCCCTCGCAGACCGGGTGCTCGACCGGGCCTTCGCAGTGGTCGAGCCGCATATCGGCATCGTCTCGATGACCGATTGCGAGGTGGTCCGCCCAGCCCGGTTCGGCGGCGCGGACGGTTAGCTCGGGAGTCTGCGTATTTAGACCAAGAAGAAGGGTATCGAGGTCTCCGCGCTGCCCGGATACGCATGTTCGATCGGCACGGTCAGGGTGCCACGACGCCTCCATCGACCAGCAGGTCGGCGCCGCTGACATAGGCGGCGGCCGGGCTGGCGAGGAAACCGACGACCTCTGCCACGTCCTCCGCCGTGCCCTTGCGGCCAAGCGGGATCGAGGCGGCGAAGGCGTCCTTCACGTCGGCGATCACTGCGTCGGGCAGACCGGTCTTGCCCCAGGCCGGCGTCTCGATCAGACCCGGCGAGACGGTGTTGATCCGCACGCCCTGCGCGCCAAGCTCCCGCACCAGCCCGCGGCCGAGCGCGGCCAGCGCCGCCTTGGTCGAGCCGTAGGCCGTGGTCGGCCCGCTCGCCCGCGTCGCCACCACCGAGCTGATGAGCACCACCGAGCCCCCCTCGCGCAGCAGCGGCCGCAGTGCCTGCAAGCCCAGCCACGGGCCGCGCACGTTGATTTCGTAGAGGTCGGTGAAGGCGCCGGCCTCCCACTCCTCCAGCGGCGTGAAGGGCGTGATCCCGGCATTGAGCACCAGGATGTCGAGCCCGCCGAAGCGCGCCTTCACATCCTGGGCGAGCGTGGTGATGTCGCCCGGATCGGCGGCGTCGGAGGCGACGGCCTCCAGCCCCGGCACGGCCTCCATCGCCGCGTCGAGCCGCGCCTGGTTACGCCCGGTGACAAGGACCCGCGCGCCGCGGGCGATCAGGAGCCGCGCCGTGGCAAGGCCGATGCCGGTGGAGCCCCCGGTGATGAGGGCGGCCTTTCCGGTCAGGTCGTAGCTTGCAATGGTCATCTCTCTTCTCCTCTCGATTTACGGGTACATACCCGCATCGCTTCAAATGAAATCCGCGCCTTAGTCGCCGCGGACTCTCTCCAAGAGGCGGATCAGCTCCGCCGCCTCCCCGCCCAGCCGGGTGGAGAGGTCGTCCTGCGCCCTCGCCCAGAGCGGCCGCGCGATCTCCAGCGCCTGTCGCCCTCCTTCGGTCAACTCGATCCCGCGCGAGCGGTCGTCGCGACCGTGGCCGAGGGCCACCATGCCCTGCCGCTCCAGCACCCGCAGGTTGCGGCCCAGCGTCGAGCGGTCGAGGCCGAGCCGCCCCGCAAGCTCAGTGATCGAGGCCTCCGGATGCGTCTCGGCCACCTCCATCAACCGGAGCATCGCCACGTTCAGGCCCGAGGGCGCGAGGTGGCGGTTGTAGAGCTCCGTCGCCACACCGGCGGCGCGGCGGAGGTTCGTGGCCAGGCATGTCGTCTTGTCCGTCATACACGGGTATATGCCCGCAAATGTCGCGCTTTCAACCCGACCCCCCGAAATTTCGCCGATCCCCTTGCTCCCTCCTCGCCGAATGGCCACCATCGAAGCACCCGCTGCCCCCCGAGTTCGGAAGGAATGTCTTGGCGACCGATACCGTGACCAGCCCGCCCCCCGCCGCCGCCTCCGGCCCCGAACAGGTCCTCAGCTTTCCCGACAACATGCTCCTGATCGAGCTGGGCGGTCCCAACGGCCTCCACCTCGCGAAGATCGAGCAGTTGCTGGGGGTCGCGATCCACCACCGTGGCAACGAGTTCACCATCACCGGCGGTGACGAGGCCGATATCACCCGCGCGGCGGAGGCGCTGACCGCACTCTACGAGCGGCTGGAGCAGGGCCGCACCGTCGAGCCTGGCGACGTGGACGCCGCGATCCGGCTGGGCCGCTCCGGCTCCGGCATCGAACCGCAGCCCGGCGACCAGGTGGAGATGTTTCCGGGCGCCGGCGACAAGCTCGAGATCCGCACCCGCAAGAAGGTCATCGAGCCGCGCACGGCGACCCAGCGGTCCTACGTGGCGCAGCTCATGGAGCACGAGCTCGTCTTCGGCCTCGGCCCCGCGGGCACCGGCAAGACCTACCTGGCGGTGGCGGCGGCGATGCAGTTCTTCCTCGACGGCGAGGTCGACAAGATCATCCTCTCTCGCCCCGCGGTGGAGGCGGGCGAGCGTCTCGGCTTCCTGCCCGGCGACATGAAGGAGAAGGTCGATCCCTACATGCAGCCGCTCTACGACGCGCTGAACGACTTCCTGCCCGGCAAGCAGGTGCAGAAACTGATGGAGGACAAGCGGATCGAGATCGCGCCGCTCGCCTTCATGCGCGGCCGGACGCTGAGCAACGCCTTCGTCATCCTCGACGAGGCGCAGAACGCCACGACAATGCAGATGAAGATGTTCCTGACCCGGCTGGGCGAGAACTCCCGCATGGCGATCACCGGCGACATGAGCCAGATCGATCTACCCCGCGGCGTGACGAGCGGCCTGGTGGAAGCCGAGCGCGTGCTGCGCGACACCAAGGGCATCGGCTTCACCCGCTTCAAGGCCGAGGACGTGGTCCGCCACCCGCTCGTACAACGCATCATCGAGGCCTACGACCGGGATCCGGCGGCGTGACCGCAAAGGATCTTCCCCGAAGATCCTCTCGGAAAATACTCGTGCGAATATTTTTCCGCCACTGGTTTTGAGAGGTCTGGCTATCATGGTATGATAAAGTCATACCGGAGTGCTTCGTCATGACCGTCAAGACCACGCTCAGCTTCACCGACCGCCACGCCGCCTTCCTGAAAAAGCAGGTGGAAGACGGAATCTATGCAAGCCAATCCGCCGCCGTCGCCGCCGCGATCGAGGACCGGATCCGCGCCGAGGAGGAACGCCAGATCGCCCTCGACGCCATGGCCGAGGAGATCCGCCGGCGGGCGGCAGCTCCTCGGGACAGCTTCTTGTCGGTGAGCGATTTCAATGACGCGATCGAGGACGTGATTCAGCGACGCTTTCCTGAATGAGCTATCGCGTTGTGCTGTCGGCCGAAGCGCGGGCCGACCTCGAGGAGATCGCCGACTACCTCGAAAGCGTCATGGCCCCACGTCCCGCACGGGAGTATCTGCGCTCGCTTGTAGAGGCGGTCGAGCGACTTGGCGACACGCCGCAACGCGGTACGGTCCGCGATGAAGTGCTGCCCGGTTTGCGCGCCATTCCAGCCCACGGATCCACGGTCATGGTTTTTCAGATCGATGAAGCGCTGCGCGAAGTGCGCGGGCTGAGACTTGTGCCCGGCAGTGCCGACTGGATGGGCAGAATACGGAGCCCCCAATGACCCAGCTCGACATCGTCATCGAGGATGAGCGCTGGCAGGTGCACCCCCTCACCCACTGGGCCGAGACCGGGACGCGGCTGGCGCTCGACGCGGCGGGCGTTCCCGAGGGATACGAGATCGTCGTCATGGCCTGCGACGATCCGCGCATCGCCGCCCTGAATGCCGAGTTCCGGGGCAGGCCCAGGCCCACCAACGTGCTCTCCTGGCCCGCCCACGACCTCGCACCCCTCGTCCCCGGCGAGGCCCCGGCCAAGCCCCCGCCGCCGGACGGCTTCGACGATGCGCTTGGGGACATCGCCCTGTCCCTCGACACACTGACCCGCGAGGCCGAAGAGCAGGGCAAGCCGCTGGAGCACCACGCCATCCACCTCATCCTCCACGCGACGCTCCATCTGCTGGGCTACGATCACGAAACCGACGCCGACGCGGCACTCATGGAACGGATCGAGACCGCGGCCCTTGCCTCCATCGGCATACCGGACCCATATTAGGGCTCTGCGGCCGCCAAGCGCCGCGCATCGAGCACGGAGACGATGACCGACAGCCCCGAGGGCCCCTCTACGGCAGCGCAGGGCGCGCCGGCCGGAGAAAAGCGCGAACGGCGCCTGCCGTTCCTCACCCGCCTGTTCCGCCGCAGGGATGCGGACGTGGCGACCGAACCTGCACAGCAAAGCGCGATGGAAGCGGCGTCGGAGGCCGGCGCACGCGAGATGCTGCTGAACCTGCGCAAGATGCGGGACCTGCGCATCGCCGACGTCGCCGTGCCGCGGGCCGACATCGTCGCCCTGCCCGCCGATGCGCCGCTCGACGACATCATGGCCGCCTACCGCGAGAGCGGCTTCACGCGCCTGCCCGTCTACAACGAGACGCTGGACGACCCGTTGGGCTTCCTCCACCTCAAGGACATCGCCCTGCGCTACGGCTTCGGGGCGGAGGACGGAACGGAGGATCTGTCCGCGCTCCACCGCCGCATCCTCTTCGTGCCACCCTCCATGCCGCTGGGCGCCCTGCTTCAACGCATGCAGAACACCCGCATCCACATGGCGCTGGTGATCGACGAGTATGGCGGGGTCGACGGCCTCGTCACCATCGAGGACCTGCTGGAGGAGATCGTTGGCGAGATCGAGGATGAGCACGACATCGAGGAAGCCCGCATGTGGCGCGAGGAGGCGCCCGGCGTCTACGTCGCCAATGCCCGCGCCGAGCTCCACGATTTCGAGGAGGCCGCGGGCGTCGACATGCTCGCCGATGACCTCGACGAGGAGGTCGACACGTTAGGCGGCCTCGTCTTCATGCTGACCGGTCGGGTGCCGGAACGGGCGGAGGTCGTCTGCCATCCCGACGGACACGAGTTCGAGGTGATCGACGCCGATGCCCGCCGGATCAAGCGGCTGCGCGTGCGCATCGGCGGCGGCGTGGTCGAGCAGGCCGCCGCGGAGTGATCGCCGCAACCCTGCCCCGCCCCGCCGCCCGGCTTGCGGCGCTGAGCGGCCGCTCGCGACTTGCCGTCGCCGCGGGCCTCGGGGCGACCCTCACGCTCGCACAGGCGCCGGTGTCGTTCTGGCCGGTCTTCTTCCTCGCCCTGCCCCCGATCCTGTGGCTCTGGTCGGGGGCGGCGCGCATCCGCACCTCCTTCTGGATCGGCTGGGCGGTGGCGTTCGGCATGTTCCTCAGCGGCCTCTACTGGATCGCGGAGGCGTTCCTCGTCGACATCGCCCGCCACGGCTGGATCATGCCCTTCGCCATCGGCGGGCTCTCGGCGGGGCTGGCGCTGTTCTGGGGCGCGGCCTTCGCGCTGGCGCACCGGGTGGGCGGCAACCGCGGACCCGTGGGGCTGGTGGCCCTGATCGGCGCGCTGACGCTGGCGGAGTACGCGCGGACCTACGTGCTCACCGGCTTTCCCTGGGGGCTGGTCGCCTATGGCTGGCTGGAGACACCGCTCGCCCAACTGTCCGCCCATATCGGGCCGCATCTCCTGGGCGCGATGACGCTGGCCATCGGGGGCTTTGCCGCATGGCGCGGCCGTGGGCAGTGGCCGACGCTCGTGGCGATGGCGCTGTTCCTCGGCGGCTGGGTGATCGGACAGGCGCGCGTGCCGGAGGAGACGGCCCTGCGCGACGACGGCTTCACCGTCCGCGTCGTCCAGCCCAATGCCAGCCAGCGGGACAAGTGGACGCGCGAGGGGATGCCGGTCTTCTACAACCGGCTCGTCGACGCCTCCCGCGGCGGGGACTACGACATCGTGCTCTGGCCCGAGGCCTCGGTGCCCCAGCGCATCGAGACCCCGGCCGTCCAGTTCCACGATCTGATCTATGCTTGGGAAGACGTGAGCTTCGCCACCGGAGGCCGCCCCGCGCTGGTCGGCGCCAACCGGATCGTGGAGGAGCCCGGCTGGCGCTCCTGGCACAACTCCCTCGCACTGATCGGCCCGGGGGGCGAGATCCTCGACTTCTACGACAAGCACCACCTCGTGCCGGGCGGCGAGTTCATGCCCTTCCAGCGCACGGTCGCCCGCTGGGGGATCCGCGGTGTGGCGTCCTCGATCATGAGCCTCGGCGGCGGGATGAGCCACGGTCCGGGGCCGATGACGATGGCGCTCGGCGAGCTGCCACGGGTTACGCCGCTGATCTGCTACGAGGCAATCTTTCCGCATCAGGTCCGCCCGCCCGGCGAACGCTCAGAATGGATCGCCCACGTGACGAACGACGCCTGGTTCGGGTCGAGCGCGGGGCCTTGGCAACACCTCGCCCAGGCCCGCTTCCGCGCCATCGAGCAGGGCCTGCCGGTGGCTCGCTCGGCCAACACGGGCGTATCGGCGGTGATCGATCCCTACGGCCGCGTCGTCTCCTCCCTCGGCATCGGCGAAACCGGCTTCGTGGAGGAAGTGCTGGCCGCCCCCCTCGCAGAACCCGCCTACCCGCGCACCGGCGACCTGCCGGGCATGCTGCTGATGCTGACGGCGCTCGCAGGCGTGTGGGTTCTGAGGCGTGGAGCCAAGGGCTGAAGGCGATGACGTCATCCTCGGGCCTGACCCGAGGATCCCCCCAATACATAAGATGGCCGGGTCAAGCCCGACCATGACACCCTCTCCACCGTCCCGGCCGCAGCGCCGGGACCGCTCCGAACGAAGCACTCCGCAGCAAGAGGCCCCGGATCAGGTCCGGGGCGGTTATGCGGGGAACCACCCTCCCGCCCGGCGGCACCGCCCGGCCGCGCCCGACCTCCCCCCGGAGGGCGCGTTGGCGATGTTGTTCATCGAATGCGCGACGTTGATGCTTGAGGGCTCGAGCCTCTCAGGACCGTCCCGCAAGCGCCCTTCAGGTCGGGCGCGGCCCTCACCAATCCGAAGGCATCGGTATCGGTCTTTAGTCGTAGACCGTCGCGCAGCCCCGATATCCCGGAAAACACCACCGACGATTCGCACCCGGCCGTTCCAATGAGTTAATCCGTGATCACACTCGATTTTACTGTGATCACAAAGCTGGAATTTTCCGCTCACCCGCCTTTCCGGCGGACCAATTAAATTGAAAAACAAGGGGGCTCGGCATAGGGTCGCGGCTAATCGCGCCGCGCTCCGGCGCCCTCATTCCGTGCCGCCTCCGGCACACATATCCGACCCACGGCGCCCACCGCCGCCGACGCGAAAGGACCGCTCCCATGAACATCCACGAGTATCAGGCGAAGCAGCTCCTCAAGGCCTATGGCGCCCCGGTCTCCGACGGCCGCGTCGTCCTGAAGGCGGAGGAAGCGAAGACCGCCGCCGGGGAGCTCGACGGTCCGCTCTGGGTGGTGAAGGCGCAGATCCACGCGGGCGGCCGCGGCAAGGGACACTTCCAGGAGGAGGCCGCCGGCGAGAAGGGCGGCGTCCGCCTCGCGAAATCCGTCGAGGAAGCCGCCGAGGAAGCGCAGAAGATGCTCGGCCGCACCCTCGTCACGCACCAGACCGGCCCTGCAGGCAAGCAGGTCAACCGCATCTATATCGAGGACGGCTCGGACATCGAGCGTGAGCTTTACCTGTCGATGCTGGTCGATCGCCAGACCTCCCGCATCTCCTTCGTCTGCTCGACGGAAGGCGGGATGGATATCGAGGAGGTCGCCGCCTCCACGCCCGAAAAGATCCTGAGCTTTGATGTCGACCCGGCCTCCGGCCTCTCCGGCTTTCACGGTCGCCAGGTCGCCTTCGGCCTCGGGCTCGAGGGTGCGCAGGTCAAGCAGTGCGTGAAGCTCGTCAACCAGCTCTACAAGCTCTTCGTGGAGAAGGATCTCGAGATGCTCGAGATCAACCCGCTGATCGTCACCGACAAGGGCGACCTGAAGTGCCTCGACTGCAAGATGGGTTTCGACGGCAACGCGCTCTACCGCCACTCCGACATCATGGCGCTGCGCGACGAGACGGAGGAAGATCCCAAGGAGCTCGCCGCCTCCAAGTTCGACCTGAACTACATCGCGCTCGACGGTGAGATCGGCTGCATGGTGAACGGCGCCGGCCTCGCCATGGCGACGATGGACATCATCAAGCTCTACGGGGCGGAGCCCGCCAACTTCCTCGACGTGGGCGGCGGTGCGACGAAGGAGAAGGTGACGGAAGCCTTCAAGATCATCACGTCCGATGAGAACGTGAAGGGCATCCTCGTCAACATCTTCGGCGGCATCATGCGCTGCGACGTCATCGCCGAGGGCGTGGTCGCCGCGGTGAAGGAAGTCGGCCTGCAAGTGCCGCTCGTCGTCCGCCTCGAAGGTACGAATGTCGAGAAGGGCAAGGAGATCATCAACACCTCCGGCCTCGACGTCATCGCCGCCGACAACCTCGCCGACGCCGCCGAAAAGATCGTGAAGGCTGTCAAGGGGTGAGCGGCGGTTCGGCACAGCCGATGAGCGTTCCAATGGAACGTTCAAGCCGCGCAGGCGCAACGCTTCGGACGCAGGCTTGCTTCGGAAACGCCGCAATGGCGTCGACATCGCTCCTGCGAGGGTAATGCATTCGTGGGTGAACTGAGGACAACCGCTGCCGCGATCTACCGGGCGCTCAGGCCGCTCGCGTATCCGCGTGACGCGATCCATTTCCTTCACGTCGGCAAGGCGGCGGGTACGCAGATCAAGAACACGATCAAGCGGATCAACGCCACGCGCGGCATCGGCAGGATCGTGGAGCACGGACATGAGGCGGGTCTTACCGACCTGCCCGCCGGACAGCGCTACTTCTTCTGCACCCGAGACCCGGCGGCACGGTTCCGGTCGGGCTTCTACTCCCGCAAGAACGAGGGGCGCCCGACGCATACCGTTCCCTGGACGGCGCACGAGCGCCGGTCGTTCGAGCGGTTCGCCCATGCGAACGACCTGGCCGAGGCGCTCTTCACGCCGGGCGAAGCGGGGCGCGACGCGACGATGGCGCTCCGCTCCATCCGCCACACGGCGCGCAACCTCGTGGACACGTTCAAGTTCGAGGGGAGCCTCTTCGAGCTGCGCCCGCCTGTCTGGATCATCCGGCAGGAACAGTTCGACGCCGACCTCGCCGCCTTCCTCGACCGCATCGGCTTTCGCGGTGATGCAGGTCTCGACACCAGCTCGGCCGGGGCCAACCGCGGTGCCTACGGCGATGCCCCGCCGCTCAGCGTCGCCGCTGTGGCCAACCTGAAGCGCTGGTACGCGCAGGACTACGCCTTCCTCGACCTCTGCGAGGACTGGCTCGCCCGGCAGGGCGCCGGTTCAGTGGGGGCGAACGCATGACGAGCAGGGACGCCGCCAAGATGACGGCAGGGGCCGACCGCCGCAACGGCGGGATGCGCATCGCGATGCTCGCCGCGGTTGCGACGGTTGCCGCCTGCACCCCGGACGAGGGCGCGGCGGTGCTGCCCGAGCGCACATCAGCCTTCGTGGACAGCGCGGCGCGGGAGGTCTGCGTCGCCGGCATCACCGACTTCGCCAGCCTGCACACGCGGATGACCGATGCGGGGTTCAGCTTCTCCTATGCCGACGCGTTCGCGCGGTACTACACCGCCCGCGGGGGCGACGTGATCGCCTATTTCGGCAATTTCCAGAACGGCGACCGCTACTGCGTGGTCACCGCCAACCGGCTGACGGAGGAGGAGGCGACCCTGCTCGCCTTCGACACCGTCCGCACATCCAATGCCATCGTCAAGGAACCGATCCGGCTCGACGCCCCGGATATCGGGTCCGCCTGGTACATGCGCGACGTGCGGGGAGAGTACCTCGTCGGCGTGCTGGAAACCACGCGCTACGCCACCTCGTGGCGGGGCGCGGGCATCGTGGCGATCGAACCGAAGGAACCCGGCGGGTTCACCGACCCGTCCTGAGCGAACAACAACCGAGCGGAGAGCGCATATGGCCGTCCTCGTCAACGAAAACACCAAGGTGATCTGCCAGGGCCTCACCGGCTCGCAAGGCACCTTCCACTCCGAGCAGGCCATCGCCTACGGCACCAAGATGGTGGGCGGCGTGACACCCGGTAAGGGCGGGACGGATCATATCGGCCTGCCGGTCTTCGACACCGTGGCCGAGGCGAAGCACGCGACGGACGCGAACGCGACCGCGATCTACGTGCCTCCGCCCTTCGCCGCCGACGCGATCCTGGAGGCGATCGATGCGGAGATGGAGCTGATCGTCTGCATCACCGAGGGCATCCCGGTGCTCGACATGATGAAGGTGAAGCGCGCGCTCGAAGGCTCGAAGTCCACGCTGATCGGCCCGAACTGCCCGGGCGTCATCACGCCGGACGCCTGCAAGATCGGCATCATGCCGGGCCACATCCACAAGCGCGGCTCGGTCGGCGTCGTCTCCCGCTCCGGCACACTGACCTACGAGGCGGTGGGCCAGACCACGGCCGCGGGCCTCGGCCAGTCCACATGCATCGGCATTGGCGGCGACCCGATCAAGGGCATGGAGCATATCGACGCGCTGGAGCTGCTACTGGGCGATCCGGAGACGGAGAGCATCATCATGATCGGTGAGATCGGCGGCTCGGCCGAGGAAGAAGCCGCCCAGTTCTACGCCGATGAGGTGAAGGCCGGCCGCGGCAAGCCCATCGCAGGCTTCATCGCCGGCCGCACGGCCCCTCCGGGCCGCCGAATGGGCCACGCGGGTGCCATCATCGCCGGCGGCAAGGGCGGCGCCGAGGACAAGCTCGACGCCATGCGCTCTGCCGGTTTCACAATCGCCGAAAGCCCCGCGGGCCTTGGCGAAGCGGTGCTGAAGGCGATCGGTAAGTAAGGGAGACGGGGCAATGGTCCCACTTCGAAGGATCGGACGTCATGTCCTGAGAAACGTGCGGCCGACCGGCCGCACGTCGCGGGTGGACTTCTGGTTTTTCGTTATCGTGTTCAATCTCTTCCTGATCAACATCCCCACGCTTGGGGAACACGTTGATAACCGCTTCGTCGACATAGTAATTACCACCATGCTTGTTGCGGGGATCTACCTGGTGGTGTCAGCGACAGTCCGCCGAATGCACGACATCGGTCGCTCGCCCTGGTGGCTGCTGGCGGGCCCCGCTGCTGGGCTGCTGTTCTTCGGCGGTGGTGAACATTTTTATCGTCTCGATCTGCCGCCGGGCATTGCGACCGGGCTGCTGATGGCCCCCTTCGTCGCATTGATGATCGCTGCGGGTCTAACGCTCATCTTGCTGGCATGGCCCTCCGACCCCGAGGCCAATCGCTACGGCCCGCCGCCGCCCCATATCTTATCCCGAAATGGCCCGACGGGGCCGCAACCCGAGTAGAGGACGGACGCCGCCAACGACGCCCGGAGATCGACAGATGACCGATCAGAGTTCCAACGACCAGTTCCACTCCTCTTCCTTCCTGCAGGGGGCGAACGCGGAGTATGTGGAGCAGCTCCACGCCCGCTATGCCTCCGATCCGGCGAGTGTCGACGAGAGCTGGCAGGCCTTCTTCCGCTCCCTCGACGAGGATCGGGACGCGCAGCGCAATGCCGACGGGCCGAGCTGGGCGCGCGCCGACTGGCCGCCCATGCCGAATGGCGAGATGGTCGCCGCCCTGACCGGCGAGTGGGACGAGGCGCAGCCCGCCGACATCGCGAAGAAGGTCACGGCGAAGGCCAAGGAAAAGGGCGTCGAGCTTTCCGAGGCGCAGGTCCGCCAGGCCGTCACCGACTCCATCCGCGCGCTGATGCTGATCCGCGCCTACCGGATCCGCGGCCACCTCGCCGCCGATCTCGACCCGCTGCGGCTGGCCGAGCCCGAGGAGCATCCGGAGCTCAAGCCCACCACCTACGGCTTTACCAAGGAAGACTACGACCGCCCGATCTTCCTCGACCACGTGCTGGGGCTGGAGGTCGCGAACCTCCGCCAGATCCTGGAGATCGTGAAGCGGACCTACTGCGGCACCTTCGCGCTCCAGTACATGCACATCTCCGATCCCGAGCAGGCCGCCTGGCTGAAGGAGCGGATCGAGGGCTACGGCAAGGAGATCGCCTTCACCCGCGAGGGCCGCAAGGCGATCCTCAACAAGCTGGTGGAGGCCGAGGGCTTCGAGAAGTTCCTGCACGTGAAGTACACGGGCACCAAGCGCTTCGGCCTCGACGGCGGCGAGAGTCTGATCCCCGCGATGGAGCAGATCATCAAGCGCGGCGGCGCGCTCGGCGTGAAGGAGATCGTGGTCGGCATGCCCCACCGCGGTCGCCTCAGCGTGCTCGCCAACGTCATGGGCAAGCCCTACAAGGCGATCTTCAACGAGTTCCAGGGCGGCAGCTTCAAGCCGGACGAGGTCGAGGGCTCGGGCGACGTGAAGTACCACCTCGGCGCCTCCTCCGACCGGGAGTTCGACGGGAACGAGGTGCACCTTAGCCTGACCGCCAACCCCTCGCATCTCGAGGCGGTGAACCCGGTCGTCATCGGCAAGGCCCGCGCGAAGCAGGCCCAGCTCGGCGATCTGGAGCGGACGCAGGTCCTGCCGATCCTGCTGCACGGCGACGCGGCCTTCGCCGGTCAGGGCGTGGTGGCGGAGTGCTTCGGCCTCTCCGGACTGAAAGGGCACCGCACCGGTGGCACGATCCATATCGTCGTGAACAACCAGATCGGCTTCACGACGAGCCCGCACAACTCCCGCTCCTCCCCCTACCCGACCGACATCGCGCTGATGGTGGAGGCGCCGATCTTCCACGTGAACGGCGACGATCCGGAGGCGGTGGTCCACGCCGCCAAGGTCGCCACCGAGTACCGGCAGAAGTTCCACAAGGATGTCGTCATCGACATGTTCTGCTACCGCCGCTTCGGCCACAACGAGGGGGATGAACCGATGTTCACCCAGCCCCTCATGTACAAGGCGATCAAGAAGCAGAAGACGACGCTGCAGCTCTACACCGAGCGGCTGGTGCAGGACGGCCTGATCCCCGAGGGCGAGATCGAGGATGCGAAGGCCGCCTTCCAGGCGCACCTGAACGAGCAGTTCGAGGCGGGCAAGGAGTTCCGCCCGAACAAGGCCGACTGGCTCGACGGCCGCTGGTCGCATCTGGAGCGGCGCGGGCAGGAATACCAGCGCGGCACCACTGCCGTGCCGATCGACAAGCTCGAGGAGGTGGGCGCCGCGCTCACTCGCCTGCCGGAGGGCTACACGCCGCACCGCACCGTCTCCCGCCTGCTCGACACCAAGAAGCAGATGATCGACACCGGCGAGGGGCTCGACTGGGCCACGGCGGAGGCGCTGGCCTTCGGCACGCTGCTGACCGAGGGCTACCCGGTGCGCCTCGCAGGTCAGGATTCGACCCGCGGCACCTTCTCCCAGCGCCATTCGGGCATCATCGACCAGGCGACGGAGGAGCGGTATCTGCCCCTCAACCACATCGCGTCCGACCAGGCGCAGTACGAGGTCGTGGACTCGATGCTCTCCGAGTATGCGGTGCTCGGCTTCGAGTACGGCTATTCCCTTGCGGAGCCCAACGCACTGGTCCTCTGGGAAGCGCAGTTCGGCGACTTCGCCAACGGCGCGCAGATCATGATCGACCAGTTCATCTCGTCCGGGGAGAGCAAGTGGCTGCGCATGTCCGGCCTCGTCATGCTGCTCCCCCACGGCTACGAGGGCCAGGGGCCGGAGCACTCCTCGGCGCGGCTGGAGCGGTTCCTGCAGCTCTGCGGCCAGGACAACTGGATCGTGGCGAACTGCACGACGCCCGCCAACTACTTCCACATCCTGCGCCGGCAGCTCCACCGCTCGTTCCGCAAGCCGCTGGTGCTGATGACGCCCAAGTCGCTGCTGCGCCACAAGTCGGCCGTCAGCACGCTGGAGGAGATGGCGGAGGGCTCGTCCTTCCACCGCGTGCTCTGGGACGACGCGCAGCTCGGCCGGTCCGAGTTGACGCTGAAGCCCGACGACAAGATCAAGCGCGTCGTCATCTGCTCGGGCAAGGTCTACTACGACCTGCTCGCCGCCCGCGACGAGCAGGGCCTCGACGACGTCTACCTGATGCGGCTGGAGCAGTTCTATCCGTTCCCCGCCCAGTCGATGAGCCAGGAGCTCGGCCGGTTCACCCAGGCCGAGATCGTGTGGTGCCAGGAAGAGCCGAAGAACCAGGGCGCCTGGAGCTTCGTCGAACCCAACATCGAATGGGTGCTGAGCCGCGTGAACGCCAAGCACGGCCGCGCCCGCTATGCCGGCCGCCACGCCTCGGCCTCGCCCGCGACCGGCCTCGCCTCCCAGCACAAGAACGAACAGGAAGCGCTCGTGAACGACGCCCTGACCGGAGAAGGAAACTGACATGAGCACCGAAGTCCGCGTCCCCGCCCTGGGTGAAAGCGTCACCGAGGCCACCGTCGCCACCTGGTTCAAGAAGCCCGGGGAGGCGGTCGAGACCGACGAGATGATCGCCGAGCTCGAGACCGACAAGGTCACGGTCGAGGTGCCCGCCCCGGCCGCCGGCACCCTGTCCGAGATCGTGGTGCAGGAGGGTGAGACGGTCGGCCCAGACGCCCTGCTCGCGACCATCGCCGAAGGCGCCTCCGCCGGGGCCGAGGATGTGAAGCCGCGCAGCGAGAAGGCCTCCGAAGGCGTCGCGCGCAGTGCCGCCAAGGCGGAGGCCGACGCCGATGCCGCCCGCTCCGGCGGGGAGAAGGTCGACGTGATGGTCCCCGCCCTCGGCGAGTCCGTTACGGAAGCGACCGTCGCGAGCTGGTTCAAGAAGGTCGGCGACGTGGTCGAGGCCGACGAGATGATCGCCGAGCTGGAGACCGACAAGGTCTCCGTCGAGGTGCCGGCCCCCGTGGGCGGCGTCATCGCGGAACTGATCGCCGAGGAAGGCGCCACGGTCGGCGCCGACGCGAAGCTCGCCATCATCACCGCAGGGGCAACCTCCGCCCCCACCGCGAAACCGGCGGCCGAGGCTCCGGCGGCGGCGCCTGCCTCCGGCGGCAAGGATGTGGAAGACGCGCCGTCGGCCAAGAAGCTGATGGCCGAGCGTGGCCTCACCCCAGACCAGGTGAACGGCACCGGCCGCGACGGCCGCATCATGAAGGAGGACGTGCTGCGCGCGCCCTCCGCACCGGCCGAGGCACCGGCCCCCGCCCAGGCGCCCCGCGCACCGGTCCCTGCGGACGACGCGGCACGCGAGGAGCGGGTGAAGATGACCCGCCTGCGCCAGACCATCGCGCGGCGCCTCAAGGACGCGCAGAACACCGCGGCGATGCTGACCACCTACAACGAGGTGGACATGTCCGCGGTCATGGACCTGCGCAAGACATACAAGGACGAGTTCGAGAAGAAGCACGGCGTCCGCCTCGGCTTCATGTCCTTCTTCACCAAGGCGTGCTGCCACGCCCTCGTCGAAGTGCCCGAAGTGAATGCGGAGATCGACGGCACCGACATCGTCTACAAGAAGTTCGTGCATATGGGCATCGCCACCGGTACGCCCACGGGCCTCGTCGTGCCGGTCGTGCGCGACGCGGACAGCCTCAGCTTCGCGGGTATCGAGAAGAAGATCGGCGAGCTCGGCAAGCGCGCGCGCGACGGCAAGCTCTCCATGGCCGACATGCAGGGCGGCACCTTCACGATCTCGAACGGCGGCGTCTACGGCTCGCTGATGTCCTCGCCCATCCTCAACCCGCCGCAATCGGGCATCCTGGGCATGCACAAGATCGAGGAACGGCCTGTCGTGGTCGGCGGCCAGATCGTGATCCGCCCGATGATGTATCTCGCGCTCAGCTACGATCACCGCATCGTGGACGGCAAGGGGGCCGTGACCTTCCTCGTGCGCGTCAAGGAAGCGCTGGAGGATCCGCAGCGCCTGCTGATGGACCTCTGAGCCCGCGATGGTCTCTCACCCGCGCATCTGGCCAGCAAAAAGGCGCTGCCCTGTGGGGAGGGCAGCGCCAGTGCCGAAGGCAGGGGGGATGCGCACGCCCGGTGGGGCGGGTCGGGCGCTGCCCGGAGGGACCGGGCTGATCGGTCAATGGCAGTGGTAGGTGCCACGTCGATGGTCGTTGTGGCAGCCTTGACTGTTGAGGCCACCGCCATGCCGGACCTCCGCTTCGGATACGGCAATTGGAGTATCGAATGAATACGCATGGCAGGCGGCTCCGACACACATCGAAGCGAGCGCGGAAATGACCAGAACTAGCCTCATGAAACTCTCCCTTTCGAAACTTTTATTATTAGTTAATAAAAGTTAATTTACAGAGAACTTCTGTGATGTCGCTTTCTAATTATCTAAAAATGACCTCAACTTTAAGCTGAGAACATGAGCCCCGAACTCACCGTCCTCGCCCTTGCCGGCCTTCTGCATATCGCGCACCTCGCGCTGTTCTCCATCACTGCCAACGCGCAGGTCGGGATGAAGCAGACAATGGGTCCGCGCGACGGCGGGCTCGGCCTCACCGGCATCGCCGGACGCGCGCAGCGGGCGGAGCAGAACCATATCGACGGGCTCACCCTCTTCGCCGTCGCCGTGGTCGTCGTGACGCTGGGCGAGGCCACCTCGCCACTCACCACGACCTGCGCCTGGGTGTATCTCGCGTCCCGCATTGCCTACATCCCGGTCTACGCATTCGGCGTTCCCCTGATCCGCAGCGTCGTCTGGGGCGCGGGGTATCTCGCCACGATGCTGATGCTGGTCGCGGCCCTGCTGTGATCCGCCGGATCGTCATAAGTGCGGCTCTGCTTGCCGCCCTGACCGCCGGCGGACTGCTCTACGGCCAGGTCGCCGCGCGCACCGCCTCCGGCACTCCACCGCCGATGGCACCCGTCGCCGATCAGGCCGATCTCGTGCGGGTCGACAAGTCGGACAGGCGCCTGGAGCTTCTGCGCGACGGCGCCGTCATCGCGGCCTACGACATCTCCCTCGGTGCAGCGCCGGATGGCCACAAGCGGCAGGAGGGGGACGAGCGCACGCCGGAGGGCCGTTATGTCATCGACTGGCGCAATCCGAACTCGATCGCGCATCTCAGCCTGCATATCTCCTACCCGAATGCCGACGACGTGGCGCAGGCGGCCGCGGCCGGTGTCTCGCCGGGCGGGAACATCATGATCCACGGGCTGCCCAACGGCTTCGGCCTCCTCGGTCGCTTTCACCTGCTGGTCGACTGGACGGATGGCTGCATCGCCGTGACGGATGCGGAGATGCGGGAGATCTGGTCCCGCGTGCCCAACGGCACACCCATCGAGCTGCGCGGATGACGCCCCGCACCCGTTTACCTTTTGCGACCCGGCGCCACCTTGTGAGGCGCCCGCTGCCCGCATGTCATACGCAAATCACACGCCGTGAAGCGGCGTTAACGTATCAAGGAGAGACCCATGGCCGAGTATGATGTCATCGTGATCGGAGCCGGTCCCGGCGGCTATGTCTGCGCCATCCGCTGCGCCCAGCTCGGCCTGAAAACCGCCTGCGTCGAGGGGCGCGAGACGCTCGGCGGCACCTGTCTCAATGTCGGCTGCATTCCGTCGAAGGCCATGCTCCACGCCTCCGAGCTCTACCACGAGGCGACGGACAACTTCGCGAAAATGGGCCTGATGGGCAAGGCGCCCTCGGTCGATCTGCCGAAGATGCTGGAGTACAAGCAGTCCACCGTGAAGTCGAACACGGACGGCATCGAGTTCCTGTTCAAGAAGAACAAGGTCGACTGGATCAAGGGCTACGGCAAGATCACCGCACCGGGCGAGGTTCTGGTCGGCAACGAAACGCACAAGGCGAAGAACATCGTGATCGCGACGGGGTCCGAGGCGGCGAGCCTGCCCGGCGTCGAGGTCGACGAGAAGGTCGTCGTCACCTCCACCGGTGCGCTGGAGTTGAAAAAGATCCCCGGCAAGATGGTCGTCATCGGCGGCGGCGTGATCGGACTGGAGCTCGGCTCGGTCTACTCCCGCCTCGGCTCGGAAGTCACCGTGATCGAGTTCATGGACCACATCATCCCGGGCTCCGACGGCGAGATCTCCAAGCAGTTCCTGAAGATGCTGAAGAAACAGGGGCTGAACTTCGAGCTGAACTCAGCCGTGCAGGGCACCGAGGTCAAGAACAACAAGGCGAAGGTCACCTACAAGAGCCGCAAGGACGACAGCGAGCACGTGATCGACGCGGACATCGTGCTGCTCGCCACCGGCCGCCGCCCCTATACCGACGCCCTGGGGCTCGATGATCTGGGTGTCGAGATGGAGCGTGGCATGGTCAAGACCAACGGCCACTGGAAGACCAACGTGGACGGCATCTACGCCATCGGCGACGTGATCGCAGGCCCGATGCTCGCCCACAAGGCCGAGGATGAGGGCATGGCGGTGGCGGAGACCATCGCGGGCCAGCACGGCCACGTCAACTACGGGGTCATCCCCGGTGTGATCTATACCCACCCCGAAGTCGCCAATGTCGGCGCGACCGAGGAACAGCTCAAGGAAGAGGGCCGCAAGTACAAGGTCGGCAAGTTCCCCTTCATGGGCAACGCGCGGGCGAAGAGCCACTTTGCGGGCGAGGGCTTCGTGAAGCTGCTCGCCGATGCGGAGACGGACCGGATCCTCGGCGCCCACGTCATCGGCCCGATGGCGGGCGACCTGATCCACGAGGTCTGCGTCGCGATGGAGTTCGGCGCCGCGGCCGAGGATCTCGCCCGCACCTGCCACGCCCATCCGACCTTCTCCGAGGCGATGCGCGAGGCAGCCCTCGCCTGTGGCGACGGCGCGATCCACGCCTGAGCCCTATGGGACGACACGACGCCGGGCCGACGCGGCCCGGTGCATCGCCCGATCAGACCAGCGCACGTCTGGCCTGCCAGTAAACTGACTCGCTGCTTCCGGAACGAGACCGTGGCGCCATCCAGCGCCGACGCGAACTACGCCCTCACCGCCCGCCGGGCAGGATGTCGAGCCCCGAACTCCATACCAAGTAGTAGAACGGCAGCATCGGTAGTGCGGCCGCCAGCACGAAGGGTACCAGGCGAAACGACTTCGAGAGCCCGGCGAGCAGCGCGATCCCCCCGGCGCCTCCGAGCAGCACGTTGCCCGGCGCCACCGCCACCAGCGACACGGCGAGATAGCGCCAGCGGATGAGCCGCCGGACCCAGAGGCGGGAGCCTAGGAGCCCCGCCAGCCGCTGCCGGTCGGTCATCGGGGTCTCCGGGTCAAGGAACGGGATCCGGTCCTCCATCCGCAACCGCCGCAGGAGCGGCGCGATCCGCGCGGGCGGCACGCTCCGCCCCACGGTGAAGGCGAGCAGCATGCCGACCACGCTCGCCCCCCAGACCCAGAACGCCACCTTCGCCCCGAACAGCACCATGATCGCGACGCCCAGCGTCACGCCCGGAACGAACGGGATCGCGACCATCAGCGCGTAGATCACGATCAGGAACGGGAAGTATTCGCGCAGCACGTTGATGCTGCGGACGAAGGCGCGGAAGGCCGGCAGACCGAAATACTCGGCCACGCCCATCAGCACGGTGAAGGCGGCGAAACCATAAATGAGCACCCGCGAGGTGCTGCGCCGCGGGCTCAGGGGCAGCCCGCGCTGGCTCTCATCAGGCTCGATCGTCATGGGCGCCGCGCGCCAACTCGGCCACGAAGGACAGAACGTCGGCCGCACTCTCGCCCCGGCCTAGGCGGTCGACGATGGCGGAGCCCACGACCACGCCGTCGGCCACTTTCGCCATCTCGGCCGCGGCCTCCGGCGTCTTGATCCCGAAGCCGACGCAGACCGGCAGGTCGGTCGCCGCCTTGATCCGCGCGATTTCCGGCCCGACCTTGGCGGCGTTGGCCTCCGCCGAGCCGGTGATGCCTGTGATCGAGACGTAGTAGACGAAACCGGAGGTGTTCTGCAACACCGCCGGCAGCCGCCGATCGTCCGTGGTCGGCGTGGCGAGGCGGATAAAGTTGAGCCCCGCCTCCTGCGCGGGCAGGCACAGCTCCGCATCCTCCTCCGGCGGCAGGTCGACCACGATCAGCCCGTCGATACCAGCCGCCGCGGCTTCCTTCAGGAAGACGTCCACGCCCTTGGAGAAGATCGGGTTGTAGTAGCCCATCAGCACGATCGGCGTGGTGTCATCGCGAGCGCGGAAGTCACGCACCATGGCGAGTGTCCGGTCGAGCGTCATACCCGCCTCCAGCGCCCGCTGACCGGCGAGCTGGATCGCGGGGCCGTCGGCCATGGGATCGGTGAAGGGCATCCCGATCTCGATCACGTCGACCCCTGCCCCGGGCAGCCCCGCCAGCACCTCGGCACTCGCCGCGGGTGAGGGATCACCCGCCATCACGAAGGCGACGAAGGCCGTGCGGTTCTGTTTCGCGAGCTGGGCGAACTTGGCGTCGATGCGGGTCATGGGGCCTCTGGCGGAAGTCGTATCGTGACCCTGATAAAGAAGCCCGATCCGCTTGACCAGCGGACCGGGCGTATTCAGCTTCGAAAGGAGCGTAGTGCCTCAGTCGTCCGACGGGACACCGGGCCGATCGGAATCGTCAGTATCGTTGGGATCGCAATCGTCATTGGTGGGGATGCAGCCGCTCTGCGTCGGCACCTGTGCGAGGACGGCCTGCGGCGCACCAAGCGCGAGAATGGCAAAGATAAAAGCAAGTACTTTCATGAGACTAACTCCGAACAAGATCTGGATTCATGAAACACCCGAGCGGCTGCGCAGTTCCCGGAGCTGCGACGGGCCGCCGCACGAAAAGCAGCAAAGGAAAGGGCGCACCTCGCGGTCCGCCCTTCTTCTCTGTCCGAATACGAGAATCCCGCGGCGCGCCGCGGGGCGCCTCAGCTCAATCCTTGCGGAAGAACTTGTTCTCGCGCGGCTTGCCGTCCCAGCCGGTCTTGCCACGGGGGCGCTCGTCGCGGTCGCCGCCGCGATCGTCCCGGCCCTTCCAGCCGCCACGGTCGCCACCCTTGTTGAAACCGCCCCTGTCGCCGCCCTTGTTGAAGCCGCCGGGCTTGCCGCCGCGATTGTTCTCCTCGCGGTGTTCCCACTTCTTGAGCAGCCGGGCGTCGAACTGGTCGCGCCCGATCACGCCCTCGTTGCACCACACGGTGGAGACCGTGTCGCCCTCGACGCCCTCGACCGCCATGCGCATCGAGCCCGCGGTGAGCACGACGATGTCGCCGATCTGATAGTCAGCCATTTTCACAAATCCTAATGCGGGGCCTGTAACCCCTTTGGTTCAGATCTCGACGCCGAGCGCTTCTGCCACGGTGAAGATATCCTTGTCGCCCCGGCCGCACATGTTCATCACCAGCAGGTGATCCGATGGCAGGTCCGGTGCAAGCTTGGCTACATGCGCCAAAGCGTGGCTGGGTTCAAGGGCCGGAATGATGCCTTCGGTCGTGCAGCAGAGCTGAAACGCATCGAGCGCCTCCCGATCGGTGACGGAGACGTACTCCACCCGCCCGATATCGTGCAGCCAGGAGTGCTCCGGCCCGATGCCCGGATAGTCGAGGCCCGCGCTGATCGAGTGCCCCTCGATGATCTGGCCGTCCGCGTCCTGCAGCAGGTATGTGCGGTTGCCGTGGAGCACGCCGGGCCGTCCGCCGGTGAGCGAGGCCGCGTGCTCCATCTTCTCATCGACACCGTGGCCCCCGGCCTCGACCCCGATGATGCGCACGCCTTCGTCGTCGAGGAAGGGGTGGAACAGGCCCATGGCGTTCGAGCCGCCGCCGATGCAGGCGACGAGGCTGTCGGGCAGGCGGCCCTCCCACTCCATCATCTGCGCCTTCGTTTCCTTGCCGATGATCGACTGGAAGTCGCGGACCATGGCCGGATAGGGGTGCGGCCCCGCGACCGTGCCGATGCAGTAGAAGGTGCTTTCGACATTGGTCACCCAGTCGCGCAGCGCCTCGTTCATCGCGTCCTTCAGCGTGCCACGGCCCGACGTCACCGGGACAACCTTCGCGCCCAGCAGATTCATGCGGAAGACGTTGGGCTTCTGCCGCTCCACGTCCGTCGCACCCATGAAGACGATGCATTCCAGCCCGAACCGCGCGCAGACCGTCGCGGTCGCCACGCCGTGCTGCCCTGCCCCGGTCTCCGCAATGATGCGCTTCTTGCCCATCCGGCGGGCGAGCAGGATCTGGCCCAGGACGTTGTTGATCTTGTGCGCGCCGGTATGGTTGAGCTCGTCACGCTTGAGGTAGACCTTCGCCCCGCCGAACCGCTCCGTCAGCCGCTCGGCGAAGTAGAGCGGGCTGGGCCGGCCGACATAGTGCGTCCACAGGTCGTCCATTTCCGCCCAGAAGTCGGGATCGGTCTTCGCCTTCTCGTACTCGGCCTCGAGGTCGAGGATCAGCGGCATCAGCGTCTCGGACACGAAACGGCCGCCGAACTGGCCGAAGCGGCCCTGTGCATCGGGGCCGGCGGTGAAGGAGTTGGGCGCGTGGCGGGTCATCTGGCTCTCCCGGACTTGCGGATTGCAGCTTTCTATCGTGGGGCCTCGGGGCCGTCGATGGGGCGCGACGTTCTGTCAGCCGGTTTCGCAAAAAAATGTCGGAACACACGCAACCATTTGCGAAATCGCAGCGTTATTGAAGCATCGGAAGGATATGCAGCCTGTATCACTCTGTCCCTGATACAGCCTCACCTCTCGATAGGCGGGTCGGTGGTGCGTCCCGCCGCGTGTGGAACACTCTACATGTCCCTTGCGCCGCCCATCTCACCCCGAGATGTGGCGGCGCTTTTTTCGTTTGGGGCATGGTTCACGCAAAATCAACGTTAACGGACGGAAACCTTCGCGTCTTCGGGAATTGGTCTTCTATCAGCAACTGTTTGCAGCAGGTGGACCAGGGGTGGGCCACCGGACGCGCAGGCGGTGCTGGGCGGAGGCACGCGGCCGGGCGATGGGTGGCCGGATGCGCGCGCCCCGATAGCGGCGAAGCCGCGTTCAGGAGGGGCCGGGTCGGCCACGGGCAGGGCCCGGCCTCTCCGCTCCCGCGGCCCGCAGGAACGCCGCAATCAGTGCCTCGTCCTTGACACCCGGCGCGCGCTCCACGCCCGAGGAGATGTCGACTTGCGTCGCCCCCGTCAGGTTCGCGGCGCGCTGCACGTTCTCCGCCCCCAGCCCGCCGGCCAGCATCCAGGGCAGCGACCACCGCCGTCCGGACAGAAGCCGCCAGTCGAAGGCAAGCCCGTTGCCGCCCGGGAGATCGGCGCCCGCGGGCGGCTTTGCATCGACGAGGATCTGGTCGGCCACCTGCGCGTAGGAATCCAGGGCAGCAAGGTCCGCCTCCTCCCGCATGCCGACCGCCTTCATGACCGAAAGCCCCTGGGCACGGCGCACCTCCGCCACCCGCTCGGGCGGCTCGCCGCCATGAAGCTGGATCATGTCGAGCGGTACGGTGTCGAGCACCGCGTCCAGCATCGCGTCGTCCGGATCCACGAAGAGCCCCACCTTCACGACGCCCGGTGGCACCTCGCCCGCAAGCGACCGCGCCAGATCAGCCGCGACGTTTCGCGGCGACTTCCCGAAGAAGACGAAACCGACATAGGCAGCGCCACCCTCCACGGCGGCCGCGACCGTTTCGGGCGTCGATAGCCCGCAGATCTTCACCCTCATGGCCGGATCACTTCAGCAGGGCGAGAACCTCGTCCTCCTCCCGCCCGGTATCCTTGCGTAGGGTCTGCACCTCCGCCTCCAGCTCCGCGATCTTGCGGCGGCGGCGGGCGGCGATGGTGCGGACCCGTTGCTCTCGCAGCCACTCCCACGACCAGCCGAGGGTGAAGCCGCCGGCGGCCATCACGATCATGACGACGAAGAGCGGCACCTGCGTGCTCCAGCCGGAGATGAACTGGAACTGCGGCGGCAGGAGCTCGACCACCACCGGCTCCCGATTGGCGACGGCGAGCATGATGATGACGACGGCAAGCGCCAGGAGCAGGATCATCTTCAGGACGCGCATCACGGGGTCTCCCTTCCTTCGCGGGATCACTTGCCGTTCAGACGGTCCCGCAGCAGTTTGCCTGTCTTGAAGAAAGGTACGTGTTTTTCGTCAACGTCAACCGCTTCGCCGGTACGCGGGTTGCGCCCGACGCGGCTTTCACGCTTCTTGACGGAAAATGCGCCGAAGCCGCGCAGCTCGACCCGGTTGCCCTGGGCCATCGCCTCCACGATCTCGTCGAAGATCGTACCTACGATCCGTTCGACGTCGCGCTGATAGAGATGCGGGTTTTCTTCGGCGATCTTCTGAATCAGCTCTGACTTGATCACGATGATCTGGCTCCTCGCCCTTTGCCACTTCAGAGTCGCACGTCCAAACCTGTTCGGTCAATGTAGCAAGGGCTTGAACCCCTTGAAGAAAGCACATTGGGCGCAGAATCGCCAGTTCGGCGGTCGATTGCCGGGTTTAAAGCATTTGCAGGACCGGCATCCCGCGATCCGATGACGGCCGGAGCCGTTGCTCGCGAATCGCAACGGAAACGAAAACGGCGCCCCCGAAAGACGGGGACGCCGCGTGTCTAGAAGCGCGAAATGCGCTCAGTTGTCTTCGCGATCCTTGAGCGCCGCGCCCAGGATGTCGCCGAGCGACGCGCCGGAATCGGAGGAGCCGTACTGCTCGACCGCTTCCTTCTCTTCCGCGATCTCGCGTGCCTTGATCGACAGGCCCAGACGGCGGGCGTTCTTGTCGATGTTGGTGATGCGCGCATCGACCTTGTCACCGACGGAGAACCGCTCGGGCCGCTGCTCGGAGCGATCGCGGCTGAGGTCGGAACGACGGATGAAGGCCTTCATGCCGTCGTACTCGACCTCGATGCCGCCATCCTCGATCGCGGTGACGTTCACAGTCACGATCTGGCCGCGCTTGATGCCGTCCACGGCACCGTCGAAGCTGTCGTCGAGCGCCTTGATCGAGAGGGAGATACGCTCGCGCTCGGGATCCACCTCGGTGACCTTCGCACGGACGATGTCGCCCTTCTTGTAGTCCTCGATCGCCTCTTCGCCACGGCGGTCCCAGTCGATGTCGCTGAGGTGCACCATGCCGTCGATGTCGCCGTCCAGACCGATGAACAGGCCGAACTCGGTGATGTTCTTCACCTCGCCCTCGACCTCGGTGCCCGGCGGGAATGCGGCCTCGAAGTTCTCCCACGGGTTGCCCTGGGTCTGCTTCAGGCCGAGCGACACGCGACGCTTCGCGGTGTCGATCTCCAGCACCATGACCTCGACCTCCTGGGAGGTGGAGACGATCTTGCCCGGATGGACGTTCTTCTTCGTCCAGGACATCTCGGAGACGTGCACCAGGCCCTCGACCCCCGGCTCCAGCTCCACGAAGGCGCCGTAGTCGGTGATGTTGGTGACGCGGCCGGTGTGCTTCGAGCCGATGGGGAACTTGCCCTCGACCTCGTCCCACGGATCGGCCTGAAGCTGCTTCATGCCGAGCGAGATGCGCTGCGTCTCCTTGTTGATCTTAACGACCTGGACCTTCACGGTCTCGCCGATCGACAGGATCTCGGAGGGGTGGTTGACCCGGCGCCATGCCATGTCGGTCACGTGCAGCAGGCCGTCGACACCGCCGAGGTCCACGAACGCACCATATTCGGTGATGTTCTTGACCACACCGTCGATGACGTCGCCCTCGGACAGCTTGCCGACGATCTCGGCCCGCTGCTCGGCGCGGGACTCCTCGAGCACCGCACGGCGGGACACGACGATGTTGCCGCGGCGGCGGTCCATCTTGAGGATCTGGAACGGCTGGGGCAGGCCCATCAGCGGGCCGGCATCGCGCACGGGGCGCACATCGACCTGGGAGCCGGGCAGGAAGGCCACGGCGCCGCCGAGATCGACGGTGAAGCCACCCTTGACGCGGCCGAAGATCGCGCCCTCGACGCGCTCTTCCTTGGCGTAGGCCTTCTCCAGACGGTCCCATGCCTCTTCACGGCGGGCCTTGTCGCGGGAGATGACGGCTTCGCCGCGCGCGTTCTCGACACGCTCGAGGTAGACCTCGACTTCGTCACCGGGGGCGAGACTCGCATCCTCGCCGGGCTTCGCGAATTCCTTGAGCTCGACACGGCCTTCCATCTTGTAGCCGATGTCGATGATGGCCTGACCCGCTTCGATCGCGATGACAGTGCCCTTGACGACGGTGCCCTCTTCGGGGGTCGCCAGCTCGAAGCTCTCGTTCAGGAGGGCTTCGAAATCTTCCATGCTTGCGTTGGTTGCCATAAGGCGGAGTTCTCCTAAAAGCAGTCTGATTTCACGGGCCGGGCGGTTGGGTCCGCCGGTCTTTGGACTTGGGTTTTGCCGCTGGCCGAAATGCACAATCCCGCCCGGACAGGGCGTTCAGACCCCGTTCCGGCCGGGAATCGGAATTCCGGCCGCCTGCGCGACGGCGCCGCTATACGCCTTTCGGCCTGCAAGGGCAAGGTCAGGGCAAGGGATGGGCCGCGCGCGCCTGCTCGATCAGGGCGATGGCGCGGGCCACCGCAGCCTCAATGCTGAGCGTCGTGGTGTCGAAGAGATGCGCATCCGCCGCCGGCTTCATGGGTGCGGTATCGCGCGAGGCGTCGCGCCGGTCGCGGGCCCGCAGGTCGGCCAGCACCTCCTCGACCGTCAGCTCGGGGCGCGCCTTCACCAGCTCGGCATGCCGCCGCCTCGCCCGCTCGTCGTCGGAGGCGGTGACGTAGAGCTTCACCTCCGCATCCGGGCAGACGACGGTGCCGATGTCGCGCCCGTCGAGCACCGCACCGCCTGCGCGCCGGGCAAAGGCGCGCTGCCAGTCGAGGAGGGCGGCGCGCACCGCCGGGATCGCCGCAACGACGGAGGCCGCCTGCCCCGCATCGCCGGTGCGCAGGTCGTCCCGCGCCAGATCCTCCTCGCTCAGCGCCCGCGCCGCCTGCTCGGCACTTGTCGCGTCCACGGCGCCCGTATCCAGCGCCTTCGCCCCCGTGGCACGGTAGAGCAGCCCGGTGTCGAGATGGGCGAAGCCGAAATGCGCCGCCACCGCCCGCGCAATGGTGCCCTTGCCCGCCGCCGCCGGTCCGTCGATCGCCACCGTGAAGCTCATGCCGTCTCCTCCCCGAGGGCCGTGCGCCCTTCTTCTCAGATTGAAATCACCGTTCAATAGAGACCGAACACCAGCAAGGCTTTCCAGTGAGATTTGCTGACCGACTCCGGCATCGTTGAAAATGGAGCTCCATGGATTGAAGGCAGTCTGTGACCTGGGATGGTCGAAAATGAAACCGTCTGGAAGTTTCCTGTGTTGCAGATGCTTGCCGTCACACAAGCGGTCAGATCGCTGACGTCTTCAACAACATGGATGTCGTCAAAAAATCTAGCTCCAATGTCTTATCTCAATATCCAATTGCCAGATTCTTTATAGTTCCCACATGGATCCAGAATCATAAATGATCCACTGCCACCTTCAATTTCTGCATACCCCCAACCTAAGCTTGAAGCAGCGCCCAAAAGCCCACCCCATTTTACACGCCTGATCATCCGAACTGTCCTGTTTCCATCCGTCACATCAATCACTGTATAGTCTTCGCCGACCCATTCGTTCTCAAGGTGTAGATTTGATATATCCGTCGCAGGATATAATGCTACGAACGTGTACTTTAGGAACTCATCCGTCGTCAGCTGCCTACCGAGTTCATCACAAGTGCGGGGCTTCATTGTGCCCCAGAAAGCCAGCCCGGTGGTGGCTGTCGAGGCAACCAAGAGAGTGATGAAGAAGCGCTTCATTCGTACTTCAAAAAATAGCATTGAAAATTCTGGCTGCGGTAAGCGTTCGCTTTTCGCATTATACTCCCACACAAAATTTCAATCTGCTAATCATTTGAAAAGCCGTGACATTCTGTTCAAGTATCCCCGCCGGAGGCGCATGTCGCCTCCCCGCGGTGCGGTCTATTTCGTGGTCAGCTCCGGATCTTCGCCCTCCGCCATCGGCAGGTCGTCGCTGATCGGGTAGTAGTCGCCTTTCGAGGCGGTGAAAATGTGCCCCTTGAGCGAGAGACCCGTCGCCCCGTCGAAGGACCCTGCCCAGATCGAGATGTTCTCCCCGCCGCCATCCCAGAAGAGCGAGGAGCCGCAATCGGGGCAGAAGCCGCGGCGGGCCGCGTCCGAGCTCACGTACCACTTCACGTCGCCCGCGATCCGCACCTTGTCCTTGGGGGCGGAGGTCGCCGCGCCGTAATGGCCGGAGGTCTTGCGGCACTGGGTGCAGTGGCAGGCGATGACGGGCCGCAGCGGGCCTTCGACCCGGTACTTCACCGCGCCGCAGAGGCAGCTTCCGTGGTGGCGCTCGGACATGGGCGTCTCCTTCGTGGTGGCGGGAAGCCTAGCGCGATGGGCCGGGATGCCTAGTCACGCCGCGGTGCCGAAGAGACGAGGGCCGCGCCCGGCCTGGAGGGCGCTTTCCGGCGGGTGTTGATAGGTCCGCGCCCTCAAGCATCGAAGGAGCATCTTCTGCGAACGACATCGCCAACGCGCCCTCCGGGGGGAGGTCGGGCGCGGCCCGGCCTGTCAGCCGGGCGGAACGCTTCACCCGTTCTCCCGCCGGAAGGAGGCGCCAAGGCTCTCCATCAATGGCAGGAAGTTGGGGAAGCTCGTCTCCACCACCGTCGCGTCGTCGATCTTCACCGCCCGCCGCGCGCCGAGCCCCAGGCAGAAGAAGCTCATCGCGATCCGGTGGTCGAGCCGGGTGCCGACCGTCGCCCCGCCCGGCACCTCGCCCCCGGTGCCGTGAACGGTGAAGGTATCCTCCGTCTCCTCGACCCGCACGCCGCAGGCCTCCAGCCCGCGGGCCATGGCGTCGATGCGGTCGCTCTCCTTCACGCGCAGCTCCTTCACCCCGCGCATGACGGTCGTGCCCTCGGCCATGGCCGCGACCACGGAGAGAATCGGATACTCGTCGATCATCGAGGCGGCGCGCTCCGGCGGCACCTCGATCCCCTTCATCGGGCCGAACCGGGCGCGCAGGTCGGCAACGGGCTCCCCGCCTTCCACCCGCTCGTTCTCGTAGGTGATGTCCGCGCCCATCTCGCGCAGCGTAGTGTAGAGCCCGGCCCGCGTGGGGTTGAGGCCGATGCCCGGCACCAGCACATCCGACCCCTCGCAGAGCAGTGCGGCGCAGACCGGGAAGGCGGCGGAGGACGGATCGCGCGGCACCACGATATGCTGCGGCGTGAGCTCGGGCTGGCCCTTCAGCACGATGGTGCGGCCGTCCACCTCGACCTCGGCGCCGAAGCCGCGGAGCATCCGCTCCGTATGGTCGCGGGTCGCCTCGATCTCCTCCACCACCGTCTCGCCCGGCGCGTTGAGACCGGCGAGGAGCACGGCGGACTTCACCTGCGCGGACGGCACGGGCGTGGCGTAGCGTACCGGCACCGGGTTCGCCGCCCCTACCAGCGTCAGTGGCAGGCGGCCACCGGCGCGGCCATGCGCCTCGGCCCCGAACAGCGCCAGCGGATCGGTCACGCGGCCCATGGGGCGGGAGCGCAGGGACGCGTCCCCGGTGAAGGTCGTCGCGAACCCGTGCGTCGCGACGGTGCCCATCAGGAGGCGCACGCCGGTCCCGGAGTTGCCGCAGTCGATGACGTCCTCGGGCTCCGAGAAGCCGCCGACACCCACGCCGTGCACCGACCATTCGCCCGGCCCGTGGCGGATCACCTCGGCGCCCAGCGCCTCCATCGCCTTCGCGGTGTCGAGTACGTCCTGCCCTTCCAGAAGCCCCGTCACCTGCGTCTCGCCCACCGCCATCGCGCCGAAGATGAGCGAGCGGTGGGAGACGGACTTGTCCCCCGGCACCTCGGCCGTTCCGGTGAGCTTCGCGCCGGGCACGGCGCTCATCGGGCGGGGATCGGTGCTGTGGGACATGAGGCCTCCTGTCGGGTCGTCGCCCGCCGCTATAGCGGGCGCGCCGGGGTGACGTCCATGGCGAAGCGGCGCGGGCTCGCGGATGCGCACCGCGGCGCACATCAGGTGCCTTGCAGCACCGGCATCCGCGCGGCCGCCTCCGGCGCATCCGTCGCCGGCATCTCGCCCAGCCACCGCTTGGGGTTCTCATGCGCGATCTGCCAGAACGCGTCCTCCCCCAGCGCATACCGCAGGCGCATCGAGAGGCTCCGCTCCGGCAGCTCCTCCTGTTCGGTCATGTAGAAGTCGGAGCCGAAGAGCACGCGGTCGCGGATCCGCGGGTCCTGCAGGAAGACCGAGAGCACCGGGATGTAGTCCTCGTAATTGAACGAAGTGTAGGAGATGTCGGTGTAGAGCCCCGGATACCGGCGCCCGCCATTGGCGTTCTGCGCTTCCAGCATGTCGAGGATCATGGCGAGGAAGTTCTCCTTGCGTGCCTGCTCGTCATCCGGCGGAAGGCCGACCTTTACATACTGCTCCCACGCCTCGCCCCCGCCGAAATGGGCAAGGCAAACACGCAGCTTCGGAAATTCGGACAATACGGGTTTGAAGGCTTCGGGATGCGCGAACGCGTTGGCCGCGCGCTTGCTGAGCCCCGTGCGGCGCACCCCGCCGCGGGAGCAATGGCTGAGCACCGGCAGATCGTGCTCGATGCAGTAGGGGTAGACCTTCTTCATGAGCGCGTCATCTGCGGGATCGAAGCCCAGCGGCGGATAGAGTTTCACGCCGCGAAACGGATGGTCTTCGAGGTCGACGCGACGACGCAGCTCGTCGAAGTGCTCGGGGTTGCGTGGATCAACCGCGACGAAGGGAACGACAGAACGCCCCAGTTTTTCATCGCGGGCGAGTGCGGCGAGCTCGTCATGCTGCTCGCGTAGATCCTTGCAGACATCACCCGCACCCATCCGGCTCATATCCATTGGCAGCACGACGAAGCGGGTGCCTGCGGGGTAGTACCGCCGGACGTGACGCAGCATCTCCTTCTGGCTTTCGAGCCCACCGGTGGAGATGAAGCGGCTGAGCCGGACGAGGCTGCCATTCCCGGACACCCGCGCGGCCCAGCGCAGGAGACGTCTCGTCAGCCGGCGGCCCGTCCCGCTGCGGGCCAGCCAGTTGCGAACCGACTTCGGCAGCCAGCTCACCGGATAGCGGTCGGGCGTGTGTTCAAGCGTGAAAAGATGGATGTGACAGTTGGTGATACGGCGCGACATGGGCAAACCTCATAATTGGGGGCGCCGCAAGTCTCGCAATCGACCGCGATGTATTTGTTACTTCTCGCCGCGCAGGGCGTTATTTCTTCGTGAATAAGGGACGTCTTCAGATCCGGAGGAAGGTGAGGTAGTGCGGCGTGCGCCCCTCCCGGATCGCCTTTGCCTCGTAGCGGGTGCGGATCCAGTCACCCCAGGGCTCGCTCCAGTCGGCCGGCCCCTCGGCGGTCCACTCGAATTCGGGCATGGCGTGAACGACTTCGAGGGTGTGGCGCACGTAATCCTCGATATCCGTCGCGACCCGCAGATGCGCGCCGGGCTTCAGCGCGCGGGCGAGCATCGCGAAGTTCTCCGGATTGGCGAAGCGGCGGCGATGATGTCGCGTCTTGGGCCAGGGGTCGGGGTAGAGCAGGAAGGCGCGGTCGAGGCTCGCCTCGGGCAGCACTTCGAGCAGGTCGCGCGCATCGCCAGGATGGATGCGCACGTTCTCCAGCCGGTCCTCCCGCATCTTCGATAGAAGCTGCGCGACGCCGTTGATGAAGGGCTCGCAGCCGATCAGGCCGACCTCCGGATAGGTCCGCGCCTGATGGAAGAGGTGCTCGCCACCGCCGAAGCCGATCTCCAGCCAGACCGGCGCGTCGCGGCCGAAGAGGGCGGGCAGATCGAGCGGCGTGCGCTCCGGGTTCTCGGCCCGCGTCACGCCCTTCGGCGCGATGGTGGCGTGAAGCTGGTCCATGTCCCGCTGCTGGGCGGGGCGCAGTTTCTTGCCCTTGCGCCGGCCGTAGAAGTTGCGCCACGGCGTACCGTCGGGGCGCAGGGCGGAGCGGGTCTTCTCCATGCGCACCACCGGCAGGTCGAGGCCGCCGCGCGTCTCATGCTGCGCGGGAGCGATCTCGGTATAGCCGTGTGCCGCGTAGAACCCGCGGGCGGCCAGGCTCGCGGTGACGGCGATGCGCAGCGCGCCGTCCTCGAACAGCGCCAGCTCGGCGGCGGCGAGCAGGGCGCGCGCCACGCCGCGGCCCTGGACGGCCGGATCGACGTAGAGACCCACGATCTCGCCTGCGGCGCCCTCGTGCATCTGGCGGCCGCTGAAGCCCGCGACGGCCCCGTCGAGCTCGGCCACGGTCAGGTACTCGCCCCCCTCCGCCGCAAGGGCGTAGTCGGAGGCCGCGCGGCCCGCCATCCAGCTCGCCCGCTCCTCGTCCGTGTAGAGCGTGTCGGGAATCGCATGAATCGCGGCGCGGTGGAGATCGAGAAGCGCGGGGCCGTCGGCCGGCGCGAAGGGTCGCAAGGTCGGTGTCATGGGCCGGGGCGTTACACGACCGCCAGCGCGGCGTCCACCGGGCGCGGCTTCTCCATCGCGGCCACCGCGATCTCCAGCCCGCCGCCGGTCGGTGCGGTGTGGCGGCGGGCGACGCGGTAGCCCTGCGCGGCGTAGAACGGTTGGGCGGGCAGGCTCGCCTGGACGAGGATGCGGGGAACGCCTTGGGCAAAGAGCGCGCGTTCGGCGTGTTGCAGCAGCGCGCGGCCGAGGCCCGCGCCCTGTGCCTCCGGATCAACATGCAGGGCCGTGATCCGGCCATCGGTGCCCTCGGCCCGGTGACCGCAGTAGCCTGCGGGGCGGCCGTCCTGCTCCGCCACCAGCAGGGTCACACCATCCTCCACCGCCCTGGCGAAGGCGTCGGGCCTGCGGTCGGCGACCCAGCTCGTCCGCTGCTCCACCGAATAAAGTGCGTCGTCCACCGCCAGGATCGAGCGGTTGCGGATGGCGAGCAGGGCGTCGGCGTCGGCCGGCCGGAACGGGCGGATCAGGGGCATTGTGGCAAACCTACCGCGCCGGAACAGCAGGCGCGCGCGGGGCGCACCGGGCCCGCCTCCGGCGGGGGTATCTGGATGGAGAAGAAAGGCGGGCCGTACTCAGATCTCCTCTCCGCGCCGCAGCAGCTCCTCGATCCGCTCGCGCTGCATCCGCGCACTGTCGCCGCCGCCGAAGGCAAGCGCGCCGCCCGAGTATTCGTTGCCGTAGGTCAGCGCGATGTTGGCGAGCTGGCCGAGGCCGGAGATGAGCTGGTCCTTCTCCAGCGGGGAGAGCGGGTGGATATAGACCGCCCAGAGCCGTCCGTTCGCGACCGCGTAGCGCGCGTCCAGCGCCGTATCGAAATTGGCCTGCATGGCGCGCTCCAGCTCCTCCCGGCTCATGCCGTCGGCGGAGCGGATCGGGATCAGCGCCCGCATCCGGTCCGCGCCCGCATCGGTGAAGATGGTGACGGGCAGCTCCGCGATGGTGAGCTGGAAGGCGCCGCCATCACCCTGCGCCTCCGGATCGAGGGCCAGCAGGATTTCGGCAAGGCGCGGCACCGTCATCGGGTCCTCGACGGCCGGGGCCTCGGGTTCGGAGGTGTCCTGCGCCCACACGGCGGGGGCGAACAGGACGGCGACGGACAGCAGGACGGCACGCAGCATACAGGTCTCCTCGAGGTGCGGTTTCGAGGAGAGGCTACGCCCTGGCCCCTGCGGGGACCAAGGCACGTCTCGGTGAGAGATGTTTCAGACGAGCCGCTTGAGCTCGTCCACCAGATCCGTCTTCTCCCACGAGAAGCCGCCATCGGCCTCGGGCGTGCGGCCGAAATGGCCGTAGGCCGCGGTACGCTGGTAGATGGGCTTGGCGAGCCCCAGCGTCTCGCGGATGCCGCGCGGGGTCAGGTCCATCAGCGAGGGGATCGCACCCTCGATCCGGCTCTCGTCCACCTCGCCGGTGCCATAGGTGTCGCAGTAGATCGAGAGCGGCGCGGGAACGCCGATCGCGTAGCTGAGCTGGATCGTGCAGCGCTGGGCGAGGCCCGCGGCCACCACGTTCTTCGCGAGATAGCGCGCGGCATAGGCCGCCGAGCGATCCACCTTGGTCGGATCCTTGCCGGAGAACGCACCGCCACCGTGGGGCGCGGCCCCGCCATACGTATCCACGATGATCTTGCGGCCCGTCAGGCCCGCATCCCCGTCGGGCCCGCCGATCACGAACTTGCCGGTCGGGTTCACGTGCCAGACGGTGGCGGGCGTGAGCCACCCCTCGGGCAGCGTCTCACGGATGTAGGGCTCCACGATCTCGCGCACCTGCTCGCTCGTCAGGCTCTCGTCGAGGTGCTGGGTGGAGAGCACGACCGAGGTCACGCCGGTGGGTTTGCCATGCTCGTAGCGGACGGAGAGCTGGGACTTCGCATCGGGGCCGAGCGCGGGCTCCGTCCCCGACTTGCGCACTTCGGCCAGCCGCTGGAGGATCGCATGGGAATAGAGGATCGGGGCCGGCATCAGCTCCGGCGTCTCGGTGCAGGCATAGCCGAACATGATGCCCTGATCGCCCGCGCCCTCCGCATCGACGCCCTGCGCGATGTGGGTGGACTGCTCGTGGAGGTAGTTGTCGACCTCCATGCTCTCCCAGTGGAAGCCGTCCTGTTCGTAGCCGATGTCCTTGACGCAGTCGCGCGCGATGTCCGCGACCTTGCGCGTCACGGCCTCGGGCCCGCGGACCTCGCCGCCGATCACGACACGGTTGGTGGTCGCGAAGGTCTCGCAGGCGACGCGCGCCAGCGGCTCCTCGGCGAGAAAGGCGTCGAGCACCGCATCGGAGATGCGGTCACACACCTTGTCGGGATGGCCTTCCGAAACGGACTCGGAGGTGAAGAGGTAGTTCTGCCGTGTCATGGGGGTCGCTCCGCATTAAAGGATACAACCCGGAGAAGCAGGAAGCCGCCGCAGCCGGGAGGGGCCGGACATCCGACCAAGGACCGGTGGATACCGACGCGGGACGAAATTGCAAGGGCGTTCGTCAATCGCCGGGCAGGGTGGCCGCGGCCAGGCGCTCGCTCAGCACGGCGAGACAGCGCCGGTGCGCCGCGGCCACGGGCGGGTGCGCCGTCAACCGTTCGAGCTCCGCATCGAGCCGGTCGAGATAGGCGAGGATCGCGCCGTCCTGCGCCTGGTTGGCGTCCATCCGCTCGAGATGCTCGTCGTCGTGACGGATCCCCGCGGCGGGCGTCACTGCGCCGCGCCCGCGGGTCCGGCGCAGGGCATAGACATCGCGCGTGCGCACCGAATAGTGGTTCACCTGCCCCAGACCATACATGCCGTTGACCCGGGGCACCCGGCTGACCGGACCTCCCTGGCCGGGATAGCGGTAGGTCCAGAACGCCTCCTGCACCTGCTGCCCGCCGCCCCCGATGAAGAGCGGGTAGCCGCCCTCCGCATTGGGCCGCAAGATCGGGCGGTGGGGGTCCATCTCCACCACGTCGTCGCTCATCACGAAGAGCGTCTTGACGGTCTCGTGCAGCGGGCGCTGGCGCGGGGCACAGGCCGTAAAACGCGGGCCGATCTGGCGGCCGGGCCACTCCGTCAGACCACCGGAGCCCATCAGCCGCCAGTGCAGGCAGATGCCGCCGAGCTCCCTGCGATACCGCCGCCGCGCCTGCCGGTCCGTGCGGCGCAGCCAGCCCGGCAGCGTCGCGCCACGCCCCAGCGAGAGATACTCGTCGAGGTCGAGCCACATCACCCAGTCGCCGGCCCGCGCGGCCCCGCTCTCCAAGAACAGCCGCGCCGCGTTGCGCTGCGGCGCCACGCCCTCGGGGACCACATGCGCATGGCCACTTACCGGCGCGACCGCGCCCAGCGCCTCGATCAGTTCGGCCGAGCCGTCATCGGTGTCGTTGTGGTAGAGCACGATCCGCTCGAACCCCACGACGAGGTGATGCGCCACCCATTCCAGCAGGAACGGACCCTCGTTCTTCAGGGCGCTGAACAGGATGAGGGACATGGGGCTCCGGCCTCGGTCTCGCAGACAGTTCGTCAGGCGTCCGACGCTACAGATGCACGGCAACGGGCTCAATCGCTGCGGCGCGAAACATATCTCTTGCGTGGCGGCCGCGCCTTCACTATCTGCCCGCGCAGACGCCAACGCACGCGCCTCTGGCACGGTGGCACACCCCGCACGGTTATGCAGCGACGGTAACGTCTCCCTTGGAAGTGAGCGGTCATGTATGGCCGGGTCTATTGGAGATGACCATGAACGCTTTTGCAGGCGACCTCGCCGGTCGCGGCACTGAACCTGTCCGCCCCTCCCGCGTGGAGGCGTTCATCGCCGCGAACAGCTTCGACCGGCCGACGCTGGTACTCGACACCGACGTGGTCGCGGCGAACTACCGTGCGCTGGCCGCAGGTTTGGGTGCGGCACGCATCCACTACGCGGTGAAGGCGAATCCGGCACCCGAGATCCTCGCCCGGCTGGTGGCCGAGGGCGCTGCCTTCGACGCGGCCTCCCGCGGGGAGATCGAGCTTTGCCTCTCGCAAGGCGCGCGGGCCGGGGACATCTCCTTCGGCAACACGATCAAGCGCGCCGCCGACATCGCGTTCGCGCATCGGGCGGGCGTCCGCCTCTTCGCCGCCGACGCGGCCGAGGAGCTGGAGAAGATCGCCGCCAATGCACCGGGCGCGCAGGTCTATATCCGCCTCGTCGTGACCGCGTCCCAGGCGGACTGGCCGCTCAGCCGCAAGTTCGGCTGCACGCCGGACATGGCGCTCGACCTGATGGATCAGGCGCGGCTGCTGGGCCTCGTGCCGGTCGGCATCTCTTTCCACGTGGGCTCCCAGACCCGACGTGCCGCCATGTGGGGCGCGACGCTCGACGAGATGGCGCAGGTCTGGCACCGGGCGCAGGCGGCGGGCCACCGGCTGACCCTCCTCAACATCGGCGGCGGCTTCCCGGCCTTCTACGGCGAGGCGGTGGAGGCCCCGACGGCCTATGCTGCGGAGGTGATGCAGATGGTGCACGCCCGCTTCGGCGCCGTGCCCCGCGTGATGGCCGAGCCCGGCCGGGGTCTGGTCGCCGAAGCCGGTGCCATCGCCGCCGAGGTTCTGCTCACCGCCCGCAAGTCGGAGGACGACCTGCACCGCTGGGTCTATCTCGACATCGGCAAGTTCTCGGGACTGGCGGAGACCATCGAAGAGGCGATCCGCTACCAGTTCCTGACCCCGCGCGACGGGGAGCAGACCGGGCCCTGCATCCTCGCCGGTCCCTCCTGCGACAGCGCCGACGTGCTCTACGAGAAGCGGCCGGTACAGTTGCCGCTGACGCTGGCGGCGGGCGACCGCATCGTGATCCGCAACGCCGGCGCCTACACGTCGAGCTACGCCTCCGTCGGCTTCAACGGCTTCCCGCCGCTCGACGTCGTGGTGCTCTGAGCCTTTCGAGTTCGCCCAAATACTCCCGCCGGAGGCGACACCACCGCCTCTGGCCCGCGCCTACATCCGCACATCGTGCTGGCGGTACGCCCCTCTAGTCGATCGGCGGCAGCGTCGCCGTCGCCCGGCAGTCGCGGATCACGTCCGCACCGCAGGTCCGCGGCTCCAATGAGCGGGTGAGACAGATCCGCGCCTCCTGGATCCGCCCGTCGCGGCAGGTGATGGTGATGCCGTCGGGCGCGAGATCCGGGTTCGCCTCCAGAAACGCCTCCTCGATCACCAGCGGGTCGAGGCGCAGCGCCTCCTCCACCCGGCGCAGCACCTCCGGACGCTCGACGCTGCCATACGCCTCCCGCGACAGCGCGAAGTAATCTGCATAGCTCAGCCCCGTGCAGCGCCCGTGCTTGCGCCACTGGTGCCAGGCGAGCCCGCCTGAGCCCATGATGTCGGCCATCGCCCCGGTCTCGGCCCGCGAGGGGTCGCGGCCCGTCCGGGCGCACCACTCCGGCCACCCCTCTTCGTATTGCGGCCACAGGCCATGGAGCACGAAGCCGAGCTCCCGCGCGCAGGCCTCCGCCCCCTGCCCCTCGCCCGCGCACCAGGAAGGCTGCCAGCTCAGGCTCATCACGTAGTAGTCGAATTCGCCGGGCTCGTCGGCGCGCATCGGTCCCGTCAGCGTCAGAAGCACAAGAAGCCACCGCATCACAAATCCCCTTTATCCCTGCGCCGAACCGGCTTATATACCGTGCAATTCCCCAACGGAAACGGCACCCGGCCCCGGCCCACCGATTTCTCGGCACGGGAGAGGTTTGGATTTCGGAGAGGACCATGGCGCTTCCCATCATGCAGAAAGCCACCGCCGTCTGGCTGGTGGACAACACCACCCTCAGCTTCAAGCAGATCGCCGAGTTCACCGGCCTGCACGAGCTGGAGGTCCACGGCATCGCCGACGGCGAGGTGGCGGTCGGCATCAAGGGCTTCGACCCCATCGTCAACAACCAGCTCACCACCGAAGAGATCAAGCGCGCCGAGGAGAACCCCAAGGCGAAGCTGCAGCTCAAGTACAACCCGGCCGCCGAGGGCGAGCAGAAGCGCAAGGGTCCGCGCTACACGCCGCTGTCGAAGCGGCAGGACCGCCCGGCCGCCATCGCGTGGCTGGTGAAGTTCCACCCCGAGCTGTCCGACGGCCAGATCTCGAAGCTCGTGGGCACCACGAAGCCCACGATCCAGTCGATCCGCGACCGGACGCACTGGAACATCGCCAACATCCAACCGGTCGACCCGGTGGCGCTCGGCATGTGCAAGCAGACCGAGCTCGACGCCGCCGTGGCCAAGGCCGTGGCGAAGAAGGCGAAGGACGGCGAGGTCCTGAGCGAGGACGAGAAGCTCAAGCTGATGAGCACCGACGAGAGCCTCGCCACCGAGCCGAAGATGCCCGCCGCCATGGAAGGGCTGGAAAACTTCACCTTCGGCGAGGGCACCGCACCCGCCGAGGAGAAGACCGAGGAGGCGGAGATCGACGCCGACAGCTTGTTCAACCTGCCGAGCGACGGCGCACAAGACGACGACGAAGACGAAACCGCCTGAGCGCCGCTCAGCGCGGCGCCGTCCGGAACGGAAGCTGCGCCGTCACCTCCGGGTCGGAGAGGTCGGCGTAGCGCTGCGCATCCCGGCGGCGGAACGGCCCCGCGCCGAACAGCCGGACCGTGGTGAAGATCAGCTCTACGAGCGGCCGGCTCACCCGCGCCTCCCGCATCAGCGCTCTGAACAGATCGTCGGCGAAGCGCCGGTCCGCGTCGCGGGCCCCTCGTCCGGGCACATCCTGCCATGCGATGTAGAGGTAGTCGTGCACGATGGCGGCCTCCAGATACGGGCCGACGCGGCCCACTACGGCGCGGGCAAGCCGCGGAACGCTGACCAGATCGGTGATCAGCCCACCCGGCACCAGGATCTGGCGCCACGCGCCGCCGTCGGGCCGCCAGCTCACGCCGTAGGGCACCGCGACGATGAAATCCGCGTCCTCCCCATCCCGCATCTTCGGCGCGTCCTTGAGGCGGAGGAGCTTCAGCGCGGTGTCGTAACGAACCTCCGCGATCTCCACGAGGCCGTCCGGATAGGGGTTCGCGGGTTCGGCGGGCCGGTCGAAGCGCTGCATCTGATTCCCCTTTCCCGGCCGCCCGTTCCAGAGTAACCGAAAGCCCATGCTGGACGAGACCGACATCCATCCCCTCATCGTGGGCGCGCCCGCCACGACGGAGTTCAAGAAGCTCCGCAAGCGGCTCGTGCGCCAGGCGCGTGAGGCGATCGAGACCTACTCCATGGTCGAGCCGGGCGCGAAGTGGCTGGTGTGCCTCTCCGGCGGCAAGGACAGCTACACGCTGCTCGCCGTGCTGCACGAGCTGCAATGGCGCGGCCTCCTGCCGGTCGAGCTGCTCGCCTGCAACCTCGACCAGGGCCAGCCGGGCTTTCCCGCGACTGTCCTGCCGGAGTTTCTGGAGGCGCGCGGCGTCCCCCACCGGATCGAGTACGCCGACATCTATTCCGTCGTGGTGGACAAGATCGCGCCGGGCGGCACCATGTGCTCGCTCTGCTCCCGCCTGCGCCGCGGCAACCTCTACCGGATCGCGCGGGAGGAAGGGTGCACCGCAGTCGTCCTCGGCCACCACCGCGACGACATGCTGGAGACGTTCTTCATGAACCTCTTCCACGGCGGGCGGCTCGCGACGATGCCGCCTAAGCTGCTGAACGAGGAGGGCGACCTGCACGTCATCCGCCCCCTCGCCTTCGTGGCCGAGGCCGACTGCGAGAAGTTCGCGACCGCGATGGACTACCCGATCATCCCCTGCGACCTCTGCGGCAGCCAGGACGGGCTGCAGCGCCAGCAGGTCAAGCAGATCCTGGACGGGTGGGAGAGAAACAGCCCCGGCCGGCGGCAGGTCATGTTCCGCGCGCTGATGAACGCCCGACCCTCACATCTGGCCGACCCTCAGCTCTTCGACTTCGCGGCCCTGATGCGTGGCGGCGGTTAAGGTCTAGGAAAGCAAGAGTTGATAGGCAGGCTCCACAGCCCCCATGGTGCGAGCCCCCGATGCCGACTTTGCCCCTGAAGGATATCACCCCGGCACCGCCCGGCGCGCAGCGTGCCGGGCGTGTTCTGTCGATTCGCTGGTTCCTGATCGCGGCGGCGCTCGTCCTGAACGCGCTGGCCGGGCCGTTGGCCACACGCGGACAGCTCGCCGCGGAGGCGGGGCACGTGGCCCGGGCGGCGCAACTGGCGGCGCAGCAGGCCGATGTGCGGCGCCTGGCGGAGATCGCATCCACTGGCGGCGGCGCGGCACTCGAGCTGGAGCTTGCCATCGCGGAGCGATCGGACCGCCTCGCCGCCGGCCTACCGCCCGGGGCGCGACAGCTTCACGAGGGGCCCGAGGGGATCGACTTCGCCACCGCGCGGCTGCTGAGCCTCGCCGCACTGCTGCGCCGTGACGGCAACGCGGGCAACCCGGACCTGCTGGCCGAGCTCCAGACCCAGGGAACGCAGGTGCTGCCGGCCCGGCTGGAGGTGGCCGCCGCCTGGCACCGGGACCGGGCGGCACAGGCGCGGCGCGACATCGTAAACACGCTGGCGGCGCTCCTGGCGGGCAGCATCGGGCTCGTCGGCCTCGCCGGCGCCGCCGTGATCCGCCCGTTCCGCGACCGCCTGCGCCAGCTCGGCATCCGCACCACCGAGCTGGAGCGCGCGCTGCGCCGCTCCGGGCGCCGCGACGGGCTGACCGGGCTCTTCAACCGCAGCGGCGCCTCGGCCTTCTTCGGCCAGAACTGGCGGGCGCAGGGCGCGGGCACCGGGCTGATCCACCTCGACCTGCGCCGCTTCCGCCGGATCAACCAGCTGCTGGGCCATGACGCGGGCGACCGGGTGCTGGTGACGCTCGCCGAACGCCTGCGCGCCCATGCGCGGGAGGGCGATGTGGTCATCCGCATCGGGGGCGACCAGTTCGCGATGCTCATCGCCGACATACCGGATCCCGAGTCCCTGCTCGACCGGGGCCACGACCTGCGCCGGATCATCGCCGAACCCATCGACCTGCCGGGCGACGCGCGCAGCGTCGACTGCGCCCTCGGCCTCGCCTGGAGCGGGGAGCGCCGCGTCGACCTGCAGCGCCTGACCCAGTCGGCCGACATCGCGCTCGCCTCGGCCCGCGACGGCGACGGGGGCCGGGTCTGCCTCGTCACGGCAGAGATGCAGCGCCTCGCCGCCCGGCAGGACCGTCTGATCGAGGATCTGCGCGGCGGCCTGTCGCGCGGCGACATCATGGCCTTCTTCCAGCCGCAGGTCGGCGCGGCCGACGGTCGCCCGCTGGGCTTCGAGGCGCTGGTGCGCTGGCGGCATCCCTCGCGCGGCCTACTCGCGCCGGGCGAATTCCTCCCCATGGCGGAGGAGGCCGGCTATGCCGAGGAGATCGGCACCGTGATGCTCGACGCGGCCCTCGACGCGGTGCTGGAATGGCGCGCCGCGGGCTTTGCCGACCAGCGTGTCGCGGTCAACTTCTCCTCCGGCCAGCTCGCCGACCCGCTGCTCGCGGACCGGATCAAGTGGGCGGTGGACCAGCGCGGGCTGGAACCGGGCTGCCTCGCCCTCGAGGTGGTCGAGGACGTGATGGTCGAAAGCGACGACGACCTGCCCGTCCGCACGATCCGGCACCTCGCCGAAGCCGGCTTCTCCATCGAGCTCGACGATTTCGGCACGGGGCACGCGTCCATCGCCAATATCCGCCGCTTCCGCGTCAGCCGCATCAAGATCGACCGCTCCTTCGTGCGCGGTCTCGACACCCGGCCGGAGCTGTCGGCGCTTGCTGAAGCCATGCTGCGCATGGCCGACGCGCTCGGCGTCGAAACCCTCGCCGAGGGGGTGGAGACGCCGGAGGAACGCGCCGCCCTCGCGTCGCTGGGCTGCAGCGCGCTCCAGGGCTACAACATCGCGCGCCCCATGCCGCTGGACGAGACGCTGAGCTGGCTGGCGGAACAGGACATGCTCGCCCGCAGCCGCCGCGCCCGCCGGGCCGCGTTCGGACGCGCAGGCTGACGCCCGCCCTCACCCCGCGCCTCGTTTCCGTATCGTGAACGGACCCGACCCGCGTCCCGCCCCGCTCGCGCGACTGTGCCGCGGGGCGCGGGGGATTCGGCTTGACCTTTGGTCCCCTGCCCTGTTGAACCCCTGCAAAACGCCCGCTTCCCCTGCGTTCGAAGGCCCGTTCATGCAAGACGACAATCGCAACCTCATCCTCGCCACGGCGCTGAGCTTTTTGGTGATCCTCGTCTGGTTCGTGCTCTTCCCTCCGGACGCACAGGCCCCCACCACACTCGAACAGCAGGAGGTCCAGCAGGAGCTCCTCGGCGACGTCACCGACGACACGCCCCCCGTGACGGGAGAGGTTCCCGCCGCCACCGCCCCGGCCGCCAGCCGCACCGAGGCGCTGGAGCGGGTGGAGCGGATCCGCATCGAGACGCCCAGCCTCACCGGCTCGCTCTCGCTGACCGGCGGACGCATCGACGACCTCGATCTCACGCAGTATCGCGAGACGCTGGCCCCCGACAGCCCGCTCGTCACCCTCCTCAACCCCGAGGGCAGCCGGGGCGCCTACTACGCGCAGCACGGCTGGGGGCCCGCGGGCGGCGGCATCACCTTCGAGCAGGTCCCCACGGGCCAGACCCCATGGCAGGTCGAGAACGGCGACACGCTGACCCCCGACAGCCCCGTCACGCTGGCCTGGGACAACGGTGCCGGCCTGACCTTCCGCAAGCGGATCGCGGTGGACGAGAACTACATGTTCACCGTCACCCAGTCGGTGGAGAACACGACCGACGCGGCCGTCAGCCTCTTTCCCTACGGCATCGTGGCCCGGATCGGCGAGCCCGAGACCATCGGCTTCTACATCCTGCACGAGGGCGTGGTGCGCGAGACGGACGGCGAGCTCGACGAGATCGACTACGACGACCTGCCCGATCTCGACTTTTCGACCCGCGAAGGCGGCAACGTCGAAGCGGTCGAGGTGCAGAACGCCGGCTGGATCGGCTTCACCGACAAGTACTGGATGACCACCCTCATCCCGGAGACGGGACCCTTCACCACGGTCGCGAAGTATTCCGAGCGCTCCGACGCCTACCAGACCGAGATCCGCCTGCCCGTGGTCAACGTCGCGGCCGGCGCGACCGCCGAAAGCACCACGCGCCTCTTCGCCGGGGCCAAGGAACGCGACATCCTGACCGCCTACGAGCAGGATGTCGGTGTCGAGAAATTCGTGGATTCCATCGACTGGGGCTGGTTCTGGTTCCTCACCAAGCCGATCCACTACCTGCTCGCCGTCTTCAACGCCTTCATCGGCAATTTCGGCGTCGCGATCATCCTGCTCACGCTCTTCATCAAGGCGCTGCTCTTCCCGCTCGCCTACAAGTCCTACGTCTCGATGTCGAAGATGAAGAAGCTCCAGCCGGAGATGGAGAAGATCAAGGAGCGTGCGGGCGACGACCGCATGAAGCTGCAGACCGAGATGATGGAGCTCTACAAGAAGGAGAAGGTGAACCCCGCCGCGGGCTGCCTGCCGATCCTCTTGCAGATCCCGATCTTCTTCTCGCTCTACAAGGTGCTCTTCGTCGCGATCGAGATGCGGCAGGCGCCGTTCTTCGGCTGGGTCCAGGATCTCTCCGCCCCCGATCCGACCTCGTGGCTCAACCTCTTCGGCCTCCTGCCCTACGACGTGAGCTGGGCGCCGCTGATCATCTCCATCGGCATCTGGCCGATCCTGATGGGCGTGACGATGTGGATGCAGCAGAAACTCAACCCCGCACCCACCGACCAGACGCAGGCGATCATCTTCGCCTGGATGCCGTGGGTCTTCATGTTCATGCTGGGCGGCTTCGCGGCCGGACTGGTGATCTACTGGGTGGCGAACAACACCATCACCTTCATCCAGCAATACCTCATCATGCGCAGCCAGGGGGTGCAGGTCGATTTCCTGGGCAACGTGAAGTCCACCTTCAAGCGCAAGAAGGACAAGCCCGCGGAATGAGCAGCGTCTCGGCCCTCTGGCGCCACCCGGTCAAGGGTATCGGCGCCGAGCCGCTGGAGACGGTGGAGCTTGCCGCGGGCCAGTGCCTGCCCGGCGACCGCGCCTTCGCCATCGCGCAGGAGGGGGCGGAGACGGACGGCGAATGGGTCCACTGCCGCAACTTCATCCGGGGTGCCAAGGCCGGAACGCTGATGGCCGTGACGGCGCGGGGCGAGGGGGGCCAGACCGCCTTCGCCCATCCCGACCGCCCCGACCTGACCGTCGCCCTGCCGGAGGAGGGCGCGCGCCTGATCGACTGGATTCGGCCGCTCTATCCGGAGAACCGCCCGGCGCCCGAACGCCTCGTCACCGCGACCGGACAGGGGATGACGGACGCGCCCTTCCCCTCGATCTCGATCCTGTCGGACACCTCCCGGACCATCCTGTCGCAGCATGCGGGGCGCGAGCTCGACCGCCGCCGGTTCCGCGGGAACATCTGGCTCGAAGGCCTCGCCCCGTGGGAGGAGTTCGAGTGGATCGACCGCCGCCTGCGCATCGGCTCCGCCCTCCTCGAGGTCCGCGAGCGCAATACACGCTGCAAGGCCACCCATTCCGACCCCAAGACCGGCCGCGAGGATACCGATGTCCTGCGCCTTCTGGAGGACGGCTGGGGCCACCGCGATTTTGGCGTCTACGCCGTCTGCATCGAACCGGGCCGCGTGGCCCTCGGCGACAGCGCGACGCTCGCCTGAGCGCAAAAGCCCCTCGCCTCTCTCTCTTCGTTCAAGTATCCCCGCCGGAGGCATCCGACGGCGCCCGCCTGCACCGTCCTGTGCGTATTTGGAGAGAGTGATGGAACTGGTCCCGCAATTCCCGCTGGCCGAGACGCCCGAGGACGCCGCGCGCGCCGTCGGGCGGTCGCTGTTCCTTGGCCCGGTGGACTTCCTGAAGGGCGTCGTCGCGATGGACGGCCTGCCGCCGGCGGACCGGGTGGAATTCTGCCTTGCGGGCCGCTCGAACGTGGGCAAGTCCTCGCTGATCAACGCGCTGACGGGGCGGAAGTCCCTCGCCCGGACCTCCAACACGCCGGGCCGGACGCAGGAGGTGAACTTCTTCACCCTCGGCGACAGCCACTACATGGTCGATCTGCCGGGCTACGGCTTTGCCGAAGCGCCGGTGAAGGTGGTGGCGAAGTGGCAGGCGCTGCTGAAGGACTACCTCGCCGGCCGCGCCAACCTGCGCCGCGTCTTCCTGCTGATCGACGGGCGGCACGGAGCGAAGGAGGTGGACGAGGAGATCATGTCGGTCCTCGACCGCGCCGCCGTCCCCTTCCAGACCGTGCTGACCAAGATCGACAAGCCGAAGAAGGGCGACCTCGACGCCGCCCTCGAACGGACCCGAGCGGCGCTCGCCCGGCACCCCACCGCCTATCCGGAGATCGTGCTCACCTCCTCCGAAAAGGGCGAGGGCATCGAAACGCTGCGCGCGATCATCGCTGGCCTTGAGTAACCCACCTGCGCTAATCCCCTCCCCGGCCCCAACCGGAGACCGACCATGGAGAAATCCGCCGCCATGAAACGCGACTGGCTCGCCACCGCCCGGACGCTCAGCGAGGCGTTGCCCTACCTGCAGCGTTATGACGGTGCGACGGTGGTGGTGAAGTTCGGCGGCCACGCGATGTCGGACGACGCGGCGATGGAGCGGTTCGCCCGCGACGTCGTGCTGATGAAGCAGTGCAACGTGCACCCGGTCGTGGTCCATGGCGGCGGCCCGCAGATCAATCAGATGCTGGAGCGGCTCGCCATCAAGTCGGAGTTCATCGACGGCAAGCGCGTCACCGACCAGGCCACGGTCGAAGTGGTGGAGATGGTGCTCGCCGGCCGCATCAACAAGCAGATCGTCCAGGCGCTCAACGACCAGGGCGGCCGCGCCGTCGGGCTCAGCGGCAAGGACGCGAAGCTGATCGTCTGCGAGAAGGCGACGAAGACCAAGAAGGATCCCGACAGCAACATCGAGCAGGTGCTCGACCTCGGCTTCGTCGGCCAGCCGGTCGAGGTGAACCCGGCGGTGCTCAAGACCTTCATAGACAGCGATTTCATTCCCGTCGTGGCCCCCATCGGCATGGGCCGGCACGGCGAGACCTACAACATCAACGGCGACACCGCGGCGGGTGCGATCGCGGGCGCGATGCACGCCGATCGCCTGCTTCTGCTCACGGACGTGGCGGGGGTGAAGGATGCGGACGGCGACCTCATCACCCACCTGACGCCCGACCACGTGCGGGGGCTCACCGAAAGCGGCGTGATCTCCGGCGGCATGATCCCGAAAACCGAGACCGCGCTCGACGCGATCCGCGCGGGCGTCGGCGCGGTGGTCATCCTCGACGGCCGCGCGCCCCATGCCTGCCTGCTGGAGCTCTTCACCGAGCACGGGGCGGGCACGCTTATCAAGCCGTGAAACTCCCCGAGATCGAAGCGGCGCTGGCGGCCGAGACGCTGCTCTGCGCCGGAGGGCTCTACGAGGACGGGGCGACGATCTGGCTGGTCGCCCCGGATACGCGCCGGTTTTGGGACCACCTGATGGCGAGCCCCGAGGGCCGCGACGGCGCGCCCGACCGCGTGGACCGCTGGTCGGTCCGCGTGCTGTCGCGCATCGCGGACGATCTCGGCGCGGAGGCGCTCTTCCCCTTCGGCGGTCCACCCTATCAACCGTTCCTGCGCTGGGCGGTGGCGACGGGGCGTATCTGGTCCTCCCCCATCGGGCCACTGGTCCATGCGGAGATGGGGCTCTGGATCAGCTTCCGCGGCGCGCTGCGCCTGCCGGGCCACCACGAAATTCCGCCGAGGGCCGCGCGTCCGTGCGACACCTGCCCGGCCCCCTGCACCACCGCCTGCCCGGTCGGCGCCTTCGAGGGCGGCCAGTACGACGTGCCTGCCTGCCGCGCGCATGTCAGTTCGGATGCCGGAACCGCCTGCCGCACCGGCTGCCTCGCCCGCGCGGCCTGCCCGGTCGGGCCGCAGTTCCGCCCGCCGCCCGATCAGGCCCGGCACCACATGGCGAGCTTCCTCGGTCAGCGTCCTTGATTGTGACACATAATTGCAGCGCAATCGCCACATGAAGAGAATCGTCCTGATCCGCCACGCAAAATCGTCCTGGTCCGATCCGGCCCTCGACGATGTGGAGCGCCCGCTCAACAAGCGCGGGCGTCTGGCGAGCCCCCTCATGGGCGCCTGGCTGGTGGAGCTCGGCATCACACCCTACATCGTCTGGCTTTCCCCGTCGACCCGGACGCGGGAGACTTGGCGCCGGATGCGGGAAATCGCGGGTGGACCCGAGGGGCAGGTGCACAAGGCGCTCTACATGGCCGACCCCGACACGATGCTCAACATTTTGCGATCATCGGGTGAGGGCGATACCGCCGCACTGGTCGGCCACCAGCCCGGAATGGGGGCGATGGCGCGCAAACTCTCGAACGGAAAGCTCTCCACGACCTGCGCGCGGGCCTTCAATCATTACCCGTCCGCGGCGGTCGCGGTGCTGGAGGCCGACACCGACAAGTGGTCCGGCGTCACCTTCGGCGGATGCCGCTTCACGCACTTCGCGGCCCCCAAGGACCTGGTCTGAGCCGCGTCACTCGCGCCCCTTGCGAAACCTTTGTGACTGTCCCACGTTGTTTGGCGGTAGGACGAAGGGGGAATCGCATGTCGTCGGTCGCATCCGTTCTCAATGCCATCGCGAACGCATTCGGGTTCGGCTACTCGCCGATCCTGATGGAAATTTCCCGCGCGACGGGGGTTCCGGCCTCCGTTCTGGCGCGGTCCTCCACCATGGAAATCCTCGAGATGATCCGCGCTGCGGGCATCCCCTACGCCGACATTCCGCCGCATGTGGCCGACGCGCTCGGCCTTGTCCGGGCGGGCGACCGCTAGTCGGTCCCTTTTTCCAACTTGCGGGTAGCGCCACGCGCGGCTAGCTGATCGAAGGGCGATCGAGCGAGGCTGCGTCATGGCATCACCGGCGGGAGCCGACCCGTTTCTGATCTCCGCGACCGTGTTCCTCGGCGCGGCGGTGATCGCCGTACCGGTCTTCCGCCGCCTCGGCTTCGGCTCGGTGTTGGGCTACCTCGCCGCCGGCGCGCTGATCGGACCTTATGGCCTCGCGCTGTTCCAGGACGTGGAGGGAGTGCTGCACCTCGCGGAGTTCGGCGTGGTGCTCCTCCTCTTCATCATCGGGCTGGAGCTGACGCCCTCGCGGCTCTACCGCCTACGCGCGGACATCTTCGGTCTGGGCACCCTGCAAATCCTCATCAGCGGCGCGCTCATCTACGGCGTCGCCCGGTTTTCGGGACTTGCCTGGGATGCCGCGGTCGTGGCGGGCGGGGCGCTCGCGCTCAGTTCCACCGCGTTCGGGGTCCAGATCCTGCGGGAGAGGCGCGTGCTCAACGCGCCCTATGGCGAGCGGGCATTTTCGATCCTGCTCGCCCAGGATCTCGCGGTGGTGCCGCTCTTCACGCTCGTGGCCCTTCTGGCCCCGGCGGCCGGTTCCGGTGAGGGCGGCAGCGTGTGGTGGCAGGGCGGGATCGCCATCGGGGCCGTCATCGCGCTCTACCTCGTCGCGCGCTACCTGATGCGGCCCTTCTTCCGGCTGATCGCGACCGCGGGCTCCAACGAGATCTTCGTCGCCGCGGCCCTCCTCGTCGTCTGCGCCTCGGCCCTGCTGATGGACCTCGTGGGCCTTTCGATGGCGATGGGCGCCTTCATCGCGGGCGTCCTCCTGGCGGAGAGCGAGTTCCGCCACCAGCTCGAGACCGATATCGAGCCGTTCCGCGGCCTGCTGCTCGGCCTCTTCTTCATGGGCTTCGGCATGACGCTCGACTGGTCGCTGATCGCGGGCGCGTGGTGGCTGGTGATCGGCGGATCGATCGTGCTCTTCCTGGGCAAGATGGTGGTGCTCTACGCGCTGACCCGCCGTTTCGGCTCGGACCACGCGGATGCGCTGCGGATCGCGGCGACGCTGGGCCAGGGCGGCGAGTTCGCCTTCGTCACGCTCGGCCTCGCCTCCGGCTCGGGGCTGTTGGGGGTCGAGGTCGCCTCGATCCTCTCGGCCATCGTCACGCTCTCGATGATCCTGACCCCCGCCGCCGTGGCCGGGGCGGATCGCGCGCTGCAACGCGGGCCGGACGCCCTCGACGACATGGACGAGCTCGAGGATGCGGACAACAAGCGCATCATCGTCGCGGGCTTCGGCCGCGTGGGCCAGGTCGTCTCCCGGCTCCTGCGCATGCGCGGCCACGACGTGACGCTGATCGACAGCTCGCCGCGGCGCATCCGCATCGCGCGGACCTTCGGCACGCAGGTCTATTTCGGCGACGCCTCCCGCCTCGACGTGCTGGAAACAGCGGGCGTGGGCGAGGCCGACATTCTGTTCCTGTGCATCAACGACCGCCAGGGCGCGGTGCACACGGTCGAAAAGCTGCGCGAGCGCTATCCCGACCTGACGATCTTCGCCGACACCTACGACCGGTTCAGCCAGATGCGCATGCAGGCCGCAGGCGCCGATCTGGTCGTGCGCCAGACCTTCGAGAGTGCGCTTTTACTGGCGCGTAAGGGGCTGGAGGCAATTGGCGACGGCGACGCCGCCGACGACCTGATCGAGGAATTCCGCACCCGCGACGAGGAACGACTGGAACTGGAGACCCGCTACGGCTCCCTGAAGGCAGTGGAAATCCTGCGCGAGAAGTATGCGCTGGATGATGAGTAGGCGGTGCCCGTCGGCACCGCTATCCGATCCAGCAGATAATCAGAGTACTGAGGGTCGCGCTCGACCTGGAGGGCGCAAGCGGGACGGGATTGAGATGTCCGCGCCCTCAAGCATCGACGTCGCATGTTCTGCGAATGACTTCGCCAACGCGCCCTCCGAGGGAGGGTGATCCGGCTTCCCGGAAACTGTCCAGTGGACAGTTTCGCCGGATCACGGGCTGAGCCCCGGACGGGCGCGGCCCGGCGGTGCCGCCGGGCGGGAGTGTGCGTCGGAGTAGTACCACCCCGGACGTGATCCGGGGTCTTTCGCCACGGAGCGCTTCGAGGGCAGGAGGTCCCGGCTCTGCGGCCGGGACGGTGGTTTCTTCTTGCGACCGCCCCGGACCTGATCCGGGGCCTTCCGCCCATGTCGCACCACCATTCCAAACGATCCCGGCGCTGCGGCCGGGACGGTCCCACCAAACGCCCCTACCGAAGCCACCAGCTTACATCGTGCGCGTCGATCCGGCCCGAGGGGGCGCCCGGGATATGCTTGCCGAGCTTCCAGCTCCGGTCCGCATAATTGATCGCGAAGCGCCACTTGCCCGCATCGCGCACCCGCAGCCCCTCGGGCAGGTCGAGCGTCTCGAGCCCCGCCTCCTCCGCCGCATCGCGCAGGATCCGCATCATGGCCGCGTCATCGGGCCAACCGCCGAGATACTGGCGGCGGACCGTGCCGATCCGCGCCGGAACGCCATCCTCCGCCGCCTCCAGCGCCTTGCCCTCCAGCACCTCGCGCCAGAAGCGGAACGAGCCGCCATCCCCCAACGGCACCGGGCTGTCGGCCCGCAGGCTCTCGACCCGCGCGACCGTCGCCTCCACCCCCGGCAGGCCGGGCGGCAGCGGCACCGGGATCTGGAAATCCGCGGTCTTGGAGCCCGACCGCGGCCCCGCCACCAGCACGCCCTGGTAAGCCTCCACCCCGAGGGCGCCCCAATGCATCAGCCCCGGCACCACGACCATCTTCCAGGGCGAAAGGTCGGTGCAGTCGCGCGGCACGATGTCCACGCTCAGCCCCAACCGCCGCAGCCCCCGGTAGAAGTCGAAGATGAGGCGGAAGTAGTCGAACTCCGCCCCCTGCGGCTGCGCGGCCCAGGCCCATGCGCTCTCGTAGTCGAAGACGAGGCCGACCGGCGCGGTCCCGGTTTCCACCTCCACCCCCGACAGTTCGCCGGCCACCTGCGCCGCCTCGCCCAGCGCCGGAGCGGCCGCGCTGTCGGGCCGGAGCAGCCCCGCATGCATCTGTTCCTGCGCAAACGGCGCCTGCCGCCAGCGGAAGTAGCAGACCGCCTCCGCCCCGTGCGCGAACGCCTCCCACGCCCAGAGGCGTGCCATGCCGGGCGCCGGATCGGGGTTGTGCGGTGCCCAGTTCACCGGGCCGGGCTGCTGCTCCATCACCCACCAGCGGCCCTTGCCCACCGCGCGGTAGAGGTCGTGGTGGAACGCCTGAAAATCCGGATCGCCGGAGCGGGCGAAGCGGCGTTTCACCTCCTCCGGCTGGTCCGAGCGATCCTCAAGAAAGCCCATCGGGTAGCTGTCCCAGCTCGCGATATCGAGATCCGCGCCGACCGCGAAGTGATCGAACTCCACGATCCGGCCCATGTAGTTGTGGATCAGCGGCGCGTCGGTCAGCGGCCGCAGCGCCAGCACCTGCGCCCGATTGAACCGCGCCACCTGATCGGAGGAGAAGCGCTTGAAGTCGAGCACATGGCTCGGGTTCGGCTCCGTCACCGTCAGGTTCGGCAGGAAGACCTCGCCGAAATGGCGGTACTCCATCGACCAGAAGACGTTGCCCCAAGCCGCGTTCAGCGCCTCGATGGAGCCGTAGCGCGCCTCGAGCCACTGCCGGAACGCCACCGCCGCCGCATCGGAGTAGCTGTAGATCGTGTCGTGGCAGCCATACTCGTTGTCGATCTGCCACGCCCGCACATCGGGATTGCGCCCGTAACGCTCCCCCATCAGCCGGGCGATCCGCACCGCCTCGCCCCGGTAGCCGTCGTGGGAGAAGCAGTAGTGCCGCCGCGAGCCGAAGCCGCGGACGTGGCCGTGGTGGTCGAGCGCGAAGATCCCCGGATGCTTCTCGCAGACCCAGCGGGGTGGCGTGGCGGTGGGCGTACCCATGACGACCTGCAGGCCCGCAGCGCCCAGCGCCTCGACCGCACGATCCAGCCACTCCCACCGGAAATCGCCTTCGTCGGGTTCCAGCCGGGACCAAGCGAACTCGCCAATGCGCACCCAGCTGAGCCCGGTCTCGACCATGCGGGCGGCATCCTCGGCCCACATCTCCTCGGGCCAGTGTTCGGGGTAGTAGCAGACGCCGAGCTTCATGGGTTCACCGCTGGTTCCGCCCGTCCGGGCACGCCGTCGCAGACCTTGAACGTGGCGCCGGAGAGGGGCGCATCGTCGAGGGCCGCCTTGTCCATCCCCTCCCGCGCCGTGGTGGCGTAGAGCACACCGTCTGGCGTCAGCGCCGGGCAGCTCACCTGCGGCACCGGCAGGCGCTCCACATGGTCGACCCGGCCGTCGGGGGCGTGGCGGACCACCTCGCCGGAGCCCCAGCGGGCCGACCAGACATAGCCGTCGCCGTCGCAGATCGCCCCATCCGGGTTGCCCGGCCCCTCGACCTCGACGAAGACCTCGGGCGCACCGTGCGGCCAGCCAGCCTCGTCGAGCGGTTGGCGCATGATCCGGCGCGTGGGCGTGTCTGCGAAATAGGCCGTGGCCCCGTCCGGCGAAAAACAGATCGAGTTGGAGATCGTGATCCCGCCGTAGAGCTTCACCAGCCGCCCCTCGTAGAAGCGGTAGATCGCGCCCGCCCCTGGCTCCGCCTTCCAGCCCATCGTGCCGATCCAGAAGCCGCCGTGCGGATCCGCCCGCCCGTCATTGGAGCGGGTGACCGGGTGGTCGGCCTCCAGATCGTGAACCTGCTCCCGCGCCCCGCTCTCGATATCGAACCGCCACAGCGCGGTTTCGGAGGCGATCAGCAGCGTGTCCCGGTCGATCCAGCCGGCGGCGGAATGGGCGGTGTCGAAGCTCCATTCCCGCCCCGGCGCGTAGAGCTTGCGCCCCAGGATATCGAACCAGAAGAGTTCGCTGCGCTCCGGGTGCCAGAGCGGCCCCTCGCCCAGTTCGCACAGTCGGTCGTCGAAGAGGTCAGCCACCGTAGACCTCGTCAAAGGCGGCGACGGAGACGCGGGCGCGCTCGGCGACCTCGTCGACCCCCATCCCCGCCTTGTAAAGCGAGGAGCCGAGGCCGAAGCCGTCCGCGCTCGCCTTGGCCCAATCCGCGAAGTTCGACGGCTCCGCCCCGCCCACGGCGTAGACCAGCGTGCCCTCGGGCAGCACCGCGCGCATCGCCTTCAGCCCTCCGATGCCCGCCATGCCGGCAGGGAACAGCTTCAAGGCGGTCGCCCCGCCCTGCAGCGCCGCGAACGCCTCCGACGGCGTGAACACGCCGGGATAGGAGCCCATGCCGAGCGTCTTCGTGCAGCGGATCACCTGCGCGTCGCAGTTGGGGGAGACGATGAAGGTGGCACCCGTCTCCTTCACCGCTGCCACGTCCTTGGTTGTCAGCACGGTCCCCGCGCCCAGCTCCGCCTGATCGCCAACGGCCGCGATCATGTTGCGGATGGAGGTGAGCGGATCGGGCGAGTTCAGCGGCACCTCGATCCGGGTAATCCCGGCGTCGACCAGCGCCTCGGCCATGGCGGCGGCCTCGTGCGGCTCGACCCCCCGCAGGATCGCGATCAGATGTCTCATGCCCCCTCCCGCGCAGCGGCGAGGCCCGCCAGCGCCATCTCGGTTCCATCGTGGATGTCTGCGTCGAGGCCCACGGATTTCAAGGCCTGCGCATAGACCTGCGTGAGGCCGGACGCCCCGATCAGCGCCACCCGCTCGCCCAGCCAGTAGGGCTTCATCGCCGCAAGCTCCGCCCCCAGCAACAGGCCGGAGAGGCGGGCGCGGGCCTTGTCCGGCGCGTCTCCGTTCAGCAGCCCATCGGCGCGCAGGGTGAAGAGCGCGGTGGCGATCCGCTCGGGCCGCGCCATCGTCTCCTCCAGCGCCTCGGCGAAGGCGTCGTCGTCCCAGCCCTCACCCACGGAATGGCGCAGCACCGACTGTTTCGCCAGCAACTGATACAGCTCCCCCGTCATCGCCGTGCGGAAGTGGCAAAGCTCACCCGCGCTGATCCGTGCCCATTTCGAATGCGTGCCGGGCAGGCAGAGCACACCGTCGAAGCCCGGCTCGCGCGCCAACAGGCCCGCGATCTGCGTTTCCTCCCCGCGCATCACGTCGGGCGGCTCGGCCTGCGAAACGCCGGAGAGCACCCGAACCGTCAGCCGCGGATCAGAGGTCGGCGCCGCCACCAGCCGCCCGGCGGGCGCGCAGGGCACCGGCTGATAGGGCGCCTCGACCCAGCCCTGGCGGGAGCCGACCATGCCGCAGGCGATCACCTCGACCGGGCCACCCAACCAAGGCTCGATCAGCGCGAGCAGCGCCCCCTCGAACCCGTCGCGGTCGAGCCTATTCATTCCAGCATCCGACGCGGCCTCGGCCACCGCCTCGCGCCCCCGCATCGCCCAGACCCGCAGGTTGGAAGTGCCCCAATCGGCCGCGATCCACTCCGCCGTGACAGCCGCGTCCATCATCCGGTGAACACCACGCCCCCGTCCACGACGAGGGCCTGCGCGGTCATCATCCGGCTGGCCTTGGAGGCGAGGAACAGTGTCGCGTCCACGATGTCCTGCGGCACGAGGTGCTCCTTGAGGCACTGCTTGTCGAGGTGCTCGCGCAGCCCCTCCTCCGTCGCCCAAAGCTCCTTTTGCCGGTCGGTCAGGACCCAGCCGGGAACAAGCGCGTTGACCCGGACGCCGTCCGGCCCGAACTCCCGCGCGTGGGTGCGCGTCAGCCCCAGGATCGCCGCCTTCGCTGCGACATAGGCGGGGTAGCCCGCGTTCCCCATCCCGTAGCTCGCCGAGGAGAAGTTGACGATCGCACCGCCCCCGGCCTCTCGCATACCCGGCACCACGTGCTGCGTGGTGAAGAAATGCGGGCGCAGGTTTACGGCGTGGTTCCAGTCCCAGTCCTCGACCGCGTAGTCCAGCGTCTTGTGCCGCGTGTCGTTCGCCGCGTTGTTCACCAGCACGGTGATCGCCCCGAAATGCCGCGCGCCTTCGTCCATGCAGGCCTGCAGCCGCTCGATATCGGTGATGTCGCACTGCATGTAATGCGGCTTGTTCCCATGCTTCTCCTCCATCTCCGCGCAGAAGGCGGAGGCGTCGGAGCGCTGGACGAAGCTCACCCGCGCACCCGCCGCCAGGAACCCCTCGGTGATCGAGGCGCCGATGCCCGAGCCGCCTCCGGTAATGAAGACGTGGGCGCCATGCAGGTCGTGGAATGTCGCGTATTTCATCAATGGCTCTCCCGCGTGACGAGGCGGGTGTCGCGGCCCACCAGGAAGTCCAGATCGGCGCCCTGATGCGCCTGCAGGACATGGTCGATATAGAGCCGCGCGTAGCCCCGCGTGTAATGCGGATCGGGCTCGGTGCGCGTGGCACGGCGGCGCTCCAGCTCAGCATCGTCCACCAGCAGCTCCAGCACGCCCGCCTGCGCGTCGAGCCGGATCGTGTCGCCGGTCTCGACCAGCGCCAGCGGACCGCCTGCAGTGGACTCGGGGCTCACATGCAGCACCACCGTGCCGAAGGCCGTGCCGGACATCCGGCCGTCGCTGACCCGCACCATGTCGCGCACGCCCTGTTTCACCAGCTTGCCGGGGATCGGCATGTTCCCGACCTCGGGCATGCCCGGATAGCCCCTCGGCCCGACGCCCTTGAGCACCAGGATCGTCGCCTCGTCCACCGGCAGGTCCGGGTCGTCGATGGTGGCCTTCAGATCCTCGATCGTCTCGAAGACATGCGCCTTGCCTTCGTGGCTGAGCAGGTGGTCGGACGCGGCGGAGGGCTTCACGATCGCCCCCTCCGGCGCGAGGTTCCCCTTGAGCACCCGCAGCCCCGCCGCCGGTTTCAGCGGATCGTCGAACGGGCGGATGACGTCGCGGTTGAAGCATTCGGCGCCCGCCGCATAGGCGGAGATATCGGCGCCCAGTACGGTCTTTGCGGGCCGCAGGTGATCGCCCAACTCCTTCAGCACCACCGGCATCCCGCCCGCGTAGCAGAAGTCCTCCATCAGGTACTTGCCCGACGGCATGCAGTTGACGAGGAGCGGGATCTCGCCACCGATCTCGAAATCCTCGAGCTTCAGGTCGATCTCCATCCGCCCGGCGATGGCGAGCAGGTGGACGACGGCGTTCGTCGATCCGCCCACGGCGGCGTTCGCGAGGATAGCGTTCTCGAAATTGGCCTTGGTCAGCACCTTGGAGAGGACGAGCTCCTCTTCCACCATCTCCACGATCCGCTTGCCAGTCAGATGCGCGAGCGCCGTGCGGCGGGCATCGACGGCCGGAAGAGCCGCGTTGGTCGGCAGGCAGACGCCCATCGCCTCACAGAGCGACGCCATGGTCGAGGCGGTGCCCATCGTCATGCAGACACCGGCAGAGCGCGACATGCCGCTCTCGGCCGCCATGAAATCGGCGAGCGTCATGTCTCCCGCCCGCACGTCCTCGGAAAACTTCCAGACATCGGTGCCCGACCCGATATCCTTGCCCTGCCATTTCCCGTTCAGCATCGGACCCGAGGAGACCACGATGGTCGGCAGATCGACCGACGCCGCGCCCATGAGCTGCCCCGGCGTGGTCTTGTCGCAGCCGCCCAAAAGCACAACGCCGTCAATGCCATAGGCCCGGATCGACTCCTCCACATCCATGGCAAGGAGGTTGCGGAACAGCATCGCGGTCGGCTTCATCTGGGTCTCGCCCAAGGACATCACCGGGAATTCGACGGGAAAGCCACCAGCCTCCCACACGCCGCGCTTCACCGCCTCGGCCAGCACCCGCAGGCCGGAATTGCAGGGTGTCAGCTCGGACCACGTGTTGCAGATGCCGATGATCGGCCGCCCGTCGAAGGCGTGGTCGGGGAAGCCCTGGTTCTTCATCCATGAGCGGTGAATGAAGCCGTCCTTGTCGAGCTTGCCGTACCAATGCTGGCTGCGGCGTTTCTTGTCACTCATGCCGCTTCTCCTTCGAGCACGATGATGGAGGCGGGCGTCATGACCGGCGGCTGCACACCGAAGGCCATGAGCGCGGTGCCCGAAAGCTGGACTCCATCGGATTTCAATGCGTTATCGCCCCGCGACAGCCACCCGGCGTCGTAGTGCGAGATCATGCGGACCCTGTACTGCCGATCGTCGAGCCCGCTCAGCCGCAGCCGGTCGGGCAGGATGTCGGCGGGCGCGCCGCGCTGGCCGAGCCAGACGGCGAAGCGGGACTTGTCGGCGCTCACCGTCATCTCGGCCACCTGCTCCGGATCGCGGGCGGGAAGCTGGTGGACCGTGCCGCGGTGCAGCCAGTCGCGGTTCGCCTTCCACCAGGTGGTGACGCGGGCCAGCGTCTCGCTTTCCTCCGGTGTCAGTTCGAGGAGGTTCATCTCGAACCCGAAGCTCCGCTGGGCGGCGACCCAGGCGCGAAGCTCCATGGACAGGATGCGGCCCGACGTGTGACAGGTTCGCGGCCCGACGTGGGATCCTGTAACATATGGCGGTAGCCACGGCAGCGCGCCCGCCTGGATCCGCATTCGCTCCAGCGCGTCGTTCGAGTCGCTCAGCCAGACCCGTGAGGTGCGCTTCAGAATGCCCCAGTCGATGCGGCCGCCGCCCGACGCGCAGGTCTCGATCTCGACACCGGGATGCGCGGCGCGAAGCCGGTCGATCAGCGCGTAGGTCGCCGCCGCCTGCCGGTGATCGGGGAAGGGCAGCGGGCGGTTGTGATCCCACTTGATGTAGTCGATGTCGTACTCGTTGAAGATCGCGCCTATCCGCTCGAAGAGGTAGTTCACCACCTCCGGACGCGAGAGGTCGAGCACGAGCTGGTTGCGGCCCAGCGGCTGCTCCGGCGGGCCGAGCGTCCAGTGCGGGTTGTCTCGGAAAAGGTCGCTGTCGGGGTTCACCATCTCCGGCTCGAACCAGAGGCCGAAGGTCATGCCGAGGCTCTTCACATGCTCGATCAGCGGGCCGAGCCCGTCGGGCCATTTGCGCCGGTCCACCGTCCAGTCGCCGAGGGAGGAGGTGTCGTCATCGCGCCCCCCGAACCAGCCGTCGTCGAGCACGAAGCGTTCGGCGCCCAGCGCCGCGGCACGCGTGGCGATGTCCGACAGCTCGCGGAGGGAATGGTCGAAATAGACCGCCTCCCAGCAGTTGTAGTGCACGGGGCGCGGCCGGTCGGGGTCCGCGAAGGTCCGGATATGCTTGGCGAAATGCCGGTGCAGGTTGGCGGTGATCCCGTCGCGGTCCGCGGCGCGGGTGAGGTAGAGGGGACCGGCGGTCACCGCCGCCTCCCGCCGCCCGAGCATCGGGCCGAACTGCACCTGCCGCCGTCCGTCGGGAAGCTGTTCGGCGACGAAACGATGCCCGCAGCTCATGCCGAGATGGGCGGCGATCACGCCGTCACCGCAGGGGATCAGGACGCCCGGAAAGGCCTCGTGCGAGGTGCGGCCGTCGCGGACCTCGCGCGTGTGGGCGCCGGTGGTCCAGGGCACCCGCTTCTCCTGAAACTCGCCGATCCACTTGCCGCCATAGGTGATGAAGTGGTCCGAAGAGGGCGGCACGGGGAAAGCGGGGGCGGTGAGCCAGCCGATCTCCGGGCCCTTGTAGTGCGCCGTCAGCGTGAGGACGCCTGTGTCGGCATCGGCGGCGGCCTCCAGCCGGTACTCGGCGTCTCCGTCGGCATAGGTCAGGGTGAGGGCGCCATCGCCTTCCACCACGTCCTTCAGGCGGAACTGGAGGTTCGCGTCGCAGCCCTGCGCGCCGGGAAAGACATCCTCCTGCATCGGGCAGATCGTCATCGGCGGGCGGGCGTCGAGCATCCCGCCGGTGACGTCCGCCATGCCCGCGCGCCAGAGGGCGACGAGGCTTTCGCCGTCGGGCAGGCGCGCGCCGAAATGCAGCATTTCGGGCAGGCGGCCGTTATGGCTCGCCAGCACCAGGGTCGTGTCGGCCGTGTCCAGCCGCCAGCATTGGATCATTTCACGGCACCCAGGGTCAGACCGGCGATGAAGTGGCGCTGCATCAGGAAGAACATCAGGACCGGCGGCAGGGCCGCGACGACGGAGCCCGCGCTCATCAGGTGGTAGGCGGCGCGGTACTGCGCGTTGAAGCTGGTGATGCCGGCCGTAACGGGCTGCGCGCTCTCGCCCTGAGTGAGCACGATGGCCCAGAAGTAGTCGTTCCAGATGAAGGTGAAGATCAGCACGGCGAGCGCCGCGATCGCCGGGCGCATCAGGGGCAGGACCACGTACCAGAAGATCCGGATCTCGGAGACGCCCTCGACCCGCGCGGCCTCGATCAGCTCCCGCGGCAGCGCGCGGATGAAGTTGCGCATGAAGAGCGTGCAGAACCCGGTCTGGAACGCGATGTGGAAGAGGACCAGCCCCGCCTTGGTGTCGTAGAGCCCCATGTCGAGCGTCAGATCGCGCACGGGCACCATGAGGATCTGGAACGGCACGAAGTTGCCCGCGATGAACATGAAGAAGATCAGCACGTTGAAGCGGAAGCGGTAGATGCCCAGCGCAAAGCCGGTCATCGTGCTGAGGATCAGGACGCCGATCACCGTGGGCACCGTGATCAGCACCGAGTTGAGCAGGTATTGCGGCATGGCCGAGCCGGTGAAGACGAGGCCGTAGTTCTCCAAGAGGTTCCACTCGGTGGGCCAACCCCAGTAGTTGCCGACGGTGAAGTCGTTGGCGGAGCGGACGGAGATCAGCATCACGGCGATCAGCGGCAGGAGCCACATGATCATCGCGATGGGCAGGGCGACCTGGTAGCCGGTGCGCGCGGCGGGCGAGAGCTTCTCGACGGGGGTGGGGAACATCAGGCGGCTCCCTTGCTGCTGAAATCGAACAGGAGGTGAGCGCCCGGCCCGTGGGTGGGCGTGAAGCGCCCGCCGTCGCGCGGAACGCGCGCCTTTGGCGCGACGGGGGCGGGTCGGGCGCTCGCCGGGCCGCTGGCCCGGCGGGAAGAGCGGATAGCCATCACCCGGCCCTCTCGTCGCGATACATCTTCACAAGGAAGAAGGTGATGTAGACCAGCATGATCAGGAACAGCACCACCGCGATCGCGGCGCCGTAGCCCATGCGGAAGCCGTACTCGCTGAGCGCCACCTCGAACATGTAGAAGGCGAGCACGCGGGTGGAGCCGAAGGGACCTCCATCCGTCATGATCGACACGAGGTCGAAGGACCGCAGCGCGCCGATGATCGTCACCACGAAGGCGATGAAGGTCGCGGGCCGAAGCTGCGGCAGGATCACGTACCAGAGCATCCGCCAGCCCTTGGCCCCATCAAGGCGCGCGGCCTCGATCTGCTCGGGATCCACGGCGTTGAGGCCCGTGAGATACAGGATCATGCAGTAGGCCGTCTGCGGCCACAGGCCGGCAGCGATGATGCCGTAGGTGGCTAGGTTACTGTCCGCGAGGATCGCGACGGGACCCAGCCCGAACCAGTCCAGCACGATGTTCAACAGGCCGAAGCTCGGGTCGTAGAACCAGGTGAACACGAGCCCCACCACGACCTGCGAGATCACGAAGGGGAAGAAGAACAGCGACTTGTAGATGCGGATGCCGCGGACGTTCTGGTTGAGGAAGATCGCGATGAAGAGCCCCGCCGGGATCGCGAGCAGGTAGAGCACCAGCCACAGCACGTTGTTCCAGAGCGAGGTGTAGAAGGCGTCGTCGTACCAGAGCTCCTCGTAGTTCTCGAGCCCGATGAACCGCGCCTCGCCCAGACCGTCCCAGCGATAGAGCGAGAGGTTGAAGCTCTGCGCGATCGGCCAGATGACGTAGAGCGCGAACATGAACACGGCGGGCGCGAGGAACAGCCACGGCGTCAGCGCGATCTGGTTGCGCTTCCAGTAGCTGCCGCGCCGGGTCGCAACCGGCGGATGCGTATCGGGAACGGCGGGTGCTGGGCTGCTCATCTCTCACTCCTGCGGAGCGTTGCGCATGCCCTCCCCCAGCGGCGGGGAAGGGTCAGGGAGGGGGCGGCGCACGCCGCCGCCCCCGATGGATCGCGGAACCCTGGCCCGGCCCGCGATCCGGTCGTCAGCGTAGGTTTCTAGCCGCCGTGCACGCGCTGGCGCACGCGCTCCAGCCGCTCGAGGATGTTGTCGAGCTGGTCGGGCTGCACCATGAACTGCTGGAAGCCCTCCATGGCCGCGGCGGCAACCTCGGCCGGGGCGTCGCGGTCGAAGAACTGCGCGAGTGCGTGGGCGTTGGACAGCATCTCGAAGCCCTCGTTGAGGAACTTGTCGTCATCGACGGAAGCCTCGGCATGGACCGGAAGCTGGCCCAGCGCGTCGCCGCCATTGATGATCGTCTGGTTCTCGGGCGTGGCGACGAAGCGGAGGAATTCGCGCGCCGCTTCCTTGTTCTGCGCCTGGGCCGGGATGTGGAAGGTGTCCGTCGGCGCATCCTCGGCCATCGGGATCCCATCCACGATCGCGGGGAACTGGAAGAAGCCGAGCTGGTCGTCGCTCAGCCCCGCCTCGCGCAGCGGTGCCACGGCGAAGTTGCCCATCAGGTACATCGCGGCCTCGCCGTTCACCATGAAGGGCAGCGCCTCCTGCCAGGAATAGGCGGCGTGGTTGTCGATGAAAGTGTCGCGGTCGATCAGCGTGCGCCAGTTCTCGAAGGTCGCGACGACACGCTCGTCGGTCCACGGGATCTCACCGTTGGTGAGGTCCATGTGGAACTCGTAGCCGTTGGTGCGCAGGTTGAGGTAGTCGAACCAGCCGCCGGCGGTCCACAGGAACTTGGTGCCGATGGTGACCGGGGTCACGTCGTTCTCGTTGAGCGTGTCGACGATGGCGAGGAACTCGTCCCAGGTCTCCGGCTCTTCGAGGCCGAGCTCGTCGAAGATGTCCTCGCGGTAGTACACGCCCCACTGGTAGTAGGTGTAGGGCACGCCCCACTGGGCGCCGTCGATGGTCATGGACGGTTTGGTCGAGGCGAGGTTCGTGCTCATCTCGTCGTCCCAGAGGTCGGAGACGTCCTCGAAGAGGCCGGCCTCGACGAAGGGCAGCATCCGGTTGCCCGCATACCAGGTCGCGACGTCCGGCGCGTTCGCCGTCAGGAAGTTGCGGATCTGGGTCTTGTAGGCCTCCCGGTCGATGACGTTGGTCTCGATGTTGAGATCGGGGTGCATCTCGCCGAAGCGGGCGATCATCTCCTCCATCGTCGCGCGCGGCGCGGGGTTCGACGTGTCGAGGAAGATGCGCAGGTCGCCCGAGAGCGACTGTGCCTGCGCCTGCGCCGAGACGGCCATCACGGCGGCGGCCGCAACGGCAATCAGGGATTTCGAGAGCGTGGACATTCAGGTTCCTCCCTATGTCTGCGTTGACCGCAGTTCCACATATTGAAACTTTGTTTTGATTATTGAAAACCGTGCCAGACCTGCGTAGCTTTTGTCAACAGCCGCAGACGGTCCGACACGCATTGGGCCGCGCGGGGGAGGAAACACGCCGCCGCGCGGGCGGCCTTGTCGGGAGAGCCCCTTTGGGCGTCACGCATTCGGATGGAACGGTGGGCAAGGCGCTGGCCCTGCTCGACACGGTGGCCGGCTTCGGTCGCCCGGTGCGTTTCGCCGAGGTGCAGGAGGTAAGCGACCTGCCGAAGGCGACGCTCTACCGGCTGCTCCAGACGCTGACCTCGCAACGGATGCTGTCCTACGATCCGGACCGCGGAACGTACCAACCGGGGCTGCGGCTGGTGCAGCTTGCGCATTCGGCCTGGCGGCAGACGACGCTCGCCCCGGTGGCGCGGCCTCATCTCGACGCGCTGTCGGCCAAGCTGGGGGAGACGGTGCACCTCGCCCAGCTCGACGGGGGACAGGTGCTCTACGTGGACAAACGCAATGCGCGGCGGCCGATCCCGATGTTCTCGGACGCGGGCAAGATCGGACCGGGCTACTGCACGGGTGTGGGCAAGGCGATGCTCGCCTTCCTGCCGGAGGCGGAACGGGCCCGCGCGCTCGCCCAGCAGAGCTACTTCCGCCATACCGAGCACACCCATCGCGACGCGCACAGCCTTGAAGCGGAACTGGTCGAGATACGGTCCAGCGGCATCTCCTTCGACCGGGAGGAGCACGAGCCGACGATCATCTGCGTCGCCGTGCCGATCCTCGACGAGCGGCAGCGGCCCATCGGCGCGATGTCCGTCACCTCCTCCACCCTGCGCCATTCGCTCGACGATCTGGCGCGGCTCGCCCCCGACCTGAAAACCACCGCCGAGGCGATCGCGCGGGAGGCCGCGGGCCTCTCCCTGCCCTCGGCCTCCGACATCGCCTGAAGGAGGTACGTCATGACCGGAGTCGTGCTGAACGACGTCATCAAGAAATACGGCGAGACGCAGGTGATCCACGGGGTGGATCTGCAGATCGACGAAGGGGAGTTCTGCGTCTTCGTCGGTCCCTCGGGCTGCGGCAAGTCCACGCTCTTGCGCATGATCGCGGGGCTGGAGGAGACGACGGCGGGCCGGATCGAGATCGCGGGACGCGAGGTCACGCATGAGGATCCGGCGGAGCGGGGCGTCGCGATGGTGTTCCAGACCTATGCGCTCTACCCGCATATGAGCGTCGAGGAGAACATGGGCTTCGGGCTGAAGATGAACGGCCACCCCAAGGCCGAGATCAGGGAGAAGGTGGCCGGCGCCTCCCGCATCCTGAAGCTCGACGAGTATCTCAAGCGCAAGCCCAAGGCGCTGTCGGGCGGGCAGCGGCAGCGCGTGGCGATCGGCCGGGCCATCGTGCGCGACCCGCATGTCTTCCTGTTCGACGAGCCGCTCTCGAACCTCGACGCCGAACTGCGGGTGGAGATGCGGGTCGAGATCGCGCATCTGCACAAGGAGATGGGGGCCACGATGATCTACGTGACCCACGATCAGGTCGAGGCGATGACGCTGGCCGACAAGATCGTGGTGCTGCGGAAGGGCTATATCGAGCAGGTGGGTTCGCCCCTGCACCTCTACGACGATCCGGACAACAGGTTCGTGGCGGGCTTCATCGGCTCGCCGGCGATGAACTTCCTCGACGGGGAGGTGGTGGAGGGCGGCGTGAGGGTTCCGGCCCTCGGCACGGTGGTGCCGGTCACCGTCGCCAACCTGCCCGCGCCCGGCACGAAGGTGACGCTGGGCGTCCGCCCGCAGGACATGGAGACCGAGCCGCAGGGCCCGCTGGAGGTCGATATCGTCGAGCATCTGGGCGGCGTCTCCTACGTCTATCTCGACGCGGAGACTGGCGAGCGGCTGGTGGTCGAGGCCCGCGAATTGCGGGAAGGTGCCGCCGGAAAGGTGGGGGTCCGCTTCGATCCGGCGCGCGTCATGCTGTTCGACGCGAAGACCGAGCAGAGGATTCGCTAAGGAACCGTTTCCGCATTCCTGCGTTTGTCGAACATAGGGAAACGCAAGGAGATTTTATCGTGGAATTCATCCTGGGCATCATTCACCTGGCGCTCATCATCTGGGCGCTGATCAACATCTTTCAGTCCCCTGCCGGCACCGGTGCGAAGATCCTGTGGGCGCTGCTCGTGATCATCTTCCCGATCGTGGGCTTCCTGATCTGGTTCTTTGCGGGACCGAAATCCGCCACCGCCTGACTTAGGGCGATTGAGAGCATGACATGGGCGCGGCTAAGGTCGCGCCCATGTCGATTCTGACCCCGGACATCCTGACCCCCGACGAGATCGCCGACGTCGTCGCCCGCGTGATGCGGGACTTCCCCGGCGCATACTGGCAGCGCACCGATCGGGAGCGCGCCTATCCCACCGAGTTCGTGACCGCGATGACGGAGGCGGGGCTCCTCTCGGTCCTGATCCCGGAGGCGTATGGCGGTGCAGGCCAGCCGCTGTCGGTCGCCGGGCGCATCCTGATGGAGGTGCACCGGCTGGGCGGTAACGCCGGGGCGGCACACGCGCAGATGTACACCATGGGCACGGTGCTGCGGCATGGGTCCGAGGCGCAGAAGGCGCAGTGGCTGCCGCGCATCGCATCGGGCGAGCTGCGGCTGCAGGCCTTCGGCGTGACCGAGCCGACCGCCGGGACGGATACCAGCGCGATTCGCACGCGGGCGCGGCGCGACGGCGACAGGTTCATCGTGAACGGGCAAAAGGTCTGGACCTCCCGCGCCGAGCATTCGGACCTGATGCTGCTGCTCGCCCGCACCTCCGACCCCGCGGAAGGCGAGAAGCGGACGGCGGGCATGTCCATGTTCCTCGTCGACATGCGGGAGGTGCGGGGCAAGTCGCTGACCATCCGGCCGATCCGCACGATGCTGAACCACGCGACCACCGAGGTGTTCTTCGACGACATGCCGGTGCCCGCTGCTAACCTGATTGGCAAGGAGGGCAAGGGCTTTCGCTACCTGCTCGACGGGCTGAACGCGGAGCGGTTGCTGATCGCCTCCGAATGCATCGGCGACGGGCGCTGGTTCGTGGAGACGGCGACGCGCTACGCCCGGGAGCGCGAGGTCTTCCGCCGCCCCATCGGGCAGAACCAGGGCGTGCAGTTTCCCATCGCGCGGGCGCATATCGCGGTGGAGACAGCGGCGCTGTCGGTGGACCACGCCATGCGGCTCTTCGATGCGGGCGAGCCCTGCGGCGCGGAGGCGAACATGGCGAAGCTGGTGGCGTCCGAGGCGTCGTGGCAGGCGGGCGACACCTGCCTGCAGACCCATGGCGGCTACGGCTTCGCGGAGGAATACGACGTGGAGCGCAAGTTCCGGGAGACGCGGCTCTACCAGGTCGCGCCGATCTCCACCAACCTGATCCTCAGCCATGTGGCCGAGCACGTGCTCGGCCTGCCCCGCTCATTCTGACGCTGGAGGGCATAACGGTCCTCGCCTTCGAGCAGGCGGTGGCAGCACCCTACTGCACCTCGCGACTGGCGCAGGACGGGGCGCGGGTCATCAAGATCGAGCGGCCGGAGGGGGATTTCGCGCGCGGCTACGACCGGGCGGCGGGGTCGGTGTCGTCCTACTTCGCCTGGCTGAACGCGGGGAAGGAGTCGTGCGCGCTGGACCTGTGGGCGCCGGAGGATGCGGCGCTGGCGCGGTCGATGATGGAGGCGGCTGACGTGGTGGTGGAGAACCTCGCGCCGGGTGCGCTGGGGCGGTTGGGGTTCGATCTCGCGGCCTGGGGGGTGGCGAAGGCCGGGCGCGTGTCGTGCTCGATCTCGGGTTATGGGCGGGGGCATTCCTACGAGCACGCGAAGGCCTACGACCTGTTGGTGCAGGCGGAAAGCGGGCTCTGTGCCGTGACCGGATCGGCAGAGGCGCCGGGGCGGGTCGGGTTCTCCGTCGCCGACATCGCCTGCGGGATGCAGGCCTATGCCGGGGTTTTGAAGGCCCTCTTGCGGCGCGGGATCACCGGCGAGGGCGGGCATGTGGAGGTCTCGCTCTTCTCCGCGCTCGCCGAGTGGATGGCGGTGCCGTACCTGCAGACCCGCGCGGGGGTAGCGCCGCAGCGGGTCGGCGTCGCCCATCCCTCGATCGCGCCCTACGGCGTGTTCCGGACGGGCGACGGCGTGGACCTCGTGCTCGCGGTGCAGAGCGAGCGGGAGTGGCGGGCGCTGGAGCCGCGGCTGATGGGCGGGACGGACCCGCGCTTCGCCTCGAACGTGGAGCGGGTGGCGCATCGGGCAGTGTTGGACGAGCTGATCACGGCGCGCATCGACGCGATGAGGGCCGCGGAGGCCGAGGCGCTGCTCACCGAATGCGGCACCGCCCATGCCAGGCTGCGCGACGTCGCCTCCGCGCTGGAGCATCCGGCTTTGCGGTGGGAGGCGGTGACCACCCCTGACGGGCCGTTCGAGTTACCGGAGCCCGCGACGGGCCCGGCGGAGCGGCGGGACCGCATAGTGCCCGAGGTCGGCGCGCAGACGGAGGCCTTGCGCGCCGAATTCGGGTGAGCGCCTGCGGCGGATCTGCGTATTTGGGGAAAGATGAGGGCGCATTCGTGCGCTGTTCGCATGGATGCGATGCTTGCGCGGGCCTGTTTCGGGTTCGGTGCAGGGATCAGGGTGCGGCAACGGGCAGCGACGCCCGCGACCGGAGACCCGAGCCATGAACCAACTGATCCGCCCTGCCCTCCTGATGACGCTCGCCGCTGGCGCGGCCGTGGCCGAGCCGAAGGAATTCACCCTCGACCTCGGGCATGCCCATGTCGGCTGGGAGATCCATCACCTCGGCTACTCGCGCACCGTGGGGCAGTTCCGCGACTTCGACGGGACGTTCCTGATCGACGAGGCCGCGCCGGAGAATTCGCGCATCAGCTTCACGATCGACGCGGGGTCCATCGACTCCAATCATGCGGAGCGGGACGCCCATCTGCGCAATGCCGATTACCTCGATGTGGAGGCGCATCCCCGGATCACCTTCGAGAGCACGTCGGTGCAGATGCTGACGCCGGCCAGCGGCATCCTGCACGGCGACCTGACCCTGCTGGGTGTGACGAATTCCGTCGAGGTGCCGTTCGAGATGGTCAAGGACGCGGCCTATCCCGACTACGTTCCGAACTACGACACGGTGCGGACCATCGGCTTCGAGGCGGAGGCCGAGATCTTCCGGCTCGACTACGGCATGGACTTCGTGGGGTTCGTCGGCTCGCCGACCGGGCTGTCGGTCACGGCGGACCTGCATTTCGATCTCGTCGATTGCGAGGGCGCGCCCGAGACGAACGTGCCCTGCACCTGGGGCCGGGACTAGGGTTTGACCTTGCGCGACCGGGGCTAGCTGGTCCGGGGACGCACATTTCGATGGAGCCCGACGATGCGCACTCTCCTCCTCCTGATCCTCGCGCTGCCGGCCGCGGCGCAGGACTGGACCATCGATCCTGGGCGCAGCAGCCTCGGCTTCGAGGTCGCGGTGAACGGCCAGCCGCTGACGGGCACGTTCGAGACCTGGGACGGCGAGATCCGCTACGATCCCGCCGCGCCGCAGGACGGGACGGTGGTGATCGTGATCGATATGGGATCGGTCACCACCTCGATGGCGCAGGCGGAGCAGACCCTGCCCGCGGCGGACTGGTTCGACGTGGGCGGCTTCCCCGAGGCACGGTTCGAGGGCGCTGGCTTCGTTCCCGGCGAGGGCGACCGCTTCGTCCTGCCGGGCACGCTGACGCTGAAGGGCGTGTCGGTGCCACTGGAGCTGACGGGCACCGTCACGGTCGACGGCGACACGGCGACCGCGGAGCTCACGGCGCCGCTCGACCGGCAGGCGCACGGTGTCGGCGCGGGGGTCGGCGACAGCACGGCAGGAGCCGTGGTCACCGTGACCGGGCAGGTGGTGGCGACGCGCTAGCGCGTCTCCAGCGCGGCGCGGGTCCGCTTCCAGATCGGCTGTAATGCGGGAAGGGCCGCGGCGAAGGCGTCCGCCCGGCCGTCGCGGGCCAGCGTCTCGAGCCGGGCGAGGTGGTCACCCAGATGCGCCGCACCGAACACGCCGGCCGAACCGGCGAGGCGATGGAGCGCGGCCGCCGCCTTGTCGAGGTCGTCCGGCAGGGCGGCGACGGTGGCGTCGCCCTCGGCGAGGAAGCTGTGGATCAGGCGGGCGACATGCGCGTCGCCGAGCTGCGCGACGAGGTCGGCGACCACGTCTTCGCGGACGAGCGGCGGCCCGGCGGCCGCCTCCGCCGCACTCGTGTCGCCGAGGATGCGGGCGAGACCCTGGCGCGAGATCGGCTTGATGAGCGTATCGTCGAGGCCGGCGGCGCGGAAACGCTCGATATCCGCCGGCAGGGCATGGGCGGTCAGCGCCACGATGCGGGCGTCGCGCGAGGCGCCCTGCCCTTCGCGGATGGCCCGAGTCGCCTGCACGCCGTCCATGGTCGGCATCGAGATGTCCATCAGGATCAGGTCGTAGGCGCAGTCCGACGCAGCCTCGACCCCCTGCGCGCCGTCCGACGCTTCGTCGACGCGGTGGCCGAAGCGCTCCAGCATGGCGCGGGCCACCGTGCGGTTGATGGCGTTGTCCTCGACGATCAGCACGTCGCAGGCATCGGGCTCGGCCGGCGCGTCGTCCGCGGCGACCGAGGTGGCCGCGGTGGTCGCGGTGGTCGCGGGCAACGGCAGGCGCACCCAGAAGAGGCTGCCTTCGCCCGCCTCGCTCTCCACCCCGATGGTGCCGCCCATCGCGGCCACCGTGCGGCGGGTGATGCCGAGACCGAGGCCCGTGCCGCCCGCGCGGCGGCCATAGGACGCGTCGAGCGTCACGAAGTCGTCGAAGATGCGCTCGCGGTCCGCCTCGGCGATGCCGATGCCGGTGTCGGTCACGCGGAACTCGAGCTCGCCGGTGGCCGGAACCTGGTCCACCTCCACCGCGATCTCCCCGTTGCCGGTGAACTTGATGGCGTTGCCCACGAGGTTGAGGAGCACCTGCTGCAGCCGCATCGCGTCGCCGGAGACGCAGGCGATCCCCTCGGGGACGGGGGCGAGCACGAGGCGGTTGCCCCGTGCCCGCGCCGCGGCGCTCTGACCGTCGACGAGGTCCTGCAGGAGCCGCGGCAAGTCGAAGGGCGCGATGGCAAGTTGGGCCATGCCCGAATCGAGGCGGGAGATGTCGAGGACGTCGTTGACGTGATGCAGCAGCAGCTCGCCCGACGTGCCCATGATCCGCAGGTAGTTGCGTTGGGCATCGTCGAGGGCGGTGCCGTCGAGCAGCTCCATGGTGCCGAGCAGGCCGTTGAGCGGCGTGCGCATCTCGTGGCTCATCACCGCGAGCAGGTCGGCCTTTGCCTTTTCGCCGGCGAGCGCGTCGTCGCGGGCGCGCATCAGCTCCTGCTCGGCGGCCACGCGGGCCGAGATGTCGCGGATGAAGGAGACGAAGATCTCGCCCACCTCGCTGCGCGCCGTGGAGATCGAGAGCTCGACCGGGAAGACCTCGCCCGACTTGCGCTTGGCATCGAGCTGGACGCGGCCCGTGCCGATGACCTTGCGCTCACCGGTGTCGAGGTAGCGCTTCATGCCCGCGTCGTGCGCGGCGCGCATGTGGTCGGGCACGATGAGGTCCGCCATCGGCCGGCCGATCGCCTCCTCCCGCGCGTAGCCGAAGATCGCCTCGGCCGCGCCGTTGAAGTCGAGGACCAGCCCCTGGCGGTTGACCACCAGAACGCCGTCGAGCGAGGTCGAGATCACCGCCGAGAGGCGCGAGGACGTCATGCGCATCCGCGTGACCGCCCGCTGACTGCGCCGGATCAGCGCAAGGAGCATCACGACGAGGGCGAACAGCGCCAGCATCAGCGCGAACGCGACGAAGGCCACCTGCTGCAGCGTGGCCCCGACCGCGGCGCGGCGGCTATCGGCCTCCAGCGAGAAGAGCGCGATGCCGCTGATGCCCAGCGTCCGCAGGCCCGGACGCAGAAGCGTGATGTCCTCGTCCATCGCGGGCAGCGCCGCGGCAAGGCGTGCGTCGTCCCCGTCGACCTCCGGCACGTAGCGCTGCAGGAAGCTCCACGCGTCCTCGATCACGGAACTGAAGCTGCCCTCCTCACGCAGGGGGGCGTAGAGCGCGCCGTCGCGCAGCGTGGAGACGCGGCTGTAGAAGATGTCGAAGCGGCGGCGGACCTGCGCGAGCTCTCCGGGGCCGGATGCGGTCCGGGCGCGCAGAACCGCGTTCTCGAGCGCGAAGAACTCGACCTCCACCTGCGAGAGGGCGTATTCGAGGTTGTCCGAATTGGCCGTCGCCAGATCGTCGATCTGGCGCGAGATGTCGCGGGCGAGCCAGACGATCCCGCCCGACAGCACGGCGATGATCGCGACCACGAGGCCGTATCGCAGGGCGCGGTTCTTCGTGCGGGCGGTCTGGCTCAAAGGGGTCTGGCTCCGGGCGGGGATCGCCCGAGACTAGTCCTCCACGACGATGCGGTCGAGTTGCCAGATGCTGCGGGAGTAGATCACCTCGCTCTGATAGTCCTCGTTCGCGTCGTAGGGGTAGACCACCCACAGCGGCCCTTTGTCGCGCACCGACATCGGCGCGCCGTTGAGCGCGTAGGCGATGATCGGGCCGTCCTCGACGGCGTCGCTTACCGGGATCTCGACCGAATAGTCGTTGATCGCGGTGGCGGTCAGAGTTCCCTCCTCGACCCCGAGAACCGACAACAGGTCCCCGAGTTCGACACCCATGAAGACCTGGCCCCCCATGGTCCAAATGGTTTCCGTCTCGAACTCAGTTGCCGGCAACCCCCCCAGCATCTCGAGGTCGAAGAGGGCGGCGCCATCGCCGTTGGTCGTATCGATGGCACCGGTCACGGTCAGCACCACCTCACCTTCCGGAGCCTGAAGGGGTTCCTCCGCGAAGGCGGGCGCAGCCAGCATCAGGACCGCCAGCAAGTGGTGGGGTACTTTGAACATGTCGGCCTCGTTGCAGTTGTGACTGGCACCGTTCTCACACGTCCCACGGTCTGCGTCATGCGAGCATGAGGCTACCGCACTATCCTTTCGTATAGGTTTTGTGCCAGAACAGGCGACAGCCCTCCGTTCGTGGGGAACAAGAGGGGGTGTGAGCCATCCGGAGTGCCCATGCGTGTGCTGATTGCCGACGATCACGACCTGGTCCGCGACACCATCGCGGCCTTCCTGGGACAGGGCGGCGAGGTCGAGACGGCGACGGCGACGTCCCTGCCCCAGGTGCTGGAGAAGGTGGCCGCCGACGGCCCCTTCGACCTCGTCCTGCTCGACTGGGACATGCCCGGCATGGGAGGCCTCGACGGGCTGCGCCGGACCATCGACGCCAACGGTGAGAAGACGGTCGCGATCCTGTCGGGCACCGCTCCGCGCAAGGTGGCGCAGGATGCGGTGGAGGCGGGCGCCATCGGTTTTCTGCCCAAGACGATGGGTGCTACCTCGTTGATGAACGCCGTGCGCTTCATGGCGATGGGCGAGGTCTTTGTCCCCGCGGCCCTGATGGCCGAAGAGCCCGAGGGGCCCGAACATCCGCTTGCCCGAACGCTGAGCGCGCGGGAGCTTCAGGTGCTGGAGGGGCTCTGCCGCGGCGAATCGAACAAGGAGATCGCCCGCACGCTCGACCTGCAGGAGGTCACGATCAAGCTGCACGTGAAGACGCTGTGCCGGAAGCTCGAGGCGAAGAACCGCACCCAGGCCGCGATGATCGCGAAGGAGGCGGGGCTCTTCTGAGCCGGGCCTTGCGCAGGTCGCGGGGGCGGATGCCTCCGGCGGGGATATTTCGACGCAAGAAGAAGGGGGAAGGCCCCGCCGGGCGGGTTGGCGGCGGGGCCTCGCGCAGGCGGGCCGTGGGGATGGCACCTGCGCCGTCGTCCGCGCGCCCCTCGGAGCGCGGACGGATCGGCTTACGCGAAGAGGATCGAGTCGAAGACCTCGGCGTAGAGCGCCTCGCCGATCTCGCGATGATCCTCGATGACCAGCGTGCATTCGCCGAGGTCGAGGCCGAGATCGCCGTTGCCGTCGAAGGCGGCGTTGAGGGCCATCCAGTCCGCTCCGCTCTGATCGCCGAGGAGCGACAGTGCGCGGAAATCGAGGATGTCCTGCTCGACCGCGTCGTGGCGGAAGTCGGCGATGCGGTCGGTGGCGCCGTCGAGATCCTCGGACCGGAAGACGAAGCGGTCGCTGTCCGCTCCGCCGAAGGCGATGTCGTCGCCCGCGCCGAGATAGACGCGGTCGGACCCTGCCCCGCCGTTCAGCAGGTCGTCGCCGGACCCGCCGTTCAGGTGGTCCTTGCCCTCGCCACCCGACAGGGTGTCGTTGCCGGAGCCCCCCTTCAGCCGGTCGGAACCGCCGTCGCCGAGCAGGACATCATTGCCCTTGGCTCCGTCCAGAACATCGGAGCCGGAGCCGCCCGCGAGCTGGTCGTCGCCGGTGCCGCCGCGCAGAGCGTCGTTGCCCTCGCCGCCCGACAGGACGTCGTCGCCCGAGCCGCCGTCGAGCTGGTCGTCGCCGCTGTCGCCGGACAGGGCGTCGGCGCCGCTGGAGCCCTTCAGCACATCGTCGCCGGAGCCACCGAAGATGAAGTCGTCGCCGGAATTGCCGTCGAGGATGTCGGCGCCGGAGCCGCCGTGCAGCTCGTCATCGCCCTTGCCCCCGGACAGGGTGTCGTTGCCCGCATCGCCCGACACCGTGTCGTCGCCGGAGTTGCCCTTGATGAGGTCGTCGCCATCGCCGCCCGACAGATCGTCGTGGCCGGCCATGCCGTAGACCTTGTCGTTGCCGGTGCCGCCGTCGAGCTCGTCGTTCTCGGACTTCAGCCGGTTGCCGTCGGCGTCGTAGCGACCGCCGTCCTCACCGTAGGTCCAGTCGCGGCCGCCTTCGCCATAGGCCAGGTTCGGGTCGAGGACGCGGGCATTGGACTGGCCGACATCGAAGGAGAGGACGACATCGTCGTAGTCCTTGTCCCCGCCGCGCCACAGATCCTCGAAGCCGAGGATCACGGTGCCCGTCTCCGCCTCGATCCGACCCACGGTGTGCGGGTAGCTGTCGGGGTTGAGGCCGTAGCCGTTGGACGGATCCGCCGCCGAGTGGAAGAGCGAGGTGCCGTATTGCGTGCGCACCGCGGTCTCGGAGCCGTCCTCGGCGACGCGGAAGAGCGTCGTCTGGCCCGTGGTCTCGAGCGTCGCGGGGTTGCCCGCCGCGTCGCGGATCACGTAGGCGCCGGTCTCCAGCGCGCTGCCGTTGCGGCCGTAGGCGTTGGAGGCGACGAAGAAGCCGACGCGGTCCCCGGCATTGAGCTCCACGTCCACATGGCTCTCGCCCCGGATCAGGCTGCCGCCGGAATGGAGGGCGGAGGCGTTGGCGAAGAGGATCTCGACGCCGGTGATCGTGCCGGTCTCGTCGACGCGGTACATGCCGAGCGTGTTGCGGAAGCCCGCGCCCTCGTTGAGGAAGGTCACGCGGCCCGTGTAATCCTCCGCGATGGTGAGGGGGCCGTTGGCCGCATAGCTCGGGCCGCCGCCGCCATAGAGCACGTCGTCGCCGCGCCCGCCTGCGATGTAGTCATCGCCCGAGCCGCCATAGGCAATGTCGGAGCCGGAGTTGGCGTAGATCGTGTCGTCGCCGCCCCGGCCGGAGGCGATCTCCGACCGGTGGGTGCCGTAAAGGGCGTCGTCCCGCGACGTCCCGAACAGCGGGGTGATGAGGGGTGTGATGGTCATTTCTGGTTTCCTTTTCTGGGTTTACCCCGTCACCAACCGATGCCCTGATAGGCGTCGGTGGCCGGGATCTCGTCGAACAGGCGCACCACGTCGATGACCGGACGGTCGGTCGCGGCGCAGGCGGTTCGGTAGGCGGGGCTCGCATGGGTGACGATGAGGGCGTCGGCCTCCATCACCTCGTCGAGGTCGTCGCGCAGCATCGCGGGCAGGCTCGTGGCAAGCTTCTGCAGGCCCGGGCTGCCGTGGCGGACGTAGCCGAGCTGGCCATCGAGCGGGGTGTCGCGGGTGATCGCCTCGTCATGGACGACGACCTCGACGCCCCGTTCGGCGAGGGCCGCGATGACCTCCAGGATCGGGCTTTCGCGCAGGTCGTCGGTGCCGCGCTTGAAGGCGAGGCCGAGCACGCCGATCCGCTTCGCGCCGGTCTTCGCCACGAGGCCCAATGCCTCGTCGATCTGGGCGCGGTTGGAGGTCTGCAGGCTGTCGATCAGCGGCAGTGACACGCCCGCTTCCGCACCGATATGGGCGACGGCGCGCACCTCCTTGGGCAGGCAGGAGCCGCCATAGGCGAAGCCGGGCTTGAGGTAATAGGGTGAGAGGTTGAGCTTCGTGTCCTGGCAGAACACGTCCATCACGTCGTGGCTGTCGACGCCCTGGGACTTGCAGAGCCGCCCAACCTCGTTGGCGAAGCAGACCTTGGTCGCGTGCCAGACATTGTCGACATACTTCACCATCTCCGCCGTCTCGATCGAGGTGACGATGGGGTTGGTGTCCACGGGAGCGTAGATCTTCTCCATGATGCGGCCGGTGCGCGGATCGGTGGCGCCGATCACGGTCTTGGGCGGCGCGTGGAAGTCGGCGACGGCCACGCCCTCGCGCAGGAATTCCGGGTTGAAGCAGACGCCGAAGTCGCGGCCCGCGACCTTGCCCGAGACCTGCTCGATGATCGGGGTCATCACCCCCATCGTGGTGCCCGGCGGGATGGAGCAGCGCATGGCGACGACGTGGAAGCCGTCCTTGCCGGTGAGCCCCTCGCCGATGGCTCGGGCCGCGGCCTCGATGTAGCGGTAGTCGCAGCCGCCATCGGCCGCGGTGGGCGTGCCGACCGAGACGAAGGTGACGTCCGTCTCGCGGACCGCCTGTGCGAGGTCGTCGGTGGCCGAGATCAGCCCGGCCTCGACACCCTCGGCCAGCAGGCGGCCGAGATCGGCCTCGTGGATCGGCGCCTCGCCCGCGGCGATGCTCTCGACCTTGGCGCGGTCGATGTCGACGCCGATGACCGGATGGCCGAGGCTCGACAGGCAGGCGGTCGACACGGCGCCGACATAGCCGAGACCGACGATGGAGATCGCGGCCTTCGTCTCGACGAGGTGAAGCGGAAGGGCGTTGGCGGTGGCCTGGGGGGCGAGATGCAGCATGTGAAGGTCTCCTGTTTTGCTGGAGACCGGTGTAACCGCTTGATGCCGCTCAGGCATTTCGGGGAAAGTATAGATTGGCGCGCAAAGGTCGCTGCAAACTATCCCTTCGGATACCTCAGATTTTAAACAAAAAAAAGCCCGCGAGGAAGGGGCTCGCGGGCTTTCCGGTAACAGATGGAGGGGACTTTTATTTCACGTCAGGCTGCCTCGACGCGATCGTAGATGTCCTCGTAGCGGACGATGTCGTCTTCTTCGAGGTAGCAGCCGCTCTGCACCTCGATCAGGACCATCGGCAACTTGCCGGGGTTCTCCAGCCGGTGCAGGGCGCCGAGGGGGATGTAGACGCTCTCGTTCTCGGTGAGCAGGGTGCGGTTTTCGTCCACGGTGACGAAGGCGCTGCCCTCGACCACGGTCCAGTGCTCGGAGCGGTGGTGATGGGACTGCAGGCTGAGCTTCGCGCCCGGCTCCACCACGATGCGCTTGATCTGGTAGCGGGGGCCGCGGGTCAGCGTCTCGTAGTGGCCCCAGGGGCGGCTGTGGATCTCGGGGGCGTTGTCGACGGCGATTGCGAGGGTCATGGCGGTGCTCCTTTCCGGGGGCGGGTTACGTTGGGTAAGAGCTTTGTAACCTGCTGGACCGCCTCGATCTTCTGTCCAGGAGGAGTGCGCGGGGGCGCAAAGGCGCAGCCCCTCCTGTCCGAAAGGATAGGTCCCTAGAGCGAAGGGAGCTGGACGATGCCCGCATAGGTCGCGAGCGCCAGGACGAAGCCCGCGACGGCGGTGTAGAGCTGCGCCCTGGCCGTGGCGTTCTGGATGCGGGCGACCAGCCCGGCCCCGCCGCCAGCGCTCTGATTGCCGCGATTCGACCACTTCTGCTTGGACAGGTGGAAGATCATGTAGACCTTCACCGAGGCGTTGATGACCTGATTGAGGTAGAGGATGAACGGCCAGCTCAGGTCCACCTTCCGCGAATAGCGGTAGAGGAAGAGGCAGAGCAGCACGCGCGACGCGATCACCCAGATCAGGCAGGACCACAGGTATTCCGGCGTGGTGAAGGCGGCGAGCACTGCCATCACGGGGCTGACCAGCATGGTCCACATCGCGATGCGCTGATCGACGAGGCACCACCAGATGAAGAAGGGCATGGCGCGGGGGCCCAGCGCGATGGCGCGGCTGCCGTTCCTCAGCATGTTGCCCGACCAGCGGCGGAAGTTCTGGATCATCCGCTCCAGCCCGTTCTCCTTGATCACCTCGATGGTGTAGACGGTGGCGTCGGGCACGTAGGTCATCTTCGCCCCGCGGCTGAGCAAGTGGTACCAGGTCGACTTGTCGTCGCCCGACAGGAACCGGAAGCGGCCCCAAAGCCAGTGGTCGAGGTGATCGGCCTCGATCGTGCGGATGAAGCGTTCGGAGGTCATGTGCTTCGCGCGGAAGACGCTCATGCGCCCGGTCAGCGTCAGGACCCGGCCCGCGACCGCGTGGCTCTGCATCGCGAGGCGCCGCTGGGCAAAGCGCATGTCGAGCCAGTTGGCGATCCATTTTGGGCCGTAGCAGATCACCTCCTCGTTGGTGGTGAGCGCCTGAAGCTCCGGATCCGCGCCGAACATGGACAGCGTCTTCTCCAGCACGTCGCCGCCATAGAGCGCGTCGCCGTCCATGAAGATGACGAGGTCGTCGGGATGCACGCCCGCGCGGTTGATCGCCCGCAGGATCAGACCGATCGCCATGCGCTTGCCCGGCTGGTTCTGCCGGATGAAGACGAGCTCGGCGAGGTCATCGGGGATGTCCTGAGCGTAGGTCTCGACGAACTGGCGGATGATGAGCTCGTCATAGGCCGAGCCCGTGCCGATGTAGAGCGTCGTTGGGATCCGCTCCCGCCGGATCTGGCTGAGGATCGAGCCGATGACCCGCTTGGTGATCGCGGGCTCCTCGAAATAGGTGGTCATCTGGATGTGGAGCCGGCGCGGGCGCCAGCCCTCAGCCCAGAGGGCGCTGGCGGCGGCACGCTTCTGCGGCCAGATCGCGCGGGCGAAGTGCTCGGCCCGCACCGCGTGGGTGAACCACCAGCCGAAGCGCCAGAAGCCCAGCGCGCCCAGCGTCACGGTCACGCGCATCAGGGCGGGATCGACGAAGCGGTTGACGGTGTGGACCAGCAGCCAGCCGATGATGGTAACGATGGCGGCAAGGCCCAGAAGCTGGGAGGGCCGCCATTTCGCGAGGCCGGTCGGGGCGGGCCGGGTGAGCTCGCGCAGCCGGACTGTGAGGTCCTTGTCGAAGGCGTATTCCGTCTCGGGCGCGCTCACCGCAGCCATCCGAGCAGGTCACGCTCCAGCGTCAGGCGGACCGGCTGGCCGCGGGTGAAGAGCGTGCGGCTCTCGTCGGCCTCCAGATCGGTTTCGAGCCGGACGATCATGCCGAATTCCTGCGGGCGCAGCGGGTCCGGTCCGGCGGCCAGCTCGGCGACGCGGGCGGTGACGCGGCGGGGGCCGGAGGCGTCGGACCAGCGGATCTCGGCCGCCATGCCGGGATAGACCGCGGCGGCGCGGCGGGCGGGCAGCCAGCCGATCGCCTCCCGCGGGCTGAGCCCCTCGACGATGACCGCCTGCGTGCCGCGGGTGGCGAACTGGTCGGGCGCGACGGTGATCTCGCGCACGATGCCGGCGTCGAGGGCGACGATGTTCGCGGCCTCCACGGCGTCCTTCAACGCGCCAAGCTCCCGCTTGAGGCGGGCGAGGTCGGCGGCGCGCTCTTCCTCCAGCGCGGCAAGCTCGTCGTAGATCAGGTCGTCCGGGGTGAGCTCGGCCGTCCGGGCGGCGGTGAGGGCGGCCCAGGCGGTTTCGATCCGGGCGGGGTCGTGGGCGCCGAACCAGCCGGGCGCGGCCTGTGCGGCCATGGCGTTGCGGTATTCACGCTCGGCCTGGCCCCGCAGGTCGGTGCGGCGGCCGACATGGGCCGAAAGGCGGCGCTCGGCCTCGGCGAGGCGGCGCTCGGCCAGACGGATCTCCCGCCGCAGCTCCTCCAGATCGCCGGCCTGCTCGGGATTGCTCAGGGTGACCAGCGTGTCACCCTGCTCCACCCGGTCGCCGGGGCCGACGCGTACCTCGTCGACATAGGCGTCGCGGGCGACCGTGTAGGGGGCGAGCGCCGCCTCGATCCGCCCGTTCTCCAGCGGGATCGTGTTGAGCCGACCCCAGATCTGCCCGCCGATCACGCCGAAGATGAAGAGGGCGGCGAGCGCGTAGGCCAGCACGTTCCAGATGATGCGGAAAAGGCGCGGCGTCTTGCCGGCGGTGGCGGCGGTCTTCTCCTCCTCCGTCTCCTCCATCGGGACGAGGTCGACGGGGGTGTCGAGGGCGGTGATGACCTCGTCGGTCGCTGCCATCTTCCCCGCGAGGATCGAGCGGTGGAACAGCGCCAGCGTCTCCCGCTGGCGGCCGGTGAGGTTGCGGAAGACATAGCGGCCGGGCGCATCGCCCGCGGCGAGCTCGACCGGGAAGCGGATGTCCACGCCCTGGAACGGGATCGCGAGCTCCGCCCGCTCCACCGGCAGGTCGAAGCTCTCGTCCAGCTCCGCCCAGGCGAGCGTCCAGCGCCGCACGGCGACCTCGCGCCCGCCCGGAAGGGTCAGGGCGAGGGGTGCTGTGACCGCGAAATCGAGGTCGGGCATCGGGCGTTCGTGGCGAATGCGCATGAGCTGGCCTATCGGGGGTTGGAACACCTCCTTTCTAGGCGCGCCAACCACTGCGTGCAGCGTTGCGGGAGGGTAGCTGGCAGCGCAAAAGGCGAGGCGCCTATCCGAAGGGATAGGTCTGGCGTGGTGGCGGCGGGCAAGCGCCGACCACGCCGGAATTGACATCGGATGGCGTGGGGCTTGACGCTAGGGGGCGGGAAGCAGCGGGGGTGTTCGAGATGCAACAGGATCGAGATCCGACAGGGGTGTCCGGCGGTTGCCAGTGCGGCGCGGTCCGCTTCAGGATCGGACGCCTCGGCAAGGCCTCCATCTGCCATTGCCGCATGTGCCAGAAGGCCTTCGGCGGGCTCTTCGCGCCTCTCGTCGAGGTGGAGGATGTGGTGTGGACCCGCGGCGAACGGACGATCTTTCTCAGCTCGAACACCAATTGGCGCGGCTTCTGCGCGGCTTGCGGCACGCCGCTGACCTACGAGCATGACGGCGGTATCGAGATCGCGATCGGTGCGCTGGACGATCCGGACCTCGCGATGCCGGAGGTTCAGGCGAATGCAAGGTACAGGCGGCAGTGCTTCGAGAGCCTTTCCGCGTTGCCCGAGAAGCCGGAAGCGCAGCGTGAGGCCGACGAGCGCTGGAACGCATCGGTCGTGTCGTACCAGCATCCGGACCACGACACGTAGCGACGAACGGTCAGCCTGATGAATGCGCTTCCATGGTAGTGAGATTTGGTGGAGCCTAGGGGAGTCGAACCCCTGACCTCTTGCATGCCATGCAAGCGCTCTCCCAACTGAGCTAAGGCCCCAAGGTCGCCTGCGCGACAGGGCGGGGTTTAAGACCGCCGCCCGGCGCGCGCAAGCTAAAAATCAGTCGTCGTCGTCATCCGAGACGTCGGCGATCTCCTCGAGCGACACGTTGTCGTCGTCGTCATCGTCATCATCGAGCACCGTGTCGTCCGCGTCGATGTCGTCATCATCGTCGTCGAGCACGTCCGCCTCTTCGACTTCCGGCGCCGCGGCCTCGGGCTTGGGCTTCTTTGCCGCCTCGGCGCGCGCGCCCTTCGCCTTGGTCAGCGAGAATGCCGACAGCTCATGCTCCGTCCCGCAGTTCGGGCACGTCGTCGGATCGTTGTTGAGGTCGTAGAAGCGCGTTGCACAGTTGGGGCAAAGGCGTTTCGTGCCCCATTCCGGTTCGGGCATCGTCAATCCTTCATTTGCGAGATCCGTAAGCTGTGGCCCTCTGCCATACCGCCTGAGCGTTGTCAAAGCCTTTGGGTGACACATTTCTGCAATGGAACGCTGCGGTGGACTTTGGCCGTGTTGCGCCGCGCGGCAAAAAGGGTCACGTTCGCGGTCGCAGCGGCAATGATGGGAAAACAGCATGCTGTATCACGCCTACGAGTTCACACATGCCGCCATCTCGCCGATGCGGCAGGCCGCGCGGATGGGGCAGGAGATGATGACGTCTCCGTTCAACCCGCTGGCCGAAACCTATCAGGCGCGGGCCACGGCCGCGGCCTGCGAGATGTTCATCAACGCCACGCGGCGCTACGGCAAGCCGACCTTCGGCATCGAGACGGTCGAGGTCGACGGTGCCGAGACCCCTGTCGTCGAGGACGTGGTGCTCGAACTGCCCTTCTGCAATCTGCTCCGTTTTGAGAAGCCCGAGGTTGATGCGGATCAACCCAAGGTGCTGATCGTGGCCCCGATGTCGGGGCACTACGCCACGCTGCTGCGCGGCACGGTCAAGCAGATGCTGCCCGGGCACGATGTCTACATCACCGACTGGATCGACGCGCGCGACGTGCCGCTGACGGCAGGCCGCTTCGATCTGGACGACTACGCGGATTATGTCATCGAGTTCTGCCAGCATCTGGCTAGCGACGGGGAGCGGCCTGCGGTCCTCGCCGTCTGTCAGCCGGGCGTGCCGGTGCTCGCCGCCGCCTCGCTGATGGCCGAGCGCAAGGATCCGGCGCGGCCCTCCTCGATCACGCTGATGGGCTCGCCCATCGACGTGACGCAGAACCCCAAGCAGCCCAACGAGCTTGCCACCTCGCGGCCGCTGAGCTGGTTCGAGAACAACGTGATCGTCACCGTGCCCTGGCCCAACAAGGGTTTCCTGCGGCGGGTCTATCCGGGCTTCCTGCAGCTGTCGGGCTTCATGTCGATGAACCTCGACCGGCATGTGAACGCCCATGTCGAGCACTTCCGCAACATGGTGAAGGGCGACGGCGATTCGGCGGAGCAGCACCGAACCTTCTACGACGAATATCTCGCCGTGATGGACCTGACGGCGGAGTTCTACCTCCAGACCATCGAGCGGGTGTTCCAGAAACGTCTTCTGGCGGTCGGCGAATATGCCTATCGCGGCGAGATCGTGAAGCCGTCGGCGATCACCGATATCGCGCTGATGACGATCGAGGGCGAGAAGGACGACATCACCGGGTTGGGCCAGACGGAGGCCGCACATGCGCTGACCACCAAGCTGCCCAAGGCGAAGCGGTTGCACTACGTGCAGGAGAAGGTCGGCCATTACGGCGTCTTCAACGGCTCGCGCTGGCGTCAGTTCATCCAGCCGAAGGTCGCGGAGTTCATCGCGACGCACCGCGCGGACGTTGCCTGACCGCCGGACCGTCGGCGACCCGCCGATCACCGTGGAATTGCGCCGCGCCGCCCGGGCGCGGCGCATGACGTTGCGGGTCCCGTCCATCGGCGGCGATCCGGTGCTGACCGTACCGCCGCGCGTGCGCGACGCGGTGGTCGAGGACTTCCTCGTGGAACGCGAGGAGTGGTTGCGCGCGGCCCTTTCGCGCACGCCACAGCCTGCGGGGATCGAGGACGGCACCGTGATCCCGGTGGAGGGCACGCCGCATGTGATCTCGCTGGCCGCGCGGCGCGGCGTGGCGCAGGGCCCCGGCGCGCTGGAGCTGCCCCGCCGCGCGCCCGGCCCGGCGCTCGCGGCCTGGCTCAAGGCGCGCGCCCGCGACCGGCTGGCCGCCCGTTGCGACGACCATGCCGCCAAGCTCGGCCGGACCGTCACACGGATCACCCTGCGTGATCCCCGCTCCCGCTGGGGAAGCTGCACGAGCGAGGGGAACCTCATGTTCTCCTGGCGGCTGATCCTCGCGCCGCCCGCGGTGCTGGACTACGTCGCCGCTCACGAGGTCGCGCATCTGGTGGAGATGAACCATTCCGCGGCGTTCTGGGCGGTGGTCGAGCGGCTCTATCCCGGCTGGCAGGTACAGCGGGACTGGTTGCGGGCGGAGGGTGCCTCGCTGCACGGCTGGCGCGTCGACTGAGCGGGCCGACGTGGATATTTGAGCGAACCCGAAAGCTGCCGTCTTCCTTCCCCGATCCGACCGATCAGGCCGGGGCGCCGATCCCCGCCTCGGCGAGGACCAGCCCGATCTCCTCGTCGAGGAGCCGACGCTCCGCCTCGCCCTTCACCGGCACGCGGCCGACTTCGAGGATCAGGGGTGCGGCCATGGGCGTGACGTGCTCGACGCGGACGTGGTCGACGCGGCCCTGCACGCGGGCCAGCATCTCCTCCACCCGGTCGAAATCGACGAGGCCGCGCATCGCCTCGTCCCGCGTGACCTCCAGCATCAGGTGGTCGGGATCGTAGCGCAGCAGTGTGTCGTAGAGGATGTCGGTGGAGAACGTCGCCTGCTTCCCGGTCTTGCGCTGCCCCGGCAGGTTCGGGCTGATCAGCCCCGCCACCCGCGCGGGGATCTTGAAGGTGCGCTTCATCATCATGTTGGAGGCGAACCAGGTGTCGAGCGCCTCGCGCAGATCCTTCCCCTCGATCAGCGCGCCGGGCTCATTGACCGGGTCGAGGCTCCAGATCAGCAGGCCGTAGTCGTTGGCGACGAAGCCCATGGGGCCGAGGCCCGCCTCCTCCATCCGCCGGGTCAGGATCACACCGAGGGTCTGGTGCGCGTTGCGCCCGGCGAAGGCGTACCAGGTGGAGAACCATTTGGGCCCGCGCGGGAAGGTCTCGACCAGCAGGCGGTCGGCCCGGGGCATGCGGCTGACCTCGGTCTGCAGATTCAGCCATTCGGCGGTGTGGTGCGGCAGAACGCGCCAGCGCTCGCGGTCGTTGAGGAACTCCACGACACGGTGCGCGAGCTTTGTGGACATGGCGAGTTTCGTGCCGCCGAAGGTCGCGATCATCGGGTCCTTGCCGGGGGACTTCGTGACCTGAACCGTCATCTCCCGCATGCCCTCGTAGCGGACGACCTGCCCACCGATCAGGAAGGTATCGCCGGGGGAGAGGGTGGCGGCGAACCCCTCCTCGATCTCGCCCAGCGGCTTGCCGCCGCGGAAGGAAACCTTGAGGTTGTTCCAGTCTATGATGGTGCCGATGTTCAGCCGTAGGTCGCGGGTGATGCGTGGGTCGCGAAGCTGCCAGAGCCCGCCCCGCTCCACCAGCCGCTGATAGCGATCATAGGCCCGCAACGCGTAGCCCCCGGTGGCACAGTAGTCGAGGCAACGGTCGAAGGCGGCGCGGGTGAGGCGCCGGTATGGCCCGGCGCGCTTCACCTCCCTGTAGAGCGCGGTGGCGTCGAAGGGAGCGGAGCACGCGGTCAGCAGGATGTGCTGGCAGAGCACGTCTAGCGGCCCGTCGGGGCGCGGATCGCCGTCGAGGTCGCGCTCCTCCACCGCTTCCAGCGCGACCTGGCACTCGATGATCTCGAACTGATTGGCGGGGACGAGCAACGCCTTGGACGGCGCGTTGTAGCGGTGGTTCGCCCGGCCGATCCGCTGGACCAGCCGCTTCACGTTCTTCGGCGCACCCACCTGGATCACCAGGTCCACGTCGCCCCAGTCGATGCCGAGGTCGAGGGAGCCGGTGGCCACGACCGCACGCAGCGTGCCGTTCGCCATCGCTGCCTCCACCCCCTGCCGCTGCTCGCGCGAGAGGGAGCCGTGGTGGAGGCCGATGGGCAGGTTCTCCTCGTTCTCGGCCCAGAGCGCCTGGAAGAAGAGCTCGGATTGCGCGCGGGTATTGATGAAGATGATCGTCGTCTGGTGCCGGCGCACCTCCTCCATCACGTCGCGCGCGGCATGCCGGCCACCCTGGCCGTACCAGGGGGCGGGCAGCTCGGCCTGAAGCATCCGGATATCCGGGTCCGGGCCGGGATCGGCGAGGAGGATGCGCGTCTCGGGACCGAGGAAGCGGGCGAGCGCGGGCGGGTCCTCGACGGTGGCGCTGAGCCCCGCGCGGCGCATCCCCGGGGCGAGCGTGGCCAGCCGTTCGAGGCAGAGGGTGAGCTGGTCGCCCCGCTTGCTTTCGGCGAGCGCGTGGATCTCGTCCACGATGACCCGCCGCAGCCCGCCGAAGATCTTCGGCGCTTCAGGATAGGAGAGGAGCAGCGACAGGCTCTCAGGCGTCGTCAGCAGGATGTCGGGCGGGTCGACGCGCTGGCGCTGGCGCTGGGACTGCTTGGTGTCGCCCGTCCGGTCCTCGATGCGGATGTCGAGGCCCATCTCATCCACCGGGCGTTGCAGGTTGCGGCGGATGTCGGCGGCGAGCGCCTTGAGGGGCGAGACGTAGAGGGTGTGCATCCCTTCATGGGGACCCTGGCTGAGCTCCACCAGCGAAGGCAGGAAGCCCGCGAGCGTCTTGCCGCCGCCCGTCGGCGCGATCAGCAGCGTGGCGGGGTCGGTCGCCTCCAGCAGCGCGAGCTGGTGCGGATGGGGCTGCCAGCCCTGCCCGGCGAACCAGTCGGTGAATAGCTTGGGCAACTCCATGGGGTGGAGTTAATCCAGAGGCTCCAGATTGCGAAGGGTGCGGATCAGCGCATCGGCGAGCGCAGTGTCGGCGCCTTCGGGTGCTGCGTCGAGGGCCGCGGCCACGTCCTTCGCGAGGATGCCGATGGTGTTGTCGGGGGCATGGCCGTCGCAGGCGAACTCGATCGTGGCGAAGTTGGAGCCGAACCAGGTCTGGCCGGAGCTGTCATGCATCAGCTTGAGCAGCGCATCGCGGTCGAGCCCGTTCGCCGCGGCCCAGGCGAGCGCGGTGCGGGTCGCGGCGGTGGAGCTTGCGGCAACGAGGTTGTTGCAGACCTTCGCCGTCATCGCCGCCCCGAACGGCCCCATGCGGTGAAAGCGGGTGCCCATGGCGGCGAAGAGCGGGTGGAGCCGGTCGAGATCCGCCGGATCGCCGCCGAGCATGAAGGTCAGCCGCTTCTCCTCCGCCGCGATGGCGGCACCCGACATGGGCGCGTCGATCAGGCGGACATGCGCGGGCACCCTGCCCCGCAGCGCCCTTGTATAGGCGGGCGAGAGGGTGGAGCAGATGACGAGGTCCGTGAGATGTGGCAGGCGCGCGATGCGCTGGTCATCGAAGAGGAGCGCGTCGGTCTCCGCCGCATCGCGGACCACGGTGAAGATCACCTCGCGGTCGCTCAGGTCCCCGGTCATGAAGGGATAGGGTTTCGGGACGACGTCGAAGCCTGTCACATCGAACCCGGCCTCGTACAGGGCGGTTGCCATCGGCCCGCCCATGCGGCCGCAGCCGGCGACGGCGACCCTCACTCGAAGACCGGGTCGCGCTTCTGCATGTTGGCCATGGCCTGCTCCATCTGGTGGGGCTGGCCGATGAGACCGGCCTGAAGCCGCGACTCGGCGAGCAGCACCTCCTCAGGCCCCTCGGTTTCCGCGATCGCGGCCAGCGCCTTGGCGGCGCGGACGGCACTCGGGGACCTGCCCGCGATCTCCACCGCGAGGTCCTGCGCGCGGGCCAGCGGCTCGTCCGCCACCTCGGTCACGAGACCCCAGCCCACGGCATGCTGCGCGTCGAAGACCTCCGCCGTGTAGATCAGGCGCCGCATGATGTCGGCGGGCATGAGCTTTGGCAGCAGAAGCATCCCGCCCATGTCGGGGACGAGGCCCCATTTCATCTCCATCACGCTCATCTGCGTGGTGGGGTGGGCGACGCGGATGCAGGCGCCGAGCGCGATCTGCAGCCCGCCCCCGAAGCAGGTGCCGTGCAGCGAGGCGATGACCGGCATCGGCAGCTCGTGCCATATCATCGACACCCGTTGCCAGAGGTTCGAGCGGCCATGGGTCCGCTCGTTGATCGAGGAGGGCTCGGCCATCAGGCCCTGGAAGCTCGCCACGTCGAGCCCCGCGCAGAACGCCCGCCCCGCACCCGACAGCACCACGGCGCGCACGTCGTCGCGGTTCACCTCCTCACCCGCCGCGACGATCGCCTCCAGCATCGCGGGATCGAGCGCGTTCATCTTGTCCGCCCGGCTCAGCGTCACATGCGCGACGTGATCGGCGATCTCCACGGTGACGCGGTCGGTCATCCGGTTCCTTTCGCGGCACTGTCGTCCGCATCGACGTAGAGGTTCGACCAGGCCCGCTCGACCAGCGGAACGCTCATCTGCCGCTCGATCCCCTCATAGTCGCATATGGAGGTCATCTGGCTCATGAGGAAGGGCGCGTGATAGGCCGCGAAGGGACCGTTCGGCGTCGGGTAGAGGTTGTTGAGGAGGTGAGCGATCACGTCCTCCCGCGGCTCGATCCCGAACTTGCGCGAGATCAGCACGAACATCTTGAGGAAATCCGACTGGTTCGGCCGGTCGATCTTGATCTTGTAATAGATCCGCCGCAGCGCCGCCCCGTCGAAGAGCTCGGTCGGCGCGAAGTTGGTGGAGAAGATCACGAGCGTGTCGAAGGGCACGGTGAACTTCTGCCCCGACTGGAGGCTCAGGAGATCGTAGCGCTGTTCGATCGGAACGATCCACCGGTTCATCAGCGCCTGCGCGCTTTCCCGCTGGCGGCCGAGATCGTCCACGATGAAGACGCCGCCGGTCGCCTTGAGCTGCAGCGGCGCCTGGTAGGTCCGGCTCGTCGGGTTGTAGCCGAGGTCGAGCATGTCGAGCGTGAGCTCGCCGCCCGTGATCACCGACGGACGACGGCACAGCACGTAGCGCGGATCGTAGGGCGGGCGGGCGCGCAGGCCGGAGGGGTCATGCTCCGCCGTCTCGACCACCTGATGCACGATGGGATCGAAGAGGCCGATGGTCTGGCCGAACACGACCAGCGTGCGCGGGATGAAGACCGCGTCGCCCAGCGCGTCGCGGATCGCCTCGGACAGCACCGACTTCCCGTTGCCCGGCGGGCCATAGAACAGGATCGACCGGCCGGAGTTCACGGCCGGGCCGAGCTTTTCCAACAGGCCCTGCGGCATCACGAGATGGCCGGAGGCATCCTCCAGCTTCTCCCGCCGGATCGCGACCTCGCCGATGGACTGCTGGCGGCTCTGCGTCTCGAACATCTCCAGCGGAACGGGAAACGTGCCGTAGTATTCGGACTGCGCCAGCGCGTCGAGCGCGCGGGCCCGCCCACTGTCGGTGAGCTGGTAGCGCAGTTCGGCGGCGGTGGAGGCACCGCGGTTGCCCAGCGTCTCGATCAGGTTCTCCGCACGGCAGATGTCGATCAGCGCCTCGATGATCGGGGGCACGACGGAGCACGCCTTCGCCATCTCCGTCGGCGTCTGCAGGCTCATCCGGAAGATCGTCTTGATGAGCAGGTCGCGCGCGAAGGTCGCGTCGAGACCGGTCTCGCTGAGTTGCATCGGAGGGGCGGGCTGCCGCGAGGGCGGCGGGATCATCGCGTTCATGACGTCACCCCGCCAGCGCGACCAGCGTCAGGTAGTAGAGGATCGCCCCCGACAGCGCCATGCCGTAGGAGAAGGTCGGCTGATCCCAGCTCACCCAGTGCGGCGCGGCGGCACGGGCCGCGGGGATCCGTCCGAACAGCCGGTGGGTCAGGAGGCCGGCAAGCGCCAGCACGCCGAGGATCCGCATGAAGAGCGTGATGTCGATCGGTGCCACGAAGAGCACGATCACCGCGGCATATTTCACGTCGCCCGCTCCCATCTGCCGCATCGCGTAGAGCAGCAGCCCGATGGCGAAGACCACGGCGGAGCCGACCACCCGCCACAGGATCTCCTCCCCGCTCAGCAGGAAGGGGGCGGAGACGGCAAAGATCGCGAGCAGCGCCAGCGAGATCTTGTTGGAGATCCTCATCTCCCGCAGGTCCTGCCAGATCACGATCACCGCCGGTATCGCCACGAGCATCAGGAAAAGGATTGCAGTCTCGGACGTCATCTCAGCGCTCCACGACGGACGACAGCGCCGCCAGCTTGTCCGCCGCCGACCCGAAGTAGCGCGGATGGGTTTCGATCGCCTGCTCCAGCAGGCCTCGCGCGATGTCGGTCTCCTCCTGCCGGAGGGCCACGAGGGCGAGGTTGTGGTAGATCTGCGCCTTCTCCTCCTCCGTCATCGAGATGACGGGAAGCGAATAGTTGCCCTGCAGGCCGCGGGCGATGGCGAGATTGTTCTTCGGCTCGAAGGCGCGCACGTCGAAGCGCACCGCCTCGGTGAAGTGCCGCTCCGCCCCTTCGAGGTCGCCGCGCGACATCTTGGAGACGCCCCAGTTGTTGAGGATCTGCGTCGGCTGCGAGGTGAGCCCGCGGGCGGCCGCGTAGTAGCGGTCCGCCTCGTCCCAGTTGCCGTAATTGTCCGACAGGAGGGCATTGAGCAGGTTCCAGCGGTAGTTGTCCCGCGCCTCCGGTACCAGCGAGAGCTGCGCCTCGGTCCGGTCCCATTCGCCGAGACGCAACAGCGCCTGCGCGTAGGACAACCGGTCGCGAGGCTGGAGCTTGCCCTCCTCGTCCAATTCCTCGAACGCGATCGTGGCCTCGTCGTTGCGCCCGGCACGTGCCAGGCTGACGGCGTAGCCGCGCTGGAAGTCCACGCGGTCGGGCTCGTCGACGAGCGAGGCGCGGAAGAACTCGACCGCGGCCTCCGGATCGGCGCTCGTCAGCATCACATCGGTCAGGTTCGCCGCGTCGATGACGTTGACGGGCTGGAGCGCGTCCTCGTCCATCTTGCGATCACATGCCGCCAATGCGGCTATTGCCGCCGTCGCGAGGACGGCTTGCTTCACTCGGTTCATTTCACTGCTCCCGGTTCTTCGACCGCCTCGCTTAGAAAGTACCTGCCGGACCCGCGTCGCACCAGTTCGAAATCCTCCGCGGTGATGGTGTCTGTGTCCGCAAAGTCACCTTCGAGCTCTCCGAGCCGCGCGAGGTTCGCCCGCACCACGTCGTCGCGGCCGCTGGCCAGCGCGAAGGCCGTCTCCAGTGCGTTGCGCGCCGACGGAAACTCGCCAAGGCTCATCTGAACGACGCCCAGGTTGTTCCAAGCGACCGTCGAGTCGGGATCCGCGGCGATCGCGCGCTCCAGGTGCCGGCGGGCCCGCCACAGCCGGCCGAGCCGGGCATTGGCCTGCCCCAGCCCCAGCTCGATGGCGCCCACGTCCTTGGGATCGGCGTCGAGATAGGCGCGGCTGTAAGCCCGCAGGGCGAGGTCGAACTGCCCGCGCTCCATCAGCATGTCGCCGAAGGAGAGCGGATCCTCCACCGCATCGACATCGAAGGAGGTCGTCGGCGTCCCTTCGGGAAACGCGCGCAATTCCGGCGGCTCGCACCCGCATAGCAGCAGCGCTGCCACGAGCGCCGCTATGCGCGGATCAGCCACCGAGTGTGGTAATGATCTCATAGACCGACGGGCCCACGAGGATGATGAGAAGCGGCGGAACGGTGAAGAGCATCGTGCCGAGCGTCAGCTTCGTCGGCAGCACGTTCGCCTTCTCCTCCGCGCGCATCACGCGCTTGTCGCGCATCTCCGAGCCGTAGACCCGAAGCGCGGACGCGATGGACGTACCGAAGCTCGCCGACTGGATCAGTACCGTCACGAAGCTGGACACATCCGACACGCCGCAGCGTTCGGCCATGTCGCGCAGGACGGTGACGCGATCCTTACCGGCCCTGATCTCGTTCGCGACGATCTCGAACTCCTCGGCCAGGGTCGGATAGCCGACCCGGATCTCGGTCGCCACACGCAGGATCGCCTGGTCGAGAGACTGGCCCGCCTCGACACAGACCAGCATGAGATCGAGTGCGTCGGGGAAACCTTGCGTGATCTCCTCCTGCCGCTCCTGCAGGCGGCGGGTCACCCAGTAGTTGGGGCCCATGTAGCCGACCAGACCCGGAACGATGACGTAGATCGCCATCTTCATCGGGTCGTTCGCCTCGCCCTTGGTGATCAGGTAGAACACCAGGCCCGCGCCCAGAAGGCCGACGCCGAGGGCGACGCGCAGGAAGTAGAAGCTGGAGACGGCGGAGCGCGACCGGTAGCCCGCCCGCGTCAGCTTCAGCCGGATCGCGGAGAATTCCTTCTGGTCCTGCGGCTCCAGGTAGGGGGCCAGCGCGGCGAGGCCGGACTGCCCTTCGTGCCGCAGCTTGAGCCCGGTGGACTGGGGTACCTTCTCCGCGGCGGCATTCGGCGTCGGCGCACCGCCGCCGTCGAGCACCAGCTTGTCGATCGGATCGGCCGGGCGGCGCAGTGCGAAGGGTGCGGCCAGCGCCAGCAGCAGGAAGACGAAGGCCACCGCGGCGTAGAGCGGGCCGAGCGGCCCGAAGGCGGCTTCGAGAAAGCTGTAGATGGTATCGAGACTGGAGGTAAGCGTATCGAGCATAATCAGACCTTAATGTTCACCATGGCCCGCATGTACAGAACGTTGGCCACGAGGAAGACACCGACCGCGATCATGGCCGGCGTGAACATCGACGTGTCGGCGACATCATCGTAGTAGTTCGGCTCCACGAGCTGGATGATGATGATCGCGAGGATCGGGAACATCGACAGGAACCAGCCGGACCAGCGCGCCTCCGCTGTGATCGCCTTCACCCGGCGGAACAGCTTGAAGCGCGAACGGATCACGGCGGCGAGGCCCGCGAGCACTTCGGCAAGGTTACCACCGGACTGCGACTGGATCGACACTGCGACGGCGAGGAAGCGCAGATCCTGCACGTTGATGCGCTCGGACATCCGCTGGAGGCTCTCGTTGATGTCCATGCCGTAGGTCGACTCGTCGGCGATGATGCCGAACTCGGTTCCCAGCGGATCGGGCATCTCCTGCGCCACGATGGCGATGGAGGAGGAGAACGGGTGCCCGACGCGCAAGGAACGCACGATCAGTTCGACCGCGTCGGGAAGCTGCTCCTCGAACAGCTCCATCCGCTTCTTGGCCTTGTTGTTGAGCCACAGGTAGACGGCGGCGTAGCCCATCAGCGCCGACAGGCCGACCCGCAGGATCAGCGCGGCGGAGGAGAACATGGTCAGCGCCACGAACACCATGATCGCCATGACGCCCATGACGATGACGAGGCCCGTGGGCGTAAAGGCGATGTTGGCCTGCGCCGCACGCTCGTAGAGCGGGGCCATGACCGGAATGCCGGTGTTGCGCCGGTGCTGATCGCGCTCGGCGCGCAGCGTCTCCAGCACGTCCTCGGGGTCCTCGCCCTTCTCCAGAAGGTCGAGGCGCCGGTTCACCTTGCTGTCGAGGCGGACGGACTTGCCGAAGATGAGAAGGTAGAGACCTTCGACGCTCAGCAGGACGCCGACGAAGATCATCGCATAGATAAGCGGCTCGAAACTCATTACTCGGTCCTCGCCGGCGTGTAGATGGAGTTCGGCAACTCGAAGCCCCAATGCTTGAAACGCTCGGAAAACGTGGAGCGCAGACCGGTGGCCGTGAAGTGACCCTCGATCTTGCCGTCCTCGTCGAGGCCGGTGCGCTTGAATTTGAAAATCTCCTGCATGGAGACGATCTCGCCCTCCATCCCCGTCAGCTCGGTGATGGAGAGCATTCGGCGGGAGCCGTCCTGAAGGCGGCTGACCTGCACGAGGAGGTTCACGGCCGCAGCGATCTGCGTCCGCGACGCGATCATCGGCATCTCCACCCCGGTCATCGCGATCATGTTCTCCAGACGGGAGACCGCGTCGCGGGCGGAGTTCGCGTGAATCGTGGTCATCGAGCCGTCATGGCCCGTATTCATGGCCTGCAGCATGTCGATGACCTCGTCACCGCGGGTCTCACCGACGATGATGCGGTCGGGACGCATCCGCAGCGCGTTGCGCAACAGATCGCGCTGCGTGACCTCGCCGCGGCCCTCGACGTTGGGCGGGCGGCTTTCCATCCGGCCGATATGGACCTGCTGGAGCTGGAGTTCCGCCGTATCCTCGATCGTCACGATCCGCTCGGAATTGTCGATGAAGGACGACAGCGCATTGAGCGTGGTCGTCTTGCCCGAACCCGTACCGCCCGACACGATGATGTTGAGCCGGGTGGACACGGCGGCCTGCAGGTAGGCGGCCATCTCCTCGGTGAACGCGCCGAAATTGATGAGCTCGTCGATCGATAGCTTGTCCTTGGAGAACTTCCGGATCGAGACGAGCGGGCCGTCCACCGCACAGGGCGGGACCAGCGCATTGAAACGCGAGCCGTCGGGCAGGCGGGCGTCGACGTAAGGGTTCGACTCGTCCACGCGCCGGCCCACGGCGGAGACGATCTTGTCGATGACGCGAAGCAGGTGCTTCTCGTCCTTGAAGACGGTGTCGGTGAGTTGCAGCTTGCCGGACCGTTCGACGAAGACCTGCCGGTGCGAGTTCACCAGGATATCGTTGACCGTCGGATCCTTGAGCAGCGGCTCCAGCGGGCCAAGGCCCGTGACCTCGTCATAGAGGTCGTTGTTGAGCTGATCGGTCTCGCCGGCGTTCAGCACGATGCCCTGGTCGCGCAGGCCCTCGCGTACGATCGAGCTAATCTCGCGCCGCAGGTCGCCCTCCCCCACCTTGTCGATCACGGCGAGGTTCAGCGTCTCGAGAAGACGCTTGTGCAGCTCCATCCGGATATCGAGAAGGCGGGACCGGCGCCGCGTCTCGCGGTCGCGCTCCGCATCGTCGGCGGGGCTGGCGGCCTTGGGCCGCGCGATCTTGGGCGGCGGCGGCGTCGCGGACGGATTGACCGGCGCCTTCTTCTCGAGCGCGGGTGCGGCTTGAGGACGGACGGTCTGTCCGGACTTCTGGTAACGTGAGAACATGGCTTACTCCAACTCCCCCCGCGAGCGGCCTTAGACCCGTGCCGCCTTCTGCTGATCTGCCAGTTCGGTCAGCGAGCGTGCGACTTTTCGGATTTCCTTGCGCAACGCATTGCTTCCCGACGTCTCCGACAAGGGAGCGCCCTGATCGCAGGCGCTGGGCACCGCCTTGCCGCCGTCCGGGAGCATTACGTTGTATTCGATGCCGAGGGATTCGGCCATCCGCTTGGCCCGCGACTTGCCGCTTCCCATCCCCGATGGTGCCCGGTTGAGCACATATTGCAGCTTCTCGATCGGCAGGTCCTCCGCTTTCAGCGCACGGAGGAAGCGCAGCATGTTCTGCGCGGACCGGATGTCGATCTCCATGACCGTGAAGTAGGTTTCCGCCTTCTCCAGCACGACGCTCGACCAGGCGACGAGGCTGCTTGGCATGTCCACGATCACGAAGTCATGGGTGGCGGCCGCGGCGTCGAGGATCTGCTGGACATCCGAACCCTCGATGATCTCGTAGGGCACGGCCTCGGGCGGGGCGGTCAACACCGACATCTTGTTCTTGTAGCTCGCCATCGCGTCGATGATGGCGGCGTTGTCGCGTCCCTCGGGCTCGGCGAGGAGCTGCATCGTCGCCTCGCGACGGGCGAGGTCGAGATAGGTCGCCACGCTGCCGAACTGCAGGTCGAGGTCGATCAGGCACACCTTGCGGTCCACCTTGCGCGGGGCCTGCGCCATCTCCCAGGCAAGGTTGACCGCGAAGGTCGTCGCGCCCACGCCGCCGGCCACGCCGTAGACCGGCAGGATCATCCCGTTGCGCCCGCCGCCGTTGCCGCCCCCGGCCTGCGGAGCCGCGGGGCGTTCGCGCATCCGCGACAGGGTCTCGGACAGGATACCCTCGGCCATCGGATAGGGCGCGAAGTCGTCCGCCCCGCCGCGCACCAGCCGGTGCATGGTCGTGGGCGACACCTCGTCGACCACCAGGAGCACGGCGATGCCGCGCTGCTTGCCCGCGGCGATGGCGGCCTCGAACGGCTCGAGCGCGCTCTCGTCTTCCTGCTGTACCGCGACGATCAGCACGTCGACGATGTCGAGGTCGAGCTGATCGACCGCGTTCGGCGCCCCGTCGAGGGTCGCGGAACTCCACGCACCCGGATACTCGGCATCGAGATCCTCGATCAGCAGATCGAACTCCTCGATGCTGCGCGCGACCGCGAGGGCCTCCACCGGGCGGGTCTCTTTCTTAAGCAATGCCATTTCGGACGTCGTACTCGCTCAAATTCCCAGATCTTCGGCAACGATTGTCGCCAAGATCTGGGGAACATCAAACTGCACGCTCGTCGATCCGCCGGATCCCTGCTCGATTGTTGCAGTTGCGTTCCCATCCGCATCTTCCGTCCAGGTCGCCGTGTTGCCGCGGAAGAAGGTTAGGATGACCGGTGTGGCCTCGGGGTTCACTGCGAGCGTAATGAGCGGAATGTAGCGCTGACCGGCATTGCCGAGCGATACGTCGGTATAGGAAATCGCGAAGTTCTCGACCTCCAGGTCGTACGCAAAGCGATCGATTTCATTATAGAGCTCCATGAAGAGCTCGACCGAGCAGCCATCGACGACGGTATCGTTTGGATCTGCGGCCGCGATAGAGGCCCCATTGCAGATCGCCACGTCAATCGCCTGACAGGCGCCGTCCACGCAGGCCTCGCCAGGTTCGAAGCCCGGTTGCGGCGTACGCGTTACCGGGAAAGTTCCAAGACCCGTTTGCTGAATCAACTCCACTGCGACAGGAGGGCGGACCGCCGCCATCCTCGCGGCCATCTCGAGCCCTTTCTGCGCGCTCAGCGTCCAATGGTAGGCTATCGAGACCTGCAGGATAAGGAAGATGAGCATAATGAACGGCGTGAATATGATGACGAATTCGACCGTAGAGGAGCCACGTTCGTCGCCTTCGAAGCGGCGCCAGGCCGCTGCAATCGACGTTCCCATCAATCTGTCCTCGGCCAGGTTTCGATTGCCGTCATCGGAATGCCTTCCGGGATATCGCGGACTACGAGATCGACGTACTCAGCCTCGTAAACTCCGCTCCGGGAAACGGAGAATTCGACGTCCTGCTCACGAAAACCGATGAAGTTGACAAATGGGAATTCTACGCCTGCCACGATAGCGACGATTGTCTCCGTCTCGTTCGGCAAGATCAGAATTGAGTCCGCTAGCCAAACACCGTTTTCATCCGTCGCCACACCCCCTGAGGCATCGTCGGAATAGAGCCCCGAACAGCCGATCTCCGATCGCCCATCCCCAGAGCCGTCGACCAGAATGGCTCGTCCGGAGAGGCGGAGGTCGATCATCTCACGGGCCGTACAGACGAAACGAGGATCTACCGTCAGAGTATCTTCGTTCAGCGGCGCGCGTGAAATGAAGCGCGCCGCATCGCGCGCCGCAACGTCCATCGCATTTCGAATGCGCATCGCATTTCCGTATTGCTCGGCGAAACCGAGCACTGCCAGCAGAATCGGCAGCGTGACCACAAATTCGACGGTGATCGCCCCCCGCGCATCACCGAGAAAGGTCCGCAACCGATCAAAGGGTGTCTTCTGCACCTCTTGATCCCCCACGTTTGCCACAAGCACCGGACCAGGTGCCCACCCCACAACCATAGGCGGATTTCCGCCCAGAAAACAAGCAGAACAGCAGAGGACTTGCCGGTAGGACTTACCGGCAAGTCCAAACGACACTACTCACTGTCCGTTACCGACGCATCAGTTGCAACGGCACGGTTTACATAAGCATCATAGATGTTCACTGCCCGTTTGCCGTCGAAACCACCCCCCGCGAGCTCGGCCGCGACACCGGCCACCCGGGTAACGGTACGTCGATTGAGACGCTCGCGTTGCTGTGTGGCAACAACCGGCATGGTCTCCCCGAAGGTCGATACCGCGTCGAGGCGACCGCGATCCACGCCGCGACTCACCAGGTAGGCAACCGCGGACTCGGCGCGCCGCAGGCCGAGGCTGAGGTTGTAGTTCTCCCCGCCGACCAGATCGGTATGTCCTTCGACCCGCAGGCGGGCCTCCGGGTGGTTGCGCAGCCAGTTGGCCTGCTGGTCGAGGATCGCGCGCGCCTCCGGGCCGAGCGTGGCGCGGTTGAAGGCGAAGTTGACCGTCGTCGGCACCTGCTGCTCGAACCGGGCGGACAGCGCGTCGAACAGCGCCCCCTCGGTGGCGTAGCCTACCTGGACAGCGTGGTTCGTGGCGACGGCCTCGCCGAACGTGGACGAGGAGGAGGTGAGGCCCACCTCGTCGTAGGAGCATGCGCCCAGGGCCGCAGCGGCGAGAACGGGCAGGCAGATCTTATTCCAGGACATAGCCGTAGTCCCCCTCGAAGTCCTGAGATGCAATGGACGACCCTTCGCCCGCGACACGGCCGAGCAGGAACAGCTCGCGCTCGTTCGGAATGCGGATGCGATCGGTCGGCAGGGCGAGCAGCTCGCCATCGGTCGGCGACACGAGATAGGGCGTGATGAGCACGACCAGTTCGGTCTGGCTCCGCTGGAAGTCGGCCGAGCGGAACAGCGTGCCGAGGATCGGGATATCGCCGAGGATCGGCACCTGCGCGACCGCATCGTTGAACTCGTCCTGGAGCAGGCCCGCGATGGCAAAGGTCTGGCCGTCGCGCATCTCCACGGTCGTTTCCGCCGATCGCGTGGTGAAACCGTTGACGGTCGCACCGGCCGTCGTGACCACGACGTTGGAGTCGATCGCACTCACCTCCGTGGCGATGCTCAGATTGATAAGATCGCCGTCGATGACGATCGGCGTAAAGCCGAGCTGGACACCGAAGGGCCGGAACTCGATGGCGATACCATCCTCGTCGGAGACCGGAATCGGGACCTCACCCCCCGCCAGGAAGGATGCGCTTTCACCGGAGAGCGCAACCAGATTGGGCTCTGCCAGCGTGCGTACGAGGCCATCCGTCTCCAGCGCGTCGATTACGAGATCGATCGCGATGTCCCCTGTTCGGAACGCGACACCAAGGCCGCCGAAGGCTTCACCGGAGAATGGGAAAGTGAGGACCCCGTCACCATCGGTGTCCGGCCCTCCGACGAGCTGCCCGGAGCCAAGAACGCCTGCAAAGTTGCCATCGGCCGCTGCAACGCCGATCCCGAAGCCGAGCTGCTGGCTCACGCTCCGGCTCATCTCCGCAAAGCGCACCTTCAGCATGACCTGCTGCGTGCCGCCCACCGTCATGAGGTTGGTAACGTTGTCGGGGGCGTATTGGCTTGCGAGCTCCATCGCCCGTGCGACCTTGCGCGCACCCGAGACGCGCCCGGACAGGACGATGCCCGCGCCCGCGGTACGGACCTCGATCGGCTCGCCCGGAAGGATATCGGCGAGACGCTCTTTGAACTCGGCGATGTCGGGGGTCACGCGGATCTCCACGTTGGTGATCAGCTGCCCGTTGATGCCGATGAGCGTGAGCGTCGTGCGCCCGGCCGCGCGGCCGAGAACGTAGAGGCTCGTCTCGTTGAGAACCGCTACGTCGGCAATGCGCGGGTTGGCGAGGCTGAGCTCGCCGACTGGCACCGATGTCTCAACGACGATCGCACGATCAACGGTGACGGCGATATTCTCCGCCACCGCGCCGCGCACGACACTGAGGACTGTTCCCGACTGGGCCTCAGCTTCTGTTGTACCGAGGACAGCCGCGATGCAGAGCGCGCCACCTCGAATCAAATTCCCCAAGGACATGTTGCCGAATTCTCCTGACCCACAACCTGTAGTGTTGCGCCTGTCTTGTGAGGCGTCTCGATGACGTGATCGTGCCTCATTTGCAAAAAAAGGCAAGAATCAAGAGGTTAGGAGGAGACTCTGCTATGGGATTTTAGCAACAGCCTGGAAGTTGATCTCAGTCTACGGTGATGACATCGGAGGATTCGGTACCCCTCCGGATCGTTACCGTGCGGCGCTCAACCGGCGCGGGAGCCTGTACCGGCTCCGGCGCCACGTAGCCCACGACGTCGTCCAGATTGATCTCCAGATCACCGGTCACGGACTCGTCGCCAAGTCCCCGCAGGCTGAGTGAAAGCGCGCCTGAGGCCTGGGCTTGCGCAAGCGTCGCCGCTTGCTCCGGCGTCGCGCGCACCGTGATCGTGCGCGCCACGATAGGACGGTTCCGGTCAGAATCCGACGTCTGGTCGACTGCGATGAGCTCGAGGTTCTCGATGATCAGCCGAGTGACCGCTTCACCGCGAAACCGGCCCGACCAGAAAACGTCAACGCGATCCGAGGGCTTCAGGAAGCCCGACACGCCAGATGCGACATCCACCCTGATGGTGAAAGCGCGGAAGCCTTCGCCCAGACGAGCGGCCATCCCCGCCTCCTGGCCGAACCCGGTGATTTTCATGTCTAGGATAGGCTCGCCTCGCTCGATAACCCGCAGGATCTGGCGAGCCTCACCATCATCGCCGAAAATTTCTTCGCGGGAACTGAACCACTGTTCGTTCACAGCCTGCTTTGGAAACTCAAGTATTCCTACCATGTCAGGCGTCAGAGTCGTGCCGTAGGCAAGTTGCCTCCTCGCCACCACTACCGGCACAAACTCTTGCTGCCGCTGCTCGGCCTGAGCAGAGCGCGCCAGTGCTTCCTCATAAGCATCAAATCGCTGCTTCGCCGCTAACACCGCGAAGCCGGCCATACCAAGGCCGGCAACTAGAAAGACCAGAAACAAAAGTCGCATAATTGCCCCCTCGTCGCAAAACTACACAGCATACGTTACAAGTGACCCCTACATCTGCGACAGAAACTTCGAGGTCGTCTCAGCGCCACACCAGCGCCGGCATCACTTGCAGGTCACATCACGATCCGAACATACCGTCCATAGTCAGCTCAAGACGGTTGTTGACGCGATCAGCGGCATCTTCGACCCCTGGCTCGACGACGGCAACTACGCCAATGGCAAGCGCGACAATCGCACCGGCAAGAACCACCCAGTCGACAGTGACTGCACCATTGTCCGATACCAAAAAAAATCGAATGCTGCTTTTCATTCCGAAGGCCCGCCCCATTCCGTTCAATGCCGAACTTCCGACTGGCGCCCCCATGCCCAGCATGAAGTGTTGTCGTCGGTGGGAGCCGACGACAACACAATATTCAAGTGCGCGAGATAACCCGTCACCATAGGGAATTGTGCCGAACAAAACCCACGCATCCGACACAAATCGCGGCGACAGTAAAACCGCGCTGAGACAAATCAGCTGCCGATCGTCGGGTCGCTGATGGTGCCGTCGGTGCCGATCGCATTCTCCAGCTGGTCCTCAATGTTGCCGGCTGCGCGCTCGAGGCCAGTCTCGACCGTTGCAACGACGCCGATTGCCAGAGCAACGACCGCACCTGCGAGCACGACCCAGTCGACAGTGACGGCGCCGGATTCGTCCTTGCGGAACTTGCTGATGAACTTGAACATTCCTATCCCCTCCAAGAGATACTGCTTCAGGTTATCGCCGATCGCCTTCAGGCTGTGTCAGCGGCGACTGATATTGTTCTACTCAGGCTTTGTGACCTCAATTGGGCACCCCCACGCGCTGGTCGAACTCAATCGCAAGGAGTAATTTCGCGACAAATGAGGCTGGAATGTGGCGCGCCGGGGTAAAAACAGCTCCACCGCCCCCTCCGCGATTCCCATGAAGGGAGATGCGTGCCACACTCAGTTGCAACGAAAACACGATCATGAGGGACAGGCATCGTGAGGTGGAAACGGTCATTCGTCGTCGCGTGCGCCGTTGCGCTGGCTCCAGTCGTCGCCGAGGCGCAGTCGACCATTCAGTTCCGGTCGGTCTCGTCGGAACTGGCGAACCGGCCGCGGGGCGGGGTGATCGACCTTTTCAGGCGCGATCCGGGTGCGGCCGCCACGGCGCGGCCGCGGGATGCCGCACCCTGGTACTGGGAGACGATGTCGCCCCTGCGTGCGGCCGCGAGCCGCCTTCGCTTCACCGAGGCCTGGCGGGTCGCGGCCGACGGCCCCGTGGGGCGACCCGAAGCCGCAGCGCTAGCCCGCATCGCGGCGGAGAACCGGGCCGCCCTCGACCGCGCGTTCGCGCGCACCGGGCTGTCGCAGGCCCTGCTCCTAGCCGTGATCGCGACGGAATCGGCCGGGCGCGCCGACGCGGTCAGCCCCAAGGGTGCCGTGGGCCTCATGCAGCTGATGCCGGCCACGGCGCGGGAGGTCGGGACAGAGGATCCGCTCGACGCGGAACAGAACATCGCGGGCGGCGCACGCTACTTAAGTCGGCAACTTCTCGCCCATGACGGCGATGCAATCCTGGCGCTGGCGGCGTACAATGCAGGTCCAGGCGCGGTCGATCGCGCCAGCGGCGTGCCGGCCTTCACGGAGACCCGTCTCTACGTCCCGAAGGTCCTCGCCACATTCGCGGTCGCGCGTGACCTGTGCCTCGACCCGCCGGTGGCGCCTCGGGCCGAGTGCGTTCTCGATCTGGTCACGGCCCATCCCGATCAGGAGAGCGCAGCGGAAATCGCCGCGGCCGAGTGAACGATCCGGCAATTCGTTCGTTTCACACTCAGGTCGCAGGACCGCTCATGGCGTCGAAACGAGGAGCTCACCCATGCTTAGCAAGGCTCTCTACAGCACGGTCATCGCCCTGATGGCGCTCGGCGGCACGTCCGTGGCGGCGCAGGGATACGACGATTCGGTCACCTTCGCCCGGGCGGCACAGTTCATCGAGAGCAATCGCCGGATGGAGGATCGACTGACGCGCAGCGACCTCGACTACACCGCGTGGCAGGCCCCGACGCAGGCCCCCGTCCGGGACCTGATCGACAGCGAGGCATTCGACACGCCGCGCCTCGCCGATCTCGACAGCATCCAGACCATCGACGTGCAGCCGGCCCGCGTGATCCGCCGGACCCAGCCGAAGGTCGCACGCGCTTCCAGCGTTCCCGCGGGACTGACGCCCGCGGAATACGCACAGCTTCTCGAGGCGAACGGCCTCTGAGGTCGATCGGCTACCGCGTGCAGAGGCGCCGCGGTCCGGTATAGGGCTGGAAGGTGCAGTCGGAAATCCGGAACGACCTGTAGGTCTCCGCGCAGAGCTGAACGTTGCAGATGGGTGCCGCGTCCTGCTCCTCCTGAGATACCGCCAGTTCCGCGGGATCGATGGTCTCGTCGGTCTGGACCTCCGTCAGGAACCGGTTCCAGATGATTGCGGGCAGGCCGCCTCCGCTCACGTTATTGGTCGGCGAGAAGTCATCGTTTCCGACCCAGACGCCGACGATGAGCGGCGCATTGAACCCGATGAACCAAGCGTCGCGGTGATCCTGGGTCGTGCCGGTCTTGCCCGCGACGAACTGCCCCTCGAGTTGCGCCCGCCGGCCCGTGCCCCGTTCCACGACCATGGCCAGCATCCCGGTGATGTCGACCAGAACCGGCGAGAGGTCACGATCCGGCCGGCGGGACGGACCGATGCGGAAGACACGGCCCGTCGAGTCCACCTCGAAGTTCTCGATGCCCCAGGGCTCTACCGGCGCGCGGCCCGCCCGGATCGAGGCATAGGCCCCCGTCATGTCGAGCAGCGTGATCGCCGACGTGCCCAGGGCGACGGAAGGGGTCGCGAGCATATCCGCATCGATGCCGAGCTCGCGCCCGGCGGCCACCACGTTTTCCAGCCCCACCTCCATGGCGAGGTTCACGGTCGCGGCATTCAGCGAACGGCCCAGCGCTTCGGCCAACGTCACGTCACCGAAGAAGCGGTCGTTGTAGTTGCCCGGCTCGTAGTCTCCGATCGCCACCGGTCGGTCGGAGACGATGGAGTTCGGTGAATAGCCCGCCTTCAGCGCCGCGTAGTAAACCACCATCTTGAAGGTCGAGCCCGGCTGCCGTTCCGCCTGCGTGGCCCGATTGAACTGGCTCGCCTGGTAGTCGCGTCCGCCGATCATGGCGAGGATCGCACCATCGGGCCGCAGGGCGACGAGGGCCGCCTGCTCCACTCCCATCTCCTCCCCGAACTCGTCGAGCGCCTCGTCGACCACGCCCTGCGCGATGCGCTGGAGCCGCGGGTTCAGCGTGGTGCGGAAGGTCATCGCACCGCCAAAGCCACCCGCGACCTCGCGCGCTTCGCCGATCACCCAGTCGGTGAACCAGCCGCCGGCGCCGAGATCGGGCTCCGTCGGGTCGAGCTCGACCAGCGTCGTGCGCGCCGTCTCGCGTTCTTCCTCGGTGATCGCGCCCGTATCCACCATCAGGTCGAGCACCAGCAGGCTCCGCGCCCGTGCCGCGTCGAGGTTCGAGATCGGGTTGAGGCGCGACGGCGCCCGGATCAGCCCGGCGATCATCGCCGATTCGGGCAGGGTCAGCTCCGCCACCGGCTTGTTGAAGTAGCGCCGCGCCGCCGCGGGCACCCCGGTCGCGCCCGCGCCCAGATAGATGTTGTTGAGATAGCGGGTGAGGATCTCCTCCTTCGACATCCGCCTCTCGATGATGACGGCCAGCACCGCCTCCTGCAGCTTGCGCTTCAGCGTCTGCGCGTCGTCGAGATAGACGTTCTTCACCAGCTGCTGCGTGATGGTGGAGCCGCCCTGCACGACGCGGCCCTCGATCACGTTCTCGCGCAGCGCGCGCGCGATGCCCTGCGGATCGACGCCGTAATGCGAGAAGAAGCGCCGGTCCTCCACCGCGATCACCGCCTGCACCAGGTGGTCGGGGAAATCGCGATAGGGCGTGGGCACGCCGCGCGACGGTCCGCGCCGGACCAGCGGCGTGCCGTCCGTCGCCTCCAGCGCGATGATCGGGCTGTTGGTGCGGCTCAGGATGTCGTCGACCGGCAGGTCGCGCAGCCCCCAGTAGAGGACGCCGCCCACCGCGACGACCGACAGGATGACAAGGAAGATGAAGGTCCGAAAAATCGCCCCGATCAGGCGGCGGATGAACATTGGCGTCTCGACCCCTCGAAAAGACAGTTACGGCAGCGCGACTTGCGCTGGATGGCCCACGGCGTTCGCAGATAGCTCAGCCTGCCGCATTTCCACGTCCCCGGCGTTGCGTCATGCAAAAGCTCGGCAGTTTTCCGCCAGGTGTGACCCGACGTGGCGTCAGCGCGTCCAGTCGTCGATCTCCATTATGCGCTCGTCCGACCAGCCGAAGTGATGCGCGATCTCGTGAACGAGGACGTGGGACACCAGCTCCTCCAGCCCCACGTCGCCCCGCTCGATCCACTCCTCCAGGATCGGGCGGCGGTAGAGAAAGACCTGATCCGGCCCGTCGCGCTGATCCGCCACCGACTTCTCGGTCAGGGCGACGCCATCGTAGAGCCCGGTCAGCTCGAACGGATCCTCGATGCCGAGGCCGTCGAGGATTTCCCGCTCCGCGAAATCCTCGATCCTCAGGGCCACGTCGCCGCACTGCGCCCGGATCTCCGGCGGCAGGGCGGCGAGCGCCCGGCGCGCCATCGCCTCGATCTCCGCGAGGCCGGGCGGCAGGATGTCGGGTTCGTCCATGTTCCGACGATAGGCGAGCGGGGTGCGCGCGCAAGGGCGCTTGACGGCGCAGGGCGCGGTGCGCTCCGCTGCGTCATGGCCCAGACGTTCATGAGCTTCACGCCTTCGCCGGGCATCCGCGCGCTCCTGATACCGGGCGGCGCGCTTGTCCTGCTGATCGGGCTCGCCACGCCGATCTGGCTGTGGCTCGTCTTCTCGGCGTGGGCCGGGCTCGTTGCGGCACCCGCCTTCCTCGCGCTCGCCGGGGTCGGGGCGGGCGGCATCGTCACCGGGCTGATCGTCGGGCCGATGGGCCGCCCGAGCCTCATCGTCGATGAGACCGGCATCGAGGTCCCCGCCTACTCCATCGGGCCTTTGCCTTGGCGGGAGATCCTGGAGGTCGCCGTGATCGACAGCGGCGGCGGCGGCCTGCGCGTCACCCCGCGCCGGCCGGAGACCCTGCCGCTCGTCGCCCGCTGCCAGATGGCGCTGAACGGCGGGCTCGGCGTCATCGTGATCTCACATTCCTACTTAAATGCCCCGGCCGAAACCGTTATGGAGGCCGCGCAATCGTTCAGAGCCGAAGGCCGTCCATGACCGTCACCCGTTTCGCCCCCTCGCCCACCGGTTACCTCCATATCGGGAACCTGCGCGCAGCCCTCTTCAACTGGCTGATCGCACGACAGGCGGGCGGGACCTTCATTCTGCGGCTCGACGACACCGATCCCGAGCGGTCGAAGGACGAATACAAGGACGCGATCCGCAAGGACCTCGAATGGCTCGGCCTCACCTGGGACCGGGAGGAGACGCAATCCTCCCGCCTCGGCCGCTACGAGGAGATCGCGGACAAGCTGCGCGCCGACGGCCGCCTCTACGAGGCGTTCGAGACGCCGACCGAGCTCGACCTCAAGCGCAAGAAGCAGCTCAACATGGGCAGGCCGCCGGTCTACGACCGCGCCGCACTCGCGCTGAGCGAGGAGGAGAAGGATCGCCTGCGCGCCGAACGCGGCGGCCACTGGCGCTTCAGGCTCGACCGCGAGCGGATCGAGTGGGAGGACGCGATCCTCGGCCCGATCTCGATCGACGCGGCCTCGGTGTCGGACCCGGTGCTGATCCGCGGCGACGGGCAGATGCTCTACACCATGGCGAGCGTGGTGGACGACACCGACATGGGCATCACCCATGTCGTCCGCGGCTCCGACCACGTGACCAACACCGCGACCCAGATCCAGATCATGGGCGCACTGGGGCATACCGCGCCGACCTTCGCCCATCATTCGCTCCTCACCGGCCCGCAGGGCGAGGCGCTGTCCAAGCGGCTTGGCACGCTCGCGCTGCGCGACCTGCGGGCGGCGGGGATCGAGCCCATGGCGATCCTCAGCCACATGGCCCGCCTCGGCTCGGGCGACGCGGTAGAACTGCGCTCCACCCATCAGGAGTTGATCGACGGCTTCGATCTGTCGAAATTCGGTGCCGCACCCACGAAATTCGATGCCGAGGACCTCAAGCCGCTGACCGCGCGCACCCTGCACGGCCTCGATTATCCCGCGGTCGCCGACCGCCTCGCCGCGCTCGGCATCGCAGGGGACGACGCGGCCGCCTTCTGGGACATGGCGCGGGAGAACGTGACGGTGCTCGCCGACGCCGTCCCGCTGTGGAAGATCACGCAGGAGGGTGCGACGCCCCTCGTCGCCGAGGAAGACGCGGAGTTCATCGCCGACGCCTTCGCCCACCTGCCGCCGCGCCCCTGGACGCAGGAGAGCTGGTCGGAATGGGCGGGCATCATGAAGGACCGGTCGGGCCGCAAGGGCAAGGCGCTCTTCATGCCGCTGCGCAAGGCGATCTCGGGCATGGAGCGGGGCCCAGACATGGCGAAGTTCATGCCGCTGCTCAAGCGGGATCCGATGGTGACCACCCGCGGTTAGGACGGGCTTAACCCGGTCTCGCATATGACCTTCCTTCGTAACGCCAGGCGGAGGAAACAGCGTCATGAGGTTCACGGTCGGCCGCAGGATCGCGATCGGGTACGCCATCGTCGTCCCGGCGCTGGCCGCCATGGCGCTGATCGCCTGGCAGTCGCTCGGAACACTGCAGGAGGCGGTGAACAGACACCTGCAGAAGGTCGAGGCGCTCAGCTACGTCAACAACGCCTGGGCGAGCTTCGGCCATGCGCACCGCACCGCGATGCGGGACATCGCCTCGCCGCAGCCCGGGCTTCGGGCGATGGCCGATACGCGCCTCAACGACATCGCAACGGCCGAGATCGACTTGGACGACCTGTTCGGCGGCCTCGCGATGCGCGCCGCCACGATGGTGGAGATCCGCCAAGGCATCGGCGCCTACCGCGAGATCTACCGCGAAGCCGTCGCCGACCGCGATGCCGTGCTGGAGGAGAGCGCGGGGATCGTTCGCGACCTCGAGACGCTGATCGAAGGGCTCGAGGTGCTGGTCGATGAACGGGCGGCCGCGGACGACGTCTCCATCCGCGCACCGCTTCGCCGGATGACCAATCACCTCGAGGATGCGGCCGATGCGATTTCGGAACTGGGCACCGACGGCGACGCCTCCGAGGAGGCGGAGCGGGCCCTAACGCTCGCCGCCGACGAACTCGCCACCCTCAGATCCGATGCGCGCGGCGCACTCGCCGACGACGTGGACCGGATCGTAGCGGCGGTCGCGGACGCGGTGGACAGGCTGGAGCCGCTGGACGCGTTCTTCGGCACGGTGCTGCCCGAGCAGAGCATGCGCCTCCAGGCAAGCGGCTCGGCCGTGCGCACCGACCTCAGCACCCTGTCATCCCGGCTGTCCGAAGATCAGCGGCGCGTGGGGACGAGCACGCTGGCCGACACCGAACGGCTTCGAAACCGGATCGTGATCCTCGTCGGCCTGATGATGATCCTGGTCATCGCGGTCTCCACCACGATCTCGCGTTCCATCCTCGTGCCCCTGCGGCACCTTCACCGGGCGGTCCACGACATCGCCGAGGGGCGGCCGGTCCGCACCAACGCGGACAGGCGGTCCGACGAGTTCGGGGAAACCGCCCGCTCGGTCGCGCGGATCGACGCGCGCGGCGAAACGGCCCGCCGCATCACGGAGGCCATCGATGATTCGCGGGTCGTACTCGTCATCGCGCGGGCTCCCGACGCAGTCGTTCATGCAACCCGGGCGGCCGAGGAGCTGCTCGGCGCAGAGTGCAGGATGCAGCTCAACGGTCTCATCGCGCAGATCCCCGAGATCGCTGAATGCTTCGAGGCGGAGCGGGATTTCATCATCTCGGACAGCCGCGACGGTCGGCATTTCGAACTGCGCGCGCGATCGGTGGTCGGGTCGGACGACCAGGTCGAGATCGTCGTGCTGCAATGGGCCGACCGGACGGCGGCCCGGAGCCTGCAGGTCGAGATCGCGGAGCTGCTTCGCGCGGTCATGGCGGGCGACTTCTCCCGCCGCCTGACCGTGACCGGCGAGGGCCACCTCGCCGATGCGGCGCGCGCCCTCAACCAGATGTGCGCGGCGTTCGAGAGCGGGCTCGCTGCCGTCTCGGGCGCCATGGCGGCCCTTGCGACCGGCGATCTCACGCACCGCATGGCCGGCAGCCACGCCGGTGCGTTCGAGGCGCTGCAGAGCGACATCAACAAATCCTTCGCGACGCTCGGCGAGATGGTGAGCGACATCCACCTGACGACCGAGGCGCTCGCCCGGCTCAGCCGCCAGGTGAGCGAGGATGCCGCCACCCTTTCGGAGGATGCCGACGCGCAGGCCGCCGCCCTCCAGCAGAGCAGTGCCACGATGGAGCAGATGTCGGTCGCCGTCGCCACCACGTCCTCCCACAGCCAGGACGTCCGCGACCTGTCGGCCCGCGCTGCCCAGCAGGGCCGCGCCGCCGCCGCCGTGGCGGAGGAGACGCGCGCGGCCATGGGCGAGGTCGAGGTCGCATCGAAGCGCATGCAGGAGATCATCTCCGTCATCGATTCGATCGCCTTCCAGACCAACCTGCTCGCCCTCAACGCGGCGGTGGAGGCCGCGCGCGCCGGCGACAGCGGCAGCGGCTTCGCGGTCGTCGCGGCCGAGGTGCGCCACCTCGCCCAGCGGTCCGCCAACGCCGCCGCCGACATCTCCGCCCTCATCAAGGAGAGCGGCGCGCATATCGAGACGGGCAGCGCGCGCGTGACCCGGACGAACGAGGCGCTGACCGACATCTCCGCCACGCTCGACGAGATGAACCGCGCCATGGTCGGCATCTCGGACATGGCGCAGGAGCAATCGACCTCCGTCACCGAGATCACCAACTCGATCACCGCGATGGACGACGCCACCCAGGGCCAGGCGCGGCTGGCCGAAGCGGGTGCGCGGCGGGCCCAGTCGCTGCAGTCGAGCGCCCTGCAACTGCGCAACCACCTCGACCATTTCCGCCTCGCGCCCCGGCCCGAAGCTGCATCCGACGGGACCGGTGGCGGGCCCGATGTCGGGAAGGACGAACGGGACGCGGAACCGGCCCATGATGAAAGGGCGGCACCGGAGGGCGAGACCGCTACACACAACGCCGTGGACTGACGCGCGCACGGCCACGTCGGGGCGCCGGCGGCCGATCCCCTACCTGGGAACGCGCGATGGCGGCACCTACTCGGCCGCATCCGTCCGGAGCGATCCGCCCGGACCGCGCCTACCCGGCGGCGTCCGCCTGTCGAAGCCGGCCCGGACCAGATCTACTCGGCGTCATGCGCTTCGAGGAGCCAGCGCAGGCCACATCTACTCGGCGGCGTCCGCCTGGAGGAACCCGCCCGACTGCCGTGCCCAGAACGCCGCATAAAGTCCGCCGCGGGCCAGGAGCACGTCGTGCCGCCCCTCCTCAACCACCCGGCCGTCCTCGATCACCACGATCCGGTCCATCCGCGCCAACGTGGACAGCCGATGCGCCACCGCGATCACGGTCCGCCCCTCCATCAGCGTATCGAGCGCAGCCTGGACCGCCTGCTCCGTTTCGGAATCGAGCGCCGCCGTCGCCTCGTCCAGCAGCAGGATCGGCGCGTCCTTGAGGAAGGCGCGCGCGATCGCCACGCGCTGCCGCTGCCCGCCCGACAGCTTCACGCCCCGCTCGCCGAGCCGCGCGTCGTAACCGGTCCGGCCGTCATGATCGTGCAGCGCCAGCACGAACGCATGCGCCTGGGCGGCCTGCGCCGCGGCGACGACCTCGCCGTCGGTGGCCTCGGGCCGCCCGTAGGAGATGTTGTCGCGCGCCGAGCGGTTGAACATCGAGGTGTCCTGCCGGACCGTGGCGATCGCATCGCGCAAACTGTCCTGCGTAAGGTCGCGGATATCGCGGCCATCCAGCGTGATCCGACCGCCCTCCACGTCGCGCAACCGCAACAACAGCTCGAGCGCGGTGGACTTGCCCGCACCCGACCGGCCCACGAGCCCGACCTTCTCGCCCGCCGCCACACGCAGCGACAGGCCGTCGAGCCCGCCGCCCTCGCGCCGGCCGTACCTGAAGTCCACGTCCTCGAACGCCACGGCACCCGCGACTGCGCCGGGCGCCGCCGCATCGGGCCGGTCGAGCAGGTCATGCTCCGGCGTGAGCGTGCGCATCCCGTCCTCGATCTCGCCGATATTGGTGAAGATGCCCATCGCGACGAAGCTGAGCCAGAACGACATCTGCCCGATCCGCGTCGCCAGGAGCCCCGCCATGGCAAGATCGCCCGGCGTCGCCTGCCCGTCCTGCCACAACCAGATGCCGGCCCCCAGCAGCAGGACCGGCAGCGCACCCGCCAGCACGCCGAGGCCCAGCCGGAACTGAACGGACACGACGCCGAAATCCTGCATCCGCTCGCGCAGGCGGGCCATCGCGTCCTCCGCCGTGTCCCGCTCCCGCGTCGCATGGGCGAAGAGCTTGACCGTCGCGATGTTCGACACCGTGTCGACCACATGGCCCGAGAGTGCCGCCCGCGCCGCCGCCCGCGCCCGCGACCGCGTCCGGATCCGCGGCAGCAGCGCGCGGATATACAGCGCGTAGATCACGAACCAGCCGCCCAGAAGCAGCCCGAGCCAGCCCGAGACCTGCGAGAGCAGAAGCGTCGCACCGATCAGCACCGACAGCGCGTAGGTGGCGGAATTCACCAGCTCGTTGAGGATGTTGGCGATGGCCGACACGGTCTGCATCTGCTTTTGCGCGATGCGGCCCGCGAAATCCTCCTCGAAGAAGCGCAGCGACTGCCCCAGCGTGTGCCGGTTCAGCCGCACCATGGCGAGCGTCGAGGTGTTGGGCAGGACGCCCAGCGAATTGACGGCGGAGGTCACGCCCATCATCAGCGGCCGCAGCGCCATGAAGAAGAGCGCCGCCCCCGCCAGCGTCCAGAGGTGACGGTCGGTGAAGCCGGCCGCATCCTCGCTCGCGACCAGATCGACCAGGTAGCCGACGAGCCACGCGCCGAACGCCTCGCTCATCCCGAGGAACAGCCCCAGCAGCGCCGCGATGCCGATCACCCGGCCCGAGCCGCGCAGCGCCCAGCGCAGGAACGGGCGAAGCGTCTGCGGCGGCGGCCCGTCGGCCGGCGCGAAGGCGTCCATCATCTCGGTGAAGAACCGCCTCATTCGGCCACCGCCAGGAACCCGCCCGACTGCCGCGACCACAGCCGGGCATAGAGGCCGCCTTGCGCCAGCAGCATGTCGTGCGAGCCGTCCTCGACCACATGGCCGCCGTCCAGCACCAGGATCCGGTCCATCGCCGCGATCGTCGACAGCCGGTGCGCGATGGCGATCACGGTCTTGCCTTCCATCATGCCGTAAAGCGCACCCTGGATCGCCGCCTCGACCTCGCTGTCCAGAGCGGATGTCGCCTCGTCGAGCACCAGGATCGGCGCGTTCTTCAGCACCACGCGGGCCAGCGCGATCCGTTGCCGCTGTCCGCCCGACAGCTTCACGCCCCGCTCGCCGACATGGGCGTCGTAGCCGCGCCTGCCTTGCGGGTCCTCGAGCTCCAAGATGAAGTCGTGCGCCTCGACCCGGCGCGCGGCCGCCTCGATCTCGGCATCGCTGGCACCCGGCGTGCCGTAGCGGATGTTGTCGCGGACCGAACGGTGCAGCAGCGAGGTGTCCTGCGTGACCATGCCCACCGCGCGGCGCAGGCTGTCCTGCGTCACGTCGCAGATCGCCTGACCGTCGACCTCGATCCGGCCCTTCTCCGCATCGTGGAAGCGCAGGAGGAGGTTCACCATCGTGGACTTGCCCGCCCCCGACCGGCCGACGAGGCCCACGCGCTGTCCCGCAGGGATCTCCACATCCACATGTTCCAGCCCCCCCGACGCCTTGCCGTAGTGGTGGCTCACGTCGCGAAAGGCGATGGCACCGCCCGCCACCTTCAGGTCGTGAGCCGCGTCGGTGTCGGTCAGTTCGATCGGCTGGGCGATCGTGTCCATCCCCTCGCGCACCACGCCGAGATTCTCGAACAGCGAGGACAGCGCCCACATGATCCAGCCGGTCATCGCGTTCAGGCGCAGCACCAGCGCCGAGGCCGCGGCCACCGTCCCGACCGACGCCGTGCCCTGCCGCCAGAGCAGCACCGACCAGCCGATCACCGCAACGATCAAGAGGCCGTTGATCAGCAGCAGGCCCAGCTCCATCAGCGAGATCAGGCGCATCTGCTTCTGGAACTTCTGCCGCGCATCCTCGATCGCCTCGCCGGCGAACAGCTCCTCCTCCCGCGTGTGGGCGAAGAGCTTCACGGTCTGGATGTTGGTGTAGCTGTCGACGATGCGGCCCGTGATGGCAGAACGCGCGTCCGAAAATTCCTTGGACGCCCGCGCGATCCGCGGGATCACGTAGAAGCAGAGCCCGATATACATCACCGACCAGACGATCAGCGGCAGCGTCAGCCGCGCATCCGTCCCGCCCAGCAGCACCAGTGCGCCCACGAGGTAGATCACCGCATAGACCAGCGCGTCGAAGACCTGGAACGTCGCCTCGCCCGTGGCCGAGGGGGTCTGCATCACGCGGTTCGCGATCCGCCCGGCGAAGTCGTCCTGGAACCAGCCGACCGACTGGCGCAGCACATGCCGGTGCGAGCGCCAGCGCACCAGCGTTGCGAGGTTCGGCAGCAGCGTCTGGTTCAGGAGCATCGCGTCCACGATCTGCGCGATCGGTCGCAGGAACAGGATGAAGAGCGCGATGAACAGAAGCTCCAGCCCGTGCTCCGCGATGAAGCTCTCGGGCGTCGAGCCCTCCAGCAGGTCCACCACCCGGCCCGCGTAGAAGATCAGCCCGATCTCCACCACCGCCACCATCAGGGTGAACAGCGTCGTCCAGATCAGGACCTTGCGGAAGGGACGCAGGTACTCGAACAGGAACGGACCCAACCGGTCCGGCGGAGTGTCGCGGTCGGCGTAGGGCTGGTAGGGATCCACCAGCCGCTCGAAGAAGCCAAACATGGGAACGGGCTCTCGTTCTACCGGGCGCGCAGCCCGACCTGTCCGCCGGGCCTGACACCCGGCATTGCCCTAAGCCATGTAACGCAGAGGCGCGGCCATGCAACGGGTCCTGACAAGATGACGGGCTTCGCGGCCGCGCCGCTCGGGCCGGGCGGCGGCACCGTACTCTCCGTGCAGCAACTCCGGAAACAGGGCCAGCAATTCCAGCCGCGTTGCGTGATCCATGCTGCCAAGCGCCTGTCGGCCGGGGTGGAAGCTCTCGCTGGCGAGGCCGTCGGAAAAGACGATCTCATGCCGGTCGAAGAGGAGGTGGTGATAGGTCACCTCCGCCACGTCGACCTGCCGGATGCCCCGCCCGTCCACCAGATGCACGGCGGGAACCAGTATCTCCACCCCGTCGCTCAGCGGCTCCACCCGGCGCATCACGAGGCGGTGCTGGGGCGAGACGACGATATCGCGTGCGGGGCAGCCGGGGCCGAGCGCCCCGCGGCGGACCCGGATCGGCCGGAAGGACGGCGACGCACGCAGGTCCGCCCCCGTCAGGTGCCGCCGCCCGATCCAGCGCACCGGTTGCGGACCGTTGTCCTGCGTGACCACGAGGTCGCCGACCGCGATCTCCTCGATCGGCCGCGGTCCCGTCACGGTCGTGATCGGCGTACCGGTGGCAAAGCAGGGCGGCACGCCTGTGTTCGCCGTCTCCAGATCCGTGATCGTCACGTCCTGAAGACGGATCACCGCGCCGTCCGGCAGGGTCACCAGCAGATCGGCACCGGACTGAGTCGCCGCATCCTCGAGGTCGGAGAACCGGTCGAAGAAGGGCGCGAGGTCGATGAAATCGACGATGTCCCCGCCCGAGATGCGGCGCTGGAAGTCGGTCACCACGTCCTCGACCCCGGCCCCGCCGCCGAAGCTCGTCGCCTCGAACCGGTCCGCGCCGGCCCCGCCGGTCAGCGTGTCCGATCCCGCGCCGCCGTCGAGCGTGTCGTCGCCCTCGGCCACGCTGGGGTTGGTCGAGGTCACCAGTCCCGAATCGGTGAGCTGAACGAGACTGCCCCCGGTGTCCGGCCCGCCGACGGCCACCCCCAGCACGTTGAGCCCGGTCCGCTCGAAATACTCGATGGTGATGGTGTAGCTGCCGGGCGTCAGCGTCGTGGTATCGCTGATGGTGCGCGGCGCATGCACACTGTCGTCCGATACGACGGGCACCCCGTCGACATAGACCACCGCCCCGTCGTCGGAGGTCAGCTCGAACGCGTAGGTCCCGCCCGTGGTGATCGTGATCTCGCCCGTGTAGCGCAACGCGTACTGCTCGGGGTTCGACCCGCCGGCGAAGACCGCCGCGTTCGCGACGCCCAGCCCCGTGATGTCGATCTCGCTCGCGAAGCCGGTGGCGTCGGCGCCGGTCTCCGGGATCTCGTCGACCGACGCGATGCCCGGGCCGACATTGTAGAACTCGAAGCTGAGGCCCGTGCCCGACGCCCCCTCGTCGCCCGACAGCGAATCGTCGCCGTCCTCGCCGAAGAGTAGATCGTCGCCGTCCCCGCCGATCAGCACGTCGTTGCCGGGCGTCACTTCGGTATTGTCGTCCGGATCGCCGACGAGGCCCGAGGCGAACAGCTCCTCCGTCCCGCTCGTCGCCGGACCCGAGACGTTGACGACGAGGCTCTCGCCACCTCCGTTCTCGAAGAACAGCACCTCGATGTCGTGGGTGCCCTCCGTCAGGCCGACGGTGCCCGAGCGGGTCCGCACCCCGTGCAGGCCGTCGTTGTCGACGACCTCCACCCCGTCGATGAACACCTTCGAACCGTCGTCCGAGGCGGTGGAGAAGGTGTAGGTCCCCGCGTCCCCCGCCCCGATCTCGATCGTGCCCTTGTAACGGATGCCGAACTGGTCGGAGTTCCCTTCGCTGTCGTAGAGCGCGGCGAGCGCATCCACGTCGAAATCGTCGATGAAGCCGAAGGCGTCCGCCCCGCTCGTGGGGATGTCGTCGACGCTGTCGGGATTGAAGGCGAAGTTGAAGAACTCGAAGAACAGGAAGCCCGGTGGTCCGTCGCCCGGCCCCCCGGCGTCACCGCGCAGGGTATCGTTCCCGCCCGCCCCGTCGAGCGTGTCGGATCCGGTCCCTCCGCTGATGCTGTCGGCGGCGTCCGTTCCGGTCAGGTCATCCTGGCCAACGCCTCCATCGATCGTGGCCATGACGGCCCCCACTTACTCCAACACTTCTCATCCCACCGGGTTGCGTGGTTTAAGGACTTCGCCCCGCAAACACCACCTCTCGGAAAAGGCGACACTTCTATGACCACCGAAATGCGACCGGAAAAGGACCGCGCCGCCGCATGGTTCCGCAAGTTGCGCAACGACATCTGTGCCGCGTTCGAGGCCCTGGAGGATGCGCAGACCTCCGGCCCCTTCGCCGATCTCGCATCCGGGCGGTTCGAGCGGAAGCGGACCGAGCGGGCCTCCGGCGACGGTTCCGACGCGGGCGGCGGCGAGATGAGCGTGATGCGCGGCGGGCGCTGTTTCGAGAAGGTCGGCGTCAACATCTCCGAGGTCTACGGCACGTTGGGCGAAGGCGCGCAGCGCGCCATGGCCGCGCGCAAGGACATGCCCGGCATGGCGGGGGATCCCCGCTTCTGGGCCTCGGGTATCTCCCTCGTCGCCCACATGCGCTCGCCCAAGGTGCCGGCCGTTCACATGAACACCCGCATGTTCTGGACCCCGCACGGATGGTGGTTCGGCGGCGGCTCCGACCTCAACCCGATGCGGGAGGTCGCCGAGGACACCGCCTTCTTCCACGCGCAGCAGGAGGCGGCGTGCGCCCCCCACGGCGCCGACCTCTACCCCCGCTACAAGGAATGGGCGGATGACTACTTCATGATCCGCCACTGGAACGAGGCGCGCGGGGTGGGCGGCATCTTCTACGACGACCACTGCTCCGGCGACTGGGAGGCGGATTTCGCCTTCACGCAGGATGTGGGCCGCGCGTTCCTGAAGGCGTTCATCCCCATCGTCGAGAAGCGGATGTTCGAGGAGTGGGACGACGCGGACCGCGCCCACCAGCTCTTCCGCCGGGGGCGCTACGCCGAGTTCAACCTCGTCTACGACCGCGGCACGACCTTCGGCCTTCAAACGGGGCACAACCCGGAGGCCGTGCTGATGAGCCTGCCGCCGCTTGCCGCCTGGCCATGAAGATCGCCATCCTCGGCTGGGGCTCCCTGATCTGGGACATCGAGAACCTGGAGCCGCACGTGGCAGGCGACTGGCACATGCGCGGCGGGCCCGAGCTGCCGATGGAGTTCTCCCGCATCTCGCCGAAACGCAAGATGGGCCTCGTCGTCTGCCTCGACCCGCAGCACGGAGCCGCCTGCCCGACCCACGCGATCCCCTCGACCCGCGACCGGCTGTCGGACGCGGTCAGCGACCTCGCCCGGCGGGAGCGGGCGCCGGAGGACCTGATCGGCCGCTGTACCCAGGATGGCGCCCATGGCCGCCTGCCGGAGGTCAACGCCGCCGTGATGGCATGGTGCCGGATGAGCGGGCATGACGGCGCGGTCTGGACCGACCTAGAGCCCAACTTCCTCCTGTCCCGCGGCGTGCCGTTCAGCGTGAAGCGCGGCATGGACTACCTGCGCACGCTGCAGGGCGAGAGCCTCGCCGAGGCGCACCGCTACATCGAGGAGGCGCCGGTGACGACGATGACGCCCCTGCGCCGCGCGCTCGGCACCGATCCATGGTGGCAGGCCCTTCGCGCCGCCTAAGAGTTTTCGACCCGAAAACGCGTCCGAACGATCTTCGTCCGAAGATCGTTGCCCTCACGCGAAGATTAGCGCCGCGGAGGCCGCCATCAGCGCGGCCATCCCGGTCATGAATGCCCGCCACAGCCGCTCGTCCGACAGCAGACGGCCGAGCAGGTGCCCCGCGCTCGTCCAGAACAGGCAGACACCGAGGTTGATGCAGGAAAAGGCGAGCGCCAGCGCCGCCCCCGCCTCCGCCGGGCCCCGTGTCGCGACGAAGGCGGAGGCGGCCAGCGCCACCGCCCAGACCTTCGGATTGACCCACTGGAACGCCACGGCCTCGATGAAGGTGAAGGGCCGGTCGCCCGCCTCCGCCCGGCTGGTGCGCGTCGCCCGGAACAGCTTCCACGCCAGCCAAAGGATCCAGCCCGCCGCGATCAGTCGCAGCGCCAGCGTCAGCGCGGGATAGGCGAGGAGCAGCGCGCCGAGCCCCAACCCGGTCAGTCCCGCCGTCACCCCGACCCCGGTCGCGACGCCCAGCACATGCGGTACGGTTGCGCGAAACCCGAACCGCGCGCCGGAGGCCGTGAGCAACACGACGTTCGGCCCCGGCGAGAACAGCCCGGCAAAGACGAAGACCGCGAGCTCCACCGGGATCAGCCCCAGGATCACGGCCGCAGATCCGCGAAGAGCAGGCCGAAGACCGTCATCACGATCAGCCCTGCCATCACCCCGTTGAAGAGCCGAAGCCGCAGCGGCGTGCGCAAAAACCGCTGCAACGCTGCCCCGAACCCGGCCCAGCCGTTCGCCGAGGTCAGCCCCACCACCGCGTAGACGCCCGAGACCACGGCCGCCTCCACCAGCGGCGCGCGGCCCGTCACGAACTGCGAGATCATCGAGATCGCCATGATCCACGCCTTGGGGTTCACCCACTGGAACGCCGTCGCCTCCAGAAACGTCCAGGGCCGCGCGTTCGTGGCCCCCTCGCCCGGCGGCTTCGCGTTGAAGGTCTTCCACGCGATCCAGAGCAGCAGCGCCGCCCCGATCCAGCGCAGCGCCTCCCCCAGCAGAGGCGTGGCGAGGAACACGCCGCCCAGGCCCAGCGCCATCGCAAAGCACATCAGCGGAAAGCCCAGCGCCACCCCCATCGCATGCGGCAGCGTCGCGCGGAACCCGAATCGCGCGCCCGACGACGCCAAGAGCGCGTTGTTCGGCCCCGGCGTCCAGACGGTCGCGGCGGCGAGCACGAAGATGGCGATCAGGGTCTCAGGCGTCATGCGGGGCTCCGGTCGTGCGGAGCGGTACATTCCGCGGGACGCCCCGTCCGGTCAATCGCGGGTTTGTACCCTCACGCCCCGCGCCGCTGGCCGGGCTCGCGCCGCTGGCGCAGCAGCGCGGCCTTGTCGTGCTTGAGGTCGCTCGCATGCCAGATCGCACGCAGCCGCTCCATCTCCACCCCCAGTTCGGGACCCGGAGAGAATGGCGGCATCAGATCGGTGGCCTTCAGCGGGAAGCTCGCGGCCGCGCCCCGCGCGATCTCCGCCTCGACCTTGCGCGACGGCTTCCGGCCGAGGATCGCGGCCTCCATCAAGCACAGGTCGCGGGCGATGTCGGAGCCATAGCGGCGCGCGCGCACCGCCGGCGTCTCGGGCCGGGCCAACGCGGCCTCGGCTAGGATCAGCCCCTGCGCATCGCGCTTGGCGAGCCGCAGGCGCGAGCGGCGTCCGCCCAGGGCCAGCATCCGGCGCTGCCAGCGCGGCGGCATCCCGTTCTCGGCCCGGATCAGCGGTCCCACGAGGTCGAGCTGCGCGTCCGGCAGCACCCGTGCCAGCACCCCCGCCGCCGCCATCTCGCCCAGCACCGGCGTCGGATCGGGGGCGGCGAGCAGCTTGCAGAATTCCGCCGTCACCCGCTCCGCCGACAGCCCGTCGAGCCCGTCGGCGAGCTTCGTGCAGGCCGCAAGCGCCGTCTCGTCCGCCTCGCCCCGCCCGTACCACGCGCGGAAGCGGAAGAAGCGCAGGATCCGCAGGTAGTCCTCGCGGATCCGCGTCTCGGCATCCCCGACGAAGATCACCCGGCGCTCCAGCGCATCCTCCAGCCCGCCCAGCGGGTCGACGACCTCGCCATCGGCGCGGGCATAGAGCGCATTCATCGTGAAGTCGCGCCGGGCGGCATCCTCGGCGATGTCGTCGGCGAACGCGATCGTCGCACGACGGCCATCGGTCTCCACGTCGCGGCGGAAGGTCGTGACCTCATAGGGAAGGCCGTCCGCGACCATCGTGACGGTGCCGTGCTCGATGCCCGTCGGCACGACCTTCAGCCCTGCCGCCTCGCCCCGCTCCACGATCGTCTCGGGTCGCAGGGGCGTCGCGATGTCGATGTCGGAGACCGGCTCGCCCAGCACCGCATTGCGCACGCAGCCGCCCACGAAATAGGCCTCGCCCAGCATCGACATCACCCGCACGGTCGCGGGGGTCGTCCGCCAGGGTCCCTCAACGTGCATGGATCAGGTCCGCAAAGGTGCGCAGGATCCGCGCCGTGGCGCCCCAGATGTAATAGGGACCGTAGGGAATGGTGTAGTAGCGCCGCTGCTGCCCCCGCCAGTCCCGCGACTGGATCGTGCGGTTCGCGCCGTCGAGCAGGAAGGGAAGCGGCACCTCGAAGACCTCCTCCACCTCGCCCGCCTCGGGCACCGGCACGAATGCCGGCGGGATGCGGCCCACGAAAGGGTGCATCGTAAAGCCGGTCACCGTCTCGTGCACGGGCAGGGCCCCGACCAGCTCGACCGTGCCGGGGTCGAGGCCGATCTCCTCGCGCGCCTCGCGCAGCGCCGCGGCCTGCGCATCCGCGTCGTCCGCATCGACCTTGCCACCCGGAAACGCCACCTGGCCGGGATGGTGCTTCAACTGCGAGGACCGGCGCGTCAGCAAGACATTGAGACCGCCCGCCCGCTCGACCAGTGGGCAAAGTACGGCAGCCGGTCGCAGTTTTCGGCCGGGCGGGAGCAGGCCCTTGACCTCGGCATTCAGGTCGTAGTCCGATGAGGGGCCCGCGACGCCCCGGGCCAGCGCCTGCCGGATGTGTTCAACCGAAGGATGTGACAATGGCGTATCCATCGCCGCTTGATGCCCGGCGCCGGGCGGGCTGGCAAGTCTTGGCGATCGTGATCGCGTTCGTGACCCTGCCGGCCGTTGCACAGGACAAGAACCCCGAGCACGCACTGGCGCGCCAGGTCCTCTCCTCCATCCAGCAGCAGAGCGTGTCGGAGAGCAGGGAGTATTGCGGCTTCATCGGCTACGACAACCGCGGTTTCCTGCGGGCCACCACGCCCGGCCCCGGTACCCATGCGAGCTGCCTCATCAAGGAGCCGCCGCCGGGCTGGCGTGTCACCGCATCCTACCACACCCATGGCGGCTGGACGGAGCGCTATGACGACGAGGTGCCCTCGACCCAGGACATGTACTCGGATATCGACGCCCGCACGAACGGCTACATCGCGACACCGGGCGGGCGGATCTGGTTCTTCGACTACCAGCGCGAGGTCGCCTATCAGCTCTGCGGCCTCGGCTGCCTCTACCAGGATCCCGACTTCACCGCACGCGGCAGCGCCCCGGTGCGGGACAGCTACACGCTGAACTCGCTGAGCAAGCGGTTCGGGGAATGAGGGCCGCCGTCCTCCTGCTCGTGCTGGGCGCCTGCGCGCCCCGGCCGGACCCGCTGGAGACGGACGCGCTCGCCCGCGCGGTCCTTGCCGGTCTCCAGCCGATGTCCTTCGAGGACGAGGTGGAGTTCTGCGGCTACATCGCGCGCCAGCCCTCGGGCGAGCTGCGGGCGAGCCCCGCGCGGCGCGGCACCTTCGACACCTGCACCTACAGCGAGCCCGGCAAGGACGAGGAGCTGCTCGCCTCCTTCCACACCCATGGCAGCTTCACGCTGGAATACGACGCAGAGGTCCCCTCGGTCGACGACATGCTCGGCGATATCGAGGACGGTACGATCGGCTATGTCTCCACGCCGGGCGGGCGGCTCTGGCGGATCGATCCGGACACCGAGGTCGCGATCCAGCTCTGCGGCCTCGACTGCCTGCCGAGCGATCCGGAGTTCGAGTCCGGAGTGTGGGGACCGGTGCGGTCACGGTACGACCTGCCTGCCCTGGAGGCCCGGTTCGCCGAGGAGTGACGGCCCGCCCGTGACCCGGCAAGACCGTCCGCTGGACGGTTTTCGAGAAGCCGGATCACCCTCCCCCCGGTGGGCGCGTTGGTGATGTCTTAAGCAGAAAGCGCGACTTCGATGCTTTAGGGCGCAAGCCTCGATGCGAGGCTTTGCCAGCGCCCTCCAGGTCGGGCGCGGCCCTCAGCACTGAAAGCACCCAAAACGCGAGCGGGACAGCTCATCGCTGCCCCGCCCCCGAACGCGCCTACCGCTGCGCACTGCGCGCCGGGCGACCCGGCCAGCTCGGCGTCGCTTCCTCTGCGGCCGCCGCGGCCTCGTCCGGATCCGCCTCGAAGCCCAGAACGCTGGGCGGCAGCACGTAGTGCGCCCCGCAGAACTGGCAGTCGGCCGTCACGGTACCGGCCTCGGTGGTCATCTTCTCGATGTCCTTCGGCCCGTAGATCGACATGGTCTGTACGACCTTCGCCGCCGAACAGGTGCAGCCGAAGCGCACCGGCTGCGCGTCGAAGACCCGCGGCTGCTCCTCGTGGAACAGGCGCAACAGCAGCCGATCGGGCGTCACGTGCGGTCCGATCAGCTCGGTCAGTTCCGCCGTCTCGACCAGCATGGTCACGCGGTTCCAGTCCTCCTCGGCATCCTTGTCGATCAGGTCGTCGGCCGCGAGCAGACCGCCCTCGCCCGAGCCCTCCTCGCCCTGCACATGCATCCCCTTCTCGGGCATGTGCTGGATCATGATGCCGCCCCCGCGCCAGTTCAGGCCGGTGTCGCCCTGCTCCCGCGCCGCGCCGATGACGAAGCGGGTGGGAAGCTGCTCGGACTGCGCGAAATAGGTCTCCGCACAGCTTGCGAGCGATCCGCCGGCGAGCGGGGTGATGCCCTGATAGGGCTGCATCCCCTGCCCCTGGTCGATGATCATCGCGAACATACCGCGCCCGATCTGGCTGAACGGATCCGCCTCGAGGTCCAGTCGCTCGCCGTCGTAACTTGCATAGGCGCGGATCTCCGCCGCGTCGCTGTCGGACTTCGGCGCGAAGTAATCGGTCGCGATCAGGCGCAGCGGCCCGTCGCCGCGGATCTGCAATGACAGACGCCAGCGCAGCTTGATCGTCTGGCCGATCAGCGCGGTCAGCATCACGGCCTGCGCGACCTGATCGGCCACCGGCATCGGGTAGTCGTGCTGCCCCAGGATCGTGTCGAGGGTCGCGTCGAGCCGCGCCACGCGGCCGCGCATGTCGGATTTGTCGAGCTGAAAGGGCAGAATCGCGTCGTCCCACGCGATCGTCGCAGCGGTACTCATGAACGGGTCCCCTTTCCTTGGTGTGCCAGCCTTTTCACATGAGGTTGCCACATAGTATGGCGGGGGTCGCCATGTAACCCCGGACCATGGAGCCGCCGATGCGCCGTTTCGGACGACCCCCCGCCCCCGGCCCCGTTTATCGTGACAGGCCAGGCGCTTACGCGATCATTGCGGAGGGCGCATGGCTGCTCGTCGCGGAGACGACCAACGCAGGCGAAGACTTCCTGCTGCCCGGTGGCGGCATCGATCCGGGGGAGAGCCCGCTGCGCGCCCTGCACCGCGAGGTGATGGAGGAAACCGGCTGGCGGATCGGCACGCCGCGACGCATCGGCGCCTATCAGCGGTTCACCTACATGCCGGAATACGGCTACCACGCGCGGAAGGTCTGCGCTCTCTATATCGCACGGCCGGTCGCGGCGCTGGCGCGACCCATCGAGCCCGATCACGAACCGGTCTGGATGCACGCGCGCGATGCGGTCCGGATGCTGTCGGTCGGGGCGGAGCGGCACGCGGTCCGGCAGCTCTTCGATCTGTGACAGGATTTCGGGAGCCGCACAGATCCTGTAACATGTCGTGCGGTCAGCTCTTCAGCCGGTACCCGGTCACGAAGAACCGCCAGCAGCCCCACCACAGCGCCCCGATCACGGCGAGGCAGACCGCCGCGCCGAGCCACGGGGAGGAGTCCGACACGCCGAGGATCCCGAAGCGGAATCCGTCGATCACGTAGAAGATCGGATTGGCATGGCTGATCGCCTGCATCAGCGGCGGCAAGGTCTCCAGCGAGTAGAAGGTGCCCGACAGGAAGCTGAGCGGCGTCACCACGAAGTTGGTGATCGCGGCCATCTGGTCGAACTTGTCCGCGTAGACCCCGGCGAGAATGCCGACGAGGCTCAGCAGGGTCGCGCCCAGCAGCACGAAGACGAGGGCCCAGAGCGGGTGCGCCACGCCGACCCCGCCGAAGGGGAAGACGACGAGCGCGACGAAGACGGCGACCAGTGCGCCCCGCGCGACGCCGCCCGCGACATAGCCCACCATGATCTCCATCGGCGAGAGGGGCGGCATCAGCGTGTCGACGATATTGCCTTGCACCTTGGAAATCACGATGGAGGACGACGTGTTGGCAAAGGCGTTCTGGATCACCGTCATCATGACGATCCCCGGTGCGAGGAACGCGGCAAAGGGCATCCCCATCACCTCGCCCCGCCGGTCGCCGAGGGCCAGGACGAAGACCAGCATGAAGAGGAGCGCGGTCGCCATGGGTGCGGCGAGCGTCTGGGTCCAGACATTGGTGAAGCGCCGGATTTCCCGCATTGCGAGGGTCTGCATGCCGAGGGTATTCCAGCGCCCGAAGCGACGCTGGCCCATCGGACGGTGATCTGTCTCTGCCATGATGTCCTTCCGGCCGGTGAGGCGGGCCGCGCCCTTGTATCTGGTCGGCCGGAGGCCATAATATGGGCTCTGCCAAACGGTATGTCTGATCAGCGGTCAATATGGACCGCGTTTTTGTTTTTGGAAGGTGGGAGCGGCCGATGTCCTGGACCGATGAGCGCGTCGAGATCTTGAAGCAGATGTGGGCCGAGGGGAAATCGGCCTCTGTCATTGCGAAGGAGCTGGGCGGCGTCACCCGCAACGCGGTGATCGGCAAGGTGCATCGCCTTGGTCTGTCGAACCGGACGGCTGCCGCGTCCTCGACCGCGAAACCGGCCGCCGAGGCGCCGAAACCCGAGCCCGCGCCGCAGCCAGAGCCAAAGAAGGCGGAACCGGTGCAGGCCGCGCCGAAGCCGGAACCGAAACCGGCGAACTCCCCCGTGCCGCCGCGCAAGCCGATCATCACCGCCGGTCAGCCGCTGCCGCCGCAGCCCTCGGCCAACGAGATCAGCGCCGAAGCGCTCGCCAACCTCGCCGAGGTGGAGAAGAAGGCCCGCAAGCTCAACCTGATGCAGCTCACCGAGCGGACCTGCAAATGGCCGATCGGCGATCCGGCGACCGAGGAGTTCTGGTTCTGCGGCCTGCCCTGCCAGGCGGGCAAGCCCTATTGCGAGGCGCATACGGCGGTCGCGTTCCAGCCCATGTCCTCCCGCCGCGACCGGCGCTCGGCGAGTCGCTGAGCAGAGGGTTCTTGCGGCTTTGAGGGTGGGAGATCGTCGGGTCGGGCCCGACGATGACACTCCGGGTTGGAGTGATCCGGGCGCTTTCCCATCCAGCCGTCATGCTCGGACTTGATCCGAGCATCTCCCGCAACTGAGATCAGGATCGTCGGATCACGTCCGACGATGACGTGCGTCGCGGCGCAAGTGTGCTCGCAAGACTTTCGCGCCCGGACCCGATCCGGGCGTTACTTTTCAATAAGAAATCGCCGGGGCGCGCCCGGCGATCATGTGTCGGGAAGCGGGGCTGAACGCCCCGCCATTTTCAGAGCTGCTGCACGCTGGTGCGCCGGCGCAGGAGGTCGAGCGCGCCGTCGCCGTCGAAGCCCTCGGCCGCCACGGCCTGCGCCCAGCGTTGCTCGTACCCGCTCGCCAGATCGGCGAAGTCGGCGATCAGCTCGTCGGAGGCGCGCTGGATGGTCATGCCGATATCGGCGCAGCGCTGCTTGCCGAGATAGTCCGCCTCGTCCCACGACTTGCCGGCGAGCAGGCCGATGACCTCGCCCGAGACCTGCTGGACGATCTGCTGGTCGCGGTCGGAGATCCGGTTCCACGCATCCGAGTTCATCACCAGCATCCAGGTCGCGTTGTAGATGCCGCCCGGCATCTCCAGCCCCGTGGTCACCTTGTCGGCGAAGCCGAAGGCGGGCGCGGCCTCCCACGGGAAGGTCGCCGCGTTGATCTGGTCGCTGGTGAACGCGTCGGAGATCTGGCCGGGCGAGAGGAACTGGTTCTCCGCCCCGAGCTCGGTCACCATCTCCGTGATGTAGCCGCCGGGGGTGCGGACGCGGAGCTGCTGGAAGTCGTCGAGCGTGCGAATGTCCACGCCGTTGAGGAAGAGGAGGCCCGGGCCGTGGGTCCAGAGGCCGAGGAGCTCTACCCCCTCATGCTCAGCCGAGGCGTTCAGCTCGTTGCGGTAGATGTCGGAGAAGACGATGGCGGTGCCGAAGCTGTCGCCGAGGAAGGAGAACTGGCCGATCTGCGAGCGCAGGAACGCCTCCTGCCCCGAATAGCCGTGCAGCGTGTAGACGATGTCCGCCTCGCCGGACTGGGCGAGGCCCAGATGCGCGGGCGGCGGGCCGAGCGGCGCCTCCAGGATCTCGATCTGAACGCGGTTGTTCGTCGACTGCGCCACGATCTCGATCCACGGGTCGAGGATGTCGTAGGGCACGGTGTGCTGGCGCGGCAGCCAGGAGGAGAGGCGGAAGGTCTGGGTCTGCGCGCGCAGGATGCCGGGGGCGGCGAGTGCGGCCATACCTGCCGTGGTGCCGGCCAGAAGGCTACGACGTTTGATGATCATTGACGGTCCTGTCGGTTCTACTCTGTGTCTCGAAGCTAACGCGCACAGTTACGCCACGTCAAAACGTCAGGACGCCTTTGCCGCCGCACCGCCCGCATATGTCTCATCCAGGGCATACCCCGCGGAGCGGACCGTGCGGATCGGATCGGCCTCGCCGCGGCGGTTGAGCGCCTTGCGCAGGCGGCCGACATGGACGTCGACGGTGCGGATTTCGACGTAGACGTCATGGCCCCAGACGCGGTCGAGGAGTTGCTCGCGGCTGAAGACGCGGCCCGGGCGCTGGATCAGCACGTCGAGCAGGCGGAACTCGGTCGGGCCCAGATGCACGTCGCGGTTGCCGCGGCGCACGCGGCACGTCTCCCGGTCCAGCGAGATGTCGGCGAAGGTCGCCACATCTCCCGCCACGGTCGGGCTGGTGCGGCGCAGGACGGCGCGCATCCGGGCCACGAGCTCCGACATGGAGAAGGGCTTGGTCATGTAGTCGTCAGCGCCGATCTCGAGGCCGCGCACGCGGTCCTCCTCCTCCCCGCGGGCGGTGAGCATGATGATCGGGATATCCTTGGTCTGCTGGCGCGCGCGAAGCTGGCGGCAGATCTCGACGCCCGAGACGTTGGGCAGCATCCAGTCCAGGATGATGATGTCGGGCGCGTCCTCCTCGACCGCCACCAGCGCCTCGTCCCCCTCGGCTGCGACGGCGACGGAGAAGCCCTCCTTGACGAGGTTGTATTTCAGAAGCTCGGAAAGCGCCTCTTCATCCTCGACGACCAGAACCTTTGCCATCGTGCTGTCCCCTCAAAGTCCTTCCAGTCCGATCGGTTCGCCCTTGGGGCGGTCGTCGCCGAGCGGTTCGCCCTCGACGATGTAGTAGACCATCTCGGCGAGATGGGTGGTGTGGTCCCCGATGCGTTCGAGGTTCTTCGCGATGAAGAGGAGCTGCGAGCCCAGGCCGATGGTCCGCGGATCCTCCATCATGTAGGTGACCACCTCGCGGAAGATGGAGTTGTAGATCTCGTCGATCTCCACGTCGCGGCGCCAGATGGCGACGGCGAGCGCGGTGTCCTTCGAGGTATAGGCGTCGAGCACCTCGGTGAGCTGGCCGAGGGTCTGGGTGCCCATGCGCACGATGGACGAGCTGATCTTCACCGGCCGCGCGCTGGCGAGGTAGACGGCGCGCCGCGCGATGTTCTTGGAGAGATCGCCGACACGTTCCAGCGTCGAGGCCATCTTGAGCGCCGAGATCAGGATGCGCAGGTCGCCCGCCATGGGCTGGCGCAGCGCGATGACGCGGGTCGTCAGCCGCTCCACGTCGACCTCGAGCGCGTCGAGGCGCTTGTCGCGGGCGATGACCTCCTGCGCGAGCTGCGGATCGCGGTTCTTCACCGCCTCGAGCGCGGAGGAGAGGAGGTCCTCGGCGAGGCCTCCCATCTCGGAAATGCGGGCCTGGACGGCGATCAGGTCGTCGTCGAAGGCGGATACGATATGCGGACCCATGGCGTGGCGGTCCTCCCGTGGCGTCCTCCCCTCAGCCGAAGCGTCCCGTGATGTAGTCCTGGGTGCGCTTGTCCTGCGGGTTGGTGAAGATCTGGTTGGTATCACCATACTCGGCAATGACGCCGAGGTGAAAGAAAGCGGTCTTCTGGCTGACGCGGGCGGCCTGCTGCATCGAATGCGTCACGATGACCACGGCGAAATCCTGGCGCAGTTCGTCGATCAGCTCCTCGATCTGGGCCGTCGCGATGGGGTCGAGGGCGGAGCATGGCTCGTCCATCAGCAGCACCTCGGGTGCCGTGGCGATGGCGCGCGCGATGCACAGGCGCTGCTGCTGGCCGCCCGAGAGGCCGGTGCCCGGCTCGTCCAGCCGGTCCTTCGCCTCGTCCCAGATCGCCGCGCGGCGCAGCGACTTCTCCACCACCTCGTCGAGGTCGGCCTTGTTGCTGACGAGACCGTGGATCCGGGGCCCGTAGGCGATGTTGTCGTAGATCGACTTCGGGAACGGGTTCGGCTTCTGGAACACCATGCCGACGCGGGCGCGCAGGGTCACGGGATCCACCGACTTGTCGTAGATGTCCTCGTCGTCGAGCAGGATCCGGCCCGTCACCTTCGCGATGTCGATCGTGTCGTTCATCCGGTTGAGGCAGCGCAGGAAGGTAGACTTGCCACAGCCGGACGGACCGATGAAGGCGGTGACCGTGTTGTTGAGAATGTCGACGTCCACGTCCTTGATCGCGTGGGTGTCGCCGTAGAACACGTCGACGTTCTTCGACGCGATCTTTATCTCGCGGTTCGAGATGTTCTTCTCGTTGAGACGCATGTTGGTCATGTCGGGTTGTCCTTCTTCGGCCATGGGCGTCACCAGCGCCGCTCGAAACGTTTACGCAGGAACACGGCGAACGCGTTCATGAGCACAAGGAAGACTAGAAGCACGCAGATCGCGGCCGCCGTGCGCGCCTCGAAAGCCCGCTCCGGGAAGTCCGACCAGCGGTAGACCTGCACCGGAAGCACGGTCGCAGGTTCCGTGATCCCACCTGGGATGTCCACGATGAAGGCCACCATGCCGATCAGGATCAGCGGCGCGGTCTCGCCCAGCGCCTGCGCCATGCCGATGATGGTGCCGGTCAGGATGCCGGGCATGGCCAGAGGCAGGACGTGGTGGAAGCTCGTCTGCAGCTTGGAGGCACCGAGGCCCAGTGCCGCGTCCCGGATCGAGGGCGGCACTGCGCGGATGGCGGCGCGCGAGGCGATAATGATCGTGGGCAGGGTCATGAGGGCGAGCACGATGCCCCCCGCGACGGGCGCGGATCGGGGCACCCCGAAGAAGCCGAGGAACACGGCGAGGCCCAGGAGGCCGAACACGATGGACGGGACCGCGGCGAGGTTGTTGATGTTCACCTCGACGAAGTCGGTGAAGCGGTTCTTCGGCGCGAACTCCTCCAGATAGATCGCGGCGAGCGTGCCGACCGGGAAGGCGAGCACGAAGGTCACGAGCATGGTCCAGAAGGAGCCGACGACCGCACCCCAGATGCCCGCCCGCTCCGGATCGCGGCTGTCGCCGGCGGAGAAGAGGCGCCAGTTGAAGACCTGCTCGATGGCGCCGTCGCCGCGCAGTTCCTCGATCCAGACGATCTTCTCGTCGGAGATCGGGCGCGCGATGGCGGGCACCGGCTGGACGTAGAGGGTGTAGTCGGCCCCCGCGAGGTTGCGGTCGGCGAGCGGCACGAGGATCTCGGCCGTGGCGGTCGACGCGCCGACGGCGGTCGCCTTCAGCCAGCCGCCGTTCACCTGGATCAGCACGCTCTCGTTGTTCTCGGTCAGTTCCTCGAACCCCTCGGGATCGTCGGCGCGCGCGCGCAGGTCCTCGACCTGGGCCAAGAGGGCGTCGCGGGCGTCGGTGCGGCGCTGCGCTTCCTCCAGATTGCGGGTGCGCTCCTCGTCCGTCTCGGCCGCTTCGGCGCGGCGCTCGAACTCGACGCGGCCCGCTTCCTGCCGGCCGGCCTCGCGCTCGCGCCGGTTGGAGAGCTGGACGAGGTCGCGCTGCACGTCGCGCAGGATGTCCTCGAAGATCGGGGCGGATGCCTCGATCGCGACGCTGTCCTCCTCGTCGAAGGTGAAGTCGAGATCGGCGTCGGTGCCCGGTGTGCGCAGGCGGCCGAACTCGCCCTTGAGGTAGAGGTCGGTGACGTCCGACGCGAGCATCCGCACGTCGATGGTCTGCCCGACGAGGTCGGGATCGTCCACCACCATGTCGCGCAGGTCGAAGGCGGCGGCCGCCGAGTAGAGGTCGCTGAGCTCGCGGCGCAGCGTCCGCCCCTCGACGTAGTCGAAGCGCTCGCGCACCTCGTCGCGCACCAGCCCCTCGTAATCGCCGGAGCGCAGGGTGGAGCGGTCGGAGGGATCGACGCCCAGCTCCTCCGCCGACAGGGCGATCGGCAGGGTCAGGTAGCTCTCGCTCAGCGCGTAGCGCGCATTGCCCACCACCGACCACATCAGGGTCACGAGAGCGGCACCGGCCAGGAAGATGGCGGCGATGCCGTAGGCCTTGAGCCGGGTTTCGGCGGCGCGGCGCTGCTTGAGGCGCTTTTGCGACGCCTCCGAGCCGTGCACCGCGCTGAGTTCGTTCATGGCGACCATGTCCGCGGCCTCCTCAATCGTACATTTCGCGATAGCGGCGCACGATGCGCAGCGCGATCACGTTCAAGAGCAGCGTCACGCAGAACAGCGTGAAGCCCAGCGCGAAGACGGGTCCGGACGCCGTCTCCAGATCGGTGTCGCCGGTGTAGAGCATGACGATCTGAACGGTGACGGTCGTCACGGCCTCCAGCGGGTTCCAGGTGAGGTTGGCACCCTGCCCCGCGGCCATGACGACGATCATCGTCTCGCCCACCGCGCGGGAGATACCCAGCAGGATGGCCGACACGATGCCGGGAAGGGCGGCCGGCAGCACGACCTGGCGGATCGTCTCGGCCCGGGTGGCGCCGAGGCCGAAGGAGCCGTCGCGCAAGGACTGCGGCACCGCATTGATCACGTCGTCCGACAGCGAGGAGATGAAAGGGATGATCATGATGCCCATCACGGTGCCCGCGGCCAGCGCCGAGGAGCTGTCCACCCCGATGCCGATCCACGTGCCCAGATCGCGGATCGCGGGGGCGACGGTGATCGCGGCGAAGAAGCCGTAGACCACGGTGGGGACGCCCGCCAGCACCTCCAGCATCGGCTTGGCCCAGGACCGCGTGCGCTTGGAGGCGAAGTCCGAGAGGTAGATCGCGGCGAAGAGGCCGACGGGCACGGCGACCAGCATGGCGATGATGGTGATCATGAACGTGCCGGCAAAGAGCGGGACGGCGCCCACGCGCTCGCGATCGATGGCGCCCTCGCTGACGCCCGAAAGCGGCGACCAGGTGGTGCCGAACAGGAACTTGTCGATGCGCCAGCCGAGCTTCTCGAAGAAGCTCAGCGTCTCGAAGATCAGCGACAGCACGATGCCGATGGTGGTCAGGATCGCAATCACGGCGCAGACCATGAGGATCGTGCGGATGATCGTCTCGGACCGGTTGCGCGCGCGCCAGTCGATGCCGATCCGGCCGTGCGTGATGTAGGCGGTAGCGGCCGCCGCGCCGATGGCGAGCAGCGCCGTGACGTAGACCCGCCACGTGTCGAGGGAGGCGATGGTCCCCGCGAGGCTCTGCCGCAGCTCGTCGGTGCGCGAGGGAATGCCACCGTCCCGGATCGACCAGGCGTCCGACAGGATGAGTTGCTGTTCGATGAAGGCCGCGTCGGGCCGCGCCTCCTGGATGATGCCGAAGTAGATCGAGCGGTTCAGGAAGATCCAGCCCTCGCCCACGACCAGCAGCACCACGACGCCGACGATGAGCACCCAAAGCATGGAGTAGGTGCCGTGGTAGCTGGGACGCGAATGCAGGACCGCGAGGTCGCCGTTCGCGGCCGAGACGGCGCGCTGGCGCGACATCCCGTAGGCCGCGATCGACAGGGCGACCACCAGAACGAACGCAATCAGAAGCATCTTGCCCTCACAATACTCGCGATCCGCCCCTGGGGACCGCCGAACGGCTTCGGTTCCACCGAAGTCTCATAAGTGACACAGGGGCGCCCGTGGCGCCCCTGCAAGTTGGATCAGGACCGCGAAACGCGGTCCCGGCTCAAAGATCGCCCGCCTGGAGCGAGGTCAGGTTGTTCACCTGGCTCTGCACGTCGAGGAACTCGTCCTCCGGCAGCGGGATCAGGCCGATGTCGATGAGCTGGCCGTCTTCGCCGACCATGCCCTCGGACATGAACATGTCCGCGAACTCCTGGATGCCCGGGATGACGCCCACATGCGCGTTCTTGACGTAGAAGTAAAGGGAGCGCGAAACCGGGTACTCGCCCGACGCGATCGCCTCGAAGGTCGGCTCCACGCCGTCGACCACGGCGCCCTGGATGGCATCGGAGTTCTGGTCGAGGAAGGAGAAGCCGAAGATGCCGAGCGCCTGCGGGTTCGCCTCGAGGCGGGACACGATCAGGTTGTCGTTCTCGCCCGCGTCGACGTAGACGCCGTCGTCGCGGATCTCGGCCGCGTTCTCGCAGTCCGCGACGCCCGCTTCCGCGCAGCCCTCTTCCATCACGAGCTCTTCGAACGCGTCACGGGTGCCGGAGGACGGCGGCGGGCCGAAGACCTCGATCTCGACCGCCGGCAGGGACGGGTCGATCTCGTTCCACATGGTGGGCAGGTCGCCCTGGGCGGCCAGCGCCTGGTAGAGCTGGGCGCGGGTCACGTTGTAGACCGGAGCGGACCGATCGTTGGCAACGACGATGCCGTCATAGCCGATCTTCGCCTCGGTGACCTCGGTCACGCCGTTCTCCAGGCAGGTCTCGAGCTCGGTGCCCTTCATGCGGCGGGAGGCGTTGGTGATGTCCGGGTGCTCGACGCCGACGCCGGAGCAGAAGAGGCGGATGCCGCCGCCGGAGCCGGTCGACTCGACGATCGGCGTCTGGAAGTCGGTCGTGTTGCCGAAGCGCTCGGCCACAGCCGTGGAGAAGGGGAACACGGTCGAGGAGCCGACAATCTGGATCTGCTCACGCGACTGCGCGTTGGCTGCCGCGGCGGCAACGAGGCCGGCGGTTGCGAGCGCGATGATGCTGGTGATTTTCACAGCAATGAACTCCGCTTGTTTCGGACCTCTGCGGGTCCTGACTTGTCTATGGCCAGGGGGCCACATGATACCCCGTGAGTCCCTCACGGTTGCGGGTGTTCTAACGAGCGGCGGTTTCGGAATTATGACAGTTCATGTCATTGATTTCAAACGAACTTCCTCAGCTTCCGTAAGGTCGGATTCCAAGTCGTCCGCGACCGGAAGCCACATCGTGAATCGACTGCCCTGTCCAACCTGCGAGCTGATGTCGAGTTCGCCGCCATGCCGGGCGAGGATGTGCTTGACGATGGCCAGGCCCAGTCCCGTGCCGCCGCGCTCGATACTCTGCTTGGCGTTCACCCGGTAGAACCGCTCGGTCAGGCGGTGGATGTGCTCACGCGCGATGCCGGGACCGTCATCGGCGACGGAGATGCCGGTCATGCCGGGAAAGCGCACGTCCGGCGGCGCGGTGGAGACGGTGACGCCCACGCCCTCGCCCCCGTATTTCAGCGCGTTGTCGACGAGGTTGGCGACGACCTGCGCGATCTGGTGCCGGTCCGCGCGCACCCTTGCGGTCATGCCGGCGAGGTCGATGTCAAGGCTCGCGGCCGTGCGCCCGAGGAGGGGGCGCATGCCGTCCGCCGTCTCCGCCACGAGGTCGGCGAGGTCGCACAGCTCGCCCGGCGCGGTGTGGGCGTCCATCTCGATGCGCGACAGAGACATCAGGTCGTCGACCAGCCGCTGCATCCGCGCGGCCTGACGGTCCATGATGCCGAGGAAATGCGCCTGCGCGTCGGGATCGTCCTTCGCATGGCCGCGGAGCGTCTCGATATAGCCGATGATGGAGGCGAGCGGCGTGCGCAGCTCGTGGCTGGCATTGGCCACGAAGTCGGAGCGCATGCGTTCGGTCGCCAGCCGCTCGGTATGGTCGTCGAGCTGCACGATGATCTGACGCCCCGGGCCGAAGTCGCCGCCCGCGGGCAGCGGCCCCACGCGGGCGGCGAGCTGGACCTCCATGCCCTGCAATGTGGCGGAGAAACGGACGGAGCGCGGGGCAGAGCCGTCGATCACTTCGGCCACCGCCTCCACGAAGGCGGGGGCGCGGAAGAGCAGGGAGAAGTGCATGCCCTGCTCGAGCCGCGGCAGGAGCTGGCGCGTGGCCGCGTTGGCGTAGCTCACCCGCCCCCGCGCGTCGAAGAGGAAGAGTGGTGTGGGGATCAGGTCCAGGAGCTGGCGCCCGAACCCGGTCGGCAGCTTGCTCTCCGCCGGGCTGACGATCGCGCTGGACTGCGCCGGTTCGGGGGCGAGCACCGCGATGCCGATCGCGGTCAGGCCGCCCGTGATCAGCATCGACAGCACGAGGCCGAAGGTCCCGGCATCGCGCAGGGCGCCGTATGTCACACCGACGCCGCAGGCGGCGATGATGGTGGCGAACATCCAGTTGCGCGAGGTCATTGGCTCCCCGACGAGTTGCGTTGCTCCGCTTCTACACGCCGCAGTGCGCGGGGCGAAGGAGGATTGCATTCATGGGGCCGTCATATATCTGTGCCTCGCCATCAATATCGAACGGACGACGATGATCCGCTATTCGCTCAAGTGCTCGGACGCACATGACTTCGAGAGCTGGTTCGCCGACAGCGAGACCTTCGACAGGCTCGCGGCGGGCGGTCATGTCGCGTGTCCGGTCTGCGGCTCGACTGCGGTGGAGAAGGCGGTGATGGCGCCCCGCGTGGCGACGCGCGAGGCGGCCCCGCTGTCCAAGCCCGCCTCGCCGGCGGAGCAGGCGGTCGCCGAGCTGCGCCGCAAGGTGGAGGCGGAGAGCGACTATGTGGGGCGCGACTTCGCCGCCGAGGCGCGCCGCATCCACGGGGGCGAGGCAGACGACCGCGCGATCTGGGGCGAAGCGAGCGGCAAGGAAGCCAAGGCGCTGGTCGAGGACGGCGTGCCCGTCATGCCCCTGCCCTTCGGTCCGCGCCGCACCAACTGAGCCGTCCGCCCGCGGCCGCCCAAACAATTTCGCCGCCCTTCCGAACCCTTCCCGCCATGCCGGGCACATAGGGGTGTCGCTACCTCCCGAACCGGAGCGCGTGAACAGGCAGGCGGCCCTGCCCGAACCCGCCTGTTCACGTGCCTTCCGGTCGCGAGGTCAACGAAACGCGTCGGCCGTCCCTGGCAGACCGGCGGGGAGGAAGGAGGACGGTACGCATGGCGATGAAAATCGACGGCATCACCTACCAGCTGGATCTGAAATCGATCCTGAAGGACCGCGCGCTCGCGGCGGCACTTGCCGAGTATCTCAAGAAGTCGGCGCTGATGGAGGATCTCCTCTTCGTCCTGTCGAAGGACGGGAACCAGCGGCTCTACGACACCTTCGTCGATCCGAACGGCCGGCTTTCGGTGAACGTCTCTTCCGCCGATCGCCAGGATGCGGTGAATCTCGCGGCCGATGCCGCGGCCGGACGGATCGACTGGGACGACCGGGCGTTGACCAAGGCCATCAAGGACGTCAGGGCCAAGGTGGTGCGGTTGATCGAGGACGACCGGACGAAGAACCCCAGCGGGTTCGTGAAGTCGGAGGCGTTCCTCAAGGTCCATCGGACACGGGTGAAGGACCAGGCGCCCGACATCAACGCCGCCATCGCGCAGGTCACCAGGAAGCTCGACAAGAAGAAGCTGAAGGTTCTCGGCTACGAGAACATCAAGGAGCAGAACCTGCTGATCTACGTCCAGCAGATGGCCGCCTACTTCCTGATCGGCGACATAAAGAAGGCGAGGAGCGCCTACGACAAGATCCAGCGCATCGAACCGGCCGACAGCATGGGCGCCAAGGTGCCGTTCGCGAAGATGGAAAAACATCTGAAGACGACCAAGGTGCTGCCGACCTGACGGATCGCGCCGTCGCCGTCCGCCTACGGCCATGTCCGCGGTTTTGTCCCCGCCGTGCTGCATGGTACGGTGGCGGGCGGCGACACTTTCACGGTACGCGACGCGATGATCACCGATATCGAGGACTACTTCGCGAAGGGGTGCGGGCGCTGCGATCGGTTCGATACGCCCGATTGTTCGACGACGCGGTGGGGTGCAGGGCTGATGGCACTGCGCACGATCTGCCGGGATGCGGGTCTCGAGGAAGCGGTGCGGTGGGGCCATCCCTGCTACCGACATGCGGACCGGAACATCGCGATCATCGGCGCGCTGCGAAACGACTTCCGCCTCAGCTTCTTCGATGCGGCACTTATGAAGGATCCGGAGGGTGTGCTGGAGCGGCAGGGGCCGAACACACAGCATCTAGACATGATCCGCTCCACCTCCAACGACGCGGTCGCCGGGATGGTGGCGGTGATCCGCGCCTATCTCGACGAGGCGAAGGGATATGCCGCGGCGGGCCTCCGGCCGCCGAAGGACACCAGCGAGCCCGAGCTGCCCGACGAGCTGGCTGCGGCGCTGGACGGCGATCCGGAGCTGGCCGAGGCGTTTCACGGCCTCACCCCCGGACGCCGCAAGAGCTACGTCATCAACCTGCGCTCGGCCAAGCGGCCGGATACGCGCACGAAGCGCATCGCCGGGTTCCGCGAGAGGATCATCGCGGGCAAGGGCGCGACGGAGCGCTGATCGTCTCCCGAGAAGGACCCGCCGATGCCCTCTGCCGACCTGTTGCTCGCCTTCCTCGCCGCCACGGCCGTGTTCGCCTACATGCCGGGGCCCGCGATGCTCTATGCCGCAGCACAGACGGTGGCGCGCGGGCGGCGGGCCGGGTTCATGGCGTGTCTCGGCATCCACATGGGCGGCTATGTGCACGTGATCGCCGCGGCCTTCGGCCTCGCCGCCCTCTTCGCCGCGGTGCCGGTGCTGTTCACCGCGCTGAAGATCGCGGGGGCGATCTACCTCGTGTGGCTCGGCCTCACGATGATCCGGCGCCGCGGGGAGGCGGTGGAGCTGGACGGCATCCTGCCCGCCCGCTCCGCCCGGCGGGCCTTCTTCGACAGCATCCTGGTGGAGGTGCTGAACCCGAAAGCGGCACTATTCTACCTCGCCTTCCTGCCGCAGTTCGTGGACCCGGCAGCGGCCTTTCCGCTGTGGGTGCAGTTCCTGATCCTCGGCACCGTGGTGAACGCCATGTTCGCCTCCGCCGACCTCGTGGCGGTCTGGCTGTCGGCGCGTATGGTGCAGCGCCTGCGCCGGTCGGACCGGGTGCAGCGCTGGATGCGGCTGATCGGGGGTACGCTCCTCGTGGGCCTGGGCGCGCGGCTGGCGCTGGAGCGCAGCGGGGCCTGACCTTGCGGGGGCGCGCAGGCTCCGCTAAGACCCGCCGGACCGTTTTCCGGGGGACCTTTCCATGCCTCGTCTCGTCATGAAGTTCGGCGGCACGTCCGTGGCCGACATCGACCGCATCCGCAATGCGGCGACCAAGGTGAAGCGTGAGATCGACGCGGGCTACGACGTGGCCGTCATCGTCTCCGCCATGTCGGGCAAGACCAACGAGCTGGTGGGCTGGGTCGACGAGGCATCGGCGGCGCCGGGCGCCAACCGCTCCGGCTTCTTCGACGCGCGCGAATATGACAGCGTGGTGGCGAGCGGCGAGCAGGTGACGGCGGGCCTGATGGCGCTGACGCTCCAGCAGATGGGGATCGACGCGCGCTCCTGGCTCGGCTGGCAAGTGCCGGTGAAGACGTCGTCGGCCCACGGCGTCGCCCGGATCGAGGAGATCGGGACCGAGGCGCTCGACGCCCGGTTCGCCCAAGGGACGCACGCGGTGATCGCGGGCTTCCAGGGGATCAGCGCGGAAGGACGGATCACGACGCTGGGCCGCGGCGGGTCGGACACCACCGCCGTCGCCTTCGCCGCCGCCCTCGGCGCGGAGCGGTGCGATATCTACACGGACGTGGACGGGGTCTACACCACCGATCCGCGCATCACGAAGAAGGCGCGCAAGCTCGACCGGATCTCCTACGAGGAGATGCTGGAGCTCGCATCGCTGGGGGCCAAGGTGCTCCAGGTCCGGTCGGTGGAGCTTGCGATGGCGCACAAGGTGCGGCTCGCCGTGCGGTCGAGCTTTTCGGACGAGCCGGGCACGCTGGTATGCGACGAGGAGGAAGTCATGGAATCGAATGTCATCTCGGGCGTCGCCTACAGCCGCGACGAGGCGAAGATCACCCTTCTGAACCTGGAGGACAGCCCGGGCGTCGCCGCCGGCGTCTTCGGTCCGCTGGCTTCGGCGGGGGTGAACGTCGACATGATCATCCAGAACATCTCCGAAGAGGGGTTCACGGACATCACCTTCTCCTGCCCCGTGGACCAGGTCGCGCGAGCGGTGAAGGCGATGGAGGACGGGAAGGCGTCGGGTGCGCTCGGCTACGAGGCGATGGTCACGGACGAGGATGTCGCCAAGATCTCCATCGTCGGGATCGGGATGCGGTCGCATGCGGGTGTCGCGAGCCGGATGTTCGAGGCGCTGAGCCGCGAGAACATCAACATCAAGGTCATCACCACGAGCGAGATCAAGGTGAGCGTCCTGGTGGACCGCAAGTACCTGGAGCTCGCCGTGCAGGCCCTTCACGACGAGTTCGAGCTGGAGAAAGCGGGCTGAGGCAGCGCCCTTACGCCCGATCAGGGAAGCGCGTCCCGCAGCATCTCCACAAGCGACGTCGCATCGCCGTTGCCCTGCGGATGCGGCAGGTAGCCGGCAAGGGCGACATGGGCGAGCGGCGGAAGGCCGAGGTCCGGCGGTGCGATCCGCAGCGGCGGACCGACGGTCGACGCGGGCATGACCGTCAGCGCCAGCCCCGACTGCACGAAGGCGCGCACACCGACCGGGTGCGGGCTGAGATGCACCACCCCGCCCGGCCGATCGATCCCGTCGAGTGCCTCGAGCGCGTAGCGCCGCAGGTCGCGGCCATCGGTCAGGAACGCGAGCGGCACGAAGGCTCCCTGCTCCAATGTGAATCGCGGTGAGCAGACCCAGGCGAGCGGCTGGGACCGGACGAAGGCGCGAGCCGGGTGCTTGCCCTGATCCATCATGACGGCGGCGTCGATCTCGCCGGCGTCGAGCCGGGCGAGAAGGGCATCGCTGCGGTCGCACTGGATGTGGATCTGCACGTCCGGCCGTGCGGCGGCGTAGTCGGCGAGCACATCGCTGACCGTCGACATGGCGAGCGTCACCGTCGTGCCGAGGCGGACGATGCGGCGGGCTTCGGCCGTGCGCACCGTCTCCACCGCCTCGTCCGACAGGGCGAGCAGGCGGCGGGCGTAGACGAGGAACGCCTCCCCCGCCGGTGTGAGCGACATCGGCTGGCCGCGGCCGCGGGCGAGGAGCGTCCGGCCGACCGCTGCTTCCAGCTTCGCGATATGGGCACTTACGGCGGATTGCACGGTGTTGCGCCGCTCGGCCACCGTCGTGAAGTTCAGCGTCTCGGCGGCGAGGACGAAGCTGCGCAGGGCATTGGTGTCAAGCATAATCGCCCTTCGCGTTTCCTTGCATCCAGAAAAACCGTTTCCGTGATTTCTAGCGCGGCGATATCCCCCTCGCCAGCACAAAGGGGTGATCATGGACCTTCCGGTTTCATTCTATTTCGTGGCGGTTCTCGCGGTGCTTGTCACCGGCATATCGAAGAGCGGCTTCGGCGGCGGGCTCGGCGTGATGTCGGTGCCGGTGATGAGCCTGTTCGTGGCCCCGCAATTCGCGGCGGCGGTGCTGATGCCGATCCTGCTCGCCATGGACGTGCTGGTGGTCGCGCGCTACCGGCGGAACTGGGATCGCGCGGTCCTGCTCTCGATGCTGCCGGGGGCGCTGGCGGGGCTGGTCGTCGGCGCGCTGGTGTTCGAATGGATGGATGCGGACATGGTGCGCTTCCTGATCGGCCTGCTGGCCCTCGTCTTCGTCGTGCAGTTCGTGGTGGGACGGCGGCGTGGGGTCGTGGCTGCGGGGCCGCGTCCGGTGGGGCAGGTCCTTGGCGCCATCTCGGGCTTTGCGAGCTTCGTCGCCCATGCGGGCGGGCCGCCGGTGAAGGGCTACCTGCTGCGGCAGAACCTCGGGAAGACCGATTTCGTCGGGACGAACACCGTGTTCTTCTTCATCCTGAATGCCATCAAGACCGTCGCTTACGGGGCTGCGGGAACGCTGGACGCGCAGAGCGTTCTGGTCAGCCTCGGCCTCGCCCCGTTCCTGTTCGTGGGCGTCTATGCCGGTCTAGGGCTGCACCATCTGGTGGACCAGAAGGTCTTCGTCGCTGTCGTCTATCTGTTTCTGACGGTCACCGCGGTGAAGCTGCTGAGCGACAGCATTCACATCCTGCCCCTCGCATGACGGCGGCGGCTGGAGGCGCTTGCGCCGCCATAGTCCCTTGCGCCACGCCCCGTTCGCGGGCCTGATCGTGGGAGAGTGCGGTGGCGGGAGTGAGGGAGATCGGATGAAGGATGACGGCACCCCTTCCTTCACGCTGGGGATCGAGGAGGAGTACCTGCTCGTCGATCGGGAGACGCTGGATCTGGTGGCGGCTCCCGAGGCGCTGATGTCGAGCTGCCTCGACCGGCTGGGCGACAAGGTGAGCCCGGAATTCCTGCGCTGCCAGATCGAGGTCGGGACCGGCGTGTGCCGGACGGTGGCCGAGGCGCGGGAGGATCTCGCGGGGCTGCGGCGCGGGGTGCGGGATGCGGCAGCCGAGTACGGGCTGGCGCCGATCGCCGCCTCCACCCATCCGTTCGCGGACTGGCACAAGCAGCGCTTCACCGACAGGGAACGCTACCGGGAGCTGGAAAAGGACCTCGCGGGCGTCGCGCACCGGATGCTGATCTGCGGGATGCACGTGCACGTGGGGATCGAGGATGACGACCTGCGGATCGACCTGCTGAACCAGTTTCCCTACTTCCTGCCGCATCTGCTGGCGCTGTCGGCGTCGTCTCCGTTCTGGGAGGGGAACGAGACGGGGCTGCATTCCTACCGGCTGACGGTGTTCGACAATCTGCCGCGCACGGGCCTGCCGCCGCGCTTTGCCAGCTTTGCCGAGTACAAGCGGTCGATCGACGCCATCATCGAAGCTGAGATCATCGAGGACGCGACAAAGATCTGGTGGGATCTGCGGCCCTCCGACCGCTTTCCGACGCTGGAATCGCGGATCTGCGACGTGACGCCCCTGCTCGACGACGCGGTCGCCATCGCCGCGCTGACCCAGAGCATTTTCCGGATGCTCTACGCGCTGCGGCGGCAGAACCAGCGGTGGCGGATCTATGACCGGTTCCTGGTGGAGGAGAACCGCTGGCGCGCCCAGCGCTATGGGCCGACGGACGGGCTGATCGACTTCGGCATGGCGAAGGTCGTGCCGTTCGACGCGCTGATCGCCGATCTCATCGAACTGGTCGCACCCCATGCGGAGGAGCTGGGCTGCCTGACCGAGGTGCAGAGCATCACCGGCATCCTCGCGCGCGGCACCAGCGCATCGCGCCAGCGGACCGTGCTGCAGGAGGCGCTCGATGACGGAGCCGACCGGGCCGAGGCGCTGCGGGAGGTCGTGCGCGCGCTGGTGGCGGATTTCAGCGAAGGGCTTTGACGCGGCGCTGGGACGGCCGTGGCGGCTGGCCGCTAATCGCTTCAAATGCGGTGCAATCGGGACCGTTACGGCGTCTGCGCCCTTGAAAACCGGCCCGTGCTTGCCGAAACGGCGACACGGCCATGTTGGATAGATGGCCTTGAGGCCGTTTGCCGCACATCGTTATAGTGCTGCGTGCATCCTTTGTCTCAACGTGAGCGCCCGCACATGAATGCACCGGCCCGCGGGGCGTCGTCCCGTGTCCTGCTCCAGAAACTGCGTGACGTGCTCGCCTCGCGCGAGGGCGGACAGGAGCGGCTGGACCGGATCGTGCGGGTGATCGCCGGCACGATGGAGACGGAAGTGTGCTCGATCTACCTGCGCCGGGACGCGCGGACGCTTGAGCTGTGCGCGACGGAAGGTCTGAACGCGGAGGCGGTGCACCGCACGCGGATGCGCTTCGGCCAGGGCCTCGTGGGTCGGGTGGCGCAGACGGGCCGGCCGGTCAACACCGCCAATGCCCCGCGCACGCAGGGGTTCCGCTACATGCCCGAGACCGGGGAGGAGGTGTTTTCCGGCTTCCTCGGTGTTCCGATCCAGCGGCTGGGCGAGGCGCTCGGTGTGCTCGTCGTGCAGAACAAGGCGGAGCGGGCGTTCTCCGACGACGACCTGCACGGGCTGGAAGTGATCGCGATGGTGATCGCGGAGATGACGGAGGCGGGGGCCTTCACCGGCACCGCCGGCGCCTCGGTCGTCACGCCGCACCAGGGCCCGGTCTTCTTCAGGGGCGTGCAGGGGCAGGAGGGCGTGGTCGAGGGGCCGGTTCTGCTCCACGACCCGCATATCGTCATCGCCGAGCCCGTCAGCGACGACCCGGAGGCGGAGCTTGGCCGGCTGCATGTGGCACTCCACAAGCTGCGGGGCGAGGTCGACCGGATGCTCGACGACGACGCGGTGGAGGAGACGGGCGAGGCGGCGGAGGTGTTGCAGACCTACGCGATGTTCGCCCGCGACCGCAGCTGGATCGCGCGGATCGAGCAGGGCATCAACGAGGGCCTCGCCGCCGAGGTGGCGGTGGAGAAGGAACAGTCCTCCATCCGCCAGCGCATGGCGCGCATGTCCGATCCCTATCTGCGCGAGCGGTTCCACGACCTCGACGACCTGTCGAACCGGCTGTTGCGCCTGCTCTCGGGCCAGCGGTCCGAGAAGGGCGGCGTGCCGCGGGGTGCGGTGCTGGTCGCCCGCAATATCGGCCCGGCGGAGCTGCTGGATTACGGGCGGCGGCTGGGCGGCGTGGTGCTGGAGGAAGGGGCCGTCAGCTCCCACGCGGTGATCGTGGCCCGTGCGCTGGCGATCCCGCTTGTCCTGCAATGCGGCCGCGTGGCGCGCGAGGCGCTGGACGGCGACACGATCCTCGTCGACGGGGACGAGGGCCTGGTGCACCTGCGGCCCGAGGACAGCGTGCGCACCGCCTTCCGCGAGAAGCTCGCGATGCGCGAGGAGGCACAGCAGAAATACGCGGAGCTGCGCGACCTGCCGGCCTGCACGCTGTGCGGCTCGATCGTGTCGCTGCACATGAACGCGGGGCTGATGGCCGATCTGCCGTCGCTCGCCGGATCGGGGGCGGAGGGCGTCGGGCTCTACCGCACGGAGCTGCAGTTCCTCGTGCGCTCCAAGGTGCCGCGGCGGGCGGAGCAGGCGGCGCTCTATTCGCGGATCCTCGATGCGGGCAAGGGCAAGCGGGTGGTGTTCCGCACCCTCGACATCGGATCGGACAAGGTACTGCCCTACATGCGCCCCGCCGATGAGCCGAACCCCGCGCTCGGCTGGCGGGCGATCCGGCTGGGCCTTGACCGGCGCGGCGTGATGCGGATGCAGCTCCAGAGCCTCATCCGCGGAGCCAGGGGGCGGCCCCTCTCGGTCATGTTCCCGATGATCGCGCAGTTCGAGGAGTTCAAGGCCGCGCGCAAGATGGTGCTCGACGAGATCGAGCGGGAGCGCAAGCTCGGCCACGTGCTGCCCTCGGGCATCGAGGTCGGCGCGATGCTGGAGACGCCGAGCCTCGCCTTCGCACCCGAGGCGTTCTTCGAGCTCGTCGACTTCATCTCGATCGGCGGCAACGACCTCAAGCAGTTCTTCTTCGCCGCGGATCGGGAGAACGAGCGCGTGCGCCGCCGCTACGACACGCTGAACGTGAGCTATCTGAGCTTCATCGGGCAGATCGTGGCACGCTGCGCGGAGCATCAGACGCCGGTGAGCTTCTGTGGCGAGGATGCGGGACGGCCGGTGGAGGCCGCCTGCTTCGCCGCGATGGGACTGCGCGCGCTGTCGATGCGGCCCGCGAGCATCGGACCGGTGAAGCACCTGTTGCGGCAGGTCGACCTCGACGAGATCCGGGCGGTCATCGACTACGCCCGCGCGAGCGGTGCGCAGAGCGTGCGGCCCTCTGTCGAGGGTTATCTGCGCGAACGCGGCCTGATCTGAGCCGGGGCGGTGGGCGGTGCATTCACATCGCTCACGGGCCGTTGGAGCGGGACCTTCGCCTATCCCCGCGGCCTTGCCGATCCGGTGCACTTCGCCGCCGATCTGGTTGAGGAGGACGGCACCATCCGCGGTCAGGTCGTCGAACCGAACACCATCGTGCCCGGCGGGCCGAGTATGCTCGACGCCGACCTGCATGGCGAGCGGTCGGGGAGCGCTGTCACGTTCTCCAAGACCTACACGTTGCGGTTTCGTCATCATGCTCTGGTCCATTATGAGGGCACGGCGAGCGCCGATCTGGGCCACATCACCGGACGCTGGGTGATCCTGGGCCCGCAGGCACTGAGCGGCCGGTTCTCCATGCGCCGCCCGATGCGGGAGGCCCGGCGGGTCGAGATGGAAGACAGCGTCGAGGTCTGACGGATGGCATGTGTCGCGCTCTACACCTTCGGGATCTTCGCCCGCCCCGCGGATGATCCGGCGAATGACGGCTTTCGCGAGATGAACGACCCGATCTTCGAGATCGTGGACCGCGCGCCCGGCCTGATCGCGCGGTCGGGCTATGCCGACGAGCCGGAGGGGCCCGCGCCCTGGGGGCCGGAGGTCTACCCGCGCTGGTATGTGGAGCGGGGCGACGGCTGGTCGCCCGCCACCCTGTCCTTGTGGGAGAGCATGGAGGCGGCGTTCGCCTTCAGCTATTCCGGGATGCATGCCGAGGCGCTGAAGCGCGGGGCCGAGTGGTTCCGCCCGCCCGAATGGCCGCCCTACGCACTGTGGTGGCATGTGGGCGACGAGCGGCCGACCTGGGCGGAGGGGGTGGCGCGCCACGCGCATCTCGACGCACACGGGGCGACGGCGCGGGCCTTTACGTTCAAGAAGGCGTTCGATGCGGAGGGCGCGCCGATGCGCCTCGCCCGCGACTGGCGCCGGCATCGGGAGGGGGCGGCATGAGCCATTCGGACTTCGGCGAGATCGTGCGAACGCCCGACGCGGCGTTCGAGGCCCTGCCCGGCTATCCCTTTACGCCCCACTGGGCGGAGGTCGAGGGGCTGCGGATGCACTTCATCGAGGAGGGCGCGGGCGACCGCGTCTGGCTCTGCCTCCACGGTCAGCCGACCTGGAGCTACCTCTACCGCCGGATGATCCCGGTGCTGGTCGAGGCCGGGCAGCGGGTGGTCGCACCCGACCTGATCGGCTTCGGCAAGTCGGACAAGCCGGTGGACGACGCGGTCTATACCTTCGATTTTCACCGGCGGATGCTGCTGGGCCTTCTGGCGGGGCTGGAGGCGGAGCGGATCACGCTCGTCGTCCAGGACTGGGGCGGGCTGTTGGGCCTGACGCTGCCGATGGAGGATGCGCGCATCGACCGGCTCCTGATCCTGAACACGACGCTGGCGACGGGGCAGGCACCGGGCGAGGGCTTCCTCGCGTGGCGGGCGTTCGTGGCCGGGAACCCGGATTTCTCGATCAGCCGCCTGATGCAGCGCTCCTGCCCCCACCTGACGGAGGCGGAGGCCGCGGCTTACGACACGCCCTTCCCCGATGCGCGCTACCGGGCGGGGGTGCGGCGGTTCCCGCAGTTGGTGCCGACGTCGCCGGACGCGCCGGGCGTCGAGGTCTCTCGCCGCGCCGCGCGGTTCCTGTCGGAGGACTGGCGGGGCCGAAGCTGGATGACCTACGGCGCGCAGGATCCGGTCTTCGGCGCGGAGGTGATGGAGGCGATGGCCGGAACGGTCTACGGCTGCCCGCCCCCGGTGCCCCGCCCCGAAGCGGGGCACTTCACCCAGGAATGGGGTAAGCCGATCGCGCGGGAAGCTTTGGTCGCGCTGGGCTGAGGCACCGGTTCGAAGCGGAGAGGTCGGCGTCTGCTTGTGTTCGGGAGTACGCCGAACTCCATTTTCTGGCGTCCTCCGGATCAGTTCAGGAAGCGGAGGGCAGCGCCCGACCCTGGGTGGGCGCTCCTCGACATCGCTTCGTAGCGCCAGCCATACAAAACTTGTGCGGGAGGTGCTGCTTGCGACGGTGCAGAAGCGCCCTCCCGTGGGGAGGGTCGGGCGCTGCCCGGCCTATCAGCCGGGCGGAAGGGTGTCTCTGTTCTCCACCGCCCCGGACTTGATCCGGGGCCTCTCGCAGCGGTCACTAGAGCAGGCGGACGGCCCCGGCTCGGGGGCCGGGGCGGTGAAAACGAAATGCGCGGGATCTCATCTTCAGACGGACCCAGAACGCACTCAGGCGAGGCTTTCGCCCCCGCGGGGCGCAGCCTACTACCTTCACCGAACAGCCATTCACCATCACACCAAGGCGGTAAATCGGCAGACGCTCCCTACATCTCCCTCAGACCCATCCGTCACGGAGATACCCCATGACCCGTCCCGGCCTGCCGCCCCTGCCCTATGACGAATGGCGCGAGACGCGCGACAGCCTACATCTCTTCTGCCAGATCGTGGGCAAGATGCGGATGGGCGCGCATCCCAAGCTCAATCACTGGTGGCACGTGACGCTCTATCCCGACACGCGAGGCCTCACCACAGGGCGGGTGCCGTGTGGCAACGGCGCGTTCCGCATCGACCTCGACCTGCTCGACCATGTGGTGCGGGTGACGGCGAATGACGGGCGGCACACGGGCTTCGACATTCCGGGGCTGAGTGCGGCGGGCTTTCTCGAACGGCTGCGGACGGAGATGAGGGATCTCGGCTTCGAGGTGCCCATCCTCGCGCGGCCCTACGAGCACCCGAGCACGACCCCGTTCGAGGAGGACACGGCACCACGCGTCTACGATACCGAGGCGGCGACACGCTACTGGCAGGCACTCTGCTCCATCGCGTCGGTCTTCGAGACCTGGCGCGGGCGCTTTGCGGGCAAGCAGACGCCGGTGCATCTCTTCTGGCACTCCTTCGACCTCGTGGTCACCCGCTTTTCCGGCCAGCCCGCGCCGATGGAGAGCGACAATCAGGTGGAGCGCGAGGCCTACAGCCACGAGCTGGTGAGCATCGGCTTCTGGCCGGGCGACGCGAAGGTGCGCAAGCCCGCCTTCTATGCTTATGCCTATCCGGAGCCCGAGGGCCTGCGTGACCTTGCCCTGCCCCATGGCGAGATCATCGCGCAGGGCGGCGGAAGCCTCGCGCTGCTCGACTACGAGACGATGCGGCAGGCGGAGGATCCCGCGACGGTCCTGCTCGGCTTCCTCGACGAGTTCTACGAGGGTGCGGCCCGGCTCGGCGGGTGGGAGCGGGCGGCGATGGAGCCGCCGCACCGGGTGGAGGCTGTCAGCCTCGCCTGACATCCCGGATTGCGGCGAAGCGGTGTGGCGGTCTATGGGTGTGGCATGACGTATTCCCCAGACCGACCGCTCAAGATCGGCACCCGCGGCTCCCCCCTCGCTCTTGCCCAGGCCCACGAGGTGCGCGCGCGCCTGATGGCGGCGCACGGGATGCCGGAGGAGGCTTTCGCGATCACCGTGATCCAGACCACCGGCGATGCGGTGCAGGACCGGCCGCTGAGCGAGATCGGGGGCAAGGGCCTGTTCACCAAAGAGATCGAGGCCGCTCTGCTCGACCGCCGGATCGACATCGCGGTCCATTCGACAAAGGACGTGGCGAACGTGCTGCCGGAGGCACTCGCTTTGACGACCTTCCTGCCGCGGGAGGACGTGCGCGACAGCTTCATTTCGCGGAAGCACGGGTCGCTGGCGGATCTGCCGGAAGGGGCGGTGGTCGGCTGCTCCTCGATCCGGCGGCGCGCGCAGATGGCCGAGAAGCGGCCCGATCTGCAATTCGTGGAGTTCCGCGGCAACGTGCAGACGCGGCTGGCCAAGCTCGACGCGGGGCTGGCGGAGGCGACGCTGCTCGCCTGCGCGGGGCTTGTGCGGCTCGGCACGCGGGATCTGATGAACCCGATCGCGGTCGACGAGATGCTGCCTGCGGTGGCGCAGGGGGCGATCTCACTCGAACAGCGGGCCGATGAGGATCTGCAGGGGCTGCTGGCCCCCCTGAACGATGACGACACGGCGCTGTGCGTGCGGGCGGAGCGGGCGTTTCTCGCCGAGCTCGACGGGTCGTGCCGGACGCCGATCGGCGGGCTGGCGCGGCTGGTGGATGGGGCGGTGGAGCTGCGCGGCGAGATCCTGAAGCCCGATGGCAGCACCGTGCACCGCGACCGTTGGACGGCGGGCCCGGCGGAAGCCGTGGAGATGGCCGCCGAGGCCGGACGGGAGTTGAAGCGGCGGGCGGGACCCGGCTTTCTTGACTAGGCTGCTTCTGACCCGGCCAGAGCGGCAGGCGAAGACCTTCGCCGCGCGGCTGCCGGAGGGATGGGAGCCGATGATCTCCCCGCTCAGCCGGATCGTGTTTCATGGCTTGCCGGAGGGGTTGCCGGACGCGCGGGGCCTGATCTTCACCTCGCAGAACGGGATCGAGGCGTGGGAGGCGGCGGGAGGTCCCGCCCTGCCCGCCTGGTGCGTGGGTCAGCGGACGACGGAGCGGGCGCGGGAGGCGGGACTGGACGCCACCTTCGGCGGGCGGACCCAAGCGGAGTTGGCGAAGACTTTGCACGCGGCAGGGCCGGAGGGACCGCTGCTGCATGTCTCGGGGGCTCACCTGGCGGGGGATCTCGTCGCCGCGTTGCCGGAACTGGAGGTCACGCGGGTGACGCTCTACACCGCCGAGAGGGTGCCGCCGACCGACGAGGCGCGGCGGGCGCTTGCGTCGGGGGGGATCGATGCGGTGGCGCACTTCTCGCCGCGGGCAGCGCTCCTGTTTCGGGAGGCCGTAGCGCCGGACTGGGATCTGACCGCCCTTACCCACTTCGCGATCAGTGCCGCCGCGCTGGCGCCGCTGGACGGCCTGCCCCGGCGGGCGGCTGCCGCTGCCGACGACCCCACCGCCGAAGGTATGCTTGCCTTGCTGCGCCGCAGCGGCGCACACTCCGCGACAACTTGGCATAAGAAGCCGCAAGGCTAGCTTCTACTATTGGTCGTGACCGCCCAACGGAAAGCAGAAACGCAATGTCAGATCCGAAACGCCCCGACGAGACGCAGGACACGGAACATCCCGAAACGCTTCGGGGCGAAGACGCCGTGCCGCCGCGCGAGGATGGAGTGGAGGATGCCGAGCTCGTCGGCCAGGAGGATCCGCCGCAGGCCGAGGGCGATTCGGCGCCGGAGGTTGCGGACGACACGGTGAGGGCGGACGATGCGGAAGAGGTGGCCGCCGCGGACGGGATGAAGGCGGACGAGGATGCGGCGGACGCCGTCGCGACGGACGGGGCCGACAGCGAGGCGGAGGGCGAGGCCGAGGACGATGCGCGCGTCGTCCCCGTCGTGGCGCCCTGGGGCGGCGCTGCCGCGAACATCCACGCCCGCTCGACCTCCGACCCGGCGAGCCCGGACTACGAGCCGCCGGTGCACGAGACGGCGGAGCATTCCGAGGACTATGTCGACGAGCATGAGCACGACGAGGGCGGCTCCGTCGCGGGGCGCATCCTCTTCTGGCTGTTCCTGCTGGCCGCGGGCGGCGTGCTGGTGCTCTGGGGCGGTCCGCGCGTCGCACCCCACCTGCCCGCGGGCATGGAACCGGTCGCGGAGTGGCTGACCCCCGGCCGCCGCGCCGCGCAGATGCAGGTGGAGGACATGGAGGCGCGACTGAACGCGCGGATCGACGCGCTCGACACCGGGCTGACGCAAGCCGGCGTGAGCGGGGAGATCGACACCGCTGTGGCCGAGAGCGAGGCGCTGACCGCCGACAACATCACGGCGCTGACGACGCGGTTGCAGGAGGTCTCCGACCAGGTGGCGGCCGCCGACAGCGAGGCGATCGAGGCGCGGCTGGGCCAGGTGGAGGTCCGCCTGGACGGGCTGGCCGGAGAGCTCGCCGCGCTGCAGGAGCAGATCAGCGGACTGGCCGAGGGCGAGATCGGGGCGGTGGGCAGCAATGCCGAGCAGATCGGCGCGTTCGACGTGCGCCTTGCGGGGCTCCGCGCCGAACTCGACCGGATCGCGGGCCAGAACGGCGAGCTGAACCAGCGGATCGACGAGGTCGCGGCCACGGCTCAGCGCCAGTTGCGCGAGGCCGAGGAGCAGGTGGCGACCGCCCGGGCGGAGGCGGAGGCGGAGGTCGCGCGCGCCTCCGAGCAGGCTGACATGATCGCGGTGGCAGGTGCGCTCGATACCGGCGAGCCCTATGCCGAAGCCCTGGCCGGGCTGGCCGAGCAGGCCGACATCCCCGAGGGCCTCGCCGCCCATGCCGAAACCGGCGTGCCGACGCAGCCGCAGCTCGTGGCCGGCTTCGCGGAACCTGCCCGCGCCGCCGTGCGGGCCGACGTGGCCGCGAGCGAGGAGGACGGCGTGCTCGGCAGCGCGTCGGCCTTCTTCCGCTCCCGCGTCTCGGGCCGCTCGCTGGTGGAGATCGAGGGCAGCGACGCCGATGCCGTTCTGTCGCGGATCGAGGCACGCCTGCGCGAGGGGCGGCTGAACGACGCGGTGCAGGAGGCCGGGACACTGCCCGCCGAAGCCGCCGCGGAGCTCGAGGGCTGGGTCGGCGAGCTTCGGGCGCGGGCCGAGGCGCTGGACGGCTACCGCACGCTCGCCGACCGGCTCGACGCCGTGAACTGATCCGGGAGGAACGGGAAAACATGCTCTGGTCGCTCTTGAAGATCGTCCTGTTCGTCGCGCTGGTCACGGCGGCCGCTTTCGGCGTCATCGCCGTAATGGATCAGGATGGCGGGCTCACCGTCACGCTGGGCGGGCGCGAATACCCCTTCGCGCCGATCGAGGTGCTGGTGCTGCTGGTGCTCGCGATGATCGCCTTCGTCGTCATCCAGCAGGTGGCGGGCTTCCTGATCGCGCTGTTGCGCTTCCTGACCGGCGACGAGACGGCGCTGTCGCGCTTCTTCGACCGGTCGCGGGAACGGCGCGGCTTCATGGCGCTGGCCGATGCGATGATGCTCAACGCCTCGGGCGACGGGCGCGGCGCGCTGGCGAAGGCGCGCAAGGCCGACCGCCTGCTCGACCGCCCGGAGCTGACGCAGCTCGTCACCGCGCAGGCGGCGGAGGAGGCGGGCGACCGGCTCGCCGCGGAGGAGCAGTACAAGGCGATGCTGGGCGACCAGCGCACCCGCTTCGTCGGCGTGCACGGCCTCATGCGCCAGCGGCTCGCGAAGGGGGAGACGGAGACGGCGCTGAAGCTGGCGGAGAAGGCATTCGACCTCAAGCCGAAGCATCAGGGGCTGCAGTCGACGCTCTTCACCCTGCAGGCGGAGCAGGAGAGCTGGGAGGGCGCGCGGCGGACGCTGGCCCAGCAGGTCCGCACGGGCGCCCTGCCCAAGGACGTGGCACAACGGCGCGACGCGATCCTCAACCTCGCCACGGCGCAGGAGGCGCTCGGCAAGGACGACTACGAGACGGCGAAGGACGCGGCGGTCGAGGCGCATCGCCTCGCACCGGGCCATGTCCCCGCGGCGGTCGCCGTCGCCAAGGTCCATCACCACCAGAACAGCCCGCGCGCAGCACAGCGTGCACTTTTGAAGACGTGGAAGCTCGCACCGCATCCGGAACTCGCCGCCGCCTTCGCCGAGCTGGAGCCGCAGGAGACGCCGTCGGCGCGCCGCTCCCGCTTCGACCCGTTCCTCAAGGCGCAGCCGGAACATGCCGAGACGCGGATGCTGCGTGCCGAGCTCGCGATCGCGGACGAGGACTTTCCCGCCGCCCGCCGCGCCATGGGCGACCTCGCGAAGATCGAGCCCACAACGCGCGCGCTGGCCATCATGGCGGCGATCGAGCGCGGCGAGGGTGCGGACGACAAGGTCGTGCGCGGCTGGCTCGCCCGGGCGCTGACGGCGCCGCGCGGCCCGCAATGGACCTGCAACACCTGCCGCACGGTGCATCCGCACTGGTCGGCGGTCTGCTCGAACTGCGACAGCTTCGATTCCATCGACTGGCTCGACCTGCCCGAGAGCCCGACGACGCAAGCCGCGGCCGGCGCCATGCTTCCGGTGGTCAGCGGCATGCTTCTGGACACCGCGCCGGAGGCGGAGCCCGAACCTGAAGCGGAGCCCCGGACCGAGGTGGAGGAGGAGACCGCCGTCGCGCAGGAGCCCGCACGCGAGCCGGTCGTGGCACCCCGCGACGAGACGGTGATCGATACGGTCGCGGCCGAGGACAGCACCGATCTCGCCGGGCGGGAGGCGATGGCGGAGCGCCCTCGCGAGGAGGCCGCGAAACCGGCCTGATTGCCCTTGCGCCCCTGCGCCGCAATCGCTAAGGAAGCGTCCGTCGCCGCTGTAGCTCAGCTGGTAGAGCACGTCATTCGTAATGATGGGGTCGGGGGTTCGAGTCCCTTCAGCGGCACCACTTTCCCGAACATCGGTTTCGTCAGATAGCGGATTGGTCGATCGCCCGCCTCGGGGCGAGTGCGCGTCGGTCTCGTCGGTTTGTCGGGCTCCGGTTCCTGGTTCTGGCGGTGAACGATGTTTGTGGGCCGCTGCTCCCGTGGCTTCCGAGCTCCCGGGAACCGAAGGGCCGCGATGCGGGTGGGTTCGGAATGCGAGGGAGCCCGACGTCCCCCAGGATCGCCGCGGGAAGGGGCCTTGTCCGCTGTCTCGCGAAACGGACACTTCGGCAGGCGCAACCTCGCGCGTGTGCGGATCCGTGAGAACTGAAATCCGAGTGACGTCGCGGGCGTTCCCGGCGCTGGTCCAGCTCAGGACTCTTTTCGCCCCGATCCCACGTTGGCCGTGGCCCTGTGCACGTCCGCAGCGGCCCGCGCGATCCGGGACGGCAGGCCGAGACCCTCGATCATCGCGGATGCCTCTTCGAGCTCTTCCGCCCGTCGGGTGCCGTGGGCGCGGACGCGGCCGATATGGTATTCGGACAGAGCCGCCCAGTCCGGGCCGGGAAAGGTCTCGGCGAGCGACGCCAGAACCTCCTCCTCCACCCCAAGACGGTCTGCGGCGGCCTGCGCCTCGACGAAGAGCGCCTCGATCCCCTTCACGTAGACCGAGCGCATCAGCTTGATGGCGGAGGCGCGGCCGAGCTCATCGCCCACGGGGCGGGCGTTCAGGCCGCTGTCCCGCAGGCGCGCGGCGAGGGCATCGGCCGTCGGACCGCAGAGAAGCAGCGGCACCGCGTCGCCGCGCCCGCGGATCAGCCCCATGGCGACCCCTTCCACGAAGTCGGCGCCGGTCGCGGTCACGATGGACGCCACGGCGCGTTTCGTATCGGGTGCGCAGGAGTTGAGGTCGAGATAGGTCTGCCCCCCCGACAGCGCGGACGCGGCCCCCCGCGCGGCCGCGCAGGCGGAGGCGGCCGTGACGGTGGAGATCACGAGTTCGGCCCCCGTCACCGCCGCTTCCGGCGTGGGGCAGACCGTCACGCCGAGATCCCGGGCGACGGCTCGAAGCGTGTCCTCCCCCGCCAGTCGCGGGTCGTAGGCGGAGACCTCGGCGCCGTGCGTCGAGAGCACGTCGGCGAAGGCGGGTCCGGCCTCCGAAAAGCCGAGGAACGCGACCTTCATGGGTGCGCCCTCCCCTGTTCGTAGGCGTGCCGCACGAGTGCCGCATAGCGGTAGAGGCCGTGGACGAACTTGCCATAGGGCATGGTGACGAAGAAGGCGAAGACGGTGCCCAGATGCACGGCGAGCAGCACGCCCATCGCCGGCGTCTCCCGCAGCCAGTAGAGCGCGAGGCCCGTGGCGCCCAGTGCGAGCAGCGTCCAGGTGAAGGCCGCGCCCATGCCGGTCTGCTTCGCGGGTCGCAGCCGGCCGTCGCGCGCGCGGTCGTACCAGATCAGCCCCGCCGCCCCGATGACGAGCCCCAGCCCGCCCGGCACGCCGAAGAGCTTCGGCGGCGTCCACCACGCATAGGGCGCGGGCCAGTCGAGGACGTAGTGCATGATCGTGCCGGACGAGGTCGAGGCGAAGCAGAGCAGGAAGCCGTAGAAGGTGAGGTGATGGAAGCGCCGCCGCCACGTGTCGGGCCGCTCGGACTGCGTCATGCAGCCCATCCCGCCACCGTCGAGATAGCGCAGCGTCGCCGCGTCCCGCGTCGACTGCCGCAGGGCCGCGAAGGTGAGCCCCGGCGTCGGGCCGGTCAGCCGCCAGAAGCGCACCAGCGACAGCGCGATCGCCACCAGCGGGAACAGGAAGGCGGGGGCGAAGACGGCGACCATCGCATCATGCGGCATCACGGCGTAGAAATTCCCGCTGGCCGTCAGCGCTCCGGGATCGGACCAGAGCGCGAAGCCGAGGATGAAGAGGGCGACGGACAGTCCCGCCGCCAGCGCGATCCAGACGCCGTTGCGCTCGAAGACCGGCGCCATGAAGCCGGGCCAGGCGTAGCGGGCGTAGCTCTCCTCCCGCAGCTCCGCCAGCGCCTGAGGCACGTTCACCGCGAATTCGTGCGGCGGCGCGTACTGGCAGTCGTAATAGCAGGCGCCGCAGTTGTGGCAGAGATTGGCGAGGTAGTCGGTATCCGGCCCCTCGAAGACCCGGCGCAGTTCCATGGCCGGGAAGACGGCGCACAGCCCCTCGCAATAGCGGCAGGCATTGCAGATCGACATCTGGCGCGCCACCTCGTTCTGCGCGGCGGAGGCGAGGGAGGGAAGGTCAATTCGAGACATAGGCGGCTGCCCTTTCTCCGGCGATGCGGCCGAACACGGATCCGATGGTCATGCCGATCCCGGCGAGGTAGCCCTGGCCCAGGACGTTGCCGGCCATGATCTCCCCCGCGGCGAAGAGGTTGGGGCTGACGCTGCCATCCTCCATGACCATGCGCGCATCGGCGTTCACGCGGACGCCCATATAGGTGAAGGTGATGCCGGGGCGCAGGCTGTAGGCGTAGAAGGGCGGGGTGTCGATCGGGCGCGCCCAGTGCGATTTCGGCGGGTCGAGGCCCTCTGTCCGGCAGTCGTCATGGGCGGCGTGGTCGAACGTGCCCGGCACGCAGGCGGCGTTGAAGGCGTCGACCGTAGCACGCGTCGCGGCGGGGTCGACGCCGATCTTCTCGGCCAGTTCCTCGATCGTGTCCGCACGCTCGGGCGGGAAGACCGACGGCATGAAGAGGTTGATGGACTTCGCGTCGATCAGGACATGGCCGACCTGTTCGGGCTGCGCGGCGACCAGGCGGCCCCAGATGGCATAGCGCTTGGGCCAGAAATCCTCGCCCTCGTCGTAGAAGCGCTGCGCCTCGGCGTTGAGCACGATGCCGAAGGGCACGCAGTCGAGCCGGGTGACGATCCCGCCGTCGAATTTCGGTGCGCGCCCGTCGATGGCGACGGCGTGGCACTGGTCGGGCTCGCCCACCTGCTGCACGCCCGCGTCGAGCAGTTGGCGCAGCACGCCGCCGGTGTTGTAGGGGGTTCCGCGGATCAGGAAGTTCTCCGCCGCGTCACCCCAGGCTTCCTTCAGCCAGTCGATATTGGCCTCGAAGCCGCCGGCCGCCGCGACGAAGGCGCGGGCGGTGACATCCTCGCGCTCGGCCCCGCCGTTCTGCCAGTCGCGCTCCAGCGTCGCGCCCTTGAAGAAGCCGTCCTCGATATCGAGCGCGGCGACGCGGGTGTCGTAGCGGATCTCCACCCCCGCATCCTCCGCCGTGCGGTAGAGCGCGTTCAACATCGAGCGTCCGCCGCCGAGGAAGAAGGCGTTGGTCCGCCCGAGGCTCAGCGTGCCGCCGAGCGACGGCTGGAAGCGGACGCCCTGCTCTTCGAGGAAATCCCAGAGCTCCTTGGACTTTTCCAGCGTCAGGGCGGCGAGGTCCTCATCCGTGCGGCCCTTGGTGACGCGCATCAGGTCGTCCATGAACTCGTCCACCGGGTAGGGACCGGTCAGGATGCCGTTGCCCTCGTCATGGGCGATGCGGCAGTTGCGGGTGTGGCGGGTGTTGCCGCCGCGCCAGGCCTTCGGCGCCGCCTCCGCCACCAGCACGCGCGCGCCGTCCTTCGCCGCCGCGATTGCCGCGCAGAGCGCCGCGTTACCGCCGCCCGCGATCAGCACGTCCCAGCTCATGAGGCAAAGCCCGTGAAGGTGACCAGCCGCTCCTCCGACATCTCGCGCACGGCGCGGGCGGGGCCCTCGTGACCGAAGCCCGACGCCTTCACGCCGCCATAGGGCATGAGATCGACGCGGCTGGACGAGGTTTCGCCGATATGCACGCCGCCGACATGGAGCGCGTTTGCCGCGCGGAAAGCCGATTCGAGATCGCGGGTGAAGAGCCCGGTCGCAAGGCCGTAGGGCGTGGCGTTCACCCGCGCGATGGCGGCCTCCAGGTCGTCGACGCCGATCAGGCAGGTGACGGGACCGAAGATCTCGCGGGCTGCCGCGGCGCTCCGCGGATCGGGATCGGCGATCACCGTGGGTTCGATGACCGAGCGGTCGCGACCTCCGCCGGCGAGCAGGGTCTGACCCTCCAGCAGCGCGGCGATCCGGTCGGCGGACTCGGGCGAGATGACCGGGCCGACATCGGTATCCTCACGCGCGGGATCGCCGGCGACGAGCGCCTCGACATGCGTCAGGTAGGTTTCCGTGAACTCCGCCATCGCGCGCTTTTCCACCAGCAGGAGCTGGATCGAGGTGCAGACCTGACCGGCCTTGCGGAACGACGCGCCGGCGCACTTCACCGCCGCCTGCGCGATGTCGGCATCGGCGAGCACGATGGTCCCCGCGATGCTGCCGAGCTCCATCTGCGTGCGCCGCAGTCCGGCACGGGCGTGGATCGCCCGCCCCGCCTGCGTGGAGCCGGTGAAGGCGTAGAAGCCGGGCCGCGGATCGTCGAGGAGCTGGCCCGCCACGTCCGCCCCGCCGTGCAGGACCGCGAGCATGCCCGGCGGCGCCCCGGCCTCGGCGAAGCATTCGGCAAGGAGGTTCGCCGTGAGGGGCGTGCGGTCGGAGGGCTTCAGGATCGCGGCATTTCCCGCCGCGATCGCCGGCCCGATCTTGTGGCAGACGGTGTTGAGCGGCGCGTTGAACGGCGTGATGGCGACGACGATGCCCACGGGTTTGCGCAGCGTGAAGCCGAGCCGCCCCGCGCCGCCCGGTGCACCATCGAAGGGTACCATCTCCCCGACGAGGTTGCCGGCCTCCTCCGCGCTGAGCTTCAGGGTCTCCAGCGCGCGGGTGATCTCCCCCTCCGCGTCGCGCATCGGAAAGCCCGCCTCGACCACCATCGCGTCGCGGAAGGCGTCGCGGCGCTCGGACACGCGATGGCGGACGCGTTGCAGCAGGGCCGCCCGGCAGGCACCCGGAGCGGGGCGGTAGGCGGCGGCGAGCTCGAGCGCGCGGGCCACCGTGTCCGTATCCGCGGCGCTGACCCGTGCCGCAGGCGCGAGGTGGAACTTGTCCATGACGTCGAAGGCGGGGCCGCCTTGCAAGAAGGCATTGCCGACAAAGCAGCCGGTCGGGACGGAACCCACGCCCCCCATCAGAACTGCGCCACGTATTGCGCCGGATCGATGCGCGCCCCGATCACCAGCGGGCGGTCGGTGGTCGGTGTCGACAGCGCGTCGCCCAGCGCCGTTTCGTCGCCGACCTCGATCCCGTCGCAGCCCATGGACCCGGCGAGGCCCGCGACGTCGACGGGATCGATCCGAGTGCCGGTGGAGGCGTATTGCCGGGCCATCTGCTTGAGCTCGATCCGGTTGAGCGAGTTGTCGACGAACACCACCACCTTGAGCCCCAGCTTCATAGAGGATGCGAGCGCAAGCTCCGACTGCACCATGGCAAGCCCCCCGTCGCCGGTGAAGCACACGACCTCCTTCTCGCGGTGGAGCATCTTGGCGGTGATCGCGGCGGGCAGCGAGAAGCCCATGGAGGACAGGCCGTTGGTCATCAGCAGTCGCCGCGGCCCGCCCGGGCGCCAGCCCTGCCCGACCAAAAGCTTGTGGGAGCCCACGTCGGTGGTCACGATCGCATCGGACGCGACCGTGCCGCTTGCCACGCGAATCACGTCTGACGGGTTGAGCACGCCCGCCACGCGTCCGGCATCGAAGGCCGCGGCCAGAGCCTCGCGATGCGCGGCGACGTCGCCCAGTGGCCAGCCCGGCGCCTCGACCGCGGCGTCGGACAGGGCGGTCAGCGTCAGAGGCAGGTCGCCCACCAGCTCCAGCTCCGCGGCATAGATCTGGTCGGTGTTGGGCACCTCGTCGATGTGGATCACGGGGGGCGAGACCGTCCACGGCTTGATGAGTTCCACCGCGTCGAACCCGGCGCACACGATCAGGTCGGCGCTATCGAGGAAGTCCCACATCAGCTGGTTGCACGCCATGTCCAGCGTTCCGGCAAAGAGCGGATGGTCCTCGGGCACCGTGCCCTTGGCCATAGGCGCGGCGACGATGGCAGCGCCGATCCGTTCGGCGAGCGCGACGAGCTCCGACCCTGCGTCGCGCTGCATCGCGGAGATGCCGAAGAGGATGACGGGGCGGCGTGCGCCGCCGATCCGCGTGGCCGCGACCGCGACGTTCGCCGCGCCCCCGATGGCCGCAGCCGGAGGCAGGATCATCGTGTCGTCCGCCACCTCGGCCCCGACCACGTCGGCGGGCGTCGTCAGGTGGACCGCACCGGGCCGCGGCGCCATGGCGGTCCGGCAGGCCTTGCGCATCACATCGCCCACGTTGTTCGCCCCCACGGCCGCCACGTATTTCGAGACCGGGGCGAACAGCGCATCCTGGTTGACCACCTGATGGGTGAAAGTCGGCATCCGCTTGGTGTCGATCTGGCCGGAGATCGCGATCATGGGCGTGCGATCCAGCGTGGCGTTCGCCACCGCGTTGACCAGGTTGGTGGAGCCCGGTCCCAGCGTCGAGAGCGCGACGCCCGGCCGCCCGGTGAGCATTCCGTAGGCCTCCGCCATCAGGCCGGCCGTGCCTTCGCGGCGGGCGAGGACGAAGGACATCTCCTCGCGGCGGCAGCCTTCGAGGAATTCCACCGACGGATCGCCGGGATACCCGAAGATGGTGTCGATGCCCGTGCTGCGCAGGTAGCGCGCCATGTAGTCTGATACGTTCATCGTCGATCTCCGAAATCTTCCGTTGCATTGCTGCATACAATTGTATTTAGTTTAATACAACCGGTGATCGGAAGCACCGGACAGTCGCACCGATCGCGCGGAAGCGAGAGGCCACAAAGGGAGAAAGACGATATGATGAACCGCAGAGCAGCGATGCTTCTGATGGCCGCCGGCCTTTCGGCAGCCGTCCCCGTCTCGGCTCAGGTGAGCTTCGAAGGTGAGACGATCGAGTTCTGGGTGCCCTTCCGCGAAGGCGGCGGCACCGATGTCTGGGCCCGCACGCTCGCCCCTCTGATCCGGGAGAACCTGCCGGGCAATCCGGTGGTGACCGTGGTGAACAACAACCAGGGTGGCGGCATCGGCGGCTCCAACGAGTTCGCCCGGCGCATGGAGGCCGATGGCTCCATGATCTTCGGCACCTCGGGATCGATCCAGGTGCCGTTCCTGCTGCGCGACCCGCGGGTGCGCTATGACTACGCCGATTGGACGCCGGTCTTCGCCTCGCCCTCGGGCGGCGTGGTCTACGTCCCGACGGATGCGGAGATCGCGGATGCCTCGGAGATCATGGAGATCGCGGGCACTGGTGCGCGCTACGGCAGCCAGGGGGTCGCGACCCTCGACCTCGTGCCGCTTCTCGCCTTCCAGCTTCTGGAGCTCGAGATCGAGCCGGTCTTCGGCATGGCGTCGCGCTCCAACGCGCTGCAATCGATCCAGCGCGGCGAGTTGCAGATCGACTATCAGACGACGCCTGCGTATCTGAACGGCGTGCAGCCGCTGGTGGAGGAAGGCAGCATGGTTCCGCTCTTCTCCTGGGGCGCGCTGGATGCCGCGGGCAATATCGTGCGCGATCCGACCTTCCCGGACCTGCCGACATTCCCCGAGGTCTACGAGATGGTGAAGGGCGAGGCGCCGTCGGGTCCGGCCTGGGACGCCTGGCGCGCCTTCCACGCCGCGGGCTTCGGCGCGCAGAAGTTCATCATGCTGCCGGCCGAGACCGATCCCGCGATCATCGAGGCCTACCGGGCCGCCTTCGAGGCCATCGTGGCCGATCCCGCGGCGATGGAGACGCTGGTGGGCGGCATCGGCGTCTACGAGCAGATTACCGGGGACGACGCGCTGACCGTCGCGAAGGCGGCCGCTACCGAAGTGCCCGAGGAGGCCGAGGCCTGGGTTCTCGACTGGCTGAGCGAGGCGTACAACTTCAGCCAGTGATCCGCATCCGGGCCGCCCGATCGGGCGGCCCGGCCTGCCGCGTGGGGACCCCGCAATGATGCACGACCTCTTGTCTGCCTTCGCGCAGATCCTGTCCGGCACCACGCCGCTCTACCTGATCGCGGGGGTTCTGCTGGGCCTGATGGTGGGCATCCTGCCGGGCTTCGGCGGCTCTGTCGGCCTCGCGCTGCTGCTGCCCTTCATCTACGGACTCGACCAGGTAAGCGGGCTGGCGCTGATGCTCGGCGTGATGAGCGTGGTGGCCACGTCGGACACTTTCCCAGCCGTCCTGATCGGCATACCCGGTTCCGTTTCCAGCCAGGCGACGGTCGAGGACGGCTTTCCCCTCGCCAAGCGCGGGGAGGCGGCGCGGGCGCTGGCCGCGGGGTTCGTGGCCTCCCTCTTCGGCGGACTGTTCGGCGCGCTGATCCTGACACTCGTGCTCCAGATCGCGCGGCCCATCGTGCTGGCCTTCGGCACCGGAGAGATGCTGATGCTCTCCGTTTTCGGGCTCACCATGGTGGGGGTGCTGTCGGGAAGCTCGTTCCTGAAAGGACTGCTGACCGCGATGCTGGGCCTGTGCATCGGGATGATCGGGATCACGCCGGCCACGAACGAATACCGGATGGAGTTCGAGGTCCTCTACCTCTCCAACGGCATCCCGCTGATGGTCATCGCCATCTCGATCTTCGCGATACCCGAGATCATAGATCTGATGCGCCGCGACACCGCCATTTCCGAGCGGGCCCGGCTGCAGGCGGGCTGGCTCGACGGGGTGCGCGACGCGATCCGGCACCGCTGGCTGGTGCTGCGCTGCTCGGGCCTCGGCACCTTCCTCGGCATGCTGCCGGGCCTCGGCGGCACCGTGGTCGACTGGGTCGCCTATGCCCACGCGGTGCAGACCGCGAAGGACAAGACGGAGTTCGGCAAGGGCGATATCCGCGGGGTGCTGGCACCCGAAAGCTCGAACAACGCCAAGGAGGGCGGCGCGCTGGTGCCGACGCTGATCTTCGGCATTCCGGGCTCCGCGGCGACCGCGATCCTCCTGGGCGGAATGATCCTGCTCGGCGTGCAGCCGGGGGTGCAGATGGTCACGCGGGAGATCGAGCTTGTCTACACCATCATCTGGTCGCTGGCGCTCGCCAACATCCTGGGCGCGGTGCTCTGCGTGGTACTGGCCCAGCCGATCTCGCGGCTCACGACCATAGACTTCAAGTACATTGCCCCCTTCCTGATCGCCATGGTGCTCTTCGCGGCCTTCCAGTCGACGCGGGCTTGGGGCGACCTGATCGTGGCGACGGGAATGGGGGTCTTCGCCTACTTCCTGCGCCGCTACGGCTTTCCGCGGCCGGCACTGATGATCGGGTTCGTGCTGGCCTACGGGCTGGAGACGAACTTCTACCAGACGACGCAGTTCTACGGCTGGTCGGTGTTCGAGCGGCCGCTGTTCCTGGCGCTGCTCGCGATCTGCGTTCTGTCCGCCTGGGCGGGCTATGCGCTGCTGAAGGCGCAGCGCTCGGCCGCGGGACGACCCCGCTACGGCAGCAGTGCGGGGCAGGTCGCGATCGTGCTGACGATGATCGCGGCGGCACTCTTCGTGCTCGCGACCACCTGGGGCCTGACGCCCGGCGGCCGCGTCTTTCCGCAGGTGATCGCGCTTCCGATGCTGGCGCTGGCCCTTGTCGCGCTGGTCCTCGTCTGGCGCAGCCCGGCGGGCAGCCCGATCTTCTGCGACCTCGACCGGCCCGGTGGGGTGGCCAAGGTCCAGCGCTCCGCCTGGCCGCAGGTGGCCTGGGTCGTGGGCCTGCTGACCGGAACGCTGCTGGTCGGGTTCTGGCTGGCCGTAGGCCTCTTCGCCGGGCTCTTCCTCTACCTGCGCAGCGGGGTGACGCCGGTGCGCGCCCTCCTGGGCGGAGCCGCGGCACTCGGCGTGCTCGCGATCCTCGCCTGGGCGCTGTCGCTCGACTTTCCGCGCGGATTGCTGCAGGACATGTGGGACCTGCCCTTCCCACTGGACACCTGAGTTGAACGACAAGCCCCGCAAGCTCACCGCCAACGAAGCCTTCGAGACGATCCGCAACAAGATCCTGACCGGCCGGATCAAGCCCGGCGACCGTCTGCACGAAGGAGAGCTCGCGACCGAACTGGGGCTGTCGCGCACCCCGGTGCGTGAGGCGATCCGGCGGCTGGAAAGCGACGGGCTCGTCGTGCACGAGCCGCATCGCGGCGTCACCGTGAACCGGCTCGACAACCAGGCGGTGTCCGAGCTCTACACGATCCGGGAGGTGCTGGAGGCGACCGCCGCCGCCCTGGCCGCGCAACATGCGTCGGAGATGGAGATCGCGGCACTGTCGGATCTTCTCGCAAGGCAGAAGCCGGATGACGCGAACCCGGCCGAGGCGTCACGCCTGAACCGGATCTTTCATCGTGCGATCTGCGACGGCGCGCACAACCGCTATCTGAACCGGACGCTCGACGGCCTGGCCCAGTCCATGGCGCTGCTGGGACGCACGACGCTGTCGCTGCCCGGCCGTCAGGCCGAGGCGATCGGGGAGCATACCGCCATCCTCGACGCAATCGCCCGACGCGATCCCGCCGGGGCCGAGGCGGCGGCGCGCAAGCATATCCGGTCCGCGCACAAGGCCCGGCTCGCGATCCTCTATCACGACGCCGGCTAGCGCACGCCCCGGCTCAGAAGCTGCCGTCCGCGGCGGCGGCCGCTTCGATCATCTCCGGACCGATCTCTGCCTCGAACTCCGCCTGCACGCCATCGAGCGCCGCGCGCCACACCGCGCGATCCTGCTCGGTCAGTGCCCGGACGCATCCGCCGTCGCTGCGGATGTTGAGCTTGGCCAGCTCGTTGAGCTCGAAGGTGAAGCCATTGCGCTCGTGCGTCACCTCCTCGACCAGGAGCGCGAAGCGGGCGCGCTCCTCCTCGTCGAGTGCGTCCAGGACCGCGGCGGAGGCCACGACGACATAGGTCCCCGCGCTCACGTTCGCCTCCAGCACGCAGTCCTGAACTTCGAAGAACCCTTCGGCATAGATGTTGGCGAAGGAGTTCATCTGACCGTCGATGGTGCCATCGGCGAGGGCGCTGCGAACCTCCGAGAAGCGCAGCCTCACGGACTCCGCACCAAGCTCGTCGAAGGTCCGCTCGATGACCGCCGAGGGCTGCGCGCGAAAGGTCAGCCCGGCCGCATCGCCGGGCCTGCGCAGCCCCTCGGCCGTCGTCATCTGCCGCATCCCGTTGGACCAGTAGGCGAGCCCGTGGATGCCCTGATCCTCCAGCGCGGACAGCAGCTCGATCCCGTCCGGGGAGGTCTGGAATTCCTGCGTCGCGATCATGTTCTCGAACAGGAACGGCAGATCGAAGATCCGGAACCGCGGCGTGAGCCGATCGAACTGCGTCGTCGACGGTGCCCCCATCAGCACATCGCCGTCGAGCATCGCGTTGAGCAGATCCTCGTCATCGTAGAGCGCCCGGCGCGGGTGCACGCTCATGCACAGCGTCCCGTCGAATTCGGCGTTCACCCGCCGTGCAAGCTCCGCTGCCGCCTCGCCCTTGGGATGCCCGCTTCCGGCGCTGACATGGGAGAACGGAACGTGCAGCTCCCGCTCGCTGCAGTCCGGCGGCAGGTCTTGGGCAGCCAGGGGACCGCCCAGAAGAAGGGCGGAAAGGCCGAGGTATCTCATGTTGTCATCCCATCACTCATTCGACGCCGGGTTCTGTCCTGCCTCGGGCGGGAGCCGCTCTGCTCCCTTCCGGATGTCGGTCATCGAGGTCGGCCACGCCACGGTTCATACATCGCCCCGCTAAACTGAATACAATTGCATTTTATTAAATACAATATCAGTTGACCGATGCACCGCCCACTGCGGCCACCGGGCAACGGCGGTCGGAGGGACATCGCCCGGACGTGCGCCAGTCGGCGTCGGACAGGTCGCTTACTCCGGAACACTGGCTGTGATCGAGGTCTGCGCGGGGTCGGTGCCGGACCGCACCGGTAGCGAGACCCTTTCGAAGCCGATGCAAGGGCGCTGACGACCGTTGGAGCGACCAGAAATTGGATGTCGATCTCAGAAAAGATGCCCGTGTCGTACGATTACGGATCTTCGCGGGGTCCCTCGGCACGGTTCGCAGTGGCGACGCCGACGACGGTGATCGCGACGCCTAACGCGGTCAGTGCCGTGGGTCGCTCGGCAAGGACGACCCATCCTCCCAGAACGGCAAGGGCCGGGACCAGTGCTCCGATCGCGGCCGCGCGCGCAGCGCCGATGGTCTTCATCGCAAGGCCATAGACCCACATTCCCACCGCGCCGGCCAGCACGCCCTGCCACACGATCTGGAGCGCCAGGAGCGCGGGCGGCGTGCGCCACAGGCCGTCGCCATGCGCCACGCCCCAGACGACCGCGACGAGGAGGGCGGACCAGAACGCGATGATCGCCGCCGCATGCCAGGGCGACAGTCCGCTGCGACGGAACGCGACGGAGTAGACGCCCCACAGGAAGGCCGCCGTCAGAAGCAGTCCGTCGCCCGCCAGCGTCGCCGCGGACATCGTGCCGACCGCATCGCCGCCGATGCATGTGACGCCGAGCAGGATCAGGGCAAAGCAACCCGCGCGCCGCGCCGTGATGGGCTCGTCGAGGAAACGGGCCGCGAGGACGGCCACGAAAATCGGCATCATCCCCGGGACCAGCACCCCGATATGGGAGACCGGCACCATCCGGGCCGCCTGCATGACGAGCAGGCCGAACGGCAGGCCGCCGCCCGCCACCATGGCGATGACCAAGCCCGGCGAGACACCGCGGGGAAACAGGCCGTGGCGCACCAGAAGCGGCGCGAGCAACAGCGCGGGAACGACGTAGCGCATCAGGGCGAGGTCGTAGGCATCGACGGTGGTCGTGACCCCGAGGCGGGTGACGACCTGCCACCCTGCCCCGATCAGCACGGCGGACAGCGCCGCCGCCACGCCGATCGCCGCCGTTCTTCCTGGTTTCGTCTCACTGCTCATTGGCGCATCATGGCATCGGGCCGAAGGGCGTTTCCTTGCGTATTTCGCCTCTCGAACCCGCAATCCTGGCAGAATCTTGCGGTACTGATGCCCTACATCAACCTCGATGCCCTCGACCTGAAGATCCTGCACGCACTGCAGGAGGACGGACGCCTCAGCAATGCCGACCTTGCCGATCGGGTGGGGCTCTCGCAATCGCCCTGCCTGCGCCGGGTCAGGCGGCTGGAGGCCGAGGGCTTCATTCGCGGCTACCGCGCCGTACTGGAGCGGGCGGCCGTCGGCCTGTCGCTCACCGTCTTCGCCGAGTTCCGGCTGGGAACGGCCTCCCGCGACGCGGCCGAGGAGTTCGAGCGGAGCCTCGCCGCCATACCGCAGGTCGTGACGTGCCACGTGCTGTCGGGCGACAGCGACTGCCTGGCAGAGATCGTGGTGCCGAGTGTCGAAGCCTACCAAGAGCTTCTGACCACGGTCCTCCGGAGCCTGCCCCATGTGCGCGACATCCGTTCGAACATCGCGCTCAAGCGGGTGAAGTCCGAGGCGCCGCTTCCGCTGCTTCACCTCAGGCGGCCGACGGACGGGCCCGATTGCGCCTGAGAGCCGACCGCGGCGGCGCTACGGTGCGTTCGCAGCACCGACTCTTGTTGACATTGCTCCGCCCGACCGGCGATCTAGTCCGTGCTGGTGCCTGTTTGACGCAGGTGAAAAGGGAATGCCGACCGCGGGCCATCTGGCCCAAGGAAACGCAGCCGCCCCCGCGACCGTGACCGGAGAGGGGTCCTCGCACCACTGACCATGAGGTCGGGAAGGTTGGACCGCCGCCGGAGCCCCGGGCTCCGACATCCGCAAGCCGGGAGACCTGCCAGCCGATCGATGCCAACCGGACGGGGTGCTCCGGTGACGGGCTGCCGCCGAACCGGCCCGCCATCCTGACCCTGGCCCCCTTTTGAGGGACCACGATGACGACTTCCAACCAAGCCGAGGGCGCGATGGTGCCGCCAGTCGAGGTGCTGGTCTGCACCACCTGCCGACAGGAAGGCGCCGTACCGGCCGAGGGCGAGACACGCCCGGGCGCCATCCTGCTCGACCGCCTTGCCGGGCGCGAGGCGCCCGAGGGCGTGACCGTGCGCGCGGTCGAGTGCCTGTCCAACTGCTCGCGCGGCTGCACCGTCGCACTGCGCGGCGACGGGCGCTGGACCTATGTCTACGGCAATCTCGACCCCGAGGTGCATGCCCACGTGGTGCTGAAGGGGGCCGCCCTCTACCGCGCCGCTGCCGACGGCCTCGTGCCCTGGCGCGCCCGCCCGGAGCACTTCCGCAAGAACTGCATCGCCCGTATCCCGCCGCTCACCCTGCCGGAGGCCGCCGAATGAGCACACTCGAAAAACTCCCCGTCTCCGTCATCACCGGCTTTCTCGGCTCGGGCAAGACGACCCTGATCCGGCATCTGCTGGAGAACCCGCAGGGCCGCCGCCTCGCCGTCGTGGTCAACGAGTTCGGCGATGTCGGCGTCGATGGCGAGATCCTGAAGGGCTGCGCCGACGAGAGCTGCCCGGCGGAAAACATCCTGGAGCTCGCCAATGGCTGCATCTGCTGCACCGTGGCCGACGACTTCATCCCGACGATCCAGCAGCTCATGGCGCTCGACCCGCGGCCCGATCACATCCTGATCGAGACGTCGGGGCTGGCGCTGCCCAAACCGCTGCTGAAAGCGTTCGACTGGCCTGACATCCGCTCCCGCATCACGGTGGACGGCGTGATCGCGCTGGCGGATGCGGAGGCGGTGGCCGCGGGCCGCTTCGCCCCGGATGTGGACAAGGTGGAAGCGCAGCGCCTCGCCGATGACAGCCTCGATCACGAGACGCCGCTGTCGGAGGTGTTCGAGGACCAGATCTCCTGCGCGGACATCGTGCTGCTCACCAAGACCGATCTCGCCGGTGCCGAAGGCATCGCGAAGGCGAAGGGGATCGTGGCCGAGGAGGCACCGCGCACCCTGCCGGTGATCGAGGTGGCCGAGGGCCGCGTCGACCCGCGCGTGATCCTGGGGCTGGAGGCGAAGGCGGAGGACGACCTCGACGCCCGCCCCTCCCACCACGACACGCCGCACGACCATGACCACGAGGAGTTCGACAGCATCGTCGTCGACCTGCCCGAACAGACCGATCCGCAGGCGCTGGCCGAGCGCATCTCGAAGATGGCCGAGGAGCAGAACATCCTGCGCGTGAAGGGCTATGCCGCCGTCGCGGGCAAACCGATGCGCCTGCTCGTCCAGGCGGTGGGCGCGCGGGTGCGCACCCAGTTCGACCGGCCTTGGGCGGCGGACGAGGCACGGCAGGGGCGGCTCGTCGTCATTGCCGAGCATGACGACATCGACCGCGCGCGCATCACCGCCGCGCTGACGTAAGGACGGCCCGCGCCCATGCATGTCATCTTCCGCGAGAGCCACGGGCTGGAGGAGACGGAGACGCCCACCGATCTGGGGCAGAGCCCCGCGGATCTGGTGGTGCTCTCCTTCTCCGACAGCGACCTCGGCGCCTTCGCGGCCGGATGGCATCGGGCGCAGGAGGGCGGCAGCCCGCTGCCGACGCTGCGGCTCGCGAACCTCGCGGCGCTGAAGCATCCCCTCTCCGTTGACACCTATGTGGAAAACACGCTGGAGGGGGCGAAGGGCATCCTGATCCGCCTGATCGGCGGGGTGCCCTACTGGGCCTACGGCTTGCAGCAGGTACAGGCGCTGGCGCGGCAGAAAGGGATCGCGCTGGCGGTGCTGCCCGCGGATGGGCGCGAGGATGCACGGCTCGACGAGGTCTCGACCCTGCCGCGCTCCACCCTGCGGCAGCTCGCGCATCTGTGCGATACCGGCGGGCCGGTCGCGGCACAGGCGGCGCTGGCGCAGTTGTCGCTGGCCGCGGGGCTCTATGCCGGGCCGGTGCGCGGCGCGAAGGTGCTGCCCATGGTGGGCGGCTGGACGCCGCAGCACGGGGCGGGCTGCCCGGCGATGGCGCTGATGCGGGCCGACACGCGGCCGCGCCTGCTCCTCACCTTCTACCGTGCCTTCGTCTCGGCCGCCGATCTCGACCCGATCCGCGCGCTCTTCGCCGCGTTCGAGGCGCGGGGCTTCGCCGTCAGCGCCCTCTTCGCGCCGTCGCTGAAGGCGCCCGAGGCCGCGCGCTGGATGAGGCGGCTGGTCGAGGCGCTGGCCCCCGTCGCGATCGTCAACGCGACTTCCTTCTCCGGCAAGGGGGAGGACGGCACCTCCCCACTCGACGCCGCCGGCGTGCCGGTGTTCCAAGTGGCGCTCGCGACCTCCACTCGGCAGGCGTGGGAGGAGGCGGAGCGGGGCCTCTCCCCCGCCGATCTCGCCATGCATGTCGTCCTGCCGGAGGTGGACGGCCGCCTCCTCGCCGGGGTCGCCTCATTCAAGGAGCCGGGCACCCGCGACCCCGACCTAGAGTTCGAGCGCTACGCCCACCGGGCCGAGGCCGCGCGGATCGAGGCCATCGCGGATCGCGTCGCGGGTTGGGTCGGCCTGCGCGGCGGGGCGAAGCGCCCGGCGCTGGTCCTCTCCACCTATCCCGGCAAGCCGTGGCAGATGGCTCATGCGGTCGGCCTCGACGCGCTGGCCTCCGCCGAAGCGATGCTGACCGATCTGGGCGCGCCGGGCGGAGTGCCGTTGCAGGACGCGCTGACCGAGACGCTGAGCTGGCCGCTGGCGGACTACCGCGCCGCCCTCGCCACCCTGCCGGAGCCCCTGCGCGCCGATCTGGAAGCGGCATGGGGCGCGCCGGAGCACGACCCAGCGGTGCGCAACGGCGCCGTGCACTTCGCCGCGGTCCGCCGGGGCGACGCACTCGTCGCTCTCCAACCCGAGCGCGGCACACCGGAGCTGCGCGCGGACGAGTACCACGATCTCGCCCGCACGCCGCGGCACGGCTACGTCGCCTTCTACCTCTGGCTCCGCCACGCGATGGGCTGCGACGCGCTGGTCCATATCGGCGCCCACGGCACGCTCGAATGGCTGCCCGGCAAATCCGTCGCCCTGTCGGACACCTGCTGGCCCGAGGCACTGACCGGTCCGCTGCCCGTCATCTATCCCTTCATCATCAACGATCCCGGCGAGGCGGCGCAGGCCAAGCGGCGCGTCGGCGCGCTCACCCTCGGTCACCTGCCACCGCCCTTGCGGGAGAGCGGGACGCCCGAACAGCTCGCCCGGCTGGAGGCGCTGCTGGACGAGTTCTCCAACGCGGACGGGCTCGATCCGAAGCGGCGCGACCGGCTGCAGGACGACATCCGGATCGAGGCACAGGCGGCAGGGGTCGAGGAGGATCTGGGGATCGAGGCGACCTCCTGCCCGGCGGAGGCGATCACCCGGATCGACCGCTTCGTCTGCGATATCAAGGAGAGCCAGTTCGGCGACGGGCTCCATGTCTTCGGCCGCGGGCCGACGGCAGCCTCCGCGCTGGACGTAGGCCCCTCTGCTGCGGCCGAGCGCGCGGCGCTTGCCGACGCGCTCAGCGCCCGTCGCGTCGCCCCCGGCCCCTCCGGCTCGCCCTATCGCGGGCGGAGCGACGTGCTGCCGACCGGCCGTAATCTCTTCACCACCGATCCGCGCGCCGTCCCGACCCGTGCGGCCTATGCCCAAGGCGTGACGCTGGCCGAAGAGCTGCTGCGCCGCCACTTGCAGGACGAGGGCGATTGGCCGCGCGGCCTGATCGTCGACCTCTGGGGCTCGGCCACGATGCGCACCGCAGGGGAGGAGTTCGCCATGGCACTCCACCTCCTCGGCGCGAAACCGGTCTGGGACAAGGGATCGGAGCGCGTCTCGGGCATCGAGATCCTGCCGCTGGCCGAGATCGACCGCCCGCGCATCGATGTGACGCTGCGGGTCTCCGGCCTCTTCCGCGACGTGTTCCCGACGCTGTCCGCCCTGTTCTCGCAGGCCGTGCGGGCGCTCGCCGCGCGGGACGAGGCGCCGGACTACAACCCCTTCGTCGGGCAGGACGGGGCCCGGGTCTACGGCCCGGCGCCGGGCTCCTACGGGCTTGGGATGGGCGCAGCACTGGAGGACTATTCCGACGCGGCGCGCCGGGCTGCCGGCGAAGCGTGGCTCGCCGCCTCCGCCTGGGCGCTGGACGGGCAGGAGTCGCGGCGGGATGCGGCGGGGATCGCGGCGCGGGTCGCGGGAGCCGACGCCTTCGTCCACCTTCAGGATTTGCCGGAAACGGATCTCCTGCTCGCCTCCGACTACGCCGCGCATGAGGCCGGTTTCGCCGCCGCGCAGGCGATCACCGGTGGGCAGGCGCGGCTCTACCACGTAGACGCGACCGACCCCGAGCGGCCGCGCGCACGGCTGCAGGCCGAGGAGATCGCCCGCGTCGTCCATGCCCGCGCGAGCCATCCGGGCTGGCTCGCCGGCATGATGCGGCACGGCTTCCGCGGCGCGGCGGAGATCGCGGCGACGCTCGATCACATGGCCGCCTTCGCGCATCTGGCGGGCAGCGTCGCGCCGCATCTCTTCGACCTCTACCACGACGCGACGCTCGGCGACGCCGAAATCCGCGCCTTCCTCGCCGAGGCCAATCCGGGCGCGCTCGCCGCCATGGAAGAGCGCTTCGCCGCCCTGCTCGACGCGGGGCTGTGGCAGACCCGGCGCAACTCGATCCGCGCCGGGCTGGAGCGGTTGGCATGACCCGGCCCGAGGCGAAGGGCTGGTGCCCCGGCGCCTACCGCCCGATGATGTCGGGCGACGGGCTGATCGTGCGGGTGCGGCCGCTCGTCTCCCGCCTGTCCGCCGAGCAGGTGCTGGGGCTCTGCGCCGCGGCGGAGCGGCACGGCTCCGGCGTCGTCGAGGTCACGGGCCGCGCCAACGTCCAGCTTCGCGGGGTGCGGGAGGAGACGCATCCCCCGCTGCTGGGCGAGCTGACGGCGCTCGGGCTGCTCGACCGCGACCCGGTGCTGGAGCACCGCCGGAACATCGTCGTGACACCGTTTTCGACGCAGGGCGACGAGACGGAGGCGCTGGCGCTTGAACTGACGGCCCGTCTTGACGAACTGCCCGAGCTGCCCGCGAAGTTCGGCTTCGCGGTGGATACTGCAGCGATGGCGGCTGGCCTTTCCGCCGACATCGCCCTGACGCGGGCCGCGGACGGCAGGCTTGTCGTGCTCTGTGCCGGCGCCGGGGGCGGGATGCCGGTGGAGCGCAGCAACACCGTCGACACGCTCATCGCGCTCGCCTACCGCTTCGTCGAGACCGGCGGCATGGCGGCCAAGCGCATGGTCCACCACGTCGCGCAGATGGGCGACGTCGGGACCACGCCGCCCCGCTCACACGGCCACACGCCGATCATCGGCGACACGCCGAGCGGCGCGCTGATCGGCCTGCCCTTCGGTCAGGTCACGGCCGCCCAACTGCGCAGCTTGATGGAATGGACCAAGCCCGCTGCGATCCGCACGACGCCGTGGCGGATGCTGCTGCTGGAGGGCACCCCGGCGCGCGCCGTCCCCGGCTTCATCACGGACCCCGACAACCCCTTGCTGCGCGTCGATGCCTGCCCCGGCGCCCCCTACTGCACCTCTGCCACCGTAGAGACGCGCGGCCTCGCCCGCCGCCTTGCCGAACGCACCCCCGGCACCCTCCACGTCTCCGGTTGCGCAAAGGGCTGTGCTCGGCCCCGGCCCGCCGATGTCACACTGGTCGGGCGCGAGGGTCGTTTCGACCTTGTGCGCGGCCAGCGTCCGTGGGATGCGCCCGGACGCACCGGCCTTACGCCGGGCGATCTGGACGAGCTTTTCGAGACGCCTTGATGCCATACGCTTACGAGACCGACGGGGCCGCGATCTACGCCGAGTCCTTCGCCACCATCCGGGCGGAGGCGGAGCTCGCCCGCTTCGACCCGCTAGACGAGCAGGTGGCCGTGCGCATGATCCACGCGGCGGGGATGGTGGAGCTGGCGCCCCATATCCGCTTCTCCCCCGGGTTCACCGCCGTGGCCCGCGCGGCACTGGAGCAAGGTGCCCCGATCCTTTGCGATGCGCGGATGGTGAGCGAGGGCGTGACACGCAAGCGCCTGCCCGCGGACAATGAGGTCATCTGCACCCTCCACGCGCCGGGCGTGCCTGAGCTGGCGCAGGAGATCGGCAACACCCGCTCCGCCGCAGCACTGGAGCTGTGGCGGCCGCACCTCGCCGGTGCGCTGGTGGCGATCGGGAACGCGCCGACCGCGCTCTTCCACCTCCTCAACATGCTGGAGGATCCCGACTGCCCTCGCCCCGCCGCGATCATCGGCTGCCCGGTGGGCTTCGTCGGTGCTGCGGAGTCCAAGGCCGCGCTCTGGGCCGATCAGCCGGTGCCCTGCTGCGTCGTGGACGGGCGGCTCGGCGGCAGCGCGATCACCGTCGCCGCGATCAACGCCGTGGCGAGCCGCGCCGAATGAGCACCTTCAAGCATCCGGGTACGATCCACGGCGTCGGCCTCGGCCCCGGCGACGCCGACCTGATGAGCGTCCGCGCCGACCGGCTGGTCCGCGGCGCGCGCCATGTCGCCTTCTTCCGCAAGAAGGGCCGCCCCGGCCAGGCCCGGCGGATCGTGGAGGGGATGCTGGCCGAGGGTGCCGTCGAGTTCCCCATGGAGTACCCGGTCACGACCGAGATCCCGCTGCACGACCCCGAATACAACCGCATCCTGTCCGCCTTCTACGCCGAGTGCGCCGCGCATCTGCGCGCGCTGGCCGAGCGCGGTGAGGATGTCGTGGTGCTCTGCGAGGGCGACCCGTTCTTCTACGGCTCGTTCATGCATCTCTACACCCGCCTGTCGCCGGATGTGCCGGTCGCGGTCGTGCCTGCGATTACCGGCATGTCGGGCGCCTGGACTGCGACGGGCCAGCCCGTGACCTGGGGCGACGACGTGCTGACGGTGCTGATGGGCACCCTCGGCGAGGACGAACTGGTCCGCCATATGGAGAGCGCCGACGCCCTCGTCGTCATGAAGATCGGGCGCAACATCGACAAGGTGCGCCGAGCGCTGGAGCGGGCCGGGCGGCTGTCGTCAGCGTGGCTCGTCGAATACGCCACGATGCCGAACCAGAGCGTGATGCCGCTCGCCCAGGCCTGCGAGCGCGTGACGCCCTATTTCTCCATCATTATCGTCCACGGGCAGGGGCGGCGGCCGTGAGCGGCTGGCTCGCCATCGCGGGGCTGGGGCCTGGCGCGGACGCGCTCGTCACGCCCGAGGTGACGGCGGCACTGGCCGAGGCGACCGACGTGGTCGGCTACATTCCCTATGTCGCGCGGGTCGCGTCCCGTCCGGGGCTGGAACTGCATCCCAGCGACAACCGGGTGGAGATCGACCGCTCCCGCCACGCGCTGGAGCTCGCGGCGGCGGGGCGGCGGGTCGTCGTCGTCTCGTCCGGCGATCCCGGTGTCTTCGCCATGGCCGCTGCGGTGTTCGAGGCGGTGGAGGCGGGACCAGCGGGCTGGCGCGACCTCGACATCCGCGTGCTGCCCGGCATCACGGCGATGCTCGCGGCGGCGGCGCGGGCAGGCGCGCCGCTGGGCCACGATTTCTGTGCCATCAACCTGTCGGACAACCTCAAGCCATGGGAGTTGATCGAGAAACGGTTGCGCCTCGCCGTCGAGGCCGATTTCGCGATGGCCTTCTACAATCCACGCTCCAAGGCACGGCCGGAGGGGTTCGGAAAGGTGCTGGACCTGCTGAAGGAAAGCTGCGCCGACGCCCGCCCCGTCCTCTTCGCCCGCGCCGTCTCGACACCCGAGGAAACGCTGCGCGTCGTCCCACTGCCCGAGGCACAGCCGGAGATGGCGGACATGCGCACCATGGTCATCGTCGGCTCCAGCCAGACCCGGGTGATCGCGCGGGAGGGCACGCCCTTCGTCTACACGCCGCGATCGGTGGCGACATGATCGAGCCAGGCGAGCACCTCGGCCACCGTATGCGCCTCGCGCCGGCGTGGCACCGGTGGGCGGGCGATCATCACGATCGGCAGGCCCAGCGCACGGGCCGCCTCGATCTTCGCCAAGGCGCCGGAGCCACCGGCGTTCTTCGCCACGATGCGCTCGATGCGATGCTCCCGCAGCAGGGCGATGTCGCCTTCGATGGTGAACGGGCCGCGGGAGATCACGGCGTGATGCTTCGGCAGCGGGATCGGCTGTTCCGGCGGATCAACGAGGCGCAGCAGGTAGTCGTGCTGCGGCTGCGCGGCGAAGGCGGCGAGGTGCATCCGGCCCACGGCGAGCATCACGCGCTGCGGCGCTCCGGTGAGGGCCTTAGCGGCGGCAGGCAGGTCGGCGACCTCGGTCCAGCGATCACTCTCGGTGGGTTGCCAGGGCGGGCGGGTGAGCGCGATCAGCGGTACGCCGGCCGCAGCACAGGCCGCCACAGAGTTGCCGCTCATCTGCGCGGCGAAGGGATGGGTCGCGTCCACGACCTCGGTGATCGCATGCTCGGTGAGGTAGCGCGCCAGCCCCTCCATCCCGCCGAAGCCGCCGACGCGGACCGGCACGGCCTGCGGCGCCGGTCGTGCGACGCGGCCCGCGTAGGAGAGCGTCGCCGGAATGCCGCGCGCGGCCACCGCGTCGCAGAGCGCGCGGGCTTCGGTCGTGCCGCCAAGGATGAGAACGTGTCGCGTCATGGATGATCCCTGGCTCACTCTTATCGGGCTCGGCGAGGACGGGCCACAGGGTTTGACACCCGCCGCGCGCGAGGCGTTGGAAGCGGCGGAGGTCGTGCTCGGCCCGCCCCGTCACCTAGCGCTGCTGCCGGAGCTCGCGGCCGAGCGGATCGAATGGCCGGTGCCGTTCGTGGACGGCCTGCCCCTGCTGGTAGAGCAGCGGGGGCGGCGGGCGGTGATGCTCGTCTCCGGCGATCCGTTCTGGTTCGGCGCGGGCCGGGCCGTGGCGCGGACGCTGGAGCGCAGCGAGTGGCGCGCGCTGCCGGGGCCATCGACCTTCTCCCACGCGGCCGCCCGTCTCGGCTGGCCGCTGGAGGATACGACCTGCCTCGGCCTCCACGCCGCGCCGCTAATGCGGCTTCGGCCCCATCTGGCGCCAGGCCAGCGGGCGCTGGTGCTGCTGCGCGACGGGGCGGCGGTGGCGGAGCTCGCGGCCTGGCTGACGGATCTGGGCTTCGGGGAGAGCACGCTGCACATCCTCGAAGCACTCGGCGGTCCGTGGGAGCGGGTGCGGAGCACCACAGCGGACGATTTCACGCTGACCGACGTCGCGCACCCGGTTGCGGTCGGTCTGGAGGTGGCCGGCGACGGGGCCGTCATCCCCGCTGCCTCTGGCCGCCCCGACGCGCTGTTCGAAAGTGACGGCCAGCTCACCCGCCGCCCCGTGCGGGCACTGACGCTCTCCGCCCTCGCGCCATGCCCCGGCGAGCACCTGTGGGATATCGGCCTTGGCGCCGGCTCCATCGCCATCGAGTGGCTCATGTCCCACCCTGCCTGCATCGCCACGGGGATCGAGGCCGACCCCGAGCGGGCCGCCCGCGCGCGGCGCAATGCCGATGCTCTCGGCGTCGACCGGCTCAGGGTCGTGCAGGGACGGGCACCGGACGCTCTCGAAAAGCTGCCGAAGCCGGACGCCGTCTTCATCGGCGGTGGCCTCAGCGAGGAGATGCTGCACCACCTCTGGACCACCCTCCCCACCAGCACCCGCCTCGTTGCCAACGCCGTCACGCTGGAGAGCGAGGCGCTGCTCACCCGCTGGCAATCGAAGGTCGGCGGCGAGCTGATGCGCATCGCCCTGTCCAACGTCACACCGGTGGGCGGCAAGCGCGCCTGGAAGGCCGCCTATCCCATCGTCCAGTGGAGCGCGACCCGATGATCGTCGCGGGCTTCGGATTTCGCGGGGCGGCCACGCGGGCCTCGCTGGAGCAAGCGCTCGCTGCGGCAGGCGGCCTTCCCGTCGACCTGCTCGCCGCCCCCGAGGACAAGGCGAACGCCGCCTGCCTCACCGACCTTGCCGCCACGCTCGGCCTGCCCGTGCGCGGCATCGACGCCGCGACGCTCGCGGCCACCGACACACCGACGCAGGCCGAGCGGGTGCTGGCCGCCCGAGGAACCGGCAGCGTGGCGGAAGCCGCGGCGCTGGCCGCCGCCGGCGCCGGCGCCACGCTCATCAGCGCCCGCCGGATCTCCACCGACCGTCTGGCCACCTGCGCCATCGCTTCAGGAGACCCCGAATGACCGTTCACTTCATCGGCGCCGGTCCCGGTGCGCCCGACCTTCTGACGCTGCGCGGACGCGACCTGATCGCGTCCTGCCCGGTCTGCCTTTACGCCGGATCGCTGGTGCCCGAGGAGATCCTCGCCCACTGCCCGGCCGACGCGCGGATCGTTAACACGGCACCGCTCGACCTCGACGCCATCGTGGCGGAGTGCAAGGCCGCGACCGAGGCCGGGCAGGACGTCGCGCGGCTTCATTCCGGCGACCTCTCCGTCTGGTCCGCGATGGGGGAGCAACTGCGCCGCCTGCGGGCCGAGGGCATCCCGGTGTCGGTGACGCCCGGCGTGCCCTCCTTCGCCGCCGCGGCCGCCGCGCTGGGGGCGGAGCTGACGCTGCCCGGCCTCGCGCAATCGGTGGTGCTGACCCGCACGCCGGGCCGCGCCTCGCGGATGCCGGAGGGGGAGAGCCTGACGAACTTCGCGGCGACCGGCGCGACGCTCGCCATCCACCTGTCGATCCACAACCTCGCCACCGTGGTCGCCGACCTCACGCCCACCTACGGTGCCGACTGCCCGGTGGCCGTCGTCTACCGCGCGACCTGGCCGGACCAGCGGATCGTGCGGGCGACGCTCGCCACTATCGAAGACGCCATGGACGCGGGCATCGAGCGGACCGCGCTGATCCTCGTGGGCCCGGCGCTGAGCGGCGAGGGCTTCGACGAAAGCTGCCTCTACGCCCCCGACTACGACCGCCGGTTCCGGCCGCACGGTGCGACGGGGGCGAGCGATGCGTAACCCGCCGGGCCTCCTCGTCTCGGCCCCCGGTTCGGGGACGGGCAAGACGACGGTGATGCTGGGGCTCCTGCGCGCCCTGGCGGAGGACGGTCTGACCGTGCAGCCGTTCAAGAGCGGACCGGACTACATCGACCCCGCCTTCCACCGTGCGGCGGCCGGGCGGGACTCGTTCAACCTCGATACCTGGTCGATGACACCCGGCCTGCTCGACACCATCGCGGGCGCGGCTCAGGCGACGGACATCGTGGTCGCGGAAGGCTCCATGGGCCTCTACGACGGGGTCGCGGCGGACGGGGAGACCGGGCGCGGCTCCAGCGCAGAGCTCGCGCTGCGCATGGGCTGGCCCGTGGTGCTGGTCCTCGATGTCGGCGGACAGGCCCAGTCGGCGGCCGCCGTCGCACTCGGCTTCCAGCGCTATCACCCGGAGTTGCCCTTCGCCGGCGTCATCCTCAACCGCGTCGCAAGCCCCCGGCACGAGCGGCTGATCCGGCTGGGGATGGAGGAGGCGGGCCTCACCGTGCTCGGCGCCCTGCCGCGGCGCCGGGACCTCACGCTGCCCGAGCGCCATCTCGGCCTGATCCAGGCGGTGGAGCATCCGGAGCTCGACGCCGCGATCGAGACCTATGCGACCTTCCTGCGCGGGCATGTCGACCTCGCCGCGATCCGCGCCGCGGCGACGGTTGGTGATCGGGCGCTGACCGCAGGCACCCTGCCCAAGCCACCGGCCCAGCGGATCGCGCTGGCGCAGGATGCCGCGTTCTCCTTCACCTATCCGCATCTGCTGGAAGGCTGGCGGCAGGCGGGGGCGCAGATCCTGCCCTTCTCCCCCCTCGCCGACGAGGCGCCGGACGGCCAGGCCGATCTCGTCTGGCTGCCCGGCGGCTATCCGGAACTGCACGCCGGACGGCTCGCCGCCGCGACCACCTTCCGCGCCGCCCTGCGCAGCCATGCCGAGACGAAGCCGGTCCATGGCGAATGCGGCGGCTACATGGCGATGGGTGCGGCGCTGATCGACAAGGAGGGCGCGCGGCACGAGATGGCGGGGCTGCTCGGCCTCGTCACCAGCTACGAGAAGCGCAAGTTCCACCTCGGCTACCGTCACGCGACGTTGCAGGCGCCGCTGCCGGGCTTCGCCGCCGGGGCCACGCTGCGCGGGCACGAGTTCCACTACTCCACCATCCTCGACCAGCCCGATGCGCTGCTGGCCGAGGTGCGCGACGCGAACGGCGACGTGGTGCCCGAGACCGGCTCCCGCCGCGGACGGGCCACCGGCACCTTCTTCCACCTGATCGCCGAGGCGACGTCGTGAGCGGGTTCGTCAGCTTCGTGGGCTCCGGCCCCGGCGACCCGGAGCTTCTGACGCTGAAGGCCGTGGACCGGATGAAGCAGGCCGACGCGATCCTGTTCGACGACCTGTCCTCGGGGCCGATCCTCGCCCATGCGCGGGCCGGGGCGGACCTCGTCGGTGTGGGCAAGCGGGCGGGGCGCCCCTCGCCCAAGCAGGACCATGTGAGCCGCCTCCTCGTCGAGTACGCCTCCACCGGCATCCGGGTGGTGCGCCTGAAATCCGGCGATCCCGGCGTCTTCGGCCGGTTGGAGGAGGAGATCGTGGCGGTGCGCGCCGCGGGCATCCCGTTCGAGGTCGTGCCCGGCGTCACCTCCGCCACCGCCGCTGCAGCCGCCGCCGGTATCCCGCTCACCCGCCGCCTCACAGCGCGGCGGGTGCAGTTCGTGACCGGGCACGACGTGATGGGTCGCCTGCCCGACGACGTGAACGTGCAGGCGCTCGCCGATCCGAATGCGACCACCGTGGTCTTCATGCCCAAGCGGACCTTCCCCGCGCTGGCGCAGCTTCTCTTCGAAGCGGGGCTGCCCGAGACCGTCCCTGCCCTGCTTGCCGAGAACGTGAGCCACCCCGATCAGCAGCTCACCCGCCTGCCGATCGCAACGCTTGCCCGGCGGCTGGGCGAGGAGATGTCGGAGGCCCCTGCCCTCATCCTCTTCGGATCTCTCGCGGGCGACTAGATCCTGCGTCAACCTGTCCATCCGCCGCTTGACCGGACCTTGCGATGGGCCTTAACTGGCTTCGCTTCTGGTGCCCCGATCCGCATGGATCTGGGTGAAACGGGAAGCCGGTAGACCGTCCCGCGGTCGAAGCCGGCGCTGCCCCCGCAACGGTAGGCGAGTAGACCGAGGCCAAGAGCCACTGTGCACACGCATGGGAAGGCGGCCGAGGTGGAGAGGAACTCGCGAGCCCGGAGACCGGCCAGAGGTGTGCGGCACGCGCCGCGCTGGTTGAAACACACGCTGCACGGGGTGTTGCGGCACCGAAAGGACAACATCATGCATATCGAACCCGGCGTCGTGGACGGCGCGAAACTGGCGCTCAGCTATGCGACCGCGGCAGGGGCGGCCGCCTATACCGGCAAGCTCGCCATGGACTGGCTGAAGGAGCGTTCGCTCGTCTCGCTCGCAGGAGCCACGGCGGCGTCGAGCCTCGCCGTGTTCTTCTTCTTCGAGGTGCTGCCGAAGTTTCCCGTCGGCGTGTCGGAGGTGCATTTCATCCTCGGCTCCACGCTGTTCCTGATCTTCGGCGCGCTGCCGGCCGCGCTGGGTCTGGCGATCGGGCTGCTGGCGCAGGGGCTGCTCTTCGCGCCCGCGGACCTGCCACAGTACTTCATGAACGTGACCACGCTTCTGGTGCCGCTCTTCGCCGTGCAGGCGCTGGCGAAGCGGATCATCGCGCCGCACACGGCCTATGTGGACCTGAGATACAGCCAGGCGCTGGCGCTCTCGACCGCCTATCAGGGCGGGGTCGTGACTTGGGTCGCGTTCTGGGCCTTCTACGGTCAGGGCTTCGGGGCGGAGAACCTGATGGCCATCGGCACCTTCGGTGTCGCCTACATGCTGGTCATCATCGTGGAGCCGCTGGCCGACCTCGCCGTGCTGGCCGGTGCGAAGGCCGTGCGGAACCTCGAGCGCAGCGGCATCCTGACGCCGCGCCTCTACTCCGCGGCCTGATCCGGGTCATGACCTCCCAAGGGGCCGCATCGTCGGCCCCTTTTTGCTGTCTGGACGCACCATGATCGACCTCTCCCTCGTCGGCATCGGCACCGGAGATCCGGAGCATCTGACCCTCGGCGCCATCCGCGCGTTGGAGGGCGCGGACCTGATCCTGCTGCCGCGCAAGGGCGACGAGAAGGCGGACCTGCTCGACCTGCGCAAGACGATCTGCACGGACGTGCTGCGCGCACCGGTCCGGGTGGCGGAGTTCGACATGCCGGTCCGCGATGCCTCGGGCGCTTATCTCGACGGGGTGAATTTATGGCACGATGCCATCGCCGCCGAATGGGCCCGGCAGATCGGCGCGCACCTGCCGGACGGTGAAGGCCGCGTGGCGCTGATGGTCTGGGGCGACCCGTCGCTTTACGACAGCACGCTGCGGATCGCGGAGCGGCTGTCGGCGGCGGGCATCGAGGTTCGGACCCATGTCGTGCCGGGGATCACGAGCCTACAGATGCTGACGGCGGCCCACGCGATCCCGCTCAACACGCTCGGCGGCCCGGTCACGATCACCACCGGCCGCAAGCTGCGCGAGGGCGGATGGCCCGCGGGGGCGGAGCGGGTGGCGGTGATGCTCGACGGCGACTGCGCGTTTCTGGAGCTGCCGCGGGACGGCCTGCACATCTGGTGGGGCGCCTATCTGGGCATGGCGCAGCAGATCCTCGACGCAGGTCCGGTGGCCGAGTGCGGCGCCCGGATCCGGCAGGCACGCGCCACGGCCCGTGCCGAGCACGGCTGGATCATGGACACCTACCTGCTCGAATACCGCTAGACGGCCGGACCCGCCACGCGCCGCCGCGACATGCGGCGGGTAATCCTTTGCCGCCGGATAAAGGCCGCGATGAACACCGCCGTCAGGATCAGCACGATCGTCGGCGCCGGGGCGGAGTCGAGGAAGAAGCTCGCGTAAGTCCCCAAGAGCATCGAGCCCATGCAGACCAGTACCGACACCCACAGCATCGTCGCGAAGCGCCGCACCAGCAGGAACGCGATCGCGCCCGGCGCGATCAGCAGCCCGATGGCGAGGATCAGCCCCGCCGCCGCCAGCGTCGCCACGATGGTCAGCGACAGTGCTGCCAGCAGCCCGTAATGCAGCCAGTTCACCCGCAGCCCCGACGCCTGCGCCTGCGCCGGGTCGAAGCTGTGGAGCATCAGGTCCTTCCATTTCAGGAGCAGCGCCGCGCCCACGGCGAGCGAGATCAGCCCGGCGGTCAGCAGCTCGTGCGGCTCCACCCCCAGCATGTTGCCGAACAGGATGTGGTCGAGATGCGCATTCGTCTCGACGGAGACGTAGAGCACGATCCCCACCCCGAACATGCCGGAGAAGACGACCCCCATCACCGTGTCCTGCTTCACCCGGCTGTTGGTGGCGAGATATCCGGTCGCCAGCGCGCAGGTCATGCCCGCAGCGAAGGCACCGAGGATCAGCGGAAAGCCCAGGATGTAGGCCAGCACGATCCCCGGCAGCACCGCATGGCTGACCGCATCGCCCATCAGCGCCCAGCCCTTCATCACGAGAAAGCAGGACAAGAGCGCCGTGGGCACCGACACGATCATCGAGATGTAGAAGGCGTTCTGCATGAATGGGAAGCGGAACGGCAGCATCAGCGTCTCGAGGTCCATCAGAGCGCCTCCTCCGGCCGCCCGACGGGCTCCTCGGGACCGCTCCGCAGTGCGGCATCGGCCCTGCGCCGGGCAGCCAGAAGCCCGTGCTTCGGCGCGAAGACGAACGCGATCAGGAACACCAGCGTCTGCAGCGTCACGATGACCCCGCCCGTCGCCCCGTCGAGGAAGTAGCTGATGTAGGCGCCGGTGAAACTCGTCAGCGACCCGATGGCGACCGAGGTCGCGATCAGCCGCGGGAAGCGATCGCACAGCAGATAAGCCGTCGCCCCCGGCGTCACCACCATGGCGATGACGAGGAACGCGCCCACCGTCTGCATCGCCGCCACGACCGAGGCCGAGAGCAGCAGGAAGAACACCGCCTTCAGGAGCTGCGGGCGCAGCCCGATGGTCCGCGCGTGGTTCTCGTCGAAGAAGGTGACCATCAGGTCCTTCCACTTTGCGAGCAGCACCGCCAGCGAGACGAAGCCGATGAGGGCGAGCTGCAGCGTATCCTCCGGCGTGATGGCGAGGATGTTGCCCATCGTGATCGTCTGGATCGAGATCGAGACCGGGTTCACCGACGCGATGAAGAGCCCGAGACCGAAGAAGGAGGTGAAGATCAGCCCGATGATGACGTCGACCTTCAGCCCCGACCGCTCCGACAGGAACAGCATCGCGCCCGCGGCGAGCCCCCCGGCGATGAAGGCGCCCAGCGCGAAGGGCAGCCCCAGCAGATAGGCGCCCGCCACCCCCGGCACGACCGAGTGGGCGAGCGCATCGCCGATCAGGCTCCACCCCTTCAGCATCAGGTAGGCCGACAGGAACGCGCACACCCCGCCCACGAGGGCGGAGACCCACATGGCGTTGGTCATGTAGCCATAGGTGAACGGCTCCAGGAGGACGCTCACGGATCGTCCCTCCGCTGCGTCTTTTCCCCGTACTGGACGAAGGGGCGCTCGTCGTCGGTGAAGATCGTGACCTCGCGCTCGTCCTCGTCGTCGTGCAGGGTCGCACCGCCGATGGTGAAGTGGCGCAGGACGCCGCCGAAGGCCGCCTCCAGGTTTTCCCGCGTGAAGGTCGTCTCGGTCGGGCCGTAGTTCAGCACCGTGCCCTTCACGAGGATCGTGCGGTCGCAGAACTCCGGCACCGAGCCGAGGTTGTGGGTGGAGACGAGCATCACCCGCCCCTCGTCCCGCAGCTCCCGCAGCAGCGCCACGATCTGCTCCTCGGTCCTCACGTCGACGCCGGTGAAGGGTTCGTCGAGCAGGATCACCTGCCCGTCCTGCGCGAGGCTGCGGGCGAGGAACACCCGCTTGCGCTGGCCGCCCGACAGCTCGCCGATCTGGCGCTTGCGGTAGTCCTGCATGTCGACCCGCTTGAGCGCCTGCGCGACGGCGGCGTGGTCCTTGGCCGAGGGCCTGCGCAGGAAGCCCATATGGCCGTAGCGGCCCATCATCACCACGTCCTCGACCAGCACGGGGAAGGCCCAGTCCACGTCCTCCGACTGCGGCACGTAGGCGACGAGGTTGCGGGCCAGCGCCTCCTTCACGCCGAGGCCGAGGATCTCGATCCGGCCTTTCGCGGCGGGCACGAAACCCATGATCGCCTTGAAGAGGGTCGACTTGCCCGCGCCGTTCACGCCCACCAGCGCGGTGACCGTGCCGCGCGGGATCTGGAAGCTGGCGTTCCACAGCGCCGTGTGGCCGTTGCGGTAGGTCACCGTGACGTCGCGCGCGGCAAGGCCCGCGCCCGCCGCCTCCGCCCTGTCCCGCCTGTCGGCCCGGGAATCCAGCATCTCGTCCCTCTCCTTCAACCGGGGGGGCCCGGCACGGCAGAACCCGCGGCATCGCGCGCCGCGGGTCCGGTCCTCATGTCATCCGTCGCTCAGTTGGTGGCCGTGGCCAGCCCCTCGGCAACGGTCGTGGAGGTCACGCGCAACAGGTCGAGATAGGTCGGCACCGGCCCATCCTCCGCGCTCAGCGAATCCACGTAGAGCACCCCGCCGTAGCGCGCGCCGGTCTCCCGCGCGACCTGCTCGGCCGGGGCGGTGTTCACGGTGCTCTCGCAGAACACCACCTCGATATCGTTCTCGTTCACCCCGTCGATCACGGCGCGCACCTGTTGCGGCGTGCCGACCTGATCGGCGTTCATCGGCCAGAGGTAGAGCTCCTGCATGCCGAAGTCGCGGGCGAGGTAGCTGAACGCGCCCTCGCAGGTGACGAGCCAACGGCGATCCTCGGGAATCGTGGCGACGACCTCGCGCAGCGGCTCGATGGTGGCGCGCAGCTCGTCCTTGTAGGCCTCGGCATTGGCCGCGTAGACCTCGGCATTCTCCGGATCATGTTCGGAAAATGCGGCGACGATGTTGTCGATATAGATCAGTGCGTTGTCGAGCCCCATCCAGGCGTGCGGGTTGGAGCGCCCCTCGTAGCTTCCGGACGCGATCGGGATCGGGTCGATGCCCTCGCTCAACGTGGCCGACGGAATGTCGCCGAGATTGGCGAGGAACTGCTCGAACCACAGCTCCAGGTTCAGACCGTTCCACAGGATCAGGTCGGCATCTGAAGCCCGCACGATGTCCTGCGGCGTAGGCTCGTAGCCATGGATCTCCGCCCCCGGCTTGGTGACGGAGACGACGTCGGCCGCGTCGCCGGCCACGTTCGAGGCCATGTCGGCGAGCACGGTGAACGTTGTCACCACGCTCAGTCGGTCATCATCGGCCTGCGCACCGGTCGCAGTCGCCAGGGCGAGGGCTGCGAGGGCGGTGGCGCTCGAGAATCGGCGGGGCATCGGGATCTCCTGCTCGGCTGGTCCTTGGGATCCTGTAAATGCAAATCAGTCGCAATAGTCAAGTCTGTTGAGAACCGTTCTCAGTTACACTTCTGTCTGGCGTAGATAGCCTGTTCGACGCACCTGAACAGGGCGGCGCGACAGTCCGACCCGGTCGGGATGCGACGTGCGCAGAAGACCCACGACCGGGCCGCCCGCAGCCACCATCCTCACCGCGCACCGCCGGGAAACCACCTGTAAACCTTGTCATCGGGGGCCTCGATGACCATCCTCCCCCGGGGAGGACAGGGTATGAGCCGAGACACCAGGGGCCTGCGCCACGCGCGCGAGGTGGAGAACCATCTGGGATGGCTCGACAGTTTCACGTCCGCCGCCCTCGGCGTGCTTGCCGTGGCCTCGGGCATCTACACGTATCTCGGCGTACGCGGCCTGCTCGACGACGGCGGGGCGCTCTCGCTGTTCGCGGCCGTCGCCTATAGCGGCGCGGTCTCGACCGGGATCTTCGTGTTCTGGTCCTACCTCATGCGGTTGCTGCCCGCGATGCGGACCGCCGCGACGCGCATGTGGCTGCTCCTGTCCATGGTCATCGGGTCCGCGGCGATCGTCGCGATGTCTTCATGGCTGAACGCCGCCGCCCTCGCAGGCTCCGCGGCGGTGGAGCAACACCTCGCGCGCACCGTGCAGGACTACCAGGCGTCGCTGGAACGCGCCCACGAGATCACGTTGCAGGGCCAGGCGCTGGGCCTCGACGTGGGACGGACGCGTCAGGGCTTCGAGGACCTGTCCCAGCAGGAGGCGGGCGGTGGCCTCTCGGGCCTTGCCGGGCGCGGCGCGGTGTTCCGGGTCCTCACCCAGAAATCCGACGAGCTCGCGGCGCTCGAGGACCTGATCGCGGCGCAGGAGGCCCCGGTCGCCGCCGCCTTCGCCGAGGGCAACGCGATCCTCAGCCGGATGCGGGCCCTCACCGTCGCCCCGGGGCCGGTGGAGGATCGCGCCGTCGAGTTTTCCGAGGAATCGGTACGCCTCGCCGGGGTCATCACCGAGCTGCGCCAGCTTTCCGTGGCGCCCCTGGTCGACCGCGCGGCCCGCGACCTTGCCCAGTCCGTCGTGCTGCCGCGGCTCGATGCCGGCGATGCGGGCGGACAGGCCGCACAGCAGGCCACCATCACCTCGCTGCTGGAGGTGCTGGGGCAGCGGGCGGAGACGTTGCAGGCCGCTGCCTCCGAAGTGCTCGCCCTCGAACCGGCGGCGGAGGTCGTCTACACCCCGATCTCCACGGCGGACGCGGTCATCCGATATGCCCGCAACTTCGCGCCATCCTGGGCGGGGGCCATCGCCATCGACCTGCTTCCGGCCGTGCTCGTGCTGATCGTTGCCGTCGCGCAGGCCGCGATCCGGGCCGGTCGCGATCCCGCCGAGCCCGAGGATGCGATGACCGTGGCCGAGCTGCGCGCCGCGGTGCTGGCCCTGCGCGAGGTCGAGGCGGCCGAGCTGAGCAGCCCCGCCGTTCCCGGGTACCGCGAGGCGCCGCCGGACGCGCATCCGGGCCGCGAGGCCGCCGAATGAGCGATGCGCCGGACCGGCGCCCCAACGCCACGCGGCGGACCCTGCGCTGGCTGCTCGGCGCGCAGCTTGCCCTTGCAGCACTGCTGGTCATCGTGGAGATCGCGCCGGCTGTCCCGCGCCTGCTGTCGCCGTCCTCGGTGCCGGAGCTCGACCTGCCGACGCGCCCGGGCGACCAGACGCGGCGCTACCGCACCCGGACCCCGGCCAGCCCGGGCCCGGGTGTCGACCCCGACATGCCGCGCCGCCTCCTGGCCGAGGAGATCACCGTCGAGGGCCGACCCGCCCTGAGCCTGCGCGGCGCCATCTCGCCCGGCGACGGCGCGCGGATTGTGGAGGAGCTGCAGACCGGTCGGCCCGCCCTCGTGACGCTCGACAGTCCCGGCGGCAGCGTGTCGGACGCGCTGGAGATCGGCCGGACGGTCCGCGCGATCGAGGCGGAGACACGGCTCGCGGATGCGAGTATCTGCCTCTCGGCCTGCCCCTACATCTTCGCAGGCGGCACCGCACGGCAGATCGATGACGGCGCCCGGCTCGGCGTCCATCAGCACAGCTTCGGCGAATCGACGCTCCTGCCCGCCTTCCTCGCGGTCGAGGACGTGCAGCGCGGCCAGGCCAGCGTGCTCGCCCATCTCGACGAGATGGGGATCGACCTGCGGATCATGGGCCCCGCCCTCGCGACGCCGGCGAACGAGATCTACATCCTGACCACCGACGAGCTTACCGACTGGAACGTCGTCACGGAGTGACCCCGGCGCGATCGCGGTCCCTCGTCGATGCCGGGCCGCGCTGAGAGATCGATGATTGGTGCGGACGGTGGGACTTGAACCCACATGGCCGAGGCCGACGGATTTTAAGTCCGTTGCGTCTACCGATTCCGCCACGTCCGCAGCACTCGCCTGATAGCACCCCGCCGCACGGGGCGTAAGGGCGATCACAAGGTGCGGATCTCCGCCATCGCCGCGTCGAGCCTGGTCGCGTCGGTCGCGCGGGCGACGATATTCACCCGGAACCGTCCGGCTGCGATCCGCGGATAGGACCCGATGGACACGTCGGGATGCCGCCCGGCGATCCCGGCCAGCGGGGCGGCCAGGTCGCCCTCCCCCGCCTCCACCTCGTGTTCGGCCGAGATCAGCGGCGCGCCGCCGTCGAGGGTCGCCACCACGCTCTCCACCATCACGGCGAAGATCTTCGGGACGCCCGCCATGACATGGACGTTGCCCAGCGTGAAGCCCGGCGCTTTGGAGATCGGGTTGTCGATCAGCGTGGCCCCGTCGGGAATGCGGGCCATGCGCAGGCGGGCCGCGTTCAGTTCGTTCTCCGGATCGGCATAGTTCGTGGCGAGGATCGCCCGCGCGTCCTCCCGCACGTCGATGCCCACGCCGAAGGCGGCAGCGATGCAGTCGGCGGTGATGTCGTCATGGGTGGGCCCGATGCCGCCCGACGTGAACACGTGATCGTATTTCGAGCGCAGCGCGTTCACCGCGCCCACGATCTCCGCCTCCACATCGGGTACCATCCGGACCTCCGAGAGCGCGATCCCCTTCGCGCCCAGTGCTTGGGCCAGCACCTGCACGTTCACGTCCTGGGTGCGGCCCGACAGGATCTCGTCCCCGATCACGAGCATGGCGGCGGTGGGCATGGTGCTTCTCCGGTTTCTTCTGTAGGCGGAGGGGATGCAGTTCGACCCGCCCCTCGTTCCCGCCACGCTGCTCCGCAGGTATAAGCGCTTCCTCGCCGATGTCATCCTGGAGGACGGGCGGGAGGTGACGGTGCACTGCGCCAATCCCGGAAAGATGCTGGGCGTCTCCACAGCCGGCGCGCGGGTCTGGCTGCAACCGGCCACCGATACGAAACGGAAGCTGCAATGGTCCTGGCGGCTGATCGAGCTGGGGGATGGGCACCTCGCGGGCATCGACACCGGCGTGCCCAACCGCATCGTGGGCGAGGCGCTGGCGGCCCGCGCGATCCCGGAGCTCGCCGCCTGGCAGACGATCCGGCCGGAGGTCCGCTATGGCGAGAACTCCCGTGTGGACTTCCACCTGTCGGACGGACCGGGGCCCGACATCTGGCTGGAGGTCAAGAACGTCCACCTGCGGCGCGAGGGCACCCTGGCCGAGTTTCCCGACAGCGTCACCGCCCGCGGCGCCAAGCACCTGCGCGAACTTTCGGCCCGTGTCGCGGCGGGCGACCGGGCGGTCATGCTTTACGTCGTACAGCGCACGGATTGTGATAGGATCACTATCGCCGACGATCTCGACCCCGCCTACGCGACGGCCTTTGCATGCGCCGCGGAGGAGGGCGTGGAGATGACCGGCCACGGCACCCGCATTTCACCTGATGGTGTAGTCCTCGCGGGCCCGTTGCCTGTCATTCGGCGATAGATCGCCTATATTGCCGTCAGATTCACACGTGGACCACCGATGACGCTCATGGACCAGCCCAGAACCATCCCGACCAACCGCGACGGCATCAACATCCACACCGCCGAAGACTATGCCGGGATGAACAAGGCGGGTCGGCTGGCAGCGCGGATCCTCGATGAGGTCGGCCCGCACGTGCAGCCCGGCGTGACCACCGGGGAGCTCGACCGGATCATTCAGGACAAGATCGAGGCGGCGGGCGCACTGTCGGCCACCATCGGGTACAAGGGTTATCAGCACGCCTCCTGCATCTCGATCAATCACGTGGTCTGCCATGGCATTCCGGGGGCGAAGGTCCTGCGGGACGGCGACATCCTGAACATCGACGTGACCGTGATCGTCGACGGCTGGTACGGCGACACGTCCCGCATGTTCTGGGCCGGCAAGCCCAGCCGGAAGGCGGAGCGGCTGATCCGCATCACGCACGACGCGCTGATGGAGGGGATCGCGGCGGTGAAGCCCGGCAAGACCTTCGGCGACATCGGCCATGCGATCCAGCGGTTCGCCGAGGCGCAGCGCTGCTCGGTCGTGCGCGACTTCTGCGGGCACGGGCTGGGACGGCAGTTCCACTCGGCGCCCAACGTGCTGCATTACGGGCGGCCCGGGCGCGGTCCGGTGCTGGAGCCCGGCATGTTCTTCACCATCGAGCCGATGATTAATCTCGGCCGGGCGGAGACCAAGATCCTCGCAGACGAGTGGACCGCCGTGACCAAGGACCGGTCGCTGAGCGCGCAGTACGAGCACTCCATCGGCGTGACCGAGACGGGGTGCGAGATCTTCACCCTCTCGCCCGGCGGCCTCTACGAACCCGACTTCTCCCGTTAAGCCCCCCTTAACCACCGCCGGGCCAGCGTGCGGGGCATGAGCGACAGCCCGCCCCTTCCCGGATTCTCCGAAGCGCCACAGCCCTTTCCGGGCACGGCGGCGCGACCCGACCAGATGAACCACCGCGCCCGGCTGCGCACCCGGTTCATGGATGGCGGGGCCGACGCGCTGCCGGACTACGAACTGCTGGAACTGGTCCTCTTCCGCGCGATCCCCCGCCGGGACGTGAAGCCGCTGGCCAAGGCGCTGCTGACCCGATTCGGCGACTTCAATACCGTGATCTCGGCCCCCGCCGCCCGCCTGGCTGAGGTGCAGGGGGTCGGCGACGCCGTCGTGCAGGAGCTCAAGATCGTGGAGGCGGCCTCCCACCGCCTCGCCCGGGCCGAGGTGATGGGGCGGGAGGTCATCTCCTCCTGGGATGCGCTGGTCCGCTACTGCCGCATCGTGCTGTCCCATGCGCCGACGGAGCGGTTCCGCATCCTCTTCCTCGACCGCCGCAACATCCTGATCGCCGACGAGGTGCAGCAAAGCGGCACCGTCGATCATGTGCCGGTCTACCCGCGCGAGGTCGCCCGGCGTGCGCTGGAACTCGGCGCCTCGGCCCTCATCCTCGTGCACAACCACCCCTCCGGCGACCCGACGCCCAGCCGGGCCGACGTGGACATGACCCGCGCGGTGGAGGCGGCGCTGCGCCCGCTCGACATCGTGCTCCACGACCACCTTGTCGTAGGGCACGGGCACGAGGTCAGCCTGCGCGCGGGCGGCTATCTCTAGGCCCCTAACCTCGTGACCCCAAAACGAAAACGGCGCCCCCGTGGGGCGCCGCTTCCTGTTTCTCCCGGTTCCGGATCAGACGCGGTCGCGGATCCAGATTTCCACGCGGCGGTTCACCTGGCGGCCCTGGAAGGTCTCGTTGCAGCCCACCGGGGAGATCTCGCCGAAGCCCAGCACGTTGATCTGCTGGTCGGAGAGCGAACCGGCCGGAGCGGCCTGGACGATCGCCTCGAGCACCTGCTCGGCGCGACGCTCGGACAGCGCGCGGTTCAGGTCCGGACGGCCGATCGAGTCGGTGAAGCCGACCAGCATCACTTCCTTGCCGTCATAGGCACCGCGGGCAAGCTGCTCCGCGACGCGCACGACGTCGCGCTGTGCCTTCGCATCGAGCAGCGAGGAGCCCGGCTGGAAGCGCAGCGTGGTAGACAGACGCTCGGCGTTCAGCATCAGGGAGGCGAAGTCACGCACATCCGTCAGCTGCTCCGCATCCTCGGCCGCAAGCATCGCGGAGGCGAGGCGCAGGCCCTGCTCGTTCATCGCGGCACCGGAGATGCCCTGATCGATGAAGCCCGCGTCCGCGATGATGTCCTGCGCGGCGTCGGAGCTCACGAAGTCGATCAGGTTGCGGGCATGGTTCGGCAGGGTCTGGTTCGTCGTGTAGAGGTAGAGACGACGCGCCAGCGGGTATTCCTCGGCCTTGATGTTGAAGACCGATGGCTGGGTGACGATGCCGCAGACCTCCTCGATCCCCACGGCCTGAGCGTTGCGCTCGTTGGCGTAGGAGGTGAAGCCGATGCCGAACGGATCGTTGGCGACCGCGTCGGACAGGTCCGCGTTGTCGTTGATGACCCGTGCGTTCGACGTCATCTCGAGGCCGAGCGGATCGAGCACGGTGCTCGCGAACACCGTGGCCGTGCCGGAGCCGGCCTCACGGGTGTAGACGTTGATCGGAGCGTTCGCGCCGCCGACCTGCGACCAGTTGCTGATGTCACCGGCGAAGATGCCCGCCATCTCCTCGAGGGAGAGGTTGCGCACCGGGTTGGTCCGGGACGTCACCACCAGCAGACCGTCGAGCGCCAGGATGTATTCCTGCGTCGGGTCCGTGATGTTGCCGAGATTGGCCGCGTCGAAGGCCTGCGCCTCGCGCGGGCGCACCTGACGGGACGCCATGCCGATCGAGGCGGACCCCTCCAGAAGCGACTGGAACGCCGCGCCGGAGTTGGCCGAGGCGATCTCGACATCCGCGATCTTGCCGCCCGAGAGATCCTCGATCGCCAGCGCGCGGGAGCCGTCCGCGTTGAGCTGGTTTGCCGCGATGTCGGCATCGAGCGCGAAGGAGTACCCCTCGACAAGCGCCGGCATCAGGTCGCCGCCGATCGTGTCGGAGCCCGCGATGCGGAACTCGGACACCAGAAGAGACGGATCGGGGCAGCCCGCGCCTTCGCAGGAGACCTGGTAGGCGTCGATGGTGATGTCACCGATCGCCGATCGAATTAGGTAGTTCTGCCCATCGAACTCGACCAGATCACCGCGAAGGGTGATCGATCCGTCGTACGATTGCAGGGTGACTTGCTGTGCAAGCACGGGTGCGGTCGTCAACGCCAGTGCGGCCGCGAGCCCCACTCGACCGATTGTGCCGCGGACAACCTTGCTCAGTTCCATCCCTCAGTCCCTCATCTTTCCTATGGCCGGTTCCGGCGCCTTTTCACGCTGCTAAAATAGTCTGTCGTCGGTTCAGCGTTGCGCGACGGTGATATCACGCACTGCCGATGAGAATGACACGATGTCCCCGCCCGTTCCGCAACCCGCCGTTTCGATGCTGACGGTGTTCCGGTCCGAAGTCAGTGCCTGGTTGTTGTAAAGAGACAGCACCTGGACACGGTCATTGCACGATTCTGCGCCTTCCGAGACACGCACCTGCGTGTTCACGACGCCCGCCTGTGTCCGACGAGACACAGGAAGAGTGTAGACCTCCACCTGGCGCGCACCCGGCAGGCCGAGCTGCGTCAGGTACCCGCCGCCATTCCGGCGCGAGTCGCGGTAGCTGCGCGGGTTCTGCTCCCACACGTGGCCATCGCTGCCCTCGGATGCGGTGTACTCCAGCGCGTGGAGGTCGAGATTGATATCGCCGTTCCAGGCGATCGCGACGCGGGCGACCCGGTCGATGCCGCGCACGACGATGTCGGTTTCCGCCTCCGTCCCGTCGACGAAACGGGCGGTGATCGTCGTCTCCTCGTCGAAGGCCGGCAGGTCGATCTGAAGCCGGCCGCTCGCGTCGGTCACGCTGTCGACCTCAAGTCCGGAATAGCCGACCGTGACCAGCGAGTTGGGCCGGCACTCGGACGTCAGGGTGACGGCGAGCACTTCGCCCAGCTTCGCCGATGCGATCATGTTCGCATCGCAGCTCGCGATGGCCGCATCCGGTACAGGCGTCTCGTTCACGTCCGGAACCGACGGCTCCACGGGAGTGAGCGCCGCGGTGCGGACCTCGTTGCTGTCGCTGGAGTTGTTCACGCTCGGCGCGCGCGGCGATTGCGGCAGGCCCAGTGCTGTGACCTGCTGCTCAACCGGGAGCGAGGGCGCCTGCGGCGTCTCGCCGGTGCGCGACGCCGCACTGTCGGAGGCGAGCGGCACGATGATCTGCGCGGCGCGCTCGGTCACGACGCCGGCATTGCTGAGGCTGGCCGTACCCTGGACCTGCGGACGGGCCGCACTGGTTTGGGAGGCCACGGCGACGCGCGGGCTCTCGACCGCTTCGGGACGCGGAGCCGAGGGCGCGGGGCGGAACATGGACGTCACGGAGCGAAGCGTCAGGCTGCCGCCGGTGCGGGCCCCCTGGACATTCGCGGCCGAGGGCTCGACCGCCGCGACACGCGGCTGCGAAGGCAGGCCGGGCTCGGCGACCGGCGCGGTGCCGGATCCACCGGCACCACCGCCCAAGCGCGGCGCGGATGCACCTGCGCCGGGCCGCTGCGGCAGCGACGGCGCGGACGGCCGGGAAGTGGACGTCTCGGGCGCGTTCGGAAGCGAGGCGATGCGCTGCCCGCCGGCGACACTCGGACGCGAGGGCGACGGCGAGGCGGCCGCGAAGTCGCGGCTTACGCTGCCCAGCTGCGGTGCGGACGGACGGCCCACCGCGATGCGCTCGGGCGCGCTGCCGCGGCGCAGGGTCGGCGTGCTGCCTTCCAGGCCGACGCTCGGCGCACCGAAGCCGCTGGAGGCGAGGCCCCGCGCTGTGACGGCGGCGCTCTCCTGCCGGTCGAGGCCGGAGCCGGACCCCTGCATCGGGCGGCCGATCTGCACCGGCTGGACATTGCGGTTGCGGATGGACGCCAGAGCATCCGCCGGCGCGATGCCGACATTGGAATTGGGAGCGGCGAGCGAGGGCGCGCGCAGGGTGGGGAATGCGGAGTTGTTGTCGGCGACCGCGTTGCTGCGGTTCGGCATCGCGTCGGGGAGGGCGACCGAGAGCCGGACCTGCGCGCTCGGGCAGGTGTCGCCCTGGATGACGCAGTAGGTGAAAACGACCTGGCCGGAGCAGGCGTCCGAGTTGAGGTACTCGATCTGCCCGCCCGACCGGCGGACGGTGCCGCAAACAGGGTTTTCAACAATCAGAAGGCGATCTGCATCGCCCTGGGCCACGTTCACATCGTTGGACAAGACGTCCAGCGTCTGCGTGCGCCCGGCCCGCACATCATACTGGTCCTCGACGGCCTCGTAGGCGTCGACAGACCCGAAAGCGGCCATAATAAATTCGCTGCGTTGTGCCATTGTGCCGACTGCGATGACCAAGACCACCGCCGTTAGAAGCACCATGAGCCGATCATCGGCCTTCATCGCTTTGATCCCCCACGAATCGTCGCCCCGCGTCCCTCATCGCGTGACCTGTCGAGTTAACATCGATTCCGCTTCGATTTTCAACTTTCCTCAATCTTTTTTCTCGGCAGCAACGCCTTGGGAAAACCGTTAGTTAGCCAATGTGGCGCGAAAGCGGCAGAATGATCCGTCGGCAGCGGCAGTCTGCGGCGTTGCAGAAGGGGCACGCAATGAAGTTCGGAATTGGCCAGCCGGTGCGGCGTCGGGAGGACGTCCGGTTCCTCACCGGCGCGGGCCGCTACGTCGACGATATACAACCAGAAACTGTTCTTTTCATGCATGTTTTGCGGTCGGACGTGCCGCATGGCCTCCTGCGCGAGGTGGACATATCCGACGCCCGGCAGGCCCCGGGCGTGGTCCGGGTCTGGACATCCGACGACATCGCGGGCCGCATCCATCCGATCGATGCCGACATGCCGCTGGTGGGTGCCGGCGGCGAGCCCTTCGGCGCGGCCCCGCAACCACATCTCGCCCGCGGAAAGGTGCGCTACGTCGGCGAGCCGATCGCCGTCGTGCTCGCCAATAGCGTGAAAGAAGCGATGGATGCCGCCGAGTTGATTCGCGTTGAGGTCGATGATGTTTGCGCAAATGTCGACAGATTGAATGCTTCGAATGCTCCGGATCTGCACGAGCACTTGCCCGGCAACCGGCTTTTTCGGTGGGAGGTCGGCGACGCGGCGGCCGTCGCCGCGGCGTTCGACCGCGCCGCGACCGTGGTCGATGTGGAGATCACCAACCAGCGGCTCGTCGTGAACGCGCTGGAGCCGCGCGGGATCGTCGTGGATCCGCGCGGCGCGGTCACGCAGGTCCACGTGAGCAACCAGGGTGTCCACGCCGCGCGCAACGACATCGCCCGCGATCTCGCCCGGAACGCTGACACCCTGCAGGTGCTCTCCCCCGATGTCGGGGGCGGTTTCGGGATGAAGTTAATCAATCATCCCGAGTACTCCCTTGCCGTCCTGCTGGCCGAGGAGACGCGCCGCCCCGTGAAATGGACCGCCGGGCGCAGCGAGTCGTTCCTGTCCGACGTGCAGGCGCGCGACCTTCAGACCCACGCCGAAGGCGCCTTTGATGCCGAGGGGCGCCTCCTGGGCTTGCGCTGGCGCTCGGTCTCCAACGTAGGCGCCTACACGCCTGGATACGGCGCGGCGGTGCATACCATGTTCTCCGGCCACCTCATCGGCGGCGTCTACGACGTGCCGGCCGTTCACCACGTGGTCGAGGGCGTGGTCACGAACACGACACCGGTCGATGCCTATCGCGGCGCGGGCAAGCCCGAGGTACTCCACGTCATGGAGCGGCTGATGAGCGCCGCCGCCCGGCAGATCGGGCTCGACCAGGTGGAGATCCGGCGGCGCAACCTCATCCGCCCCGACCAGATCCCTTACACCACCGCCGGTGGAATCGAGTTCGACGCACTCGACGCGCCCGCCGTGCTCGACAAGGCCATCGCGGCGGCGGACTGGGCGGGCTTCCCGGCGCGGGCGGAGGCGGCACGCAGCAGCGGACGCATCGCCGGGATCGGCCTCGCCTACTATTACGAGCGCACCGGCGGCGGCCCGGTGGAGCGCGGCCGGATCGAGATGCAGCCCGATGGCACCATCCTCGCCCGCGTCGGCACGCAGAGCTCCGGCCAGGGGCATGAGACGGCCTGGGCGCAGGTCATCGCCGACCAGCTCGGCGTCCCTTTCGACAGCGTGCGGATCGAGGCGGGCGACAGCGCCGCCCTGCCCGACGGCGGCGGCACCGGCGGCTCTCGCTCCGCCGTGCAGGCGAGCCGGGTCTTCCTGCGTGCCTCCGAAGCACTGGTGGACGCGGCTCTCGACGCCGCGACGGAGCTGCTGGAGGTCGCCCGCCCCGACCTCGCCTTCGACCGCGACGCCGGCGCCATCCGGATCGCGGGCACCGACCGCGCCGCCTCATTGCAGGAGGTCGCGGCCCATGCCGGCGGCCTCACCGCCACCGGTGCCGTGGACGACAAGATCACCACCACGCCCAACGGCGCCCATGTCGCGGAGGTCGAGGTGGACCCGGACACGGGTGAGGTCCGCCTCACCCGCTACACCGTCGTCGACGACTTCGGCCGCGTCATCAACCCGATGATCGTGACCGGCCAGGTCCATGGCGGCGTCACGCAGGGCATCGGCCAGGTGCTGGGCGAGGCCGTGGTCTGGAACGAGGACGGCCAGCCGCTCGCCGCCTCCTACATGGATTACCGGATGCCGCGCGCGGCCGACCTGCCCTTCTTCGACGTCGAGCTGGTGGAGCTGCCGACACCCTCCAACCCGCTCGGGCTCAAGGGCTGCGGCGAGGCAGGCTCCGTCGCCGCCGTCGGCGCGACGGCCAACGCCGTGATGGACGCGCTCGCGCAGGCGGGCGTCCACGATCTCGCCCCGCCCTACACCCCCGTCCGGGTCTGGGAGGCACTGAACCGCAGATAGTCCAGCCCTCGCGAACAACGCGTTTCGCCGCGGCCCGGCGGGTTGAAGCCGTTCGCGCAGGGGCCATCTCCGCAGTCCGATTGGTTTGCTTTTTGACGGAGGACCCATGTCGGACGAGACACTCTTTACCCCGGTCGCCATCGGCGACGTCGAGTTGAAGAACCGGGTGTTCATGGCCCCGCTGACGCGCAACCGCGCCCGGGCCGAGGACGACGCCCCTTACGAAATCCACGCCGACTACTATGCCCAGCGCGCGGGCGCCGGCCTTATCATCACCGAGGCGACGCAGATCACGCCGGAGGGCAAGGGCTACGCCTGGACGCCCGGCATCTACTCCGACGCGCAGATCGCCGGGTGGAGGGCCGTGACGGAGGCCGTCCACGCCAAGGGCGGCAAGATCGCGCTGCAACTCTGGCATGTCGGCCGCATCTCCCACACCTCGCTGCAACCGGGCGGGCAAAAGCCGGTCGCGCCCTCTGCGATCAAGGCCGAGGCGCAGACCTTCGACGGGGAGCAGATGGTCGACGTCTCCGAACCTCGCGCGCTGGAGACCGAAGAGGTGAAGCGCCTCGTGAACGATTTCCGCGTCGCCGCACGCAACGCGAAGGAAGCCGGCTTCGACATGGTCGAGGTCCACGCCGCGAACGGCTACCTCATCGACCAGTTCCTGCGCGACGGGGCGAACCGGCGCGACGACGAATACGGCGGCTCGATCGAGAACCGCGTGCGCCTCCTGCGCGAGGTCCTCGCCGCGGTGACCGGGGAGTTCGGCGCCGGGCGCACCGGCGTCCGCTTCTCCCCCTTCTCCGAGATGAACGGGCTGAAGGACAGCGACCCGATGGCCTTGTTCGCCGAGGCGGTGAAGGCCGCGAACGATTACGGTCTCGCCTATATCCATGTGGTGGAAGGCCAGACCGGCGGCCCGCGGGAGCTGGCCGAGGGCCACTCCACCGCGCCGCTGCGCGAGGCGTTCGACGGCGCCTACATCGCCAACAACGGCTATGACCGGGCGCTTGCCATCGAGGCGGTCGGCGAGGGTCGCGCCGATGCCATCGCGTTCGGCGTGCCCTTCATCGCCAACCCGGACCTGCCGCACCGGCTGGAACTGAACGCCCCGCTGAACAAGGCCGACTCCTCAACCTTCTACGGCGGCGGGCGCGAGGGCTACACCGACTACCCGTTCCTCGACGAGAGCAAGGCCGCCTAGGGCGCGAGTGCCAGAAGCGCGGACTGGTCCACGGCGATCAGTCCGCGCCGCGGCCGGTCGAGGTCTACGATCACGAAGACCAGCATCACGATCAGCACCACCATCGCGTGGACCGGCGGACCGGGCCGGATGCCGGTCACGCCGGCGGCGTATCCGAGGATCGCGCCGAGGAAGACGAAGGTCAGGTAAAGCAGCATCAGCACGATCTCAGGCACATGCCGGTCGAGTGCCGCATCCCGCACCGCGTAGCTGTCGATCATGTCGTTGAGGGCCGAGGCAAAGGCGACGCTGGCCGGGCCCGGCCGCTCTTCGTTCGCGACCATCGCAAGCTCCCAGAGGCCCGCGAACACCGCTTCGGCCTCCGCCAGAAGGCTCGCACGCTCACCGTCCTCCACCACCGCAACGGCCCCGGCGGCGATCCGCAGCCCTATATAGCGGTTGAAGAGCCCGCCCGCCTGCACCGCCAGTTCATCCGGCAGCAGATCCGCGCGCAACTGCGCCGTTCCGATCGCGTTCGCCTCGTCCACCACCGCGCGCGAGCGGTCGTCATACCGGGCGAGCGCAAGGCTGAAGGTGAAGCCCAGCAGCAGCGCCAGCACGCCCAGCAGCGAGCCCTGTACCGCGAGCGTCTGCGACCGGCTCTCCTCGTTCTCGCGCGCATGGCGGGCGAGGCCGCGCCGGTTCCCGATCCACATGGCCCCAAGCATGAGCACCAGGAGCAGGAAGGCGATCAGCCCCGAGTTGATGTCGTACATGAGCTCCCGGCTCCCGCCCATGGCGCCTCCCCCCGCTTCGCCGGATCGGCGCAACGGCACGGACGGCGCGATTTCGGTCGCGCGGAATGATGGCCGGGGGCCGCGTCAGGTCAAACGCGGCCGTGACAGTGCTTGTACTTCTTGCCCGATCCACATGGACAAGGCGCGTTGCGGCCGACCTCTCCCCACGTGTCCGGCCGCGCGGGGTCGAGCGCCGGGGCAGCAGCGGGTGCGCCCGCACCGACCGGCTCGGGCGCCGGCGCCGGGGTCTGTGCCACCTGCGGCGCGTTCGCCTGCTCGGCGGCCAGCGCCTGCATCCGCTCGATGATCTGCTGGCGTTCCTCGGGCGTCAGGACCTGAACGTGGGCGAGCTGCTTCGTGACCTTCTCCCGCAGGCCGGATAGGAGCCCCTCGAACAGGGCGAACGCCTCCGTCTTGAACTCGTTGAGCGGATCGCGCTGCGCGTAGCCGCGGAACCCGATGACGGAGCGCAGGTGGTCGAGCGTCAGCAGATGCTCGCGCCACTCCTTGTCGATGGTCTGGAGCAGGATCTGCTTCTCGACCCCGCGCATGGTCTCGGCCCCGTACTGGCCGACCTTCTTCGCCGCGGCATTGTCCACCTCGGCGGTGATGCGCTCGCGCAGATCCTCGTCGTCCACGCCTTCCTCGTCGGCCCAGTCGACGACCGGCAGGTCGAGGCCGAAGACGTCGCGCACGCGCTCGGACAGTGCGTCGGTCTCCCACTGGTCGGCATAGGCGCGGGCCGGGACGTGCTCGGTCACCAGATCGTCCACCACCTCGTGGCGCATGTCGGTGACGATCTCGGAAAGGTCGTCGGCCTCCATGATCTCCCGCCGCTGGCCGAAGATGGCCTTGCGCTGGTCGTTCATGACGTCGTCGTACTTGAGCAGGTTCTTGCGGATGTCGAAGTTGCGCGCCTCGACCTTGCCCTGCGCGCGCTCCAGCGCCTTGTTCACCCAGGGGTGGATGATCGCCTCGCCTTCCTTCATCCCGAGCTTCTGGAGCATCGAGTCGAGACGATCGGAGCCGAAGATGCGCATCAGGTCGTCTTCGAGGCTGAGGTAGAAGTTCGTGCGGCCCGGATCGCCCTGCCGGCCCGAACGGCCGCGCAGCTGGTTGTCGATCCGCCGCGATTCGTGGCGTTCGGTGGCGAGAACGAAGAGGCCACCTGCGTCGAGCACCTTCTGCTTCTCTGCCTCGACCTCGGCCTCGTGCTTCTTCTCCAGCGTGGCGATCTCGCTGTCGTCGGTGATCCCCTTCTCCGCCGCCTCGACCTGCGCCATCATCTCCGCGTTGCCGCCGAGTTTGATGTCGGTCCCGCGGCCCGCCATGTTCGTAGCAATCGTCACGGCGCCGTAGCGGCCCGCCTGTGCGATGATCGCTGCCTCCTGCTCGTGGAAGCGGGCGTTCAGGACGTTGTGCGTCACGCCGGCCTTTTCGAGCATCTGGCTCAGGAGCTCCGACTTCTCGATCGAGGTCGTACCGACCAGCGTCGGCTGACCCTTCTCCTTGGCCTTCTTGATCTCGCCGACGATGGCCTCGTACTTCTCCCGCGTGGTGCGGTAGACCTGATCGTCGTGATCCTCGCGCGCGATGGGCCGGTTGGTGGGGATCTCGACGACGCCGAGGCCGTAGATCTCCATGAACTCGTCGGCCTCGGTCATCGCGGTGCCGGTCATGCCGCCGAGCTTGTCGTAGAGGCGGAAGTAGTTCTGGAAGGTGACGGAGGCGAGCGTCACGTTCTCCGGCTGGATCTTCACGCCCTCCTTGGCCTCCATCGCCTGGTGGAGGCCTTCGGACATGCGGCGGCCCTGCATCATGCGGCCGGTGAACTCGTCGATCAGGATCACCTCGTCGTTCTTGACGATGTAGTCCTTGTCGCGGGTGAAGAGCTTGTGCGCGCGCAGGGCCTGGGTGACATGGTGGACGATGGTGGTCGACTCCGGGTCGTACATCGTCGCGTCTTCCTCCAGCAGGCCCGCTTCCTTGAGCCGGCCTTCGAGGAACTCGTTGCCCTCCTCGGTCAGCGTCGCGCTGCGCTGCTTCTCGTCGAGCTCGTAATGCTCCTCGCTCAGTTCGGGGATGAACTTGTCGAGGGTGATGTAGAGCTCGGACCGGTCCTGCGTGGGCCCGGAGATGATCAGCGGCGTGCGCGCCTCGTCGATCAGGATCGAGTCGACCTCGTCCACGATCGCGAAGTAATGGTCGCGCTGCACCATCTGGTCGATCGACGTCTTCATGTTGTCGCGCAGGTAGTCGAAGCCCAGCTCGTTGTTCGTGGCGTAGACCACGTCGCAGTCATAGGCCTGCTTCTTCGCCTGCTCCTCCATCCCCGGCACGACGACGCCGACGGACAGGCCCATGAAGTTGTAGACCTTCGCCATCCACTCCGCATCGCGGCGGGCGAGGTAGTCGTTCACCGTCACCACGTGCACGCCACGGCGGGTGAGCGCGTTGAGGTAGACGGGCAGCGTCGCCATCAGCGTCTTGCCCTCACCCGTCTTCATCTCGGAGATGTTACCGCGGTGCAGGAAGATCCCGCCGATGAGCTGCACGTCGAAGGGCCGCATGCCCAGCGAGCGCACCGCCGCCTCGCGCATCGCGGCGAAGGCTTCGGGCAGCAGGTCGTCGAGGCGCTCGCCCCCTTCGTGACGGCCGACGAGTTCCTGGGTCTTCGCCTTGAGCGCGGAATCGTCGAGCGCCTGCATCTGCGGCTCCAACGCATTGATTTTCTCGACGAGCGGGCGGACGGAGCGGACCTTTCGGTCATTGGTCGTGCCGAAGATCTTCTTCGCGACCGTTCCGAATCCGAGCATGAATGTTCCTCGCTTGGCTGTGACCGCGCAGCCTGCCCACTTGCCGAAACTGTCATGCCGGGAAGGTTGCCCGACCGCGACTGACATCCTAGTTTGGCGCGGCGGCGGTGCGTCTGGCCTTTCAAAAGCGCATAAGGAAGTAAGTCCCGGCACTGCGGCTGTCAACGGCGGGCAAGACGTGTCCGCCGTCACGAAACGAAGACCAACAGGGCCGTTCCCCCCAGCGGTCCGAGTCCTGGAGATCAGATGTCCAAGCTGACAATCACCACTGCGCTCGCCCTGAGCCTCGCCATCGCCTGGAGCGCTCCGGCTCAGGAAACCGGGAGCGAGGCGACCGAGACGGAGGCGCCCGAGGCGGCGCCGGCGGACGACACCGGCGCGGCAACCGAAGCCGATGCCGACGCCGAGGCCGAGGCCGAAGCGGAACCGATCGACGTCGACCTCGACACCGTCGTGGCCACCGTGAACGGGACCGACATCACGCTGGCGCATGTCGCGGCGATCCGCGACCGGCTGCCCCAGCAGTACCGGCAGCTTCCGACCGAGGTGCTCTACGAGGGTCTGGTCGACCAGCTCATCGACCAGACCCTGCTCGCCGAACAGGCCGAAACCGAAGGCGCGCTCGACCGGCGCCGCGTCCGCGTCCAGCTCGACAACGAGCGCCGCGGCGTGCTCGCGAACGAGACCATCGCCGAGGTGCTCGATTCCGCCGTGACCGAACAGGCGATCGAGGAGGCTTACGAAGAGGTCACCGCCGGCATGACCCGGACGACCGAATTCAACGCCTCCCACATCCTCGTCGAGACCGAGGAGGAGGCCCGCGAGGTCATCACCGAGCTCGACGGCGGCGCGGACTTCGCGGCGCTCGCGCAGGAGCGCTCCACCGGTCCGTCGGGGCCCAATGGCGGCAACCTGGGCTGGTTCGGCCCGGGCCAGATGGTTCCGGAGTTCGACGCGGCGGTTCAGACGCTGGAGGTCGGCGGCATCTCGGAACCGGTCCAGACCCAGTTCGGCTGGCACGTCGTCCTGCTCAACGAGACCCGGCTGAGCCCCCTGCCCCCGATCGAGCAGGTCCGGCCGGAGATCATCCAGCAGCTCAACCAGGACGCATTGCAGGGCGAGATCGATTCGCTGCGCGAAGGCGCGGATATCGAGCGCGTCGAGCTCAACGTTCCGGAAGGCGCGCTGGACGCGCTTGATCTGGCCGACGAATAGGCGCATTCCCTCCCGGATCGCGAGCCGGCCCGGGAGGACGCCATGCCCACCATCACCCGATTGCTGCCGGAAACGGCGCGGCCCGACGCGGCGCCGCTGGCCCCGCGCGAGGGCTCCACGCATCTCGCCCCGGTGCCGGGCGTGCGGTTCGCGGCGATCGAGGCGGGCGTGCGCTACGAGGGGCGGCTCGACGTGATGCTGGCGGAGCTCGCACCCGGCAGCAGCGTCGCCGGCGTCTTCACCCGCTCCGCCACCCGCGCGGCTCCGGTCCTGATGTGCGAACGCCATCTCAAGGTGCGGCGCACCGCGGACGCGCCCCTCGCGATCCTCGTCAACGCCGGCAATGCCAATGCCTTCACCGGAAAGCATGGCGACGCCTCCGCCGAGGCGCTGGCGACCGCGCTGTCCTCCCGGCTCGGCTGCCCCGCAACCCATATCTTCCCGGCCTCCACCGGCGTGATCGGCGAGCCGCTGCCCCACGACCGGATCGAGGCGAAGCTCGACGCGCTGATCGACGGGCTGGCGCCGGAGAACGGGGCGCAGGCGGCCGCCGCCATCATGACCACCGACACCTACGTGAAGGGCGCGAGCACCACCTGCGACCTCGGCGTGCCCGTCACCCTCTCCGGCATCGCCAAGGGCTCCGGCATGATCGCGCCCGACATGGCGACGATGCTCGTCTACATCTTCACCGACGCGGCCGTCGCCTGGCCCTTGCTGCAGGAGATCCTGTCGGAGCTCACGCACGAGACCTTCAACGCGATCACGGTGGACGGGGATACCTCGACCTCCGACACGCTGATCCTCGGCGCCACCGGTCACGCGGAGATGAAGAGGATCGAGACGCGCGACGACCCGCGCGCCCAGGTCTTCGAAGAGGCGCTGCACGCCGTCATGCTCGACCTCGCCCACCAGGTCGTGCGCGACGGCGAAGGCGCGACCAAGTTCGTGGAGATCGCGGTGAGCGGTGCCGCCTCCGACGCGTCGGCCCGCCGCATCGCGATGTCCATTGCCAACTCCCCCCTCGTGAAGACCGCCATCGCCGGCGAGGATCCCAACTGGGGCCGCATCGTCATGGCCGTCGGCAAATCGGGCGAGCCCGCCGACCGCGACCGCCTCACCATTCGCTTCGGCGACGTGCTGGTGGCCAAGGAGGGCTGGGTGGCCGAAAGCTACAGCGAGGATCAGGGTGCGGAGCACATGAAGCGGGACGAGATCTCGATCCGCGTCGATCTGGGCATCGGCGGCGGGACCGACACGGTCTGGACCTGCGATCTCACCGATCGCTACATTGCGATCAACGCCGACTACCGCTCATGAAGATGATCCTCGTCTCCGCCGTCGCCCTGATCGACCCGGACGGTCGCGTCCTTTTGGCGCAGCGGCCCGAGGGCAAGAGCATGGCGGGCCTCTGGGAGTTTCCCGGCGGCAAGGTCGAGCCCGGCGAAACGCCCGAGGTCGCCCTGATCCGCGAGCTGCAGGAGGAGCTGGGCATCGGCACGTGGGAAAGCTGCCTCGCCCCGCTCACCTTCGCGAGCCATGCATACAAGGACTTCCACCTCCTGATGCCGCTCTTCGCTTGCCGGAAATGGACGGGCATCGCGCGGGGACAGGAGGGTCAGGCGCTGCGCTGGGTACGCAAGTCGGAACTGCGCGACATGCCGATGCCGGAGGCCGACATCCCCCTCCTCGCGCACCTCGTCGACTGGCTCTGACGGAGATCGTTAAAATTTGATCCACTTCCGGGAGATTGTCGCGTTTGACACTATCGCGGTGCTAGTTAAGGTCTTATCTACCAAAAATATAACTGAGGGGGAAATGCGCGTGCTTAAAACAATCATGCTCAGCAGTTACATCGCCGTGCAAGGCCGCTTCGTGGCCGCTATGCGCGATGGCCGGATCACCATCCGGGTCGGCAACAAGCTGTTCCACGGCTTTCCGGTCTGACCGGTACCGACATACCGAAACTGCAAACGCCGGCGTCACCCCGCCGGCGTTTGTCGTTTTGGAGTACTGGATGAAGCGCTGGCTCGGGCTCAGACCCAGCCGCGCATCTCGTTCTCGAGAACGGCCATCATCATGTCGATATGCGCTGGCGCATCGTTGAGGCAGGGGATGTAGGTGAAGGTCTCGCCGCCCGCCTCCTCGAAGCTCTCCTTGATCTCCTCGTTGATCTCCTCGAGCGTCTCGACACAGTCGGAGGAGAACGCGGGCGCCATCACCGCGATGTGTTTGTGGCCCGCCTCGGCGAGGCGCGCGACCTCCTCGACCGTGTAGGGCTGCAGCCACTCCTCCGGGCCGAACTTCGACTGGAAGGTCGTGACCACCTGCGACTTGTCCCAACCCAGCCGCTCGCGCATCAGGCGCGTCGTCTTCTGGCACTGGCAGTGGTAGGGGTCGCCCTCCATCAGGTAGCGCTTCGGCACGCCATGATAGGAGGTGACGAGGATATCGGGCTTCGAGGGCAGCGCCGCGTAGGCCTCCTCCACCGACTTCGCCAGCGCCTCGATATAGAGCGGGTGCTCGTAATATGCGGGGACGGTGCGGATGTAGGGCTGCCAGCGCATCTTCATCAGCGCGCGGAACGCCTGGTCGTTCGCCGTGCCGGTCGTGGCCGCCGAATACTGCGGATAGAGCGGGAAGAACACGATCCGCTCGGCCCCCGCCGCCTTCACCCGCTCGATGACGGACTGGGTCGAGGGATTGCCGTAGCGCATGGCAAAATCGACGATCACGTCGTCGCCGAACTTCGCGGCCATCGCCTGGGCCAGTTTCTCGGTCTGCGCGCGGGTAATGGTGAGCAGCGGGCTCTCGTCCTTCTCCTCGTTCCAGATGCCCGCATAGGCCTTGCCGGAGGAGAAGGGCCGCTTCGTCAGGATGATCCCCTGCAACAGCGGCTGCCAGAGCAGCGGCGAGTAGTCGATGACCCGGCGGTCCGACAGGAACTCGTTGAGATAGCGCCGCATCGACCAGTAGTCCGTCCCGTCCGGCGTGCCCAGATTGGCGATGATGACACCGACCCGCGCGCGCGGCACCGGCGGGTGGTCGCTCTCCGCATGGGCGAGGCGGCCGGCGCCGGGATGGTCGATTTCCGTCTTGGTCTGGTCGAGCATGTCGGGCTCCTCGTGGGCTCCGTTTCTTGTTCTTCCGCGACGGGCGCGCGTCAAGCGGAAGGGCCGTGGTTCATACGGGGGCGATGCGTGCGCGGATCAGCCACCGGCCTTCTCCCCCGCGCTGTGCTCGGGCACGCGCAGCGCATCGGCGAGCCGGGTGCGGGCCGAGCCGGGGCGCAGCGGCTGCTGCTGGGTTTCCGAGGGCGCCCAGCCGGTCAGGAACACGATCTCGAAGGTCGCGTTGACACGGCCATCGGGACGCGCGAAGTGCCGGTGATAGAGCTCCGCCACCCGCATCAGCACCGCCCGGCGCAGCGGCGCGCGGTGGCGGGCGGTCAGCACGTTGGTCTCCCCCATCGCGCGCAGATCGCGCATCAGGGCGAAAGGGTCGGCGTAGTCCACCGTCAGCGGCACCGCATCCGCCACCGGCAGCGCGAAGCCCGCCCGCTGCAGCAGCGCGCCGAGATCCCGGATCTCGCCCATCGGCGCCACGCGCGGCGAGAGGCCCCCCGTAACCTCCACCTCCGCCTCGGAGAAGGCGCGGCGCATCTCCTGCAAGGTCTCGCCCCCGAAGAGCGCGGCGAGCATCAGGCCATCGGGCCGCAGCGCCCGGCGCATCTGCACGAGCTGGCCCACAGGGTCGTTCGCCCAGTGCAGCGCGAGACCGTGCACGACCAGATCGTGCGCCCCCTCCTCCAGCGCCAGCACGTCGTCATCGGGCACCTGCACCGCGTCGAGCCCCAGGAACCGGGCCCAGAGCGCCGCTTCCGGCCCGATCACCGCAGGCGTCGTAAAGGATTTGTTAACCTCGGCGAGCCTCTCTGAGACCTCGCGCGCCGCCTCCTCGTGCAGGAAGGTGGCGCCGCCCGCACGGGCACGGCGGCGAGCAAGGGCGGTCCGGTCGATGAGGTCTTGGCTCATGGCACGTCACCTAAGCCGCTCACCGGCAAAGGGGAAGGGCATGACTGTCGCACTGCGCAAGCTGATCGATCTGATCTATCCCCCCCGCTGCATCGCCTGCCCGGCGGAGACGGAGCTTGCCGGCGGGCTCTGCGCCGACTGCTGGGCCGGCACCGAGTTCATCTCCGGCCCCGTCTGCGCACAATGCGGCGCACCGGTGGACGGGGCGGACAAGCCCGACGACCTGCGCTGCGACGACTGCACCCGGCACCCGCCGGACTGGCACCGCGGGCGCGCGGCCCTCGTCTACTCCGCGATCGGCCGCCGCATCGTGCTGCAACTGAAACACGGCGACCGGCTCGACGTGGTCCCGGCGCTGGCCACCTGGCTGCGCCGCGCCGGCGGCGACCTCATCGAGCGGGCGGATATCGTGGCCCCCGTCCCCCTCCACTGGTCGCGCCTCGTCAAGCGCCGCTACAACCAGTCGGCGGAGCTCGCGCGCGCCGTCGCCCCCGACACGGCCGTCCCGAACCTCCTGCGCCGGACCCGCACCACCCCCAGCCTCGACGGTCGGCCGCGGCATGAGCGGCGGGAGATCCTCGACGCCGCCATCGACCTCTCCCCCCATCCCGTCGCAGGACAGACCATCCTCCTCATCGACGACGTGCTGACCACCGGCGCCACCCTGTCCGCCTGCGCCCGCGCGCTAACGGAGGCCGGAGCGGCCGAGGTCAACGTCCTCACCCTCGCCCGCGTTGTACGCGACGCGCCGATGCCTATATCCTCCAAGGCTCAGGAGGACTGACATGAAACCGGTCGAGATCTACACCACGCCCATCTGCGGGTTCTGCCATGCGGCCAAGCGCCTTCTGAACCAGAAGGGCGTCAGCTTCACCGAGATCGACGTGATGTCGAACCCCGGCAAGCGGGCGGAGATGACCCAGCGCTCCAATGGCGGGCGCACGGTGCCGCAGATCTTCATCGACGGCACGCCCATCGGCGGCTGCGACGACCTCTACGCGCTGGACCGCGCGGGCAAGCTCGACCCGATGCTGGCCGCCTGATGCTGCGCGCCGCGCTGGTCCAGCTCACCTCCAGCGACGACCCGGCGGCCAACCTTCCGATCACCGAAGGCTTCGTGCGCGAGGCCGCCGCCGGGGGGGCGACCCTGATCGCGACGCCCGAGGTCACGAATTGCATCTCCCTCTCCCGCAAGCGGCAGGAGGAGGTGCTGAGGACAGAGGTCGAGGATCCCACCCTCGCCCGCCTGCGCGAGGTCGCGGCGGACCTGGGCATCACCCTCCTCATCGGCTCGCTCGCAGTGAAGAACGCGGACGAGAGCCGCTTTTCCAACCGCTCCATCCTGATCGGCCCCGATGGCGCCATCCACGCCACCTACGACAAGATCCACATGTTCGACGCGGCCGTGGATGCGGAGAACACGTATCGCGAATCGAAGGGCTACCGCCCTGGCGAGACTGCGGTGACGGTGGAGGCCGCGGGCGCCACCCTCGGCCTGACCGTCTGCTACGACATGCGCTTCCCGCCGCTCTACACCCAGCTTGCCGAGGCCGGGGCGCAGATCCTCACCGTCCCCTCCGCCTTCACCGTCCCCACCGGCCGCGCCCATTGGGAGGTGCTGCTGCGCGCCCGCGCCATCGAGACCGGATGCTTCGTCCTCGCCCCCGCCCAGTGCGGCACCCATGAGGGCTCCGGCCGCAAGACCTGGGGCCACTCGCTCGCCATCTCGCCCTGGGGCGAGGTGCTGGCCGATGGCGGGGAGGCACCCGGCGTCACCCTCATAGATCTCGACCTCGACGCCGTCGCCAAGGCCCGCCGCGCCATCCCCGCGCTTGCCAACAGGAGAGCCTTTCGGCCACCTTCGCGCGCATGAACGAGAACAGCTCCGATCCCCTGGCCATCGCGCTCCTCAGCGAGATCGACACGCTGGAGCAGCTCGCCCGCGGGCGCCTGCAACGCGCCCTGCCCAAGGGGATGGAGCTCAGCCAGTTCGCCGTCCTCAACCATTTCGCGCGGCTGGGCGGGGAGAAGACCCCGGCCCAGCTCGCCCGCGTCTTCCATGTCACCAAGGGCACGATGACCAACACGCTCAAGAAGCTGGAGGTCGCGGGCTGGGTCCATATCCGCCCGGATTGGGAGGACGGGCGCAAGAAGTGGGTGACGATCAGCCCCGCCGGCCGCGCCGCACGCGATTATGCCGTCCAGTCCGTCACGCCGGTTTTTGAAGACGTGCTGGAGGGGATGGGACGCGAGCGGATCCGAGCCGCCCTCCCCTTCCTGCGCGACCTGCGCACGCATCTGAGCAACGACGCTTAACGTTATGGTAAGATGGCGTAGGTTTGCTGCGATCCGGGACGGACTGTAAGGACGCATATGGAGCGCCTCATCGACTATCTCGCGCCGCGCGGCCCGCTGGACTGGGGGCTGAAGACCGCGCTCTTCATCGCGGCGATCAACGGACTGAACCTGACGGTCGAGTTCGTGATGAACGGCGCGCTCTCCATGTCGCTGCTCGCGCATGTCCAGACGACGTCGGTGGTCGCCTTCCCCTTCACCCTGTTCGCGCTGAGCATCATCCGGCATCAGCGCCGCCTGCAGGGGCGGCTCAGGCACCTTGCGACCACCGACATGCTCACCGGCCTTCCGAACCGGCGGGAGCTGCTGCGGCAACTGGGGGAGGAGAGGGACGGCATCGGCGCCTTCATCCTGCTCGACATCGACCATTTCAAGCGGATCAATGACCGGCACGGGCATGCGGTCGGCGATACCTGCCTCGTCCGCTGCGCCTCACACCTGCGCGCCGCCGTCGGGCCGGATGACGTGGTGGCCCGCTATGGTGGGGAGGAGTTCGCCGTTCTCGCCCGCACCCGCGATCCCGCCGCGCTGGAGGCGCTGACGACGCGCCTGTGTGAACCGTTCACCTGTTCGGTGGCGGTGGAGGGGCTTACGGTGCCCATGACACTCTCCGCCGGGGTCGTCCGGGCGGATGCGACTCTCGGCTATGCGGAGCTGTTGCGCGACGCCGACGCAGCGCTCTACCGGGCCAAGAATACCGGGCGCAACCGCGCGGTCTTTGCCGCCGGCCGTCCCGCCGCCTAGCCGCGCCCGATATAGGGCATGTCGCGCGCCATGATCGTCATGAACTGCACGTTCGCATCCAGCGGCAGCGCCGCCATCTGCGCAACGGCCCGGCCGACATGCGCGGGATCCATCGTCGCCTCCGCCCGGATCGACCCGTCGGCCTGCGGCACGCCCTGGGTCATCGGCTGCGCCATCTCCGTCAGCGCGTTGCCGATATCGATCTGACCACACGCGATGTCGAAGTCCCGCCCGTCGAGGCTCAGCGATTTCGTGAGCCCCGTCATCGCGTGCTTGGTCGTCGTATAGGGCACCGAGCCCGGGCGCGGCGCATGGGCGGAGATCGAGCCGTTGTTGATGATCCGCCCACCCTGCGGCGCCTGCCTCCGCATGATCGCGAAGGCCGCACGCGCGCACAGGAACGCGCCGGTCAGGTTCGCGCCCAGCACCCCGAACCAGTCGTCGAGCGTGGTCTCGTCGATCGTCCGCGGCGGCGAGCCCCGGCCCGCGTTGTTGAAGAGCAGATCCACCCGGCCGTGCTGCCGCGCGATCGCGTCGAACGCCCGCTCCACCGGCTCCGGATCCGAGATGTCCGCCGGATGCACGCTCGCATCCCGCCCCTCGGCCACCCTCTCCAATGGCCCGCGCCGCCGGCCGATAAGCGCCAGCGTCCAGCCCTCCGCGGCCAACGCCTCCGCCGCCGCGCGCCCGATCCCCGTGCCCGCCCCCGTGATGACCGCGATCCCAGCCATGACTGCCCTCCCGCTGCACGCAGCCTGTTGCACTGCGCGTATTTTCTGGAAAGGTGACGGAGGACGAGCGGCGCGGCAAGAGGCCCGCCGGATGACAGGGGGGCCCCATGTCCGATCCGTTCTTTCATCCGATCTCGGGCCAGGACCTGCCGCGCTTTGCCGGCGTGCCGAGCTTCATGCGCCTGCCCTATCTCACGCCCGAGGATCCGAGGCGCGCCGAGGTCGAGCTCGGGCTCATCGGCATCCCGTGGGACGCCGGCACAACGAACCGCCCCGGTCCGCGGCACGGGCCGCGGCAGCTGCGCGACTACTCCACGATGATGCGGCGGGTGAACCCGGCCTCCGGCCTCGATCCCTTCGCGCTCTGCAACTGCGCGGATCTCGGTGACGTGAACCCCAATCCGGTGGATCTCCACGACACGCTGGAGCGGGTGACGGCCTTCTACAAGGCCGTCGCGGCCCAGGGCATCGCGCCGATGACCGCGGGCGGCGACCACCTCACCTCCCTGCCCGTCCTGCGCGCGCTCGGGGCCGACGGCCCGCTCGGCATGATCCATTTCGACGCGCATACCGACCTCTACGACAGCTATTTCGGCGGCTACCGCTACACCCACGGCACGCCGTTCCGCCGCGCGATCGAGGAGGGTGTGCTCGACCCGCGCCGCGTCGTGCAGATCGGCATCCGCGGCCCGATGTATGACGGCGAGGATATCGAGTGGGGACGCGCGCAGGGCGTGCGCATCGTGACGATCGAGGAGTTCTTCGAGCGCGGCATCCCCGACGTTATGGAGGAGGCGCGCGACATCCTGGGCGACGCGCCGACCTACTGCTCCTTCGACATCGATTTCATCGACCCTGCCTACGCGCCCGGCACCGGCACGCCGGAGGTCGGCGGTCCGACCAGCTTCCAGGCACAGCAATGCGTCCGCGCGCTCGAGGGGCTCAACCTCATCGGCGCGGACCTGGTCGAGGTCTCGCCCCCCTTCGACCCATCCGGCGGCACTGCCTGGCTCGGCGTCAACATCATGTTCGAGATCATGTGTGTGCTGGCAAAATCCATCGCCGACCGGCGGTAGACCCTGCGCGCAATTCGCCCGATCCTTGCGTCATTCCGGTCGGATTGCGCTTTCGGTGCGGCGCGAGCGGATCCAGATCACGGTCATCAGCGCCCAGGCGAGGGCGAGGCCGAACCACGTCACCGCGTATTCCAGATGCCGGTTGTGGTAGGCGGCCGTGATCGGCAGCGGCTCCGGCGCGCTATCGAAGGCGGGCTCGGCGACGACCACGAGGACCGGCTCCGTCTCCAGCACCTCCGCCATCTCGGCCACGTCGCGGGCGAACCAGAAGTTGCGCTCCACGTCGTTGGCCGGGGTGTCGAAGGTCCGCTCGTCAGGCCAGTGGAGGATGCCCATCAATTCCGCCTCGCCGAGCGGACGCGCGGCGGTCTTTTCCACCTCCCGCACGTAGCCGCGGTCGATCATGATCCGGCGGCCGTCCTCCATCTCGAATGGTGCGATGACGCGGAAACCGGGGCCGGAGCCGCGGCGGGTCGTGAGCGCATGAAGCTCCCCCTCCACGATCCGCCCGGCCACGGTCACGGGGGCGTATTCGTGGATCTCTTCAATCGGCTCCGCCGGCAGCGGGCCGGGCGCGCTCGCCATCATCGCCTCGGTCCGGGCGATCAGGTCCTGCTTCCATCCCAGCCGCTGCACCTGCCAGATCCCCAGCGAGACCAGGATCGCGCAGCCGGCGAGGCCGAGGATCAGCGGGGCGGCAAGACGGCTCATCAAAGGCTCTCCGAAACGAAAGGCGCCGCGCGAGGGACCCGCGCGGCGCCAACATCCCTCAGGGCGTGGTTCAGGCGCCCCAGATGTAGATCGACGCGAACAGGAACAGCCAGACCACATCGACGAAATGCCAGTACCAGGCCGCCGCCTCGAACCCGACATGCTTGTTCGCCGTGAAATCGCCTTGCCGCGCCCGGACGAGGCAGACCAGCAGGAACAGCGTCCCGATCAGGACATGCGCGCCATGGAAACCGGTCGCCATGAAGAAGTTGGCACCGTAGATCGAATTGGAGAACCCGAAGGCCGCATGGCTGTACTCGTAGGCCTGGAACACGGTGAAGATCGCGCCCAGCAGAACGGCGGCGAGGATGCCCTGCGCCATCGCCTTGCGGTCGTTGTCGTGCACGATCGCGTGGTGCGCCCAGGTCGCGGCACAGCCCGACAGGAGCAGGATCAGCGTGTTGATCAGCGGCAGGTGCCAGGGATCGAAGGTCTCGACGCCGACCGGCGGCCAGACGCCGCCCACGGTTTCGACCGTCGCGGGGTAAAGCGCGTGCTTGAAGAAGCTCCAGAACCACGCGACGAAGAAGAAGACCTCCGAGATGATGAACAGGATCATCCCGTAGCGCAGGCCGATCTGCACGACCGGGGTATGGTCGCCCGCGCGGCTCTCGCGGATGACGTCGGCCCACCAGCTCCACATCACGAAGAGCACGCCGACGAAGCCGATGGCAAACACGAACGGCGTAACGCCCTGCATCCACAGCACGGCGCCGAACAGCATCACGAAGCAGGAGATCCCACCGACAAATGGCCAGATGCTCGGCGGCAGGACGTGGTAATCGTGGTTCTTCGCGTGGGCCATCTTATCCCTCTTCGGCGCGGGCCGGGTCGAGGGCGGCAGCGTCGGCCCCCTCCGGCATATCGATTTCGTAGAACGTATAGGACAGGGTAACCTCCTGCACAAACCGTGCTTCGCGATCCTCGACGATCGCGGGATCCACGTAGAAGGTCACGGGCATCTGGATGGTCTGTCCCGGCATCAGGACCTGCTCCTGGAAGCAGAAGCAGTCGATCTTGGTGAAGAAGCCGCCGGCGGAATACGGCGTCACGTTGTAGCTCGCCTGTCCCGCGATGGGCCGGTCGGTCGGATTGTGCGCCTCGTAGAAGACGAGGCCGGTCTGCCCGATCGGGATCTCGACTGTGCGGACCTCCGGCGCGCGGAACTCCCACTCCATCTCCCGCGACTTCGAGGCGTCGAAGCGGACGCTGATCGTCTCGTCGAGCACGGTGTCCGAGCCGCTGCCCTCGGCGGTCGTGCCGCCGTAGCCCGTCACACGGCAGAAGAGGTCGTAGAGCGGCACGGCTGCGAAGCTCATGCCCACCATGAACGCTACGAGACCGGTGGCGTAGAGTGCGGTGCGCTTCGTGGTCATTGCCCGGCCTCCGTCTCCGGCAGGATCGACGGGCGCACGACATGGTCGAACGCCTCCATGCTCTGCCCGCTCGACATCTTGACGATCGTCACGGCGAAGATCAGCGCGACGAACGCGAGCAGGATGGCGAGGACCGCCATGTTGCGTCCCCGGCGGCGCCGGTAGATCTCGTGCTGGGGCTGGCCGATGGACATGGGCGCCTCCCTCAGAACAACACGGGCCAGGCCGACCAGCCGAGGCCGGCGGCGCGCAGGGCGACCTCAATCCCCAGCGCGATGAAGAGCGCGAAGAGATAGCCGATGGATTCGAGGAAGACGCGCAGCTCGACCGCGAACTTGTCGGAGGCCGCTGTCGCCTCGTCCCGCCGCCAGATCGCCCACGCGCCCCAGACGAAGCGGGCATTGTAGGCGAGTGCGACGAGGAAATAGATCGGCCCGCCCACCGGGGTGAAGGCCAGCACCATGGCGACCGGGAACAGGGCGAGCGTGTAGAGCAGGATCTGGTTGCGCGTCGCCCGATCGCCCTTGGCCACCGGCAGCATCGGCACGCCCGCGCGCACGTAGTCCTCGTTGCGGAAGATCGCCAGAGCCCAGAAATGCGGCGGCGTCCACAGGAAGATCAGAGCGAACATCAGGACCGCTTCGAGGCTGATGCCACCGGTTGCGACCGCCCAGCCGATCATCGGGGGGAAGGCGCCCGCCGCACCGCCGATCACGATGTTCTGCGGCGTCGAGCGCTTCAGCCACATCGAATAGACGACGGCGTAGAAGAAGATGGTGAAGGCGAGGAACGCCGCCGAGAACAGGTTGCCGAAGACCGCCAGCATCCCCACCGACAGGATCGAAAGGCCCACGCCGATCGCCAGCGCCTCGTCCGGCTCGACCTTGCCCGCGGGCAGCGGCCGGGCGGAGGTCCGCTTCATCACCGCGTCGATATCGGCATCCCACCACATGTTCAGCGCACCCGACGCGCCGGCTCCGATGGCGATGCACAGGATGCAGGCGAAGGCGACGATGGGATGGACCGGCGCGGGTGCCGCGAACATCGCGACGGCCGCCGTCAGCACGACGAGCGACATCACGCGCGGTTTCATCAGCGCGAAATAGTCCTTCACCTGCGCTTCGCCGGTGCGGGCCACATCCATCGACAGGTCGGTCATCAGGCTCTCGTCACTTCAACTCGTCTTGCAGGCGCCCGAAGGCGCCGCGCCATCACTCGGCCGCGGCGACCTGCGTCGTCGGTGCGCCGCCATCGGCGTAGCGCGCGGTCGCGGCTTCCAGCCAGGCCTCGTACTCCTCGACCGGCACCGCCTTCACGGTGATCGGCATGTAGGCGTGCGAGATGCCGCAGAGCTCGGAGCACTGGCCGAAGTAGATGCCGGGCTCGTCGACCTGGAACCACGTCTCGTTCAGGCGGCCCGGGATCGCGTCGAGGTGCACGCCGAAGGCCGGGATCTTCCACGCATGGATCACGTCGGCGGCCGTGGTCTGCAGTTTCACGACCTGGCCGACCGGCACCACGACGGCGGTGTCGGTGGCGAGCAGGTAGTCCTCCGGCGCGTAGCCGAACTCCTCCAGCTCCTCCTCGGCGAGCATGTAGCTCTCGAAATAGATGCCGTGGTCGGGATACTCGTGGCCCCAGTACCACTGGTAGCCGGTCGCCTTGATCGTCACGTCGGCTTCCGGGATCTCGAGCTGCTTGAACAGCACCGGCAGCGAGAAGGAACCGATCACCACGAGGATCAGCACGGGCACGATGGTCCAAGCGATCTCGATCTTGGTGTTGTGGGTGAAGCGCGCCGCATCGGGGTTCTTCTTCTCGTTGTAACGGAAGACCACGATCGCCAGCAGCGCGGTGACGAACAGCACGATGACCGTGATGATCACCAGCAGGAAGGTGTCCAGCCAGTGGATGTCCTGCGCCAGCTCGGTCACGGCAGGCTGGAAGCCGGTGCCGCCGGGCACCGGACGGCCGATGGTGGGAAGCGGGCTCAGCACCTCCTCCTGCGCGAAGGCGGCACCGCCGGTCATCATCAGGGCACCGAGGGCACTCAGGGTCTTGGCAAAGGGCATGGTCGCATTCCCGGATCGTCAGGTTCGTTCCATCCTGCCGGACGTCGCCTTGCAACGCGAGGTGTCCAAGGGGGATGGCAGGGTTTGGCGCGTACAAATCACAAGCCCGCTGCCAGAACAAGACAGGACGCTGTCGCATTCCGTCGCATACCGCGGAATTTCGCTGCGGCAGCCGGGGGGTTCGCATCCTATATGTCGGTGAGCACCGTTTGAGGAGAACCCCGCCCATGCTCGATTCGCCCGTATCCCGCTTCCGCCCGTTCGAGGCCGACCTCGACCGCGACGCCACCCTCGGCATTTTGCGCGATGCGCTCGCGGGGGCGGAGGACGGCGAGCTCTTCCTGGAGCGGCGGCGGACCGAGGCGCTGGTGCTCGACGACGGGCGGGTCAAGACCGCGAACTACACAGCTTCCGAAGGGTTCGGGCTGCGCGCGGTGAACGGCGAGATGGCGGGCTACGCCCATGCCACCACGCTCGACGAGGCGGCGCTGAAGCGGGCGGCGGAAACGGTGCGCCTCGCCGTGCGCGAGGGCGGGCGGACGCCGGCGGCGGACCCTGTGCGCACCAACCGGCACCTCTACGGCGACATCGACCCGACCGCGGATGCGGAGTTCCCGGTGAAGATCGACGTGCTCAAGGCGATCGACGACTACCTGCGCGGCAAGGATGCCCGCGTGGTGCAGGTCACGGCCTCGATGGCGGCGAGCTATCAGGAGGTCGAGATCCTGCGCCCCTCCGGCGAGAGCTACGCCGATGCGCGACCGATGGCGCGCCTCTACATTTCCGTCATCGTGGAGCGGGACGGGCGGCGCGAGAGCGGCAGTGCGGGCGGCGGCGGGCGCCACGGGCTCGCGGGCCTGCTCGACGGCGATCACTGGAAGGGCGTGGCGGACGAAGCGCTCAGGATCGCCGCGGTCAATCTCGACGCGGAACCGGCCCCGGCGGGCGTGATGGACATCGTCCTCGGCCCCGGCTGGCCCGGCATCCTGCTGCACGAGGCCGTGGGCCACGGGCTGGAGGGCGACTTCAACCGCAAGGGCACCTCCGCCTTCGCCGGGCTGATGGGTCAGGAGGTCGCCGCGAAGGGCGTGACGGTTATCGACGACGGCACGATCCCGGACCGGCGCGGCTCCATCACCTTCGATGACGAGGGCACGCCCTCGCGCCGCAACGTGCTGATCGAGGACGGCAAGCTCGTCGGCTACATGCAGGACCGCCAGAACGCACGCCTGATGGACGTGGAGCCCACCGGCAACGGCCGCCGCCAGGGCTTCGAGCACGCGCCGATGCCGCGCATGACCAACACCTACATGCTGGGCGGCGATGCGACGCCCGCCGACATCCTCGCGGACCTCAAGGACGGGATCTACGCCGTCGGCTTCGGCGGCGGGCAGGTGGACATCACGAACGGCAAGTTCGTCTTCTCCTGCACCGAGGCCTACCGGGTGAAGGACGGCGTCGTCGGTGCTCCGGTGAAAGGCGCCACCCTGATCGGCGACGGCGCGACGGCCCTGCGCCAGATCCGGGCGATCGGCAACGACATGTCGCTCGACCCCGGCATGGGCAATTGCGGGAAGGCCGGGCAGTGGGTTCCGGTCGGTGTCGGGCAGCCCACTCTGATGATCGGCGGGCTGACGGTCGGGGGCAGCGCCTGAGACGCGGTTTCGCCGGGCCGCGTTCGCCTTCGGCGAGACCGGCCAGGCGAGAATATCTGTTACAGAAAAGAAGGCGAGGACGGAATCCTGTAACATGTCCCCGCCGCAAGGGAGCGGACATGAACTCGGTCTTCCACCTCGCCTACCACGTCACCGACCTCGACGCGGCGCGCGCCTTTTACGGCGGCGTGCTCGGCTGTGCCGAAGGGCGCTCGACGGAGACATGGGTCGATTTCGACTTCTTCGGCCACCAGATCAGCCTGCACCGGGGCGAACCCTTCGCGACCGCCGATACCGGGAAGGTCGGCGCGCATATGGTGCCGATGCCGCATCTCGGCGTCGTGCTGGGCCTCGACGACTGGCGCAGCCTGCGCGATCGCCTGGAGGCGGCGGGCACCGAATGGGTGATCCCGCCGCAGGTCCGGTTCGAGGGGGAGCCGGGCGAGCAGTGGACGATGTTCTTCCGCGACCCGTCCGGCAACCCGATCGAGGTGAAAGGCTATGCCGACACCTCCGGCATCTTCGCCAGCTGACTACTCGGCGGCCTGCGCATCCGCCTCGCGCCAGTGCGGCGGCCAGGTGTCGGTGAACTTCGGCAGCTTCTCGATCTTTTTCTCCCACCGCAGCAGGGCCGCGTCCTCCATCACGTCGTGCAGCGGGCCGTCGGGCAGCCGCCGCAGGGCGCGGCGCATCCACTGGACGCCGGGATAGAAGGCGATGTCGGCGGCGGAGACCTGGTTGCCGCCGAGCCACGGCATGAGCTTGAGCCGCCGCAGGATCGTCTGCATCTCCTCGCAGCCCTGCCGGATCGAGGCTTCGAGCTCGCCCTCGTGCGTCTCCTCGCGGAAGCCGAAGGCGATGCCGGTCATCACGGTCATCGCGGGACGAAGGTGATGTTCGTAATCCATGATCCAGGACCAGATCACGCCGGCCTCGGTCGCGGTGCGGCCGAAAAGCGGCGGGTCGGGCTTCACCCGGTCGAGATAGGCGAGGATGGCGAGCGATTCGCGGACCGGACCGTCGGGGGTGACGAGCGTGGGCACTTCGCCGCGCGGGTTCAGCATGAGGTAGGGCTGTCCCTTGTGCTCCTCGTCCTCGGTCAGGAAACGGGTCTCTGTGAAGCGGAGCTTCTTGAGGTTCAGGCCCAGCATCACGCGCCAGGACGGGGGGGAGCCGCTGATCCAGTAGAGGTGGTAAGCCATGGCCCGCTCCTTCGTTCACTTTTGTTGCCGCGACATGTCGGGGTCCGGGATCACGAAAACAAGGTCGATTCGTGAAGTTCCGTGACCTTGGGTCTCTTATTCACGCAACAATGACGAGCCAGCCGCGTCGCACTCGTCAGAACTGATTAGAGCGCGCCGTCCATGCCCCGTCGTCCTTCCATCCTGATACGGTGGCGGGCCTGGACATCCGTCGCGACGGGATTGTGAACATGACGGGAAAAGTGCCGGATCAAGACGGCTCCCGTCATCCTTGGGAACCGGCTTCCGTTCCATCGTGCCGCCCGGAGGTCGGCCGCTGTCCTGCCGGAAGGGGCGTGGTGGGGGGGACAGGATTCGAACCTGTGTAGGGTTTCCCCGACGGAGTTACAGTCCGTTGCATTTGACCGCTCTGCCACCCCCCCGATGCACGCATCTCAATGGTGACAGGGGCGGGGGATACTCCCGGCTCCGGGGCGCGTCAACACGCAAAATGGGCGGCGGCTTTACGGCCCCCGCGCGCGGCCCTAGAGAAGGCGCAACCGATCGGAGGAGTGCCGCCATGGGCCGCAAGCCGCAGAAAAAGCCCGCCTGGGTGGTGGAAAAGGAGAAGAGCCGCGCGGGCCAGCCCGAGACGGTGTGGCTCTTCGGCCTGCACGCCGTGCGCGACGCGCTGCTCAATCCCCGGCGGGAAAAGCTGCGCCTGATCGTGACCAAGAACGCGGCCGACCGGCTGGGCGAGGCGCTGGCCGAGGGGCCGGAGCCCGAGATCGCCGATCCGCGCCGGTTCCCCGCCCCGCTCGATCCGCAATCGGTGCACCAGGGCGCGGCGATGGAGGTGCGGCCGCTCGACTGGGGCTCGGTCAGCGAGCTCTGCGCACCGGGCGATGCCGCGCCGCTGATCGTGCTGCTCGACCGGGTGACGGATCCGCACAATGTGGGCGCGGTCCTGCGCTCGGCCGAGGTGTTCGGCGCGCGGGCCGTCATCGCACCCCATCGCCACAGCGCGCCGGAGACCGGGGCGCTCGCCAAGACCGCATCAGGCGCGCTGGAGCGGCAGCCCTACCTGCGGGTCCCCAACCTCGCGAACGCGATGAATGCGCTCAAGGAGATGGGCTACTTCCTCGCCGGGCTCGACGGGGGGGCGGAGCATACGCTGGACGGCACGCTCGGCGAGCTGCCCAAGGTGCCGCTGGGCCTCGCGCTGGGGGCGGAGGGGCCAGGCCTGCGGGAGCTGACGCGCCAGACCTGTCACCGGCTGGTGCGCATCCCGTTCGCGGGCGCGTTCGGCTCGCTAAACGTGTCGAACGCAGCGGCGGTGTCGCTCTATGCCGCGCGCCGTCATCACGACGGCTGAACCCAGATCACAGGCGCGGGAGAGGGGGTCGCGCCCACCCGTCCCTTGCATCATCTCTGGCTCCAGAAACCGAATTTGCCTGGAGCAACACGATGACGCTGATGACCCGCCGCCAGACCTTCGCCCTCGCCGCCGGAGCGACCGCGCTTGCCGCCCTGCCCGCCCGTGCGGCGAACGAGCGCGTGTTCTCCACGCTGCTGGGTGGCGCAATCCGCGGCTACGACCCTGTCGCCTATTTCACGGAAGCCGCCCCGGTGAAGGGCAGCCGCTCCTACACCTCCGACTGGGCCGGGGCGACCTGGCGCTTTGCGAGTGCCGCCAACAAGGAGCGGTTCGACGCGGCCCCCGAGCAGTGGGCGCCGCAATATGGCGGCTGGTGCGCCTGGGCCATGGCGCAGGGCAATTTCGCGCCGATCGACCCGGACAACTGGCGGGTGGTCGATGACAAGCTCTACCTCAACTATAACGACGAGATTCAGCGCCGGTGGGAGCAGGATATCGCGGGCTTCATCGAAGCGGCGGACGCCCGTTATCCGACTTTGATCGGATAGAGAATCATCTGGGGGTTGAGTGCTTACGGCGCGGACGGAAAACTGTTTTCATCCGCGCACACTTACGCAGCGAAGCTCAGCCATCCCTTGAAAACAAGGTGTTAACAAAAAGGTCACCTCTCCATGAGAGAGTAAAAAAACGGTTGCGACTGTGCTATGTTGCTCCGTGGAGGTGGGGTGTGAACGGCCCCGATTTGTCTCCACTACTGTCCCTCGTTCTGACTTCACGCCCGGGCTGAGACCCGGGCGCTTTTTTTCCGGTGTCCCGGGAGTATGCTGCGCGCATGACCCGATCCGATACCCAGCTGCGTGCGATTCTGGAGCGGACCCGGCGGATTGCCTGCGTCGGCGTCTCGCTCAATCCGACGCGGCCCTCCCATTTCGTGGCCCGCTACCTGGCGCTGAAGGGCTTCGAGGTCTTCGGCGTGAACCCCGCCTATGCGGGGCAGGCGGGCTTCGGGCAGACCATCGTCGCCAGCCTCGCCGACCTGCCGGGGCCTGTGGACATGGTCGACATCTTCCGCCGGTCCGATCAGGCGGGCGCGGTGGTGGACGAGGCGCTCGCCACCCTCGGCCCGGAACTCGGGACGATCTGGATGCAGATCGGCGTGGTGGACGAGGCCGCGGCCGCGCGGGCGGAGGCGCGGGGCATCGACGTGGTCATGGATCGGTGCCCGAAGATCGAATACCAGCGCCTGTTCGGCGAGCTGCGCTGGGGCGGCTTTGCCACCGGCATCATCTCCTCGAAGCTCGGGAGCTAGCGCGGCAGGTGGCTAGACAGCGGCAGGTCGGGGCGCGTGGGCTCGGCCAGGGCCTGCTCCTCGATGGGGCCGCGGAGCTGGCGCAGGGCGGCGCGCGCGAACCCTCCGCCATAGCGATGACCCTCGGCACCGAAGGTGTCGCGCAGGCCGGACCACGGCACCTGCGGGCGGGCGTGGTGGACGGCGTGGTAGTTGTAGTTGAGGAACCAGCGCTCGGCCCAGCGCGGCAGGGCGAGGTTGTGGCCCGCCATCGGCTCGTCGAGCGGATTGGCGTAGTGGTAGGCATTGTCGAAGAAGCTCACCAGCAGCGCCCGGCCGTAGAGCGCGAGCGCCAGCACCCACCAGTGCGGTCCGTAGGCGAGGAAGGCGAGGGTGAAGAGCGCCGTGATGATCGCGCCGTCGATGCGCATCCGCGTGCGGCCCGGCTCCTCAAGCAACTGGCGCCTGGCGGCGGCCCACATCGACTTGCCGTCCGGGGTCTCGTCCCCGAAGCCCAGGATGATGATCTGGCGGTAGAAGCGGTCGGGCAGCACGGCGAGCACGCTCGCCACCAGTTCCCCGATCCAGAGGCCGCCGAGCAGCAGCGCGTAGTAGCGCAGCCGCGCGAGGAGCCCGTCCGTGGGCTCCACCTCGGGGCGATTGAGCTCGCTGCGGTTGAAGCGGTGATGCATCAGGTGGCCGAGCCGCAGGAGCTGGAAGGGCGATCCGAAGAGGATGCACACCAGCCGCGACCGACGCTCGTTCACGCGCCGGTCGGGATGCAGGTTGTTGTGGATACCCTCGTGGATCAGCGCCCAGGTCGGCGTGGTGGAGAGCACGACCGGCACGAGCAGGAGCGCCCACCAGGGCGACTGCGCGAGCAGGAGCGGGACGACGGCGAACTGGATCGCGTTCAGCACCACGATCAGCGCGACGAGCGTCCCGTTCTCGCGCACCGGGATGTCGGTCGGGGGTAACGCCATCGAAACACAACCGAATTGATCGAACCGTGCCGTGCAAACTGGTGCGGGCTCGGATCCGTTCCAGTCCCGGCGGGTACAAAAGCGCGCCGCGCTACACCGCGTGATCGCCCAGGTTGCGCTCCACGTCGTGGCGGATCGTGTGCAGGTGCTGCGGCTGGTTCCGGACCGTGGCGAACTCGATCAGGAACGTGTCGCCGTGCAGGCGGTAGTAGATCGACGGTCCGTCGAGATCGGCGCCCGCCCAGCCGAAACGGGCAGCCATCAAGTCACCCTCCCGGATGCGGGCGGCCTGCCCGCCTGCCAGCGGAGCGGCGAGGGGATCGACGGCGTAGACCTCGATCAGCCGCACGGCGAGGTCGGCCTGCGCCTGCGGAAGGTCGGCGAGGGGCACGCCCGTCCGTTCGGAGCCGAAGCGCCGTTCGTTGCCCGCGGTCGTGAGCACGTTTCCGAAGGACGCCTCGCGCAGCAGCGTGCGCTCGCGGTTCGGCTGCGCAAGGTCGGTGAAGAGCCGGCGGCCGAGCGTCTCCTCCTCCTCCAGCACGACGAGGCCGGCATGGGGACCGGAGGGCACCGTGTTGGGTTCGGAGGCGAAGGCGCTGGGCGTGACCGACACGACGCGGTCGCCGATCAGCGTCAGGCTGAGGGTCAGGTGATGCCCCTCCCACCGCCAGCCCCACGGACCGTCGCCCGGTTCGCCGTAGACGGTGAGCGAGAAGCGCTCGCTGTTGCGGCTGGGCGAGCCCTTGCCCCACTCGTCGCGCAGGATGTCCTGCTGGAGCATGATGCGTTCCGCCATCACGAGGCCCGCGGGGCTGAGCGCGGTGGCGAGCAGGTCCATCGCCGCGTCCTTCTGCTCGGCGCTCATCCGTTCCAGCGGCAGGCCGGTGGGGATCGCGGAGCCGATCATGTAGTCCCATGCGCGGCGGGTGGCGCTGTCGAAGCCGTATCGGACCGTCTCCACCTGCTCCTCGTTCAGGAGGCCGAGGACGCGCCGCGCGCGCTCGACCATCAGGGCGCCGGGGCTCGCGGCCTGCGCGGCGGCGGGGCGGACGACGGCGGGAAGGGCTGCCAGCGCGGCCCCGCCGGCGGTCAGGGCGAGTGCCGTGCGGCGGTTGGGACGAAGGATCGGAAGACGGGACATCGGCAGGACCTCGGGCACGAAAACACATGCGCTTCCCGCGGGACGCGCCGCGCGATGGTACCACCGATCCGCCGCCGCGGCCCTGCGCCAGCGCAAGGGCGTGGCGGCCGGCCTTCAAAAATCCGTGCGCTCGCCGCCTGCGATCCTTAAGTTCCGGTGCAAACCGACAAGGAGGACGACCCATGACCGACCAGCCGACCTACGCGTTCGAGACGCTGCAGATCCATGCGGGTGCAAAGCCCGATCCCGCGACGGGCGCGCGCCAGACGCCGATCTACCAGAACACCGCCTACGTGTTCCGCGATGCGGACCATGCGGCGGCGCTCTTCAACCTTCAGGAGGTGGGCTTCATCTATTCCCGCCTTACCAACCCGACCGTCGCCGTGCTGCAGGAGCGTATCGCGACGCTGGAGGGGGGTGTGGGCGCCACGGCCTGCTCCTCGGGGCACGCCGCGCAGATCCTTGCGCTGTTGCCGCTGATGGGGCCGGGCGACAACATCGTGGTGTCCACCCGGCTCTACGGCGGGACGGTCACGCAGTTCTCCCAGACCATCAAGCGCTTCGGGTGGGAGGCGAAGTTCGTCGATTTCGACGACAAGGGCGCGGTCAGCAAGGCCTGCACCAAGAGGACGAAGGCGATCTTCTGCGAGTCGATCGCGAACCCCGGCGGCTATGTCACCGACCTGCCCGCCATCGCCAAGATCGCCGAGCGCAAGGGCGTGCCGCTGATCGTGGATAACACGACGGCGACCCCGTATCTGTGCCGGCCCATCGAACACGGGGCGCATATCGTGGTGCATTCGACCACCAAGTACCTGTCGGGCAACGGCACCGCGATGGGCGGCGTGGTGGTCGACAGCGGCACCTTCGACTGGTCGGGCTCGGACAAGTTCCCGAGCCTGAGCGAGCCGGAGCCAGCTTACCATGGTCTGAAGTTCCACGAGACCTTCGGCCCGCTCGCCTACACACTGCACGGCCATGCGGTCGGCCTGCGCGACGTGGGCCCGTGTCAGAGCCCGCAGAACGCCTTCATCACGCTTCTGGGGGTCGAGACCCTCTCCCTGCGCATGGAGCGTCATTGCGAGAACGCGAAGAAGATCGCGGAGTGGCTGGAGGCCGACGACCGGATCGAGAGCGTGAGCTATGCGGGGCTCAAGTCCTCCCCGGTCTACCGGCGGGCGCGCAAGCTCTGCCCCAAGGGGGCCTCGGGGCTGTTCACGTTCAAGGTGAAAGGCGGGTACGAGGCGTGCCGGCGGCTGGTCGACAACGTCAACATCTTCAGCCATGTGGCGAACCTGGGCGACACGCGCAGCCTCATCATCCACTCCGCCTCCACCACGCACCGGCAGCTCACGCCGGAGCAGCAGGAGGCCGCGGGGGCGAGCCCGGACATGGTGCGGGTGTCGATCGGGCTGGAGAACGCGGACGACCTGATCGCCGATCTCGACCAGGCACTGACCGCCGCGCTGGCGCAGGACCAGGCGGCCTGAGCCGGTTTGCCGGCGGGGGACGCTCCCGCCCGTCGCGACCGGGCGGGCCTGTGGCCTGCCCGATCCCTCCCGTTGGGCCGGGCGCGCCTTCGGCGCGGGGTCCGTTCGATCGGGGCTATTCGATGAGGAACGTGACGCCGACGCGGGCGGTGATCCCGACCTCACCCTCGGCGACGGGCACCGCGTCGGCAACCATGGCCCGTTCCATCGCCACCATCGGCATCGGCTGCGGGCGGGCGCTGCCGCGTTCGGAGATGCCCTGCACCGGGCCGAGCGCGGCGCCTGCGGTCTCCACGTAGAGCGTCGCGCGCGCGACCGCGTCTTGCACGGCGAGGCGGCGGGCCTCCTCCTCCAACGCGTCGGTCTCCAGCACGCCGAAATTGATGCCCTGGATGTTGTTGGCCCCGGCCTGGGTCAGGTCGTCGAGCACCGTGCCGAGTTGGGAGAGCTTGGTCACGCGCACCACCAGCGTGTTGTTCGCGTCGTAGCCGATGATGGGATATTCACCGTTCTCCTCGTCCCGCCGACCGCGGACCTCGAAGAGGCTGAGGCCCGCCGTCTGCCGGTCGGCACCGGTGATGCCGGCGGCATCGAGCACCTCGAAGAGCTGTTGCATCGCCTCGTTGTTCTCGCGCAGGGCGGCGGCGGCGGTGTCGGCCCGCGTCGACACACCGATGCGCACGCTCGCCATGTCGGGTACCGCGAATACCTCGCCGTAACCTTCGACGCTCACGATGCGGGGCGACGGCTCCTCCTGCGCGATGGCGGCGGGGGCCAGTGGAACCAGCAAGGCGGTGAGAATGAGGGACAGGCGGCGGAACATCGGAAAACTCCTGGATCGAATAAGGCGTTGCGCGCGAAGGCTACGCCTTGCGGACGCGATCACAAAGCGATCTATGGTCCCGCGGCGCGGCCGTACTACGCTCCAGACGAGACGGGAAGGAGACAGACGGGTGCGAAAGGCAGGGCATCTCGTGGGCGCCCTCGCGCTCGCGCTCGCATCGGCCGCCACTGCGACGGCGCAGGAGGTGACGCAGGCACAGCAGGTGTCGCAGGCGCCGGAGGTCTCCGAACCCCCGCGGCCGCGGCCGCTGGTGATTTCGTCGCTCCGCGGCGGGCAGGTGCCCTTCGCCCGCATCCGGCCCGACGGATCGATCCGCCCCGTCGCGCGCATCGAGGGGCCGACCGAGACGGAACCGGGGCCGTCGGCCGCGGAGCTGCCGGCGCTTCTGGGGCCGGAGCCCGACGCGACCTATGCCGCGGTTCCGGGTATCGGGACTCCAGACATCACGACGGCCACGGCGGAGGCCGAGCGGCCGGATGGACGACCCACGCCCGCCACGGCGACCGGTTCTGCGCCTTCCTCCGACGAGGACACGGCGGAGGCGCCGGAGGAGGAGGAAGTCGTAGTCGTGCCCCGGCCCCGCCCGCCCGGCGGCGGGCAGGCCGCGCTGACGGCCCGGCGCGCGGCGGAGATCGCGGCACAGCAGGCCTCGAACGACGGTACGACGACGCCGGGGCCCGTCGGTCGCGGCGCCATGGTCGAGGACGGACTCCCGCTCGACCGGATGACGCTGCTGGGCGTCTTCGGAACGCAGCAGGATCGCCGCGCGCTGGTGCGCCTGCCGACCGGCGACGTCATCCGCGTCCGCCGCGGAACGGATGTCGATGGCTGGCGGGTGCTGGCCATCGCCCGAGATTCGATCCAGCTCGCCAGCGGCGACGGATCGGTGCTGCGGCTGGAGGTGCCATAGCGGCGTCCTCGATGGCGGTTGCCGCTGTCTGGGGAAGGCCGTTGCCGCCCATTGAGAGAGAGCGGGCGCGGCGGGGAGCATTGCGGCGAAAGCGATGCGTGTTGTGCAAGGGGTCACCGCTTTTGCACGGGCAGTAGCAAAGGCACCATCGGGGAACTTCAGGGGTCATCAGCGTGCCGGAGCCGGAGTACCGACGGGGGTGCGCGGATGTCTGGTTTCGCCCGCATCCCCGGCCATGGCCCGCGGTGCCGAGTGGGCAGTGGTGGGACGCTGCCCGGCCGGTCCGGTGTCAGGTGGAAGATCTCGACGGATACAGCTCGCCCGACGACATGGCGTTTGGCACGAGGTCAAAGAGAGAGGTGGCCTCGCCGGGAATGGACCACCCGCATGGCCGGCGGACGCCGACGCGACGCGAACCGCCTGATACCGTAGCGCGTCCACAAGGTATCGAGGGGAGACACCGGAGATATCAGACCGCGTGGAGGGGCTGGTCGCAGTGAAAGGCCCGTTCAGGCATTCATGGCGGATCGCGGTAGAGGCGCCGATATTCCGTCACTCTCCGGCCGGGTGCCGAACTTTGGCCATGCTCCCGTTGGGTACTTCGCGGCATACCTCCGCCCCGTGGGACAGGGCGCGCAACTGCTTCGAGCGGGTGTGGTGGCTGAAGGATCGGTGCCGGTCGGTGCGACGGGCTCGGGCAGGGTTTCGGCATGGCTCGCACATCGCGGGCCACGTTCGCCCGGGACCTCAGCTAGCTCGCCTCCCGCGTCGCGCGCCACCGCGACCAGGCCTCGGGCGTGTCGAGGTCGACGACCGCCGCGTTACCGTGCGTGGGGACCTCCACCACGAAGTCGGCGGCCTCGCGCAGCACCTCGCGCGCGCCGACATCGCCCTCCAGCCGGGCGAGGCTCTCGAAGAAGCGGCGGCCGAAGAGGATCGGGTGGCCGGGTCGCCCGTCGGCGGTGGTCGCGCGCACGATCTCCCGCCCCTCCTCCGCATCGTAGGCGGCGAGGATCGCATCTATGTCGGAGGCGGCGATCTCGGGCATGTCGGCGAGGACGACCAGCACGGCGTCCGTCTCCGATGATATGGCGGCCAGCGCGCCGCGCAGGCTCGCGGCCATCCCGTCGCGCGCATCCTGGACCGTCACGAGGTTCGCGCCTGTGCCGTCGAGCGCCGCGCGGCGGGCGGGTCGGTCGGGGGGCAGCGCCACGCGCACGGCGTCGACGCGGCTGCGACGCAGGGTGTCCGCGACGTGCCGCAACAGGGGGACGCCGCCCACCGGTTCCATCAGCTTGTCGCGGCCGCCCATGCGGCGGGAGGCGCCGGCGGCCAGCAGCAGCGCCTCGATCCGCGGGCGCTGGGGCCGGTCCGGGCGCTGAAGACTGCGGGGCTGCGGGCGCGTGGGGATCTCTTTGAGCAGGCCGCCGACGCCCATGGCGGTGATGTCGTCCGAGGTGACTGGCAGACCTGCGGCGAGGCGCTCCAGCACCCAGTCGGCGCCGTTCAGCGCGGGCGAGCGGACGCAGCCCGGCAGGCCGACCACGGACCGCCCGCCCAGCGTGCCGATGAAGAGGAGGTTGCCGGGATCGACGGGCATGCCGAAGCGCTCGATCTCGCCGCCCGCCGCGACGACGGCGGCGGGCGCGACGTCGGCCCGGTCGGAGGTGGCGGAGGCGCCGAGGATCAGGACGAGGTCGCCGTCGGAGGCCGCAACGGCGTCGGCCAGCGGCGCCGTCCGGTGGGGCACGACCTCCTGCGCGCCGTGGCGGAGACCGAGGCGGTCGAGCCGTTGGGAGATCGCCTCGACCCCCTTCTTCAGGAGGCTCGGCTTCAGCCCCGGCGTCTCCGTCAGCAGGAGATCGACGCGGAGCGGGCGGAAGGGGTGGAGCTCCAGTAGCGGTCGTGCGGCGCGGGCGCGCTCCACTGCCGGCCCGGGCGCACCGTAGGGAATGATCTTGACGGTGGCGAGCATGGTTCGCGGCTCGACCCGGGCGTAGTCGGGCAGCGTGGCCAGCGTGATCGCCTCGTCCACGGCGTTGAAGGCGGCGACGCCGGCGGCATCTACGCGGACAAGGCCCGCCCCCTCCGCATGGAGGTTCACGCGGCCGGTGAAGGGGGCGGTGACGCTGATCCCCTCGCCGCCCAGATCGGCGGCGAGCGCGGCGGCGGCGGCATCCTCGTCGAGGTCGTCAGGATCGAGTTGTGCTGCGGTGACATGCTCCAGCCCGGCGGCGCGCAGCGTCCCGACATCCGCCGCACTCAGCCGCCGCCCCTTGCGCAAACGGCCGCCCGCGGGCAGCGCGATGGAGTGGGCGAGGATTGCGCCCTCTGCCGCATCCAGCGGGATCTCTCCGAAGGTCATGACGGGCCCGGCCGGGTCTCGACCCGACGCAGCCGCTCGGTGATCTGAGCCATGATGGACACCGCGATCTCCGCCGGGCTCTTCGCTCCGATATCGGCACCGATCGGGGCGTGGATGCGGGCGATCCGGTCGGCGGTGAGCCCCGCCTCCTCCAGCCGCGCGACGCGCTTTCCGTGGGTGCGCCTGGAGCCGAGGCAGCCGAGATAGAAGGCGGGCGAGGCGAGCGTCGCCTGGATCGCCGGATCGTCGAGCTTCGGGTCGTGGGTCAGGGTGACGACCGCGGTGCGGGTGTCGATGCCCTCGGCCTCCAGCGCCGCGTCAGGCCAGTCGTGGACGAGGCGCAGACCCGGGAAACGGTCCTCCGACGCGAAGGCGGCGCGCGGATCGACGATCACCACGTCGTAACCGGCGAGCCGGGCCATGACCGAGAGCGGCTGTGCGATGTGCACGCCGCCGACGATGACCATGCGCAGGGGCGGGTTGTGGACGCCGACGAACCACTCCTCGTCGTCGAGCTCGACGATGCCCGACCGGTCGGCCGCGAGCGCGGCGCGCACCGCCTCGCCCAGCGGGGTGCCGGCGGACCCGTCCATCAGAAGCCGCGACCAGTCGGCAAGCCCGACCACGTAGGTCGTCGGCCGTGCGGCGGCGCGGGCGCCGGCGAGCGCTTCGAGCAGTCCGGTGTCGATCCCGTCCTCGCCGCCCACCGGCTCCACCAGCACGCGGATCGTGCCGCCGCAGGCGAGGCCGACGGCGAAGGCTTCGTCATCGCTGACGCCGAAGGTGAGGAGCCGCGGTGTCCCGTCCTCCAGCGCGGCCATCGCCTCCTCGACGACGGCGCCCTCGACGCAACCGCCGGAGACGGAGCCCATCATCCGCGCCTCGTCCGAGATCACGAGTTGGGAGCCGACGGGCCGCGGGGCGGATCCCCAGGTCTCGACCACGGTGGCGAGTGCCACGCGGCGGCCGGCGCCCAACCAGTCGAGCGCGATCTCGGGAATGCGATCAGTGTCCGCGACGTACATGCGGCAGCCTCCCAAACTGCATTTTGGGCAAGTGTGACGGCTTTTCGGGGCCGTGGCAATTTGGGCGAAGGTGCAGGGGTTTCGCTGGCCGCGGAGGCGCGGCGCGGTACATCCCGGAAAGAGACGTTCCGCATCGAAGGAGATCCCCGATGAAGCATCTTGCAACCGTTGCCGCCCTCCTCTTCGCAACGCCCGTCGCCGCCCAGTCCGGCGACCCGATCACGGCCGAGACCGTCGTCGACGTGGCCGAGATGATCCGCATTTCCGACGCCATCGACGCGGCGGTGGATGCGAAGAGCTGGCCGCTCGCGCGCTCCTTCTTCACCGAGACGATCGACGTCGACTTCACGTCGCTGACCGGCGGGGAGCCCGCGACCATCCCCGCCGATGGCCTGATCGACGGGTGGTCGGGCAACCTGACGGCGGAGAAGACGAGCTTTCACCTGCGCGGCAATCATCGCGTCATCTTCGACGGGCCCGATGCCGCCATTCTCCATAGTCATGGCTATGCGTGGAACCGGATGGAGAGCGGCGCCGCGGCGGAGAACGGCGGCGATCCCCTGTGGGAGGTCTGGGGCACCTACGAGCATGGCTTCGTCCGGACCGAGGACGGCTGGCGGGTGGACGCGATGCGCTTCGAAGCGACGGCCCAGCGCGGCAACGACTTCGTCCGGGACACCCCCGGCGGCTGATGGGTCCGTACCCTGCGCCCACGCGTTGCATCCGACGCAACACGGACTGGCGAAATCGCCCTCTGCTCACGCGCACCGCAAGATGCCATTTCTGACCCATCGCAGACGGAGCCGGATCGGCATCGCGGATCGGGAAAGAGGAGCAGAACCATGAAGACCGCACTCGCAGCCTTCATCATTGCAGCGGCGGCCGCCGGCCTCGCCGACGGGCGCCGTCCCTCGATGCTGGAAGCACCGTCGGGCACCCTCCACGGCGCCGCGCTCACGCAGTCCCGAACGGATCTGCCGCCGAGCGTGCGCCTCATCACGGATTACCCGCCCGAGTTGTGAGACCATCGTGATTGTTTCCTGTGCGAAACTCCTACGGTGAACGTCTCGTCCCTTAAGCACCGTTCGGCAGAGCCCATCTAGGACTGACCCGACCCGGACCCGCCAGAACCGGACCACGAAAGGATCGAAGAGATGACCAAGGCCATTACCGCAATCGCCCTCGCCGCGGCCCTTACCGCAGCCCTTGCCGCCACTGCACAGCAGGATGACGCGCCCGTGACCGTGAACCATGCGCTCGGCGGGATCACCGGGCTCGACACTGCGACAATCGAGCAGATGAGCTTCGACGAGATCGCCGACGTAATAGAGGCACGACGGGCGCAGTTCTGATTGTTTCCGCTTCGGCGCAGGTTCATTGCCCGAAGCGGCGTTTAAGAGACCGCTGGTCTCTACCAAATCTTGATCATCGACGGGCGGCGCTATCCCGCACTGCCCCGAGGAAAGGAAAAAGAAGATGCGTACCCCGATCAAAGCACTCGCGCTCGCAGCGGCCCTTGCCGCGGCAGTCGGGCCGGTGGCCGCGCAAGGCACCGGCAATCACCACCTGCAGGGGCTGACCGGCCTGACCGCCGAACAGCTCGATGACATGACGATGGAAGAAATCGCAATCGTCATCCAGACCCGTCAGGTCACCCGGCAGGGTAGCTGACACTCCGACCGGCGCCCGCGGCCGTCACGGCCCGCCGGGCGCCATGCGGCCGAGCATCCGGGCCCTGAGCCCCTGATCTTCCGCCCGCGTCAGCGCGGCCGAGAGATCCTCGAGGGATGCGATCGAATGGGCCGCGCGAAAACTGTCCACATTCGGAAGCAGGGCCTGCACGCCCCGGGCCTTCGGCGCGAAACCGTCGAAGCGCAGCAGCGGGTTCAGCCAGATGAGCTTGCGGCTCGACAGGCGCAGGCGGTCGGCCTCCCGCTCAAGCAGCTCGGGCGCGTCGCGATCGAGGCCATCGGTGATCAGCAGTACCACGGCGCCCTGCCCCAGCACGCGCCGTGACCAGTCGCGGTTGAAGGCGTGCAGGCAGGCGCCGATCCGGGTGCCCCCCTCCCAATCCAGCGCCTCTGCCCCGGTGGCGGCGAGGGCCGCATCCACGTCGCGCTGGCGCAGATGCCGCGTGATGTTAGTGAGCCGCGTGCCGAAGGTGAAGGCGTAGACCTGCGCCCAGCCCGCCCCCTTCTGGTTCGCGGCCATGTGCAGGAAGTGGAGCAGCATGCGGCTGTAGCCGGACATGGAGCCGGAGATGTCGCAGAGCGCGACGAGGTTGGGCCAGCGGGTCCGCCGCTCCTTCAGCTCCAGCCGGGTGATATCGCCGGTCCGCATCGCCGCGCGCATCGTGCCGCGCCAGTCCGCGATGTGACCGCGCGTCGAGGCGCGGGTGCGGCGAGAGGCGATGGGGCGGACGGGCAGTTCCAGCTTGGCGATCGCACGGCGCGCCTCGGCCAGTTCCGCGGTGGTCATCTGCTCGAAATCGGTGTGGCGCAGCTTCTCCTCGGCCGAGAAGGTGAGCGTCGCGTCGATCTCGATCCGCTCGCCCTGCTTCCGGTCCAGCTCCGGCGGCGGGGCCTCGGGCTGGTCGAGCAGCGCCTCGGCCGCGCGCCGTTCGGCGGCCTTGGGGTCGGGCTGCTCGTTCACGCCGCGCACCATGGGCGTGAGCATCTCCATCATCTTTTCGAGGAACTGCGGGTCGCGCCAGTAGAGGCGGAAGACCTGGGCGAAGGTGCTGCGCTCCTCCGGCTTGCGGACGAAGCAGGCGTGGAGCGTCCAGAAGAAGTCGCGCTTTTCGGAGAAGCCCGCGGCCTCCACCGCCCGGATCGCATCGACCACCTGGCCGGGGCCGACGCGCAGGCCGGCACGGCGCAGGGCGCGGGCGAAATGCGTGATGTTCTGCGCGAGCCGCGGGTTGTCCGGCAGCGGAAGATCGGCGAACTCGGCCATCAGGTGCGCACCCCCACGGTGCGCGCCCGATGGCTGCGGCGGAGCCTCGCGAAACGCTCCACCAAACGCATCAGAATTCGCTGACGCTGAGCTGCGCGTCGGCGTAGCCCGTCGGATCGTAGGAGCCGACCCAGACGTCATAGAGCCCTTCCTGCGGCTTGTTCACCACGATCACCGGGTTCAGCCCGTTGGTGTCGTCGTTGTAGAGCCAGGAGCCGTCGGGCGCGTTGATCAGCAGGACGGTATCCTGGGCGGAGGTCACGCTGAAGGTCAGCGAGCCGGTCGCATCGGACCAGTAGACGTCGTAGTCGGGGTCGGTCGCGACGAAGCCCGCACCGCCCACGCCGCACTTGGTCAGGTCGTTGGGACCGCCCGCGACCAAGCTGACGGTGTGCGGATCGGGCAGGAAGCCCGCGGACAGTTGCACGTCGCCATAGGTCGGCGTGCCCTGCCAGTTCGGGCAGGCGAGCGCCGCGACCGGTGTCGCGGCGAGCAGGGCGGATAGAAGAAGGGGGCGCATTCCTGGAACCTCTCGTTTTGTGATTGGATGGCGCCCGCACCGTGTGGTTGGCCATCCCACCTGTCAAGAAAGAGCCTCAGGCAAGTTCCGCCCGCGCTTCGTCCAGTATCCTTTTTGCCTCGGACCCCTGCAGTTTCTGGATGTCGTCCTGATATTTGAGGATGGCGCCCAGCGTGTCGGCGATGACCTGCGGGCTGAGCTCGATCGCGTCGAGCGCGACGAGGCACTTGGCCCAGTCGATGGTCTCGGCCACGCCCGGCTTCTTGAACAGGTCCTCGGTCCGCAGCTTCTGGACGAAGGCGACGACCTCGCGGCTCAGCGCCTCCGCCGCCTCGGGCGCGCGGGCGGTGACGATCTGCATCTCGCGCTCGAAGCTGGGGTAGTCGACCCAGTGGTAGAGGCAGCGGCGCTTGAGCGCATCGTGCACCTCGCGCGTCCGGTTGGAGGTCAGGATCACGATGGGCGGTTCGGGCGCCTTGACGGTGCCCAGTTCCGGGATGGTGACGGCGAAGTCGCTGAGCGCTTCGAGCAGGAACGCCTCGAACGGCTCATCCGTGCGGTCGAGCTCGTCGATGAGCAGGACCGGAGGACCGCCCTCCTGCGGTTCCATCGCCTCGAGGAGGGGGCGGGAGATGAGGTAGTCGCCGGAGAAGAGCTCCCGCGTCAGGGCATCGCGGTCGGCGCTGCCCGCCGCCTCCGCCGTGCGGATCGCGACCATCTGGGCGGGGAAGTTCCATTCGTAGACGGCGGAAGCCGCGTCGAGCCCCTCGTAGCACTGCAGCCGGATCAGGCGGCGGCCGAGCGCGGCGCTGAGCGCCTTCGCGATCTCGGTCTTGCCGACGCCCGCCTCACCCTCCAGAAACAGCGGCCGCCCGAGCTTGAGCGCGAGGAAGGCGACGGTGGCGAGGTCGCGCCCTGCCACGTAGCCCGCCCCGCTCAGAAGCGCCTGCGTCGCGTCGATGCTGTCGGGCAGGTCGGTCATGGGCGGGCTCCTCTCGCGTGTCGGGTCAGCCTGCCCGTCCGGGCGGGCGGGTCAAGGGGGGCGAAGGTCGGGTGCCTCCGGCGGGAGTATTTGGACGAATTCGAAGGCTCATGCCTCACAGCAGAAGGGCCGAGGCGAGCCCCAGGAACAGCAGGAAGCCCACCACGTCGGTCACGGTCGTCACGAAGGTGCCCGAGGCGAGCGCGGGATCGGCTCCGGCGCGGTCGAGCCCGATGGGCACCACGATCCCGGCGAGCCCGGCCACCGCGAGATTGCCCACCATCGCGACGGCAAGCACGACGCCCAGCATCGGGCTGCCGAACCAGATGATGCCGACCACGGCCATGATGATTGCGAAGGCAGCACCGTTGATCGTACCCGCCACCAGCTCCCGCCGGATGATCCGCATGGCGTTCGAGCCGGTGAGGTCGCGGGTCGCGAGCGCGCGCACCGCCACGGTCAGCGTCTGCGTCGCGGCGTTCCCGCCCATGCTCGCCACGATCGGCATCAGCACGGCGAGTGCCACGATGGCCTCGATCGTCGAGGAGAAGAACGAGATCACGATGGAGGCGAGGATCGCCGTGATCAGGTTCACGAGGAGCCACGGGAAGCGCCGCCGGACGATGGCTAGGGTCGAGTCGCTGATTTCCTCGTCCCCGACGCCGGCGAGCAGCTTCATGTCCTCCTCCGCCTCGTCCTCCAGCACCTCCATCGCGTCGTCGATGGTGACGATGCCCACCAGCCGGCCGTCGGCGTTCACCACCGGCGCCTGGATCATGTTGTACTGGTTGAAGGCGTAGGCGACGTCCTCCTGCCGCTGATCGACGGGGATCGTGCGGAAGTCCTGCTCCATCAGGCTGTCGAGCTTCACGCCGCGCGGGTGGGCCATGACCTTGCCCAGCCGCACCTCGCCCACCGGGTGCATCGCGGGATCCACGATGATGATGTCGTAGAACTGCTCGGGCAGGTCGTCGGAGGCGCGCATGTAGTCGATGATGTCGCCCACGGTCCAGTGGACTGGGGCGGTCACCATCTCCCGCTGCATCAGGCGGCCGGCGGTGTATTCGGGGTAGGTGAGCGACTGCTCGACGGCGACCCGGTCCGCATCGTCCAGCGCGTCGAGCACCGCCTCCTGCTGCGGCTCGTCCAGATCCTCGACGAGGTAGACGACGTCGTCGGTGTCGAGCTCCTGCACCGCCTCCGAAAGCTGCTTGGGCGTCAGGGTGGCGAGGACGGTGTCGCGCACGCCCTCCTCTAGCTCGGTCAGCACGTCGCCGTTGAGGTCGGGGCCCCAGAGCTCGACCAGCTTCACCCGGCGCGGCTCCTCGATCTGTTCGAGGAGGTCGGCGACGTCGGCGGGGTGCATGTTGTCGAGATATTCGATCAGCCGCGCGCGCGCGCCGAGCTCGACCGCGGCGAGGATCGCATCCACCGTGGCGGCATTGAGCGCGTAGGCGTCGTCGGAAGGCGGCTGGCCCTCGGTCTCTTCGGTCATGGTCGGTGATCCCGGTCGGTGCTGGCGCAGAAGTAGCGTTCGCGTCCTTCTTCGCAACAGTCCGCGGCCGGCGATACGCGCCGGGCAGCGGGGACGGCATGATCACGGCGTGCACGTTGGTGACCGATCCCGGCCAACCGGAGCGGTGCGCGGGTGGTCTGCGACGTAAGGACGGGGTTCCGATCCCGACCCGCCGATGGGCCGAGGGCGCTGAAGCGGATGCAGGAGGCCGCGCCGATGGCCCGGCGTCCCGTGATCCTCCTGCGGCGCATGTCGCTGCCGGGTGGGCTGATGGGCTGCAGAAGACCGCGGCAGGTCAGAAGGCCAGCAATCGACGGACAGTCAAACCGGGCGCCTGAGCGGTAGCCCGGACCATGCGCTGTCGCCGCAGGCCGATCCGGCGATCTACGACGGTTTCGACATGTCGGCCGTCGAAGGTAGGCCGTTGGCGATGACGCCGCGCAATCTGCGACTTGGTGAGGGGGACCGGCATCTCCCGCAACGTGCGCGATATGGAAGATGCAACCTCAACCGCGATCGAAGGGTGGAGGGCGTTCGAGCAGGCCCCGGGCTATCGAGCGCGCAGCCCGGCCTCTTTATCTCCGGCAAAGCGCAGCTCGACCCTGCCACCGGGAGCCGCGTCCATACGCTCCAGCGCCTCGGCAATCCGCACGAGCTGACGGTCGTTCTCCACGCTCAGGGAAACGAGGCCGAAGAGCGAGATCACGGCGGCAAAGGCCCCTATCGCCGCTCCGATGGCGGCGATCCAGTCAGCGTCGACGAGCACCGTGTAAAAGACGAGCGGGACGCCGGCGACGAGCAGGAACAGGGCAAGCAGCGCGGCGAGGTCGGCATAGAGACGGGCGATGAGGGAATGCATGGGTAATCCGGTCTGCGGTGATGTCGGCCTTTCTACCCCCCGCGCGAACGGATAAAAGCCCGCCATGAGCCTCAACCCGCCGAATCTGCGCCCCGACCTCGCGCCCCGCGCCGCGGTCGGCGACACCGCCCGTCCCGGACAGCCGAAGATCGGCATGGTCTCGCTCGGCTGTCCCAAGGCGCTGGTCGACAGCGAGCGGATCCTCACGCGGCTGCGGGCGGAGGGCTATGCGATCACCGGCGACTATGCGGGCGCGAGCGCGGTGATCGTGAACACCTGCGGCTTCCTCGACAGCGCGAAGGCGGAGAGCCTGGAGGCGATCGGCGAGGCGCTCACGGAAAACGGGAAGGTCATCGTGACCGGCTGCCTGGGGGCGGAGGAGGACTACATCCGCGGCACCCATCCAAGCGTGCTGGCGGTGACGGGGCCGCATCAGTACGAGCAGGTGCTCGACGCGGTGCACGACGCCGTGCCGCCGGACCCCGATCCCTTCATCGACCTGCTGCCGCCCGCGGGGCTGAAGCTCACGCCGCGGCACCTCGCCTACCTGAAGATCTCCGAGGGCTGCAATCACAAGTGCAGGTTCTGCATCATCCCGGACATGCGCGGGCGGCTGGCCTCGCGCCCGGTCCACGCGGTGCTGCGCGAGGCGGAGAAGTTGGTGGAGAGCGGGGTGAAGGAGATCCTGGTGATCTCGCAGGACACCTCCGCCTACGGGGTCGACCGCAAGCATGACGTGCATGGCTGGCAGGGGCGCGAGGTGCGCACGCATGTCGAGGACCTGAGCCGCGAGATGGCAACGCTCGGCGCGTGGGTCAGGCTCCACTACGTCTATCCCTACCCGCATGTGGACAAGCTGATCCCGCATATGGGGGCGGGGGCCGTCGGAGAAAGCGGTCTGCTGCCCTATCTCGACATCCCGTTCCAGCACTCCCATCCGGATGTGCTGAAGCGCATGGCCCGCCCGGCGGCCTCGGCGAAGACGCTGGAGCGCATCGCCGCCTGGCGTGCGATCAACCCGGAGATCGTCCTGCGCTCCACCTTCATCGTCGGCTATCCCGGTGAGACGGAGGCCGAGTTCCAGCACCTCCTCGACTGGATGGAGGAGGCGCGCCTGGACCGCGTCGGTGCCTTCAAATACGAGAACGTGGCCGGCGCCCGGTCGAACGCCCTGCCGGACCATGTTCCCGAAGTGGTGAAGGAGGAGCGCTACGCCCGCTTCATGGAGGTCGCCCAGCGCATCTCGGCAGAGAAGCTGGCGGCAAAGGTCGGCACGCGCCTCGACGTGATCGTGGACGAGGTGGACGGCGAAGGGGCCGTGTGCCGCACCAAGGCCGACGCGCCGGAGATCGACGGCAATCTCTTCATCGACGAGGGCTTTGAGCGGCTGGCGCCCGGCGACATCGTGACGGTCGAGGTGGACGAGGCGAGCGAATACGACCTCTGGGGCACGCCGGTCTGAGATCGGCGGAGCGCCGACGCGCGCGCCCTGTGACCCTGCGGACAGCCTGGGCGCTGCCCCGGACCCCGGCGTGTATGGGCAAGGAAGAAAAGCGGCGCTTTCATCTTTCTCGAAATACGCAAACCCGGTGTCCGGAGGGGCCGGCGTCTGGACGGAGCCGAACCGCGACCGGTAGCGTCCTCAGCATGTTGATCCGTCCCGCTACTCCTGCCGACCTGCCCGCTATCACCGCATTGCACGTCGCGAGCTGGCGGGACGTCTATCGGGGCATTCTGCCTGCCTCCTACCTTGCCGAGGCCGTTCCTGCGGAGCTCGCGGCGAAATGGGCGCAGGTGCCGGAGGGCGTCGTGCTGGTGGCGGACGGGTCGCAGGGGCTCGCCGGGTTCGTCTGGGTGCAGCCGGGCGAGGAGGCCTATGTCGACGCGCTGCATGTCGCGGCGGCGGGGCGGGGCCGTGGGATTGGCGCGCGGCTGCTCGCAGCAGCGGCGGCGCGGGCGCAGGAGGCTGGGGCGCGGGCGCTCTACCTCTACATCATCGCGGGAAACGACGGGGCGGAGCGGTTCTACCGCCGTCTCGGCGCCGTGGAGACGTGGCGCGGGCCGGATCCGGACTTCGCGGTCCCGACGACTTCGATCCGTCTCGACTGGCCCGATATTTCCGTCCTGGCGCACGCGGCCGATCCGGCATAGGGCCACGCGGAACTCGCCATCCGGAGGCCGGGACCGACAGCACCCGGACGCACGGCCTCGGGGGCAATGGGGGCGGCGGCCCTACTCTCGACGCAAAGCCCTGCGATCAGCTTGCCGACACCTGCCGATCCGGGATGAGACCCCGTGATTCCGACCGTCGAATGCGCCGTCTGGGAGGATGTGCCGGACATCCTGCTCCTCCAGCAGCAGACGCATGACTGGCATTCGAGCAGGTTCCCGGAGGCCTTCCCGCCGTGGGAGCTCTGCAGCGGCACGCGCCTGGCAGCCCTGCGCAGTCACTTCCCGCGCAAGTGGTTGGTCGGCCCCGCGCAGCCGTCGAGGAGCGCATTCGTCATCCGCGACGCGGACGGCGTGGCAGGCTATTGCCTGACCCGGCTCCGCACGCAGCTGCTGCATGGGCGTCGTGTGCTTTATGTCGAGGACATCACAGTGCGGGACACGGCACGCGGGCGGGGCCTGGGCCAGCGTCTCCTCGACGAGGCGGCCCGGGTCGCGCAGGCGAAGCGGTGCAGCGGGATCTCCGCGACGATCTGGGGCGGCAACGAGGCCTCCCGCATGCTGTTCGTGCGAAACGGCTTCGGCGTGCTGCAAACGGACATGTTCCGCAGCACTGGCATGGACAGCGAGGCGGGAGCCGACGATGCTGAAGCGTATCCCGGCCCAGAAGAGGCGCTGCCGTAATGTTCACCATCGAGCACGAATTCGACGCCACGGTCGTCACCCTGATCGACGAGGCGGAGGCGGTCGAGGACGTGACCATCACCGTCTTCGACGACGGGGCGCGGGTCGAGCAGCTCGACGAGCGGACGGGCAAGGTGCAGACCGTGGTGCTGTCCACGGCGCAGCTTCGCGACCTGCGGGCGGCGCTCGATCTGCCGGAGGGGACCTATCGGCTGCGGCGGGTGAAGGACTGAAGCATTTTGCAGCCAGGCCGCGTCGGCCTGGCGTCGCGAAAATGCGCGGACACAAATGCCTAGAGGTCGGACTTTTCAACCGTCAGCGTGCCGTCCGAGGCGGGGCGCATAGGCCGCGCTTCGCCTGCCAGCCACGCGGCGGGATCGTCGAGCAGGACCGGCATCCGGTGGTGAATGTCGCGCACGTCCGCGTTGGGCTCACAGGTCAGCGTGGCGAAGCTTACCAACTCGCGTCCGCCCGGCATGTGCCACACGTCGTAGATCGCGGCGAAGGAGAGCAATGGCCGGTCCGGCGCGCTGATCCGCCAGCGGGTCTTGCGCCCCGTCTTGCCCGTCCACTCGTACCAGCCGGAGGCGGGCAGGACCGCGCGGTTGTGCTGGATCTTCGCGAAGGCCGTCTTCTCATGCAGCGTTTCGGAGCGGATGTTGACGAGCTTTTCCATCACCGGGCGGCCGCGGGCGTTTACCGCACCCTTCGGAATCATGCCCCAGCGCGCGGTGATGAGCTTGCCCGGCAGGACGAGCGCGAGCTCGTCGTCCGGGGCGAGATCCACGCCGGTCGGCGTGTCGGCCGGGGCGACACCGAAGTGATCCGCCAGCGCCGCACCATCCCGGTCGAGGAAGATACGGCCCGGCATGTCAGAGCCCGGCTTCGGCCGCGATCTGGGCGCGGGACTTGCGGGCGCGCTCGGTGGCGGACTTGAGCTGGCCGCAGGCGGCCATGATGTCCTCGCCCCGCGGGCGGCGCACCGGGGAGGCGTAGCCGGCCCGGTTCACGATGCGCCCGAACGCCTCGATCCGCTCGGGCGTCGAGCGCTCATAGGGCGAGCCGGGCCAAGGGTTGAAGGGGATCAGGTTGATCTTCGCAGGGATCCCCTCGATCAGCTTGACCAGCCGCTTGGCGTCCGCGTCGCTGTCGTTGACGTCCTTCAGCATCACGTATTCGAAGGTGATCCGCTCGGCGTTCGACAGGCGCGGGTAGTCGCGGCAGGCCTGCAGCAGTTCGTCGATGTCCCAGCGCTTGTTGATCGGGACGAGGGTGTCGCGCACTTCGTTCGTCGTCGCGTGGAAGGAGATGGCGAGCATGCAGCCGATCTCCTCGCCGGTCCGCGCGATCTCGGGCACGACGCCGGAGGTGGAGAGGGTGATGCGGCGGCGGGAGAGGGCCACGCCCTCGGGATCCATCGCGATCTTCATCGCGTCGCGCACGGCCTCGAAGTTGTAGAGCGGCTCGCCCATGCCCATCAGCACGATGTTGGACAGGAGCCGCTTGTCCTCTGGCCCCTTACCCCATTCGCCGAGGTCGTCGCGGGCGACCAGCACCTGGCCGATGATCTCGCCCGGGGTGAGGTTGCGCACGAGCTTCTGTGTGCCGGTGTGGCAGAAGGAGCAGGTGAGCGTGCAGCCGACCTGGGAGGAAATGCAAAGCGTGCCGCGGTCGGTTTCGGGGATGTAGACCGTCTCGACCTCGTGCCCGCCCTCGATGCGCAGGAGGTACTTCCGGGTGCCGTCGGTGGAGACCTGCTTGGTCACGACCTCCGGCAAGGCGACGCGGAAGCGCTCGGCCAGCATCGCGCGGAAGGGTTTCGCGAGGTTCGTCATCGCGTCGAAGTCGTAGACGCCCTTGTTGTAGATCCAGCTCCAGATCTGGCCGACGCGCATCTTCGCCTGCTTCTCCGGCGTTCCGGCCTCGATCAGCGCGTCGCGCATGGCGGCGCGGGTCATGCCGACGAGGTTCGGCAGACCCGGCACGGGCGCGCGCTTGATGGTCAGCAGATCCTGCGTGATCGGGGCGGTGGGCTCGGACATATCGGCTACTCCAACGAAGACGCCTCCCGGATGAGGGGAGGCGTTTGGTCGTCAGATAGCAAATCGGGGCGCCGATTGCCAGTCAGGTGAAGCGGAAACCGGGTGGATAGCCATGCACTCCGTCGAAATCCGCCTTGCCCACCGGGACACCCTGCGCCCGCAGGATCGCGTAGGTCATGGCGATGTGGAAATGGAAATTCGGCAGGATGAAGCGGAGGAGGAAGACCTGGCCGTCCAGCCGGTGCTGCGCGAAGCCGGCCTCGAAGGCGATCTCGCGGGTGGGATCGAGATCATTCGGGCCGATCGTCGCGAGGGCCGCAGCACTACGCTCCACCGCGTCGGCCATGCCGGGGAGCGTGCCGTCGTGCGGCTCGGGCTCCGGCACGTCGCGACTTGCGAGAGGGAACGCGCCGCGCAGGGGGAAGTGGGCGGCCGTCGCCGCCTGCTCGACCAAGGGGAACATGTCGGGGGCGAGGCGTGCCTCCGGCGGGCAGCCATGCTCCGCCCCCAGACGACAGAGCCGGGCCAGACGCTCCAGCATCCGGCCTGGCTCGATCACCGCGGCGCGGTGGACCAGCGTCACTGCGCCGGCACGAACCGCTCGATCGCCAGCCGCGTCACCGAGGCCTGACCGTAGAGGCCGCCCGGCCGGCCGACCGCGAGCATGTAGGTCCCGCGATTGACCCGGGCCGCGATCTGCGCCGAATAGGTTTCGCCGTAATCGTCATTCTGGTCGATCCGGCGGCCGAGGTCGTCGAACAGCGTCAGCATCGGGTCGTTGCTGCCGGTCTCGATCCCCTCGATGAGGATCAGGCCGGGTTCCGTCACCTCGAAGCTGAACCACTGAAGGTCATTGGTGTCGCGCACGTCGCGGCGGATCCGCCCTTCGATGGCGCCGAGATCCGTGACCGGATAGCTGCCGTCGAGCGGCGGTGCCGCCTCGGCATTGTTGTAGAGGCTCGCCATGAAGGCTTCCTCGTCATAGGAGCTCAGCGTCAACGTGACCGGGGAGAAGCCGTCGCTCAGCGCCTCGAGCCCGATGCAGTAGGTGCCAGCGCTCAGCGCCTCCGTGAAGTCGATGCGGGAGTTCAGCCCGTCGAAATCGTCGTTCTCCGCCAGAAGCACTCCGTTGTCGTCGTAGACGCTGAGCACCGGGTCCGCGTTCGGGTTCTCGGCCGTGAGGCTGATCTGCTGCGCCTCGGACAGGGTGAAGCGGTAGTACGGCGTGTCGTTGATCGCCGCGGTCTGGCGCAGGCCCGCCTCGAGCTCGCCATCGACAGGGGCGCCGTCGGAGATCGCCACCGCCTCGGTATCGGGCAGGCACACGCCGCCGCCCGCGCCGCTGCCGCCGTTCGAGCCTGCGGTCAGCGACTCGTGGCTGGTGAGACCGACGCGGATGTCAGCCTGCAGATCACTGCTGTCGTAGCTGGTGGCCGACAGGCAGTAGGTGCCGGGGTTCAGGTAGGTCTCCCCCCGGGACGACAGGAACCCGCCGCCATCGTCGTCGCTCAACAGGATGGTGCCGCGCGCGTCGCGCAGGTCGATCACAGTGTCGCCCTCGCGCTGGGGCGCGGCCTCTACGCGCACGTCCGTGCCGTTGGTAACGGTGAAGAGCACGGTGTATTCGCCGTTGGCCGGGATGCTGCCGGCCACGGTGAAGGGCCCCGATGCCGCGTCGATGGCCGAGGATGCCTCGTCCCCGCCGGCCCAGACCGCGCGGGCGCCGAAGCCACCGCAGAGGTTCGCCGTCTCCTCGTTGACCGGACCCGGGGCGGGCGCGGGTGCCGGGCTGTCGGTGAGCGCGGCGTGGGACTGCAGGCCGACCCGGACGGTCGCACCGATATCCGTGCTGTCGTCGTAGCTCGTGGTCGACAGGCAGTAGGTGCCCGGCTCCAGTGCGATCTCCCCGCGCGAGGACAGGAACCCGCCTCCGTCGTCGTCGTTCAGGAGCACGGTGCCGGCGGCATCGCGCAGGTCGATGACCGTGTCGCCCGCAAGCTCCGGCTCCGCCTCGACGCGGATGTCGGCGGCGGAGCCGACCGTGAAGAGCACCGTGTAGGCGCCCCCCGCAGGCACACTACCGTCCAGCGTGAACGGCTCCGCGGCGCCGTCGATGATGGAGGACGCCTCGTCCCCGCCGGCCCAGACCGCGTCCGCGCCGAAACCGCCGCACAGCGCCGCGGTGTCCTGCGCCAGCGCGGGCAGTGCCGTCAGGCAGGTGGCACCCGCCGCGATCAGGGAAAGTCGGCTCATCTTCATGGATGGATCCTCCGCTCGGGGATGATGGCTGTGTTCTAGTTGGTGCAGCGGCCGGACGCGTCGCGCAGGGCCGCCGTGAACCCGATCAGGGAGATCGTGTCCGTCGTCGTCGTGCCGCGCGATGACGTCCCGACGATGGTGGCGTCGGAGCCGGCGCGCATCGCGGCCACGACCCGCGCGTCGTCCGCGGGGGAGGACGGCCAGGCCCATTCGCCGTCCGTGTAGAAGGCGAAGCTGCTCTCCCCGATGGTCACATTGACCTCCGAGTCGGGCCGGAAGGGATAACCGCCGGTGAAGCTCACCTCGTTCTCCACGTCGTCGGACGGACGGCTCGTCACCATCATCCGGATCTCGCTGCGCCGCACGGTGACGGGCGCGCCGTCCCGTGTCGCCACCGACCGCGTCGGCGCCGACGCGATCCAGCACTCGCGCGCCCCGTTGTCCGATACGAAGACGCTCCAGTTCTGATGTGCTTCGGCGCGCGTCGTTTCCTGCGCCGCGGCGGGGAGTCCCACGATCAACCCCAGCCCCAACAACAAAACCTTACAATTCATCAACCTGCTCCATCGCCAAATCGCCTCCGCCCCTGTGTCTGGCGGTTCCGCGGTGCCGCGGGCGCGGGCAGCACATGCTTGCCTTGCGCCGATGCGGCTCCGATAATGTACCGAAAAGGGGCGGCTTCTGGCCACCCCGTCAACGATTTTCGACGGATCGGCGTTGCGCAAGCGGCCCGTTCGAGAGGTCAACAGGTGCCAGACCCTCACCGCAAGCTTCCAACGCAGCCCGGTTCGCCCCCCGACAGCGACCCGCGGTCGGAGGATATCGCGCTGCTGCTGCGGGTGGCGCAGCAGGACAAGAGCGCCTTCGCCGAGCTCTTCGGCCGCTATGCGGGCCGGGTGAAGTCCTTCCTGCTGCGCTATGCCATGCCCGACGACCAGGCCGAGGAGATCGCGCAGGAAGTGATGGTCCAGGTCTGGCGCAAGGCGTCGAGCTACGACCCGGCGAAGGCCGCGCCCTCCACCTGGATCTTCGCGATCGCGCGGAATCGCCGGATCGACCTGATCCGCCGCAGCGCGCGCCGTCAGCCCGACCCGGACGATCCGATGTTCCAGCCGGACCCGGAGCCCGATGGCGGCTCCGCAGTGTCCGCGATGGAGCGCCAGACGCAGGTGCGCGAGGCGCTCGCGACGCTGCCCGACAACCAGCGCACCGTGCTCTTCGCCACCTTCTTCGAGGGGTTGAGCCAGGTGGAAATCGCCGAGCGGGAGGGGGTGCCGCTGGGCACCGTGAAGTCCCGCGTCCGGCTGGCCTTCGCCCGGATGCGTGACCGCCTCGGCCCCGACATGATCCAGGAACTCTACGATGACTGACCGCTCCGCCGCTGCCGCCGAACTCGTTGAGGTCTGGCGCGGCGGGCTTCTGGAATCGGTCCATCGGGGCCACGCCGTCGTCGTGCATTCGGGCGGCGACATCATGGCCGAATGGGGCGATTCCGATGCGACCGTGTTCCCGCGCTCGTCGTGCAAGATGCTCCAGGCGCTGCCGCTGATCGAGAGCGGTGCCGCCGATGCGGCGGGGCTCGGGGACGAGCACCTGGCGCTCGCCTGCGCCTCGCACCAGGGCGCGCTGATCCATGCGGAGCGCGTCGAGGCCTGGCTCGGCGATCTGGATCTGGGCGAGGGCGACCTGCGCTGCGGGTCCCAGGTCCCCGGCGACAAGGCGGAACGGGACCGGTTGCGGCGCGCGGGCGAACCCGCATGCCAGCTCCACAACAACTGCTCGGGCAAGCATGCGGGGTTTCTCACCCTCTCGAAGCATCTGGGCGGCGGGGCGGAGTATGTGGAGCTCGACCACCCTGCGCAGAAGGCGGTGAAGGCCGCGCACGAGGACATGACGGACGAGACCTCGCCCGGCCACGGCATCGACGGCTGCTCGGCCCCCAACCACGCGAGCAGCCTCAGGGGGCTTGCCTACGCGATGGCGCGGATGGCCGATCCGGCAGGGCTCGGCAACGCGCGGGAGAAGGCCGCCCGGCGTCTGGTCGGCGCGATGAAGGCGCATCCGCTGCTGGTCGCCGGCGAGGGCCGCGCGTGCTCGGAGATGATGGCGGCCATGCCCGGCCCCACCGTCATCAAGACGGGGGCGGAGGCGGTCTTCGTCGCCATTCTGCCCGAACAGCGCCTCGGTGTCGCACTGAAGATCGAGGACGGGACGACGCGCGCCTCCGAATGCGCGGTCGCGGCGATCCTCGCGCGCCTCGGCGTCGCCGATCCCGCGCATCCGCTGATCGCCAAGCGCCTGAACCCGCCTCAGAAGAACCGGCGCGGCCTCGTGACCGGAGAGATCCGGCCCGCGCAGGGCCTCTGGTCCGATGGTGCGGCCCTGTCCTGACCCCGCAGGCCGCCCCGGGTGACGCCAGAACCCGCTTGTCAACCACGCTTGCGCCCCCTTTGATGGCGCCAGTCCAACGTGACCTCAGGGAGAACAAGATGAAACGTTTCCTGCTCAGCACCGCACTCTGTGCCGCGGCAACGGGAGCACTGGCCGAGAGCCACGCCCAGACCGCGAATATCGGCATCATCCTGGGCTTCACCGGCCCGATCGAGTCCCTCACGCCGGACATGGCGGCCTCGGCCGAGATGGCGATTTCGGAGGTGAACGAGAGCGGCGCCTTCCTCGACGGAACGGTGCTCGCGCCAGTCCGGGCCGATTCCACCTGCGTGGACAGTGCTGCGGCCGCGGCCGCGGCCGAACGGCTGATCACCGGGGACAACGTGATCGGGATCATGGGGGCCGACTGCTCCGGCGTGACGACCGCCGTGGCCAACAACGTCGCGATCCCCAACGGCGTCGTGATGGTGTCGCCCTCGGCCACCTCGCCCGCACTGTCGACCATCGAGGATAACGGCCTCTTCTTCCGCACCGCACCGTCGGACGCGCGGCAGGGTCAGATCCTCGCCGACATCGTGACCGAGCGCGGCATCGACAGCATCGCGGTGACCTACACCAACAACGATTACGGCCAGGGCCTCGCCGACGCGTTCCAGGCCGCGTTCGAGGAAGCCGGCGGCTCGGTCGAGATCGTGGCCGCGCACGAGGATGGAAAGGGCGACTACTCGGCCGAGGTCGGGGCGCTGGCCGCGGCCGGAGCGGATGCGCTCGCCGTGTTCGGCTATGTCGACCAGGGCGGCCGGGGCATCATCCAGTCCTCGCTCGACACCGGTGCGTTCGACACCTTCGTGCTAGGCGACGGCATGATCGGCGACAGCCTGACAGAGGCGTTCGGCGGCGACATCGACGGGACGTTCGGCACCGCGCCGGGCTCGGACAGCGAGGATTTCGCGGCCTTCGACGAGATGGCGAAGGCCGCGGGCATCGAGGGCGACGGCCCCTATCGCGGCGAGAGCTACGACGCGGCCGCCCTCATGATCCTCGCGGCACAGGCGGCAGGCTCCACCGACCGCGGCGCGATCGCCGAGAACCTGATCGCGGTCGCCAACGCCCCCGGTGAGCCCATCGGTCCCGGCGAGCTGGGCCGCGCGCTGGAGATCCTCGCCGAGGGTGGCGAGGTCGACTATGTCGGCGCGACCGGCGTCGAGCTGATCGGGCCGGGCGAGGCCGCGGGCTCCTACCGCGAGCTGGAGGTGCAGGACGGCGCCTTCGCAACCGTGAACATCCGCTGAGGCGCAAAACGCCACTTGCAGGCGGCGCGGCCCGGGGCTACCCCCGGGCCGCTTCTTTAGGGACAGGGCGGACATGATCCGGGTCGAGGACATCCACATGCATTTCGGCGGCATCCGGGCCGTCGACGGGGCGAGCATCGAGATCGCCAAGGGCTCGATCACCGGCCTTATCGGACCGAACGGCGCGGGCAAGACGACGCTCTTCAACGTGATCGCGGGGCACTACGCGCCGACCTCGGGCCGGGTGTTCCTCGACGGCGAGGACATCACGGGCCTGCCGCCCCACGCCCTGTTCCACAAGGGGCTCTTGCGCACCTTCCAGATCGCGCACGAGTTCTCGACCCTGACCGTGCGCGACAACCTGATGATGGTGCCCGGCAGCCAGAAGGGGGAGAAGCTCTGGGACGTGCTGCTGCGCCCCGGCGAGATCCGGCGGCAGGAGGCGGAGATCCGCGCCAAGGCCGACGAGGTGATCGAGTTCCTGCAGATCCCGCAGGTGGCCGATGAACTCGCCGGGAACCTCTCGGGCGGGCAGAAGAAGCTGCTGGAACTGGGCCGCACCATGATGGTGGACGCGAAGATCGTGTTCCTCGACGAGGTGGGCGCGGGCGTGAACCGGACACTGCTCAACACCATCGGCGACGCGATCCTGCGCCTAAACCGCGAGCGCGGCTACACCTTCTGCATGATCGAGCACGACATGGACTTCATCGGGCGGCTCTGCGACCCGGTGATCGTGATGGCGGAGGGCAAGGTGCTCGCGCAGGGCACGGTCGACGAGATGAAGTCCGACGAGCGGGTGATCGAGGCGTATCTGGGCACCGGCCTCAAGAACAAGAAGGTGGACGCATGAGGGGCATCACCGTCGCCACAGCTATGCTCGCCCTTCCCATGATAGCGGGCGCCCAGACGTTCACCGTTTGCGATCCCGTCTCGCCGACCGTCAGCTTCTGCCCGGACGAGGAGGTGAGCTATCGCTTTCCTCCATCGACTTTTCCCTCGACGGACGACGATTGGCAGACCCTTCCCGGTGTCGTGACCTGGTACCGGATCAGGGGCCTGGGGATAAGTACCCGGTCTGCAACGAGTCATATTTCCACGCTGCGCTTCGACGCGGATCAGCCCGGGAAGGTGAGCGCCGGTCTCCAGGCCGCAATTGTCTCGCTCGACGAGGGACTTGTGGCCGATATCCCGGAGATGGTGTTCACGCCTCTCGAAAACGGCCCGGCGTTGCGGGCCGAGGTAACGCTGTCTCACCCCGCCAGCGGACGGGCATCCGACTTCATCGTGACCGTGATACCGGCGGAGGCCGGCAGCGTCGCGCTTTGGACCACGGGGGAAGGGCGGACCCATCCCGCGACGGTCTCTCAGTTGCACGACACGAGTGTCGGAAATCTGCGCGGAGGGCGGCCATGAGCTTCCTCACCGCGGAGCACATGACCGGCGGCTACGGCGCGACCGATATCCTCCACGACTGCACGATCAAGGTGGAGCAGGGCGAGATCGCCGTGATCGTCGGCCCCAACGGCGCGGGCAAGTCCACCGCGATGAAGGCCGTCTTCGGCATGCTCCCCCTGCGCGAAGGCCACGTGCTGCTGGGCGAGACCGACATCACGGCCATGAGCCCGCAGGAGCGGGTGGCGAGCGGCATGGGCTTCGTGCCGCAGACCCACAACGTCTTCACCTCCATGTCCGTGGAGGAGAACCTGGAGATGGGCGCCTACCTGCGGGACGGCGACTTCCGCGGCACCATCGAGCAGGTCTACGACCTCTTCCCGGTGCTGAAGGAAAAGCGCCGCCAGCCCGCGGGCGAGCTCTCCGGCGGGCAGCGCCAGCAGGTGGCCGTGGGCCGTGCGCTGATGACGGAGCCCAAGCTGCTGATGCTCGACGAGCCCACGGCCGGGGTGAGCCCCATCGTGATGGACGAGCTCTTCGACCGGATCATCGAGGTGGCGCGGACCGGCATCGCCATCCTGATGGTGGAGCAGAACGCACGACAGGCCCTCAACATCGCGGATCATGGCTACGTGCTCGTGCAGGGCCGCAACGCCTGGACCGACACGGGGGAGGCGCTGCTTGCCAACCCCGAGGTTCGGCGCACGTTCCTGGGAGGGTGAGGATGAGCGTTCATACTCCGGACCAGCCCGGGCAGCGCCCGAGCCTGGGAGGGCGCAGGAGCCACGTGATGATCGGCGTACTTTATCCCTCAAACCCGAAGAGCGGTGCCGCGGCAGGCAAAGTTGCAAAAGCGCCCTTCCGGGGGGAGGGTCGGGCGCTGCCCGGGCTGGTCGCCCGGGCGATGTGGCGCTCAGCAAGCGCGGCGACGCCTCTACGGATCCGGAGCGAAGCATGATCGACCTCCTCAACGCCCTCGTGTTGTTCTCGAACTTCGTGCTGATCCCGGGACTTGCCTATGGCAGCCAGCTCGCGCTCGGCGCGCTGGGGGTCACGCTGGTCTATGCCGTGCTGCGCTTTTCCAACTTCGCGCATGGGGACCTGATGGCCTTCGGCACAGCGGGGGTGATCCTGTTCACGTGGTGGCTGCAATCCATGGGCGTGAGCGCGGGACCGCTGCCCACCGCGCTGATCGCGCTGCCGATCGGGATCGTCGCCGCCGTGCTGATGAGCCTGCTGATGGACCGGACGGTCTACAGCTTCTACCGCAAGCAGCGCTCCGCCCCCGTGGTGTTCGTCATCGCATCGGTGGGCGTGATGTTCGTTCTGAACGGCCTCACCCGCCTCATCATCGGCCCCGACGACCAGCGCTTCGCCGACGGGGAGCGGTTCATCGTCCGCGCCCGTGACTTCGAGGCGTGGAGCGGGTTGGAGGAAGGGCTGGCGTTGCGCACGACGCAGGTGCTGACCGTCGTCGTCGCCATCATCATCGTCGTCGCCCTCTTCCGCTTCCTCAACCACTCGCGGATGGGCAAGGCGATGCGGGCCTATTCCGACAACGAGGATCTCGCGCTGCTCTCCGGCATCGATCCGGCGAAGGTCGTGTTCTGGACCTGGGTGATCGCGGCGGGGCTCGCGACGGTAGCCGGAACGCTCTACGGCCTCGACAAGTCGTTCAAGCCGTTCACCTATTTCCAGCTCCTGCTGCCGATCTTCGCCGCGGCCATCGTGGGAGGCATCGGCAACCCGGTGGGGGCGATCGCAGGCGGGTTCGTGGTCGCGTTCTCGGAGGTGACGGTGACCTACGCCTACCGGCGCGTGGTGGAGTACGTCGTACCGGGATGGGAGCCCGACGGGCTGCTGCAGCTTCTGTCCACCGACTACAAGTTCGCGGTGTCGTTCCTCATCCTCGTGGTCGTGCTGCTCGTCCGGCCCACGGGCCTGTTCCGGGGAAAGGTGATATGAGCCAGCCGCTTCGCATCGTTCTGCTCTATTCCGCCATGCTGGCCGCCATCGCGGCCGTGGGCCTCGTGCAATCCTGGCCGCTGGCGCTGTCGATCCTGAACCTCTGCCTGATCTCCGCGATCATGGCGCTGGGGGTGAACATGCAGTGGGGCTATGGCGGCCTCTTCAACGTCGGGATCATGGGGTTCGCGGCCCTCGGTGGTGTCGCAGGCGTACTGGTGAGCCAGGCACCGCGGCCCGAGGCATGGGCGGCGGGGGGCGTCGGCCTCGTCTCCGCCCTCCTGTCGCTGGGCGTGACGGTGGTGCTCGCGAGCTACGGACGGAAGGTCCTGCCGGAGAAGCTGCGCGGCATCGGCACGGTGCTGATCATCGTGGTCGGCTACTTCGTCATGCGCTGGTTCTTCTACCCGGCCGTCGACGCGATCGAGGCGCAGAACCCCGCGCAGTTCGGCAATATCGGCGGGGCGGGTGCGCCGATCATCCTGAGCTGGATCGTCGGCGGCCTCTTCGCCGCCGGGGCCGCATGGCTGATCGCGAAGATCGCGCTGGGGCTGCGCTCCGACTACCTCGCCATCGCGACGCTGGGGATCTCGGAGATCATCATCGCGGTGCTCAAGAACGAGGACTGGCTGACGCGGGGGGTCAAGAACGTCTCCGGCCTCGACCGGCCCGTGCCCTATGAGATCGACCTGCAACGCGCGGACTGGTTCATCGGCTGGGCGCAGGGCCTGGGGATGGGGACGGTGGAGGCCTCCACGATCTTCGTCCGGCTCTGCTATGCCGCGCTGTTCCTCGGCGTGCTCGTCATCCTGATGTGGGGGGCGGAGCGCGCGCTGAACTCGCCCTGGGGCCGGATGATGCGGGCGATCCGGGACAACCGCGATGCCGCCGCCGCGATGGGCAAGGACGTGACCGCACGGCACATCCAGGTCTTTGTCCTCGGCTCGGCCATCGTGGGTGTGGCGGGTGCGATGCTGACCACGCTCGATGGGCAGTTCACGCCCGGCACGTACAACCCGCTGCGCTTCACCTTCCTGATCTGGGTGATGGTGATCGTCGGCGGCTCCGGCAACAACTGGGGCGCGGTGCTGGGCGGCTTCCTGATCTGGTTCACCTGGGTGCAAGCGGAGAACTGGGGACCGATGGCGATGGAGGCGATCACCTCCGGCATGGCGGGCGACAGCGCGCTGCGGGCGCATCTGCTGGACGCCGCACCGCATATGCGGCTCTTCATCATGGGGATCGTGCTGCTGGTGACCCTGCGGTTCTTCCCCCGGGGGCTGGTGCCGGAGCAGGTGCGGCGGTAGCGCCGCCTCAGGCGGGGATACCTGGCGGCAAGAAGAAGATCAGGCGCGCCTGAAGACGGGCCGGCGCTTCTCACGGCGGGCGGCGAGCGCCTCGGCATGGTCGGCGCTGGCGAAGCAGGCGGCGACGCGGGGTTCGGCGTCGTCGGCTGTGGTGAGGCTGCGCTTCATGCCTTCGACGGCGAGGGGGGCGAGGCGGGCGATGGTGGTGGCGCGGGCCTCGGCGGCCGCCGCGAGTTGATCGGCGGGGACGAGACGTTCGACGATGCCGGCGCGGGCGACTGCGTCTCCCTCCAGCGTTTCGGCGGCGAGGAAGAGGCGGCGCGCGGTGTCGGGGCCGAGGCGGGCAGCAGCGCGGGCGATCGCCTCGCCGGGATAGTGGACGCCGATGGCGGCGGCGGGCACCGCGACCTTCATCCCCTCCACCCCGATGCGGAAGTCGCAGGCGAGCGCGAGGTCGAGGCCGGCGCCGAACACGCCGCCATTGAGCGCGCCGATCACCGGCACGCGCAACGTTTCGATTCGGGCCGACAGGGTCGTGAGGGTGAGGTCGGGCCGCATACCCGCCTCAAGCTCCGCGAAATCGGCGCCCGCGCAGAAGGTGCTGCCCTGTCCGGTCAGGATCAGGACGTGGAGCGTTGTGTCCTCCTCGACCTCCTGCAGGCGGGCGGCCATCTCCTCCATATCGGCGATGCGCAGGGCGTTGCGCCGCTCGGATGCGGCGAGGGTCAGGCAGGCGACGGGGCCGTCGCGGTCGAGCTCGATCATGGGGCGAAGGTCGCGAAGACCGGGGCGTGGTCCGACGGCTTCTCCCACCCGCGCACCTCGCGCAGAACCCGGGAGCTGCCCGAGACGTGGCCCGTGTCCGGCGTGGCCCAGATGTGGTCGAGACGCCGGCCCTTGTCGGCCGCGGACCAGTCCTTGGAGCGGTAGGACCACCAGGAATAGAGGCGCCCCTCCGGAATGTCGTCGCGCACGACGTCGGCCCAGCCGCCGTCGCTGCGCACCTTCTCCAGCGCCTCGACCTCGACGGGAGTGTGGGAGACGACCTTGAGGAGCTGCTTGTGGCTCCACACGTCATCCTCCCGCGGGGCGATGTTGAGGTCCCCGACGACGATCGACTTCGCCTGCCCCTCGCGGCCCCAGGCGGCCATGTTGTCGAGGAATTCGAGCTTGTGAGCGAATTTCGGGTTGGTGTCCGGATCGGGCTCATCGCCACCGGCCGGGACGTAGAAATTGTGGATGGTGATTCCGTTTTCCAGCCGCACCGAACAGTGCCTTGCGTGCCCCGTATCGCAGAAGGTCCGGGTGCCCGCATCCTCTACCGGAAGGCGAGAGAGGACGGCGACGCCGTTGTAGCCCTTGTTCCCCTCGGCCACGATGTGGCTGTAGCCGAGTGCTGCGAAACGGTCTGTCGGGATCTTGTCGACGGGTGACTTCGTCTCCTGCAGGCAGAGGACGTCCGGCGCCTCCTCGGTCAACAAACGTTCGACGATATCGGCGCGCAGGCGGACCGAGTTGATGTTCCAGGTGCAGATGGTGACGCTCACCGTGGCCCTCCCTTTTGGAGCCACACCATTGCGGAGGCGGCCACGGGCCTCAAGCCCCGTAAGACATCCTTAAAGAGAAAGCGCCCGACCTGGTGTCCAGGCCGGGCGACAATCCCTTGTGGCAGCCACTTTGGAGGGGGGGATAAAGTGGCCAAGCCAGCCGCCTATGTGGGGGGCGACGACTGACATGTCCGATTATGCGCAGGCATTCGCATTTTTCAACTGACGCGAACAAAACCTGCCACATTTTCTCTCAAACTTGACCAAATTTTTCAAGATACGAGCCGATAGCCCCCTGATTCCGTTACAAGAAGTGCGGCGTTGCTCGGATCCGCCTCGATCTTCTGGCGCAGGCGATAGATATGGGTCTCCAGCGTGTGGGTCGTCACGGCCGCGTTATAGCCCCAGACTTCGTGCAGCAGGACGTCGCGGGCGACGACACCGTCGTTGGCCCGGTACAGGAACTTGAGAATATTGGTTTCTTTTTCGGTCAGACGGATCTTCTTGTCGTCTTCGGTGATCAACATCTTGGCCGACGGCTTGAACGTGTAGGGGCCGACGGTGAACACCGCGTCCTCACTCTGCTCGTGCTGCCGCAATTGGGCCCGAATACGGGCCAGCAGCACCGGGAACTTGAACGGTTTGGTGACGTAGTCGTTCGCCCCGCTGTCGAGACCGAGGATCGTATCGGCGTCCGTGATGTGTCCGGTGAGCATGACGATCGGGCACTTGACACCCTGCTTGCGCATCAGCCGGCACAGCTCGCGGCCATCCATGTCGGGCAGTCCCACGTCGAGGATCACGAGGTCGTAGAGACCCTGCTTGGCCTTGTCGAGACCCTCGGCACCGGTCCCGGCCTCGAAGACGTCGAACTCCTCGGTCAGGACCAGCTGGTCGGCCAGGACCTCGCGCAGGTCCACATCGTCGTCGACCATCAGGATCTTCTTGAGATTGCTCATGGGATGTTCCCTCTTCGATACTTGCCTGCGACCCGAAATGCGCAGCGGCAGGTTTTTGCGCAAGAATTGCGTCAGCGTCTCACCAAGCTGTGTTTCGTGGCATCCAATTGTTTCATCTTTGCGCCCGGTGCGCCTATATCCTTTGTCGAAGGATGATGGGGCGAGGATCGGAACATGGCATTGGCACCCTCAGTCGAGGAGCGGATCGCGCGGGCACGGGGCGATCTGCGCATCGGAATGCCGGTGCGCCTCGGCGACGCCCTGATCGCAGCGGTCGAGACGCTGACCGTGGAGCGGCTGGCCGATCTGCGCGCGCTCAGTGGCGAGCTGACGCTGGCGGTGACGGCCCGGCGCGCGGGAACCCTGCGCGCACGCGCCTATGACGGCGACGTCGCGCGGATCATCGTGCCCGCGGATGCGGACCTCGGCTGGCTCCAGGCCTCCGCCGATCCGGCGACCGATCTGGCGCATCCGATGCGGGGGCCCTACGCGACCCTGCGCGGCGGCTCCGCCGATCTGCACCGGGGCGCCATTGCGCTCGCCAAGCAGGCGCATCTGCTGCCGGCTGCCATCGTGGTGACCGGCATCGATGTCGAGGGTCTGGCGGCGGGCAATGGCCTGTCGGAGCTGCCGCTCGACGCGCTGATGTCCCATATCGGCGATCACTCCCCGCTGGAGCAGGTGTCGTCTGCCCGGGTTCCACTGGTGGTCTCACAGGCCGGTCGCGTCCATGTCTTCCGCCCGCGCGACGGTGGCGAGGAGCATTACGCGGTGGAGGTCGGCAGTCCCGACAGATCCAAGCCCGTCCTGTCGCGGCTTCATTCGGCCTGTTTCACCGGTGACCTCATGGGCTCGTTGAAATGCGACTGCGGACCGCAGCTTCGCGCCGCCCTCGACCAGATCGGGGCGGAGGGGGCGGGCGTGCTGCTCTACCTCAATCAGGAGGGGCGCGGTATCGGCCTCGCCAACAAGATGCGGGCCTATTCGCTGCAGGATCAGGGCTTCGACACGGTTGAGGCGAACCACCGCCTAGGTTTCGAGGATGACGAGCGCGACTTCCGGCTGGGGGCGGAGATCCTCTTGGCCATGGGCTTTTCGGCCGTCCGCCTGATGACCAACAATCCCGGCAAGGTCGCGATGATGCAGGCGTCCGGCCTCGACGTGGCCGAGCGCGTGCCGCTGCGTGTCGGCGAGACGCCGGAGAATGCCGCCTACCTGGCCACGAAGGCAGCGAAGAGCGGCCATCTTCTTTGATCCGCCCCACCGATCTGGTGGTGCGCGGCCGAGCGGCGCGATATCGCGGACGGCGAATGCCGTGTGCGATCGGGCGGTCCGGCATCACCCGGTCGAAGCAGGAGGGTGACGGGGCGACACCCGCCGGGGCATACGAGTTGCTGCACGTGATGTGGCGCGCGGACAGGTCGGCGCGACCTCGGACGGCGCTGCCGACCTCGCCGCTTTCGCCCGCAGATATCTGGTCCGATGATCCGCGCGATCCCGGCTACAACCGGCGGCATCGCGGGCGGGAACATGGTTTCGGGCATGAGAGGATGTGGCGGAGCGACGGGCTCTACGACATCGTGGTGGAGATGAGCCACAATGTATCTCCGCCCGTGCCTGGAGCGGGTTCCGCAATCTTCGTCCATTTGTGGCGGGCGCCACTGCGCGCGACGGAGGGGTGCATCGCGTTCGCGCGCCCCGACCTCGAATGGATCCTGGCGCGGTGGCGGCTCACAGACCGCCTTGTCATTCAGTCGTAGTCGCGGGCCCCGAACAGGGCCGAGCCGACACGCACATGTGTCGCGCCGAGCGCGATCGCTTGCCTGTAGTCGCCGCTCATGCCCATGCTGAGCCCGGTCAACCCGTTGCGCGCCGCGATCTTGCCGAGCAGGGCGAAGTGCAGGCTCGGCTCCTCCTCCGCCGGGGGGATGCACATGAGGCCCGCGATGGGAAGGTCCATCACCCGGACATCGGCGATGAGGTCGTCCGCCTCCGCCGGGGTGACACCCGCCTTCTGCGGTTCCTCACCCGTGTTCACCTGGACGAAGAGTTCGGGCGAGGCGCCCCGTTCTTGCGCCAGATCGGCGAGGCGCCGGGCGAGCTTTGTCCGATCGACGGTGTGGATGGCGTCGAAAAGCTCGACCGCCTGGCGGACCTTGTTGGACTGGAGCGGCCCGATCAGGTGGACCTTGGTGTCGGGATACTGCTCGCGAAGACGGGGCCACTTGCCCGCGGCCTCCTGCACCCGGTTCTCGCCGAACAGGCGGTGGCCCGCCTGCAACACGGCCTCGACCCGCGCGTCGGGCTGCACCTTGGACACGGCGATGAGGTGGACGTCGCTGCGCGGCCGCCCGGCCCGCTCGCAGGCCTCGGCAATCCCGCTCTCGATCTCGGCAAGTGACATGGCGCGCTCCTCCTCGGCAGCGCGTTATGGCGGGGTGGCGCGCAAAAGAAAAGGGCGGGTCCGAAGACCCGCCCTTCCCAAACCGTTCCGATCCGAGTGGATCAGAAGGACATGCCGATGCCGGCGCCGATGCGCAGCTCGTCAACATCGTCGGAACCCGCTTCTTCGGTCTCCTGGTAACCGATAGCTGCGACGAAGTCTGCGCCGCCGCCGAGGTCGTACTCCATGAAGGCACCGTAGCCGAGTGCTTCAGCGTCGGCTTCGTCAGCTTCGTTGTAGTCGATGTTCACACCGACGCCCGCTGCGCCAAAAGAGAACTCGGCGGATGCTGCGATGTTGAACTCTTCGTCATCGCCGTTCGCTTCGCTCTCGATGTCGGCCAGCGAGTACGTCGCGGTCAGCTCGACGCCGCCCAGTTCCGTGCTGCCGGAGATACCGAAGATCTGCGAGCCATCAAGGTCGCCATCGCCGGCCAGCGCCTGGTAAGCGATACCGACGTTTGCAAAGTCACCGAGATCGAAGTTTGCACCGATACCGTATGCGTTCACGTCGGTACCGCTATCCTCATCTTCACCGTCCTCGTAGGAGACAGAGAAGGTAGCAGCGGCAAGAGCGAGATCGTAGCGGATGATCTGCGCATCACCGGTGATGTCGGCAGCATTGTCAGCATTGCCGTCGACAGCGCCATCGAAGCCATCGTCGCCGAGGTCAACAGTACCCAGCACGGAACCTTCGAGGTAGAAGTCAGCTTCGTCAGCCAGACCGCCGCCGGCAACTTCGATCATTGCCTGGTCGAATGCGCCGTTGGTGTCGCCGCCGGTGATGGTACCGAACGCGCCGGAGATGAAGGCGGAGGTATCGGTCGCTTCTTCGTCGTCCAGGAACACGCCGGTCGCACCGAAGGAGATGCCGCCGTCGGTCACGCCGGTGAGCGCGAAGGACACTTCGTAGTCATTGTGGACACGGATAGCGTCGCCAGATCCCTCGGTCGCGTCGGTGTCCTGGTAGGTGAGACCAAGCTCGGCGTCGCCGGAGATGGAGATGTTTGCGTTCTGTGCGAACGCGGCGCCGGCGAAGCCGAATGCCACGAGTGCCGTGGAGGCAAAGAGCACGTCTTTCATGGGTTGTCCCTCGTGAGTTAAAGGTACACCGACACTCACACCCCTGTGAGGCGGTTGAGGGGAAAATCGGCAAACTCGCCTCGATCGTCAAAGGGTTTCGCCGTGAGGTCTCGCATAACGCGATTGCTGATGCGGCGATGTCACAGTGAGGCGGACCACCCGTTTCCGGCCAAAACGCTTGTTCCCGCCTACGCGCACCGATAAGACAGAGCGACGAAACGGCGGATGGAGCACTCACCCTTGCCTCACTACGCGAAAGCCGCTGCCGCGCTCTGCATTCTGACCCTCGCCGCATGCGGTGGGGAGGACGCTGCGGAGCGTCAGCGCGTCAACGCCCCGGTGCAGCCCGACGACGGGCTCAGCGTGAACCGCCTGCTGTCCGGCGAGCTGTTCCAGAACCAGGGCCCCGCGCTCAACGTGAATGCGTTCCTGTGGCGCGCCTCGCTGGACACGCTGGACTTTTTGCCGATCGCCTCGACCGATCCGTTCGGGGGCGTCATCGCGACGGACTGGGGTGCGCCGTCCTCCCTCGTCGGGGAGCGTTACCGCGCCGTCGTCGTCATCCAGTCCGACGAGCTGTCGGTGGATTCGCTGCGGCTCGGGCTGTTCCGGCAGGTCCGCGACGAGGCGGCATGGGTGGACGCTCCGGTGGCCGAGCAGACGACCCGACAGCTCGAAGACGCCATTCTTCTGCGCGCCCGCCAGTTGCGCCGGGACGACGCACTCAACCGCTGATAGGCTCCGGGGGCAGCCCGGACGCCAGATGAGAGATCCAGATGTCGCGATATAACGCCCGCGTCACCGAGCCCAAATGGCAACAGGTCTGGGCCCGATCCCGTGTCTTTTCGGCAACTCGGGACGTCGCGAAGCCGAAATACTACGTGCTGGAGATGTTCCCGTACCCGTCCGGCCGCATTCACATAGGCCATGTGCGGAACTACACAATTGGCGACGTGATCGCGCGCTACAAGAAAGTGCGCGGTTTCAACGTCCTGCATCCCATGGGATGGGACGCCTTCGGGATGCCGGCCGAGAACGCGGCGATGGACAAGGGCGTCCATCCGGGCGATTGGACCTACCAGAACATCGCCGACATGCGCGAGCAGATGCAGCCGTTGGGCTTCTCCCTCGACTGGGAGCGGGAATTCGCGACCTGCGATCCCGAATACTACGGCCAGCAGCAGGCGCTGTTTCTCGATTTCCTCGACGCCGGACTGATCGACCGCAAGAAATCGGTGGTGAACTGGGATCCCGTCGACATGACCGTGCTCGCCAACGAGCAGGTGGAGGACGGGCGCGGCTGGCGCTCCGGCGCGCTGGTGGAGCGCAAGGAGCTCACCCAGTGGTTCTTCAAGATCTCCGACATGGCCGACGAGTTGCTGGAGGCCATCGACACGCTGGAGGAGTGGCCGGAGAAGGTGCGCCTGATGCAGGCGAACTGGATCGGCAAGTCGCGCGGCCTGCAGTTCAGCTTCGAGTTCGCGAGCGGGCTGGATGGCTTCGAGGCGCTGGAGGTCTACACCACGCGCCCCGACACCCTGCTGGGCGCGAGCTTCGCCGCGATCTCCCCCGATCATCCGCTGGCCAGGGCGCTGGAGGAGCAGAAGGGCGACATCAAGGCCTTCAACGAGGAGTGCCGCCGCGGCGGGACCTCCGAAGAGGAGATCGAGAAGGCCGAGAAGCGCGGCATCGACACCGGGCTGACGGTCACCCATCCGCTCGACCCGGATTGGGAGCTGCCGGTCTGGATCGCGAACTTCATCCTGATGGACTACGGCACCGGCGCAATCTTCGGCTGCCCGGCGCATGATCAGCGCGACCTCGACTTCGCACGGAAATACGGCCTGCCGGTGCAAGATGTCTACATGCCGGTCGACGGCGATGGGCCGGTGGAGAACGACGCTTTCGTGCCGCCGAAGACCGAGAAGGTCCGCTATGTCCGCGGCTTCGCGGGCGACGAGGTGCAGACCGGGGACGAGGGTGTCGCGGCCGCCATCGCCCATGCCGAGGCGAACGGCTACGGCACCGGCGTCACCAAGTATCGTCTCCGCGACTGGGGCCTGTCCCGCCAGCGCTACTGGGGCGCGCCGATCCCGATCGTCCATTGCGACGATTGTGGCCCCGTGCCGGAGAGGAAGGAGAACCTGCCCGTCGAGCTGCCGAAGGACGTGGACCTCTCCGTGCCCGGCAACCCGCTCGACCGGCATCCGACATGGCGCGACGTGCCCTGCCCCGCCTGCGGCAAGCCTGCTAAGCGCGAGACGGACACGATGGACACCTTCGTGGACTCGTCGTGGTACTTCGCCCGCTTCACCTCGCCCCATGCGGAGACCCCGACGGATCCGGAGGCGGCCGCCTACTGGATGAACGTCGATCAGTATATCGGCGGGGTGGAGCACGCGATCCTGCACCTGCTCTATTCCCGCTTCTTCGCGCGCGCCATGATCCGCACCGGCCACCTACCGGAGGGTGCTGCGGAGCCGTTCAATGCGCTCTTCACGCAAGGCATGGTCACGCACGAGACCTACTCGACCAAGGACGCACAGGGCCGCACGGTCTGGCATGCACCGTCCGAGGTGGTCCGCACCGACAGCGGCGCGAAGCTGGAAGATGGCACGCCGGTCGAGATCGGCCCGGTCATAAAGATGTCGAAGTCGAAGAAGAACGTCGTCGACCCGATGGAGATCATCGACCAGTACGGTGCCGACACCGCCCGCTGGTTCGTCATGTCCGACAGCCCGCCGGAGCGGGACGTGGAGTGGACCGCCGCCGGCGCCGACGCCGCGTGGAAGCACCTGCAACGGGTGTGGCGCCTGGTCGCCGAGCTCGAGGATACTCCGCCCGCCGTTGATGTGAAGGACGGGGCGGGCGCGATCGCCCTGCGCCGCCTCACGCACCGGACCATCGCGGACGTGACCGCCTCGATCGAGGGGTTCTCCTTCAACAAGGGCGTCGCGAAGCTCTACGAACTGACCAACGCCGTCGCGAAGGCGAAGGGCGGTGCGGACGTGGCGCGGGCCAGGCGCGACGCGCTGACCGTCCTCGCCCAGCTCATGCAGCCGATCACACCGCACCTTGCCGAAGAGATGTGGGAGGCCCTGGGCGGCGACGGTCTGCTGATCGACGCGCCCTGGCCCGAGGCGGACGAGGCCTACCTGGTCGAGGACACCGTGCTGCTGCCGATCCAGATCAACGGCAAGAAACGCTCCGAGATCACGGTGGCCAAGGACGCCGACAAGGACACGGTGGAGGCCGCGGCGCTGGCGGACGAGGCCGTGCGGCGCGCACTCGACGGCAAGGCGCCCAAGAAGGTGATCGTCGTGCCCGGCCGGATCGTGAACCTTGTCGCCTGACCGGAGGCATATCCTCGCCCTGCTCGCACTCGCCCCCCTTGCAGGGTGCGGGTTCGAGCCGCTCTACGGGTCCAGTGCCTCCGGCGCCGAGTTGCAGAACCGGATCCGAGTTGCCGATATCGGCGGGCGCGAGGGGTTCTTCCTGCGCGAGCGCCTGCTGCGCCGGTTCGGCACGCCCGCGCCGGACGCGCCGCTGGTGCTGGACGTGACGCTCACGACCACCACCGAAGGGCTCGCCATCACGCAGGACGCCGACATCACGCGGATCAACCTGCGCGGCGAGGCGGTCTACAGCCTGCGCGCACGCGGCAACCCCGAGGTGCTGCTGACCGATCGGCTGATCGGGAACGCGGGCTATTCGGCCCCCGCCACGTCTGACGACGAGGAACCCATCGCGTCGCCGCTCGCCGCACGGGTGGCGGAGCAGGACGCGCGCCAGCGGGTGGCGGAGTACCTCGCCGAGCAGATCGCAGACCGGGTGCTGATCGCCGCCGAACAGTTCGAGATATGAAGCTCGCGCCGCGCGACTGGCCTGCCTTTCTCAAGCGCCCCGACATCTCCAAGGCGGGGCTCCTCCTCTACGGACCCGATGCGATGCGGATCGCGGACCGGCGCAAGGCGCTGGTCGAGGCGCTGGTCGGTCCACAGGGGGCGGAGGAGATGCGGTTCGAGCGGATGGCCGCGAGCGAGTTGCGCGGCGATGCCGCCCGGCTGGCCGATGCGCTGAAGGCGCAGGGCTTCTTTCCCGGTCAGCGCGCGGTGCTGGTCGAGGATGCGACCGACAGCTTGGCCAAGGCGATCGCGCCCGCGCTGGAGGATTGGCGGGAGGGCGACGCGTTCCTCCTCGTCACCTCAGGTCAGCTCACCGCCCGCTCGGCCCTGCGCAAGCTCTTCGAAGGAGCAGGCAACGCCTATGCGCTCGCCATCTACGCCGACCCGCCGGGGCGGGAGGAGATCGAGGCGGCGATGGAGAAGGCCGGGGTGAAAGCCGCGGGCGACGCGATGGCCGCCCTGACCGCGCTCGGGCGCACGCTCGAACCCGGTGACTTCGCACAGCTCCTCGAAAAGCTCGCGCTCTACAAGCGGGGCGACGGTGATCCGCTCGCAGTGGCGGAGATCGAGGCGCTCGCCCCCCAGACCGCCGACGACAACGTGGACGCGCTGGTCGCCGCGGTGGCGGACGGCGTCGTGCCGCGCATCGGCCTTGCCATGTCCCGGCTGGAGGCGCAGGGCGCCAACCCCACCACCATCTGCATCGGCACGACCCGCCATTTCCGCCAGCTTCACGCCGCGGCCGGCGCCGGTGGCCGGGCCGAGGAAGCGCTGCAACGCCTTCGCCCCCCGGTGTTCGGCCCGCGGCGCGATGCGATGGCCGCCCAGGTCCGCGCCTGGGGCCTGCCGCGGCTCGAACGCGCGCTGATGGCGCTGACCGAGACCGATCTTGCCCTGCGCGGCGGCAGCGGGGCACCGCCCATGCCGCTTCTGGAACGCGCCCTGATCCGCGTCGCCATGATGCGCCCCCGGACCTGAAGGAGAGCCCATGACCTACACCGTGATCGGCAGCCCCACGAGCCGCGCCATGCGCGTGATGTGGGCTCTGGAGGAGCTGGGGCAGGACTACCAGATCAACCCCGCCTACCCCGCGACGCCGGAGGCCAAGAAGTACAACCCATCGGGGAAGATCCCGGCCCTGGTGGTCGACGACAGCGTCATCACCGAGTCGATGGCCATCGTCCAGTTCCTCGCCGACCGCCATGGTGCGCTGACCGAGCCGGCGGGCACGCTGGAGCGGGCGGAGCAGGACGCCCATGTCCACTTCCTGCTCGACCAGATGGACAGCGTGCTCTGGACCGCGTCCAAGCACACCTTCGTCCTGCCCGAAGAGCACCGCCACCGCCCGGTGAAGGATACCGCGCGCTACGAATGGGCGATCGCCGTCGAGCGGCTGGAGGAGCGGCTGGGCGGCGGCCCGTTCCTGATGGGCGAGACCTTCACCGTGGCCGACATCCTCGCCGCACACTGCCTGAGCTGGGCCAGGGCCGCGAAGTTCGACGTCGCGAGCGAGGGCGTCACGGCCTACGGCAAGATGTGCCGCGCGCGCCCCGGCTTCCGCAACGCGCTGGAGCGGGCGGCCGCGCTAAAGGCGGGCTGAGCACACGGCTCAGAACCGACGCCTGAGCCCGACGACCAGTGCGTTGGAGCCGTTGAACTCTCCGGTCAGGCCGAAGGCGTTCGACCGGTGGTGGATGCGGGTAATGATCTCCGCCTCACCCGGACCGTCGAACGCCGCTTCGGCCATCCAGTAGATGTTGAAGCGCTGCGCCCCGCCGTCGCGCTCGATCTCGAATTCGGGCTCGACATCGGTGATTGACGGGCCGACGCCGAAGGCGAGGCTGTCGAGCGGGCCGCGCCCAACATCGAGCCGGGCCGTGACGATGGCATTCGCCTCCCACACCTCCTGCTCGCCGAAATGGCGGACGATCTGGCCCTCCACCTCGAACACCGATCCGACGGGACGCGACAGGGCGAAGCCGACGAGGCCCGGCTCCTGGAAATCGACATTCGGCGGCCAGAGGACCTCCTGCCAGTCGTTGTCGGTCAGCACGCCGCCGAAGACTGCGATGGAGGGACGATCGTCCGCATGACCGCCACCGGCAAGCATGAGGAGGACGAGGATCATACGGAACATGGCACACCCCTTGAGACTCCCACGAGAGGTGCGCGGGAAAGTTGCTTTCGAAAATGGCGATGAATTGCGTCGTGGCAATACGAGACGCGAAATTCGTCGCATCTGCACGCTCAAGCCTTGCATCGCCGGGGCGGAAGGGCGGTCGTCCCGCCCTCCCGCAAGACGTCAGATCATCTCGTCGAAGACCGGAACCGCGATGTCGCGCCGCGCGAAGTAGGCGGCGAAGGTCGAGGCGTTCCACTCCATCAGGCTGCTCTGGTAGGCGAGGAAGCTCTCGTTGATCCGGCGGCCGAGATCGTCATCCTCCGCCACCGAGGCGCGGACGCGGTACGCGACCTCGGCCAGTCGGTCAAAGACCTCCTCCGGCAGTTTGGTGGGTTGCGTGCCGAACTCCATCAGCATCTGGCTGAGCGCATGGCCGTTGCCCGCGTAGTACTGCGAGCACGCGAGGCTGTTTTCCATTTCCGCCGCGGTCTCGATCACGGTTCGGTCGCGCGGGTCGAGCTGGTTCCACAGCTCAAGCCCGATGCCGAGACCCGACACCGTGCCCGGCTCCTGGAAGCCCGGGAAGATGTAGGTGGCCAGAAGCTTGGGAAAGCCGAAGGCGAGGTCGTCGTTCGGCCCGACCCATTCCAGCGCGTTGATCTCCCCGTCGAAGAGCGCGTCCACGATGGCACCCGCGGGCGTCGTCACCGTTTCGGCGCCCAACTCGCGCAGCACCGCACCGCCGAGGCCCGGGATCCGCATCGTGAGGTCGGAGAAGTCGTCGACGCTGCGGATCGGCTCGTTGAACCAGCCGCCCATCTGCACGCCGGTGCCGCCGCACGCGATGGTGCGTACACCGAAACGGGCGCCGAGTTCGTCCCACAGCTCCTGCCCCCCGCCGAAAGCGAGCCAGCCGTGCATCTCGGTCATCAGCAGGCCCAGCGGCACCGAGGTGAAGAAGTTGAACGCCCGGTGCTTGCCCTGGAAGTAGTAGTCGGCCGAGTGGTACAGTTCCGCCCGTCCGTCGACCACGGCGTCGTGCACGTCGAACGGCCCCACGAGTTCCCCGGCCGAGAACACCTCGACCTGGAGCCGACCCTCGGAGAGCTCGGTGATGTTCTGCGCCGAGCGCCGGGCGGACCCGTCGAGTATGGCCAGCGCGGACGGCCACGAGGTCACCATGCGCAATTGGCGCACGCCCTGCGCGTAGAGCGGCGTCGCCAGCGCCACCGGTGCAGCCGCCGTGGTCCCCAGTGCGGTACGGCGGGAGATCTTGGTCATCTTCGTCATCGTTCGTCTCCTCAGACCGGCCGGTTGCGGGCGCGGGCCTCGGTGAAGGCCGCCTCGCTCACGCGGGTCCAGTTCTGCACGGCGCGACCGAAGCGCGTGTAGGCGCGCCACGCGGCGCGGGCCTCGCCCTCCAGCGCATCCAGCGCCTCGTACTCCGCACGTGCCGCATCCATCATCGCGGTCCAGACCGACTGCGGCAGCGCGTCGACGATGACGTTCGCGTCGAGCCGCAGCCCCTGGTGCGCCAGCGCGTTGGCCTGCATCGCCCGCGCGTTCGCCCGGTAGGTCACCGCGGTGCTTGCGGCCCGCACCGCGCGCTGCGCCGCCTCGTCGAGACGGCCCCACGCGGCTTCCGACAGGTTCAAAGACACCGCGGCGCTCGGCCGCGTCGGCGCGTCGAGATAGAGATACGCCGGCGCGTTCTGCCGATCCTCGTACTGCTCGCCCAGCGGCCCGGTCTGCACGAGAGCCGCGCGCGCCGGAAAGCCCGCCTGCGCCGATGTCGGCAGCACAGTCGCGCCGAGGCGCGAGAAGACATTGGCCGCAAGACCGACCGCGGCCACCGTCTCTCCCGCGAAGGCGGACCCGTCGCCCAGTGCCGAGGAGGACCAGAGCGGCGTCGCCCCGGCATCGCCGACGAGGAACGGCACCTTGCCATGCGTCGCGGACAGCGCCGCCCAGACCTCGCCACCCGTGTCGGCGCGGATCCAGGCCTCCAGCTCACGCTCCATCAGGCCGCCGGGCACCGAGGAGAAGAGGCCGTAGGCAGGCGAAAGCTCGAACCAGAGATCCTCGGTCCCGAGGATCGCGTCCACTTCGCCGGTTTCGAGTTGAAGACGGACATCGGCGGCCTCGCGCCCCGACAGGTCCTCGAAGGTGATCTGGACCGCACCGTCGGTCAGACCGTCCAGCCGCTCGGAAAAATCGGTTCCGATCGCGGCACGTCCCGTGTCGGCCCGGCCGAACACCGTCCCGACAACCAGCGTCTGCCGGGATTGTGCCTGAGCGGACGCCGCCGCGGTGACGGCGATACCCGCGCCGGCCGATCCGCGGATGAAGTCTCTTCTGTCCATGAAACCCTCGTCTTCGTGCGTCATGTCTTCGCACCTGCAATAACGGCGGTGGATCAAATTTGACGTACCATTAATGCCACTTCTGGACGTAATTCTGAATGTCATATGCAGAAAACTGATCGTGAATACCCGCTATGCGGGTTGTGTGGCCGCCCAATCCCGCCAGGGGCGAAGCAGAGCCTCCACCACCTCGTTCCCAAGCTGCGCGGCGGGAAGGGCGGGCCGACCGTGCTTCTCCACCAGATCTGCCACAACGAGATCCACTCCGTGCTCACCGAAAGCGAGCTTGCCCGCGAGTTCAACACGCTGGATCGCCTCCGCGCCCATCCGCATCTCGCCAAGTTCATCGCCTGGGTGTCGAAGCGTGAGCCCACCTTCCACTCCCGCACCGTGGGCGGTCATCGGAAGCGACGGCGGTAGAACCCTGCCGGCTGGCCGCCGATGTCCCGCAAGCATTCCGGCAGCGGCGGCGCAGGTTGAACGTGTAGAGAAGGCCCGGTCCCATCCGACTCGCGCCACATGCTGAACTCGAAGGCACACGGATGGTAACGGTCAGGCCTGATCGGGCAAAGGCTTCGGCATCATCCGGCTTTTAGGCAGGACCCCCGACACCGTTCGCGCGGTACGCGCCGCGACCCAGTGCCATTGCAGAGATGTCTTACTCCCCGGGGAACCGGCGGACCTGCTTTAGGCCGGTTTCGATGCGGCGCCCGTCTTCCAGCGTCAGGGTCGGTCGCCGATCGACCAGATCACTATGTCGATCACGGAAAGGACGGTGAGCAGCCACTGGTGGGCAAGAACACCCCCGATGATGGCAAAAAGGTAGATGCCGGACCGCCGCAACTGGCGGCGAGCACGGGTTACGTCAGGCCTCGCCATCGATCAGCCCGACGCGCCGCCGGATGTCCTCGTCGCGCAGGCTCACGTCGGTGCCGGCGAACGCCGCGCCCTCGGGACCGCAGAGCCACAGGATCGCCTGGGCGGGCCATTCGGGCGGGATGTGGTCGGACCAGTCGAGCTGGCTGACCGGATTGACGCCGGAGGCCTTTATCTCCCGCTGCATCTGCGTGGCCACGGTGCCGGGCGAGAGGCCCACACAGCGGACGCGGCGGCCTTCCTCCTTGTCGACGCAGGCTGTCAGCATCTTCGCCGCCGCCTTCGAGGCGCAGTAGTGCGACCAGCCCTCCAGCGCGTTGACCGCCGCACCCGAGGAGATGTTAACGATTACGCCGCCCTCGGACAGCACCGGCAGGGCCGCCCGGATGCCGTTGAACGTCCCGGTCGCGTTGATGTTGAAGGCCCGCGCCCAGGCGGCCGGGTCGCTCTGCACCAGCGTCGCCACCGGCTCGATCACCCCGGCGTTGTTCACCAGGATGTCGAGCCCGCCGAAGGCCTCGACCGCCTGCGCCACGGCGCTCTCCACGCTCGCGTAGTCGGCCACGTCGCAGGTGGCCGCAAGCGCCTTGCCGCCATCGTTGCGGATACTCTCCGCGATCTCGCCGATGCGGCCCGAGGAGCGGGCGGCGAGCACCACCGAAGCGCCCTCCTCCGCCAGGGCGCGCGCCGTGGCCTCCCCGATCCCGCGCGAGGCGCCGGTGACGAGTGCGACCTTTCCCCTGATCCAGTCCATGGCGTGGCTCCTTCTAGGCCGGCAGATAGCGGCAGGTGATCGACAGTGCCTGCCGGTGGCGGTGTCGCCTCCGGTAGACATATCCGGCGAAGCGGGAGGTTGGCCATGTCTGCCAGCCCGCATCGATGATCACGTGGTCCGACCAGCGGACGCGGTCGCCCTTGGTCTGGACGCTCAGCGTGTGGTCCCAGCGGCGGATCGCTCCGCCACTCTCCCGGCTCTCGATCACGCGGGCGGCGCGGTCGAGCCGCTCGACATGCATCCGGTGCCCCCGGTTGCGCAGCACGTGCCAGATCGTCACGTCCACCTCGTAGGTGCGGCCTTCCTCCACCTCCGCATCTGGCAGGCCCTCGTAGACGGCGAGGCCGCGCATCGCCTCCTGCATCTCGCGAAAGTCGAGGGCGGCGGCGAAGATCGCATCCGCGTCGCCTTCATACGTCGCCTCGACCTCGACCCGGATGGCCATGCGGACCTCCCCTTGACCCTGCGTTCAGGGCGGGCCAATTCGGTGCCCATGACCCAGAACCTCTCCGACCTCACCCACGCCCTGATCGACGCCGCGCAGAAGGCGGGCGCCGATGCGGCGGATGCCGTCGCCATCCGGGACGATACGCTCTCCATCGAGGTGCTCAAGGGCCGACTGGAGCAGGCGGAGCGCAGCGAGGGGACGGAGATCGGACTGCGTGTCTTCGCCGGCAAGCGGCAGGCGAGCGTGTCGGCCTCCGACACCCGGCCGGAGATGATCGAGACGCTGGCCCGGCGCGCCGTCGCCATGGCGCGGATCGCGCCGGAGGATCCCCATGCGGGGCTCGCGGATCCGGCGCAGCTTGCGGGCGATGTGTCCGCGGCAGAGCTCGATCTGGAGGACGAGGCCCGTCCCGACCCGGCGACGCTGGAGGAGATGGCACTCGCGGCCGAGGCCGCAGCGATGGCCGTGCCCGGCGTCAGCCAGATGCAGGCGACAGGCGCAGGGGCCTCGACCCGGGCCATGCATCTCGCCGCGAGCAACGGGTTTTCGGGCGGCTACGGTCGCACCGGCTACTCGCTGTCCGCCGTCGCGATCTCCGGCGAGGGGCTGGGGATGGAGCGGGATTACTTCGGCGACAGCCGCACCCACCTTGCCGACCTGATGTCGCCGGAGGAGATCGGGCGGATCGCGGGTGAGCGGGCGGTGGCGCTTGCCGGCGCCTCGAAACCGCCCACGGGCCGCTATCCGGTGATCTATGACGAGCGGATCAGCTCCGGTGTGATCGGCCATCTGCTCGCCGCCATCAACGGCAACGCGGTCGCCCGCGGCGCGAGCTGGCTGAAGGACGCGATGGGCGAGGCGGTGCTGCCCGCGGGCCTCGACCTGATCGAGGATCCGCACCGCGCCCGCGCCACCGGCTCCCGCCCCTTCGACGGGGAGGGGCTGCCGACCGGGCGCAAGGCGCTGGTGAAGGACGGCGTGCTGCAAAGCTGGGTGCTCGACCTCGCGACGGGGCGCAAGCTGGGGCTGGAAAGCACGGGGAACGCGTCGCGCGGCGTGTCGGGCTCGCCATCGCCCTCGGCGGGCAATCTCGCGCTGACGCAAGGGACGCGCGGCAAGGAAGAGCTGATGCGGGAGATGGGGACGGGCCTGCTCATCACCTCGCTGATCGGTTCCTCGATCAACCCGACCACGGGAGACTATTCCCGCGGCGCCAGCGGCTTCTGGATCGAGAACGGGGAGATCGCGCGCCCCGTCAACGAATGCACCGTCGCGGGCAACCTGCGCGACATGCTGCGCACCATCGTCCCGGCCAATGACGCCCGCATGTATCTGAGCCGCGTCGTGCCGTCGCTGATGGTGGAGGGGCTGACCATTGCGGGCGCCTGAGACCGACGACCTCGCACTCCTGATCGACGCCGCGCGGGGCGCGGGCGAGATCGCCATGCGCCATTTCCGCCGCGCCCCCGAGGTGTGGGAGAAGGACGCGGGCCAGGGGCCCGTCACGCAGGCCGACCTCGAAGTGAACGCGATGCTGGAGGCGGAGCTCGCCGCCGCCCGCCCCGGCTACGGCTGGCTGTCGGAGGAGACGGAGGACACGCCCGCCCGGCTGGAGCGGGACCTGACCTTCATCGTCGATCCCATCGACGGCACCCGCGCCTTCATCGAGGAGAAGGACGCCTTCGGCCACGCGCTGGCCATCGCCGATCGTGGGGAGATCGTGGCGGGGGTGATGTACCTGCCCGCCCGCGGCGAGCTCTACGCCGCGGCCCGCGGCCACGGTGCGACGCTCAACGGCGCCGCCATCCGCACCTCCACCCGCGACGCGCTGACCGGGGCGAAGGTCGCCGCCCCGCGCAACCAGCTCAAGCCGGAGTACTGGCCCGGCGGCGTGCCGGACATCGTGCACACCATGCGCCCGGCCCTCGCCTGGCGGCTCTGCCTCGCCGCAGATGGCAGCCTGGACGGCATGTTCACCTTCCGCCCGGTCTGGGAGTGGGACGCCGCCGCCGGCAGCCTGATCGCGAGCGAGGCGGGGGCCGCCGTGACCGACGGCGCGGGCCGCACGCCGCGCTTCAACTCCGACACGCGGCGGCTCGACGGCATCATCGCGGCTCCCGCCCCGCTGACGGCCGAGATCATCGCGCGGCGCGGCGTCGGCGCGCCCGCTTCTTGACCTTGGACCGGCCACGGCTAGGGTGCGCGCCATCCATCCGGACTTGGAGATCCCCATGACCCAGCGCCTTCATCTCGTCTTCGGCGGAGAGCTCGTGAACCCGCAGTCGACCCAGTTCACCGATGTCAACGACATCGACATCGTGGGCATCTTCCCCAACTACGCGACCGCCTACAGCGCGTGGAAGGACGCGGCCCAGCGCACCGTGGACAACGCGCACACGCGCTACTTCATCGCGCACCTCCACCGCCTGCGGGACGAGGAGGTCGCCGCCTCGCCGACCGAAGAGCTGGGCTGACCGCCCGCCCATGCGCCTGCTCAAATCCGCCCGGACACAGGAGAGACTGATCGCATTCGGCACCGCGATCATGGTCGCCTACCTGCGTCTGGTGCTGGCCACGGCCCGGTTCAGCTACGCGGGCAATACAGAGCTGCAGCAGCGCGCGCGGGCCGGGCAGGGGAGCTTCATCATGTGCTCGTGGCACAGCCGCCTTATCATGGTGACGCACGAGGCGCAGAACGGGCTGAAGGCGCATGGCATCGCCTCCCGCTCCGAGGACGGGGACCTCGCGGCACGGCTGCTGGTTCCCTTCGGCATCGGGCTGATCCGCGGCTCCTCGGCCAATCCGAGGAAGCCGTCGAAGGACAAGGGAGGGGCGGCAGCACTCGTAGGCGCCATCGCGTTCCTCCGCAAGACCGATGACGCGGTGGTGGCGCTGACGCCGGACGGCCCGCGCGGCCCGCGCGGCCGCTGCCATCACGGTGTCGCCGTGATGTCGATCCGCTCTGGCAAGCCGGTCGTGCCCATGGCCTGGGCCAGCCGCCATGCGCTGGCGCTGTCGACCTGGGACCGGTTTCTCGTCCCGCTGCCCTTCAGCCGCGTCACGATCGTCTGGGGCGCCGAGCTGTCGCCACCCCCGCGTGAAGCCGCCGAGGAGGAATTCGAGCCGTTCCGACGCCGGATCGAGGACGCGATCACCGACATCACGCGACAGGCGGACCGGCTGGCCGGACGCCGCGCCGTCTTCGTCCCCGAGGACGCGGCCGCATGACGTCGCTCGCGCTCGGCCTCTACCACCTCGTCTCCCGCTTCGGGGGCGGCCTCGCCCGGCGGACGCTCGACCGCCGCCTCGCCGCGGGCAAGGAGGATGCGGCGCGGGTGGGCGAGCGTATGGGCGTGCCTGGCCTGCCCCGGCCCGAGGGTCCACTGGCGTGGTTCCACGCGGCCTCGGTCGGCGAGTCGCTCTCCATCCTCGACCTGGTGCGGCGTCTGCGGGCGCAGCGCCCGAACCTGAACATCCTCGTGACGACCGGCACCATCACCTCTGCCCGCCTCATGGCGGCCCGCCTGCCTGAGGGTGCTGTGCACCAGTTCTACCCGCTCGACGTGCTGGTGGCGGTGCGCCGCTTCCTCGATCACTGGCGGCCCGACCTCGCGCTGTGGACCGAGAGCGAGCTTTGGCCGACGATGCTGCGCGAGCTGCGCGCCCGCGGCATCCCCACCGTCCTCATCAATGCGCGCATGTCGCAGAAGAGTTTCCGCGGCTGGAAATGGGCGCCGATCGCCGCCCGCAACATCATCGGCGGCTTCGATCTGATCCTCGCGCAGGACAAGGACACGGCGGAACGGCTCAAGCAACTGGGCGCGACGCCTGCCACGCTGCACCTGAGCGGTTCGCTGAAGGACAGCGCGGCGCCCCTTCCCCATGACGAGGCGGAGCGCAAGCGCATCGCCGCCCGGCTCGCCGGAACGCCGGTCTGGTGCGCCGCCTCGACCCATCCGGGGGAGGAGGAGATCGCGGCCGCGGCCCATGCCCGCGTCCGGCTCACCAATCCCGGCCTCCTGCTGATCCTCGTTCCCCGCCATCCCGACCGCGGACCCGACATCGCCCAGGCCCTCGCGACGGAGGGCTGGCGGGTCGGGCTGCGCAGCCGCGGCGAGCTCATCGGGCAGGAGCAGGCGATCTACGTGGCCGACACGCTCGGCGAGCTCGGGCTGTGGTACCGGATCGCGCCGGTCTCGTTCATCGGCGGCTCGCTGGTGGACGCGGGCGGGCACAATCCCTACGAGCCCGCGGCGCTCGGCTCGGCCATCGTGCACGGCCCGCATGTCTCGAACTTCACCGACGCCTACGGGCGGCTGAGCGCGATCGGCGGGGCGCGGCAGGTGGCGGATGCCGACACGCTTGCCGCCTCCGTCACGGAGCTGCTGAGCCCCGACGCCGCGGCCGCGATGGCGACGGCGGCCTGGGACGTCGCCTCCGCCGGGGCCGACACGCTCGACCGGGTGGCAGATCGCCTCGCCCCCCTGCTCGACCGGATCGAGACGTGAGCCGCGCGCCGCGCTTCTGGTATGCGCCGCCCGGCCCCGCCTCCACGCTGCTGAGCCCGCTCGCGGCACTCTGGCGGTGGGAGACGGCGCGGCGCATTGCGCGCGGGACACCCGTGGACGTGGGCGTGCCGGTGGTCTGCGTCGGCAACCTGACCGTGGGCGGCACCGGCAAAACGCCTGCCGTGATCGCCCTGCTCGACCGTCTGACGGCGCGGGGACGGGCGGCGCATGTGCTGAGCCGCGGGCATGGCGGACGGGAAAGCGGGCCGCTCCGGGTCGAGCCCGCCCGACACACAGCCGCCGATGTGGGGGACGAGCCGCTGATGTTGTCGGCCTTCGCGCCCACTTGGATCGCCAGGGATCGCGCTGCCGGGGCGCGAGCGGCGGCGCAGGCCGGGGCGGACGTGATCGTGATGGATGACGGTTTCCAGAACCCGGCGCTCGCCAAGGACCTGTCGCTGATCGTCATCGATGGGGATACCGGCTTCGGCAACGGGCGCATCGTGCCCGCCGGACCGCTGCGGGAGCCGGTGGCGGCCGGCGTCGCGCGTGCCGATCTCGCCCTGATCGTCGGCGGGGGCGACGTCTCGACCATTGCGAAGCGGGTCGAACCGCTTCCCGTTCTGTGCGGCCGGATCGCCCCGCTCCAGACGGGGATGCCGTGGGAGGGTTTCCGAGCCCTCGCCTTCGCCGGGATCGGACGACCGGAGAAGTTCTTCGCGACGCTCCGCGATCTAGGCGCCGAGGTCGTCGCCACGCGCAGTTTCGGCGACCACGAACCCTATGCCCTGCCCGTTCTCAAGCGACTGGAGCAGGAGGCGCTATCGCAGCGCGCGCGCCTTGTGACAACGGAAAAGGACGCCGCCCGTCTGCCCACCGAGTGGCGTGCGAAGGTCAGCGTCCTGCCCGTGCGCCTCGAGCTGGAGGATGGCGCGGCGCTCGACGCCGCGCTCGACCGCCTCCTCAATTCGTGAGACGGACTTCCTCCAGCGGGTAGCCCATGCTGTCCTGATCCTCGAACGCCGCATGGCAGTCGTGGCAGAACTGCTGGGAGATGCCCATCGGGTTGCCGTTGGGCTGCACCGCGGAATAGACCCAGTTGTCGAACTCGTCCGCGGTGCCCGCCGCGACCTTCTCCATGATGAAGAGCGGGCCGTTGCGCACCGCCCCGCCGTCGGCGAACTTGAAGCTCTCCTTGGCGAGGACCGAACCCACTGGCATCGAGAAATTCCCGATCTCGTAGGCGAGGTACTGCTCCGCCGCGATGTCGTTGGCGAAGGTCATCAGAAGGCGCTCGCCATGCGGACCGGCAAGGCCCGGGCGGGTCGCGGTTGCCGCCCACTCGCGGTACTCGGCCGCAACGGCGTTGTCACCGGCGGCATAACCCGCAGCGAGGGCGTCCTCGAGACAGGAATAGACTTCGTTCACCTGCTCGGCAGTCAGCTCCCAGGGATCGGCGTCCCCGATGCTGCAGTCCTGGGCGGTGGCGGCGGTGCCGAAGAGGGCGAAGGCGATGGCGAGCGGGAGGGCTGGCTTCATGGGAATTCTCCATTGCGGATACAAGAGTGGCGCATCGTCGCCCTGACGATGCGCCACCGATTGTTTCCAGAGAATTCACAACGTTACACGGTCACGTGATAGCTGAAACCATTCCCTCAGCCCTGCGTCGGCAGGTCCCGGATCAGCGCGTCGATGTCGCCGCCGCGGCGGTCGAGCATCTGGGAGACCGCCGCCCGCTCGGTCGCGAGAAGCGAGACGCCCTCCGCGATGATGTCGATCAGCAGCGGCTGGCCCGACCGGTCGGAGAACTGCCACTCGACCTCCACCGGGGAGGCGCCGGGCCGCGTCACCGTCGTCATCACGACGACGCCGCGCTGACCGAGGTCGCGCGCACTGTTCACGGCCGTGGAGCCGCCGTTGTACTCGCTGAACTGGCTGCCGTACTTGTTTGCGATGTAATCCCGGAACGCGGTGATGAACGCGTCCTGCTGCGCGGGCGTCGCCGTACGCCACGGCGCGCCCAGCACGTAGCGCGCGATGGCGTCGGTGTCCGCATAGCGGTCCATCGTCTGCTTGAACGCGGCCTGCTTGGCGGACAGCGGCTGGCCGGAATTCACGTAACCCTCGACCTCGGTGACGATGGTCTGGGTCAGGGACTGCGCTTCCTGCGGGCTCAGCGCCTCGACGGAGAGCGGAGCGATTGCAAGCAGCGCGGCGGCTGCGGCCGCGCGGATGCGATAGGTGAAGATCATGCCGGAAATTCCTTTCGAACGCTCATTCGGCGTAGATATCAACGAAGTCCTCGTCCGAGCGTTCCCCTCCGCTGATCTGCGCGCGACGCAGCTGGATATAGGCCGTCTGCGCAGCGAGGTAACTGTCCTCGCTCTCATACAGGATCTGGTCGATCACCTGCGAATTCTCGTTGCGGGTGTCCACGACCTCTACGATCGTGCCGTAGAGCACCACGTCGTCCAGCGTATCGCTGCCGGCGAGCACCAGCGGATTGGTCACGATGTCCACGGCTGTACCGACCGCATCGCGCGTGGTGCTGGGACCCAGCAGCGGCAGCTCCAGATAGGGCCCCTCGCCCACGCCCCAGACCGCCAGCGTCTGCCCGAAATCCGCCGCCTCGCGCTCGATCCCCGTGGAGCCCGCGACATCCAGCAGACCGCCAAGGCCCAGCGTCGTGTTCATCAGGAACCGTGCGAGGTTGTCGCCCAGCGCCACCGTGTCACCCTGCAAGGCGTTGTTCACGATGTCCGAAGGCAGCGCGAGATTCGACGTGAAGTTGCCCAGCGTCCGGTCCACCGGCTCCGGCACGACGACGCCGTAGGCCTGCGAGGCCGGGCGCAGCACCACCGTATCCACCCCCTTGTTCACCCCGTGCACGACCCTGTTCACCGGCTCAAGCGGGTCGGAGACGAGCTGCGCACCGCCCTGCGGCGTCGAGGAGCAGGCGGCAACGAAGAGGATCGCCGCAATGGCGAGCAGGGGCTGAATTCGGGGCATGGAAGCACTTTCGGAGGCTGCGTTGGGACAGGACAGGTGTAACGTACCGTAGTTTTTCCAATCCTTGGAGGGCGAGAAAACCGATGCTATACCCCCGGTCGCTTGCGATTTGCGGCGAGGCGCTGCATTGCCGACACATTCGCGTGCAAGATCGCGGGCAATTGGGGTTTGGGGGAGAGTAACGGTATGGCCGCAGCCGCACCGCGTGGGGCAGACGAGCTCAAGGGGGTCCTTCGGCAAAGCCGGAGGCTGTTCCAGATCGTCGCGCTTTTCAGTGTTTTCGCGAATATCCTGGTCCTGACAGGACCGATCTTCATGTTGCAGGTCTATGACCGCGTGCTGTCGAGCAGATCGGAGGCGACGCTGGTCGCGCTCTTCGGCCTCGTCGCCGTGCTCTATTCGATCATGGGCTTTCTGGACTACGCCCGCGGGCGGATCCTGGCGCGGGTGGGGGCCCGATTCCAGGCCACGCTCGACAAGCGGGTATTCGACGCGCTGATGCGCCGGTCGGTGGATCCGAACTTCCGCAACCGGCCCGCGACCTCGCTGCGCGACCTCGAATCGATCCAGCGCCTGCTGTCCTCGCCCGCGCTCTTCGCGGTCTACGACCTGCCGTGGACGCCGATCTTCCTGCTCGCGATCTTCATCTTCCATCCGATCCTCGGCTGGCTGGCCGTCGCGGGCGGCGCCGTGCTGATCATCGCGACCGTTCTCAACCAGATGATGTCGAAGAAGCCGCAGCACGAAAGCCAGATCGCCGCTGCGAGCGCCGACAACTTCGCCGAGAACGTGCGGCAGGAGGCCGAGGTGGTTCAGAGCCTCGGAATGCGCGACGCCGTGATCGGCCGCTGGCGCCAGCAGCGCGACAAGGCGCTGGAGACGCAGATCGGCGCCGCGGACGTGTCGGGCAGCTTCTCCACCTTTTCCAAGACCTGGCGTTTCTTCCTCCAGTCCGGGATGCTGGCCATCGCGGCCTACCTCGTGCTGCAGGGCGAACTGACGCCCGGCGCGATGATCGCAGGATCGATCCTGCTGGGTCGCGCCCTCGCACCCGTCGAACAGGCGATCGCCCAGTGGTCGCTGGTCCAGCGCGCGCGCCAGGGCTGGACCAATCTCGGCGAGCTGCTGGAGAAGACCCCGGCCGAGGAGGAGAAGACCGCCCTGCCGCGCCCCAAGGCGCTGCTCGACGTGCAGGGCGTGTCCGTCGTGCCGCCGGGGGAGAAGACGCCGACCCTGCGCGGCGTGAGCTTCCGTCTCGTACCGGGCATGGCGCTCGGCGTCATCGGGCAGAGTGCGAGCGGCAAGTCCACGCTCGCGCGTGTCATCACCGGCATCTGGACGCCGTTCCAGGGCAAGGTGCGCCTCGACGGGGCCGCCCTCGACCAGTACGCGCACGACGTGCTCGGCCAGCATATCGGCTACCTGCCGCAGGACGTGTCGCTCTTCGACGCCTCGGTGGCCGAGAACATTTCCCGCCTGTCGCCCAACCCCGATCCCAAGCAGATCGTGGAGGCGGCGAAGAAGGCCGGCGCGCACGAGATGATCCTCAAGCTGCCCGATGGCTACGACACCCAGATCCAGGCGGGCGGCAGCCGCCTTTCGGGCGGTCAGCGCCAGCGCCTCGGCCTCGCGCGGGCCATGTACGGCAACCCGGTGCTGCTCGTGCTCGACGAGCCGAACGCCAACCTCGACAACGAGGGTTCGAACGCGCTGAACGCCGCCATCGAGCAGATGAAGAAGGACGGCGGTTCGGTCATCATCATGGCCCACCGCCCCGCCGCGATCGCCCAGTGCGAGCTGCTTCTCCTGATGGAAAACGGCCAGGTGAAGGATTTCGGCAAGCGCGACGAGGTCCTCAAGAAGCACCTGAAGAACTACGACCAGGTGGCCGGTGCGGTCTCGCAGCGGCCGGGTGCGGGACGCCGGCTGCCCCAGAAGCCGGGCGAGGCGCCAAAGCTGCCCGCGGGCCAGCCCGCTGTCGATGCGGCGAAGGTTCCCGAGGGGGCCCAGCGCAAGCCTGCGCCGGCGGCCGCGGCGCACCAGCCCGCGCGGCCGGGCCAGCCGCCCCACGGTCCGCGCCCGGCGCCGGCCCAACCCGCCACGGCAAAGGGGCCAGCGCCGGCCCCGATGCAGCAAACCAAGCAGGAACCGGCGGCTGACAAGCCTGCCGCCGACCGTAAGAGTGACGCGGAGAGTGACGCATGATCGGCATGAAGAACAAGAAGAACGCCTCCGGCTCCGATACAAAGGGCGCCTCGGGTTCCGATGCGAAGGCAGCGTCGGGTTCCAGCCCGACATCGGCCTCCGGCGCCGACAAGTGGCAGCCCAGCAGGCCCGTCTTCATCGGCACCGTCGCGCTGATCGTCCTGGTCTGCGGCGTGGGTGCCTGGTCGGTCCTGACCAGCATCGCGGGCGCCGTTATCGCCACCGGTCGGATCGAGGTCGAATCGAACCGCCAGATCGTCCAGCACCCCGACGGCGGCGTGGTCGGCGCGATCTATGTCGATGACGGCGACCGCGTGGAGGCGGGCGAGGTACTGATCCGCTTCGACGACACGCTGCTGCGTTCCGAGCTGTCCATCATCGAAAGCCAGTACTACGAGCTGATTGCCCGCCGCGGCCGCCTGCGTGCAGAAAGCGAGAATGCTCAGCAGATCACCTTCGACACGGGCCTTCTGAACCTCGCAATGGAAAACTCCGAGGTGGCCGAGCTGATCGGCGGCCAGATCCGCCTCTTCAATGCGCGCAAGGAGAGCGCGGAGCAGCAGATCAGCCAGCTTCGCGAACGGCAGAGCCAGATCGAGCAGCTCATATCCGGCCGCGAATCGCAGCTCGAGGCGCTGGCCGAGCAGATCGAGCTGATCGATTCCGAGCTCACCGACCAGCAATCGCTGCTCGACCGCGGCCTCGCGCAGGCGTCCCGCGTCCTCGCGCTCCAGCGTGAGGCGGCCCAGCTGCGCGGTCAGGTCGGCGAGCTCACCGCCTCCGTCGCCGAGAACCGCGGCCGCATCTCGGAGCTGGAGATCGAGATCATCCGCCTCGACACCACCAAGCAGGAGGAGGCGATCACCACGCTGCGCGACCTCCAGTTCCGCGAGAACGAGCTGCGCGAGCGGCGCCTGTCGACGATCGAGACGCTCTCCCGCCTCGAGGTGCGCGCGCCGACGTCGGGCATCGTCTACGGCAAGACCGTGCACGCCCTGCGCTCGGTCGTCCGCCCGGCCGATCCAGTGATGTTCATCGTCCCGCAGGACAGCCCGCTAGTGATCGCGAGCCGGATCGAGACCATCAACATCGACCAGGTCCGCATCGGGCAGGAGGCCGTTCTGCGCTTCGCCGCCTTCGACCAGCGCACGACGCCCGAGATCTACGGCGTCGTCACCAACGTCTCGGCGGACGTGCTGACGGACGAGGCGACGGGCCAAAACTACTACGAGGCCGAAATCCTGCCCTACGACGAGGAGATGGAGAAGCTCGCGGGCCTCGAACTCGTGCCGGGCATGCCGGTCGACGCCTTCATCCAGACGGGCGAGCGCTCACCGCTCACGTTCCTGACGAAGCCGCTGACCGACTACTTCACCAAGGCGTTCCGCGAGACGTGATGCCGGGCTAGTCTCCCCTCCGACTCAAGGAGAGGAGACTGCCCATGTCCGTCGACGATCGCCTCAAGGAGCTCGGCATCGAGCTGCCCGACGCGCCCGCACCCGCCGCCAACTACGTGCCGACGGTGCGCACGGGCAACCTGCTCTACGTCTCCGGCCAGGTGCCGATCCGCGACGGGGCGCTGGTGACCGGCCAGCTCGGCGCGGACTTCTCCGTCGAGGACGGACAGGCCGCGGCACGGCTCTGCGCCATCTCCCTGATCGCGCAGGTGAAGAAGGCCGTGGGCGATCTGGAGACGGTGCGCGTGGTCAAGCTCAACGGCTTCGTCAACGCCACGGCCCAATTCGGCGAGCATCCCGCGGTGGTCAACGGCGCCTCTGACCTTATGGTCGAGGTCTTCGGCGACAAGGGCCGTCACGCCCGCTCCGCCGTCGGCTCATCCTCCCTGCCCTTCGGCGTCGCGGTGGAGGTCGAGGGGATCTTCGAGATCGTATGACCCTGCCCGACGGCTTTCTCGCCCGGCCCATCGCGCACCGCGCGCTGCACGGGCCGGGCGTGGCGGAGAACTCGGCAACCGCGGTGCGCGCCGCGATCGATTGCGGCTGGGGCATCGAGGTCGATGTCCAGCCCGCCGCCGACGGCACGCCCATGGTCTTCCACGACTACGCGCTCGACCGGCTCTGCGGTGTTGAGGGCTGGGTGCGGCTGACCCCTGTCGAGGACCTGCGCCGCATGTCGCTGCTCGGGTCCGGCGCGGGCGTGCCGACCCTCTCGGACGTTCTGGAGATCGTGGGCGGCCGCGTCCCGCTCGTCATCGAGGTGAAGGACCAGGACGGCGCCCTCGGCCCCGGTATCGGTGCGCTGGAGCAGGCGGTGGCCGATGTGATCCGCGGCTATTCGGGGCCGCTGGCGCTGATGAGCTTCAACCCCAACTCGGTCCGCGTGCTCGGCGGCATGGCGCCGGACGTGCCGCGGGGGCTTGTGACCGATGCCTTCACAAGAGAGGACTGGGCCATGGTCCCGGCACCCCGACGCGATAAGCTGGCGCGGATGGCGGATCTGGATGCTTGCGGCGCCAGTTTCATCTCCCACAATCGCCGGACACTCGACACGGCCCCGGTGCGCGAGGTGAAGCGCCGTGGCCTGCCGGTGCTCACCTGGACCGTCCGGAGTGCGGCGGAGGAGGCCGAGGCGCGGCGCGTGGCCGACCAGATCACCTTCGAAGGCTACGTGCCCGCAATCTGAACCGTCGCCCTTTGCGTATTTGACGAGAGTGATGAGACTGCGCGCCACGCCCCGTTGATCGGGCGCGGTCCGGGGCCATCTGGTAGGCTTGCCGGGGGAACGGGTCGATGAGAGATACAACCGCCATCGAAATCAGCGTGCTGTCATCGCTTTGCGAGATCGACGCGGCCGACTGGGATGCCTGCGCCGCGCCCGGCGAAGGACGGCCCCTCGATCCCTTCACCACCCATCGCTTCCTGAGCGCGCTGGAACGCTCGGGCTCCGTCGGCACCGGCACGGGCTGGATGCCGCGGCACCTGGTGGCGCGGGCGGAGGGCAACGTGATCGCGGTGATGCCGCTCTACGCCAAGGGGCACAGTCAGGGCGAATACATCTTCGACCACAACTGGGCGCACGCCTATGAGCGCGCCGGCGGGCGCTACTATCCGAAGCTGCAGGGCGCCGTGCCCTTCACCCCCGCCACCGGGCGGCGCTTTCTCACCCTGCCGGGGCTGGAGGAGACGGGGACCGCCGCGCTCGTGCAGGGGATGGTGCAGCTCGCGAGCGAGAACCGGCTCTCCTCGGTCCACGTGACCTTCTGCACCGAGGCGGAGTACGAGGCGGGCGGCGCGCTTGGCCTCAGCCAGCGCACGGGGCAGCAATTCCACTGGTTCGACCGCGACTACGCCGACTTCGACGGCTTCCTCGCCGATCTGAGCTCCCGCAAGCGCAAGACGATCCGCAAGGAGCGGCGCACGGCGCAGGACTTCGGCGGAACCATCCACCAGTTCACCGGGGATGAGATCGAGCCGGAGCATTGGGATGCCTTCTGGCGCTTCTACCAGGACACGGGCTCGCGCAAGTGGGGCACGCCCTACCTGACCCGTGCCTTCTTCCAAGAGGCGCATGAGCATCTGCGCAACGACGTCATGCTGGTGATGTGCGAGCGGAACGGGCGCTGGGTCGCTGGTGCGATGAACCTGATCGGGCGCGAGACGCTCTATGGTCGCTACTGGGGCTGCATCGAGCATCACGACTGCCTGCATTTCGAGGTCTGCTACTACCAGGCCATCGACTTCGCGCTGGCCCATGGCCTCACCCGCGTCGAGGCGGGCGCGCAGGGCGAGCACAAGCTGGCGCGCGGCTACCTGCCCACGCCCACCTACTCGCTCCACTGGATCGCCGACGAGGGCTTCCGCAATGCCGTCGAGAGCTTCCTGGAGGCTGAGCGCGCCGCAGTGGACGAGGAGATCGAGGTGCTCACGGCCTACGGACCCTTCAGGAAAGTGCAGGGAGAGGACTGATGGTTGCGAAACTCGAAGGCGACGAGAAGCGCCGCGCGCTCGACACGCTCACCGGCTGGGATGAGGCGCGAGACGGCGACGCGATCCAGAAGACCTTCCAGTTCAAGGACTTCACGCAGGCCTTCGGCTGGATGACCTCCGCCGCGATCCTGGCGGAGAAGGCGGATCATCACCCCGAGTGGTTCAACGTCTACAACCGGGTCGAGGTGACGCTGACGACGCACGATGCCGGGGGGTTGTCGAGCCGCGACATCGCGCTCGCCAAGCAGTTCGACGCGATCAAATGAGCAACCGCCCCGGCCGAAGAGCCGGGGCCTTTCGCTATAGCAGCGCTCCGTTGCGGTAAGGTCCCGGCGCTTCGGCCGGGACGGCTCATCGCTCACAGCTGATCGAGCAGCGCTTCCCCGGCGCTCAGCTCACACACCCCAGGGCTCTCCTCGACATTCAGCGCCGTCACCTTGCCGTCCTTCACCACCATCGCATAGCGCTGGGACCGCGCGATCAGGCCCACGGGCGGCGCGGTGAAGTCCATGCCGATACCCTTCGTGAACTCCGACTGCGGATCGGCGAGCACCTTGATCCCCGCGCCCTCGGCCCCCGTCGCATCGCTCCAAGCCTTCATGACGAACGGATCGTTGACGGAAACGCAGGCGATCTCGTCCACCCCCTTCTCCCGCAGCTTGTCGGCGGTGCGGATGAAGCTCGGCATATGCGCCGAGGTGCAGGTCGGCGTGAAGGCGCCCGGCACCGCGAACAGCACCACGGTCCTGCCCGCGACCATGTCGGTCGACTTCACCTCCTCCGGCCCCTCGGCGCCCATGGTGATGAAGGTGGCCGCGGGCAGGCTGTCCCCAACTGAGATCGTCATTTCGGTGTGACCTTTCGGTTTGGTGGCATATGACGCTTCTTACGTAAGACGTGAGGCGGAAAGGGCGAGGGACATGGCGGGACATGTGGTTATCGGGGCCGGGCAGGCGGGCGCGGCGCTGGTGGCGAAGCTGCGCGAACTGGATGCGGACACGCCCATCACCCTGATCGGCGAGGAGCCGGTGCCGCCCTACCAGCGCCCGCCCCTTTCCAAGAAGTACCTGCTGGGCGAGATGGCGCTGGAACGCCTGTTCCTGCGACCAGAGAGCTTCTACGCAGACCAGCGGATCGACCTGCGCACCGGCGTGCGGGCCGAGGCGATCGACCGCGCCGCGCAGGAGCTACGGCTGTCCGACGGCTCCACGCTACCATACGCGACGCTAGCGCTGACCACCGGCTCCCGCCCCCGGATGCTGCCCGCCGCGATGGGCGGCGATCTGGGGCGGGTCTATCCGGTGCGTGTACTCGCGGACGTGGACGCGATGGAACCGGAGTTCCGCGAGGGCGCGCACTGCCTCATCGTTGGCGGCGGCTATATCGGACTGGAGGCGGCCGCCGTGGCGGCGTCCCGCGGGCTGAGGGTCACGCTGATCGAGGCCGCGCCCCGCATCCTGGCCCGCGTCGCCGCACCCGCGACGGCGGACTACTTCCGCGACCTGCACATGGCCTACGGCGTGGAGATTCGGGAGGGCACGGCCCTAGACCGGCTGGAAGGCCAGGACACCGTCGCGCGCGCCGTACTGGCGGGGGGCGAGACACTCGACGTCGATTTCGTCCTCATCGGTATCGGCATCGCACCGGATACGGCGCTGGCCGAAGCCGCCGGGCTCACCCTCGACAACGGCATCGCGGTCGATGCCCACTGCCGCACCTCGGACCCCGCGATCTTCGCCGCCGGGGACTGTGCGAGCTTCCCGTGGCGCGGCGCGCGCATCCGGCTTGAATCCGTACCGAACGCCATCGAACAGTCCGAAGTCGCTGCCGCCGCCATGGCGGGCCAGCCGGCCGACTACGATGCCAAACCGTGGTTCTGGTCCGACCAATACGACGTGAAGCTGCAGATCGCGGGGCTCAATGCTGGCTACGACTGGACCGTCACGCGCCCCGGCACCCGGGACGGCACGCAATCGGTCTGGTACTTCGCGGGCGATCGCCTGCTCGCCGTCGACGCCATGAACGACCCGCGCGCCTACATGACCGGTAAGCGCTGGATAGACGGCGGTCACCACCCCGATCCCGGCGCCCTCGCCGACCCCGGCACCGATCTCAAGAGCCTCTAGCTTTCGAGTTCGCCCAAATACTCGAATCCCGCCGCAGCAACTGGACCGATGTGTCGCCATAGGCGCGCCGGTCCACTTCGCGGAAGCCCTCGGGCACCTCCTGCGGCGCGGCCTCCTCCCAGACGACCAGCGCGTTCTCCGCGATCCAGCCGCCTGCTACTGCAGCGGCTAGGGCCGGTGCGCCGAGCCTGCGCCCATAGGGCGGATCGAGGAACACGAGGTCGCACGCCGTATCCGCCGCGAAGAGCCGCCGCGCGTCGCGCCGGATCACCCGCGTCTCGCCCGCCACGCCCAGCGTCGTGATGTTGCGCTTCAAGAGCTGCGCGGCCTTCGCGCCGTCATCGACGAAGGTGACATGGACCGCGCCGCGTGACAGCGCCTCCAGACCCAGCGCGCCGGTCCCGGCGAAGAGGTCGAGCACCCGCGCGCCGTCCAGCACACCCTGCCCCGACAACACACTGAACAGGCTCTCGCGTACCCGATCGGTGGTGGGGCGAAGCTGTGCGCCCGCGTCGCCCTTGCCCACCGCCGCCAGCGCCCGGCCGCGGAACCGCCCGGCGACGATCCTCACCGGATCTTCCGGCCATAGAGCTCCAGCCGGTGGTCCACGATCTCGTAGCCCAGTTCCTCGGCGATGGCCTTCTGCAGTTCTTCGATCCGGGGCGAGGCGAATTCGATCACGTCGCCGGTCTCCACGTCGATCAGGTGGTCGTGATGCTCGCCATCGGCCTGCTCGAACCGCGCCGGACCGCCCTCGAAGGCATGGCGCTCCACCACGCCGGTCTCCTCCAGCATCTTGAGCGTGCGGTAGACGGTCGCGAGGGAGATGCGGGCGTCCTTCTTCACCGCCCTCTGGAAAATCTCGGTGGCATCCGGGTGATCGGCGGCTTCATCGAGGATGCGCAGGATCACGCGGCGCGGTTCGGTCAGGCGCAGGCCGGCCTGCCGCAGTCGGCGTTCGTACTCGGTCAGCTCATTCATGTGTCGCAATAAGTGCCAGTTGCGACGCAGGCGCAAGACCCGAAGCGACGCCGCACCCGGCGCATCGGGCTGTCAGCGGGGCGCCTCCTCGGTCTCGGGCGTCTCGTCGGTAATGGACTTGTAGGGATCGCGCTCGACCGGACTGTCGGTGCGCCGCTCGCCCCCCGCAGGCGGTTGGGGGTCCTTCCCGCCGTCCGACGTATCCTCGCGGATCATGCGCAGCGGCGGCGCCTTTCCCTGCTTGTCCTCACCCCAGTAGACGGTCTGGTGCGGGAACGGGATCTCGATCCCGCGCTCGTCGAAGATCCGCTTCAGGAGCGCATTGTAGGCCCGGCCCGTTGCCCATTGCTTGCCCGGCAGCGTCTTGATGCGCACGCGCAGCACCACCGCACTATCACCGAACGCCTCCAGCCCGAACCATTCCAGGTTGCCGAGGATATCGCGCCCGGCCTCCCCCTTCTTCAACTCGTCGAAGGCGAGGTGCATCGCCTCCTTCGCGTCCTCGACCTCCTCGCGATAGGCGATGCCCATGTCGCAGACGTAGAAGCTGAACTCCCGCATGAAGTTCGACACGAGGTCGACGGAGGAGAACGGGATGATGTGAAACACCCCATGCAGGTCGCGCAGGCTGACCGAGCGTACCGTCAGCTTCTCAACCACGCCGGTCACGCCGCCGACGCTGATGACATCGCCCACGTTGATCGCGTTCTCGAACTGGATGAACACGCCGGTGATGATGTCCTGCACCATCTTCTGCGCGCCGAAGCCGATGGCGAGGCCCAGAACACCGGCCGAGGCGAGCAGAGGCCCGATGTCGAGGCCCAGCTCGCTGAGCACGATCATCAGCGTGATGAGCAGGAGCGCGATGGTCGCCGCATTGCGCAGGAGCGTGAGAAGCGTCGTCTCCCGCGCGGTCGGCGGCTTGCCGTAGTCGGGGTTCAGCCGGTACTCCACCCAAGAGCTGAAGACGAGCCAGACGCCGAACGCGATCAGCAGGATCGCCGCCGCACTCACCAGCGCGCCGGTCATGGCAAGGCCCCGTTCGCTGCTCAGCCAGCCGCCGATATTGGCGAGCCCGGTGACGTCGAGCGCGACACCGATCACCGCGGCGATCACCAGGAACCGGATCACCATCAGGAACTTCGGCACGAACGAGTTCAGCCGCCGTTCCAACAGCGGAAAGCGCTCCCGCGTGCTCTGCGGCAGCCGCACACCCCGCGCGATGGCTCCCGACAGCAGGCTCACCGCGATCCATCCCGCGAGACCCGCACCCAGGATCAGCGCGGTATCCTGCAGCAGCGGGAACAGGATGCCGCCGGGCCGGGTCGCCACGATGATCAGCAGCCCGACGAGGTAGAGCAGCACGGGCACCGGCCAGAGCCGCACGAGGGTCCGCATCGTGCCGCGCTTCCTCTGCCCCTCCTCAGGCTCGGACAGCAGCCATGCGGTGATCGCCCGCCGGTGCCGCAGCACCACGGTGATCGCCATCAGGACGACGACGATGTTGATGACGGTGCCCAGCGCGCTGCCCGCGAGGAACGAGGCATTCCGGTTCACGATGGGCACGGCGAGAAGCTGGCCGTAGGTCAGGAGGCCGATCGACAGCGCGATCCACCGCGTGATCGACCGCGCTCCCCGGTCGGGCAGCCGGATCAGCCGCAGCTTCGAGACGCGTGGCGCCAGCAGCGCCCGCACGACGACCTTCGACAGCTCCACGATCAGGAAGGCATTGAGATAAAGGCTCTGCAACGCGATGTCCCCGCCCCCCGCCGTCGAGACCGAGACGATATAGCCCGCGGCCCAGGACAGCGCGACAACCACAGCCTCCAGCACCGAGGAGACGAGGGCGAGCGCCACGCGCTCGAACACGCCCCGGTTCTCCGCCTCCGCGCCGAGCCTGCGATTGACCCAGCGCCCGCCGGCCTTGAGCAGGATGAAGACGGCGTAGGTCACGAGGATCACGACCAGCAGGCTCTGGCCGGCCGCAATCAGCACCTCCCGGTCGAAGGCCGACAGGCTCCGCTCCAGCGTGCGGGGCAGCCGTTGCAGGCCGATCTGAGCGCGGGCCAGCGCCTCGAAGGCCGATTCCGCCGCGCCGGACGTGAGGTTGGCGATCCGCCGGGCAAACGACGCGACCTCAGGCTCCTCCACCGGCTCCACGGTCTCCCCGACCTGGGCCGCACCTTCCGCGGCTGCGGTCGACAACCGCTCCGCCAGTTCCGCGGCGACGGCCGGGTCTCTCAACAGCTCGACGAGGAGATCGACACTCTCCGCCACGTCCGCGACCGCGTCCTCGCCGCCGGACCCATCGGCCGCAGGCTCCCCGGTCTCGGCCGTGGCCGTGCCCCCGAGGGACGGGAGAACCTGTGCGGCGACGGGATGGGCGAGGAGGAGCAGCGTTGCGAGTGCTGCCAGAAGAAGTTTCAGACTGGGCATGTCCCACCGACGGTATGGCGTGTTTCCGGGCGTCATGCGCCCGGCTTATCGGATTTGAACGCTCCGCAGGTCAAATCGTTTCCTTGCCGACGCGCGTTTCAGTAGGCCGGGAACCAGCTCGTATCGATGGTGTCGAACCGGTAGTCGAAGCTCGCAAGCTTCGCCAGCCCCTCCTCGTCCACCACCTGCACCTCGCGGCCCCGCCGCTTGATCAGCCCCTCCTGCTCGAGCTGCGTCATCGACTTCGATACCGACACGTTGGTAAGGCCAAGCACATCCCCGATCTCCCGCTGGCTGAGCGGCAGGTTGAACGTGTCGGTCATGTTGGAGTTCGTGATCCGCAGCCGGCTGAGCAGCGAGAGATGCAGGTTCGCGACCCGCTCGGTCGCCGTCATCCGACCGGTTGCACGCAGCATGTCGGTCAGCACAATCTGGTCGCGTGCGGCGATCGCGAAGATCAGCGCGGTCAGCCGCGGGGCGGTTGCGAAGATCTCGCTCAGCGCGTTCTTGGGAAACGGGCACAGGATCGAGGGCGTGCAGCTTCGCAGGGTCGTGGCGACGCGGGTGAAGGCAATGTCGGGAAAGCCGACCAGGTCGCCCGCGTTGTGGATCTGCACGATCTGCCGCCGTCCGTCCGGCATGTCGAGATAGGAGTAGAGCCAGCCTTTCTTGACCACGAACAGCCGTTCCAGCGGATCGCCCTCGATCGTGCAGTCCTTCTGCCCGTCGATCTCCTCCTCGGCATCCTCCAGCCGGGCGAGGTGCGCGCGGTCGGCATCGCTCAGCGTCATGTAATGGCTGAGCTTGGCCACCAGGCAGCTTTCGTCGGTCGACGTGGTCATGGCGCGCTGTCCCGTTTTCTCTGTTTCCACAGAAAGGTAGGCGATATCGGCGGCGTGGCGAGTCAGACGAGCGCCGGCGTGCTGCGGAACAGGCGGCCGCGCTCCGTCACGGCGAGGATCGCGACGGTCACCAGCGCGCTCGCGAGAAAGCCCAGCGCCAGCGGGCGCGCCGTCCCGTCGAAGGCCGCGCCGATCGTGAATCCGATGCCAGCCCCCATCAGTGCGGTCACCGAACCGATGACCGAGGCGGCGATCCCCGCGACCGCACCCTGGGGCTCCATCGCCAGCGCGTTGAAGTTCGCGAAGATCAGCCCGATCATCAGCATCACGCCCGACAGCACGACAAGGAACCCCACGACGCCCAGCGCTTCCGGCCCGGCCAGCAGGATGGCCGAGAAGAGCGCGCAGAGGCAGACCGCCCCGTGGCTCAGCACCCGCATCCCGAAGCGCTGCACCAGCCGGGCGTTCACCAGCGAGGACACCGCGATCGCGACCGCGATCAGCGCGAAGATCGCCACGAACCAAGGCCCGAGGCCCAGGACGTCCTCCAGCACCTGCTGCGCGGAGTTGATGAAGCCGAAGAGCGCACCGAAGAACATGCCGGCGGCCAGCATGTAGCCCACCGTCTGCCGTGATCCGAAGACCGAGCGCAGTGCCGCCGCGAAGCTCGCGAGGCGGATCGGCCGCCGATGCTCGGGCCGCAACGTCTCCGGCAGCATCGCGACGCAGATCCACAGCATGACGAGGGCATAGAGTCCCAGAAACACGAACACCGCGGGCCAGGGTGCGACCAGCAGGATGAGCTGGCCCAGCGTCGGCGCGATCACGGGGACGGCCATGAACACCACCATGCTCAGCGACATGACCTGCGCCATGTCCCGCCCCTCGTAGCAATCCCGCACGGAGGCCGTCGCCACCACCCGCGGCGCGGCGGAGCCCAGCCCCTGCACGAACCGCGCGATCAGCAGGGTCTCTAGCGTGGGGGCGAAGGCGCACGCAAATCCCGCAAGGGCATAGAGCACGAGACCACCGATCAGCACCGGCTTGCGCCCATAGCGATCCGCGAGCACGCCCATCGCGAGTTGCGCCAGTCCGAACCCGGCGAGATAGGCGGAGAAGACGAGCTGCGCGCGGTTCACGTCATCGGGCGTGAAGGCGGCCGCGATCTCCGGCAGGCCGGGCAGCATGATGTCGATGGCCACGGCGTTCAGCCCCATCAGGGCGGCGATGATGGCGACGAAACCGGCAAAGCCGAGCGGCGCGTGGTGCGTTGAAGCGCGGGTCATGGGAGGGCCTTTCCGGGCGATGCGCCCGGACGGGACCTAGCGCGGGCCGTTGCAACCGTCGATGCGCAATCCGGCCTAGCCGATCCAGCGGTCGTAGTCGGAGACGAGCAGGTGAGCCGGCGCCACATCCTCCTCGACCGTCGCGAAGCGCCCGATCGGCTCGCGGAAGATGTTGTCGGTCAGGTCGTCGTTCACGGTGGAGACCTCGCCGATCAGCACATCGCCGCCCTCGCCCCAGAAGGCGTGCCAGTCGCCCGGGCGCAGGGTCACGCTCTCCCCCGGCGCGAGTTGCAGCTTGCCGCCCGGCGGGACCTCCCGCTCGATCCCGTCGCAGGCCACGGTGCAGCCGCGATCCTCGGCAAATCCGCCCGCATCGTCGGAGCCGTAGAGCTCGATGACCAGCGTGGCACCTCCGCGGTTGATGATATCCTCGACCTTGTGGACATGGGTGTGCATCGGGCTGAGCTGCTCGTCGCGGGAGATCATGACCTTCTCCGCGTAGAGCATACCGGTTGCGGCATCCCGCTCCGACAGATCCCCGTTGCGCGTGGTCACGAGGAACAGCCCCATCTCGTCGAACCGTCCCGCGCCGTAATCGGTGATGTCCCAGCCGAGCCGCCGTTCCGCGATCTGGCGGGCGTCGCCGCGCGCGCGCTCCACCAGCTCCTCCGGCCCCCAATGGACAAAGGGGGGCAGGACGACGCCGTGCTGGGCGATGAACGCGGCACCCCGGGCCAGAATGTCGTTGATCTCGGATCGTTTCATGAGGGGCCTCCCACCCGACGATGGCGAGCGGGCCGCCACCCAGTCAAGCGAAAGGGCCGCCCCGGCGGGACGGCCCTTCACATTCGTACCGACCCGGTCAGCCCGGCTGCTTGGTCTTGCGCAGATAGGGAAGCACGCGCTCGAACGCGCCGAACTTCTCCGTCGCTTCCTCGTCGCTGACCGCGGGCGTGATGATCACGTCCTCGCCCTGGTGCCAGTTGGCAGGTGTCGCCACCTTATGATCGGCCGTGAGCCGGATCGAGTCGATGGCGCGCAGGATCTCGTCGAAGTTGCGGCCCGTCGTCATCGGATAGGTGAGCGACAGCTTGATCTTCTTGTCCGGCCCGACGACGAAGACCGAGCGCACGGTCGCGTTCGACGCCGCCGTGCGGCCTTCCGTGTCGGTGTCCTCGGCCGGCAGCATGTCGAAGGCCTTTGCCACCTTCATGTCCGGATCGCCGATCATCGGGTAGTCGACCTTGTTGCCCGAGACCTGCTCGATATCGGCCTTCCACTTCAGGTGATCCTCGACCGGATCGACCGAGATGCCGATGATCTTGGTGTTCCGCTTCTCGAAGGCGTCGATCATGCCGGCCATGGTGCCAAGCTCTGTCGTGCAGACGGGCGTGAAGTCCTTGGGGTGGCTGAACAGCACCGCGTAGCCATCACCGATCCAGTCGTGGAACGTGATCTCGCCCTCGGTGGTGTCGGCGGTGAAGTCGGGGGCGGTGTCGTTGATGCGCAGGGACATGGGGATACCCTCCATCCGTTTCGGAATGACTGAGACCTATGCGGCGCGGGCGCGCCGCGCAACTCAGTTGCGCGGGATGGTCGGCGTAATGCCCTGTGCCCGCTGCTGCTCGATCCGCTGTGCGGCGGCGACCACGGTGTTGTAGCGCTGCGGCCCCGGCGGATGGGTGGAGAGCACCGAATTCGATCCCCCGAACCGCGCGAAGCTCGCCGCCCCGTCCACCGGATCGAAACCGGCGCGATCCGCGATGTAGGTGCCGAGCAGGTCAGCCTCCAGTTCGAAGCTCTGCGAATAGGCCCGGCTGCCCACGCTCGCGCCGAGGTCGGCCCCCTGCTGCGGGTCGCCCCCCAACGCACCCACGGTGATCGCGCCCAGGAGGCCGCCCAGTCCGACCTGCTGCTGACGGCGCTGCAGGTGTCCCGCGATATGATGGCCCGCCTCATGGCTCATGATGAAGGCCACCTCGTTCTCGTTGCGCACGGTGCGCAGCATCGCGGTGTTGAAGATGATGAGCGGCCGTCCGTCGCGAAACGTCTGGAAGGCGTTGGGCTGGTCGCCCGTATCCTCGACCAGGATGCGGAAGTCGCAATACTGGCCGGACTGCCCCGTCTCCTGCCGGCAGGTGCTCTCGGCTATGGGCTCGACCCGCTGGGCCACCTGCCGCATCAGGTTCTGTCCGGACGAAACGGAGCGGTTGGCGGCCACCGCGCCCTGGTTCGGAATGCTTGCAGTACCGCCCACCTCGGGCAGAGCGTAAGTCGTCTCGCAGGCTGCGAGAACCGTCAGCGCCATGGCGGAAATGAAAACGCGCACGGGTCCCTCCTTCTTCTTTCAGGGAAAAGACATAGACCGCGCGTCGCCGCCCGCAATGTTGCTAGAGATCGAGGCCGAACACATCGTTAAGACGGGTTCGGTCCGCCTCGTCGAAGGAGCGCCGCCGGATCCAGTCATGGGTGCCGCGGTTGCTCATGTTGTCGAAGTGGTTCGACAGCATGAAGCTCGGCCCGTCGGGAAGCGTCAGCGTCGGCACCCTCTTGTCCACGCCCTTGTGCGGACCCAGCCCCATGATCGTGTGGACCTCGTCGGTGTTGCGCACCACCCGCGACAGCCCGCAGGAGGTCTTGGCCTTCTTCACCCAGGTCACCGAATGCCGGCCACGGTCGCGATCGTAGGTCAGGTAGCAGCCGTCGAGGAAGGTTATGGCGTAGTCGTCCATGGCGAGCGCACCGTGCGCGCGGATGCTGGCGACCGCACCGCGCCCCAGCGCGTCGTCGTCGTCCACCCGGATGGTGGCGAGCCAGCCCGGCCCCGGCGGCGCGATCAGCCCGCAGGTCTGCAGCACCTCCTCCACCGGCGTCTCGGTGCCGGCGTAGTGCACCTTGAAGCCGTAGGTCCGCGCCAGTGCGTCGAGCTGCCGGCGCGCGTCCGCGGGCATCAGGGTGGAGGACAGGATGACGTGCTCGAAATCGGTGTCCGTCTGGTTGGCGAGCGACTTCAGGAGGATGTGTTCGAACGTGTGGAACCGGTACTCCATCCGCCTGGGATCGAAGAGGTACTTCACCTTCTCGTCGAGGCTGGGGTTCCGCGGCAGGATCCGGCGCCGCAGGCTGCGCTTGGGCCGCAGCTTCTTCCAGGAGTGCACCGAATCCTCCAGCAGGATGGAAAAGCGCGTGATGACGTAGACGCGGGGGGTCTCCATGGCCTTTGAAATCTCCGAACCGTGCGAACGTCGTTCCTGATACGACCGCCCGCCGCCGGATGCCAGCCAGAACGGCGTCACGGGGAGCCCTAGGGAGACGGGCCTGCACCCTGTGGCGAGGCACGGCGGCGCAGGCGAGCTTGCCCGGCTGCATGTCGAGACGCAGAAGATGATACACGCGTGGGAGCACCTGCCGTCCGCCTGGCGCAGCATCGAGGACGAGCCGCCCCCGCCGCACCGCGCGCGGGTCACGCTGCGGCTGGATACGGACATGGTGAAGTTCTACCGGGCGATGGGTCCGGGCGACCAGTCCCGGATCAATGCGATCCTGCGCGCCTACATTCTGGCCCGCCTCGCCAAGGTCATCGAGGGCCCGCTCGATCAGGATTGGCTGGGGCGGCCGGTTTGACGGTATTAGTCCTTTGAGTCGGAGTTGTTTCTTATAGCTTTTTTCAGGCGGCGACCGACCTTCTTGATATCCTCTGCGGCAGGGAGCTTCTCTGGCAGGGTTCCGCCGATGTCGATAATTGTCTGGCGAACGCGCTCTCCAACTTCGTGGTGAGCGCGGTTTGCGTTGTTCTTCCCTTTGATCTTTTCTTTGCGAAGCTTCTCTTCTGTTTGAGTCGCGCGGAAAAGATTCGCCGCTAGTTCGGTGCTACCCATGTGATCGAGGATAGCCTTGGACTTCGTGAGTCCTTTGGCTCGACGTATTCCAGGCACGTCTAAACCGCCATAGAGGCCTTTGTAGCCATGCGTCTGGAAGACTGCATACTCGACACCCTCCTTAACGCCTGCTGACTTTGCTGCGCTAGCAAGAGCCTTGTTATGCTCTTTGATCTCATCGCGAAGCAGCATGCGTTTTTGATCTTCATCGAGAGCGGCAAAATCATCGTCATCCTGCTCAGCAATTTCCTGCTTACGAGTCTGGATCGCAAAATAGGTCTGCGCAAAAGCAACAGGTTTTTTTCGGCCATCAGCGTTTTGTGCTATCAAATAGCTTGCATAACGGCTCAGGGCGATATCCTCGATCTCGCGCTCGGCGCCAGAGCCAAGAATCACCATTTTGCCGACGTCGGCAAAATGGTCCTCTGGATCACGCCCACTCGCTGCACACGCTGCTCGTGCTTTCTCAACGACACTGAGAAAGTTACTCCATTTTCCGTACTCGAGAAGTTGCTGCAAATCCCGCGCGAACCAAAATTCGTTACCCTCGGGATCGATTTTAGCAGCCTCCTCGAAGCGCGCGATCAAGGCTTCAATCGAGCTACCGGCGGCCTCATCCTCCGAGACCGCGGGCACTGAGTCCTCCGCCTGCGTCGCTTCAAAGGCCAGCTTTGCGAAGTCATCTTCACCGGACATCTTTGAATCCTTGCCTGTAAATTTCTTAAAGGCTACCTTACAAACTTCTTGTACTTCAACCGTTTCGGCTCCACCGCATCTGGCCCAAGGCGGCGTTTCTTGTCTTCCTCGTAATCGTTAAAATTGCCTTCAAACCACTCGACATGGGCTTCGCCTTCGAAGGCGAGGATGTGGGTGCAGAGGCGGTCGAGGAAGAAGCGGTCGTGGGAGATGACCACGGCGCAGCCCGCGAAGTCGACCAGCGCATCCTCGAGCGCGCGCAGGGTCTCGACGTCGAGGTCGTTGGTCGGCTCGTCGAGGAGGAGAACGTTGCCCGCCTCCTTCAGCAGCTTGGCCATGTGGACGCGGTTGCGCTCCCCGCCCGACAGCAGCGAGACCTTCTTCTGCTGGTCGCCGCCCTTGAAGTTGAAGGCGCCCACGTAAGCGCGGGAGTTCATCTCCGCATCGCCGAGCTTGATGATGTCGAGCCCGTCCGAGATCTCCTCCCACACCGTCTTGCCCGCGTCGAGCGCGTCGCGGGACTGATCCACGTAGCTGAGCTTGACGGTGTCGCCGTAGTCGATGGCGCCATCGTCAGGCTGCTCCTGCCCCGTGAGCATGCGGAAGAGGGTGGATTTGCCCGCCCCGTTCGGGCCGATCACGCCGACGATGCCGCCGGGCGGGAGTGAGAAGTCGAGCCCGTCGATCAGCGTGCGGTCGCCGTAGGATTTCTTCAGGTCCGTGACCTCGATGACCTTTTGGCCGAGGCGGGGGCCGTTGGGGATGACGATCTGGGCGCGGCCGATCTTCTCCCGCTCGGACTGGTTGGCGAGCTCGTTGTAGCGGTCGATCCGGGCCTTCTGCTTGGCCTGGCGGGCCTTTGCCCCCTGGCGCATCCATTCGAGTTCGCGCTCCAGGGTCTTCTGCCGGGTCTTGTCCTCCCGCGCCTCCTGCTCCAGCCGCTTGGCCTTCTGCTCCAGCCAGGCGGAGTAGTTGCCCTCGTAGGGGATGCCGCGGCCGCGGTCGAGCTCCAGGATCCAGCCGGTGATGTCGTCGAGGAAGTAGCGGTCGTGGGTGACGATCAGGATCGTGCCCTTGTAGTCGATGAGATGCCGCTGGAGCCAGGCGATGGTCTCCGCATCCAGGTGGTTGGTGGGCTCGTCGAGGAGCAGCATGTCGGGCGCTTCGAGGAGGAGCTTGCAGAGCGCGACACGGCGGCGCTCCCCGCCCGAGAGCTTGGTGACGTCGGCGTCGTCGGGGGGGCAGCGCAGCGCCTCCATCGCGACGTCGATCTGGCTGTCGAGATCCCACAGGTTGGCCGCGTCGATCTGGTCCTGGAGGGCCGTCATCTCGTCCATGGTCTCTTCGGAGTAGTTCATGGCGAGTTCGTTGTAACGGTCGAGGATCGCCTTCTTGGCCGCGACCCCCTCCATCACGTTGCCGCGGACGTCGAGGTTCTCGTCGAGCTCGGGCTCCTGCGGGAGGTAGCCGACGCGGGCGCCCTCGGCCGCCCAGGCCTCGCCGGTGAAGTCCTTGTCGATGCCGGCCATGATGCGCATCAGGGTGGACTTGCCGGCCCCGTTGACGCCGACCACGCCGATCTTCACGCCCGGCAGGAAGGAGAGGCGGATGTTCTCGAAGGTCTTCTTGCCGCCGGGATAGGTCTTGGACACTCCGTCCATGTGGTAGACGTACTGATAGGCGGCCATGGTCTTCTCCCGTATCGCGTTCGGCCCTGATCTAGCTTGGGGCGGGCCAGGGTGCAACGGGAGTGGGGGCGCGGGCTGCGCCGCGTTCCGGCGGGCCTCAGCCTGTCTTGGTGTCAACGTGGTGCAAGACGGTGTGGCCCTGCGGCCAGTCGGAGAGCACCACGGCGATGGTCGTTCTCGAGCCCTCGTGTAACAGGCGTGAGTCGGCGCCCGTCGGGAAGGTGAGAACGCTGCCCATCACCGGGATTGCCACAGTTCAGGGCAAATACCCGCGTAGGTGACCCAGCACGGCGCGGGTCTTGGCCGGAACATAGGCGCGAGAGGGGTAAAGCGCCCAGGCGGCGGTGTCGAAGGAGGTCGCCGTGACCTCGTGATCGGGGAAGAGGTCGATGAGGCGGCCCGCCGCGAGGTCGCCCGCGATCAGCCAGTCGGCGAGGAGCGCGGGGCCAAGGCCCGCACGGGCGGCCTCGGCCAGCGCGAGGGCGTTGGAAATGGTGATGTGGCCGGTGACGGGAACTTCGGTTTCGGTGCCGGACGCATCGCGAAAGCGCCAGGTGTTTCGGAACTCCGGCAGGGTGAAGAGCAGGCAGGGGATCTGCGCCAGCGCACCGGGTGCGACGGGGCGCGGCGTGCCGGGGGTGGCGACGACGCGGTAGCGGGTGGGCATCAGCTTCGTCGCGATCCAGTCCCCCTCCAGCACCGCGCCAAGGCGGATGGCGAGGTCGATGCGGCTCTCCACCAGGTCGAGCCGCGCGTCGGAGGCGATGAGCTCGATGGCAAGGTCCGGATAGGCCGCCCGCAGCCCCGGCAGCAACGGCACGATGCAGGTCTGCGCGAAGGCGACCGAGGCGGTGAGGCGCAGCGTGCCGCGCGGCCCGGCGGTCACCGCGCGCGCCTCGTCGGCGGCGCGGTCGATCTCCTCGAGCAGCGGCGTGATGCGGGCGAGGTAGAGCCCGCCCGCCTCGGTCAGCCTCAGCCGCCGCGTGGTGCGCTGGAAGAGGCGCAGGCCCAGCCGCTCCTCCAGCTGCGCGATGGAGCGGGAGACGCGGGAGGGGTCCAGATCGTGCAGCCGCGCGGCCTCCGCAAAGCTGCCGAGCCGGGCCGTATCGGCGAAGAGGGTGAGGAGCCGTGTATCCATTCCTGCGCTTTTCGCACGAGTGACCGGCGCAGTCGCGCGTTTTTCGCGACTGCCGCAGGACGTAAGCGTGGGGCAGCAAAGGAGGTACGACATGGCACGGATCGGATTTCTCGGCATAGGCGCGATGGGCGCCCGGATGGCGGCGCGGCTGGTGGAGGCCGGGCACGAGGTGGTGGTATGGAACCGGACGCGGGCCCGGGCGGCGGCGGTGCGCGGCGCGACGGTCGCCGACAGCCCGCGGGACGCGGCGCGCGGGGCGGAGGTCGTGTTCTCCATGGTCCGCGACGACGCGGCCTCGGCCGGGGTGTGGCTGGGGGCCGATGGTGCGCTTCACGGGCTGGGGCCGCGAGCCGTGGGGGTCGAGTGCTCCACGGTGTCGCCCGCTCATGTGGCGCGGCTGGCGGAGGCGTTCGCGGCGGCGGGTCGCGCGCTGGTCGACGCACCGCTCGCCGGCTCCCGGCCCCAGGCGGAGGCGGGGCAGCTCATCTTCCTCGCCGGAGGTGAGGTGGCGCGGGTGGAGCCGGTCCTCCTACAGATGGGCGCCGCGGTGCACCGGATGGGAGCGGTGGGCAGCGGGGCGGTGATGAAGCTGGTGGTGAACGGCCTCTTCGGCGTGCAGCTCGCCGCGGTGGCCGAGTTGATGGCCTTCGCACGGGATCGCGGCCTCGCCCCCGAGCGGGTGGTTGAGGTGCTGAGCGCGACGCCGGTGATGAGCCCCATCGCGGTGGCCTCGGCCCAGGGGATGCTGAAGCGGGCGTTCGACCCGATGTTCCCGATCGCGCTGGTGGCGAAGGATTTCGGCTACGTCCAGGCGGGCGGTGTGACGGACGCCGCCGGTCGGGCCTACGCAGCAGCGCGCGATGCAGGGCTGGGCGCGCGGAACATCACGGCGATCTGGGCGCATGTCAGCGGACTGGAGCCGGCGGAGGCAGATTGACAGGCGGCGGGCAGCCCGCGACAAGCGATCCTCAGGGCGCATCGCCCGGGAGGCCCGCGCGCGGTGCATCACGGATATCCTCAAGCCGCCGACGGGCAGATCGTCGGGCTGCTGGGCGGGTCGTTCGATCCGCCCCATCGCGGTCACGTGCACATCACGCTGGAGGCGCTGCGCCGCTTCGGGCTCGACCGTATCTGGTGGATGGTCTCGCCGGGCAATCCCTTGAAGGCCGATGCCCCGGCGGCGATGGAGCGGCGGCTGGCGGCGTGCCGGCAGATCATGCGGCATCCCCGGGTCGAGGTGACGGATGTGGAGGCGCGGCTGGGCACGCGCTTCACCGCCGAGACGCTGCTGAAGCTGCGCCGGGCCTATCCGCGGGTGACCTTCGTGTGGCTGATGGGGGCGGACAACCTCGCGAGCTTTCACAGGTGGGATGCGTGGCGCGACATCATGGAGACGGTGCCGATCGGGGTGCTCGCCCGGCCCGGTGAGCAGTTGCGGGCGGGGCTATCTCCGGCCGCGCGGGTCTACCGCGAGGCGCGGCTGCCCGCGCGGCAGGCCGGGGCGCTGCCCGACGGGTCGGCGCCGCGCTGGACGCTGATCGCGGGGCCGATGGTGGCGCAGAGCTCGACGGCGCTGCGCGAGGCGGGGGTCTGGACGCGGTAAGGCCGCGCTTCTTTCGTTTCTGTCGGCGTGGTTGCCCCGTCACCGACCCTTGTTCGGATCGGGAGCGGGTGGTTCGCCCCCTCCCTAACCCTCCCCCCGGCGGGGGGAGGGGATTTGGTGTGATTACGACTTGGCGTAGTCGGCGTCGCTGACGGGGTCGAGCCAGGTGGTCTCGGCCTCCGGCTCCTCCTGCATCGCGATATGCGTCATCGCCGTGTCCGGACCCGCGCCGTGCCAGTGCTCCACCTCGGGCGGGATGAAGACCGTGTCACCCGCGCGGATCACCTTGGGCGCGCCGTCGCGCAGCGCGATCAGCCCCTGCCCGCTCGTGGCATAAAGCGTCTGGCCCAGCGGATGGGTGTGCCAGTTGGTCCGCGCGCCCGGCGCGAAGGTCACCGAGAGCGCCCTCAGGCTCGCCGGTTCGGGGGCCTGCACGATCGGCGTCATTAGCACTGTGCCGGTGAAGTAGTCGCCGGGCGCCATCCGGCTCGGCCGGTCCCCGTTGCGATGGATGATGAGCGACATGGCGGACCTCGTGGTTGCGATGGACATGCGGGGCGCCATTCGCGCCGACTCGCGTCATGGATGTAATCTGGTCGTCCGGATAACGGAAAACAGGGAGGACACGATGAAACGCTACATGATCGAGCGCGACATATCGCAGGTCGGCGCCATGACAGGGGAGGAGCTGTGCGGAGCCGCCAAGACGTCGAACGAGGCGCTGGCGGCTCTCGCACCCAAGGTCCAGTGGCAACATTCCTACGTCACGGGCGACAAGACCTTCTGCATATATCTCGCCGAGGATGAGGACGCGATCCGGGCGCATTCCGACCTGAGCGGATTTCCCGCCAACCGCATCACGGAGGTGACGGGGATCATCGATCCCACCACCGCCGGCTGAGGGACGCGCCTACGCAGGCAGTCGCGCGTGCCGCGCCCGCGCGCCGCGCTCGATGGCGGAAGAGGTGAGGCGGTCGACTTCGAGGTCGTGACGCAGGATCTCCAGGAGCCGCAGCTCCTCCAGCTGCACCGTCCCGTCGGCCGCCGAGACATCGCAGGCGAGCGCATAGGCCGTCTCGTTCAGCGTGCCGGGCAACGCGTCCTTGACGAGGCCCACCAATGCATCCAGCCCGTCTTCCTCCTCGAAGAGGTCGAAGACGGTCTGCGCCACGCTGCCCACCTGCTTCGGATCGTAACCGTTGAAGACCGGAAGCACAGCGATCATGCGGCGGATCGAGTCGAGCTCCGCGTCGGAGAGCTGTCCGTCGGCGGCGGAGGTTGCGATCATGGTGGCGACGAGCGCATCCTGGGCGCTGAGCTGGGCGGACATGGGCTCTCCTGTCGTTGCGGGCCTTCCGGCAGATATTGACCTGCCCCGGGGCCCTCAATAGGTGTGCGCCCATCTTTCTCAAAGGGATTTCGCCCCATGTCCGACCTGCGTGCCGCCGCCGAAGCCTCCAAAGCCTGGCCCTTCGAGGAGGCGCGGAAGCTGGTGAAACGGTTCGCGAAGGCGGCGCCGGAGAAGGGCTACGTGCTCTTCGAGACGGGCTACGGACCGTCCGGCCTGCCGCATATTGGCACGTTCGGCGAGGTGGCGCGCACGACGATGGTGCGCCGCGCCTTCGAGATGCTGAGCGACATCCCGACGAAGCTGATCTGCTTTTCCGACGACATGGACGGGCTCAGGAAGGTTCCGACCAACGTGCCGAACGGCGAGCTCCTGGCGCAGGACCTGAACCTGCCGCTCACCCGCGTGCGCGACCCGTTCGGAACGCATGACAGCTTCGGCGCGCATAACAATGCGCGGCTGCAGGCGTTCCTCGACGAATACGGGTTCGAGTACGAGTTCGCGTCTTCCACCGACTACTACCTGTCGGGGCGGTTCGACGACATGCTGCTGCGGGCGCTGGAGCGCTTCGACAAGATTCTCGACATCATGCTGCCGACGCTGGGCGAGGAGCGGCGCGCGACCTACTCCCCCTTCCTGCCGGTCAGCCCCAAGACGGGCCACGTGCTGCAGGTCCCGACGCTGGAACGCAACGCCGCGAAGGGCACCATTGTCTACGAGGAGCCGGATGGCGAACGGGTCGAGATCCCGGTGACCGGCGGCCACGTGAAGATGCAGTGGAAGCCCGACTGGGCGATGCGCTGGGCCGCGCTCGGCGTCGACTACGAGATGTCGGGCAAGGACCTGATCGACAGCGTCACGCAGGCGAGCAAGATCTGCCGCGCGCTGGGCGAACCGGTGCCCGAGACGCTGACCTACGAGCTGTTCCTCGATGCGGACGGGCAGAAGATCTCCAAGTCGAAGGGCAACGGCCTGTCGATGGAGGAATGGCTGACCTATGCCTCGCCCGAGAGCCTGCAGTACTTCATGTACCAGAAGCCCAAGACGGCGAAGCGGCTGCATTTCGACGTGATCCCGAAGGCGGTGGACGAGTATCACCAGCAGCTGCGCGCCTATCCGGATCAGGACGAGAAGGCGCAGCTCGCCAACCCGGTGTTCCACATCCACGGGACGGCGGTGCCGGAGAGCTTCATGGCGGTGCCGTATTCGATGCTGCTCAACCTTGCCTCGGCGGCGAATGCGGAGAGCAAGGACGTGCTCTGGGGTTTCATCCGGAAATATGCGCCGGATGCCGCGCCCGAAACGCATCCCGAGCTCGACGCGGCTGCCGCCCGCGCGGTGCGCTACTTCGAGGACGTGGTGAAGCCGCAAAAGGTCTACCGCGCCCCCACCGATGTGGAGCGCGCTGCCCTCGCTGACCTGCGCGACCGCCTCGCCGCCTGGAACAGCGAGGTGGAGGCCGAGGCGCTGCAATCCGAGGTCTTCGCGGTGGGCAAGGCGCATGGTTTCGAGCCGCTGCGCGCCTGGTTCTCCGCCATCTACGAGGTGCTCTTGGGCGCCAGCCAGGGTCCCCGCTTCGGCGGCTTCGTAGCACTCTACGGCGTCGAGGAGACCGTGGCACTGATCGACCGGGCGGTCGCGGGCGAGCTGGCAGCCGCCTGAGCCCCGGGACGCGGTTCCGCCTGCCGGCGGGCGTACTTGGCGGAAAGATGAAGGCGGGCCTGCGCTTTCATCTTTCCCCAAATACGCATGTCGCGACGGTCAGGCCGGGACGTCCGCCGGGGCCTTCACGAAGGTCATTGTCCCGTCGTCGATGGGATCCATCCGGAAGGCGCGCAGGTCCAGCAGGTAGTTCTGGTGGATCCGCCAGGGCCGCGCCTGCGCCTGTTTCGGCAGGTGCTCCAACGCCCGCTGGATATAGCCGGAGGTGAGAGGTACGGCCGGTTCGGCGCTCGCGTCCTGTGGCGGGCGTGGCGTGGCGATATCGGCGCCGGTCTTTTCCATGTGGTCGAGCAGGCGAATGGCCCAGCGCAGGACGAGCTCGCATTTCAGCGTCCAGCTCGCATTGGTGTAGCCAAAGGTCATCACGAGGTTCGGCACGTCCGACAGCATCGCGCCCTTGTAGCTGAGATGGCTGCCCGGCTGCACCGCGTGCCCGCCGACGGAGACCTTCATGCCTCCCGCGAGCTTCAGCCTGAGGCCGGTGGCGGTGACGATGATGTCCGCCTCCACCAGCTCGCCGGATACGAGGCGCACGCCCGCGGGCTCGAACCGCTCGACGGCACCGGTGGTGATGGAGGCGGAGCCGTTCCTCAGGACCTCGAAGAAATCGCCGTCGGGTGCGAGGCACAGCCGCTGGTCCCAAGGCTTGTAGGGCGCATCGAAATGGGTGGGGTCCGCCCCCGACTTCTTCACCACGTTCTTCGCCAGCATCCCGCGGACGAGGGATGGCCAGCGTTGGGAGAGCTGGAAGAAGCCCATGCCCATCAGGATGTTCTTCCACCGCGTGACGGTGTGGGCCGATTGTTCAGGCAGGACGCGGGAGAAGAAGCGGGCCATGCCGTCGCGGGCGGGCATGTCGGTCACGTAGGTCGGCGTGCGCTGGATCTGGGTGACATGCGCGGCGGTCTTCGCCAGCTCCGGCACCAGCGTGACGGCGGTGGCGCCCGAGCCGATGACGGCGACGCGTTTGCCGGTCCAGTCGAGATCCTCTGGCCAGTGCTGGGGGTGGATGATGGGTCCCGCGAAGTCCTCCTGTCCGGCGAAGACCGGAGCGTGGCCGCCCGCATAGTCGTAGTAGCCGGTGCAGATCATCAGGAAGCGCGCGGAAAGGCGCTGCGTCCCCTCCGGCGTCTCGACGGTGAGCTGCCAGCGCGCGCCATCCCAGTCGGCCGCCGCAACGCGATGCCGGTAGCGGATGCACTCATCCACACCGTAGGCCGCCGCCGTCTCCCGGATATAGGTGTTGATCGAGGGGCCGTCGGTGATCGCCTTCTCCCCCAGCCAGGGGCGGAAGGAGTAGCCCAGCGTATGCATGTCGCTGTCCGAGCGGATACCGGGATAGCGGAAATAATCCCATGTGCCGCCCATGGCTTCGCGCGCCTCGAGCACGGCGAAGCGATCGTCGGGACGCTTCTCCGCCATCAGGCAGGCCGCACCGATGCCGGAGAGGCCGGCGCCTACGACGATCACGTCGAGGTTGTCGGGGTCGGTCGTGTCGCGCATGGGATCCTCCTTGCCGGGAGTTTATCGGGCCGCGGTGCCGGGGGCGAGGGAACGCTGCGTCAGCCGTGGCTTATCAAACCGCGGGCTGCTGTCGTGTGGCGCAGTGGATGCCGCCGCCGATCCAGCCGAGCGCATCGGCGTCGAGAGCGATGACCTCCCGCCCCGGGTGGAGCGCTGCGATGGCCCGCTGCGCGGCGGCGTCGGCCCCCGCATCGCCGAAGCGCGCCATGATGACTGCGCCGTTGCAGACATAGTAGTTGACGTAGGAGGCGAGAAACTCGGGATTGCGCACCCGGGCGCGCGCGGGTTCCTGGATCTCCGTCAGCCGCAGCGGGCGACCCGCCACATCGATCGCGGCGGCAAGGATGTCGCGGGTTTCGCGGGCCGCGCGCTGCCACAGGTCGGGAGGGTCGTCGTCGCCCGGCATCTGGATCAGCACCTCGCCCGGCGCGGTGAAGCGGGCAAGCGCGTCGATGTGATAGTCCGTGATGTCCTGCCCCGCGAGGCCAGGCGCCCAGATCATCCGGTCCGCACCGTAGGCGTCGAGGAGCAGCGCCTCGACCTCGGCCCGGCTGCCCGGGTTGCGGTTGGGGTTCACCCAGGAGCTTTCGTGGGCGATCAGGGTGCCGGCGCCGTCCTGCTCCACCCCGCCGGGCTCCCCGACGAGGCCGTTGTCGAGGAGCGGGAGGGCCATCCGCTCCGCCACGCGGCGGGCGATCAGGCGTCGTTCGGATGGCGCTGCCTGCCGCCCCAGCCGTCGAAGTTGACGTGCCGGATCGCGAGGCCGCCAGTGCCGTTCACAACAAAGAGCGGACCGCTGTCGCGCGCCCAGAGGTCGTCGGTGGGGATGTCCCAGAGGGTGACGGCCTCCGCGACCTGCAAGCGGATGGCGGCATGCTGTTCGGCGGCCGCCAGCACAACCACGGGCTCGAACGCCGCGATTGTGTTGGCGAGCGTGGCGATGGTGTGCTGCACGTCGTCTAGGAACCAGCGTTCGGGGTAGACGGTGCGGTCGACGGGCCACTGCAGGAAGGTGCGCGCGTGCGGCGCGTCTTCCGCCGGAACAGACCAGCGATCCGCAGGCTGGCCGGTTGCGCGTGAGGCAGCGGCGATACCCGCGAGCGCTGCCAGAACGTGCCGTCGCATCATTCGCATGTCCCTTTCTCGGTTTCGCGTGCCCTGAGGACCGAGCCGGGTCGGCCGTTCCAGATATGGGTTCGGAGACACCGGATGGTGAGGGGAGCCAAGCGATGTCACATGTCGCTTCGGAGCTCGCCTACGTAGCCCCCTCCCCGGCTTTCATCCGGTGTTCATGTTCCCGCCCGAGCCGCTTTAATCCTGCACCCGCTATGGGCTTCAGGCGAAGCTGGTAGGGTGATGGCATGGAAACGAACGGGCCTTGGAGGGCGACATGACCATCGATACCACCTTCTTCGACATGACGCGGCTCGAACGTGCCAAATGGGCCTTCACCACCCGGCGTGTGGCGCGTGGCGACGTGCGGGGTGTCAGCGCGGATCTGACCGACGCGCAGCCGGGCGACCTGATCCTTTGCGAGATCCTCCAGATCGGGCAGCACGCGAAGATCCAGCTCGCCGACCGGCGGAATGCGACGAGCTATCCCGGGGACCTCGTGGTGCTCTGCCTCGGCGACCGCTACGCGCCGGACCAGTTCATGGCGCTGGCACGGCTCGACGGTCCGGTGGCGCATCTCGCGGCCGGGGGCGGCGTCGTCGGCACGGTGGAAGCGGCGCACGACCGCATGAGCTCCCCCACGACACTGCGCCCCATCGGCCTGCTGACCGACCGCACGGGCGCGGCCATCAACATCGGCGCCTATGCCTTGTCGCCGATGCGCGCGCCGCAGGACGTGACGGTCATCGGGGTGTTCGGCGCCTCGATGAACTCGGGCAAGACCACGGCGGCCAGCAGCCTGGCGCACGGGCTGCAGCGTGCAGGCCATGCGACGGTGGGGGTGAAGGCCACGGGAACGGGCGCCTTTGGCGACTTCAACGCGTTCGAGGATGCGGGCGTGCCCGCCATGGACTTCTCCGATGCGGGCATGGCCACGACCTTCCGCATGCCGATGGAGCGGATCGAGGCGGGGTTCGAGACGCTGGTGGGCCATGCCGCCGCCGGCGGCGCGGAGGTCGTGGTGGTGGAGATCGCCGACGGCGTCTTCCAGCCGGAGACGCGGGCGATCCTTGCCGGCTCCCGCATTCGCCGGCGCCTCGACGGGATCCTGTTCGCAGCGCCCGATGCGCTGAGCGCACTGGGCGGGGCCCTGGTGCTGGAGCGGCACGGCCTTGCCCCCTTCGCCATCTCCGGCATGGTGACGTGCTCCCCGCTCGCCAGGGCGGAGGCTGAGCAGGTCACGGGCCTGCCCCTCATGTCGCGGGAGGATCTGTGGTCGGCGGAGGTCATCGAGCAGGTCGTGGCCCCGATCATGCGGAACCGCGCGGGCCAGCGCGCGGCATGAGCCGGCTTCCGCGGCTCTGGGGTGGGGACCGCATCGGCGACGCGGTCCTCATTCCCGTTCTGGGCGTGGCGCAGGCCGTCGCCATGGGGATCGGCGCCTTCGCGACACGAGACGCGTTCACCGCGTTGCATGGCGGCGGACCTCCGGACCATGCGACCCTCGCGACACTGATCCTCGCCGGCCTCGCCACGGCGGGATTTGCCCTGGTGGCCGGCATCCGGTCGGAGGCGCTGGGCCAGAGCGTGGCGCGCGACATGCGCGTAGTGCTCTACGACCAGTTGGCAGGCATGTCGCGGCGCGATGTGGAGGCACGCAGGCTCGGCGCGTTGTCCCTGCGTTTCGTCGGCGACCTCTCGGCGGTGCGTCTGTGGTACGGGCGGGGACTGCCGCGCGTGGCTTCGGCGCTCGTGGTGCTGCCCGGCGCAGGCCTGGTGCTTTGGCTGCTGGAGCCGCGGATCGCGGGTGCCGCCATTCCGCCCTTGGCGCTGTCGCTGGCAGCGATGCTGGTCGCCGCCATGGGATTGCGGGCCCGGCACCGGCGGCTGCGGTCGCGGCGGGCGGGCATCTCCATCGCGATGATGGAGCGGATCGCGGTGTCGCCGGAGCTCGACCTGATGGGCCGCACCGGCTTCGAACTGAAGCGGCTCCGGGAGGACGGCGCGACGCTGCGGCGCAACGCCGTGTCCCGGCGGGGCCAGCAGGAAGTGCTGCGCATGATCCCGCAAGGCGGCGCGGCAGTGGCGGGCGCCGCGGTGCTGTGGATGGCGGGGATGGAAGCGATCGCGCCCGGAACGGCGGCCGCCGGCCTCTCCGTCCTCGCGATCCTCGTCCTGCCGCTGCGCGCCCTCGCGGACGCCTGGGACCAGTACTGCGCTTGGTGCGTGGCGCGGGAAAAGGCGCTGAACCTGCTCGCAAAACCCAGCGTCCGACGCGACATGGAGCCCCGTGGCCATCCGGTGCGGCTGCGTGCGACCGGAACGCTGGAGGGGCGGTCCCTCGACGTGGAGATCACGGCGGGGGCTGCGGCGCGGTTGGCGAGGGGGGCGGGGGTGGCCCGCCTCGCCGCCGCGTTCGCCGGGCTCGACCCCGATCCGGCGCTGGACGTCCGCTATGACGGCTGGACGGCCCTGCCCCATGTCGTCCATATCGGCGACCGGCCGGTCGTGCTGCAGGGTACGCTGCACCGCGCGCTGACCCTCGGCCTCACCCCGCGGCCCGGCCGCCGGGAGACGTCGCGGGCAGCGCGGGCCTTCGGCCTTGCCTCGCTGCTCGTCCGGACCGGCGGGGTGAAGGGCCGCGTGGCCGAGGCCGGACGGGACGTGAGCGCGGCCGAAAGCCTGCGGCTGGACCTCGCACGCGCGGCGCTGGCGCAGCCGGACGTCGTGGTGATCGACAGCGCCCGCTTGGACGCCGATCCGGCGCGGGGCGCACTGCTGGCCGATCTGCGCGATCGGACTGACGCGACGCTGCTGGTGGTCGGTCCCCCGATCAAGGGGTTCGTGTTCGACCGCGAGATCGACCTACAATTGAGCGGAACGACACAAGTTCCCGCCCGGCCCCATACCGCCGCGGCGCAATCCTGAGGTCTGCCCATGCGCGTCTCGACCCTGCTGATCGGCTATGCCGTCCTGTTCGTTGCCCTCACGCTGGGCAGTGCGGGCATGGCGATCTGGAGCACCGAGCGCGGGCGGCTGATGGAGGAGCGGATCGACCTGGCCGAGACGTCCTACCACACGCACCTTTCGCTCCAGTCCAACATCTACCAGCTCTTCAAGCAGCACGGTGACGCACTGATCATCGGCGACCGGGACGACGGCGCGCTGGAGGCGGTGATCCAGAACGCCATCGCGGCCGACATCGCGCTGATCCGCGAGACCATCGGGCGGGAGATCGAGCTGGTGGGCGAGGAGGAGATCGAGGAGCTCGCCCTCCTGGCCGAGATCGAACGTCGCGTGGAGACCGTGACGGTCGCGCTCACCCGCATCTCGAGCGGGGAAGCCGGCTCCGACCAGGCGCGTCTGCGCGCCCAGCTCGTCGACATCCTGGACCGCGAGGTCGACGTGCAGATCGCCCAGCTCATCACCGATGCCCTGGCCGAGGAAGAGGAGGAGGTGGCGGAGACCATGGCCGACGCCGCGGACTTCCGCGACCGGGTGCAGGTCGCCGCCCTGGCCGTCGGCGTCATCGCCGCCGTCGCGCTCGGCTATGCGATCTGGACCTTCAACCGCTACCTGCGCCGCCCGGTGCTGGCACTGAGCGACGGCGTGCGCCAGTACGAAGCGGAGCGCTTCGATCAGGACATCGCGGTGCGCGGCGGGCGGGAGTTCGAGGATCTCGGCACGCTGCTCACCAACATGGCGCGCAAGCTGCGCCAGCGGCAGCTCAGCCAGAAGGAGTTGAACGAGCGGCTGGAGACCGAGGTCGCCCACCGCACGCGAGAACTCGAAAAGCTGCTGCGCCAGTTCGAGATCTCGGAGGCCAACCGCCGGCGCCTGATGGCCGATATCAGCCACGAGCTGCGCACCCCGCTCACCATCATCCAGGGCGAGGCGGAGGTCACGCTGCGCGGCGGCCCGCAGGACACGGACAGCTATGTCGAGGCGCTCGCCCGCATCCGCGATTCCGCCCGGCATACCAACCGGATCGTCGACGACATGCTGCTGGTCGCGCGGCAGGAGGCCGACGAACTGCGGCTCGACCTAGAGGATGTCGACCTTTTGGGCGTCATCGACGACGCGCGGGGCCTCTTTCCGCGGGAGGTGCGGATGGAAACCGGCCTCGCCACGCTGCGCGTCCGGGCGGACGAGATGCGGATGCGCCAGTGCCTGCTCGCACTCTTCAGCAATGCGGCGCGCTATGGCGGGCCGGACATCGTGGTCCGCGCCTTTCTGGAAGGGGGCCGCGCCATCGTGTCGGTCGAGGACAACGGGCCGGGGCTGACCGACGCGGAGAAGTCGCAGGCGTTCGACCGCTTCTTCCGGGGCTCGAACGCGTCGGGCGCCTCTGACCACGGCACGGGCCTCGGCCTGCCGATCGTGCGCGCCATCGTGAAGGCGCATGGCGGCGACGTGCTGCTGGAGGACGGGCGCGCGGGCGGGCTGCGCGTCTCGATGAGCTTCCCGGTGCCCAAGGCCGGCATCCGCCTCGTGCGCGGCACCGCCTCCGACGGCGCCTGAACCTTCCGCAAACCCGCATCAACCGAAGGCCGATCCCGCGTAAACCCGGCGAAGACGGGCGCTGAACCGCAAGCAGAGGCCCCTCGGCCCTTCGGACGGATCGGTCCGTTTCACCGTGCGGATGATTGAGCCATATGGTCCGGCGTGCAGTCTGCCCTCGAAACACTCTACGAGGTGCCATGATGAACGTCCTTCTGATCGAAGACGAGGAGCGGGTGGCGAGCTTCGTCCGGCGCGGACTGGCGGCGGAAGGCTGGACGGTGCAGCACGCCCCCGATGGCGAGACCGGGTTGGAATTGCTCGCGCAGGGCAAGGCCGACGTCATCGTGCTCGACCTGATGCTGCCGGGGATCAGCGGGCAGGACGTCTGCCGCAAGCTGCGGGCGCGCCGCGACGTAACGCCGATCCTGATGCTGAGCGCGCTCGACACCGCGGAGGAGAGAACGTGCGGGCTCAGGATCGGGGCCGACGACTACCTGCCGAAACCCTTCGACTTCGACGAGCTGATCGCCCGGATCGAGGCGCTGCACCGCCGGGCCACCGCCTTCGATGGGCACGCGGATGCGGAGGTCGTGGATTGCGGACGCATCACCTTCGACCGCCGCGCCCATGTCGTGCGCGTCGATAAGGCGCCGCTGGACCTGTCCGCAAAGGAGCGGGAGGTGCTGCTGTTCTTCCTGTCCAATCCCGGACGGGTGCTGTCGCGCGAGCGGATCCTGAATGCCGTGTGGAGCGTGAACGAGGATCCCATGACCAACGTCGTCGACGTCTATGTCGGGCGGCTGCGCAAGAAGCTGGGCGAGCAGGGCCGGCGGATCGCCACCCTGCGCAACGTGGGCTACCGCTTCGAGTGATTTTCCGTCTGTTGCACCGCAAAAAACCGTCATCGCGTCCCCATATGCTGACGGGAGCAGGACGGTGGAGGCAGGATGTTCTCATTGACGGGCAAGCGGGCGCTGGTCGTCGGCATCGCGAACAACCAATCCATCGCCTACGGCTGCGCGCGGGCCTTCCGGGCACAGGGGGCTGAGCTCGCCCTCACCTATCTCAACGCGAAGGCCGAACCGCATGTCCGCCCGCTGGCCGAGGCGCTGGGGGCGGAGCTGATCCTGCCGCTCGATGCAAGCGACGACGCGCAGATGGATGCGGTCTTTGCCGCCATCACCGAACGGTGGGGCGAACTCGACATACTGCTGCACTCCATCGCCTACTGTCTGAAGGAGGACCTGCACGGCCGGGTCGTCGATTGCTCGCGGGAGGGGTTCGGGGTGGCGATGGACACCTCCGTCCACTCCTTCCTGCGGATGATCCGGCGGGCGGAGCCGCTGATGCCCAATGGCGGGACGTGCATGACGGTGAGCTTCTACGGCTCGGAAAAGGTAGTCGAACACTACAACATCATGGGTCCCGTGAAGGCCGCGCTGGAGAGCGTGACGCGCTATGCCGCCGCCGAACTCGGGCCGAAGGGGATCTCCGTCCACGCCCTGTCGCCCGGCCCGATGAGGACGCGGGCCGCGAGCGGGATCGGCCATTTCGATGAGCTGATGGAGCGGACGGCGGCGCGCACGCCGACGCACCAACTCGCCACCATCGACGATGTCGGCGCCTATGCCGCGTTCCTCGCCAGCCGCGAGGCCGCGAACGTGACCGGCGCCGTGCACCCCATCGACGGCGGCTACCACGTCGTCGGGTGAGATCGGAGGACATCATGATCACGGGACACGGATCCGGCTTGGACGAGGACAGCCTGCAGCTTCAGGCCGAGCTGATGCACACGGCGATGGAGCGGCACGCCGCCCGCGCCCTGCACGACGCGCGGATGCGGCGGGGGCGCACGGGCGATGCGCTGGAACGGCTGCACTCCGAGGCCGCGCCCGCTCGACCAACCGCGCTCGCGACCTCCTGGACGCAGTATCTCGTCGACAGCTGGCAGCGTGGGGTGCTGACGATGGATGCCCTGCGCAAGCGCGGCGACATCTTCATCGCGCATGAGGATGCGGGCGCGCCGCCGGTGCTGATCTACGACTACGAGGTCGTGGTCGACGGCCGCGACCTGCCCCGGCCCTGCAACTACATGCTGCTAGAGATCAGGCCGCCCGAGGGCGTAGAAGTCTTCGCCTGGAAGCGGCCTTACGTGATCATCGATCCACGGGCGGGCCACGGGCCGGGCATCGGCGGTTTCAAGACCGACAGCCAGGTGGGCGTGGCGCTGCGCGACGGGCACCCCGTCTATTTCGTGGCGTTCCGCCCCATACCGGAACCGGACCAGACCATTGCCGATGTGACCCATGCCGAGGCCGCCTTCCTGCGCGAGGTCCGCGCGCGCCATCCCGACAGCCCAAAGCCGGTCGTCGTGGGCAATTGCCAGGGCGGCTGGGCAACCGCGATCCTCGCCGCGACGAACCCGGACCTGACCGGGCCGATCGTCCTGAACGGTGCGCCCATGTCCTACTGGTCGGGCAAGCTGGGACAGGATCCGATGCGCTATACGGGCGGGATCGCGGGCGGGGTGCTGCCCGCGCTCATGGCCTCCGACCTCGGCGGCGGCCTCTTCGACGGAGCGCATCTGGTGCTCAATTTCGAGAGCCTCAATCCCGGGCGCACGTGGTTCCGCAAGTATTACGATTTCTACGCCACCATCGACACCGGTGAGGCCCGGTTCCTGGAGTTCGAGAAGTGGTGGGGCGGCTTCTACCTGATGAACGAGGCGGAGATCCGATGGATCGTCGAGAACCTCTTCGTCGGCAACCGCCTCGGCCGCAACGAGGCGCGGCTGGAGACGGGGCAACCCATCGATCCCAAGGCGATCCGCGCGCCGATCATCGTCTTCGCCAGCCACGGCGACAACATCACCCCGCCGGGCCAGGCGCTGAACTGGATCGTGGACACCTATGCCAGCGAGCGGGAGATCGAGATCCGCGGCCAGCGCATCCTCTACATGGTGCACGAGGAGGTGGGGCATCTGGGGATCTTCGTCTCCTCCTCGGTCGCGAAGCGCGAGCACACGCAGATGGCCTCGACCCTCAAGACGATCGAGGCGCTGCCGCCGGGCCTCTACGAGATGCGGATCGAGGATCATCAGGGCGAGGGGCACGAGAAGACCTTCGCCGTCAGCTTCGCCCGGCGGCAGTTCGACGACCTGCGCGCGGAGACCGGTCCGCGGCGCGAGGAGCGTGCCTTCGCCGCCGTCGCCCGCCTGTCGGAGAACCTGGCCGAGGCCTACGACACCACGGTGCGGCCGATGGTGCGGGCCTCCGTCACGCCGCGCGCCGCCGTGATGGCCCGTCAGTTCCATCCGCTGCGCGCCCAGCGCCGCGCCCTCGCCAGCCGCAACCCGGCGATGGGCGCCGTCGCGGGCCTTGCAGCACAGGTGCGCGACAACCGGATGGCCGCGGATGCGGACAACCCCTTCGTGATGGCCGAGCGGCTGTGGGCCGACGCGGTGGAGGCGGGCTGGAACCTGTGGCGCGACAGCTCGGCGGCGATGGCGGAGGCGACGTTCCTCGCCCTTTACGCCCATCCGCTGGCGCAATGGTACGGCGCCCCGCGGGCCGCGGCGCGGGTCCAGAAGTCTGAGGCGGAGCTCGACACCCTGCCCGAGATGATGATGGCGCTGGAGCGTGCCGGCCAGGGCGGGCTGGGCGAGGCGGTGGTGCGGATGCTCGTCCTGCTCGCCGACACCCGCCGCGACGTGCGGCGCGACCGGCTGCAGCGCTCCTCCGAACTGCTGACGACGCGCCCGCCCTTCGACGCGCTGGACCCCGCGACGCGCACCGAGATGATCCACACCCAGACCCTGATCGTGCGCGCGGACCCCGACGCCGCACGCGCAGCACTACCCACCCTCCTGCCGACACCCGGAATGCGCCGCGCAGCACTCGAGATGGTGCGCTTCGTCCTCGGCGATCCGGCGGAGATGGAGCCGGCGACCCTCGACCTGCTGACCCGGCTCGAGGCAGAGTTGGACGAGGCAGCGACCATGACGGAGGCCGCGCGATGAACCAGATCACCAACACCACCTTCGACGCGCTGGAGGTCGGGATGGAGGCGTCGCTGACCCGGCTCTGCGTGCTCGACGACCTCTACGTCTTCGCGCACGCCTCAGGCAACTTGAACCCGCTGCACATGCCGGAGGCCGATGGCGACGGAGACGGCACGCCGGAGGCGGTCGCCCCGTCGATGTGGGTCGCCTCCCTGATCTCGGCCGTGCTGGGCAACCGCCTGCCCGGGCCGGGGACGCTCTATCGCTCCCAGACGTTCCGCTTCCTGGAGCAGGCCCATGCGGGCGACGAGTTGACGGCCTGCGTGCGCCTGACCGGCAAGGGCGAGGGACGTGAGGTCCGCTTCGACACCTGGGTGACGCGCGCCGACGGTGTCACGATCTGCGACGGGGAGGCGGTGGTGTCTGCCCCGGCCCTGACCGTCAGCTTCGACACCGAAGACGTGCCGGGCCTCACGGTGCGCCGCCATGTCCATTTCGACGCGCTCCTCGAGCGGGCGGAGCCCCTGCCGCCGATCCCCACGGCGGTCGTCGCACCCGAGAAGGCCGACGCGCTGAACGGCGCCCTGCTCGGCGCCCGTCACACGCTGATCAAACCGATCCTGATCGGCGACGAGGCAAGGATGGCAGCTGCAGCGCTGGAAATCGGCGCCGATCTCGCCGCGTTCGAGGTCGTGCACGAACCCGATCACGCCGCTGCCGCCGCGAAGGCCGTCGCCCTCGTCCATGAAGGCCGCGCCCGCGCGGTGATGAAGGGGCACCTGCACACCGACCTCCTGCTCCGCCATATCGTGAAGCGCGATGGTGGCCTGCGCGGGGTGCGGCGGCTCAGCCATGTCTTCGTTATGGACGTGCCGGGGCTCGACCACCTCCTCCTGATCTCGGACGCGGCGATCAACATCGCGCCGGACCTCGAGTGCAAGGTCGACATCGTGCAGAACGCCGTCGACCTCGCCCGCGCCATCGGGATCGAGGAGCCGAAGGTGGGTGTCCTTTCCGCAGTGGAGACGGTGAACCCGCACATCCCCTCGACGCTGGATGCCGCGATCCTGTCGAAGATGGCCGAGCGCGGTCAGATCCGCGGCGCGGTGGTGGATGGCCCCCTCGCCATGGACAACGCGATCGACATGGAGGCGGCACGCACCAAGGGGATCAAGTCGCTGGTCGCCGGCAGGGCGGACATCCTGATCGCGCCGAACCTGGAGGCCGGGAACCTGATCGCGAAGGAGCTCACCTTCCTCGCCCATGCGGAGGCCGGGGGCATCGTGCTGGGCGCACAAGTGCCGGTGATCCTCAACAGCCGCGCGGATGACGACAAGGCGCGGCTCGCGTCGTGCGCGGTGGCAGCCCTCTATGCCGAGGCGTTGGCGCGGGGATGAGCGACGCGATCCTGACGCTGAACGCGGGCTCCTCCTCGCTCAAGTTCTCCGTCTACGCGGCGGAGGCCCCGCCGGCGCTGCTGATGGTCGGGCAGGTGGAAAATCTCGGGCCCTCTGCACGACTCAAGATCGGCGACGAGGTGCGGGAGATCGGGGCGGCCGATCACACGGTCGCGATCCGCGCGATCCTGGAGACGGCGGGGGCCGTGCTCACCGGGCGCACCGTCGCCGCCGTCGGCCACCGCATCGTGCACGGGGGTGAGGACTATACCGGCCCTGTACCGCTGACGGCGGAGGTGCGGGAGAAGCTCGCCGCCCTCTCCCCCCTCGCGCCGCTTCACCAGCCGCACAACCTCGCCGCGGTGGAGGCGGCGCTGTCGGCCTTTCCCGACGCGCCGCAGATCGGCTGCTTCGACACGGCCTTCCACAGGGGGCATGACTGGGTGGCCGACACCTTCGCCCTGCCGCGGCGGTTCTACGAGGAGGGGGTCCGGCGCTACGGCTTTCACGGCCTCTCCTACGACTACATCACCGGCGTTCTGCGGCGGGAGGAGCCGGAAATCGCGGCGGGCCGGGTGGTCATCGCGCATCTGGGCAACGGCGCCTCGATGTGTGCGGTGAAGGCCGGGCGCAGCGTCGCCTCGACCATGGGCTTCTCGGCGCTCGACGGCCTCGCGATGGGCACCCGCTGCGGGCAGCTCGACCCCGGCGTGCTGCTCTACCTGATGGAGCAGGGGATGAGCGCAGCCGAGATCACGACGCTGCTCTACAAGGAGAGCGGGCTGAAGGGGCTGTCGGGCATCAGCCACGACATGCGCACGCTGGAAGCGTCGGACGCACCGGAGGCCGCGCAGGCCATCGACTACTACACCTTCCGCATCAGGCGAGAGCTCGGCGCGCTGACGGCGGCGCTCGGCGGGCTCGACGCGCTGGTGTTCTGCGGCGGCATCGGGGAGAACTCGGCCAATGTCCGCGCGCGGGTCTGCGAAGGCATGGAGTGGCTCGGCATCACGCTCGATCCCGCAGCGAACGCGGCGAATGCCCGCCGCATCTCCTCCGGTCCCGTCGCGGTGATGGCGATCCCGACCGACGAGGAGCGGGTGATCGCGGAGGCCGCGGTCGCGCATCTGGCCTGATCCGTTTTTCCTTCCCCTGTGCCGCGCGCCCGTTATCGTGGGCGCTGGTGCAGTGCAGGACGGGATTTCATGGCTCAGATCATCACCTTCGCCCAGCAGAAGGGCGGCGCGGGCAAGACCACGGCGCTCGCTCAACTGGCCCAGCACTGGGCGGCGGCAGGGCGGAGTGTGGAGCTGGTGGACCTCGACCCGCAGGGCTCCCTGGCGCGGTGGGCCGGGATGCGCGACGACATCGGCTGTCGGCAGAGCTCCGACTGGAAGGCCTCCTCCGACATCCGCTCCGCGGCGCGGGATGCGGACCTGGTGCTGGTGGACTGCCCCGGGAACGCCGACATCCTGCTGCGCGCCACGATCCGGGACAGCGACCTGGTGATCGCTCCCTCCCAGCCGTCTGCCATGGACATCTGGGCGCTTGACCCGGTCGTCGACATGGCGGCGCGGGAGAAGACGCCGTTGCGCGTGCTGCTGACCCGCGTGCCCCCGACCGGAACGGCAGTGGAGGTGGCGAAGGGCGCGTTGAAGGCGGATCTCCTCGCCAGCCATATCGGAAACCGTGTCGTCTTCCAGCAAGCCTTCGCGCAGGGCAAGGCTGCCTCCGAACTCCAGCGCCGCTCCAAGGCGGCGGCCGAGGTCGCGGCCCTCGCCAAGGAGGTCGAAGGGGTGCTCGCCGGACTTTGACCGATGCGCCGCCTCCGGCGGAGATACTTGAAGCAAGAAGAAAGCCCTATCCTTCTTCTTGCCGCCAAATATTCTCGCCCGGCAGGTCGAAACCACAGCCCGAGCGCCGCCCTCAGCTCACCAGCACCGGTGTTCCGACCGGCACCGTGAAGAACAGGAAGGTGATGTCGTCGGCCCGCAGGCGGAAGCAGCCGGAGGACGCGGCCGTTCCCACGCTCGACGGATCGTTGGTCCCGTGGATCGCGTAGTAGGTCCAGTCGAAGTATAGCGCGTGCGAGCCCAGCGGATTGTCCGGCGCCCCGCCCGGCGTCGGCTTCAGGTCCGGGTTCCGGCGCAGCATGTCCGGCGTCGGCGTCCAGCTCGGGCGGGCGCGCTTGCGCACGATCTCGGTCCGGCCGCGGCGGGTGAGGTCCTCGCTGCGCGGAACGGCGGTCGGCATCACCCGGGCGAACTGGGCGCCGGGCGACCACCAGGTCACCTCTCGTGCGGCGGTCGAGACGTAGATCCCGCCGCGGGAGATGTCGGGAAAGAACGGCTTCCAGTCCGGCGCGGTGGCCGCACGGGCCGGCAGCGCGAGAGTGGCCGCAGCGGCACCGAGACCTGCGAGGAGATGACGGCGGTTGAGGGACAGATGGGACATGAGGGTGCTCCAGATGACGACATGACGGCGCCGTGTGCTCTGTCCCTTCGCACCGGCGCGCCTTATGGGGGGTAAACGGCGATCGGACGTTTCGGGTTCCGGCTTGACCCGGCGTCGCCGGCCGATCACGGTTCGCGCCATGACGGCCTTCTACTGGGACGAACGGTGCTTCTGGCACTCCGGCGGGAACTACGCGCTGACCGCGCCCGTGGGCGGGCTGGTGCAGCCGCTCGCCGCCGGTGGCCTGCCCGAGAGCCCGGAGACCAAGCGCCGGCTCGTGAACCTGTTGCGGGTCACAGGGCTGGTGGCGGAGCTCGACATGCAGGGCGCGCCGGAGGCGGCAGAGGAGGATCTGCTGCGGGTGCATCCGAAAAGCTACCTCTGCGAATTCAAGCGGTTGAGCGATGCGGGTGGCGGGGAGCTGGGCGAGCGGACGCCCTTCGGCCCCGGCGGCTACGGGATCGCGGCGCTATCGGCCGGGCTCGCTGCGACAGCACTCGAGGGCGTGCTGCGCGGCACGCATCGCAACGCCTATGCGCTGAGCCGCCCGCCGGGGCATCACTGCCTTCCGGACCGGCCCATGGGCTTCTGCCTCATGGCGAACCTCGCCATCGCGATCCGGGCCGCGCAGGCAAAGGGGCTGGTGCGGCGCGTCGCGGTGGTGGATTGGGACGTGCATCACGGCAACGGGACGGAGGCGATCTTCGCGGACGATCCGGAGGTGCTGACGATCTCGCTCCATCAGGCGGGAAACTATCCGTGGCACACCGGGGGGGTGGAGACCGACGCACAGGCCAATATCAACGTGCCGCTGCCGCCCGGCGCGGGCCACGACGCGTACCTGTACGCGATGGAGCGGGTGGTGCGCCCGGCTCTCGCCGGCCACAAGCCTGAGATGATCGTGGTCGCCTGCGGCTACGATGCGAGCGGCGTCGACCCGCTGGCCCGGATGCTCGCGGGCTCCGACACTTTCGCCGCGATGACCGCCAGCGTGATGGAGGCGGCCGACGACCTCTGCGACGGTCGCCTCATGATGGCGCATGAGGGCGGCTATTCGGAGGTCCACGTCCCCTTTTGCGGCCACGCCGTCCTCGCCACCATGGCGGCCAGCGGGATTACGGCTGAGGACCCGCTCGGCCCCCGCATCGCCGCTCATCAGCCCGACGCCCGCGTGCAGACCCTGCATCGCGAGATCGTCGGCGAGATCGCGGAGCACTACGACCTATGACCACGCTGCCCGACGCCGCAGGCAGCGGCCCGGCCCAACGGGCGAGGGGGCCGGCAGGCCCCGACGACGGGCGGGAGCGTCCCTGGGCCGAGACTGACCGGCTGATCCTGCGGCAATGGCGGGACGCCGATCGCGCGCCCTTCGCCGCACTCAACGCCGATCCGGAGGTGATGCGCTACTTCCCCGCGACACTGAACCGGATGGAAAGCGACGCGTTGGTCGACGCCTTCGTCGACAAATGGGAGAAGGACGGCTTCTCGCTCGCCGTCGTCGAGCGAAAATCCGACGGCGCATTCATCGGCATGGTGGGCCTCAACCGGCCCCGCATCGTGCTGCCCATCGGGCCCTGCGTCGAGGTCGGCTGGCGCCTCGCCCGCGCGCACTGGCGGCAGGGCTACGCGTCCGAGGCGGCGCAGGCCGCCCTCGCCCGCGGCTTTGCGATGGGGCTGGAGGAGATCGTGGCCTTCACCGCCGTGCCGAACCTTCCCTCGCAGGCGGTGATGCATGCGATCGGGATGCGCGCAGACCCGGCGCGGGACTTCGACCACCCCAGCGTGCCGGAGGGGCACCCGCTGCGCCGCCACGTGCTCCACGCCATCAGGTCCGGGGAGATGCCATGACCCTGATCCTCGTGCCCGGCCATCTCTGCGATACGCGCCTCTACGCTCCGCAACTCGTCCGCTTTCCGAACGCGATCATCGCCGACGTGACGCGGGACGACAGCATCGAAGGCATGGCCGAACGCCTGCTTTTCGATGCACCGGAACGCTTCGCCATCGCCGGGCTCTCCATGGGCGGGATGGTCGCGATGCAGGTCATGGCCATGGCGCCGGAGCGCGTGACGGGCGCCTGCCTCATCGCCACCGACCCCACCCCGGCCCGCGAAAAGGAAAAGGCGTGGCGCGCGGAACAGCAGGCGGCGGTCCGCGAGCGGGGGCTCGCGGCCTTCTCCGACGGCTTCACGCAGCTCTTCTTCGCCCACGATCCCGACGTCTCGGCCCGGCTGCTGGCCGATGTACGCGGGATGGTGGCGGACGCGCCCGCGGCGCTCTACCGCCGCCAGAGCGCCGCCCTCGACACCCGGCCCGACCTCATGCCCGCCATGGCGGCGTGCCCCGTTCCCACGCAGATCGTCGTGGGCAGCGAGGACCGGATCTGCCCGCCGAAGCTGCACCATGCGCTCGTCGAGACCATACCGAACGCGACGCTCACGGTCGTCGAGGGCTGCGGCCACCTCGCCTCGCTCGAACGACCGGATATCGTGACCGGCACCCTCGCCCGGATCGCTTGACGCCACGTCCCGGAGCCGCCACCTTCCGCAGCGCAGCATCACGGGAGGACAGGCGATGGCGAACAAGATCTACGGCTCGGCGACGGAGGCGCTCGACGGTCTCCTCTTCGACGGGATGTTCATCGCGGCGGGCGGCTTCGGCCTCTGCGGCATTCCCGAGCTGCTGATCTCGGCGCTGCGCGACGCGGGCACCAAGGACATCACGGTCGCCTCCAACAATGCGGGCGTGGACGGCTTCGGCCTCGGCATCCTGCTGGAAACCCGCCAGATCAAGAAGATGATCTCCTCCTATGTGGGCGAGAACGCGGAATTCATGCGCCAGTACCTCTCGGGCGAGCTGGAGCTGGAGTTCAACCCGCAGGGCACGCTCGCCGAGCGGATGCGCGCGGGCGGCGCGGGCATCCCCGGTTTCTACACGAAGACCGGCGTCGGCACGCAGGTGGCCGAGGGCAAGGAGCACAAGGAGTTCGACGGGGAGACCTACATCCTCGAACGCGGCATCGTCGCGGATCTGGCGATCGTGAAGGCGTGGAAGGCCGACGACACCGGCAACCTCGTCTTCCGCAAGACGGCCCGCAACTTCAACCCGCCCGCGGCGACCTGCGGCAAGGTCTGCGTGGCCGAGGTGGAGGAGATCGTGCCGCGCGGCTCCCTCGACCCCGACAGCATCCACCTGCCCGGCATCTACGTGCACCGCCTGATCCAGGGCGAGCACGAAAAACGGATCGAACAGCGCACCACCCGCCAGCGAGAGGAGGCCTGAGCCATGCCCTGGGACCGCAACCAAATGGCCGAACGCGCCGCGCAGGAGCTTGAGGACGGCATGTACGTGAACCTCGGCATCGGCATCCCGACGCTGGTGGCGAACTATGTTGGCGACAAGGACATCACCCTGCAGTCGGAGAACGGGATGCTCGGCATGGGTCCCTTCCCGTTCGAGGGCGAGGAGGATCCCGACCTCATCAATGCCGGCAAGCAGACGATCACCGAGCTTGCCCGCACCTCCTATTTCGACAGCGCACAGAGCTTCGGCATGATCCGCGGCGGCAAGATCGCCTGCGCGATCCTTGGCGCGATGGAGGTGGCGGAGAACGGCGACCTCGCCAACTGGATGATCCCCGGCAAGCTGGTGAAGGGGATGGGCGGCGCCATGGATCTCGTCGCGGGCGTCGGCCGCGTCATCGTCATCATGGACCACGCCAACAAGAAGGGGGAGAGCAAGCTCCTCAAGGAATGCACGCTGCCCCTGACGGGCACGGGCGTGGTGGACCGGATCATCACCAACCTGGGCGTCTTCGACGTGGTCGAGGGCGGCTTGAAGGTGGTCGAGATGGCTGACGGCGTCACGATGGACGAGATCCGCGGCCAGACCGAAGCCGCTCTCGTCGCCTGACCGGCAGGGGCGCTCCCGCCCCCTCGGACACACGACCGGCTTCACCTCCGGCGAACGCGGCTGGGCGCCTCGCATCGGGCCAGGTCATCCTGCAGCCGGGATGTATCCAGTCGGCCTCGCGCCTACTTTCCAGCTTGTTCAAATATCCCGCGGGGGTCCGGGGGCGCGAAGCCCCCGGCGCTTGCCAAAAGCCCTACCAGTGCCGCGTTGCGGCGTCGCCCTTCACGATCCCGTCGAGATTTGGCGTCACCCAGCCACCGTAGAAATCACCGGGCTGCGGGGTGACCTGCACTCCGCCGACGAAGCACGCATCCATAAGGCCCGGATAGAAAGCGAGGTGGTCGCGCAGGGCCGCGAACCGCTCCGTCGGTTTGGGATAGGCCCAGGCGGCGCGCTCGACCCGACGGCCGCCTGCCACCACGTCAAAATAGCGGGCACGGCCCTTCCACTCGCACCAGCTGGAGCCCGGCACCTCGATGAGCTGCGCGCGGATATCCTTCGGCGGAATGTAGTAGGTGGGTGCGTGGTGCGTCTCCAGCACGCGGAGGGCATCGCGGCTCTCGGCCACGACCTCCCCTCCGAGGCGGCAGGAGACGGAAACGCCCGCCGGCTCGAGGCGCGGCGGGCGGGGGTAGTCCTGAACGTTCTCGCGCGGCAGTTCCATGCCGCGCGAGGTAGCGCGCCGAGATCAGGAGGGAAGGTCGCTGCGCACCGTCACCAGGATCTCGCCCGCGACCGCCGTGGGCCAGGTCAGGCTCGCGCCGCTGCCGTCGCTCTGCTGCTGCAATGCGACCTGCGGCATCCGCCCGTCCCATCCCGACAGGTTGCTGACCGGCGAGACGGACTGGATCCGCAGCGCTCGTCCGCCGAACGGCAGGCGATTGCTGGTCAGCACGCTCCACGTCGTCGTCGGGAAGATATTGAACCCGGTGATCAGCGCGGGGCTCGCCGTGCGCGTGCCGATCTGCTCGTAAAGGTTGCCGGTGAAGGTCATATTGACCGTCCGGGTGTGATCGAAACTGCCCCGGTCGTCGTCGACGCTCTCCACCCGGTCCATGAAGTCGCCCCCGATGGTCTTGAAGGCGTTGTCGGTCACCGTGATCCCGTCGATCTCCTGATCCGGGCCAATGGGCGCGAGGCGGATATAGGTGAACCAGCGCGGTATGCTCGACGCGGTGAAGATGTTGCCGGTGATCGTCAGGCCGCCATAGGGCCGGTTCGAGCTGGAATTGGCGTTGTACTCGTCCGTCAGCTCGATGAAGGCGTTGTCGCAGTAGTTGCCGACCATCGTGGTCTTGACGTTGCGGTTGCAGAAGACGACGCCGGCCGAGCGCGGCGCGTTCTCCTCAATGCCGTCGCCCTGCCACCAGTGGTTGCCGACCAGCAGGTGCCCGCCACCCGCGATCACGGCGAAGTGCAGGAACTGCACCACGCGGTTGTTACGGATCTTCATGTCGTTCTTGTTGGTGTTGACCGCGATCGCCGTACGATCCTCCACGTTGAGGTCGGTCTGGGGGCTGATGAACTCGTTGCTCTCGATGGAGATGCCGTTGCAGCCCTCCCCGATCGAGGTGATGCCACGATCCCTGGGCCGGACGAACCAGCAGTGCTCCACATGCCAGGCGATCCCGGCCCGGCCGAGCATCAGGGCCGAGGCGCGGCGACCGCAGTCGAACTCGATCTGCCGCAGGCACTGGCGCTGGATCGAGGTGAAGCCCGAGAAGTCGAGCATGTAGCGAAAGCGCGTGAACGTGTAGGTCTGGCTCGCCGGGGCGGCATAGAGCGGCTGGCTGAGCGTGATCGTGGCAGTGGGAATGTCGATCTCGCGCACGTAGACCTCCCGCCCCACGCCGGTACCCTGCACCAGAGAGCCGCGTTCGACGGCGGCGATGTTGCTCACGTTGGTCAGCTTGAGCTGATCGGCGGAGGCGTCGTAGCTCGCCGTCGAACTCGAAGTGCCCACATCCCAGTCGGGTGAGCTCGCCGCGGTGAGCTGACCGTTGTGGATCACGCGGCGCACGCCGAACGTGTCGCGGTCGCCCACCTCGGCATGGACATCGATCGGCCGCGTCAGAGCGATGGACCGGCCGCAGAGGTCGAGGTCCGTGTGGTCGGTGAAGCCGTAGAGCGCCTGAAGCGCCCGCTCCAGCGCCACCTGCTCGTCCTGGAAGGCGTCGAGGTAGGTGTCGTAGTTGTAGTTCGCCGTGAACGCGATCCGCCCCGGCGAGGCGTCGGAGATGCGGCCGGTAAAGCGCATATGCGCGTCCATCGTGATGCTGCGCCCGATCAGGTATTCTCCCTCGGGCACCAGCACGTCGCGCCCCGCGCTCGCCGCATCCGCCGCCTCGAACGCATCGGCATCGTCGGTCACGCCGTCGCCGATGGCGCCGTAGTCGCGCACGTCGACCCAGTCCATCAGGGTGCGATGGAAGACCGAGGTGACGTCCTCGATCCGGATATCCTCGATCCGGACGGAGCAGTTGTTGTCGCCCACGAGATCAAGGCCCAGATGCCCGGCCGTCGCTGCCGTGCCCCAGACCATGTCGACGCCCGAGCGGTTGCCGACGCCGACGATGGCCGTGACCTCGTAGGGCACGCCGTAGTTCTCCAGGAACACCTCCGGCCCGAAGGAGGGCACGGTGGGGGCCGGCGTGCCCGTCGCATTCTCCGCCGAGGCACCGATGCGGACCGAGGGACGGTTGCCGCCGACCAGCTTCACGCGGGCCGTGACGCGCAGGTAGCAGCCCGGCGGCACCATCGTCAGGCCGAACCAGCGCAGCTTCTGCACGCTCTCGGTCTTGAAGATCTCGAGGCAGTCGCCGAAATCGGCATCCGCCGTGACGAGGGCCGCGTCGGCGGCCCCGTCATAGCTCGCGTCGCCGGGCCGCCCGTCCACGCGCGACCAGTTTTCGAGGCCCTCGATGAATGCAGGCGGCATCAGGGCGATGCCGTCGGTGACAACCTTGTTCATGAACCAAATCCCTTGTCGCCGGCGGGCGCGTCGGGATGTGATGTCGGGAAGGGTCAGAGCGGGAGCCCGCCGCGGGCTCCGATCCAGATCACGCCGGGGCCGGATCCGAAATGCTCTTGTGAAAGGGCAGGGCCGCAGGCGGCCGTACCGGCATCCGGCCTATCACCCGATGGGTTAAGGCCACGTTAATTCAGGCGCCGACACCCGCATCGGGCAGCAGCCGCACGCCGTTGATCTGCCACACGCCGTCGGTCTCGATGAACTCGTATTCCGCAAGGAAAAGTCGGCCGTTCGAGCCGCCCAGCACCACCTGCTGGTAGAACTTGTCCTCGCGCGCCTCGCTCAGCCCGAACCGGACGGAGGATGGCCGCCAGACCATCGGGTAGCCGCCGCGCACCATCGCCGCGAATCGCTGCGGTGTTCTGAAGATCTGCTGGACGGTCGGGGAGGCGTAGGTGAACGCCTCCTCGAAATCGTCCCGCTGGAAGGCGTCGAGCTGGGCCACGATGACATCGCGCGCCGCCGCCTCATCCGCCTGGACCGCACTGCCGAAGAGCAGCCCCACGACCGTCGCGGTCGCTATTGCAAACTTCCGCATCACTTCTCTCCTCTACTTTCGACATTTTCTGAAAGTAGTACGGCCCACAAAGCATGAAAGTTTCCCTCACAGCGGATTGCGCGCACGTGACGCAGTTCCGCCGCAGGTCAGGCCTCGGACAGGATTCGGAGAAAAACGTTGCCGAACCGTTCGGTACGGGCTGGATCCATGCCCTGAACGCGCGTCAGCTCATCCTGCGAACCGGGTCGCGCTGCGGCAATCCGCGCCAGGGTGGCCGTCGAGCAGGAGAGCGGCTTGGCGGTGCCGTCCGGCCCGTAGGCAAGGTCGATCTGTGCGGCGTGCAGCCGGTCCACGAGGTCGCCGTCGCCTCGTGCCGCGGCCCGCATCTTCGCGGGATGCACCTCCGGTTCCGGCGCGCCGGTCAGCACTTCGAGGAAGATGCGCCCGAACTTCTCCAGCTTCTTGGTACCGACACCGGGCAGGCGGCCGAAGGCGTCGAGGCTCTGCGGCTTCGCCTCGACCATCGCGACCAGCGTGCGGTCGGGGAAGATCACGTAGGCCGGTACCTTCGAGGCCTCCGCCAGCTCCCGCCGCTTCGATTTCAGGGCCCAGAGCAGCGGCTCGTCGGCTTCGCTCACCATCGCCTCGACCTTCGGGCGTTTCGTATCGCGGCGCGTCAGGCTGTCCTTGCGCAAGGTAAGGCTCTGCTCGCCCTTCAGCACAGGCCGTGCGGCCTCGGTCAGGCGCAACGCGTTGTGGCGCGCGGGATCCGGGCGGACGAGGTCGAGCGCCATGAGCTGGCGGAAGATCGTCTGCCACTGCTTGCGGGAGAACTCGCGTCCGATCCCGAAGGTCGACAGGCGCTCGTGCCCGCGGGTGGTTACCTTCTCCGTCTCCTCCCCGAGCAGGATGTCGATGAGATGGCCCGCGCCGAACCACTCTTCGGCCCGGAACACCGTCGACAGCGCCTTGCGCGCCGCCTCGGTCGCGTCGAAGGTCTCGGGCTTTTCGAGGCAGAGGTCGCAGTTGCCGCAGGGCTCCGCCAGCACCTCGCCGAAATAGGCGAGCAGGGTCTGGCGGCGGCAGACGGGGGCTTCGGCGAGCGCCAGCAGCGTATTGAGGCGGGCGTGGTCGGCCTGCTTGCGGTCGGGGCTCGCCAGCCCCTCTTCGATCTGGGCGCGGCGCAGGCGGATATCGTCGGGACCATAGAGCGTCAGCGTCTCCGCCGGATCACCGTCGCGGCCCGCGCGGCCGATCTCCTGATAGTAACTCTCGATCGATTTCGGCAGATCGGCGTGGAGCACGTAGCGGATGTCCGGCTTGTCCACGCCCATGCCGAAGGCGATGGTGGCGACGACCACGAGCCCGTCCTCGGTCTGGAACCGCGCCTCGGCCTCCCGCCGGTCATCGGGCTCCATCCCGGCATGATAGCTGATCGCGGCAACCCCGGCCTCGCGCAGCGCTTGGGCGAGCACCTCGGTCTTGTTGCGGGAGGCGGCATAGATGATGCCGGAGCGGCCCTTGCGCGCCACCGCGTAGTCGAGAAGCTGACGCCGCGGCTGGTTCTTCGGCTGAAAGGCGAGGGTCAGGTTCGGGCGGTCGAAACCCTGCAGGAAAGTCCGCGGCTCCCGCCCGCCGAACAGGCGCTCCACGATCTCGGCCCGCGTTTCGGCGTCGGCGGTGGCGGTGAAGGCGGTGATCTGGCAGCCGAGCGTTTCGCGCAGCGCGCCTATCCGCAGGTAATCGGGGCGGAAATCATGGCCCCACTGGCTGACGCAATGCGCCTCGTCCACCGCGATCATGCCGACGCCGGCGCGGCGCAGCAGCCGCTCGGTTCCTCCGGCGGCGAGGCGTTCGGGCGCGATGTAGAGAAGGCGCAGTTCGCCCCGGTCGATGGCGTCGAAGACCTCCTCCGTCTCCTCGTCGGTATTGGCCGAGGTAAGGTGCCCGGCGCTGACCCCGGCGGCGCGCAGGGCGCGGACCTGATCGCGCATCAGGGCGATCAGGGGGCTGACCACAAGTGTTACAGCATTCCGGGATATGGCTGGAAGTTGGTAACATATCGATTTGCCACCACCGGTCGGCATGATGGCGAGCACATCCTCTCCACCGGCCACCGCCGCCACGATCTCCGCCTGGCCCGGACGGAAGCCGGAGAAGCCGAAGACGGAGGCGAGGAGCGGGCGGAGATCGGACATGGCCTCCGGTCTAGCCGCTCGGATCGTCGGGTTCCAGACGCGAAAGCGTGCCTTTGTAGCGGACGATCAGACCGAGGCCGAGCGGGGCGTGGAGTGCGACGTCGAAGGCCGGTTTTCCGTCGGGTCCGGCGCGTTCGGTTGCCACGGATTTCGGCAGCAGAACCCGGGGGATGGGCACGCCGAGCACGCGGCCGGAGGCAACGGGGAAGGCGAGCGCGTCTTTCGTCGCCGTCAGGTCGAGCGCGAACTCGGTGGGGCCGAAGCGTTCGTGCATCCGGCCGTCCTTCCAGCGCAGGTGGGAGCAGAAGGTCCGGCTGCCGAAAGTCCGGGTCCAGCGTTCCGTATCACCGCGCCGCTCCATGACGACGCGGACGGGGGTTTCGGACGTCGCGGTGGGAAACCCGAAGAGGCGGCGGATGAGCGCCGGGATCACGCCGCGCCCGTTCTCGATGGAGGCGGTGCCGCTCCAGATCGCCGTGTCAGTGAGGTCATGCAAGGCGCGGACCTCGGACGGCAAATTGTGTAAGCCACTGATATGGATGTGGAAAAGCGGTTCGATCTCCTCCTCGAAACGAGGGAAGCGGATCTGGAGGCCCTCCATCCCGGCCTCCAGTGCATCGAGCTGGATCTCATCGACGCAGGGACGCGCGCCGGGTTCGAGCGCGTCGAGGCGGCCGGCGAGCACCCGTGCAGGAATCGCAGGGACGAACGGGCCGTCGCCGCCCTCGGCGATCACCGACCATTGGCGGCGCAGCACGCGGTCGCCGCTGCGGCCCGTCACGATCACCGCCATCCCGCCGGTTCCGGTGCCGAAGGGTTTCAGGAGCACCGCCGCCCAGTAAATCGGTGCGGTGAGCAGGGTGAGGCGCGGCAGCAGGCGGCGCTTGCGCAGCCGCGCCATCGTGCCGAGGCAGCGGTGCATCAGGCCGAGCTCCAGCCCGGCGCGGAAGAGCACGGTGTCGGCCCCGAAATGTTTCGGGAAGAGGACGAGGTCCGGCGCCCCGATCAGGCTGCCCGGACGGACGAGACCCGGCTCCAGCGGGACGAGACGGCGATCCTCGAAGCCCGCGATCTCCTCCCACCGGCCGCCGCGGCGGATGTGTAGAGGCTCGCCCGCCTGCGCGAGGATACTGCCGATGACGGCGCGGCCACGCGGCGCGCGGTTGCCGGGGAGCAGCGCGCTTTCGATCTGCGTCACGTGGAGGCCGTCGGCGAGCGCCGTGACCGCGGCCCCGGTGATCGCGGGCATGGTGGAGACGCCGGAAAGGACCGCGACGCCCGCCGCCCGCGCTTCGGCATCGAGCGCGGTGATCCCGGTGGTAAACTCCGGATCGTCGGAGAAATCGAAGCAGTGCATCCCGGCGGAAACGGCGGCGGAGGCAAGTCGGTAGCGGTCCGGTCCGGCGGCCTGGAACGGACCCGTCGCATCGACGACGAGTTCGGCACCGCTTTGTGCGAGGGCCGAAAGATCGCCATTCCGATCGAGCATCAAAGGCACGCCGCCATGCGCGGCGCAGAACGCATCCGCCCTGCGCAGGGAGCGGCCAGCGACGATGACCTCGTGCCCGTCGCGCAGAAGCAACTGCGCCAGCCGGCCGCCGAAGACGCCGTAGCCGCCGAGAATGAGGATGCGGGCCATGCCCCCTCCGGTTTTTCTTGGATCGGACAAGGGTTTGCTTAGCGCGGCCGCCGCCTTATTCCTCTGTGACAGCGGGACGCAAAGGGAGACGCGGCATGGCCTGGTGGCTCGATCTGATTTTCGACGTGGTCGTCGCGGGGGCGATCGCCGTGATCGCACTGGCGCTCGCGAGCTTCGTGAAGGCGCAGATCCGGGCGTTCGGGCGGCGCTCGGACCGGTTCGACGAGACGCTGATGAACTTCCTCGCCACCGTGGCGCGGTACGCGGTGCTGGTCTTCGCCGCGATCTTCATCCTGGCGCGGTTCGGGATCCAGACGGCGTCGCTGATCGCGGTCCTGGGTGCGGCGGGCATCGCGATCGGCCTCGCACTGCAGGGCACGCTCTCGAACCTCGCCTCGGGGCTGATGCTGCTCGCCTTCCGCCCCTTCAACGTGGGCGACTATGTGGAGGCGGGTGGCAAGTCCGGCACGGTGACGGAGATCAGCCTGTTCACCACCGAGCTCACGACGCCGGACAACGTGCAGGTCTTCGTGCCCAATCGCGATGTCTGGGACGGGCCCATCATGAACTACTCCGCCCATGACGAGCGGCGCGTCGATCTGGTGCTCGGCGTCGGTTATGGCGCCAACCTCAAGGAGGTGGAGAACGTGATCCGCGGTGTGCTGGATGCGGAGGGACGGCTGCACGATGACCGCCCGGTCTTCGTGAAGGTGACGGGCCTCGGCGACAGCGCCGTGGAGTTCACGGTGCGGGTCTGGGTCGCGCGCGGCGATTACTTCGACGTCAAATGCGACCTGACCGCGGCGTTGAAGGAGGCGATGGACGATGCGGGCATCGACATCCCCTACCCCACCCGCACGATCGTGAACGGATGATCCGGGCCTGCATCTTCGACGTCTTCGGCACGCTGGTCGACTGGCGGACCGGGATCGCGGAGGCGGCGGCCCCGGTGTTCTCCCGGCATGGCATCGCGCACGATCCGTTCGATTTCGCCGACCGGTGGCGGGCCGAGTACCAGCCGGGGATGGAGGCCGTACGCTCGGGCGGGCGCGGCTACGTCCGGCTGGAGGTGCTGCATCGGGAGAACCTGGACCGCGCGCTTGCAGGTGCCGGGATCGACCTGCCCATCGCAGAGCGGGACGGGCTCAACGAGAGCTGGACCCGGCTGCCGCCCTGGCCGGACGTTGTCGAGGGGCTTCGGGCGGTGCGGGCGAAGATGCTGGCTGCGCCCTGCTCCAACGGCTCCATCGCGCTGATGGCGCGGCTGGCCCGGTTCGGCGGGCTGCAGTGGGACGCGATCACGGGGGCGGAGATCGCGCGAAACTACAAGCCGATGGCGGAGGTTTATCACGCGTCCGCCGCCGCCCTCGGCTTCGCGCCGGGAGAGGTCATGATGGTCGCGACCCACAACGACGACCTCGCGGCGGCGCGGGCGGCCGGGCTGCTCACGGGCTACTTCCCGCGGCCCCTGGAATACGGGCCGGGGCGCGGGCGGGACCTCGAACCGGCGCAGGACTGGGACATCGTGGCCGAGGATTTGCCGGGCCTCGCGGCGCAGTTGCCGGGATGACCGGGCTGGAGCACGGGGCGGCCTGGATGGACGGGCGGATCATCCCAGTGGCGGACGCGGCGATCCCCGTTACGGACTGGGGCGTCACCCATTCCGACGTCGCCTATGACGTGGTGCCGGTCTGGCAGGGCGCGTTCTTCCGGCTCGACGATTACGTGACGCGATTCCTCGCCTCGGTCAGCGCGCTGCGGATGGAGATCGGGATGGACCGCGCGGCGATCGAAGCGGCGCTCCATGAGATGGTCGCGGCCTCCGGGCTGCGCGACGCCTATGTGGCGATGGTCGCAGCCCGAGGCCGCAACCCGGTGCCGGGCTCGCGCGATCCGCGGGACTGCGCCAACCACTTCTACGCCTGGTGCGTACCCTACGTGCACGTCGTCAAGCCGGAGATCGTGGAGCAGGGCTGCGCCGTCTGGATCGCCAAGTCCGTGCGCCGCATCCCGAAGGACAGCGTCGATCCGACGGTGAAGAACTATCACTGGGGCGACTTCACCTCCGGCCTCTTCGAGGCGAAGGAGCGGGGCTACGAGACCACGCTGCTGCTCGATCACGCGGGCAACGTGACCGAGGGGCCGGGCTTCAACGCCTTCGCGCTTTTCGGGCAGCGGATCGTGACGCCGGATGCGGGTGTGCTCCACGGCATAACCCGGCGCACAGTGCTGGAGATGGCCGCCGAAGCGGGGTTGGAGACCGAGGTGCGGCCCCTGCCCCTCGACGAGTTCCTGGAGGCGGACGAGGTGTTTCTCTCCTCCTCCGGCGGCGGGGTGATCCCGGTTGCGCGGGTGGACGAGCGGGTGTTCTCGAACGGGCGGCCGGGGCCGGTGGCGCGCGACCTGCGTGACCGGTACTTCGACTGGATGGGGCGGGCGGCGCATCGCAGCCCGGTGGACTACGGCCCTAGCGGGTGAAGCCCGCGACGAGCTCCAGGTGGCTCGACCAGCGGAACTGATCGACGATGGTGACGGGGCCGAGGCGGAAGCCGTGCTCCACCAAGAGCTTGGCGTCGCGGGCGAAGGTGACGGGGTTGCAGGAGACATGGGCGAGGCAGGCGAGCCCGCTCGCGGCGATCTCGGCCACCTGCGCTTGCGCGCCCGCCCGCGGCGGGTCGATCACGGCGGCGTCGTAATCCTTGAGCTCCGAGGGCAGAAGCGGGCGGCGGAAGAGGTCGCGCGCCTTCGTGGTGACGCGCTTGAGGCCCGGCGTCTCGCGCCACGCGCGGTCGAGGGCGGCGAGCATGTCGGCGGCACTCTCCACCGCATGAACCTCCGCCGCCTCGGCGAGCGGCAGGGCAAAGGTGCCGCACCCGGCGAAGAGGTCGACGACGCGTGGGGCGGCGCCGACGATCCGGCGGACCTCGGCGACGAGGGCGGCCTCGCCCTCCGGCGTGGCCTGCAGGAAGGCGCCGGGTGGCGGGATCACGTGGCCTCGGCCCATCCTCTGCCGCGGCGGGGCGGGCGTAGCGATTACCTCGCCGTTCCAGCTCAGCCGGGCGACATTGTGAGTGTGGATGAGACCGGTGAGCTCGACAAGTTGCGCGGGCTCAAGCGACTTCGCCTCGTCCACAGCAACGTCGGGCCCCGCCTCCGAGAGCGTGACCGATAGACGCAGGATCCCCTTGCGCGAGGCGCCGAGGCGGGTCAGCGCCTCCAGAAGCGGCCGGAGCGCGAGGAGGTCAGGATGGACCACGCGGCACTCCGGCACCTCGACCACCTGATGGGCGGCGCGGGCGTGGAAGCCGACGGTAACGCCCTTCTTGGTGCGCTTGCCCGCGAAGGTCGCGCGGCGGCGGGAGCGCTCCGGCGAGGTCGCGATATGCGAGATGGGTGCGTGCAAGCCCTGGGCAGTCAGCGCCGTCTCCACCACCTGCCGCCGCCAGTCGGCGACCAGCGCGTCGGAGGCGTGCTGCATCACGCAGCCGCCGCACTGGCCGAAATGGGGGCATGGCGCCTTCACCCGGTCAGCAGTGGGCGTGACGACGCGCGGCGCAGCCATGCGCCCCTCCACAATCTCGCCCGCGACGACCTCACCGGGCAGGGCGCCGGGCACATGCACCGGCGCGCCGCCCACCGTGGAAACCCCGTCGCCCAGATGCCCGAGCCGCTCGATCGTAATCGTGTCCATGGCGGCGATGTACGGCCTAACGACCGCAGGTGCAGCAAAAAACCTTGCGGGACGCCGCAGCTCGGGTATGTTTCCAGTGTCCCGTCCGGGAGAATGCGGCACATGCCGCTGCCGAAGGAGCAACCGCCCCGGAAACTCTCAGGCCCATGGACCGGCGGGATCAGGACTCTGGAGAGAGGCGCAGGCCGCGCCCGCCGACGGGATAACGATCTCAGGCGAACGGACAGAGGGGGCATCGCCGCGCGACGGGCGCGCGGCCTGATGCTGACGGGGCTGCTCATGATCGGAACTCTGCATTCTCTCTTCGCGAAATATCCCCGCCGGAGGCTCCCGGTGGCGATCGCAGATGCCTCCGGCGGGGATATTTCGGGACAGATGAAGGAGGGGGCGCAGTGAGCGGGCTGAAGCGCACGCCGCTGGCCGATCTTCACGCACGCCTCGGCGGCAAGATGGTGCCCTTCGCCGGGTGGGAGATGCCGGTACAGTATGCGGACGGCGTGTTGAAGGAGCACCTGCACACCCGTGCTGCCGCCGGGCTCTTCGACGTGAGCCATATGGGGCAGCTCCGGCTCATCGGCGCGGACCGCGTGGAGGCGCTGGAGCGGTTGATGCCGGTCAACGTGGCGGAGCTGAAGCCGGGACGCCAGCGCTACGGGCTGCTGACGAACCCCGCTGGCGGAATCCTCGACGATCTGATGCTCGCCAACATGGGCGACTGGATCTTCGTCGTAGTGAACGCGGCGCGGGCCGATCACGATATTCCGCACATCGCCGCCGAGACGGAGGTCGAGGTGCTCGACCGGGCGCTGATCGCACTGCAGGGACCGGCGGCGGAGGATGCGCTGGCGGCGCTGAACGGCGAAGTGCGCGACATGCGGTTCATGGACGCCCGCGTCATGCCGCTGATCGGCGGCGACTGCTTCATCACACGCTCCGGCTATACCGGGGAGGACGGGTTCGAGATCTCGGTGCCCCGCGACGAGGCGGAGGCCGTGGCCGAAGCGCTGCTGGAGCAGGAGGGTGTCGCGCCCGTCGGCCTCGGCGCGCGGGACAGCCTGCGGCTTGAGGCGGGGCTCTGCCTTTACGGCAACGATATCGACGAGGGCACGACGCCGGTGGAGGCGGGGCTGACCTGGGCGATCCAGAAGCGGCGGCGGGAAGAGGGCAGCTATCCGGGTGCCGACGTGATCGGACCACAGCTTGCGACGGGGGCGGCACGGCGGCGCGTCGGCCTGCGCCCGACCGGACGGGCGCCGTTGCGGGCGGGCACGCCGCTCCATGCCGAGGAGAACGGACCGGAGATCGGAACGATCACCTCCGGTGGGTTCGGCCCGACGGTCGGCGGCCCGATCTCCATGGGCTATGTGCCGAGCGAATTTTCACAGGCGGGCACCGGGCTATTTGCCTCGCTCAGGGGGCGCTTCGAACCGGTCACGGTCGCGCCCCTGCCCTTCGTTCCGCAGAGCTACAAGAGGTAAGACATGGCGCTGAAATTCACCGAAGAGCACGAGTGGCTGAAGGTCGACGGCGACGAGGTCATCGTCGGCATCACGGAGCATGCGCAGAGCCAGCTCGGCGATCTCGTCTTCGTGGAGCTGCCCGAGCCCGGCACCAAGGTGGAGAAGGACGACGAGATCGTGGTGATCGAGAGCGTGAAGGCCGCCTCCGACATCATGGCACCGCTGGACGGGGAGATCACGGCCGTGAACGACAAGATCGTGGAGACGCCCTCGCTGGTGAACGAGGATCCGATGGAGGAAGGCTGGTTCTTCCGCATGTCGCTGAAGGATCCGTCGGAGCTCGACGGGCTGATGGACGAGGACGCCTACAAGGCCTTCGTGGGCTGAGAGTTGGGACCGTCCCGGGCGGCGGACCCGGGACCTTTTGGGACCGAACGGTCCCGGACCAGCGTCCGGGACCGTTCGGGAGAGGATGAGAGTGATGCGCTACACGCCGACGGATTATGCTCCTTACGACTTCGCCAATCGCCGCCATATCGGGCCGTCGCCGGCCGAGATGGAGGAGATGCTGAGCGTGCTGGGGGCCGAAAGCCTCGATGCGCTGATCGCCGATGTGGTGCCCCCGGGCCTGCGGCAGGGCGAGGCGCTCGATTGGGCACCGATCAGCGAGCAGGAGGCGTTGAAGCGGCTGCGCGCGGTGGCGGACAAGAACACGGTCCTCACCTCGCTGATCGGTCAGGGTTATCACGGGACGGTCACGCCGCCGGTGATCCAGCGCAACATCTTCGAGAACCCGGCCTGGTACACCGCCTACACCCCATATCAGCCTGAGATCAGCCAGGGCCGGCTGGAGGCGCTGCTGAACTACCAGACCATGATCGCGGACCTCACGGGGCTGGAGATCGCGAATGCCTCCCTGCTCGACGAGGCGACGGCGGCGGCCGAGGCGATGGCGCTCGCGCAGCGGGCGGGCAAGTCGAAGGCGACGGCTTTCTTCGTCGATCACCACTGCCACCCGCAGACCATCGACGTGATCCGCACGCGGGCCGAGCCGCTGGGCTGGGAGGTGATCGTGGGCGATCCGTTCAGCGACCTGGAGCCGGAGGCCGTGTTTGGCGCGATCTTCCAGTATCCGGGCACCTACGGGCACTGCCATGACTTCTCGGAGGTGATCGCGAAGTTGCACGAGGCGAAGGCGCTCGCTGTGGTCGCCGCCGATCCGCTGGCGCTGTGCCTGCTGAAGTCGCCGGGTGAAATGGGTGCCGATATCGCGATTGGCAACACGCAACGCTTCGGCGTGCCGCTGGGCGCGGGCGGACCGCATGCGGCCTACATGGCGTGCCGCGATGCCTACAAGCGGTCGATGCCGGGGCGGATCGTCGGCGTCTCCGTCGATGCGCGCGGCAACCGGGCCTATCGGCTCGCGCTGCAAACGCGGGAGCAGCACATCCGGCGCGAGAAGGCGACCTCCAATGTCTGCACGGCGCAGGCGCTGCTGGCGGTGATGGCGAGCATGTATGCCGTGTTCCACGGGCCGGCGGGCCTGCGGGCCATCGCGCAGCGCGTGCATCAGAAGGCGGTGCGCGTGGCCGGTGCGCTGGAGGCCGTGGGCTACACGGTCGAGCCCGGCACCTTTTTCGACACGATCACGGTGGAGGTCGGCGCCCCGCGCGAGGCGGTGATACGCGCTGCCGTCGAGGCCGGGCTGAACCTGCGCCGCGTCGGCGAGACGAAGATCGGGATCGCGCTCGACGAAGCCGTCTGGCCGGAGGAGATCGCCCGCCTCATCGCCGTCTTCGGCGGCGTGGATGGTGGGGAGACCGACACCTACCGCCTGCCCGAGGCGCTGATCCGGCAGAGCGAGTACCTCACGCACCCGATCTTCCACCAGAACCGGGCAGAGGCGGAGATGACGCGCTACATGCGGCGTCTCGCGGACCGGGACCTCGCGCTCGACCGCGCGATGATCCCGCTCGGCTCCTGCACGATGAAGCTCAACGCGACGGTGGAGATGATGCCGGTGAGCTGGCCGGAGTTCTCCGCCATCCACCCCTTCGCCCCGGCCGATCAGCGCGTGGGCTATGCGGAGCTGATCGAGGATCTGAACGCGAAGCTCTGCGCGATCACGGGCTATGACGCGATCTCGATGCAGCCGAATTCGGGCGCACAAGGGGAGTATGCGGGCCTGCTGACGATCCGCGCCTATCACAAGGCGCGGGGTGAGGAGCGGGACATTTGCCTGATCCCGGTGAACGCGCACGGTACCAACCCGGCCTCCGCCCAGATGGTGGGGCTGAAGGTCGTCGTGGTGAAGTGCACCGAGCGCGGCGACATCGACCTCGACGACTTCCGCGCGAAGGCGGAGGAGGCGGGGGACCGGCTCGCCGCCTGCATGATCACCTATCCGTCCACCCACGGTGTGTTTGAGGAGACGGTGCGCGAGGTCTGCGAGATCACGCATTCGTTCGGCGGGCAGGTCTATCTCGACGGGGCGAACCTCAACGCGATGGTGGGGCTCGTGAAGCCGGGCGAGATCGGCGCGGATGTGAGCCACCTCAACCTGCACAAGACCTTCTGCATCCCGCATGGCGGCGGCGGCCCAGGCATGGGGCCGATCGGGGTGAAGGCGCATCTGGCCGAGCATCTGCCGGGGCACGTGTCGGAGGGTTCGACGGGTGCGGTGAGCGCCGCAGCCTTCGGCTCACCCTCTCTGCTGCCAATCTCCTGGGCATACTGCCTGATGATGGGCGGCGCGGGGCTGACACAGGCGACGAAGGTGGCGATTCTGAGCGCCAACTACATCGCCAAACGGCTGCAGGGCGCGTTCGACGTGCTTTATCGCGGCTCCTCCGGTCACGTGGCCCACGAATGCATTATCGACACCCGACCGTTGAAGGAGAGCGCGGGTGTCACCGTGGACGACGTCGCCAAGCGCCTGATCGACAGCGGCTTTCACGCGCCGACCATGAGCTGGCCGGTGGCGGGCACCCTGATGATCGAGCCGACGGAGAGCGAGCCGAAGGCGGAGCTCGACCGCTTCGTCGCCGCGATGATGAGTATCCGGGAGGAGGCGCGCGCCATCGAGGACGGAACGCTCGACCGGGAGAACAACCCGCTCGCCCATGCGCCGCACACCATGGAGGATCTGGTGGGCGCCTGGGACCGGCCCTACAGCCGCGAACAGGCCTGCTTCCCGCCGGGCGCCTTCCGCGTGGACAAGTACTGGGCGCCGGTGAACCGGGTGGACAACGCCTACGGCGACCGCAACCTCGTCTGCGCCTGCCCACCGCTGGAAGACTACCTGGAAGCGGCCGAGTGACGCGGAAACGAATTGGTCTACCTGAAGGTTGAATACCCGTCGGCGCGCCCGTGTTCAGGCGCGACGTCGCCGTTTGACCGAAGGAGACCGGAGATGAAAGACACCGCCCACGCACTGAGCGCCAATCAGAAAGCCGCCGTGACCGAGGGCCTGCACAACGCCCTCGCGGACGTGTCCATCGTCACCAAGAAGGCGCAGTTCTACCATTGGAACGTGACCGGGATGGCGTTCGGCTCGCTGCATGCGCTGTTCGAGGAGATCTACACCGATCACTTCGCCGCGCAGGACGAGATCGCGGAGCGGATCCGCGCGCTCGGCGCCTATACCGAAGGCAGCTACGCGCAGGCCATCGAACGCTCCGACATCGAGGAGGCGACAGCCGTGATCCCGGCCGAGAAGATGGTCGAGGATATGGCAGTCTCCCAGGAAGCGATCTCCGCCTCGCTCAAGAGCCTTGCCGAGACCGCAACCGATCAGGGCGACGACCTGACCGAGGATCTCGCCATCGGGCGGGCGCAGGCGCATGAGAAGTTCGCCTGGATGTTGCGCGCCCACCTGGGCTGATATCGCAGACCGTAGGAAGAGGGCCCGGCGCGGGGATGCGCCGGGCCCTCTTGCTTCAGGCGTCACGCCTCAGTGGTCGTGGCCGCCGTGCTCGTCATCACCGTGGTCCGTTTCGCCACCGCCATGGCCGCTGTGATCCATGCCGCCGGCGCGGTTCTCGGCTGCGAAGTCGACGATGATCTCGCCCGCGTTCTCGAAGACCAGGGTAACGGGGTAGCTCTCCCCCTCCAGCAACTGGTTTTCGAGCCCCATGAACATCACGTGGAAGCTGCCGGGGCGCAGTTCGACCGTCTCACCGGCGGGGATCGGGATGCCGCCCTCGACCTCGCGCATACGCATGACGCCGTCGTCGTCCTCGGTCAGGTGCAGTTCGAGCCGCGCGGCGATGTCGGAGCGGGCCTCGATCAGCGTGTCGTCGGTCTCGCCCTCGTTGGTGATGCTCAGGAAGCCACCGGAGGCGCGGGCGACCGTCGTGGTCGCGCGGGCCCAGGGATGGTCGAGTTTCAGATCGCCCAGTTCGTAGTCGTGCGGCAGGGCGGGCGTGGCGAGCATGGCTGCCAGCGCCACGGCGGAAAGAATGCGCTTCATGGAGGATATCCTGTTCTGACGTGTGGAAGTCGGGATGTCAGAACCGGTGGGGCGGCCCCCTGCCTTGTGGCAGCCTGACGTCGGCGCGGGCGTGGATCGCGTCCGCGCGGATCGGCAGTCCATTGAGCGCCGACGGTGTGGCCGGGAGGACCGAACCGGCGTTCCGGGCCGCAGGAACCGCGGCCATCGCGGCGCAGGCCTCGCAATCGAGATGGTCTGTCCCCTCCTCCGCCGAGCTGCACAGGGCGTGCAGCGTGCCGTCGGGCGCCTCGACGAATGTTGGATGATGGTCCGATGCGACCGCCTGTGACTGCACGGCGCCTGCCATCCCCAGCACGAGCGTGAGCAGGGAGGAGACGGCCAGCCGTGTGCATGTGCGCCAGGACATGACATGCTATATGCATTGCTAGCGTTGGCATGGCAACGCAGTGCCGGAAAGGTCAATCATTGCGCGACGATCAGGAACATCAGGGCACGTTTCCAGAACTGCCTCCGATAGATGCGAAGAGCTCGCGCGCCGTGGACCTGGGCGCGAAGATCGCGATGATGCTGATCGCCGTGATCGTGCTTTTCATGGCGCTGGAGGCGGCGTTCGTGATCCTGGCCCCCATCAGTCTGGGCATCGTGCTGTCGCTCGTGCTGGGGCCGCTTGCCGCGAACCTGGAGCGTCGCGGACTGAAGCCGTTCCTTGTCGCAGCGCTGCTCACGATCCTGACGGCGGTCTCGCTCGCCGCGATCGTGGCGGGGATCATCCTGCCGATCCGCGACTGGATCGCCCGGTCGCCCGACATCTGGTACCGCCTGCGCGAGCTCGGGGCGCTGTTCGAGGCGCAGCTGGCGGGGATCGAGCGTGCGGCCGAACAGGTGGGCGAGGCGATCGGAGGCACGACCGCCGATCTGGACCTGCGGCAGGGGGCCGATCCGCTGACGTCCGTCCTGCCGGCGCTGAAGCTCGCACCGATGCTGATCGGCCAGCTCCTGATCTTCCATGTGACGATCTACTTCTTCGTCGCCACGCGGGCGGAGATCCGCGAATACGTGCTGTCCTTTTGCCTTTCACGGCGGGCGCGGTGGCGGGTGGCCCGGATCTTCCGCGATATCGAGCGGGGGATCTCGCACTACTTCGCGACGATCGCGGTCATCAATTGCGGGCTGGGGTTGGTCACGGCGGCGATTTGCTGGAGCTTCGGGATGCCCAATCCGCTGGTCTGGGGCGGGCTGGCGGCGGTGCTGAACTTCGTGCCGTATCTCGGGCCGGCGCTGATGACGGCGATCCTGTTTTCGGTCGGACTGATCACCTTCGATCCGGTGCTGACAGCGGCGCTGATGGCGCTGAGCTACGTGGCGGCGAACCTGTTCGAAGGGCAATTCCTCACCCCCTCGCTGGTCGGGCGGCGGCTGGTGCTGAACCCGCTTCTGGTGTTCTGCGCGCTGAGCTTCTGGCTGTGGCTGTGGGGCGCGGCGGGCGCATTCCTCGCCACGCCCATGCTTCTGGCGGGAAAGGTCGTGCTGCGGCACCTGACGCCGCAGCACGTGGAACGCTTCTAGCGCCGGGTGCCGCGCCCGATCTGGGCGCCCACGATGAAGGCCTCGACGAGTTGCGCAGTGAGCGCCGATCCGGCGAGAGCCGGGGTCGCCGCGACGGGCGGCGGGGTGACGCGGACCTTGCGGCGTCGGCCGAAAAGCAGGACCAGTATGCCGAGCACGAACAACGTCCCCGCCACGATGGCGCAGGCCGTGATCGCGCCATAGAGCCCGATCAGCCAGATCAGGCCCGCCGCGACGCCGAACCCGAGCGCGCCGACGAAGAGGATGCCGGCGATGACCCCGCTGACGACGCGCTTTCGCAGGTAGGCCGCCTGGGCCGAGAGGCCCGTCAGAGCCGTCGTCAGCATCCTACTTCCGGCCTTGCATCAGACCGAAGAGCAGGCCAAGCCCCGCCGCGACGGCCAGCGCGGTCAGCGGACGCTCGCGCACCGTACGCTCGGCATCGGCGGTCAGGCGTCCGATTTCGTCCTGCGCGCGGTTGGCGGCCTCCTCGCCACGCAGCTTGAGGAGCTGGGCGCGGGCGTGCAGATCCTCCATCGTCTCGTCGGTGCGCTGCTTGCCGAGCTCCAGCAGCGTGTCGCTGAGGCGGGAGATGTCGGCCTTCAGCGTCTCGACCTCGCGCTGGAGGTCCTGCGCGTCCTTGCCGGTCTTAACCGGGGTGCCGTTCGTCGAACTGGGGGTTGCCATCGGGGGTCTCCTTCAGGTGGAACACACCCCATCAACCCCTTGCGACGACAGCCGGTTCCGCTTCAGAGCGGCAGGCCGGCATAGTTCTCCACCAGGGCCTGGCGGGCGGCGGCGCTTTCGCTCAGGACCATCAGCTCGCTTTCCTGCATCCGCTGGTCGAAATCGGACTGGTCGGGGAAGCGGTGCATGGTCGTCGTGAACCACCAGGAGAAGCGCACGGCCTTCCAGACGCGGGCGAGCGCGCGGGCCGAGTACTGCTCCAGCCCGCTGCGGTCGCCGGACTGGGCGGCGATGATCCCCTCGGCGAGGTACTGGACGTCGGACATGGCGAGGTTGAGACCCTTCGCGCCCGTGGGCGGCACGATGTGGGCGGCGTCGCCGCAAAGGTAGAGCGGCCCGTACTGCATCGGTTCGGCGACGAAGCTGCGCAGGGGGGCGACGGATTTCTCGATACTCGGACCGGTGACGAGCCTGTCTGCCGCGTCTGCGGGCAGGCGGCGGCGCAGTTCGTCCCAGAAGGCGTCGTCGGACCACTCGGCCGGATCCTCGCTGGCCGCTACCTGGATGTAGTAGCGCGACAGCATCTCGTTGCGCATGGAGGCAAGCGCAAAGCCGCGCGGATGGTTCGCATAGATCAGCTCCTCGGCCACCGGCGGCGTCTCGCTCAGCACGCCGAGCCAGCCGAACGGATAGACCCGCTCGAAGAGCTTGATGCGGTCCGCGGGGATCGCCCGGCGGCTGACGCCATGATAGCCGTCGCAGCCCGCGATCAGTTCGCACGTGATCTCGTGCCGCTGGCCGCCCTGGGTGAAGGTCGCACCCGGGCCATCGAAGTCGAGCGCGATGTCGGAGACTTCATGCAGGATCGTCACCGCGTCCGCGTCGGAGCCGTCGTAGAGATCCTTCGTCACCTCGGTCTGGCCGTAGACCATCACGGGCCGATCTCCGAAATCGATCCGATGGCGGTGGCCCTTCCACGCCAGCTCGAGCCCGTGATGGACGTACCCTTCCGCCTGCATCCGCTCACCGAGGCCGGTGCGGGCGAGCAGGTCCACCGCCTGCTGCTCCAGCACGCCGGCGCGGATGCGGGACAGGACGTGGCCCCGGCTCTGGCGTTCGAGGATGACGGACGAGATACCGGCCTGCGACAGCAGGCGAGAAAGCATGAGGCCCGAAGGCCCGCCGCCGATGATGAGGACCTGTGTTTTCATGATCCAAGCATAGGCGCGGTCCCCTAAGCTTGAATGGACGCAGGGCGCGCGATCCTGCACAAATCGAACATGGTACCCGCGTTCAGCCTGTATGGAGAGGACCGGCCCGGCGATCTGCCGGACGTGCTGCATTGCGAGACGATCGCGGCGCGGGCGGCGCTGCACGGCTGGCTGATCGCACCGCACAGGCACATGCGGATGCACCAGGTGCTGCGGCTGACCGCGCACGGCGCGATGGCGGAAGTGGACGGGGCACGCTTTCGCCTCGATGCGCCCTGCCTGGTGAACATGCCGCCGCAGGTCATCCATGGCTACGACTTCGATCCGGGGACGGAAGGCTGGGTGCTGACACTGCCGACGGAGCTGGTGATGGGACGCGGCCTCGCGCGGCCCTTCGTAGCGGAGGGGACCGGGGACGACATCGCGCTCTTCGACATGGTCGCCGCGGAGCATGCGGGCCGTGCAACGGGCCGGGCGGAGCGGTTGCGGGCGCTCGCCGCCGCCCTGCTGATCGGCATCGCCCGCGGCGGGGCGGAAGAGGAGGACGGCGAGACCGGCCATCCGGTGCTTCGCCACTTCGCCGCGCTGGTCGAGGAGAACTATCGCCGCCACCTGCCATTGCGCGCCTATGCCGAGCAGCTCGGCATCACAGCCACCCATCTGTCACGGCTGGCGCGCGAGGCGACCGGCGCCCCCGCTTCGCGGATGATCGAGGATCGGATCGTGCGGGAGGCACGGCGCGAGCTCGCCTATACCGCCCTGCCCGTCAGTCAGGTCGCCTATGCGCTCGGCTACGAGGATCCGGCTTACTTCAGCCGCGTCTTCTCCCGCACGACGGGAATGTCGCCAACGCAGTTTCGCACGCATATCGGCCACGATGGACCACTTGCCACGGGCAATGCCGCGAAACGCCGAGGGGGAGGTGTTGGTGGCGGGGGGGAGACTTGAACTCCCGACCTCACGATTATGAGTCGTGCGCTCTAACCAGCTGAGCTACCCAGCCACTCTGGCGGGTCACATATCGGCCCGGGCGAGGGGCGTCAAGCGACGCCGTGCGCCACGTCGCTACGACAGACAGGCCGACAAGGGCAGCACCGCCTCGCCCGCCGCATCGAAGCGTGCCGTAGCACCGCCGGCGGAGATGGCGGCGCCCTCGATCTCGGGTCCGCGGATGGTGTAGAGCGCGCCTGCGCCCACCTCCATACGGTCGTCCACATCGAAATTGAAGGAGACGCCCTCCTCCGCCGGTAGGCTGCTGAGGGAGAAGCTGAGATCGGTGGCGCCGCGGGGTGGTTGCGGCATCTCCTCCACGAACTCCGCACCGCGGATGACGCGCAGCGCATCCTCCGGCCCGCGCGCGTTGCGCGGCATATCGAAATGGACGCCGCCGAGCGATGTGGTGAAGTCGAGCGTGAAGCTGAGCGCGCCGAGCGGGCAGGCCCCCGCGTTCTCTATCACGATCCGGTCGCGCGGGGCGCCCTCGCGGAAGAAGACGTGCACCTCGGCGGAGGCGGCAGCGGGCAGGAGAAGAAGGACGAGACAGGGGATGCGCATGCGGAACCTCCGATCACCAGAAGGCTCCGCCGAATCTCCACGACCGGTCAACCGGGCTCAGTCGCGCAGCTTGCCGCGCATCTTGAGGGACAGGCGATTGAGCGCGTGGAGGTCCGCCGTCCCCTCCAGCACCGCCTCGCCAAGTGCTACGGCATGGGCCAGGCGGTCGGGCGGCGTGTTGGCCCATGCGGGGGGCTCGACCACCTCGCGCCAGGGCCGTTCCATCGTGGCGTCCAGCAGGATGCGGGCAAAGCAGTGATCGTGCCGCACCGGCCAGTCCCGCGTCCGCGCCGCGCGCGGCAGGCGCTCACCGACCAGGTGGCGCCAGCGGTCGCGCAGGGTCTCGTTCTCGTCCCGAGGGTCGTCGAGTGGGTTCACGAGGCGAGCACCGCATTGGCAAGTGCGTCCCCGCTCCGCACCGCATCGCCCGCATTGGGCCCCAGGCACCAGTCGCCCGCGGCCCCGATGCGATGCTCGGTGTCGTAGAGGCAGGGCAGGTCCAACGCGGTCGCCGTCCGGGCATAGAGCCAGCGGTGGATCATCGTCTCCCCCGGCAGGATGGCACCGGTGAGGCCGAGGAAGGTGTCGAGCAGAGCGCTCTGCACCTCCTCCCTCGGGCGATCGACCGTGCCGCGGGACCATTCCGCACCGCCATGCATCACCCAGAGGTCCATGACGTTGTCGCGCTCCGGCCGGGCCGACTGGCGCAGCGCCATATGGCCGGCGTCGAAATCGAGGCGGTCGGGGGCCTCGACCCTCTGCTCGAAGGCGGCCATCAGGGTCCAGAGCGGGCTCATCCGCGCGTGCACCACCTCCGGCAACAGGGTGCCTGGCAGCAGGGCCTGCACTTGGGGGGCCGGCAAGCACAGAAGCACGGTGCGAGCCCGGATCAGCCCGCGCGCGCCGTCGAAGGCGAGGCTCCAGCGGCCCTCGCCCGGCGTCAGTGCCTCCAGCCGCTCACCCTGGTGGACAGTCAGGCCGTTCGTCAGGTGGCGCGGCAGGCGGCTCATGGACGGGACGCCGACATGGCCGTCCTCCCATTCGGTGAGAACGCGGCCCGCACGGTCGAGCACGTCGCCGGGCAGGTCGTGGAGCACCGGAGCACCGTGATCATAGCCCCCGAACGCGCCACGCCGGGTCGCGACGCGTCCGCCGGGACCGCGCCCCTTGTCGAACACCTCCACCACCAGACCCGCATCCGACAGCACACGCGCGCAGGTGAGACCGGCAAGACCGGCCCCGATCACCGCAACGTCCATGAAAGTACCCCTGCTCACGGCTCGATGAGCAATAGATAGGCCAAAACGGCGGGAAGTTCAGCCGAATTTTCGTTAAACTACTTGAAATGTAATAGTTTTCAGGTCGAGCGAATCCACGACGCGGAACGCCGCTCGAAGAAGGCCGAGACGCCCTCGCGGGCCTCCGGGCTTTCCCACGTGTCGGCGAGGCGGCGGACGGTATCCTCGATGACGTCCTCGTCGATGCGGGGGCCAAGGGCGCGGGCGAGCGCCTTGGAGGCCGCGACCGCACCCGGTGCGGCGGCGAGATAAGGGGCGACCTCGGCCTCCACCGCCGAGTCGAGCTCCTCCGGTGCGACGGCGCGGGCGGCGAGGCCGAGGTCCACTGCTTCCGCCGCGTCGAAGAGCCGGGCCGACATGAAGACACGACGCGCGCGCCCCTCGCCCATCCGCGCGAGGACGTAGGGCGAGATCGTCGCAGGGATCAGGCCGAGCCGTGTCTCCGTCAGCCCGAAGCGGGCAGTATCGGCGGCCACGGCGACGTCGCAGACCGACATCATGCCGACGCCACCGCCGAAGGCCTGCCCGTTGATGCGGCCGATCAGGGGCTTGGGGAGCGTGTTGAGCGCGCCGAGCATATCGGCGAGCCGCCGCGCCTCGGCCATCCGCTGCTCGCGCGTGGCATCGAACTGCGCCTGCATCCAGGCGAGATCTCCGCCCGCGCAGAAGCTCCTGCCCTCGCCGGTGAGGATCACCGCGCGGATCGCGTCGTCGGCGCCGATGCGCGCGGCCGCCCCGGTGAGTTCGGAGATCATCTCCGCCGACATCGCGTTGTGCTTCTCCGCCCGCGCGAGGGTCAGCGTGGCGACCCCGCGGTCGTCGGTGGTCAGGCGGATGGTCTGTTCGTCGCTCACTGCGCGGCCTCGCACAGGGTCGGGGGGCGGACGCGGCCGTCCTGCAGCGCGGCGAGGCGCGGGACGCTTTGGCGGCCCTTCTCGCTCTCACGCCAAGTGTCTTCGGAGATCAGCGCCACGAGCGGCGAGCCGAGAATGTGCAGACCGCTGTCGCCGATCACCTCGGCGCTGAGCGTTGCGCAGTCGTCCGGCGCGGCCGGGCAGGTCGCCGCGCAGTAGGCGTCGATCAGTTGCGGGCGCTCGGGCGGGGAGGCTTCGACCCCGGGCACGTCGGCCACGACCGGGGCGAGGTCGGGCAGGTCCTCGAGCACCTCGCGCACCGCGCCGAACCGCTCCCGCCGGGCGAGCAGGCGGATCGCCTCGCGCGCCAGCCGTTGCTCGCCGCGGGCATCGAGGTCGAGGACGACCTGCGGGTCCATGCCGACATCGTCCATCGCGCTCATGAGATCGGCGAGGGGGTGATCCGCCTCCGCCAGCCAGCTCTGCCCCTCGGGTGCACGATAGAGCGCATCGCGCCCGGCGCGGTCCCGGTTGAGGGTGAAGGGGGTCTGGAGCTCGCCCATATGCTCGACAGTGCCGAGGAGGAGTTGTGCGGCCATGTTGCCCTCCGCCGCGAGGCTCGCGAGCCGCGGCAGCGCGTCCGCGTCCCGGTCGTCGAGCCAGAGCTCGAGCGCGGCCTCGAAGGGCGGGGCGTCCGCGCCGGGCACGGGCTGGGCAGCGGCGGCACCGCCTGCGAGGAGGAGAAGGACGCGAAGGATCATGCGGGAACACTCCGTAGCGAGCGGGCGAAGGTGCCCGCGTCGGCCAGTTTCGCCGGATCCACGCCAGTCTCATAGCCCCTGGCGTGGAGGTGGGCCACGACCGCTTCGGTCGCGACATTGCCTGCGGCACCGGGCGCGTAAGGACAGCCGCCGAGGCCCCCGACCGCAGCATCGAAGGTGCGCAGGCCATGGGCGAGGCTGGCGTCGACGTTGTCGAGCGCGCGCCCGGCGGTGTCGTGGAAGTGGCCCGCGAAACTCTCCGGTCCCGCGACGGCCAGCACGGCGTCGAGCATGTAGTTCACCGCGCGCGGCGTCCCCTGCCCGATGGTGTCACCAAGGCTGACCTCGTAGCACCCCATCTCGAGCAGCGCCGCTGCCATCAGCGCCACGCTGTGGGGCGGCGTCGGTCCGTCGAAGGGGCAGTCGGTGACGCAGGAGACGTAGCCGCGGACCGGCACGTTCTCTTCGGCTGCACGGGCCGCGACCGGGCGGATGCGTTCGAGGCTCTCGGCCATGGTGGCGTTGATGTTGGCCCTGGAGAACCCTTCGGAGGCGGAGACGAAGACGGCGACCTCGTCCGCCTTTGCGGCCAGTGCGCCGTCGAGGCCCTTCATGTTGGGCGTCAGCACGGCGTAGGAGATACCGGGACGTCGCGCGATGCCCGCCATGACCTCCGGCGCATCGCCCATCTGGGGAACCCACTTGGGGCTGACGAAGCTCGTGACCTCGATCTTGGTGAGCCCCGTCTCCGACAGCATGTCCGTGAGGCGGATCTTGTCGGCGGTCGGGATCTGCCGCTGCTCGTTCTGGAGACCGTCGCGCGGGCCGACCTCGAAAATGGTGACGGGGTCGCTCATGGCTGGCGTCCGGTCGGGCGTATTTGGGGAAAGATGAAGGGGCGGATCATGCCTCGGGCTCCAGCGTCAGGAGGATATCGCCGTCCGCGACCTGCGCGCCGGGGGTGGTGGCGAGCTCGGCCACGGTGCCGTCGCGCGGGGCGGTGAGGGTGTGCTCCATCTTCATCGCCTCCATCACGATCAGCGGACTGCCTTTCGTGACCGCCGCGCCGGGCTCGGTGTGGACCAGCTTGACGAGGCCGGGCATGGGCGCGGTGAGGCTGTCGCCGCCCGCCCCAGCCTCCGCCGCCTGATCGAGCGGGTCGATGCGGTGGAAGACGTGGGAGGTCGCGCGGTCGAGGATCGTGGCCGTGTTGCCGCTGACGTCGAAGAGGTAACGGCGGCCGTTCGCGGTGACGGTGGTGCCATTGCGGTGGGCGGTGACGTCCCGGCCGTCAACGCGGTACTGGCCGGGCCCGAGCACCTCCACCTTCACAGCGCCGGTGTCGAGCGGGACGGTCTGGAGGAGCGGGGTCCACAGGGTGAAGCCCTGATGCGGCTGGGCCTCGAGGAAACCGCCGACGGCGAGTGCCGCGGCGGCCGTGATGTCCTCGGAGGGCTCGGGGCGGGCGGTCAGCCCATCGTAATCGCGGGCGATCAGGCCCGTATCGACCTCGCCCTTCGCGAAGCCCTCGTGACGGGTCAGGGCTGCAAGGAAGGCGAGGTTGGTGACGGAGCCCGCGACGAGCGTATCCTCCAGCGCCGCGCGGAGCTGTGCGAGGGCGCCCTCCCGCGTGGGGCCGTGGACGATGATCTTCGCGATCATCGGGTCGTAGAAGGGCGTGATCTCGTCACCCGCACGGACGCCTGAATCGGCGCGGACCGTGTCGGGGAAGGCCAGCGCGGTCAGGGTGCCGGTGGCGGGCAGGAAGTCCTTCGCCGCATCCTCGGCATAGAGGCGTGCTTCGAAAGCGTGGCCCGTGAGGGTGATGTCGTCCTGCGTGGAGGTCAGCGGCTCGCCCGCCGCGACGCGGAGCTGCCATTCGACGAGGTCGGTGCCGGTGATCGCCTCGGTCACCGGGTGTTCGACCTGGAGCCGCGTGTTCATCTCCATGAAGAAGAAACAGTCGGGGGAGAGGCCGTCCGAGGCATCCACGATGAATTCGACCGTGCCCGCGCCGGAATAGGCGATGGCCTCGGCGGCGCGGACGGCGGCGGCCCCCATGGCTGCGCGCATCTCCTCAGTCATGCCGGGGGCGGGGGCCTCCTCGATGACCTTCTGATGGCGGCGCTGGAGGGAGCAGTCGCGCTCGCCCAGATGGATCGCGCGGGTGCCGTCGCCGAAGACCTGAACCTCGATATGGCGCGGCATGGTGATCCACTTCTCGATCAGCACGCGGGGGTCGCCGAAGGAGGACTGCCCCTCTCGGCTCGCCCCTTCGAGGGCGGTGCGGAAGTCCTCGGGCCGGTCGACCTTGCGCATGCCCTTGCCGCCGCCGCCGGCGCGGGCCTTGATGAGGACGGGGTAGCCGATCTGGTCGGCCTGTTCGCTCAGGAAGTCGGGGGACTGCTCGTCCCCGTGATAGCCGGGAACGACGGGGACGTCCGCCTCCTCCATCAGTTTCTTGGCGGCGTCCTTGAGGCCCATGGCGCGGATGGCCTTCGCCGATGGGCCGATGAAGGTGAGGCCCGCCTGCTCCACGGCCTCCACGAAGTCCGGGTTCTCGGAGAGGAAGCCGTAGCCGGGGTGGACGGCCTGCGCGCCGGTGTCGAGGGCCGCCCGGATGATGGCGTCGCCCTTGAGGTAGCTTTCGGAGACCGGAGCGGGGCCAAGACGGACGGCCTCGTCGGCCATCTGGACGTGCCTGGCGCGCGTGTCGGCATCCGAGTGGACCGCAACGGTGCGCACGCCGAGGCGGCGGCAGGTCTCGATCACGCGGCAGGCAATCTCGCCCCGGTTGGCGATAAGGATCTTGTGGAACATCAACGGGAGCCTTGGTGGGGGCAGGGAGTTACAGAGAGGCGAGCGCTCGAACCGCGGGGTGGGCGAGAAGCGCCCGCCCCGCGGTTCGGACGCTCGCCGGGCCACAGGCCCGGCGGAGACCAGACGACGCGCTCTGCATGCATCGGCATCACCACCATGATCCACTGCTCCGGTCATAAAGGTGCTCGGCCACATAGCCAGGTAACGGCCATGCCTCGTAGTCGAGCCCAGCCAGAGAGCCCCGCGGGCGCGCGCGATAGGCGTGCGCGTAGAGCTCGATATGCAGCGCGATCTCGATGCGGCTGAGCGCATCCTCCACCCGACCCTGCATCTCGTCGATCTGATCCTCGAGCTTTGTCTCTCGACGCAGTTGGCGTTTCGCCGAGCCCGGCGCGAGCGCAGCCAGAAGGACGATGTTCACGACCAGAGACGTCACAAGTGAAATCGGTGCCAGGATATCCGAACCGAAATCCAGCCAGCCCACGCCCCAACTGGAACGACGGCGCAGGTCAGCGCGCATCTTTTCGAACTCTGTGGCAAACACTTCGCGGAACTGGCGAGCGAAGCGGCGACGGTTGAAGTCGCTGCGCCCGGCCCAGATCTTCAGCTTCGGTCGAACGAACCATCCGCGCTTGGACCGCTCCATGAAGCGTTCGAAATCGAAGAGGAAGAAATAGTCCTCCGCATCCGGGCTGTTGTGGACGACATAGACCGGGATTTCGACCTCTCGCGTCAATGTCGGCAGCTCGAGGCTCCATCCCGAGGGATTGAGCGACTGCGCCGCATCGAGGCCGCGCCGAATGAGACCGCGTTCCGCCATCACATCCGGAACACGCCGAAGCGTGTCTCCTCGATGGGGGCGCAGAGGCAGGCGCGCAGGGAGAGGGCCAGCACCTCGCGGGTGCGCGCGGGCGGGATCACGCCGTCGTCCCAGAGGCGGGCGGAGGCGTAGAGCGGGTGGGACTGTTCCTCGAACATCTCGACGGTGGGGCGCTTGAATTCGGCCTCGTCCTCTGCCGACCAGGTGCCGCCTTTCCGCTCGATCCCGTCGCGGCGAACGGTGGCGAGGACGCCCGCCGCCTGCTCGCCGCCCATCACCGAAATGCGGGAGTTGGGCCACGTCCACAGGAAGCGCGGCGAGTAGGCCCGGCCCGCCATGCCGTAGTTGCCTGCGCCGAAGCTGCCGCCGACCAGCACGGTGATCTTCGGCACCTTCGTGGTCGCCACGGCGGTCACGAGCTTGGCGCCGTGGCGCGCGATCCCCTCGTTCTCATACTTCTTGCCGACCATGAAGCCGGTGATGTTTTGCAGGAAGATCAGGGGGATGCACCGCTGGGAGCAGAGCTCCACGAAGTGTGCGCCCTTCTGAGCAGCCTCCGAGAACAGGACGCCGTTGTTGGCGATGATCCCGACCGGGCAGCCCTCGATATGGGCGAAGCCGCAGACCAGCGTGGTGCCGAAGCGTGCCTTGAACTCGTCGAAGCGGGAGCCGTCGACGATGCGGGCGATGACCTCGCGGATGTCGTAGGGCGTGCGCAGGTCGGCGGGGACGATGCCCGTGATCTCCTCGGGGTCGTAGGCGGGGGGCTCGGGGGCCTGCCACTCCACGCTCGCGGGCGGCGTGATGTTGAGGTTGGCGACGGCCTGGCGTGCGAGAGCGAGCGCGTGGGCGTCGTCCTCGGCGAGGTAGTCGGCCACGCCGGACAGGCGGGTGTGGACATCGCCGCCGCCCAGATCCTCGGCCGAGACCACCTCGCCCGTCGCGGCCTTCACCAGCGGTGGACCGGCGAGGAAGATGGTGCCCTGATCCTTCACGATGATGGTCACATCCGACATGGCGGGGACATAGGCGCCGCCGGCGGTGCAGGAGCCCATGACCACCGCGATCTGCGGAATGCCTGCCGCACTCATGTTCGCCTGGTTGAAGAAGATGCGGCCGAAATGGTCGCGGTCGGGGAAGACCTCGTCCTGGTTGGGCAGGTTCGCCCCGCCCGAGTCGACGAGGTAGATGCAGGGCAGGCGGTTCTCCTCGGCGATCTCCTGCGCCCTGAGGTGCTTCTTGACCGTCATCGGGTAGTAGGTGCCGCCCTTTACGGTGGCGTCGTTGCACACGACCATGCAGAGGCGGTTCGCGACCCGGCCGATCCCGGCGATCACACCGGCGCAGGGGGCGGCGCCGTCATACATGCCGTGGGCTGCGGTCGCCCCAACCTCCAGGAACGGCGCGCCGGGGTCGAGGAGGTTCGCCACCCGCTCGCGCGGCAGCATCTTGCCGCGGCTCACATGCCGCTCCCGCGCCTTCTCCCCCCCGCCATCGGTGGCGGCGCGGGCGGCCTCGGCGATCTGGGCGAGGGCCGCGGCATGGGCGGACATGTTGGCGGCGAAGCCCTCGCTGCCGGGCATGGCCTGGGTGGGAAGAAGGGTCAATTCGGCCACTCCCGTTTGTCGATGAGGTCGAGGATGCGCAGGGCGGTCAGCTCGGATCGGCAGATCGCGCCCTCGATCAGCCGCATGCTGCCGGAGCCCCAGAGCGCGTAGCGGTTGGAGCATTCGGCGTCCCGGAACGCGATCCAGGCGCGTTGCGCGTCGCGGAGAGTCTCCGCGCGGCGACCGGAAGTGCCGTAGCTCGCATCCACCGCATCCTCCGCCTCGAAGCTCGCCATGACCTGCTGGTACTCGGCGTTCAGCCGGGCGTCCCAGATCCGGCTCTCCATCAGGTGGCAGTCCATCATCCCGACGGTGGTCTGGTTTTGCTCGGGATAGCGCTCATCGGCCGCCATCGCAGGCGCGCAGAGCACGGCGGCCAGCAGGCCGAGGCGCCCCGTGAGGCTCATTCGGCCACCTCGGGTGCGGGGAGCAGCCGGCGATGCGCCAGCCAGCGCTGGCGGTAGGCATAGCGGGCAGAGCGGGCGACGTCGGTCTGGAAGCTCGCGTTGACGGTGGCCGCGACCACGGCTCCGGCAAGCGGGACGATCTGGGCGGCCTTCCGGCGGGCGAGGCTGACGCCGAGCTCGCGCGCCACGCGCTCGACCACGCGATCCACCAGCCAGTCGGCACCCTCCCGGGCGGCCTCGGAGGCCGCGCCGCCGCCGAGGATACGCGCCATCCGGTTCACGCGCCCGATCGCATCGGCCCGGGCGGCGAGGCCGCCGGTTGCGGCAAGCTCCAATACTGCGAGACGGAAGGCCCGCTCATCCGGCCCGGTCCCGTCGAAGCCATAAGCGACCCCGGTCGCACGGACATTGCGCGCAGCGATCCCCAACGACGCTGGAATGTCGAGCGTCAGGCCGACGCCGCCCCACCAGCCGGCACCGGCGCCGGAGGCTGCGTTCAGCCCCATCGCCCAGCCCTGTGCCCGGACTGCGGCCGCATCGCAGGAGGCGATGTCGTCCGGATCGTGATCGGTCAGCTCGCTCGCCACGGTCAGTCCCGCCGCCCGGTCCGCGCCGTCCAGCGCCGCCCGTACCAGCCTCGGCGGCACGAGGCGCGAGATGACGGAGCCGATGGGCGCGGTCACGGCCTCCGCCCCCCGGCCCAGGCGGGTGGCGCGATGCGCCTCGAACGCGCGCTGCTCGTCGAGGACGCGGTCGAGCGCCTGCGGAAGGTTCCCGTCGTCACTCATCGTCGCGCCCCTGGGTGGAAAGGTAGAGCGCCTGCTCCCCGGTCAGCCGCATCAGGCATTCGAGCGTTGCCGGCCCGCCGCCGGTGCCGCCGCCCCACTGGACGCGTTCGAAATCGCAGGTCGCATCGCGGAAGGCGATCCACTGCCGCTGCATCTCGCGAAGCGGCGGTGCGAGACGCGGCGCGGCGCTGTCCAACGTGTCCAGTTCGGCATCGGCGGACGCCGCCACGGACTGCAATCGGGCATATTCTGCATTCAGGCGCGTGTCCCAGTAGGCACGCTCCGCATCGAGGCAGCCGCCCATGCCGACGGTCGTTTCGCCGCCCTCGGTGTCCTTCATGCAGTCGCTGGCGGAACGGCCGATGCAGCTTCTCTGCTCGTCCTCCGCCACGATACCGAGGCATTGCTCCGTCATCTCCGGGTCGAAGACGACGTCCTGCGCAGCGGCCGGCATCGCCAGCAGCAAGATCAGAAGCCACCTCATGCGCGATGCTCCGGGTTCTCGTAGTCGAAGCGACAGCCGGCCTTCCACGCCTCGCGGTCGTTGCCGTGGCTGGGGATGCCGCCCGCGTCCTTCAGCATCTTTGCCAAATGCATCAGGTTCCACGTCATGATCGTGGTGTTGCGCTGGGTGAAGTCGTTGCCGAAGCCCGCGCGGGAGCCGTCGTCGAGTTCGTCGCCATAGGATGGCCCCGGCCCCGCCTCGCCGATCCAGCCGCAATCCGCCTGGGGCGGGATCGTGAGGCCCAGGTGGTTGAGGGCGAAGGCCATGGTCATCGCCGCGTGCTTGATCCCGTCCTCGTTGCCGGTGATCACACAGCCGCCGACCTTGTTGTAGAAGATGCTCTGTCCACGGTCGTTGAGCAGACCCGACATGCCGTAGAGCCGTTCGATCAGGACACGGCAGATCGAGCTTTCCTCGCCCAGCCAGAGCGGCGTGCCGATGACGAGGATGTCTGCCTTCAGCACCCGCTCCCAGATTGCCGGCCACTCGTCGGCCAGGTGGCCGTGCTCGGTCATGTCGGGATAGACGCCTGGCGGCACGGTGCGGGAGGCCATATGGACATGCTCTACCGCCACGCCGTTCCTCTCCATCATCTCGGCCACGACGTTGAGCAGGAGCTTGGTATGGCTTTCCTCCTCCACCCGCTTGAGCGTGGTGTTGAAGAGCATGGCGGACAGCCCCGAGAAGTCGGTGGTGTTGCTGTCGCAGAGCGCGGTTTGCCGGGCGTTGAGCGTCACTGCGCCGCCCCCGCACGCAAGGATCGGGAGCGCAGATCGGCGGTGCTGCGCGTCAGGATCGACACTTCGCAGGAGCGGCGGGCGCTGCCGTTGAGATCACCGCACACCTCGTTGAGGGTGCCGCGCACCTGGCCGCGGGCCACGCGGGGAGCGAGGCCGGCGCCACCCGACATCTCATCGACGAGCAGGCCCTGCCACATGACGCTTTCCCGCGTTCGGCAGGCGTCGGCGACGCTGTCCTCGTCGCATTGCTCGATGAGATCGTTGTAGCAGGTCCACGCGCCCGTGCCGTCGACCTGCTGGATGCAGGTGTCGCGTGCGGCGAGGTCGGGACGGGTGTCGGTGATCTGGAACTGCGCGGCGGCCGGCAGGGCGATGATGCAGGCGGCGGCGCAGGGGGCGAGGGGACTCATCGAAATGCCTCCTGAGTGACGACCGGCGGTAGCGGTCCGGCCTCCCCTCAAGATAGGTCTTCGACGCCGATCCGCGAAGTCTTGCCGCGGGCGGCGTCTCGTTCCGCCGGCGCCTTTGCCTGAATCCGACGAATCCCGTGGTTCACGACGGGGATGACAGGAGTGCGAAGCGCGGGCCGGATGATATCCGAAACGATGGGCCGCTTCGACCGCCGCGATTGCAACCGAAACGACACCGGCACCCGCCCGGTCCAACCCCGCACGGCTCCAGTACAACTGGCCCTGCAAAGTGCCGGGGGACTGGATGGCGAAGCCTTCCATCGGATCAGGCCGTGGCCTTCATCAGTTCGCGGCCGCAGAGCATCCGGCGGATCTCGGAGGTGCCTGCGCCGATCTCCATCAGCTTGGCGTCGCGCATGATGCGGCTGAGTGGCGAATCGTTCAGGAAGCCCGCGCCGCCCATGGCCTGCACACCCTGGATCGCGGCGAGCATCGCCTGTTCGGAGCAGTAGAGCACGCAGGCCGCCGCGTCCTGCCGCGTGACCTCGCCCCGGTCGCAGGCGGCGGCGACGGCGTAGAGGTAGGCGCGTGCCGTATTCATCGACGTGTAGAGATCCGCGATCTTTGCCTGCATGAGCTGGAAGTCCCCGATCGGCTGCCCGAACTGCTTGCGCTCGTGCATGTAGGGCATGACGTGATCGAGGATCGCGTGCATGATCCCGACCCCGATCCCAGACAACACCACGCGTTCGTAGTCGAGGCCGGACATCAGGACGTTCACGCCTTTGCCCTCTTCGCCCAGGATGTTCTCGAACGGCACCTCCACATCCTCGAAGATCAGTTCGGCGGTGTTGGAGCCGCGCATGCCGAGCTTGTCGAAATGCGGACCGACGGAGAAACCGGTCATCTCCTTCTCGATCAGGAAGGCGGTGATGCCCTTGGGTCCGGCCTCCGGATCGGTCTTCGCGTAGACGACGAGCGTCGAGGCGTCGGGGGAGTTTGTGATCCAGTACTTGTTGCCGTTCAGGATGAAGCGGTCGTTGCGCTTCTCGGCCTTCAGGCTCATCGACACGACGTCGGAGCCGGCGCCCGCCTCGGACATGGCGAGGGAGCCGACATGCTCGCCCGAGATCAGTTTCGGCAAGTACTTCGCCTTCTGCTCGGCATTGCCGTTCAGGGAGATCTGGTTGACGCAGAGGTTGGAATGCGCGCCGTAGCTGAGGGAGACGGAGGCGCTGGCCCGCGCGATCTCCTCCACCGCCACGGAATGGGCGAGGTAGCCCATGCCCGCGCCGCCATCCTCCTCCGGCACGGTGATGCCGTGCAGGCCGAGCTCGCCCATCTCGGTCCAGAGCTCATTCGGGAACAGGTTGTCGGCGTCGATCTTCGCGGCCATCGGCGCGACGCGGTCCTGCGCCCAGCGGTGGACCATCTCGCGCAGGGCCCCGACCTCTTCGCCCAGCGCGAAGTTCATGGATGCGTGGAACATCATATCCTCCCGTGCGGTCGTTGCCGCGTCGGGAGGATATGAACACATGTTCAGTTTCGAGGCAAGCGCGGCGCGTCAGCGCAGAACGGCGTCGAGCCGGGAATAGCTCATCTCCAGCCCGCCGGGCATCTGCTGGAGCATCATGTCCCTTGCCTCCTGCGACTGGTAGGTGATGACCATCTCGACGCGGGTTCCCGCCCCCTCGGCGGTGAAGGTCGTCACGACGCCCGTGTCGGTCGCGCCGGGAATGTCGAAAAGCTCGGTGTGGACCATCCGGTGCGGCGGGTCGCACTCGGTCACGGTGCCTTGCAGGCCGAAGCCCTCCCCGTCCTGATTCTCCCAGCGGTAGCGGACGGACGCGCCGACCTCGGGCGCGATCTCGCAGACCGTCATGGTCCAGCCGTCGGGGCCCGTCAGCCAGGTCTCGACGATGACCGGGGTCGTGAACGCCTCGAACACGCGCTCGGGCGGGGCCTTGAAATGGCGGGCGACGTGGATCTCGCGATCACCGACCGCCTTGGCCGTCAGGGTGTCGAGCATGTCAGTCCTCCTCTCGAGGCTCCGCCAGGATCGCGTCGAGGCGTTGGAAGTTCTGCGCGAGTACCTGCCGGTAGCGCTCGAGCCAGACATCGAGTTCGGCCAGCGCCTGCGGCTCCAGCCGGGCCGGGCGGCGCTGTGCGTCCACCCGGCGGGAAATCAGGCCGGCCTCCTCCAGCACCTTCAGGTGGCGGGAGACCGCGGGCTGGCTGATCGCGAAGGGCGCGGCCAGCTCACCGGCCGTCGCCTCCCCCTCCGCCAGCCGCTCCAGGATCGCGCGACGGGTCGGGTCGGCGAGGGCGGCGAAGGTGGCATCGAGCGGCATAACCGATTCCTTAATTAATCATAATGTTATATTAAGTCTCCGCGAAGTTCAATCCAGAAAGCTGCGGATCGCGTCCGCCGTCCGGTCCGGCGCCTCCTCCATCGGCAGGTGGCCGATCCCGTCGAAGATCACGACCTCCGCCTGCGGCAGCCGCTCGGCGAAGGTCCGGGCGGCGGATGGCAGGACGAACTGATCCTCCGCACCCCAGATCACGAGAACCGGCACCTCGATCTGCCCGATCCGGTCGGCCATCTCCGGCTCCCGCTCCGCATTGGCGGAGACGATGGCGGCGCGGCGGTTACCGGGATAGCGGATCAGCTCCCAGTAGCGGTCCACCATGGCGTCATCGATGATCGAGGTGACGGAAACGCTCGCCTCCAGCGAGCTCTCCACTAGCGGGCGCGGGGTGATATTGGTCAGCAGCCAGCCCCCGACACGCGTGTCCAGCAGCTCGAAGACGAAGCTCGACGGCGGCTCCGGGTCGTCGTCGCGCCGCGGCATGCCCGAGGAGGCGATCAGCACCAGCCCTGCCACCCTCTCCGGCCGCGATAGGGCATAGCGCCAGGAGACCCAGCCTCCGAAGGAATTGCCGACGAGCACGGCCTGCTCGATCCCCAGATCGTCGAGAACGGCATCCACGGCTTGCGCATTCCCCTCCGCCGAATAGTCGTCCTGCGGATGCGGCCCGGTCAGCCCGTGCCCCGGCAGATCGAGGGAGACTAGGTGGTAGCCACCCAGCCGCTCCGCCAGCGGCTCCCACGTATGCAGGGAGGAGTTGGAACCGTGGAGCATGACCAGCGCCGGGTCCGCCGGATCACCGGAGCTGCGGTAGTGGACCCGCAGGCCGTCCGCGCCGTCGGCGAAGCGCGCCTGCGCGCCGCCATACTTCGCCAGCATCTCCGCCGGATCGGTGTCCGGCGTGCGCAAAAGGAACAGCGCCGCTGCTAGCAGAACCACGAGCGCCAGCAGCACCCGGCCCGTCCATTTCAGCATCGCACGCTCCCTTCCCACCGGCTCCGCCTTGCCCTTATAAGGGCACGTCACGAAGGGAAGAAAGCGATGCGCACTGCGACCATCACCCGCAAGACGGCGGAGACGGACATCACCGTCGAGATCGATCTCGACGGCACCGGGGCCTATGACAACCGGACGGGTGTGGGCTTCTTCGACCACATGCTCGACCAGCTCGCGCGCCACGCGCTGATCGACATGAAGGTCCGTTGCGAGGGTGATCTGCACATCGACGACCATCACACGGTGGAGGATGTCGGCATCGCGCTCGGCCAGGCGCTGAGCGAGGCGATGGGCGAGAAGCGCGGGATGGTGCGCTACGGCTCCTGCCTTCTGCCGATGGACGACACGCTGGTGCGCGCGGCGCTGGACCTGTCCGGACGCCCCTATCTGGTGTGGAAGGTCGACTTCACCGCACCTGCCATCAAGAGCTTCGATACGGAGCTGGTGCGCGAGTTCTTCCAGGCGTTCAGCACCCATGGCGGGATCACGCTGCATGTCGAGAAGCTCGACGGCATCAACTCCCACCACATCGCCGAGGCCGCGTTCAAGGCGGTCGCCCGGGCGCTGCGCGACGCGCTGGAGACCGACCCGCGCAAGGCCGACGCGATCCCGTCGACGAAGGGCACGCTGTGACCTGCGCGATCATCGACTACGACAGCGGCAATCTGCACTCCGCCCAGAAGGCGTTCGAGCGGATGCGGCGCGAGGTCGGCGGGCCGGAGGTCGTGGTGACCTCCGATCCGGAGGTCGTGCGGAGAGCCCAGCGCATCGTCCTGCCCGGCGTCGGCGCCTTCGCCGATTGCCGCCGCGGGCTTCTGGCGGTCGCGGGCATGTATGAGGTGATCGAGGAGCGGGTGCAGGCGGGCACGCCCTTCATGGGGATCTGCGTCGGCATGCAGCTTCTGGCCACCGTGGGGCGGGAGTTCGGCGACACGCCGGGCTTCGACTGGATCGGCGGCGCGATCACGCATCTGGAGCCGGCGGACCCTTCGCTTAAGGTGCCGCATATGGGCTGGAACGAGCTGAAGATCACGCAGCCCCACCCGATCCTCGCCGGGATCGAGGACGGGGCGCACGCCTATTTCGTGCACTCCTTCCACATGTCGCTCGATGATCCGGAGCATCTGCTCGCCACCGTCGACTATGGCGGCCCGGTCACCGCGGCCATCGGGCGGGACAACCTCTTCGGCACGCAGTTCCATCCGGAGAAGAGCCAGAAGACGGGCCTGACCGCCATCGGCAACTTCCTCAACTGGACGCCCTGAAACGACGAAGGCGGAGCACGCGGCCCCGCCTTCTTCTCTGTCCAAGCGGCGGACATCGTTAGTTGATGCGGGTCCAGGTCTGCGAGCGGCAGATGAACAGCACGCAGCCCGAGACCTCCAGCGCGTCACCGCCCTGAAGCTCCATGGTCGAGCGGTATTCCTTGTCCTGATCCGGGGCCCAGATCGTGCCGTTGTTCCAGCTCGACGAGCCATTGGGCTCCATGCCCCAGATGATGGGCTTGCCGACGATGTCGGCATTGGTCGGCGTCCCGTCCGCCTCGAACGCGCCGCGGATGACGCCGCAGCGCTGGTCGGTCGCGCCCTGGCAGGGCGCGATCTGGACGTGGACATAGCTTCCCGTTTCGCTCGGCTGCGACTGCCATAGGCCCTGCGCATCCTGCGCTTCGGCGGTCATTGGCACGGCTGCAAGGGTGGCCGCAAGGATCGTGCGCTTCATGGTCGTCTCCCCAAATTTTATATCTTTCGGCAGAGAGTTGGACGTGGGCCGCGCGGGGTCAATGGTGACGTCGCTGTCCCGATGCTTTGCATTGGAGCGATCTTGGCGATAGGAGCGGAGCGCCAAACCTGCCGGAGACCCAGCCCATGATCCTCTACCCCGCCATCGACCTGAAGGACGGCGCCTGCGTGCGGCTCTACAAGGGGGAGATGGACCAGGCGACGGTGTTCAACGACGATCCGGCGGCGCAGGCGCGCGCCTTCGTCGAGGCGGGTTGCGAGTGGCTGCACCTGGTGGACCTCAACGGCGCCTTCGCAGGTGCTCCGGTCAATGCCGGCGCGGTGGAGGCGATCCTGGCCGCGACCGACGTGCCCGCGCAGCTCGGAGGCGGCATCCGGGACCTCGCCACCATCGAGACGTGGTTGGACAAGGGCCTCGCCCGCGTGATCCTCGGCACCGTCGCGGTGCGCGATCCGGAGCTGGTGCGTGAGGCCGCGCGGCTCTTCCCCGGCAAGGTCGCGGTGGGGATCGACGCGCGCGACGGGATGGTCGCGGTGGAGGGCTGGGCGGAAACGACCGACATCACCGCCACCGACCTCGCCGGCCAGTTCGAGGATGCCGGCATGGCGGCGATCATCTACACCGACATCGACCGCGACGGCGCGATGCAGGGCCCGAACGTTGAGGCCACTGCGGCACTCGCCCATGCCGTCTCCATCCCCGTCATTGCGTCGGGCGGCGTCTCCTCGCTCGATGACCTGCGGGCGCTCAAGGCCAGCGGCGCACCGCTCGACGGCGCGATCTCGGGCCGGGCGCTCTACGACGGCCGCATCTCGGTCCCCGAGGCGATGAAGGTGCTGGCGGGCTAGTCGCGCCGCACCATGCGCTCGCTGCGCCGCAGGGTGTAGGCAAAGCCGAGGAAGGCGGCGGCGGTCACGTCCTCCTCGAAGAGCGGGCTGTCCTCGTTCTCTGCCCCTTCGTAGAAGCCGAGTCCGGTGCCCGCGAAAAGCTGCAACCGGTCGGTGATCTCCGCCGAGAGGCCGAGGCTGACTTCGGTCCCCAGATACCCGCCCCCGGCATCGAAGGCCGGGCGGGAGGGCGTCGCGAAGGGCGCATCCACCTCGTAGAAGTAGTCGTGCAGCTCCTCCGTCGCCCAGATCGGCTGGACGGAGGCGAAGAGCCCGATCTCCCGCTCCGTCCCCAGCTCGCGTTCATAGCGGATCCGGGGCTCCAGCACCGCGCCCTGATACTCGATGTCGTCGATATCGACGGAGTAGACCGCGCGGGCGGCGAGCGCGAATTCCAGTTGGCCCCCGGCGACGCGCGGCCCCTCGACCACTACCTGCGGGCCGATCTGGACGAGCGGATCGAGATCCTCCAGCCCGTCGCGCGCATCGTTGTCGTCGCTGTTCGCGCCGAAGGCCGCATCGGCGGAAATGTCGAAGCGAAAGCGCGAGGTCTCCAACGGCACGATGCGCGCGCCGTCCTCGTCGTCGAGCCGGAAGAAATCACCGCGATAGATCACATAGGGAAACGGCAGGCCGTTCAGCGACCGCTCGCCGGAGGCCGGGTAGTCGGGCGCGTAGAGGCCGAAGGCACCGACCCCGACCTCCCACAGCGGCTCGGCCTCGGCCTGAAGCGGCCCGGCCGCCAGGGCACCTGCGAGCGCTGCGGAAACGGTGCGGACGGGCATGGCTGAACCTCCGACGGACCCCGGCAAGCGGAAGCGCGCGCGTCGTTCGGGCCGGCCCGCGCCGTTCACACTTTTGCGAACGGGCCTATTCGGGCGCAATCGCCTGGCCGACGAAGTTCTCCACCACCGTGTTGATCCGCTGCACGATCTCCGCCTCCGGATCGATACCATGGACGAAGACGATCGCCTCGGCCCGCGGGTGGGTGAGGTAGACGGTGCCGTCCTCGTCCTCCCACGCGACGGCGCGCAGCGGCAGGTCGAGACCCGCGGTCTGCGACATCTGCATCGCAGGCGTGCCGAGCTGCGGGTTGCCGAAGATCAGAAGCTCCGTCGGGCGCAGGTCCATGGAAACCGCCCGCGCGCCGGCGGCGTGGTCGATCCTCGCGAAAACCCGGCCGCCGTTCTCGGTCACGATCTGCGACAGACGATCGAGCGTCACGATGACGGAGTGCGCGCTCTCCCGCGTCACGAGGGGCTCGTCCGGCATCTGGGCCGCGGCCGGGCCGGCGAAGAGTAGGGTGAGAACGGCGGCAAGACGGCGGATCATGGGAAGCTCCTGTAGTACCCGATAGGTTCGATTTGATATGGATCGGGGCCCGCTGTAGGAAAGGCCCGAACCGGAGACCGCCATGCTCAAGACCCGCATCATCCCCTGCCTCGACGTGAAGGACGGCCGCGTCGTGAAGGGGGTCAATTTCAAGGGCCTCGTGGACGCGGGCGACCCGGTGGAGGCGGCCATCGCCTACGATGCGGCGGGGGCGGACGAGCTCTGCTTTCTCGACATCGCCGCGACGCTGGAGAACCGCGGCACGATGTACGACCTCGCCAGCCGGACGGCGGAGGCCTGCTTCATGCCGTTGACCATCGGGGGCGGCGTGCGCTCGGTCGACGACGTGCGGGCGCTGCTGCTTGCAGGGGCCGACAAGGTGAGCTTCAACTCCGCCGCCGTCGCGAACCCCGACGTGATCAACGCGGCCGCCAACAAGTTCGGTGCGCAGTGCATCGTCGTGGCGGTGGACGCGAAGACGGTGGAGCCAGGCCGGTGGGAGATCTTCACCCATGGCGGCACGAAACCGACGGGCATCGACGCCGTGGCCTTCGCGAAGGACATGGCGGCGCGCGGCGCGGGGGAGATCCTGCTGACCTCGATGGACAAGGACGGCACCAAATCGGGCTACAACCTGCCGCTGACGCGCGCGATCTCGGACGCGGTGAGCGTGCCGGTCGTCGCGTCCGGCGGCGTCGGAACGCTGGATCACCTCGTCGAGGGTGTGACAGATGGCGGGGCGAGCGCGGTGCTCGCGGCCTCCATCTTCCACTTCGGCACCTATTCAATCGGCGAGGCGAAAGCGCACATGGCGGCCGCCGGCATTCCCGTGAGGCTGCAATGAACGTACTCGACCGGCTGGCCGACACCATCGCTTCGCGCGCGGGAGCGGACCCGGAAAGCTCCCACACGGCCCGGATGCTGGCCAAGGGGCCGGAGAAATGTGCGGAGAAGTTCGGCGAGGAGGCGATCGAGGCGATCATCGAGGCCGCCAAGGGCGATACCGACAAGCTGACCTATGAGGCGGCGGACGTGCTCTACCACCTCATGGTGATGCTCACGGCGCGCGGGGTGGCGTGGTCCGATGTACTGGCGGAGCTGGAGCGCCGCGAAGGCACGTCCGGCATCGCTGAGAAGGCGTCGCGAGGCTGACCCGCACGCGACCGTAGCTTTGGAACCTTGAGCTCTCCTGCGTCGAGATCGCAGCCAACTAACTCCGTTGGGGAAAAGCGGCTCGGCGATAGATCGACCTCGGTCGTTCAACACTTGATCCGACGGTCTCCACCCCTGAGCCGGGACTTCGGTGCCTCCCGCCAATGCGTCGCGGGCTGCGATCACGGCACACGGGTCTTAGCTGTTCGGGGATCAGGTCGATGGGCAGCCCGTCACCCCCTTAAGGCAGTCGAAGCGAACCGCGCCGGCGCGTCGGCCGGGGCGGTTCCCGTCGGGCAAGGTGGCGCTCAAGCGTCCATCTTAGCCCGGTTCTCCGCGATGATGCGCTGCATCTCCTGCCGCTCGTCATGCTTCTGCCGGATGCCGGACGACACGGCGGAGAACGCCACGATGCAGTAGCCGATCAGCACGACCGGCGTCAGTGCGAGGAAGTAGAGCAGGAACCCCCACACGCCGAAGAAGATGCCGGCGATCCCTCCGATCATCGCGATCACGAGGCCGAACCAGAGCGGCGCATCCTCGCGCCCCTCGTCAAGGTCCCGCAGCATCCAGCCCAGTACGGGCACCCAGCGGTAAGGTCTGTCGACGGCGGCCATTCTCTTCCTCCAGCATAGGCTCTCGACTCCGGTACGCTGCCCGGAGGAAAAGGTTCACCGCGAAATCAGGCGGCGCGCGTGAGTTCGCGGAAGACGTCCTCCAGGTGCGGCTCCTCCGTCGCCATGTCGCGGATCGTGATGCCCTGACCGCGCAGGTGGTCGAGCAGGTCCATCGCGGAGTGCTGGGACTTGTGGTAGTGCAGCACCAGCGCGCCGTCCTCCCGCGTCTCGCCGCGCACGCCGTCGGGCAGTCGGGGCAGCGCCGCCGTTCCGTCCGGCGTCACTACCAGCGACTTCGCGTCGAGCCGCTCCAGCAGGGCGGACGTCTCGTCGCAGGCCACGAGGTTACCCTGGGAGATGATGCCGATGCGGTCGCACATCTCCTCCGCCTCCTCGAGGTAATGAGTGGTGAGGATGATCGTGGTGCCCGCAGCGTTCAGTTCGCGCACGTAGTCCCACAGCATCTGGCGCAGCTCGATGTCCACCCCTGCCGTGGGCTCGTCGAGGACCAGAACCTGCGGCGCGTGCACCAGCGCCTTGGCCACCAGGAGTCGCCGCCGCATCCCGCCGGACAGCGTGCGGGCATAGGCCTCGGCCTTGTCGGCGAGACCCACCTTTTCGAGGATCGCATCGGTCCGCCGCTGCGACGCCGGAACACCGTAGAGACCCGCCTGCACCTCCAGTGCCGCGCGTGGCGTGAAGAAGGGGTCGATGTTGAGCTCCTGGGGCACGACGCCAATCGAGGCGCGGGACATGCGCGGGTTCTCGTCCTGGTCGAAGCCCCAGATGCGCACCTTGCCCTCGGTCTTGTTCACAAGCCCGGCCATGATGTTGATCGTGGTGGACTTCCCCGCCCCATTCGGTCCCAGAAGGCCAAAGATCGAGCCCGTCGGAATGCCGAGGTCCAACCCGTGAAGTGCGACCTTGTCCGGCTCGCCCCCCTGCCCGCGATAGACCTTGCGCAGGCCGTGGAGTTCGATGGCGTTCTCGGGCATGGCCTCTCCCCTCGCGCGGGCGCCCTTGCCGGGCCGCGCCGCTTGGATCATATTCCGCCGCGACCGGCGGGTTGCTGAGAGCGATCTATGCCGCGCTTCGCCAAACGCCAACTCTCGACAAGGCCGCCCATGACCCGACCCGCACCAGAGATCGAGTATGTCACCAAGACCCGCATCGCCTGTGACGGCGGCACGGGCGGCCTCGGCCACCCGCGCGTCTGGTACTCCATCGACCCGGAGGAAGGTTTCGTCGAGTGCGGCTACTGCGACAAGCGCTTCGTGCTGGAGGGCGGCCCGGCGGATCAGCGCTGAGCCACCCTGCTCGTTCGATCAGCGGGTGAGATAGCCGCCGTTCACCCACATCGTTTGCCCGTTGACCCACTGGCTGTCCGGCGAGGCGAGGAAGCGGACCAGCGGCACGATGTCCGCGACCGTGCCGAGCCGCCCCTCGACTGACAGGCCGGCGGCGTAGGCCACCGATTGCGGCGTCTCAGCCCCGTGGAAGAAGGGCGTGTCGACCGGGCCCGGGGCGATCGCGTTCACCGTGATCATCCGGTCGCCCAGTTCCTTGGCCATCATCCGCGTGTACTCCTCCACCGGCGCCTTGGTGCCTGCGTAGATCGCGTAGCCGGGGGCCGCGCCCGCCAGCAGGGACGTGCCGTTGTTGATGATGCGCCCGCCGTCGCGCAGGCGGCGCGCGCCCTCGCGCAGGGCGAAGAACAGGCCGCGGCCGTTGGCGGAGTCGAGCCGGTCGAACTCCTCGTCGGTGAACTCGGCGACCGGCTTCTTGATGATTGCGCCGGCATTGTTGACGAGGATGTCGGCGCCGCCGAACTCCCGCTCTGCCGCGTCGAACATCGCGCGCGCCGTCTCCGGCTGGCCCAGATCGCCGACGCTGAGCACCGCGCGGCTGCCCGCGGCACGGACGAGGCGGGCGGTTTCCTCGGCCTCGCCCACGGTTTCAGCCCGGTGGTAGTGGACGACGACATCGGCGCCCATCTCCGCCAGCGCGACGGAGAAGGCGCGGCCAATATTGGCGCGCGCGCCGGTCACGATGGCGGTCTTTCCGGCCAGCGGGCGGCTGGAGGCGGTGGCGCCTTGAGCGGCGGCGGCACCGGCTCCTGCCATCGCGGCGAGCCCCAGGCCGGACAGGCCGAGGCCCCGCAGAGCGGCGCGGCGGGTCGGGGCGGTCTCGTTGAAATCGGTCATTTCGCGGTCTCCTCTGATCTGCGTTGCGGCGCCTTGTTGCGCCCATGCCAGAGAGATCGGTTTTCCGGGCCTGCTCTTGCAGTGCGAAAATTCTGCTGCAACCTATCGGTCAAACCGATGGATTGAGGCGCGAATGCTCGACGGCGTGACACTCGACCAGCTCCGCATGCTGATCGCGATAGCGGATACCGGCAGCTTCACCGCCGCATCGAAGCATGTTCAGCGCGCGCAATCGGCCGTCAGCCAGTCGATCGCGACGCTGGAGGATCAGCTCGGCGTCACGCTTTTCGACCGCAGCACCCGCAGGCCGCGCCTGACCGAGGCGGGGGAAGTCATCGTCGCCGAGGCGCGCATGGTGATCGTCCGCGCGGCGCGGCTGCGGGCCACGGCGAATGCGCTGGCTGGGGGTGCGCCGGGCCACCTGACGATCGCGATCGGGATCGTCGTGCCGGTCGATCCGATGGTCGAGGTGCTCGACACCTTCCGAGACGCCTTTCCGGGTGTGAGCCTGCGCGTGCTGCGCGTCGATATCGGCGGCGCGCCGGATCTTGTCAGCAGCGGACAGGCGGATCTGGGGATCGCGGGGGCGATCAGCCTGACCGGCTATGACGAGGATGCGTTCGACCGCCATGCGGTTGGCAGCGCGGACATAGCCATCGTGGCCGCACCCGACCATCCGCTCGTGCAACTCGGGCGTCCGCTGACGGATGCGGATGTGCAGGACCACCGTCAGCTCGTTCCGGTCACCCGTGGCGACTTCGCCAACCGGCTGGTCCATGACACGTGGGAAGTCGGTGACCTGACGCTGCGCTGCCGGATGCTGCGCCGGGGCCTCGGCTGGGGCACCGCACCCATCGCGGAGATCGCCGAGGATCTGGCGAGGGGCACCCTCGTCCCCCTCCAGCTCGAAGCGCGGTCGGAGGAGACGCTGCGAGTCCCCCTCCTCGCCTTCACCCGCACCGACCGGGCGACGGGCCCCGCGCTCGACTGGCTGATCCGCCGGCTCCGCGATGTGTTCGGCGATGCGGGCTCCTGACAGAACCCTGTCAGGAGCGGTAGGGTAAACCTGGGCACACCAACAGCCCAACGGAGAGCCGCCATGAGCTTCGCCCCCGAACATCCCGTCGTCTGGACCGAGTTGCCCTGCACGGACCTGGAGAAGAGCGTCACGTTCTACAACCGCGTCTTCGGCTACGACATGAGCATCGACAACAATGGCCCGAACCCGATGGCGATGCTGCCGGGTGCCGACAAGAACTCGATCGCGGGTCACCTCTATCCCGGCAACCCGGCCGAGGAGGGCAATGGCCCGACCGTCCACCTCGCCGTGCCCGACACGCTCGAAGCGGCCGCCGGCCGGTGCAAGGAGGCGGGCGGTGCCGTACTGTCGGCGCCCATCGCGATCCCGGCGGGGCGCTTCGTCTACGCGGTGGATCCCGACGGGAACTCCATCGGCCTCTTCCAGGCGGCCTGACATGCGGCGCGCCGACCGGCTGTTCCAGATCGTCCAGTACCTGCGCGGCGGGCGGCTTCTGACCGCGCGCATGCTGTCCGAGCGGCTGGAGGTGTCGGAGCGGACGGTCTATCGCGACGTCGCCGACCTCATCGGCTCCGGCGTGCCCATCGAAGGCGAGGCCGGGGTCGGCTACATCATGCGGGCGGGCTACGACCTGCCGCCTCTGATGTTCAGCCAGCAGGAGCTCACGGCGCTCGTCGCGGGCATCCGGCTGATCCGCGCCTGGGGCGGGGCGGAGATGGCGCTTGCCGCCGAGGAGGCACTCACCAAGATCGACGCGGTGCTGCCGGAGGCCAAGCGCGCCGATACGGATCGCGTGCCGATCCACGCCTTCCCGTCCTGGCGGCTCGACGACGGCTGTCGGGCCCGGATCGATGCGCTGGAAAAGGCATGCGACGCGCGGCTGCGGATCAGCTTCGCCTATTCGGACGCCGAGGGCCGGGCCACGCGGCGCACCGTCCGGCCGCTGGGGCTGTGGTTCTGGGGGCAGACCTGGACGCTGGTCGCCTGGTGCGAGCTCAGGGCCGATTTCCGCATGTTCCGCATCGACCGCATGGCAGACCTGGCGGAGGGGGAGACCTTCGCGGAGGAGCGGGACAAGTCGCTGGCGACGTTCTACGCACGCCAGCAGGCCTGCGGCCGCCCGCGCCTGCACTGATCTGATCTGCTGGATGCTCTCCAGCCGCACGTCTGGCGAAGCAGCGGCGGGTCGGTAGGGTGGTCCGGGCGCCGTTCGCCACGCCCGGACCGATGGAGCATCAGTCCCTCAGGTCGAACCGATCCAGCTCCATCACCTTGGTCCACGCGGCGACGAAGTCGCGCAGGAAGTCCTCGGTGCTGTCGGCACAGGCATAGACCTCCGACAGCGCCCGGAGCTGGGAGTTCGAGCCGAACACCAGATCGACCCGCGTGCCGGTCCACTTCACATCACCGGTCCTGCGGTCGCGCCCCTCGAACGTCTGCTCGCCTTCGTCCGTCGCATCCCACTTGATGCCGAGGTCGAGCAGGTTGACGAAGTAGTCGTTCGTCAGCTGCCCCGGCCGATCGGTGAACACGCCGTGGGACGTGCCGTCCCAGTTCGCGCCAAGTGCCCGCAGGCCGCCCATCAGCACCGTCATCTCGGGTGCGGTGAGGCCCAGGAGCTGCGCCCGGTCGACTAGCAGTTCTTCGCCCGAGACGACGTCGCTCGGCTTGGAGTAGTTGCGGAAGCCATCGGCGAAGGGCTCGAGAACGGAGAAGCTCTCGACATCCGTCTGCTCCTGCGTCGCGTCGGTCCGGCCGGGGGTGAAGGGCACCTCGATCCCGTGACCGGCCGCCTTTGCCGCAGCCTCGATCGCCGCGACGCCGCCGAGCACGATGAGATCGGCAATCGAAACCTGCTCGCCGCCCGTCGCCGAGCCGTTGAAGTCGGACTGCACGCCTTCCAATGCGGTCAGCACGCGCTGAAGCATGGCAGGTTCGTTGACCTCCCAGTCTTTCATCGGGGCAAGCCGGATGCGGCCGCCATTGGCCCCGCCCCGCTTGTCCGATCCGCGAAAGGTGGAGGCGGAGGCCCATGCCGTCTTGACCAACTCGCTCGTCGAGAGGCCGGTGGCGAGGATCTTCTCCTTCAGCGCGGCGACGTCGCCGGCATCGATCTGGGCATAGTCCGCCTCGGGGATCGGGTCCTGCCACAGCAACACCTCGTCCGGTACCTCGGCCCCCTTGTAGAGCGCGAGCGGCCCCATGTCGCGGTGGGTGAGCTTGAACCACGCGCGGGCGAAGGCGTCGGCGAACTGATCGGGGTTCTCGTGGAACCGCTTGGAGATCGGGCCGTAGATCGGGTCCATCTTCATCGCCATGTCGGCGGTGGTCATCATGATCGGCACCTTGCCCGACCCGTCGACCTGCGGCGCGTGATCCTCGTCCTTGAGGTCCTTCGCCTGCCACTGCCATGCACCCGCCGGGCTCTTGGTCAGCTCCCAGTCGTAGCCGAAGAGGACGTCGAAATAGGTCATGTCCCACTTCGTCGGCGTCGGGGTCCACGGCCCCTCGATCCCGCTGGTGATGGTGTGGACACCCTTGCCGCTTTCGTAGCTGTTGTACCAGCCCTGGCCGAGCATGTGCATGCCGGCACCCTCCGGCTCGCGGTCGAGGTGGTCCTCGGAGGCCGCGCCATGCGCCTTGCCGAAGGTGTGACCGCCCGCGGCCAGCGCCACCGTCTCCTCGTCGTTCATGGCCATCCGCGCGAAGGTCTCGCGGATGTCGCGGCCCGATGCGACGGGGTCCGGCTCGCCGTTCGGACCCTGCGGATTCACGTAGATCAGGCCCATCTGGACGGCAGCCAGTGGCATGTCGAGCTCACGCTCGCCCTTGTAGCGGGTGTCGCCCAGCCACTCGATCTCCTGTCCCCAGTAGATGTCCTCCTCCGGCTCCCAGATGTCGGACCGGCCGCCGGCGAAGCCGAAGGTCTTGAGGCCCATATCCTCCAGCGCGCAGTTGCCCGCGAGGATCATCAGGTCGGCCCAGGAGATCGACTTGCCGTACTTCTGCTTGACCGGCCACAGCAGCATCCGCGCCTTGTCGAGGTTCGCGTTGTCCGGCCAGCTGTTGAGCGGCGCAAAGCGCTGCGTGCCCGTGTTGCCGCCGCCGCGACCGTCGCTGGTCCGGTAGGTCCCGGCGGAGTGCCACGCCATGCGGATGAAGAGCGGACCGTAGTGGCCATAGTCGGCCGGCCACCAGTCCTGGCTCGTCTTCATCAGGTCGTAGATGTCCTGCTTGAGCGCCTTGAGATCCAGCTTCTCGAACGCCTCTACATAATCGAAGTCCACCGGCATCGGGTTCGACAGCGCGGAGTGCTGATGCAGGACGCTGAGGTTGAGCGCATTCGGCCACCAGTCGCTGTTGCTGGTGCCCTTGCCGTGCGCGACGGGGCAACCACCGCCCCCCGTGAAGTTACCGTCCATGATCGTCTCCTCGCTTGGATGCGCCTTGGATAGGGGCATCGAATGGCTGGTGCAGGCGCCGCCGCGGATGCGGGACCGAGTCGGTCCGTTCCGCACCGTTCCACCCCTAGTATTAACGGACGAAGTCGATTAGCTGAATTTTGAAAGCCAAATGATCTCGATGAGCGGAGCTTATGAAAGGTCTGACCCTCAAGCATTTCCGGTACTTCGCGGCCCTCGCGCAGCATCGCCATTTCGGACGGGCGGCGGAGGCCTGTGCGATCTCCCAGCCCGCGCTGTCGCTCCAGATCAAGGAGCTCGAGGAAATGCTGGGCGCGCCACTGGTGGAACGCGACCGCAGGCAGGTCCGCCTGACCGGCCTCGGCGACGTGCTGGCCGGGCGGGCGGGCGAGATCCTGCGCGCGGTGGAGGAGGTGGGCGACCTCGCCCGCGGCTCGCGCGACGACCTGTCGGGGCCGTTCCGCCTCGGCATCATCCCGACCATCGCGCCCTATCTGCTGCCGGATATCCTGAAGCGGTTGATGGAGCGCTTCCCCCGCCTCGACATCCACGTGCGGGAGACGGTGACGCCCCGCCTTGCCGACGGGATCCGCAGCGGCAAGCTCGACGCCGCGATCCTCGCCCTGCCCCTCTCCGAACCCTCCTTCGTCGAGGTGGAGCTGCTGTCGGAGAGCTTCATGCTCGTGCGGCCGCTGGAGGATGCCGACAAGCCGGTTCCGGACGGGCACGCCCTCCAGAAAATGAAGCTGCTGCTGCTGGAGGAGGGCCATTGCTTCCGCGACCAGGCGCTGTCCTTCTGCGACATCGACGCGCCGCAGACACGCGACCTGATGGACGGCAGCTCGCTGTCCACGCTGGTGCAGATGGTCGGCGCGGGCATCGGCGTGACCCTGATCCCAGAAATGGCGATCCGGGTGGAGACGCGCTCGGCCCCCGTCTCCGTCGCCCGCTTCCGCGATCCCGAACCGATGCGCACGATCGGGATGACCTGGCGCAAGACCAATCCGCTGGAACAGCAGCTTCTGACCGTTTCGGGGATCGTGCGGGAGGCGGCGCTGGGCCTGAGCGGCAGCGCGTGACGGCGACCCTGTCAGGAGCCTTGCGCGGCCCCTCGCCATCCCGCGCGCCGCGCCCTATGGTCCGCCGCAGCATGAGGAGGACGCGCGCATGACCATCGGCAAGGGACATCACCTGCATCTGATCGACGGGTCGGGCTACATCTTTCGCGCCTTCCACGCCCTCCCGCCGCTGACGCGCAAGTCCGACGGGCTGCCGATCGGGGCGGTGTCAGGCTTCTGCAACATGCTCTACAAGATGATCGAGGGGAATACGGGCGACGATGCACCGACGCACCTCGCCGTGATCTTCGATCACTCGTCCAAGACCTTCCGCAACGAGATCTATCCCGAATACAAGGCCCAGCGCCCGCCCCTGCCCGAGGAGCTCGCGCCGCAGATCCCGCTGACCCGCGAGGCGACGCGCGCCTTCGGCATCTGCTGCATCGAGCAGGAGGGGTGGGAGGCCGACGACCTCATCGCGACTTTCGCCGAACAGGCGAAGGAGGCCGGCGCCCGCGTGACCATCATCTCGTCGGACAAGGACCTGATGCAGCTCGTCGGCAGCGGGGTGGAGATGATGGACGGGATGAAGAACGTCCGCATCGGCCCCGAGGAGGTGGAGGAGAAGTTCGGCGTCGGCCCCGACAAGGTGGTGGACGTTCAGGCCCTCGCCGGCGACAGCGTCGACAACGTCCCCGGGGCGCCCGGCATCGGGATAAAGACCGCCGCGCTGCTCATCAACGAGTACGGGGATGTCGAGACGCTGCTGGAGCGGGCCGGGGAGATCAAGCAGCCCAAGCGCCGCCAGACCCTGATCGACCACGCCGGGCAGGTGCGCGTCTCCAAGCAGCTCGTGACGCTGGAACGCAACGTGCCGGTGGAGGTCGACATTGATGCGATGGAGGTCCAGCCGCTCGACCCCGAAAAGGTGCTGCCCTTCCTCGCGGAGATGGAGTTCCGCACCATCACCAGCCGCGTCGCGGAGAAACTGGGCGTCGACGCGCCGACCATCTCCGCCCCCGCCGCGGCCCCTCCCGGTGAGGCCCACGCCCCCGGCCCGGCCGCGCCGGACTTCCCGGAGATCAAGGCTGATGCCTACGAGATCGTGCGGGACGAGGCGACGCTACAGACCTGGCTCGACCGGATCTACGAGCGCGGTTACGTCGCGGTCGATACCGAGACCACGGGCCTTGACGAGATGCTGGCGGGCCTCGTCGGCGTCTGCCTCTCCGTCGAGCCTGGCGAGGCCTGCTACATCCCGCTCGCGCATGTGAACGGCACCGGCGACCTGCTCGGCGGGGCCGAACGCTCCGAAGGGCAAATGGACTTCGCCCGCGCGCTGGAGATGCTGAAGCCGATGCTGGAGGATCCGTCGATCCTAAAGATCCTCCAGAACGCGAAGTACGACCTGAAGATCCTAGCCCGCGAGGGGATCACGCTCGTGCCCATCGACGACACGATGCTGATCTCCTACGCCCAGCACGCGGGGCTGCACGGGCACGGGATGGACACGCTCAGCGAGCGCTATCTCGACCACAAGCCCATCGCAATCAAGACCCTGCTCGGCACAGGCAAGAAGCAGATCACCTTCGACCAGGTGAAGATCGAGGAGGCCGCGCCCTACGCCGCCGAGGACGCCGATGTCACCCTGCGCCTCTGGACCCTGCTGAAACCGGGGCTGGTCAAGGAGCGGGTCACGACGGTCTACGAGACGATGGAACGCCCGCTCGTCCCGGTGCTCGCGCAGATGGAGATGCACGGGATCAAGGTCGACCGCGACCACCTCTCCCGCATGTCCAACAATTTCGCGCAGAAGATGGCGGGGCTGGAGGACGAGATCCAGGGGCTCGCAGGCCGCAAGTTCAACGTCGGTTCCCCGAAGCAATTGGGCGAAATCCTGTTCGACGAGATGTCCCTGCCCGGCGGCAAGAAGGGCAAGACCGGCGCCTATTCCACCGGCGCCGACGTGCTGGAGGAGCTGGCCGCACAAGGCCACGATCTGCCGGCCCGCGTCCTCGACTGGCGGCAGATCTCCAAGCTGAAATCGACCTATACCGATGCGTTGCAGGAGCATATCCACCCCGATACCGGCCGGGTGCACACCTCCTACTCCATCGCGGGGGCGAATACCGGCCGCCTGGCCTCGACCGATCCGAACCTGCAGAACATCCCGGTGCGGACGGAGGAAGGGCGGCGCATCCGCGAAGCCTTCGTGGCGGAGGACGGCAACGTCCTCGTCTCCCTCGACTACTCCCAAATCGAGTTGCGGATCCTCGCCCACATCGCCGGGATCGATGCGCTGAAGCAGGCCTTCCGCGACGGGCTCGACATCCACGCGATGACGGCGAGCGAAATGTTCGACGTGCCGCTCGACGAGATGACGCCGGAGGTGCGGCGGCAGGCCAAGGCGATCAATTTCGGCGTGATCTACGGGATCTCAGCCTTTGGCCTCTCAAACAACCTGCGCATCCCGCGGGAGGACGCGAAGGCGTTCATCGACCGCTATTTCGAGCGCTTCCCCGGCATCCGCAAGTACATGGACGAGACCAAGACCTTCGCGAAGGAGCACGGCTACGTCGAGACCCTGTTCGGCCGGAAGATCCACACGCCCGAGATCGGCTCCTCCGGCCCGCGGGCGGGCTTCGCCTATCGCGCCGCGATCAACGCCCCGATCCAGGGCACGGCCGCCGACATCATCCGCCGTGCCATGATCCGCGTGCCGCCGGCGATGGAGAAGGCGAAGCTGCCGGGCCGCATGCTGCTGCAGGTCCACGACGAACTGCTCTTCGAGGTACCCGCCGACGCCGCCGACGACCTGATCGGCACGGTGAAGGACGTCATGGAGGCCGCCGCCAACCCCGCCGTCCACCTCGACGTCCCGCTTGTTGTCGATGGGGGGACGGGCTCGAACTGGGCGGAGGCGCATTGATCTCCGCTGCGGCGACGGACGCAGTTGTCGCCCCATGCTGACTGATTGCGGCAAGACGGGAGAGCTGTCATGAAACACCTGCTCAAGACGGTCGGAACCGCGCTCTTCGCGTCGCTTACCTTTCTGCTGCTCTATCCGATGCAGAGCCTCTCGATGCCCGTCGGCCTCGCGATTGCGGTTGGAGGTGCCGTTCTGATGGCCGTCTACTGCTCGCGTGCCGAAACGGGGCGATCCGCGTGGGCGCGGGGATCGCTAGGCTCGGGCGGCCTCATGGTGGCGATGCCGCTCCTCTCGATGCTCGTCCCGCAACTGTCCCGGTGGAGCGGCTCCGAGAGCGAGCTTCTCTTTCGGCTCTTCGTCGGATTGAACGGCTGGGGCCTGCTGTTCCTGATCCCCGGTATGCTGCTGATCGCGGTGGGTCTCGTCCTGCTTGTCGTCAAAGGAGGCCGCCGGGCGGCGGATGACGTTCCCGCGAAGGAACGGGCCTGATGCCCCGCGCCGCCGATCTTGAGGAAGTCGATATCCGCTCCCGCGCGGACTGGCGCAACTGGCTCGCGGCACATCATAAGCAGACAGAATCCATCTGGCTGGTGCGGTGGAAGAAGCATACGGCCCACCATGTCGAGCATGACGAGATCGTGGAGGAGGCGCTGTGCTGGGGCTGGATCGACAGCGCCGTCCGGAAGAAGGACAACGATCGCTCGCTGCTTCTCCTCTCACCCCGCAAGCCGACCTCCGCCTGGTCCGCCGTCAACAAGGCCCATGTCGCGCGAGCCGAAGCGGCGGGACTGATGCAGCCCGCCGGGCGCGCGCTGATCGAGGTGGCGAAGGCCAATAGGATGTGGAGCTTTCTCGACGACGTGGAGCGGCTGGAGGTGCCCGACGACCTCGCCGTCGCCTTTGCAGCACATCCTCCGGCGGCGGAGGAATGGGAGGCGTTTCCGCGCTCGGCCAGGCGCGGCATCCTCGAGTGGATCAAGACTGCGAAGCGGGCGGAGACCCGGGCGAAGCGCATTGCCGAGACGGCGGCACTCGCGACCAAGGGCGAGCGTGCGAACCAGTTCCGCTGAAGCCGGGAGTTCCCGCCCGACACATCGCGGACCGCGCACCCAGGCTGGCGGGAACGTGAGTGGCCATCCGCCGTGCAGCGCCTAACGTCTCCCCCGACCGTCAGACCGGAGACCGCCGATGCGCCTCGCTGCCCTGATCCTCGCCCTTTTGCCACTGCCGCTCGCCGCACAGGACTGCGGCCCGCCCGACAGCCCGTGCCGTATCGACGGCGGCTATTACCACGTCACGATGCCGGAGGCGGAGCCGCGAGGCGCCGTCGTCTTCCTCCACGGCTGGGGCGGCCGGGCCGACGGGATCATGCGCAATACCGGACTTATGCGCGCGCTGACCGAGCGGGGCTACGCCGCCGTCGCCGTACAGGGCATGCCCCGGCGCGAGGGAGATAACGGCGGTGCATGGAACAGCCGCGCAATGCCGGCGCCGCGGCGCGACGATGTGGGCTTCATCGATGCTGTGGCGGATAGTGCGGCGGAGCGGTTCAATCTGCCGCGAGACAACTTCGTGCTCGGCGGCTTTTCGGGTGGTGGCATGATGACATGGCGGGTCGCCTGCGACGCGCCCGGTGCCTTCGCCGCCTATGCCCCCATCGCAGGCACATTCTGGCGGCCGATCCCCGACGACTGCGCCGAGCCCGTGCGGCTCCACCATACCCATGGCACCGATGACGACGTCGTGCCGCTGGAAGGGCGCACCGTCGGCTCCGGCATCACTCAGGGCGACGTCTTCGACGTGATGGAGATGCAACGCGCCCTCCACGGCTGCACCGGCAACAACGCCCAGCGGACCGAGGGTATCTACCGCATCGATCGCTGGACCAACTGCGCCGACGGCGATCTTGTCATGGCACTGCACGAGGGCGGGCACTCCATTCCGCGCGGCTGGGCGAACCTGATGCTCGACTGGTTCGAGGACAGCTAGCGCCTATCTGCACGACGCGCCTTGCACATTCGGGCGGGACCGTTAAAACCCCGCTGTCGGCAGGGGGCGCCGCTTCTGAGTCTTTTACGTCTGAATGGATCTCGACATGTCCCCTCTACGCTTGATCGGCGCCGCCGTGGCCGCCGCCTTCCTGCTTGTTTCCCCCCTCTCTGCCCAGACGCTCCAGGACGGCATCGATGCCTGGCTGGCCGATGACGATGCGACGGCACTTCCGATTCTGTCGGAGCGCGCGAAGGCTGGAGATGCGGACGCGCAGATGCTGCTGGGCCAGATCGAGGCGGTGACGCCCCCGGGAGCGAGCACGGCTTACGTCTCCGCCCTGCCGCGGCGCGATCGGATCGATCTCTTCCGTTCCGAGGGTGGACTTTCCGGCACCTCCTGGCTCCGCGTGCGGGCCGAGGCTGGTGACGAAGTGGCCACGGCGCTGCTCGCCTCCCGCCTGCCCGATGCGGGGATGGACGTCGCCGCGACGCTGGCCGAAGCCGGTGAGATCGAGGCGGCGGCCCGCCTCGCGTGGGAGATCTTCGATCGCGGCCGCTGGAACGAGATCTTCGCCCTGCCCGCAGACGATCCGACCATGGCGGAGCTCGACTTCGTCGCCTGGATGCGCAGCTACTTCGCCGAGCCGCCCCAGGGCAATCCGTGGGACTGGCTGAGCGCCTCGCCTGCCGAGGGCCGTTCGGGCGGCATCATGATGATGACGCTGGTCGCCCCCGTCCTCGCCCCGCACCTGCGCCCGCAGGAGGAGCTGCGCAATTACGCGCTCGCCCAGCGCGGCTTCCCCCAGCAGCTCGCCAACTCCCAGCGGCTCGGCGAAGCGGCGGAGGTGATGTCGGGCCAGCTCGACGTCGATCCGAACCTCGCCACCGTCGCCGCCTATTGCGACGCGACCTGCCCGGCGGAGCGTGGCTTCTGCGCGCTCGAAGTGATCGCCGAGGTCGGCGGGGCGGACAACATCCGCCTGCACGACACCCCGCTGGAGCGCCTGATCCCCCATGCGCAGTTCGCCGGCTCGCCCCGCGCCGTCGGCCAGCTCCGCCGCTGGATGGGTTCGATCGGGGAAAGCTCGGTCTCGGGCAACCTTGTCATCAGCCAATGCACGCGGGAGGACATCCGCTCGGCCGCCGCCATCCAGTAAGCCCGCCTTGCGCCGGGCCGCGGCCCGGCGTAAACGGGTGGCATGGGAATACGATTGCAGACCATGCCAATCCTCGCCGACCGGGAGCGCCTGCCCTGGCGCTTTCACGGTGAGACGAAGGCCCTCGAAGCTCAGCTCTGAGCCCGTCAGCCCGCGCCGGCTTGCCGCGCGGGCCGTTTTCGTTCCCGCACTTCTCATCACGGCCCAAGAGGGACCCGACCCATGCCCAAGACGCTCTACGACAAGATCTGGGACGCGCATGTCGTCCATGAAGACACCGACGGCACGTCACTGCTCTACATCGACCGCCATCTCGTCCATGAGGTGACGAGCCCGCAGGCCTTCGAAGGGCTGCGCATGGCGGGCCGCACGCCGCGCGCGCCCGAAAAGACCGTCGCCGTGCCGGATCACAACGTGCCCACGACGACCGACCGCGCCAAGGGCATCGAGAATGTCGAGAGCCGGATCCAGGTCGAGGCGCTGGAGAAGAACGCCAAGGATTTCGGCATCGAGTATTACGGCGTGAACGACATCCGCCAGGGCATCGTGCACATCATCGGGCCGGAGCAGGGCTGGACCCTGCCAGGCATGACCATCGTCTGCGGGGACAGCCACACGGCGACCCACGGCGCCTTCGGCGCGCTCGCCCACGGGATCGGGACCAGCGAGGTGGAGCACGTGCTCGCCACCCAGACCCTGATCCAGAAGAAGTCGAAGAACATGAAGGTGGAGGTCACGAGCTCCCTTCCCCCCGGCGTGACGGCGAAGGACATCACGCTGTCGATCATCGGCAAGACCGGCACCGCGGGCGGCACTGGCTATGTCATCGAGTATTGCGGTCAGGCGATCCGCGAGCTGTCGATGGAAGGCCGCATGACCGTCTGCAACATGGCGATCGAGGGCGGTGCGCGTGCAGGCCTGATCGCGCCGGACGAGAAGACGTTCGAGTACGTCATGGGCCGTCCCAAGGCACCGAAGGGCGCGGCCTGGGAGGCCGCGATGGCCTACTGGAAGACGCTGCACACCGACGAGGGCGCGCATTTCGACAAGATCGTCACCCTGCGCGCCGAGGACATCGCCCCAGTCGTGACCTGGGGCACGTCGCCCGAGGATGTGCTGCCGATCACCGGCACCGTGCCCGCGCCCGAGGACTTCGAAGGCGGCAAGGTCGAGGCCGCCCGCCGCTCCCTCGCCTATATGGGTCTGGAGCCGGGTCAGAAGCTGTCGGATATCGCGATCGACACGGTCTTCATCGGCTCCTGCACCAACGGCCGGATCGAGGATCTGCGCGAAGTGGCGAAGGTCATGAAGGGCCACAAGGTGAAGGACGGCCTGCGCGCCATGATCGTGCCCGGCTCCGGCCTCGTCCGCGCACAGGCGGAGGAAGAGGGCATCGCCGACCAACTCAAGGAAGCGGGCTTCGAATGGCGCATGGCCGGCTGCTCCATGTGCCTTGCGATGAACCCCGACCAGTTGAGCCCCGAGGAGCGCTGCATCTCCACCTCCAACCGCAACTTCGAGGGACGTCAGGGCCGCGGCGGCCGCACCCACCTTGCCTCCCCGGCGATGGCGGCGGCCGCAGCGATCACCGGCCGCCTGACGGACGTGCGGGAACTGAACTGAGGCCCGCGCGGCACTGCCGCGCGCCAGACCCAACGGGAGGGAGCGGCGCCGCCGCGACCGACGGGCGGAAGCCCCCTCCCCCTACCGGAGAAGAACCATGGAAAAGTTCACCACCCTCACCGGCGTCGCGGCGCCCATGCCGCTCGTCAACATCGACACGGACATGATCATCCCCAAGCAGTTCCTCAAGACGATCAAGCGGACGGGGCTGGGCAAGAATCTCTTCGACGAGATGCGCTACGATTCCGACGGAAACGAGATTCGGGACTTCGTGCTGAATCAGCCCGCTTACCGAAATGCGAAAATACTCGTCGCGGGTGACAACTTCGGATGTGGATCAAGTCGTGAACACGCGCCCTGGGCACTTGCGGATTTCGGAATCCGTTGCGTGATCAGCACATCGTTCGCCGATATCTTTTTCAACAACTGCTTCAAGAATGGAATCCTCCCTATCGTTCTGCCACAGTCCGAGGTAGATAAATTGATGGATGACGCAGAGCGTGGGGCGAATGCGGTCATGACCGTCGATCTGGAGAGCCAGACGATTACCGGTCCGGACGGGGGGACCATCCATTTTGATGTGGAACCCTTCCGAAAGCACTGCCTGCTCAACGGTCTCGATGATATCGGACTGACGCTTCAGAAGGCGGCCGCAATAGACGCTTTCGAAGCCAGGTATCGAGGGGAGGCACCTTGGCTGTAAGAGGGTACACTGCGCATGGGCAGGCGGGTTTCGTAAACACGCTGGGTCGACTGACTTCCGCCATATCGCGCGCATTTCTTGTTCTCGTTTTCATCGCCGCACCGGCGTTTCTCCTGCCCGAGACCTCGCGAACCGGGCAGGAGATCTCCCTGATCATCGGCGCCCTGCTGGCCGTGTTCACGATGTTCGAATATGCCTCGTCGCATCCCGGACTGATCGATTTCCGCTTCGCGCCTCCCTACAACCGCTTCCGCTTCTTCTCCTTCGCGGTGATGGTGATGTCGCTGGTTTTCCTGTGCCGCGCCGATGCGGGGGCGGATGCGTTCTCCGAGGATCTGCTGACGCTGACCGACGACCTCGTCGAGTTTCTCAGCGTACCGCTCAGCCCCGTGGTGCTGGCCAGCGGACTGATCATCGACGATCCGACCGGGCTGAACCCGCTGGTCGAGCGGGCCGCGGCGCTCAGCTTCGCGATCGCGGTCGTCTCCATCGCCTTCTTCACAACCTTCGTCTGGGTGTTCCGCTGGCCGGCCGAGCGGGAGAGCTTCAACCTCTGGGTCAACCTGCCGACCTTCGACCCGACGCTGGGCAAGGATGTGTCGTGGCGCCTGCGCCGCGCGGGCCTCGTCAACGTCATCGTCGCGGTCGCCCTGCCGTACACCACCATCCCGATCGCCTCGCGCGGTGGCGGGTGGTTCGATCCGTCGGCACTCGGCAACAACCAGGCGCTGGTCTGGGGCTGCGTGTTCTGGGCCTTCCTGCCGGTCGCGCTCTTCAACCGCGGCATGGCGATGCTGAAGATCGCATGGCTGATCGACCGCGCCCGCACGGACTGATCGCGCTTGCGGGCGCGCTGCTGCTGGCAGCGCCCGCCTTGGGTGAGACCGTTCGGATCGCCACCTTCAACGCATCCCTGTCCCGCGATACGGCAGGCGCTCTGCTCCAGGACATCGAGGATCGCGACGCGCAAGTCATGGCCGCGGCGGCGGTGATCGTGGCCGCATCGCCGGACGTCCTGCTGCTCAACGAGATCGACCACGACCCGCAGTCGCGGGCGCTCGACGCCTTCGTCGGCCTGCTTGCGGAGCAGGGGCTGGACTACGGCCACAGCTTCACGGCACCGGTGAACACGGGGGAGCTGACGGGGCTCGACCTCGACGGGGACGGCAGTACCACGGGGCCGAGCGACGCCTATGGCTGGGGCCGCTGGCCGGGGCATTACGGCATGGCCGTGCTCAGCCGCTACCCGCTGGGCGAAGCGCGCAGCTTCCGCCTGCTCCGCTGGGCCGAATTCGAGAACAACCTGATACCTCAGGAGGTTCGGGAGCCCGCCCGCGGCGTGCTTCGCCTCTCCTCGAAGTCCCATTGGGACGTGCCGGTGGAGCTGCCTGGCGTCACTGTCCACCTCCTCGCCAGCCACCCCACCCCGCCGGTCTTCGACGGGCCGGAGGATCTGAACGGGCGGCGCAACCATGACGAGGTGATGTTCTGGGTCCGCTATCTCGACGGCGTGCCCTTTACCGATGATGCGGGCGAGACCGCCGCTCTCGACGACGCCCCGGTGATCGTTGCGGGCGACCTGAACGCAGATCCGTTCGACGGCGATGCGCGACGTGAGGCGCTCGCCGCGCTGCTCTCCCACACGCGGCTGCAGGACGCGGGGCCGGAGAGCGCAGGGGCGGCCGCGGCGGCGCAGATGCAGGGGGGCGCAAACGACACCCATACCGGCCCCGCCACTCAGGACACCTCCGACTGGAACGACGAACGGGGCCCTGGCAACCTGCGCGTCGACTACGTGCTGCCCTCCGCCGATCTGGAGGTCAGCGCCAGCGGCGTCTGGTGGCCTGCACCGGACGCGCTGGGATCGGAGCATGTCGGCATGGGCGAGGCGATCAGCTCGGACCATCGCCTCGTCTGGGTCGACATCGAGCTGGATTGACGCCCGGACGGCCCGGACCGAAGGCCACGCGACACCGTCTCTGCCGACCACATGCGCTCACCCGTCGTGGCGGTCGCAGACGGATGGGGCCGACCGGGTGAAACCTCCTGCATTGCGACCGGTTTCCCGGGCGGCGGCTTCCTTGAATTGGCGCGGCGTGCGGGCTATCGACGGTGCGACCCAGAACACCCGGAAAGGACGCGCCGATGACCCCTCCCTCCCTTCTCATCCTGCCCGGCGACGGGATCGGCCCGGAAGTCATGGCGGAGGTGCGGCGCGTCATCGACTGGTTCGGTGCGAACCGCTCGCTGAACTTCGAGGTGATCGAGGATCTTGTCGGGGGCGCGGCCTACGATGCGCACGGCACCCCGCTGACCGACGACACCATGGCGAAGGCCCAGGCGGTGGATGCCGTCCTACTCGGCGCCGTGGGCGGGCCGAAATACGACGATCTCGACTTCTCGGTGAAGCCGGAGCGCGGTCTCCTGCGCCTGCGCAAGGAGATGGACCTCTTCTCCAACCTCCGTCCGGCGCAGTGCTTCGACGCCCTCGCCGACTTCTCCTCGCTCAAGCGGGACGTGGTCGCGGGCCTCGACATCATGATCGTCCGTGAGCTGACCTCCGGCATCTATTTCGGCGAGCCGCGCGGCATCCACGAGGAGGGCAACGAGCGGGTCGGCATCAACACGCAGCGCTATACAACCTCCGAAATCCGCCGCGTCGCCCGCTCCGCCTTCGAGCTCGCCCGCCGCCGCGACGGCAAGGTCTGCTCGATGGAGAAGGCCAACGTGATGGAGAGCGGGATCCTCTGGCGTGAGGAAGTGCAGAAGCTGCGCGACGAGGAGTACCCGGATATCGAACTCAGCCACATGTACGCCGATGCAGGCGCCATGCAGCTCGTCCGGTGGCCCAAGCAGTTCGACGTGATCGTGACCGACAACCTCTTCGGGGACCTGCTGTCCGACGCGGCCGCGATGCTGACCGGCTCGCTCGGCATGCTGCCCTCCGCCTCGCTCGGTGCGCCGATGGAAAGTGGCCTGCCGAAGGCGCTCTACGAGCCGGTGCATGGGTCCGCCCCGGATATCGCGGGTCAGGGCAAGGCGAACCCGATCGCGTGCATCCTCTCCTTCGCGATGGCGCTTCGCTACTCCTTCGACCAGGGCGAGGAGGCCGACCGGCTGGAGAAGGCCGTGGAAAAGGCGCTGGCCGACGGTGCCCGCACCGGCGATCTCATGGGGCCGGATGGCGGCACGCCGCTCTCGACCTCAGGGATGGGTGATGCGGTCCTGAAGGCACTGGACGACGGGTTGTAATACCGCAACGGTCGCGCTCCGATCGGGGCGCGACCCGAACGTTGCCACAGTTCGCGCCCGGTCCCGCATTAGCGTCGTGAGGACTGCTCTCCCGAAGGACACTGAAATGCTTCGCCTGCTGTTCGCCGCCAGCCTTGCGGCCCTCGTCGCCACTCCGCTCTTTCCAAAGAGCTTTGCCGAGATGTTCCCGACCCATCCCGGCTACGACGACGTGCGCACGCAGGAGATCCTGGAATCCATCGAATACAGCCAGGGCGAGATCCTGCTGCCGGGCGGACAGGCGAAGCTGGAGGTGCCGACGGGCTACTACTATCTCGCGCCCGCTGACGCGAACCGGATCCTGTCGGACCTGTGGGGCAACCCGCCCAGCGACCAGCTCGGCATGATCTTTCCGGCACCGCACACCCCGATGGACTGGGCGGCCTGGGGCGCGATGCTGAACTGGGACCCGATCGGCTACGTCTCGGACCGGAATGCGGGCCGGATCGACTTCGACGACCTTTTGGAAGACATGCAGGGCGACACCGCCATCGAATCCGAGGAACGCCGCGCGGCGGGCTATGGCGGGCTGGAGCTGGTGGGCTGGGCCGCGGCACCGGAGTACGACGCGGACCGCCAGGCACTCTACTGGGCCGAGGAATTGCATTTCGACGAGGCGGACGCCAACACCCTGAACTACCGCCTCCGCCGGCTGGGCCGGAACGGCGTACTGCAAGCCAACTTCATCGCCACGATGGACCAGCTCGAACAGGTGAGCCAGGCCCTGCCCGATCTCATCGAGATGCAGAGCTTCACCGAGGGCAACCGCTACGCCGACTTCGACGCGCGGACCGATGTGGTGTCCGAGATGGGGCTCGGCGGCCTCGTCGCGGGCAAGATCATCCGGCGCACCGGGATCGTGGGCGCGGCAGTCCTGATGCTCCAGAAATTCTGGATCGTGCTGCTCCTGCCCATCCTCGGCATCTGGCAGTTCTGGCGGACCCGCGGAAGCGATTGACGCGCCGCCGCCGCTCGGCCAGCGTGCGCGGACAGGGCGGAGGATCGGCATGACACTCGCGGCGCGCGGCGCGGCATCGGCACTCATGGGCTTCGCCTTCTTCGCAACGCACGATGCGATCGTGAAGACGCTGGGCGGGACCTACAGCGTCTTTCAGATCGTCTTCTTCTCCGTCCTCTTCGGCTTCCCGGCCGTGATGATCATGCTCATCCGCGACCAGGCGCCCGGGACGCTGACGCCGAAGCATCCGGTGCTCGTCGGCGTGCGGACCGGCCTCGCCGTCATCACGAGCCTCTGCGCCTTCTACGCCTTCACGACGCTTCCGCTGGCGGAGACCTACGCGATCATCTTCGCCCAGCCGCTGCTGATCACGATCCTGAGCATCCCCCTGCTGGGCGAGTCCGTCGGCCTGCGGCGCTGGATCGCGGTCGCGGTCGGCCTCGTCGGTGTGGTCGTGGTCATGCAGCCGGGCGTCTCCACGCTCGGGCTGGGGCACGCCGCGGCCATCACGGCGGCCACGTGCGGCGCCTTCGTTTCCATCATCCTACGGCGGATCGGGGGCGAGGAGCGCAGCGTGGTGCTGATCCTCTATCCGATGCTCGCGAACCTCGTCTGCATGGCCGTCGCGCTGCCCTTCGTCTACGTAGCACCACCGGTGGAGCATCTGGGGCTCTTCGCCGTCATTTCGATCCTTGGCTTCGGCGGGATGCTGTCGCTGATCCGGGCGTACCGCACCAGTCCCGCGGCGATCGTCGCCCCCATGCAGTATTCGCAGATCCTGTGGGCTGTGATCTTCGGAACGCTGCTCTTCGACGAAGTGCCGACCTGGACCACGGCAGTGGGTGCGGCAATCATCGTGGCGAGCGGCATCTACATCGTCCTGCGCGAGGAGCGCGGCGGCCGCACCGTCGCCCGCCCCGTGACTGCCGGCCGGACCCTGCGCGGCGACACGGTCGCGAGCGTGCGCACCGGCGATGTCCTGCGCCTGCAGGGCAAACGCGATGCCCCCTTGAACTCGGAAGAGGAATAGGGCAAAGCCACCGCCACGGTCGGAGTGTAGCTCAGCCTGGTAGAGCACTGTCTTCGGGAGGCAGGGGCCGGAGGTTCGAATCCTCTCACTCCGACCATTGAATTAAAGAGTCTTCCGAGTTGCTCGAGTGTAGGATTTCTGGAGCGAGCCCGAGAATACCTATGCGGCAGAAGCCCATCTCGAGTGACCATCCTTCGCGCAACTCGCAACGCGTTCACCTCCTCTCCGAACACAAGGCAGATGTCCCATAGACGCTGACGCCGGACACTGAACAAGGCAGTCTGCCGCGTCGGCCCGCCCCCAGATCGCGAACCCCGATCACGGCTCGCAGTTCGCGTCCTTCGCCTGGACCGACCGGCTGCAGCGGACCGGCACCCGGATCCCAGTGGACGACCCTCTACGACCACCAGCTGCCCCATGCCGCCCATGGCGGACAGCCTCCCCCGCTGTGCTCCCCTTCAACCAGATCGAAGCCGGCCAGCAGGCGCAGCGACCAGCTCAAATGTCGCCAGATCCCGCCCAAGGATCAGGGAGCAGCTCAGACCGACGTTCGCAGCTCCTTCGTGGTAAGAGCTTACTTGGTTCCACCCCAACAGGACGCTCTTCCTTCAACCTGTACAAGGCGGGCCAGGGGTCGTTGCGGCGGATCACTGGTCTGGCCCTTTCCTCCACGGAACGGACAAATGCTCCTCGCGACGGACAAATACATCTGACGGCGAGGGCAGATAGGTCTATAATAACAACATCGAACTTCACTGGGGGGTGACATGGTTCGGGTTACGGGGAGCAGCTCCAACAGCGGAACGAACCGAAGCGCGAACGACACGTTCGGTTCGGGCGATTTCTGGTTCGAGTGGATCGAACTATCCGGCACCTCGACAAACAGTCTGTCCCAAGCCGGCTTCGATACGTCGAACGGCGATCGCGGTGCGGGCCAGACAGTCTACAACGCCGGCACGGCCAATGCCGTGGATGTTCCGGGCCAGTCCGGATCGCTCGGCAACAGCGGGGACGACTTCGCCGTACGGCTGACGACCACGCTGACGGTCACGACCGGAGGCACCTACACGTTCGATCTGGGATCCGACGACGGATCCAGGCTCTACGTCGATGGTGTCGAGGTCGTGGAGAACGACGGCCTTCATGCCTTTCGGACCCGCAGCGGCACCGTCAACCTGACCGAGGGGCAGCACGAGGTCGTCATCATCTTCTTCGAGCGCGGCGGTCAGGCGCAGCTGCAATCGAGCATCAGCGGTCCCGACTACGCCAGTTCGACGGCCCTTCAGGATGCCAACGTTTCATCGAATGCCGGCAGCGACAGTGTCAGCTCCGGCGCCGGGAACGACTCGATAGAGGCCGGAGCGGGCAACGACACGGTCGATGCGGGTTCGGGCAGCGATACCATCAATGCAGGTACCGGAAACGACAGCATCGAGGCCGGCGCCGGTGGCGACGTCGTCAGCGGCGTATCGGGCAACAACACCATCGACGGAGGAGAAGGCGCCGACTCCATCTTCGGAGGAAGTGACGGCGACAGCATCCGCGGCGCGGCCGGCGACGATCGCATAGAAGGCCGGAACGGCGCGGACACGATCGACGGCGGAAGCGGAGACGATCTGATCACCGGATACGACGCGGTCAGTATCAGTTCCGGCAACCCCGCGGTGCAAGAAGACGACGGGGCAGACGACTCCCTGCTGGGCGGAACCGGCAATGACACGATCCTCGGTGGCGAGGGAGAGGACGTCATCGATGGCGGTGGTGACGCAGACTCCATCGACGGCGGAGCAGACGACGACCAGATCCAGGGTGGCGACGGGGACGACACAATTCTGGGTGGCGGCGGAGCCGACAGTATATCGGACACCAACGGCTCCAACGAAATCGATGGTGGACTCGGAAACGACACCGTGTCCGTCGTCGGAAACGGCAGCAACACCGTAGCTGGTGGCGCCGGAGACGACTCCATCACGGTTTTCGTCTCGGCGGCGGCGACCAATTCGATCGATGCCGGGATCGGCGCCGATTTCGTCCAGACGGGCGATAGCACCGATACGATCATCGGCGGGGATGGCGATGATACGCTGGATGCAGGACGCGGCGACGACTCCATTTCGGGCGGCGCGGACAACGACGAGATCCGTGGCTTCGAGGGCGATGATACGATCGACGGCGGCAGTGGTGACGATCAAATCGATGGCGGCTCCGGAAGCGATGAGCAAACGGGGGGCGACGGCTTCGATGTCTTCCTTGTCACCGCGGGTGACGACGTCATCACGGATTTCAACACGGGCACTGGTCAGAACTTCGACGACGACAATCAGCTCAACAACGACTTCATCAACCTCGCGCCCTACTACGACAGCTTCTTCGAGGCGCGCGACGATCTGGACGACGACGGTCTTCTGAATCAGTCCAATGCCGGCGAGATCGTAACAGGGGGTACGGTCGACTACGGCGACAACACGGCCTTGCCCGGTACCATCGCGTTCACCGGCGTGCCCTCGGCCGACTTCACGTTCGACAACGTCAACTTGGTCTGTTTTACGGCAGGTGCTCTCATCGCGACGGCACGGGGGACGAGACCGATCGAAACACTGAAGATCGGCGATCACGTCCTTACACTCGATCACGGCATCCAGAGGATCCGCTGGATCGGAGCGCGAACGATGACGGCCTCCGAGCTCACGCGTCACGAGAGGCTGAGGCCGATCCTGTTCCGCGCCGGATCTCTCGGACAGGGGCTTCCGACGCAGGACCTCCGTGTATCGCCGCAACACCGGATGGTGGTGCGCTCCCCGATCGTGCGTCGCATGTTCGACGTGGACGAGGTGTTCGTCGCTGCGAAGTTTCTCTGCGGGTTGCCGGGTATAGAGCGGGACGACACGGTCGCGGAGACGACATACATCCATTTGCTCCTCGATCAGCACGAAGTCCTGCTTGCCAATGGAGCTCCTGCGGAGAGCCTCTACACCGGTCCCATGGCGATGCAGGCTTTGGATCGAGAAGCTGCGCGCGAAGTCACGGAGATCCTCCCGGATGCGCCCCTTCGCGGTGCGCAAGTGAAAGCTCGGTTATCCCCACGGGGCCAATTTGCGCGAAAGCTGATCGAGCGACACGCCAAGAACGGCAAGCCGCCGATCGGTAGTTTCAACAGCAGGCCCGCACAACCACGCTCCGAGAGCCGTGCTGCATTTGCCGAGCACTAGGCGTTATCCAAGTGGTCCCTCTCCACTGAAGTGGCGGGCCATCGTGTCCGGGACCGGGAACGCCGAGGGCAAGTCTTCACCCGATATCGGGTCCGGCATTCGTACGACCCCTCGGACCGTTTTCAGCGGTATTGCGAAGACCCAAGGCGCCTGGCCGCCGAGCACCGAGTGAGATCGGGCTTGGCTCTGGAGCTTTGCCCCATCACCACGCTCCTGTCCGTCGCTCAGCCTCGCAAGATCTGTCCGATCGTGCTGTCTTAGGCAGGCAGACGTCGGAGGTTTGCATCCTCTCAATCCGACCGGATCGTCACGAAACTCCCTGCTGCAGCGCACAATGTCGTGAGCTGCATCGGCAAATATGTCGGCTCGTCCCGGACCAGCGGACGGATCGGACGGCCTGACCGCAGGTATGACGCGCGATCGTTGCAAATCGGGACAGTAACGCCGGTTCCGGGCTGCATTCGCCGGCTGAAGCCTTTGCCGAATGGGACGCGCGCCGCGCTGCCGGCGGCCGCGGGGCGGCTCCAAGCGTTATGTCTGGAAAGAATCAATTCGCACAGACACGGTCGCGGATGCGCTCCAGGGTCGGTTTTCGCCTCTCGATGGCACGCGACCTCGCAGCACGGGCCTCGCGCCGTGACCGCCGATGTCGATTCTCGTCAATCTTGATGGGACCGTCCGGCAACACGCAGCGGCGGTTGACCGCCGAAAAACCGCGGCTTCCGCCACAATGTCGCACATTTGCGGCTGAAAACCGCGCGTCGCCGCTCGGCTATGACCCGGCGCCCCACCGCCGGTTGTGTAGGAAAGGCGACTACTCAACCGTCAATCTTGTTTTTCAACTCTCACGCGTTAGCGTTAACGAATGAGGGTAGGGCTGCCGCCGAGCCCGGGGGAAGTTGGGTCAGGCAGTCGATTGAGGACGGACAGGAGGTTTACTCGGCTCGCGGCGTGGCGGAACGAAGTAATTTTCAAAACGAAAACGAGAATAATAATATGAACAGCTCGTTTTTGCATTTTTGGAAAGTCGCTTTAACCCTTCTATTCGCCACAAACCGGACATAATCCTTAAACCTAAACGGTTTGACCTTCCGGTGAATTCGCCTATTAGACGAGGCGGGGAACGCGCTTACGCGTAAACGTATTGGGGGACAGAGTATGGCTAACAAAGCCGTGAGTTTTGGTGCGCTTGGAGGGAAGGCGCCCGACTACGGATTGAAGGGGGACCATTCGGGGGAGTGGTTCTTCGATTTCGATCCAAAGCTCGCCAAGGGCCACGACAAGGCGTATGTCAGCTACGAGCGTAGCGACGACAAGAAGCTCTCTGCGGTTCGCGAGACGAAGACGAAAGACCTCGATGTCTATGTCCTCGATGCCGAGTTCGAAGACATCAAGACCGGTGTTCGTGTTCGCGAGACCGACGAAGTCTACATCTACGACGTGAAGTTCGACGGGATCTACTCGAACGACAAGTACGGCTCCGCCTTTGCCATCGGCGAGACCGGAGATCCGACTCGCGGCACCACCTACATCAAGAACGTGGAAGCCGACGGCGGTAAGAAGCCGCTGAACAGCTACAGCCAGTCCAACACAGACTTCCTGAAAACGGGCCGGCAGAACGGCGACACGTATGTGAAGTACGCCACCGCCTCGAACTTTTCGGACGCGATGGTGGATGGCAAGTCGACCGTCTACCTGATGAACGTGACCTTCGACAGCGCCTTCCGCGCCCTGCGCGTGTGGGACGGCGAGGAGATCATCATCGTCAACTCCGAGATCAACGTGCCCAAGGACGAGACGCTGATCTGGCTCGGCGGCAAGGGCTCGAAGGTCAAGTACTACAACACCACCTGGAACGGGAAATCCGACCCGGATCCGGACATGGTCGACCTCGATGGCGGCTCGTCCATGAAGCAGATCCAGAAGCTCAGCTCGAACCCGCTGCCGAAGAAGTCGTCCTTCTTCGACGACGAGATCTCGACCGTCAGCTTCGACGTGTCCAAGGACGGCGGCAAGACCTGGGAGAAGCTCAAGGGCGGTACCTTCGGGGAGGAGGGCGAGGCGCTGCGTGGCGACGTGCACTTCGACCTGAACATCCCCAAGGGCTCCAACGTGGACATCCGCGCCAACGTCCTGCTGACCGACGGCCGCTACAGCACCACCGGCGCGATGGACATGAAGAAGTCCGGCAAGCAGACGGTCGACCTCGCCGACTTCAAGCCCGGCGACGGCTCCGTCACACCGACGAAGCCGGAGGGCACCAAGTCGTCCTCCTCATCCAAGGACACGGTCGAGAAGGACGCCGACACTAACGACAGCGGCCAGGAATACGAGGCCACCGTTTACCTGGTCGACGCGAAGACCGACAAGGTCATCACGAAGCTCAACGACGGCACCACGATCGACATCGACGACATCGAGGGCAAGTCACTCAACATCGAGGTCCGCTACCTCGACAAGGGTGCGGATGCCGACAGCGTCGTCATGGACCTCAACAACGGTGAAGCGCGCATCGTCGAGAACTACGAGCCGTTCGCCCTGTTCGGTGACAAGAACGGCAACTTCAACGGTGGTCTCGACCTCAATGTCGGTTCGCACAAGCTGACGGTCAGCGGCTACACGGACCAGCGCGCCAAGGGCGACAAGCTCGGCGAGACGGACGTGTTCTTCTCCGTCGTCGACAGCGATGCGAAGCCGTCGGGCGGTTCGGGCGGCTCCTCGTCGCAGAACAGCAGCAGCTCGAAGACGGGCGTCTACCTGATCGACGCGAAGACGGACAAGATCATCCTGGAGCTCAAGGATGGCATCGAGATCGACGCGGCCGACATCAAGGGCAAGTCGCTCAACATCGAGGTCCGCTCGCTCGACTCCAAGCGCGACGTGGACAGCGTGGTCTTCGACCTCAACGACGGCGAGAAGCGTGCGGTCGAGAGCTACGAGCCGTTCGCGCTCTTCGGCGACAGGAACGGCAACTTCAACGGCGGTCTCGACCTCGATGTCGGCTCGCACGAGCTGAGCATCGACCAGTATTCTGGCAAGCGCGGCACCGGCAAGAAGGTCGAGGAGCTGGACATCTCGTTCTCCGTCGTTGACGGCGACGTGAAGGCGAACACCGGCGGCAGCTCGGCAACGACCATCGACGTGGACGCGCCCGATGCGGGCTCGGCGATCGACGGGATGGAGCTGTTCCTTGTCGATGCGAAGACCGACCGGATCGTGGCCGAGGTGCGCGACGGCGCGGAGGTCAACATCGACGGGCTGGGCGACGACCTGAACATGGTCGTGCGCTTCACCGACGGGGACAATCCGGGCAGCGTGACGCTCGACCTCGACGACGTGCGCGAGTGGACCGAGAACCTGGAGCCCTACGCGCTCTTCGGTGACAAGGACGGCGACTTCAACGGCGGTCTCGACCTGGATACCGGGTCGCACGAGGTGACCATCACCGAGCACTCCAGGAGCCGCGGCGAGGGCCGGGTCGAGGAGGAGACCGAGGTGTCCTTCTCCGTCGTGTCCCGTGCCGATGCGCCGATGGCGACCGGTGAGGTGACGGTGGAGACCGGCGGCCGGATGATCGGCAGCGACGGCGCCGACGTGATCGACGGCGGCAGCGCGGCCGAGGAGATCTTCGGCAACGACGGCAACGACATCCTGACGGGCGGGGCCGGCAACGACGTCATCAACGGCGGCGAGGGCGATGACCGCATCCTCGGTGGTGCGGGCGACGACACGTTCCTCTTCAGCGCCGACATGGGGTCCGACACCGTTCTCGACTTCGATCCGACGCGCGACGTGCTCAACTTCTCCGAGCATTCGGGCGTGTCGTCCCGCAGGGACCTCAACATCTCCCAGGACGGCGACTCGGTCGTCATCCGCGACGGGGAAGGTGGTCAGGTCGAACTGCTGTTCGTCAATGCAAGCGAGTTGAGCGACGACGCCCTGGTGTTCTGATCGACGACCGGTTCGACAACGAAAGGGGGGCTCTCGGCCCCCCTTTTTCATGGCGCAATGACCTGGGTTCAGGGCAGCTCGAAAGTGACGAATTCGCCCCATCCATCGACATTGTCGTGGGCACGCACCTGCACCGTCGTCGTCCCGTCGGGGATCTGGACGCCGGAGAGCGAGCGCGTGAAGGGCTGCTCGTTCACATGCGGATGCAGAAGCTCGCGAAAGCCGAGGCGGTTGCCGGACATGTCCGCCACCTCCCAGCCGTCGGCGTAGTGGTCCCAGCCCGTGTCCGGATGCTCCACCGTCACGCTGAACGACCAGCCGGAGCCGCCGGGACGGGCCTCCACCCCCACGACGCGCGGCATATCCGCAAGCGCGGGTCCGGCCAGCAGCATCGCGCCGAAAAGGGCCCTCAGCACGAGCAGGGACGCGTCGCCACGATGCAGGAGAGTCGAAGCTGCGGGCCATCCTGCGGGCAGGCGCCGAACAGGAAGATCTCGGCCAGGCGGGTAATGCTGATACGACGACGGATCATGGAACATCCTCCTCAACTCTGTGACCTCAACCTACATGCAAGCTGTGTTACAGTCTTCTCACAAGGCCGCGAAACACGGGGCCGTGTTTGCCATTGAGTGTTCGTGGGATGGATACAGTCAAGCCGAGGGTCCGGGTCGCACGCGGGTTCATCCGCTCGGAGGCCGCACGCGTGGCCGATATCTACTGGTCTGCCTTCGAGGACAAGCTCGGCGGCGTGCTGGGCCGGCCGGAACAGGCAAAGAAGGTGCTCGCCGACTGCTTCGATCCGGACTTCGCGCTGGTCGCGCGTCTGGATGTCGACGGGCGCATCGCGGGCGTGGCGGGGTTCAAGACCGAACAGGGCTCGATGACCGGCGGCTTCGATGGCGGGCTCGCGCGGCACTACTCCCGCTTCGGTGCCACGTGGCGCGCCATGGTCCTGTCGCTGCTGGAGCGGGAGGAGCGTGCCGAAAACCTGCTGGCCGACGGGATCGCGGTGGCCCCCGACATGCGCGGGTGCGGCGTCGGCACGGCGCTTCTCTACGCGCTCGACGAGGAGGCCCGCGCCCGTGGGAAGCGGGGCGTCCGTCTTGACGTGATCGACCGAAACATCCGCGCCCGCGCGCTCTACGAACGGCATGGCTACGACGTGACCGGCACGCAGGAGCTGGGGATCCTGCGTCACGTCTTCGGTTTCCGCTCCGCCACGACGATGACGCGCACACTTTAGCGCCGCGCGCCATTTCCCTTTGCCGCGCGATGGTCTAAGACGCGCGCGTTTGCAAACTCTCGACAGGAGAAGAGGGAGATGGGTTATCGAGTCGTCGTCGCGGGGGCCACGGGTGCCGTGGGCCGCGAAATGCTCAACATTCTCGCAGAGCGGCAGTTCCCTGCCGACGAGGTCGCGGCACTTGCCAGCCGTCGCAGCCTCGGCACCGAAGTGAGCTATGGGGACAAGACACTCACCACCCAGGATCTCGACACATTCGACTTCGCTGGCTGGGACATCGCGCTCTTCGCCGCGGGCTCCGGCCCCGCGAAGGAGTATACGCCCAAGGCGGCGAAGGCCGGCTGCGTCGTGATCGACAACTCCTCGCTCTACCGCTACGACGCGGACGTGCCGCTGATCGTGCCGGAGGTGAACCCGGACGCGATCGAGGGCTACGCGAAGAAGAACATCATCGCGAACCCCAACTGCTCCACCGCGCAGATGGTCGTGGCGCTGAAGCCCCTTCATGACCGCGCGAAGATCAAGCGCGTCGTCGTCTCCACCTACCAGTCGGTCTCCGGCGCGGGGAACGAGGGGATGGACGAGCTGTGGGAGCAGACCAAGGGCATGTACGTCCCGGGCCAGGAGAAGGACCCGGCCAAGTTCCAGAAGCAGATCGCCTTCAACCTCATCCCGCAGATCGACGTCTTCATGGAGGACGGCTCGACCAAGGAGGAGTGGAAGATGGTCGCCGAGACCAAGAAGATCGTCGATCCGTCGATCAAGGTCACGGCCACCTGCGTCCGCGTCCCGGTCTTCGTCGGCCATTCGGAGGCGATCAACATCGAGTTCGAGGACTTCCTCGACGAGGATGAGGCGCGCGACATCCTGCGTGAGGCGCCCGGCATCATGGTCGTCGACAAGCGCGAGGACGGCGGCTACGTCACGCCGGTCGAGTGCGTGGGCGACTTCGCCACCTTCATCAGCCGTATCCGGCAGGATTCCACGCTGGAGAACGGCCTGAACCTCTGGTGCGTCTCCGACAACCTGCGCAAGGGGGCCGCGCTGAACGCGGTGCAGATCGCGGAGCTCCTCGGCCGCCGGGTGCTCAAGAAGGGTTGAGTTGCCGGCTGCGGGGCGACGCTCCATCCTTCTGACGGAAAGAGGAGCGTCGCCATGCGTCTGGCCATTCTGATCACAGCCCTGCTGCTGCCCGCCGCGGCCCTGGCGGACCGCTACATCCCCGGCCCGCCGATCGGCGCGACCGCCGGCATCTCGATGAACCGGACGGGGGTGGAGCTGCGCCGCCAGCATGCGGAGCGGCAGGCGGCGTACCACCGCTCCCGCGGCACCACGATCATCATCGCCAACGACAGCACCATTATCCTGCCGGAGCGGGCGGACCGCGTCCGCCCTACCCGCACGATCCGAACGACGCGCACCGCCGTTCCGACCGTCACCGCAAGGGCGCCCGCACCGGGCACCCGTATTGAGCGCCCGGCCGCGCCGCCGATCCGGATGCTGCGCACGGACGAGAGCCGGGGCCGCACGCTGTCCGGCCAGTCCTTCGTCATCGTCCTGTCCCGCTGACGCTGCGGCAGGTTTGCCTGCCGACCCGCGCATCGGTCACGCTGAAGGCCCGGAAGGCCGGACGCGGGAGGATCGGACCATGACGACAGTTGCCGAGGCGATACCGAAGGCGCCGCCGCGTGCGGAGGGTGAGGGCGATCTCGCCTATCTCGCGAGGCTGCAAGCCCTCGGCCCCCTGCTGCGCAACGGGCTGGGCATGTTGATGACCTTCAGCCACGCCGATCTCCTCCACATCGTCGACGATGCCCGCACGCGGCAGATGGAGACGGAGCTGCTCGCCATGCGGGGCATCACGTCCGGCCCGCTCCACGAATTCTTCTCTCACTCGCTTCTGATGTCGAACGGGGATGCCCACCGGCGCCGCCGCACGCCCGTGGCGCGGACCTTCGCCTACAGCCTGATGAACGCGATGCGCGTCGAGATCCGGGAGATCGCGGAGGATCTGGTACGCCCCGCCCTGAACCGCGAGATCGACTTCGCCGAGGAAGTCTCCGGCCCTCTGCCCGCCCGCCTGATCGCCCGGATCCTCGGCGTGCCGGACGGCGATGTCCCGCATTTCTCGCAACTGGTCTATTCGGCGATGCGCGGCCTCTCCGTCCGCTCCGACGCGGTGACGGCCGAGGCCTCGCGCGACATGGGCGAGCTCGGCCGCTACGTGGAAGGGCTGCTGGCCGACCGCCGCGCCCGACCACGGGACGACGTCCTCAGCGCCTACGTCGAGCGCACCGCCGACGGCCCGCTCGATGCGCTCTCGGTGCGAATCCAGATCGTGACCCTGATCCTCGCCGGGGCCGACACCACGCGCCTCGCCCTCGCCGCCATCTTCGCGCGCCTGCTGCGCAACCCGGCGCAATGGGCCGCGCTCGTGGCCGATCCCGAGGGGATGAAGGCCGGGGCCGCCGCCGAGGGGCTGCGTTACGACCCCGTCGTCGCCTCCCTGCCCCGCGTCGTCACCACGCCCTTCGAGTTGCATGGCCGCCGCATCCGGGAGGGCGAGCTTGTCATGACCGTCCTCATCAGCGCCCTGCGCGATCCGGAGGTCTACGCCGAGCCCGAGCGCTTCGACATCGCCCGGACCGATCACCCCAGACTGCATCCGATCTTCGGCGCCGGGCCGCATCGCTGCCTCGGCGAGGCGCTCGCCCGCGCGGAGTTGGAGGAGGCGCTGGCGGTCCTCGCCCGCCGCGCTCCGGCCGCCCGCCTCGTCGGCCCACCGCCGGAGCTGCGCGGCTTCTCCGCCGTCCGCACCCTCGCGCCCGTCTGGATCGCAATGTCGTGAGCGCAGCGACGGACCGGCGGCGCCCGCTTCGTATATGGGTCATCCAACACGCTGGAGGACCCGAGATGATCCGTACCACCTTCGCCGCGGCCTTCGCCGCGCTCTTCGCCTTCCCCGCCGTCGCGCAGGGCATTCCCGACCGTGTCGAGGACCGCATCGACCGCGCCGTGACCTGGGGTCCGGTGGACCGCATCGAGGATCGTGTGGATCGCCGCAGTGACCGCTTCGCCCGCGCCGATCGGGTGGAGGACCGCATCGACCGCCGGGAGGACCGGATCGATGCGCGCTACGTCACGGGTCCGCTCGACCTCGTCGAGGACCGCGTCGACCGGCGCGAGAACCGGCGCGACCGCCTCCGCTGACTTGCCCCGGAGCCCCATGCCGCCCATGATCGCAAGGACATGACGGCAGGGGGGCATCATGATCCGATGGATCTGCGCAATTCTCGCTGTCGCTCCGACCGGGGCGGCGGCATGTGTCGAGGAATCGAGCAGCCTGATAGGGGAGATGCGGCCGACGCTGGAGCTCGCCGACCTCGTGCCGGAGGAGCGCGCGGGCTTCGAGGCCGTCTTCGCCGAGGAGCTGAACATCCTCGACAACGACGGCACGACCGTCGACGCGGCCTTCGCGTTCGCGCGCTGCCCCCTGGGGCGCGAGGAGGGCCCGACGCTCCTGATCTTCGCCACCGGCGCGCCCTTCTGCGAGGGGCTCTGCGGCATCTGGGGGATCGAACCCACGGATGAGGAGAGCTGGTCGATGGTCCTCGCCGCCGAGGGGCGCCTGCGCCTGGGCGGCTCAACGTCGATGGGGCGGCCCGACCTCATCGCCGAGGTCCCCAACGAACCGGCGGTCGTGCACAAGTTCGACGGCGTCCAGTACCGGGACGTTCTGGAGGGCATGATCTACGGCGAGGTCTTCGCCCTGCCCGACGCCACCGACTGGCGCGAGGACGAGGCGGGCTTCGCTGGCATCGCCATGGGCCAGCCCGGCCCCGAGGGCGAGGGCGTCATCGCGCTCGACACCGTGGCAGAGAAGGTCGGCGGCCTGCGCACCGGCCTCACCGCCGGACTGACCGATCTCGACGGTGACGACACGCCGGAGGTCGTCGTCGAAGGCGTCGGCCCCGACTTCTGCGGTCCCGACGGCTGCCGGAGCTGGGTGGTGCGGATCGAGGACAAGCCCCGGATCGTCGCCGACGTGATCTCCCAGGGCCAGATCGAGGTCGCCGCCAGTGCGGAGAACGGCATGCGCGACCTGATCGTGTGGTCCGACGCCGGCGGTCGCGTCCTGCGCTTCGACGGCGAGATGTACCGCTAGACCTCGATGAAGCTCTCCGTCTGCCCGTCATAGGCAAAGAGCGCGCCCGATCCGATATCGGTCCACACCCCGTGCAGGACGAGGCGCCCCTCCTCCACGGCGGCACGCACGAAAGGGAAGCTGAGCAGGTTCTCCAGGCTCACCTTCACGCCCTCCTTCTCGAACGCGCTCAGGCGTGCGGCGCGATCGCCCTTCATGCCCCGGATCCGTTCGTAGCCGGGGGCCAGCACCTCGATCCACTGGCCGATGAAGCTGGTCGTCTTCTCCCACTCGGCGTTGACGCCCTCGCACTTGTCGTAGCACGCGGCCACGCCACCACAGCCCGAATGGCCCATGATGACGATGTGGCTCACCCCCAGTACCATCACGGCATACTCGATGGCAGCCGACGTGCCATGAAGCTCGCGGTCCACCGCGCAGGGCGGCACCAGGTTGGCCACGTTGCGCACGAGGAAGAAATCCCCCGGCTCGCCCTCGAACATCGCCACCGGATCCACCCGGCTGTCGCAGCAGGAGATGAACATCGCGCGCGGATGCTGGCCATGTTCGGCGAGGTGGGAAAACCATTCACGATTTTCTGAAAAGGTGGTGGAGCGCCAACGATCGAGTCGTTTCGAGAGGTATGTGGGCAGGACGCGGACGCGATGCATGCTTAACCTTCTGTTCAGTATGGCCCACAGCATTAGCGGGCCAAATGCAACGTTTCAACGTCCCGGCACGTTGGCCAGTTGGGTAGATGTTACGCAACTGTCCTTTTGGACGAAAACATGCGATGACGTCTTTGGGTGAATTGGGAGTTTGTGATGTCGGATCAGGTGATCCGTATCACTGCGCGGGATTCCGCGCTGGTGGATACGACGGCCGTAATCGGCCTGCAACGCAGTGTTGGAACGGCGCGATGCCAGGAACTCGTGGAAGATGCGATCTACGAGATCACGGAGCGTCTGTCACGGCTCGAGCGGACGATGCGCGAGCCGAACCACGGCGAGGCCCTCGACATCGCGCGTTCGCTCATCGGCCTGACCAACCGGCTTGGCCTGCTGCGCATGAGCGTGGTGGCCTCCGACCTCGCCGAAGTGGTGAGCACGGGTGACGATACCGCGGCGCAGGCCGTCGCGGCACGTCTCGTCCGCCTTGGCGAGGAATCGCTTTTCTCGCTCGTCCGACTGGGCGGTGACGGCGTCTGATCCGTCCCGCCCGGGCGCCCGTGACAGGACGTCCGGCGCTCGCTAGGGTCGCCCTGCATCGACAGGGAGCCGCCCGGCATGACCTCTCTCCTGATTTCCGGCAGCGACGACGCGACGGACATCCACATCATCGCCACCGATGAGCTCGGCGCGTTCCGCGACAGCCGTGGCGACGCGGAGCAGGCGTGGATCGCGGCGAACGGCTTCACGGGCGACCTCGGCAAGTCGCTCGTCGTTCCGGGACCGGATGGTTCGGTGGCCTGCATTCTGTTCGGCTGGGGCACGGATGCGACGCGGGCACGCGACCGCTTCCACCTCGCAGCCCTCGCCGCGCGCCTGGCGGAGGGGGACTACCGCATCGACTCCGCACCCGCCTCCTGCGACTTGGAGCAGGAGGTGCTCGGGTGGCAACTCTCGAGCTACGCCTTCGACCGATATGCCAGGCGGAAGGGCACCGCGGCCCGTCTCGTGGCACCCGATGGCCTCGACATCCCCCGCATCGAGGCGATTGCGGACGGCGCGCTCACCACGCAACGGCTCATCGATACCCCGGCCAACGACATGGGACCGGACGAGCTCGAAAGCGCCGTCGCCACGCTCGCGGAGACGCACGGCGCAACACTCGACGTCACGCGCGGCGATGCGCTGCTGGAGCAGAACTTCCCCCTGATCCACGTCGTCGGCCGCGCTTCGACCCGCGCGCCGCGCCTGCTGGATCTCACATGGGGCGACGCGGCGCACCCGAAGGTAACGCTGGTCGGCAAGGGTGTCTGCTTCGACACCGGCGGCCTCAACCTCAAGCCGGGCGCCTCCATGGGACTGATGAAGAAGGATATGGGTGGTGCCGCCAACGCGATCGGCCTCGCCAGTATGATCATGGCGCTCAAGCTGCCCATCCGCCTGCGCCTGCTGGTTCCGGCGGTGGAGAACGCCGTCTCCGGCGAGGCGTTCCGCCCCGGCGACATCTTCACCAGCCGCAAAGGCCTGACGGTGGAAATCAACAACACCGACGCGGAAGGACGGCTGGTGCTGGCCGACGCGCTCGCCCTCGCCGACGAGGAGGCGCCAGACCTCATGCTCTGCATGGCCACACTGACCGGCGCCGCCCGCGTCGCGCTCGGCCCCGAACTTCCGCCCTTCTTCACCGATGACGAGGCGCTCGCCGGGGCGCTGTCCTCCGCCGCGGCAACCGAAGCCGACCCGCTCTGGCGCATGCCGTTCTGGCCGGGCTACGAAGCACGGATCGAGCCGGGCATCGCCGATCTCGACAACGCCCCCTCCGGCGGCATGGCGGGCGCGATTACCGCCGCCCTCTTCCTCCGCCGGTTCGTCGAGAACACTGCCAGCTTCGCCCATTTCGACCTTTACGGCTGGACGCCCACTGCGAGGCCCGCCCGCCCGAAGGGCGGCGCGCATCAGGGCATCCGCGCCATGCTCCGGGTGATCGAGGGCCGCTTCGCATGAGCTACGATCCCCGCATGACGCCCGCCCGCCGCGACCTCGCCGCCGTGCACCTGAAGGGCGAGATCGAGGCGCCGCGCTACGCCGAGGGTCGCGAGATGCACGTCGCTGTCCCGGTCCTGCCCATGACCTCCCACCCGGATCCGGAAGCGGGGTTCAGCTCCCAGCTCCTGATGGGCGAGCGCTTCACCGTCTACGACGTGGACGACCCCACCGGCCTCGCCTGGGGGCAGGCGTCGCGCGACGGCTATGTCGGCTGGGTGCCCCGCTTCGCGCTGGAAAGCGGGCCGGGCGCGCCCACCCACTGGGTCGTCGCCCAGCTCGCCCACATCTACCCGGAGCCGAACCTCAAGACCCGCCCCTTCGACGCCGTCCCCTTCCTCGCCCAACTCCGCATCACCGGGCAGGAGGGCCGCTGGCTGGAGCTCGACACCGGCGGGTGGGTCTACGGCCGCCACGTCTCCGAAGAGCGGCCGGGCGGCGACTGGGTGGCGATCTGCGAACGCTTCCTCGGCGTGCCGTATCTCTGGGGCGGCAAGTCCTCCCTCGGCCTCGACTGCTCCGCCCTCATCCAGATGGGGCTGCACGGCGCCGGCCGCGACTGCCCCCGCGACAGCGACCAGCAGGAGCAAGCCTTGGGCCGCGAGCTGAAGCTCGACGCCAAGCTCAAGCGCGGCGACATCGTCTTCTGGAAGGGCCATGTCGGCGTCATGACCAGCCCCAAGCGCCTGTTCCATGCCAACGCCTTCGCCATGGCGGCGGTCTACGAGGACATCGAGCTCGCCCGCGACCGGATCGAGGCGCAGGGCGACGGCGCCGTCACCGGCATCCGGCGGCTGTGAACGCACCGTCCGATCTTTACGACTCGCGGGCGTTCCTGTTTTGTATTCACCATGAGTTCCTGTGACCTGACCCTGAACGGCGCCACGCTGACGGCCCGCGAAACCGGAGCGCTCTGGTGGGCGGAGGCGCGCTTGCTCTGCGTCTCCGACCTCCATCTCGGCAAGTCCGAGCGGATCGCCCGGCGCGGCGGCGCCCTGCTCCCGCCCTACGAGACGCGGGAGACCGTGGACCGCCTGGCGCGGGAGATCCTGGCTCTCGCCCCCGCCACCGTAGTCTGCCTCGGCGACAGCTTCGACGATCTCGCGGCCTGCGACAGCCTGGCGGAGGAGGACCGCACCCGGCTCCAGACCCTGATGGCCGGCCGCCACTGGATCTGGATCGAGGGCAACCACGATCCCGGCCCGCTCGGCCTCGGCGGCACCCATCTCGACGAGCTGCGCGAGGGGCCGCTCACCTTCCGCCACATCGCGCAACGGGGGGAGACGGCGGGCGAGGTCTCGGGCCACTACCACCCGAAGGCGAGCCTGACGCTGCGCGGCAAGCGCATGACCTCTGCCTGCTTCGTGCGCGACGCCCAACGGCTGATCCTGCCGGCCTTCGGCGCCTATACCGGCGGGCTGAAGGTCTCCTCTCCCGCCATCCGTGGCCTCGTCGCCGCCGATGCCACCGTGCGCCTGACCCGCGCACCACAGCACGATATCCCGCTGGACCTCTGCGCGTGACGCCGCGCGATCCCGACTGGCGCGCAGCCGCCCTGGCCGGGTTCGAGCGGCAGGGCCTCCTGCGCTCCTTCGGTGCCGAAGTGCTCGACATGGGGCCGGGCCGTGTCGTGATCGCCGCGCCGATCACGGAGGCGACCTCGCAGCAGCACGGTTACGGCCATGCAGGCCTGAGCTTCGCCCTCGGCGACAGTGCAGGAGGGTTCGCGGCGCAGACCCTGCTCGAACCCGGCAAGGGCGTGCTGACCATCGAGATGAAGATCAACCTGCTGAGCCCCGCGCAGGGCGAACGCCTGATTGCCAACGGCCAAGTCGAGAAACCCGGCCGCCGCATCTCCGTCGTCCGCGCGGATGTGGAGAACGAGGCGGGCCGCGCCGTTGCCACCTTGCTCGGCACCATGATGATCGTGGACGGCTGAACAGGCCGTCATCCTCGGGCCCGACCCGGGGATATCCCGATGCAGCGGATGGCCGGGTCGAGCCCAACCACGACCGCGCTTCAGACCGTCAGCCCCTCCGGCTCCGGCAGACCATGCGCGCGGCAGCAGGCCGTCAGCGTATTGGCGAGCAGGCAGGCGATGGTCATCGGCCCGACACCGCCCGGCACCGGCGTGATCGCCGCCGCGACCTCCGCCGCACTCTCGAAATGCACGTCGCCGATCAGGCGCGTCTTGCCCGGCTTTTCGGGATGCGGTTCGCGGGTGATGCCCACGTCGATCACGGTGGCACCCGGCTTCACCCAGTCGCCCCGCACCATCTCCGCCCGCCCTACGGCAGCCACGAGTATATCGGCCCGCCGGCAGACCTCCGGCAGGTCCCGCGTCCGCGAATGCGCCATCGTCACCGTGCAGTTCTCCTGCAGCAGCAACTGCGCCATCGGCTTTCCGAAGAGGTTCGAGCGGCCAACGACTACGGCTTCCTTCCCCGACAGGTCGCCGAGCCGGTCGCGAAGCAGCATCAGGCAGCCGAGCGGCGTGCAGCTCACCAGCGCCCGCTCCCCGGTCGCCAGCAGCCCGGCATTGGTCACGCTGAGCCCATCCACATCCTTGGCCGGATTGATGCGCGCGACGGTCCGCCGCTCGCTCAGATGCTCCGGGACCGGGAACTGGCACAGGATGCCGTGGACCGCCGGATCCGCATTCAGCTGGTCGATCAGCGCGAAGAGATCCGCCTCCGACGTATCGGCGGGCAGCTTGTGCTCGAAGGAGGCCATGCCGACCTCCACCGTCGCGCGATGCTTGTGCGCGACATAGACTTCGCTGGCGGGATCCTCGCCGACCAGCACGACGGCGAGCCCCGGTGTGATCCCCCGCCCCTTCAACTCGGCCACATGGGTCGCCACACGCGCCCGCACATCGGCCGCGAAGGCCTTCCCGTCGATGATCTCAGCAGCCATGGCGCCCTTCTTCTCTGTCCATATATCCCGGGGGAGCGCCGGAGGCGCGGGGGCGGAGCCCCCTTCTAGAACAGCCCCTCGATCTGTCCAGCCTCGTTGAGCATGATCTGCTCCGCCGAGGGGACCCGCGGCAGACCGGGCATCGTCATGATCTCCCCGCAGATGACCACGATGAAGCCCGCGCCCGCGCTCAGCCGCACCTCGCGCACCGGCACCGAATGGCCGGTGGGCGCGCCGCGCAGGTTCGGATCGGTGGAGAAGGAATACTGCGTCTTGGCCATGCAGATCGGCAGGTCGCCATAGCCCGCCGCCTCCCAATCACGAAGCTGGTCCCGGATCTTCTTGTCGGCCAAGACCTCATCGGCACGGTAGATGCGCTTGGCGATTGTCTCGATCTTCTCGAAGAGAGGCAGGTCGTCGCGGTAGAGCGGGGCGAAGTTCGACACGTCCGCATCGGCGATCTCGGCGACACGGGTCGCGAGTTCCGTGATCCCCTCCGACCCCTTCGCCCAGTGCTTGCAGAGGATCGCCTCGGAGCCTTGCGTCTCCACGTAGTCCTTCACTGCCTGCACCTCCGCATCGGTGTCGGAGACGAAGTGGTTGATGGCGACGACCACCGGCACGCCGAAGCTCTTCACGTTGCCGATATGGCGGCCCAGGTTCGCACAGCCCGCCTCCACGGCCTCCACGTTCTCCGCGCCCAGATCGGCCTTCGCCACGCCGCCGTTCATCTTCATCGCCCGCACGGTGGCGACGACCACGACGCAGGAGGGTGCGAGGCCCGCCTTGCGGCACTTGATGTTCATGAACTTCTCGGCACCCAGATCCGCGCCGAACCCGGCCTCCGTCACCACATAGTCCGCGAGCTTCAGCGCCGTCGTCGTCGCGACCACCGAGTTGCAGCCATGCGCGATATTCGCGAACGGTCCGCCATGGACGAAGGCGGGGTTGTTCTCCAGCGTCTGCACGAGATTGGGCTGCATCGCCTGTTGCAGCAGCACCGTCATCGCCCCATCCGCCTTCAGGTCGCGGCAGTAGATCGGCGTCCTGTCGCGGCGATAGGCCACGATGATGTCGCCCAGACGCTTCTGCAGATCGGCGAGATCCGTCGCGAGGCACACGATCGCCATGACCTCGGAGGCCACCGTGATGTCGAAGCCCGCCTGCCGCGGAAAGCCATTGGCCACGCCGCCCAGCGAGGTCACCACGTCGCGCAGCGCCCGGTCATTCATGTCCATCACCCGGCGCCAGACCACGCGGCGCTGGTCGATCTCCAACGCGTTGCCCCAGTAGATGTGGTTGTCGATCATGGCGCTCAGCAGGTTGTGCGCACTGGTGATCGCGTGGAAATCACCGGTGAAATGGAGGTTCATCTCCTCCATCGGCACCACCTGCGCATAGCCGCCGCCCGCAGCCCCGCCCTTCATGCCGAAACAGGGGCCGAGCGACGCCTCCCGGATGCAGATTGCCGCCTTCTTGCCGATCGCATTCAGCCCATCGCCGAGGCCCACAGTCGTCGTCGTCTTCCCCTCGCCTGCCGGCGTCGGATTGATGGCGGTCACGAGGATCAGCTTGCCGTTTTCGCGCCCGTTCAATCCGGCGATGAACTCGGCGGACACCTTCGCCTTGTCATGTCCGAAGGGCAGCAGGTGCTCGGACGGGATGCCCAGACCGTCGCCGATCTCCTGGATCGGCTTCTTCTGGGCTTCGCGGGCGATCTCGATATCGGTGTTGTGCGCCATGATGGGTCCTGTCCTCGTGCGGGGCGTGCGTCGTTGTCTCGCGCACTCAAGCGGAGCCGCAAGGGGCCCGAGCGCGGGTTTGCGACGAAATCCGCACTGCGCGCGACCGAATGGCGCACATGGCGTCTCCGATCGGAAAGTGGCGGTCAGATGTGGGGATAGAGGCGTTGCGGCGGGACGTGCAGCCGGACCTCGTCGCCGAGCAGGATCATCCCCTCCGCCTCGACCCAGCCCGTCACGCCGCGGCGGCCCTTGGCGGCCGGTTTGTAGCCCTTGCCGTGGCCGGGCCGCCGGCGTTCGATCTCCTGCGCGGGCCACTGGCAGGGCGCATTCTCCATGTCGATCACGACGCTCGCGCCCCGGTCGAAGATCAGGCGGGAGGATGGCGGAAGCTGGGAGAAGTCCGGGATCCCCTCGATCAGGACGTTCGCCCCGACCCACTCGGGCGGCAGGTCGTCGAGCTCCAGCGCCGCACCGGTCGCCGCCAGCTCCTCTACCGACAACAGCGAGACCTGCCGCGTGTTCCGGATCGGCGTGCCAACGGCGTACTGCGTGCGCACCCGCGCGCAGCTCTCGCGGATCAGGCCGGAATGGTACTCCCCCTCCAGGCCGTCGAACGTCGCCTCGACCCGGTCGACAGGGGCGGAGCACAGGCTCTCGTTCCGGTCGGCGACGAGGCCCAGCCAGGTCACGCGACCGGTGATTTCGGTGGATTGCAGGACAGGCAAGAAGGGATCCTCAGACGGTCAGGACGGCGAACTGCCGGCGGAAGGGCATCAGCACGTGGCCATCGGGCGCCGCGGGATAGGCCTCGGTCAGCGCTGCATCGTATGCGGTGAAAAAGCGCTCCTGCTCCGCGGCATCGAGCTTCGACAGCACGGGTCGCGCGGCGGTGGAGCGGGTGAAGGCGCGCACGGGGTGGCTCCCATCCTCCGTCGCGTCGAGCTTCTGCAGGTACTCGCTTTCCCAGACCGAGACGTCGCCGAGCGGTGCGAGGATCCCCTGTAGCACCTCGGGCGAGGCGACGGGCGGCTCCCGCCGCGGCGTGAACCGGTCGGGGAACAGCTGTGCCGCCGTCTCGTGGATCAGCCGATGCGACGGCGCTCCGAACTGCCGCGGCATCTGCACGGCGAGCACGCCACCCGGCGCCAGAAGCCCGGCAAGCCGCGGGAACAGCGTCGCGTGATCCGGCAACCAGTGCAGCACCGCGTTGGAGAAGATCAGCGCCGGCGGCACCTCCGGTCGCCAGCCCGCGATGTCCGCCTCGCCGAGCATATCGTAGATCCCGTCCCCGACCCGTGCCAGCATCTCGGCCGAGCCGTCGAGCCCGACCAGCCGCCGCTCCCGGAAGCGCTTACGCAGCAGCGGGCCGACAGCCCCGGTGCCGCAGCCAAGATCCACGACCGTTCCGGGCGGAAGATCCCGGGGCACGTCGCTCAGCAGATGAATGGCCGGGCGCAGACGCAGACGCCGGAACCTGTCATAGGTTCCGGCGTCCCAGTCGTGTTCGGCGTCGGCGATCGCCATCAGGTCGGCTGCGGCTCCGGATCACCGGCACCGTCGCCCTCGGGCCGGTTCTTGCCGACCTTGGGGATCGCGGTGATGGACGGCTTGCCGCCCGTGTCCGGCGTATCGTCATCGTTGCCGCGGTTGAGCGGCTCGCCGTTGATGACCTTGGTGATCTCGTTGCCGGTCAGGGTCTCGTACTCCAGCAGACCCTGCGCCAGCCGTTCCAGATCGTCGGCCTTCTCGGTCAGGATGCGCTTGGCGGCCTCGTAGCCCTCATCCACCAGCTTGCGCACCTCCTCGTCGATCACCGCCTGCATCTCGGGCGAGGCGGACATGCCGTTGCCCTGGGTGCCCAGATACGTCTCCTGCTCATTCGAGTAGTTGATGTTGCCGAGCTCCGGCGACATGCCGAACTGCGTCACCATGGCCCGCGCGATCCGCGTCACCTGCTGGATGTCGGACGAAGCGCCGGAGGTCACGTTTTCCGGCCCGAAGATCAGCTCCTCTGCCACCTTGCCGCCCATCGCCATCGCGATCTTCGACTTGTACTTCGTCTGCGTGACGGAAAGCTGGTCGCGCTCCGGCAGGCTGAGCACGAGGCCGAGCGCACGACCGCGCGGAATGATCGTCGCCTTGTGGATCGGGTCGTGCTGCGGAACGTTGAGGCCGACGATGGCATGGCCCGCCTCGTGGTAGGCCGTCAGCTTCTTCTCGTCGTCGGACATGACCATGGAGCGGCGCTCCGCCCCCATCATCACCTTGTCCTTCGCGTTCTCGAAATCCTCCATCGTGACGAACCGCTTGCCGGTCCGCGCGGCCATCAGCGCGCTCTCGTTCACGAGGTTGGCGAGGTCCGCGCCGGAGAAGCCGGGCGTGCCGCGCGCGATCACCCGCAGGTCCACGTCGGGGCCCAGAGGCACCTTGCGGGCATGCACCTCGAGGATCCGCTGGCGCCCCTTGATGTCGGGGTTCGGCACCTGCACCTGCCGGTCGAAGCGGCCGGGGCGCAGCAGCGCGGGATCGAGCACGTCGGGCCGGTTGGTGGCGGCGATCAGGATCACGCCCTCGTTCGCCTCGAACCCGTCCATCTCGACGAGGAGCTGGTTGAGCGTCTGCTCCCGCTCGTCGTTGCCGCCGCCGTAGCCCGCGCCCCGATGGCGACCTACCGCGTCGATCTCGTCGATGAAGACGATGCAGGGGGCGTTCTTCTTCGCCTGCTCGAACATATCGCGCACGCGGGATGCACCGACACCCACGAACATCTCCACGAAGTCGGAACCGGAGATGGTGAAGAACGGCACACCCGCCTCGCCCGCAATCGCGCGTGCGAGCAGTGTCTTACCGGTGCCCGGCGGGCCGACCAGCAGCGCGCCCTTCGGGATCTTGCCGCCGAGGCGGGAGAATTTCTGCGGATCGCGCAGGAACTCGACGATCTCCTCAAGCTCCTCCTTCGCCTCGTCGATGCCCGCGACATCGTCGAAGGTCACGCGGCCCGATTTCTCGGTCAGCAGCTTCGCCTTCGACTTGCCGAAGCCCATCGCACCACCGCGGCCGCCGCCCTGCATCCGGTTCATGAAGAAGATCCAGACGCCGATGAGCAGCAGGAAGGGGAGGAACGGGAGGATCGCGGCCAAAAGGCCCGTCTGCTGCTGCGGCTCTGCCTGCACCTCGACGTCGTTCTCGCGCAGCAGGGTGTAGACCTCGCTGTCGTCGATCGGGCGGATCGTGCGGAACTGCGCGCTTTCGGTCGTGTAGGTCACACGTTCGCCATCGATCGTGACTGAGCGGACACGGCCATCCTCGACCGCCTCCACGAAGTCGGAGTAGCTCTGCGTCGTGGACCGCGCAGTCGAGGAACCGCTTTCGAAGAGCTGGAACAGCGCGAGCACCAATACGAAGAGAACCAGCCAGAACGCCAGATTTTTGCTGTTACCCACTGAAGATGCTCCCATGACGGACGCGGAATGAGGCCGTCGCGTCCCGTGAATGCTTTCGTCGCAACATAGGCCCCACCGTGCCTGCGTTCAATGCGACGCGACCCTCGGGGCGAAGTGTCTCAACCGGATCCGGACGTCCTGTTGCACGGGATGCAGCGGCGAGGCGACAATCCGCCCATCCCGCCGGACCGCAGGCAGCGTCCGGGCGACCTCGTCCGGCACGTCGCCGCGGTCCGCGAAGGGGCCGAGGGCACCGACGGTCATCCCTTCGAGGTCCGTCGCGATGCGCCAGCGACCGTCCCAGAGCGTCGCTCCGGTGAGCGCTTCGGGCGATGGCACGGCATCGGGCTCCCGCCGCAGGCGCCACACCGGTCCGCGGGGGCGCAGCACGCAACCGGCGAGCGTCCCGGCCTCGCCGGCATCGGCACGGTCGATCAGGCGCGCGAGCCCGTCCAGCCGGGGCGGGTAGTCCTCGCCGCCGACATGCAGCAGCAGGGCGGAGACGAGGCGCAGCCGGATCTCCTCGGGAAGCCTCTCCAGCGCCGGAGCGGAGATCAGGATCTCCCCCGTCGGACGCTCGCTGATGCAGGCCCGCGCGGCCCCCGCCACATCGCGCTCCAGCGCACGCCGCGCCCGCGCGAGCGCGTCCGCCGTTTCCGCCAGCCGCTCGACCCCCAGCCCCAGATCGGCGAGCGCCGGCAGCGCCGCGCGCATCCGGGCGCGCTCGAAGCGTGGGTCGGCATTGCTCGGATCCTCGATCCAGGCGATGCCCCGCATCGCCAGCATCTCCCGCAAGGCCGCGCGCCGAACACCGAGGAGCGGCCGTAGCCACACGCGGCGCCCCTCCTCCCACCGGTCCGCCATCGCGGCGAGGCCGTCGACGCCGGAGCCACGCGCGAGCCGCATCAGGAAGGTCTCGGCCACGTCATCTCGCGTGTGGCCCAGCAGCACGGACCCCAACCCGTTCCTCACCGCCCATGCAGCCAGCAGCGCCCGCCGCGCCGCGCGGGCATCAGCTTGAAGGTTGCCTCCCGCTCCATTGCGCTCCCACGTCAAAGTCGCGTGAGGAACGCTCAGCCCGGCACAGAACGCAGCGACCTGCGCCGCCTCCCCCGCGCTCTCCGCCCGAACGCCGTGATCCACGGTGGCGGCCTGCATCGCGATGCCCCGCGCCGCCGCCCATTCGTGAACCAGCACCAGCAGCGCCATGCTGTCGCCGCCCCCCGACACCGCGACGCCCAGCGGCCCCGGCGCCGCCGCGGCCATCACCTGCGGGTCGAGCATCGCGCTCAGGGGCAGGAGAGGGACTGCTTCGCGTTGAGGATGGAGGTCGTGTATTCCTCGCCCTGTCCGGCGAAGCGGGTCAGCGCCTCGTCATAGGTCAGGCACGCCTCCGTCACCTGCCCGATGCTGCCGAGCGTGTCGGCCAGCCGCCGCAGCGCCTCGGGCGCGACCTCCGAATTCGGCGACCCGGAAAAGGCGTTCAGGAAGTTCAGCGCCGCCTCCCGGTTGTCGCCCTCCTTCACATGCGCCTCGCCCAGCCAGAACCGCGCTTCCGAGGTCAACGGACCACCGGGAAAGGTTTCGAGGAAGGTTTCGAAGCCCGAGACGGCGAGCGCGTTGTCACCCGCATCGTACCGCGCCTTCGCAGCGTCGAAGGCCGCGCGCTCGGTCAGCGCGACCTGCGGCTCGGGCGAACTTCCGGTACCACCGCCGCCCGACGTGCCGCCGCCGAGATCGGAGGCCGGGGCGACATAGCTCGTGTCGCCCCCCTCCAGCTCCGTCAGGCGGAAGTCGAGATCGGCCACGCGCCGCCCGCCATCCTCGGCGATCCGTCGCACGTCGAACTGCAACTCCTCCACACGGCCCGTCAGCTCCCGGATGCGGCCTTCGATGGCGTCGAGCCGGTTGAGCGTCGTCGTGTCGAACGGCACGCCCGGCTCGACCTGCCCGGTGCTGACGAGCTGCTGGCGGATGCCCTGCAGATCCTCGTCGAGGCGCTGCAGCGTCAGCCGCAGATCCTCCAGCGTCGTCGGTGGCGTCTCCTGCCCCGACAGCACGTCCGCCAGCGGATCGGCGGGGGCGGCAGGAGGGGGTGTCGCGTCCTGGGCGGTGGCGGTCAGGGGCGCAAGGCCGAGGGTCAGGATCAGAACCAGGTGTCTCAGCATGAGTTGCGCCTCCGCCAGTCTTGTTGGGCGGGGGCGCTGCCGCCCCCGCAACACGGGACTTAACCCGTCAGGCCGCCGGCCACCACCGTCACGGCGCGGCGGTTCTGCTGCCAGCAGGTCGGATCGGAGCAAAGCTCGGCCGGACGCTCCTTGCCGTAGCTCACGGTGCTCATGCGGCCCGCGTCGATGCCCTGGGTCACCAAGAAGTCGTAGGCGGCCTGCGCCCGGCGCGCACCGAGGGCGAGGTTGTACTCTCGCGTGCCGCGCTCATCCGCGTGGCCCTCGATGACAAGCGTCCGGTCGGGATACTGCTGCAGCCACTGCGCCTGGCGGGTGAGCGTCTGCTGCGCCGCGCTGTCGAGCGAGCTGGAATCGGTCTGGAAGAACACCCGGTCGCCGACCGTCGTGGTGAAATAGGCGAGCGAGCCCTGATCCACCGCACCGGCACCGCCCGCGCCGATGCCGCCGGCACCCGCACCCGTGGCGGAACCCGCGTTCTGATCGGCCGTGGTGGTGCACGCGGCCAGGGATACGGCAAGCGCCGCGGCGAGGAGATACTTCATCGGAGCCATGGTTTCTGTCCCTTTTCGGTCCTCTGGTTCGGTCGTTGCCGCCCCGGGGGGCCGGGGCGGAGGTCTTCGTTCCTCAGTCGTCGCGCAGCGGCGACCAGCTCGGGTCGGACGCCCCGCCGGGGGTGGGAACGTATCTCAGGTTGCGGCCGGTCACGTCGACCGACACCAGCGAGGCCGCCCCCAACGGCCCCGGCGTCTCGCGGAAGAACATCAGCACGCGCCCGTTCGGCGACCAGGTCGGCCCCTCGTCGAGATAGGAGGCCGTCAAAAGCTGCTCGTTCGACCCGTCCACGTTCATCACGCCGACATGGAAGCGGCCGTCCACCTGCTTGGTGAACGCGATCTTGTCGCCCCGCGGGCTCCAGACCGGGGTGCCATAGGTGCCGCGGCCGAAGCTGATCCGCTGCCCCGGCCCGCCCGACGCGCTCATGATGTAGAGCTGCTGGCTGCCGCCCTGATCGCTCTCGAACACCACCTGGCTGCCATCCGGCGAATACGACGGCGCCGTCTCGATCGCGGGGCTGCGCGTCAGCCGCTGCCGCGAACGGCTGGCGAGGTCGATGGTGTAGATGTCGGTGTTGGCACCCGAGGTCTGGCTCAGGATCACCCGGCTCCCGTCGGGGGAGAAGCGCGGCGCGAAGGTCATCCCGTCCACCGCACCCAGCTCCGTCCGCGTACCGGTCACGAGGTTGATGAGGTAGACCTGCGGGAAGCCCGTCGCGTAGCTGGTGTAGATCACCGCGTCCCCATTGGGAGAGAAGCGCGGCGCCAGCACCAGATCGGAGCCGCTGGTCAGGTAGCGCACGTTCGCGCCGTCCTGATCCATGACGCCGATGCGCTTGACGCGCTCGCCCTTCGGCCCGGTCTCATCGACGAAGACGACCTCGCTGTCGAAGTACGGCGCCTCGCCGGTCAGGCGGGAATAGACCACGTCCGCCACCTTGTGCGCCGCGCGCCGCCAGTTGTCCGGATCGGTGGTGAAGACCACGCCGTCGCCGATCTCCGCGGCGCCGAACACGTCCCAGAGGCGCATCTCCACCGCCAGACGCCCGTCCGGCGCGATGGAGACCGAGCCCGCGATCAAACCTTGCGCGTTGATGACCTGCCAGTCGGCGAAGATCGGCTGGGTGTCCACGCCGAGGTTGCGGCTGATGAACGCTTCGGACGAAATCTCGCGGAACAGCCCCGTATTGACCAGATCGGCCATGACCACGTCGGTGATCTGACTCGCGAACTGCCCGGCACTGGCGTCGCGCGCGGCGAAGTCGGGTGCGGCCAGCGGCACCGGCTCCACGATCCCGCGGTCGATGGTGACGCGCAGCGGTTCCTGCGTGCCCTGTGCGAACACCTGCCCCGCCGCCAGCAGACCCAGCGCGAGAGAGAGAACGGCTCTTCTCAACATCTTCGAAATCCTACCTGCTCATGCCCCAAAACAGAAGATTGCCTCAGCCTCCGACTCCTCCCGTGAGTCCCCGGGATGGGTCGAAGGTCATTTCAACGAACCGCCAGCGCCCATGGCTCTCCGGCGGCAGTTGGAACACGCCTTGATTTGCGCTTTGTACGACAGCAATACGCGCCTGCCTAAATGCAACGCTATAGCCACCGCTTGGTGACGATGGCTCAAGTGGCTCAACGTCGCCAACTATATTGCCGCGCGGATCAAGCTCAAAACGAACCGTAACAATGAAGGTCTCCCAGTCCTCGACTCCTTCAAAACTGAGGGTCCAGTTGTCGCTCACCCCTTCGACCATTGCGCCAATAGCACTCTCGGCCAGCGGCGGGCCGGTCGGCACGTCCGCGGATGCCGCGGTGGTCACCTGCGGCTCCGTGGGCTCTTCGGCCACCGGCTCCTCTGCGGGTTCTTCCGCAGGCTCGGGCTCCGGCTCCTCGGCGATCTCGACGGGCTCTTCCTCGACCGGGGTCTCCTCCTCGGCTTCGGCAACCTCGACCTCTTCCGGCTCGGGCCGCGGACGCGCGCGGGGCGGGGCGGAGGTCAGCGGCGCGGGCGGCTCCTGCTCGGCCACATCGGTCTCGGGCAGGTCGTCCTCCAGCGGCGCCGGGGTCTCCTCGGGCTCCGGCAGGTCCTCGGCGATCTCGGGCACGATCTCGGTCGCGGCCTCCTCAGGGGCGGTCGCCTCCTGCGCCTCCTCCTCGGTATTGGCTTCCTCGCCGGTGGCGATCTCCTCCTGCCGCTCGTCGGCCTCCTCCGCATCCTCGGGCGGCGGGGCGGCGGGCGTGGTGTCGATGCGCAGCGACGGGCGCTGCGGCGTGGGCCGCGTCATCGAAGCCGGGCGCAGCGCCTGCTGCGGCCGCCGCTCGGTCGGCTGCGCGTTGGGTGTGGAGATCCCGATGTCGAAGCTCTGCGGCAGGTTCGGCGCCAGCGCCGCCGTCTGCGTATTCGCGCTTACCTGGTTCTGCACGAGAACGGCGCTCAGATCCGCCTCCGCGTCCGCCTCGGACGGATCGTCGGGGCCTTCGAGGTCGTTGATCGTGACTTCCATCTCGTCATCGGGCCGCAGCGCATCGAGGTCGAGCGCCGTCGGCGCCGCAATCAGCCCGATCTCCGACGGCACGAATTCCGGCGCGACCGAGACGGCGGCATCGAACTCCGCCTCGCTTATCAGCGTCACCTCGGCAGTGACGACGATGGGCTCCTCGTCATCCTCCCACAGCTCGAACTGCCCGAAGGACAGCGCGATGAACAGCGCGTGCAGCGCTGCCGAGATCGCAAAGGCGCGCCGCATCCCTGATCACTCCGCCGGCGCCGACGCGCCGTCGAGCGTCGGGCCACCGGCACTGGTGACAAGGTTGATCTGGTTGAAGCCCGCACCGTTCAGCGCACCCATGACCTGCGCCACGTCCTGGTAAGGGATCGATCCATCCGCCCTCAGGAACACCGCGTTCGAGCTCCGCTCGGCCGCGATGGCGCGCATCCGCGGGATCAGCTCCTCCCGCGCGATCGGCGTGTCGAGCAGCACCACCCCGCCGTCATCGGTGATGCTCAGCGTCAGCGGCCGCTCATCGTCCTGCGGCAGCGCGCCCGCCGCCGTCTCCGGCAGCTCCACCGGCACGCCGGAGGACAAAAGCGGCGCCGCCACCATGAAGATGATCAGGAGCACCAGCATCACGTCGACGAAGGGCGTGACGTTGATCTCGCTCATCGCCGCGGCGCGACCGCGCCTGCGCCGCCGTCCTCCGCCGCCGGAGCGCTGCATGGTTTGTGCGCCCATCGGTTCAGGCCGCCTTCCGCTCGAGCTGCCGCGACAGGATCATCGCGAACTCGTCGGCGAAGTTCTCGAACGTGCCCGCGATCCGGTCGCTGTCCTGGCTCAGCTTGTTGTAGAAGACCACTGCCGGGATCGCCGCAAGCAGGCCGAGAGCGGTGGCGAGCAGCGCCTCGGCGATGCCCGGTGCGACGACGGCGAGGTCGGTCGAGCCCTGGATTGCGATCTCCTCGAACGCGTGCTTGATGCCCCAGACCGTGCCGAAGAGCCCGATGAAGGGCGAGACCGCCCCGATCGAGGCCAGCCAGCCGAGACCAGCGTTCAGCCGCTCGCTCTCGCGCGCGATCACGACGTTCATCGCCCGGTCGATGCGCTGCTGCGCCCCGGCGATGAAGCCCTGGCCGTCCTGCGCCTTCTCCCACTCCGACATGCCTGCGGCGAAGATCGCCTCCGTCGGCACCGTCGGGTTCTCACCCACGCTGCGGTGGATGTCGTCGAGCATCTGGCCCGACCAGAACGTCGTCTCGAAATTCGAATCCGCGCCGCGCACCTTCCGGTACGTGAGCATCCGGTCCACGATGATCGCCCAGGACCAGACCGATGCGAGCACCAGCATGATCATCACGATCTTCACGGTGATCGTCGCCCGCATGAACAATGCGTACAGCGAAAAATCCACCTGGCTCGCCGCGCCGAGTACTTCTGCTTCCATGTCTGCCGCCTCATAAAACAGCGCCGGTTGGATCCGGCACGTCTTTGTCATTGGTTTTTCCGGTATCGTACCAGATTTGCAAGTGCAGGTTGACCGGTACGAGACGTAAATATCGCGTGTCTGCGCTACAGCAGGAGTTCGGCAAGTTTGTGGCGGACCTCCGCCGGAAGGCGCGCCGGCCTGCCATCCACCGTCATGACGGCGCAGTCGATGCGCGCGGTCAAGATCAGATCGTTCCCGCGCAGCACTCTCTGCGGCATCGTGAACCGTGCGCCACGCATATCCTCCAGCCCGGTCTCCACCGTGAGCACATCGTCGAAGCGCGCGGGCCGGTGATAATCCGCCTCCACCCGCCGCACGACGAAGACGAGGCCCGCATTGCGCATGTCGAGCTGGCTGATCCCCGCGTCCCGCACCGCGTCCGAGCGTCCCCGCTCCAGGAATTTCAGATAGTTGGCATAGTAGACGACACCGGCCATGTCGGTGTCCTCATAATAGACCCGGATCGTGGTGGTGTAGGCCATGGCCGCTCCCCTCTGCCCGCCGCGACGATGGGCCATCGCTCTCAGGAGTGCAACGGACCCGCGTTGATCCGTGCAGCGAGCCGCAGCGCATGGCTCGGATCGATGGCCGCCGCAGGCATCACAGGGTCGTAGGCGGCCCGGATCACATCGGCGATCTCCGGCCGCAGGACCGGCGCGCCGCCGTCGCTCATCACGGCGAGGGGAGACGTGCCCAGAAACGCCTCGTCCGACCACAGGAGCATCGATTGCACCACCTGCCCCAGCGCCAGCGTATCCGCCGCGACGTCCGCGAGATGCGAATCCATCCTGAGGAAAACGAAGCACGCGCGGATCCCGCCCTCGGGATCAAAGCGGAAGATCCGGTACTGGTTCGCCTCCGCGGCCTCCAGCCGCCCGACCAGTTCGGCGAGATCCGGGATCAGCCGGTCGAGATGCGGCGTCGCCGTCAGCTCCGCCCAGTCGCGGATGAAGAACCACATGAAGTTGGCACCCAGCTCCGGATCGGTCTCCGCCATCCGGTGGCCTGCCAGGGCGACGACCGCCTCCATCGCACCCTTCACCGTGGCGATGGTCCCGTCCTCGACGCCGAAGACCACGGGCGCGATCGGCCGGTTCCAGCGCGCGAACACGTAGGAGCCGTCGGAGCGGGTGAACAGCTTCTCGACCTGCATCATCACTCTCGTCAAATACGCCCTTCGGGCCCGTCAGTCGTCGAAGAGGTCCGTCTGGCCCGGCGCGCGCGGCGGCGCAAGGCCCAGATGCGTCCAGGCCTTGTGCGCCAGCATCCGCCCCCGCGGCGTGCGCGCGATCAGGCCCTGTTGCAGCAGGAACGGTTCGATCACCTCCTCGATCGCATCCCGCGCCTCGCTCAGCGCCGCCGCGATGGTCTCCACCCCGACCGGGCCGCCGCCGTAGTTCTCCGCCAGCAAACGCAGGTACCGCCGGTCCGCGCCGTCGAGCCCCAGATCGTCGACACCAAGCCGCGTCAGCGCCCGGTCCGCGAGCTCCCGCGTCACCGTCCCGTCGCCCTCGACCACCGCGAAATCCACGACCCGGCGCAGGAGCCGCCCCGCGATCCGCGGCGTGCCCCGCGCCCGCCGCGCGATCTCCCGCGCGCCATCGGGCGTGGGCGCGGCGCCCATCAGCCGCGCGCCGCGCTCCACGATGCTGACAAGCTCGTTCACCGTGTAGAACTCCAGCCGCGTCGGGATGCCGAACCGGTCGCGCAGCGGCGTCGTCAGCAGCCCCAACCGCGTCGTCGCCCCGACCAGCGTGAAGGGTTGCAGGTCGATCCGCACCGTCCGTGCCGCCGGTCCCTCCCCGATCACGAGGTCGAGCTCGAAATCCTCCATTGCGGGATAGAGCACCTCCTCCACCGCAGGGTTCAGCCGGTGGATCTCGTCGATGAAGAGCACGTCGCGCGCGTCGAGATTGGTCAGGATCGCCGCGAGATCCCCCGCCTTCGCCAATACAGGGCCGGAGGTCATGCGGAAGTTCACCCCCAGCTCGCGGGAGACGATCTGCGCCAGCGTCGTCTTCCCCAGCCCCGGCGGCCCGTAGAAGAGTGTGTGATCCATCGCCTCGCCCCGCCGCCGCGCACTCTCGATGAACACCCGCAGGTTCGCCCGCGCCTCCGCCTGCCCCGTGAAATCGTCGAGGCTCTGCGGCCGCAACGCCCGATCCTGATCCTCGGGCTGCTCGGCCGGCGTCATGGGAATGGGATCGGTCATCTCAGCCCGCCGGGGCCAGCGCCTTCAGCGCGGCCTTGATGAGGGTGGAGGCATCCTCTCCTTCGGCTGCAGCAACCGCGGCAGCCGCTTCGCCGTGAGCGTAGCCGAGATTGACGAGGGCGGAGAGGGCGTCGGCACGGGCGACCCCGTCCGATGCCAGGGGAGGAGCCATCTGCGGCGCAGCCGCAGGCTCCGGCGCAGCCGGAGCAGCCGCCGGTTCGGCGGCCATGGCCTGTCGCGCGCCGCTCGCACCCAGCGCCATCACCGCAGGCGCCTTGTCCTGCAACTCGTTGACCACCCGCGCCGCGATCTTCGGCCCGATCCCCGGTGCGGCCCGCACCGCCGAGACGTCACCGAGCGCGATCGCCCGGCTCGTTCCCTCCGGCCCCAGCGTGCCGAGGATCGCGAGCGCCGCCTTCGCCCCCACGCCCTGCACGGAGGTGAGCAGCCGGTGCCACTCCTTCTCCGCCAAGGTCAGGAAGCCATAGAGCTGCATCAGATCCTCCCGCACCACCATCTCGGTGTAGAGCGCCACAGATGCCCCCTCCGCCGGCATCTGCGCCAGTGTCCGTTCGGAGCAATAGACAACATAGCCCACGCCCGCCGCCTCGATCAGCACGTGATCGGCCATGCGGTAGTCGAGCCGCCCGCTGACTTTACCGATCATGCCGCGCCCTCGGCCCGCGCAATCGCCGCATCCAGCCGCCCGGCGAAGCGCGCGTTGTGCGCGTGGCAGAGCGCAATGGCGAGCGCGTCGGTCGCGTCCGGTCCAGCCGTCTTCACCCCCGGAAACTGGAGCTTCACCATGTGATCCACCTGATCCTTCGCCGCGTGCCCCACGCCGACAACCACCTTCTTCACCTGGTTGGGCGCGTATTCCGCAACCTCCAGCCCCGCCCGTGCCGGCACCAGCAACGCGATCGCCCGCGCCTGCCCGAGCTTCAGGGTCCCGGCGGCATCCTTGTTGACGAAGGTATGCTCCACGGCAGCGCAATCCGGCCGCTGCTCCGCCAGCACGCCCGAGAGCTGGTCGAAGAGCGCCAGCAGCCTGTCGGCCAGCGCCTCGCCCCGCCCCTCGCACACGCCGTTCGCGATGTGGGAGATCCGGCTGCCCGCCACGTCGATCACGCCCCAGCCCATCCGGCGCAGGCCGGGATCGATGCCCAGAATTCTCATGCTCGCCCGCCCGTCCCGTTGTCTTTTTCAACAACTAGCACGAAGCGTGAACGCCCTCCAAGCCCCTCGCCGCATCGGTCGTTTGCGACACCCACTTTCCCGTTTTCGACCGAGCTGCGCGCCCACGGCATAACGCCCTGTCAGACATGCGAAAATATCATGTCCGTTAACCCAGAAGCACCCTTGTGCGGCCAAGCGACTCGGGCCAGATGGCCGTTCAGGGTTCGACGGACGAGCCCGGCATTGTCGAGAAACGGAGACCTGCCATGGCAATGATGGATCACAGCTTCGCCGCGCCCCGGGGCGCTTCCTTCTTCTTCCGCATGATCGCGGCCATCTCGACGTGGACGCGCGAAGTGCGGACGGAGGACGGTCTCCACAAGCTCACCGACCGCGAGCTCGCCGATATCGGCCTGATCCGAGGTGACATTCCGACGGTGGCCCGGGCGCTCGCCCGCCGCTGAGCCTCACCGGCGCAGCGTCAGGGTGGTCCACTCACCGATCACCCGGCGCTGCATCCGCCGAAAACCCCAGCCGGCATAGGTCCGCTCGACACCCGTGGCCTGCCGGTTGAGGATCCCCGACAGGATGATGACGCTGCCCGGCGCCGTACGCGCCGCCATCTGCGGTGCGAGCCGCCTCAGCGGTCCGGCGAGGATGTTGGCGAACACCAGATCGTAAGGCGCGCCCGCGCGCAGCCGCGCATGGCGAAAGCCCGGCGCCGTCACGCAGGCCACCCGGTCGCCTAGCCCGTTCCAACGCATATTCGCCCGCGCCGTCTCCGTCGCCACCGGATCGATGTCGGAGGCGATGACCCTCGCCGGAAACACCTTCGCCGCCGCCATGGCGAGCACGCCGGTCCCGGCCCCCACATCCGCCACGTTCGTCGCGCGCCAGCCCGCGCGGATCAGCGCGTCGAGCGACAGCAGGCAGCCGAGCGTCGTCTGGTGGTGTCCGGTGCCGAAGGCCATCGCGGCATCGATCTCCAGCGCGACCCGATGCGGCCCCGCCGCCCCCCGGTCATGGGAGCCATGGACGACGAAGCGCCCCGCCTCCACCGGCGCGAGCTCCCGGCGAACCTGCGCGACCCAGTCCCGGTCATCGAGCTTCGAGACCGCGAAGTCCTGCGCGCCGTGTGCCGCCGCCAGCAGCGCCAGCGCGATGCCATCCGGCTTCTCGGTGAAGTAGCCGCCGACCTCCCACAGGCCCGTGCCGTCCTCGACCTCGAAGACGCCGACACCGGTGGGGGCGGGGTCGAGGCCTTCCAAGGCTTCGGCGAGCGCCAGCCCCGGCGCCTCGCCGGGCAGGGTCGTCAGGGCGGTCCAGGTGGTCATGCGCAAGCCTCCGGTCGGGTTGCGCGGGGGTATGGGGTGCAGCGCGAGGGCGGTCAAGCGTTGGCGGACTACCGCTCGCCCGCTAGCCTCACCGCCATGACACCGATCCGATCCTGCGCCGGGATGTCCACCGAAGACCTGCGCACCGCCATGAACGCCGCCTTCTCCGACTACGTCGTGCCGATGCAGCTCGACGCGACGGCATTCGAGTTCCTCCTGCGCCAACGGGGCTACGACACCGACCGCTCCCACGCGATCGAGGAGGATGGCCGCATCGTCGCCTTCTGGCTGGTCGGCACCGAGCCACGGCGCCCCGACACCGCCTACCTGCTCTCGACCGGAACGGTGCCCGAGGCGCGGGGCCGCGGCCTCTCCCGCGCCGTAGGCACGGAGGTGCTGCGCGACCTCGCCGCCCAAGGCTACCGCCACATGGTCAGCGAGGTGATCGAGACGAACCACGGCGCGCGCCGCCTCTACCGCGCGCTCGGCTTCGAGGAGAGCCACGCCCTCGACTGCTTCACCCTGCCGATGATGGAGGGCACTGGCGAAGGGACCCATGAGGTTCGCCTCACCGACATCCCGACCGACGACCTCATGGACTGGCACCCAACCTGGCAGAACGATCGCCACGCCGTCCACCGCATCGAGCCCCAGACGATCACCCTCGCCGTCCGCCAGGACCGCGCACCCACCGCCTTCGCAACGCTCCTGAAACCCAACGCGACAATCGCCCAGATCGCCGTACACCCCGACCACCGCCGGCGCGGGCACGCCCGGCGCCTCGTCGCGGCCCTGACCGCCCGCGCGCAGACATCCCTCCGCATCATCAACGCCGATGGGAGGGACGCGGGCTTCCGCGCCTTCGTCGATGCGCTTGGTGGGAAAAGGACCGTCGGGCAGCTCGCGCTTCACCGCGCGCTGCCCTGAAGGATGTCAGGCGCCGGTGCCGATCGGGCAGGTCACGCCCGTTCCACCGATGCCGCAATAGCCGCCCGGGTTCTTCGCGAGGTACTGCTGGTGGTAGTCCTCGCCATAGTAGAACTCCGGCGCGTCCCGGATCTCGGTCGTCACGGCACCGAAGCCCGCCGCCTTCAGCCGCTCGGCGAACTCGCCGCGCGTCCGCTCGGCGGCCGCGCGCTGCTCCTCGTCATAGACATAGATGCCGGAGCGGTACTGCGTGCCCACATCGTTGCCCTGCCGCATCCCCTGCGTCGGATCGTGCCCCTCCCAGAAGACCTTGAGAAGGTCCTCGAACGACACCACCGAGGGATCATAATGCACCAGCACCACCTCGTTGTGGCCGGTCTGCCCGGTGCAGACCTCACGGTAGGTGGGGTTCGGAGTGTAGCCCGCCGCATAGCCGACAGCCGTCATCCATACGCCGTCGAGCCCCCAGAACATCCGCTCCACACCCCAGAAACAGCCCATGCCGAACATCGCGATCTCCAGATGCTCCGGAAACGGGCCCTTCAGCGGGCGGCCGTTCACGAAGTGATGCTCGGCGGTCGGGATCGTCTCGGCCCGGCCCGGCAGGGCCTCGGTCACGGCGACCATCTCGGACTTCTTGCGGGTGAAGAACATGGAACTCCTCCTCAGTTCGTTCTGAGATAGGGATGCGGGTGTCCCGCGGAAAGGTTCACTCCGCCGGGGCGGCGGTGAACCGCAGGGCAAAGATCGTCTCCCGCCCCGGCGCGGGATGCCGCGGGATCAGGAGTGCCAGGACCAGCGAGATGCTGGCAAAGCCCGCCGCGAGCAGGAACACACCCGCCGGCGTGGTCAGCCACAGGTAGCCCAGCGCCGCAGGCAGGAACACGGCCGCGATGTGGTTGATGGTGAAGGCCACCGCGGCCGTCGGCGCGATGTCCGCCGGATCCGCGATCTTCTGGAAGTAGGTCTTCAGCGCGAAGGCCAGCGCAAAGAACAGGTGGTCGAGGATGTAGAGCCCCGCAGCAATTCCCACGCCCCAGGCGAGCGCCCCCCAGTCCGCGAAGTAGAGCGCCCCGTAGGCGACGAAGATGCAGATCAGCCCGGTATACTCCACCGTCAGCGCCCGCCGCTCGCCGTAGTTCTGCACGAACCGGCCCATCAGCGGCGCGAACACCATGTTGGCGAGGTAGTTGGCGAGGAACAGCGCCGTGACCTCGTGCACCTCGAACCCGAAGCGCTCCACCATCATGAAGGCCGCGAACACGACGAAGATCTGCCGCCGCGCGCCCGACATGAACTGCAGCGCGTAGTAGAGCCAGTAGCGGCGGCGCAGCACCATCTTCTTCGTCTGCGGGTTCGGGCTCTCGAACTGCGGATAGAGCAGGAAGCAGATGATGGCGAGCAGCACCGTCGCCCCGCCGCCCGCGAGATAGACCGCCTCGTAGGACCAGCCGAACCGCTCCCACCCCACGACGAGCAGCCCGTAGGCGAGCAGCGACGCGCCCGAGCCCACGGCGACGATCCAGCCCAGCACCTGCGGCGCCTTCGCCTTATCGATCCACTGGAGTTGCAGCGACTGGTTCACCGTCTCGTAGTAGTGAAACCCGATCGAGCTGATCAGCGTGGTCGCGAGCAGCCCCTGAAAGCTCGGGAAATACGCCGTCACCGCCACCGCCACGCCCAGCATGATGAGGCTGACGAGGCCCAGCACCTGTTCGCGCACAAAGATGATGATCGCGATCACCCCGACGGCAAGGAAGCCGGGGATCTCCCGCACGCTCTGCAACCATCCGATATCGGAGCCGTCGAACGCCGCCGCCTCGATGACGAAGTTGTTCAGCAGCGCGTTCCAGGTCGAGAACGCCAGCGGCATCGCCGCCGCCATCACGACGAGCAGCGCGATCGGCTGGCGCCAGATCGGAAGCGATTGCGCCTGCTGGAGGGAGACCGTCTTCATGGCCCTCCGTTACGCCTACCAGAGCACGATTCCAACGATAATCGCGATCGTACCGGCTGCGACCAGGCCCAGTCCGCGCCGCGACCGGGCCGGTTTCGGCGCGGCGAGCGTGACGTGCCGCGGGTCGGCCAGCGGGTCGCGCGCCAATGCCGCGGCATATTCCTCGGCCCGGGTCAGGATCGCCGAGCCTCCTGCATCGTCCCGTCTGCCCATGCGAACCTCCCGCCTCCGACTCACCAGATGTTCGCTTTATGTTCTCATCATCGCGTTAATCAATGCAATGGCGAAAGTGCCGCATCAGCGACCGGCCAGCGCCTTGATCAGCTCTCATTTCCGCATGTCCTTGCACCCCTCGATGCCGCGCTCGCCCGCGGCCTCGTAGAGCTCCTTGCGCGGGCGGCCGAGCCATCTTGGCGATGGAGTAGTCCACGGGCCCTTTCAGCGCCTCCAACAGCTCGTCGCGGGTCATGTCGTTGTGCCCCTCGACCTTCTGCACCCGGCCGAGATCCTTGAGCGCGTCGACGGTCAGGTCCTCCAGCTCAGTCATCGGCCAGCGCGCTCACCAGCTCGTCCTTGCTCATGTCGGAGCGGCCGTCGATCTCGCGCTCCTGCGCCATGTCGTAGAGATCGTCCTTGCTCTTCTGCTCCAGCGCGACCTTCGAGCCCTTGCCGCGGCCGTTCTTATCGGTCGCGTCCTCGATCGCGTCGAGCAATTCGTCCTTCGTCATGTCGGAGCGCCCCGTGATGTCGAGGTCCTGTGCCCGCTCCATCAGCATCTCCTTGGTCGGGCCGTGCGCCTTGATATGCGCGACCTTCTCCTTCACGTCGTCCGGCTGATCGACGAACTGCTGCTCCCCGCCCTTCTTCTTCTGGGTGGAGCGGGCGTACTCGTCCTCGGTCAGCAGCATCCGCACCTTTTTGGGCAGGTAGCGCTCGCCGGTCTCGTTCGACTCGCCGCCGGACTTGGTGCCCCAATCCTCCTCGGTCCACTTGTGAAGGTCCGTCTCCTCCTGATCCGGGCCATCGTCCTCGTAACCGCCGCCGCGGCGCTTGTACTCCTGCACGGCGAGTTGGGCCTTGCGCGCCGACCACTGGCCGGGCTCGCCGCCCTTGCCGCTCTCCATGTACTCGTCCTTGACGGTCTCCCACAGCTCGGGATCGGTCTTCTTCGCGTCAGCCATCGGATCCTCCTTTCACGAGCAACCGGCACGGCGGCGTGGCCGTTCCGCCCCTGCGACGCTATCGTCCGACGCTGGAAGGAGACCTGCCCATGCCTCGCCCCCCGATCTTCGACGGCCACAACGATTGCCTGCTGCGGCTGATGCGTGCCGGAGGACGGCCCGCCCTCGGCCAGTTCCGGCACGGCGGTCCGGGCCATCTGGACCTGCCCAAGGCGCGGTCGGGCGGCTTTGCGGGCGGCTTCTTCGCGATCTTCGTCCCCGACACGGGACCCTTCCACATGGAGGAGATGCTCCGCCCCGAATACGACCTGCCGCTGGCCGAGATGGTGGCGGAGGCCGACGCGCTGCCCATCGCACTCCATCAGGCGGCCCTGCTGCTGGAGCTCGACCGCCGCGGCGACCTGCGCCTCTGCCGCAGCGCCGCCGAGATCCGTGCCGCCATGGCCGACGGCCAGCTCGCCGCCGTCATGCACATGGAGGGGGCGGAGGCGATCGGCCCCGACCTCGACGCGCTCGACGTGCTGCACGCGGCGGGCCTGCGCAGCCTCGGCCCCGTGTGGAGCCGCGAGACGATCTTCGGCCACGGCGTGCCGTTCCGCTATCCCTCCACCGCCGACACCGGGCCGGGGCTGACGGAGGCGGGCCAAAGCCTGGTCGCGCGCTGTGCCGAGCTGCGGATCATGGTGGACACCAGCCACCTGACCGAGCGCGGCTTCTGGAATGTGGGCGAGGCGGGCGTACCGCTGATCGCCACCCACTCGAATGCCCACGCGATCTGTCCCCACGCCCGCAACGTGAGCGACGCCCAGCTCCGCGCCATCGGGGAGACCGGCGGCATGGTGGGCCTCAACTTCGCCGGCGCCTTCCTCCGGCCCGACGGACAGATGCGGGCGGAGGGCGCGCTCGAATGGATGGTGCGCCACCTCGACCACATGATCGAGCTGGCCGGCGAGGACCATGTCGGCCTCGGCTCCGACTTCGACGGCGCGGTGATCCCGGCCGAGATCGGCTCCACCGCCGGGCTCGACGCCCTGCGGCAGGCGATGGAGCAGCACGGCTACGGCGACCGGCTGATCGAGAAGATCTGCCACGCCAACTGGCTCGTCTGCTGCGAGCGGGTGTGGGGTGGATAGATCTTCGGAGTGTTGAGGGCCGTGCCCGACCTGGAGGGCGCTTTCCGGCGAGTGTTGATAGGTCCGCGCCCTCAAGCATGGATGTCGCCCCTTCCGCGGCCGGCATCGCCAACGCGCCCTCCGGGGGGAGGTCGGGCGCGGCCCGGCCTGTCAGCCGGGCGCTACGAGAAAGCAGCGCACCGCGTCGTTCACCACCATTCCGAGCAACCCACCCTCCAGGTCGGGCGCGACCCTCCCGTCATCGCACCAGCACGTTTTGTGGACACGAACCACCGCGCCCCCACCCCGCACTGGAACTGCCCCGCCCGCCGCGCTAAGACGCGGGACGCCAATGGAGAGCGCGCATGTTCAACAGCTTCGGCCACATCTTCCGCGTCACCACCTGGGGGGAGAGCCACGGTCCCGCCCTCGGCTGCACGGTCGACGGCTGCCCGCCCGGCGTGCCGGTGGAGGAGGCGCAGCTCCAGCACTGGCTCGACAAGCGCAAGCCCGGCAAGACGAAGTTCGAGACCCAGCGGCGGGAGCCCGACGCCGTCCGCATCCTCTCGGGCGTCTTCGAGGGACAGACCACCGGCACCCCGATCCAGCTGATGATCGAGAACACCGACCAGCGCTCGAAGGACTACGGCGACATCGCGGAGACCTTCCGCCCCGGCCACGCCGACATCACCTACTGGCAGAAATACGGCATCCGCGACTACCGAGGCGGCGGCCGCTCGTCGGCCCGTGAGACAGCGGCCCGGGTCGCCGCAGGCGGCATCGCCCGCGAGGTCCTCAAATCCCTCGCCCCCGGCCTCACCATCACCGGCGGTCTCGTCCAGATGGGGCCGCACAGGGCGCAGCGCCGCGACTGGGACGAGGTGGAGAACAACCCCTTCTGGACCCCGGATGCGGAGGCCGCGGCCCTCTACGCCGACTACCTCGACGGCATCCGCAAGGCCCACTCCTCCGTCGGCGCCGCAATCGAAGTGGTGGCCAAGGGCGTGCCCGTCGGTCTCGGCGCCCCCGTCTATGCAAAGCTCGACACCGACCTCGCCGCCGCAATGATGAGCATCAACGCCGTGAAGGCCGTGGAGATCGGCGAGGGGATGGCGGCCGCAGCCCTCACCGGGGAGGCCAACGCGGACGAGATCGACATGGGCCCGGACGGTCCCGTCTATTCTTCGAACCACGCGGGCGGCATCCTCGGCGGCATCTCCACCGGGCAGGACATCGTGGTGCGCTTCGCGGTGAAACCGACCAGCTCCATCCTCACGCCCCGCCGCTCCATCCGCAAGGACGGCACGCCCACCGAAGTCGTCACCAAGGGCCGCCACGACCCCTGCGTCGGCATCCGCGCCGTGCCGGTGGGCGAGGCGATGATGGCCTGCGTGATCCTCGACCACCTGCTGCTCGACCGGGCCCAGACCGGCGGCCGGCGCGGCCCGATCGGAGGTTCCTCATGAAACGCCTCGCCGTCCTCGCCCTGATCGCGCTCACCGCCTGCGAGCCACCGCCCCCGCGCATCGTTACCGTGCCCGCGCCGCCGCCTCCGCCGGAGCCGCGGCGCGACTTCACCGACGACAACCTGCCCTTTGACCTGACCGAGGGGGCGGACATCAGCGCCATCCCGGCCGAGTGGATCGAGATCTTCTGCAACGTGGAGTGGGAGACGCGGCCCGAGCCCGTCACGGGCGCCATCCAGTGGAACCCGTGCAAGCGGCCGGACATGTTCGGCGACGGCCCGCGCCCCGCGGTGGCCGGGGACACGCCGGAGGACCTGCTCGCCGACATCGAGGCGACGCTGGAGGCACTGCCCGACGAGGGGGAGGCCGACGATCCACTCGCCCGGCCTGCGACCCCGATCACCGCACCGCAGGTGGAATACGACCTGCCGCCCGACGCATCGCTGGTTCTGAACCCCGACGGCTCCTACTCGCGCCCCCGGTTCTGAGGGCGCGCCAGCCGGATCGGACCGCGCGCCCGCTCGGCATCGACCGGCGCACCCTTCTGCGTCACCGCGATCTGCCCCTGCTCCGCCAGCCGGGCCGCGACCGCCCGCACCTCCGGCATCAGCGGCCGCCAGTCGTCTGAGAGGTTGCGCGCGACCTCCGAGGGGCAGAACGTCTTCTCCCGCCGCGCGGCGAGGTCGAGGATCGCCGCCGCGATCTCCTCCTCGCTCAATAGCCCAGCCCGAAGTCGACGGTGTGCAGCAGGCCCTCGCCCCGCTCGGCCCGCGCGATGTTCGCGGCGGCACTGCGCACGGCGGTCACCGGCCGGGTCTCAGACGCGATATGCGGCGTCACCGTCACGCGCGGGTGGTGCCAGAACGGATGACCGGCGGGCAGCGGCTCCTGCCGGAAGACATCGAGCGTCGCGTGCCCGATCCGCCCCTCGTCGAGCGCCTCCAGCAGCGCCTCATCGTCGATGAGCGGCCCGCGGCCGGGATTGATGATGACCGCCCCCTCGGGCATCAGCGCCAGCCGCACGGCGTCGAGCAGGTTGGTCGTCGCGGGCGTGTCGGGCAGCAACAGCACCGCGATCTCAGCCTCGCGCAGCACGTCAGCGAGTCCCTCGTCCTCGTGATGGCAGGTCACGCCGTCCACCTGCTTCTCCGACCGGCTCCAGCCCCGCACGTCGAAGTTCAGCCCGGCGAGCGCCTCGGCACAGGCCGTGCCCAGCGCGCCGAGCCCCAGCATCGCCACCTTCCGCTCCCGCGCGAGCGGGGCGACATGGCGCACCCACTGTCCGTCCGTCCGCTTGATATCGGCATCCATGCCGAGGTGGTGGCGCAGCACGTGACCCGTCACCCACTCGACCATGCCTTCGGTCATCCCCGGATCGACCATCCGGGCCAGCGGCACCTTCAGCGTGGGGTTGCCCACGATCTGCTCGACCCCGGCCCAGAGGCTCTGCACGCCCTTCAGCTTGGTGAACGGGCTGAAATCCGTGAGGCCGCCATTGGGCGCATAGACGATCCAGTCGACTTCCGCCGGATCGGCCTGCCGCACCACCCGGGCCGTCAACCCCTCCTCCGCGAGGGCCTCCGGCAACCGAGTTTCGTAGTTGGGCCAGATGTCCTCGCGGGCGGAGAAGAGAACCGTGATCATCCGTAGGCGCCTCTTGGTCGGTGGACATGCGCGCTCTGCACCAGGCCGAACGCGCCGAGAAGCACGAGCATGGCGCTGCCGCCATAGCTGACAAGGGGCAGGGGCACGCCGACCACCGGCGCCAGCCCCATCACCATCGCCATGTTGACCGCGAAGAAGAAGAAGAACGTCGCCGCCAGCCCCCCCGTCATCAGCGCCCCGAACCTGTCCTTGTTGGCGAAGGCCGACAGCAGACAGAAGAGGATGATCGCGGTGTAGAGGCCCAACAGCGTCAGCCCCCCGATCAGCCCGAACTGCTCGGCCAGCGACGTGAAGATGAAGTCGGTATGCTTTTCCGGCAGGAAGTTGAGCCGCGACTGCGTTCCTTGCATGAACCCGCGGCCCGAGATCCCGCCCGCCCCCATCGCGATCGTCGCCTGCGTGATGTGATAGCCCGCCCCCATCGGATCGAGCGTGGGGTCGAGGAAAATGTCGATGCGCCGGTACTGGTAGTCGTTGAGAAGCTGCCATTCCGTCCCGCGCGAATGGAAGACCGCCCAGACCGTACCGCCCACCACCGCGATGGCGCTGCCGAAATACCACCAGCTCACGCCCGCGAGGAACATGACCACCCCCGCGCCCGCCAGCAGCAGGATGGATGTGCCGAGGTCCGGCTGCTTGAGCACCAGCGCCACGGGCACGGCCGTCAGGATCAGAGGCACCGCGACCCAGAGCGGGCGCGACACCTTCTCGGGCGGCAGCCACGCATAGTAGGCGGCCAGCATCATCACCAGCGTGACCTTCATGACCTCCGACGGCTGCAGGCGCAGCGGCCCGATATCGATCCAGCGCTGCGCGCCCATGCCGACGACGCCGACGAACTCAACCGCGACCAGCAGGCCCAGCCCGCCGAGATAGGCGAGGGGCGCGATCCTCTTCCAGAAGTCGATATGGACCATCGCGACCACGAACAGCACCGCGAGCCCGAGGCCGAAGCGCATCATCTGCGGCTTCGCCCAGGTATCCAGCGTGCCGCCCGCCACCGAATACAGCATCAGGAAGCCCGTCGCACAGACCGCGCAGATCAGCAGGATCAGCGGCCAGTGCAGGTGCAACAGCTTCGCGGGGCCGGTCGGCACCGGCTTCGCATTCATCTGCTCCCAATAGATCATGCGGCACCTCCCGGCAGGACCGTGCGCCTCCGGCGGGCGTTCTTGGGGAAAGATGAAAGCCGGGCCGTCATGCGCGGCTCCGCTGGACGGACGCGCTGTCGACGCCGAGGCGCCGCCGCTCCCGGATCTCGTCGTGCATCGCCGTGGGCCAGGCGTCGAGCGGCGGGTTGGGGCCGTAGAGCGCGCGGATCATCACGTCGCGCGCGATCGGTGCCGCGGCCTTCGAGCCGCCGCCGCCATGCTCCACGATCGTCGCGATGGCGTAGCGCGGCGCGTCGTAGGGCGCATAGGCGACGAAGAGCGCGTGGTCCCGCCGGTTCCACGGCAGGTCCTCGTTGCGAAAGACGCCTGTGCGCCGCTCGGCCTCCGTGATCCGGCGCACCTGGCTGGTGCCGGTCTTGCCCGCGAGGATCATGGCCGGGTCCGCGATGCGCGAGCGGTAGGCCGTGCCCCGCCGCTCGTTGCTGACCGAGAACATGCCGCGGCGCACGTGATCCAGGTTCGCCTCGGCCAGGCCGATGGGCGCCGCGTCATCCGCGAACTGGGGCACCCCGTTGACCGAGCGGATGAGCTTCGGGATCACCGCCCGCCCGGTGGCGAGCCGCGCGGTCATCACGCAGAGCTCCAGCGGGGAGGCGAGCATGAAGCCCTGCCCGATCCCCGAATTCACCGTGTCGCCCACCAGCCAGCTCTGCCCGTGGACCTGCTGCTTCCACTCCCGCGTCGGCGTCAGCCCCGCGCGCACGGCCGGCAGCGGGATATCGTGTCGGATGCCGATGCCGAGCCGGTTGGCCATGGCGCTGATCCGGTCGATGCCCACCCGCTGCGCGATGTCATAGTAATAGACGTCGCAGGAGCTCTTGAGGCTCTCGTTGAGATCCACCCATCCGTGCCCGCCGCGCCGCCAGCAATGGGCGCGCCGGTTGCCGATCTGGATGGAGCCGCCGCAGAACACCGTCTCGCCGGGATCGACGAGGCCCTCCTCCAGCGCCGCCAGGGCCACCACCATCTTGAAGGTGGAGCCCGGCGGATACACGCCCGACACCGTCTTGTTGTAGAGCGGCCGGTACTCGTCCTCGTTCAGCCGCCGCCAGTCGCCCGTCGAGATGCCGAAGACGAAGTTGTTGGGGTCGAAGGACGGGGCGGAGGCAAGTGCGACCAGCTCGCCCGTCTGCACGTCCATCACGACGGTGGCCGAGCTTTCCCCCTCCATCCGCCGCAGGGTGTAGTCCTGCAGCCCGCTGTCGATGGTGAGCTGCAGATCCTCGCCCGAGCGCCCCTCGGTCCGATCGAGCTCGCGGATCACGCGGCCTGCCGCGTTCACCTCGATCCGCGAGGTCCCGGCGGAGCCGCGCAGCTCGGGCTCGGCCCGCTTCTCGATCCCGTTCTTGCCGATCTGGAAATCGGGGATCTGCAACAGCGGATCCGGGTCCTCGATCTGGCTCAGATCGTAATCCGACACCGGACCGACATATCCCACCACGTGGGCGAAGACCTCGTTGGCCGGGTAGTGGCGCGAGAGCCCCACCTCCGGCAGCACGCCGGGCAGCGCAGGCGCGTTGGAGGCGACGCGGGCGAAGCTTTCCCAGTCCATGTGCTCGGCCACCGTCACCGGGACGAAGGCCGAGCGCGAATACATGTCGCGCAGCACCCGCTCCCGCCGCTCGGGGCTGATGTCGATCAGCCGGGCGAGGCGGGCGAGCACCAGCTCCGGGTTGCCCGCCTGCTCCCGGATCATCACGATGCGGTAGTTCTGCCGGTTCACCGCCACCGGCCTGCCGTCCCGGTCGTAGATCAGCCCGCGCGCGGGCGGCAGCAGGCGGATGTTGACCCGGTTCTCCTCGGCCAGCAGGCGATAGCGCTCCGCCTCGTCGATCTGCAGGTGCCGCATCCGCCAGGCGAGCGTGCCGACAAGTGCCAGCTGCGCGCCCATCAGGACCAGCCCCCGCCGGGTGATCGCACCGCTCGTGTCCTTCTTGTCCCGTGCCATCTCAGCCCCCCAGATAGCCGGAATAGGACGCGCCGGGCCGGTCCCGGTGGCCCAGGTTCAGCGCGACGCGGCAGATCAGCGCCACCACCGGATAGGCCGCGACGGTGATCAGCGCATGCCGTGCCAGCAGCCCCATGCCGGGAATGGGACCCAGGCTGAACCACACCGCCAGCGCCTGCGCCAGCACCGCCAGTGCGATCAGGACCGAGACCACCACCCATTCCAGGACGAAGGGCACGTCGCGCAGCACCTTGCGCTGCCCGCGCAGCACCTCCGTCACCAGCACGAGGCTCAGCGCCCCGATCCCCACGGGACGCATCAGCAGAAGGTCCGCGACCAGTCCCAGCCCGAACATCACCAGCATCGGCGCCGCACCCGGCCGGCGCAGCACCCAGTAGGCGCACAGGCAGATCAGCAGATCGGGCATCGGCCAGGCCGGGTTCACCGGGCTCGCCGGGATCGCGACGATCAGGACGCAGATCAGGCCGACGAGCGGCAAGAGGCCAAGGCGGACGAGCAGCGCCATCACTCGGGCTCCTCGTCGAAATAGTAGGGCTCTTCCACGATCAGCCCGCCGGGGCGGGAGATCACTTCGGGCGGGCGGTAGTTCAGCACCCGGACGAAGCGGAGCCGTTGGTAGTCCGCCGCGAGCCGCAGCCGAAGCTGCCCGTTCGCCGCGACGATCACCTGCCCCGCCAGGATGTCGGGCGGCAGCACCTGCCCGTCGCCGCTGGTGATGACCCGGTCGCCGGGCTGCACCCGCTCCGGCGCCTCGACGAAGTCGATCCGCGGCGTGCCGGTGTTGTCGCCGGTCACGATCGCCCGCTGGCCCGAGGGTTGCAGCGTGACCGGCACCCGGCTGTTGATGTCGGTGAGGAAGATCACCCGGCTCGTCGCATCGCCAACGCCGGAGACCCGCCCGACCAGCCCCAGCCCATCGAGTGCCGCCGACCCGTCCGTCACGCCATTGCGCGACCCGATGTTCAGGAGACCCGAGCGGGAGAACGGCCCCCCCGCATCCGCCATGATCTCACCGGTGATGTAGGTGGATTGCGGCGACAGCCGCACGTTGTTGAGGGCCCGCAGCCGGGCGTTGCGCTGTTCGAGCTGCTGCGCGGTCTCGCGCCAGCCCTGCATGGCCTGCAGCTCGCGCCGCAGCTCCTCGTTCTGCTCGTAGACCCGGACATAGGACTGGAAGTCCTGGACCATCGTCGTCACACGCGCGAGCGGCTGCGCGGTCCATTCCAGCGTCGGCATCATCGCGTCGGCCAGCGCCATGCGCATCCGGTCCACGCGCGGGCTGTCGACGCGCCAGAGGATGAAGAGCAGCAGGCAGACGAGCGCTATCAGCCCCAGCAGCATCTGCCGGGTGACGCGCCACAGGCCAGCGTGATCCTGTCCACTCACATAAGCCACGTTCGGCCCCCCTCGGGCGTCGGTGGTTCACACTTGCACGGGGTGGGTGAAGCCCCGCGGTCCCACTCTACTCAGTTTTGATTGCCGTAGTCGATGACATGCTGCAACCGGCGCTCGAACTCCAGGCTCTTGCCCGTGCCCAGCGCAACACAGTTCAGCGCATCGTCCGCCACCGTGATGGCGAGGCCCGTCTGCTCGCGCAGAGCGAGGTCCAGATCGCCGAGCAGCGCGCCGCCGCCCGTCAGCATCACGCCGCGATCCACGATGTCCGCGGCCAGATCCGGCGGCGTCGCCTCCAGCGCGGTCATCACCGCCTCGCAGATCGACTGCACCGGCTCGGCCAGCGCCTCGGCCACCTGCGCCTGCGTGACCTCGGTCTCCTTCGGCACGCCGTTGAGCAGGTCGCGCCCCCGGATCTCCATCGCCTGGCCACGGCCGTCCTCGGGCATCCGCGCCGACCCGATGGAGGTCTTGATCCGCTCCGCCGTCGCCTCGCCCACCAGCAGGTTATGCTGCCGCCGCAGGTAGGAGATGATGGCTTCGTCCATCCGGTCGCCACCGACCCGGACCGAACGCGCGTACACTATGTCACCCAGCGAGAGCACCGCGACTTCCGTCGTCCCGCCGCCGATATCCACTACCATCGAACCGGTCGGATCGGTGATCGGCAGACCCGCGCCGATGGCCGCCGCGATCGGCTCCGCGATCAGCCCGGCCTTGCGCGCCCCGGCGCTCAGCACGCTCTCGCGGATCGCCTTCTTCTCGACCGGCGTCGCACCGTGGGGCACGCACACTATAATCTTGGGCTTGCCGCGCTTGTTCACCTTGCGGATGAAGTGCTTGATCATCGCCTCGGCCACGTCGAAATCGGCGATCACGCCGTCGCGCATGGGCCGGATCGCCTCGATCGAGCCGGGGGTGCGGCCGAGCATCAGCTTGGCGTCCTCGCCGACCTCGAGCACCTGCTTCTTCCCGTCGCGCACATGATAGGCCACCACCGAAGGCTCGTTCAGCACGATGCCACGTCCCTTGACGTAGACCAGTGTGTTCGCCGTTCCCAGATCGATGGCCATGTCCGACGAGAACATGCCCGAAATAGCACTCAACATAGACGCACTGCCCCTTACCCGGATCGCGTGCCGTTCGAGGAGGGCGTTTCTCCCGGCGGCACGTTCTGAAATGCGAGCCTTATACGACCGCGCACAACCGCACGTAAAGAGCTCCGCGCGGCCATCCGCCCATGATCGCGACGTCCCGTGCGGCTGTTGCACCACCAGATCCGAGTAGGCGCCCGATTTCCGGCCCCGGTCCTTGCGAATCCATGCAGGATGGCGGCCATGAGACAGGACGACCTCTTCGCCCGCGCCGATGACGACACGCTCTATGCAGCGCTCCTCGCCCGCGATCCGGCCTGGGACGGGCGCGCGGTCGTCGGCGTGACCTCCACCGGCATCTTCTGCCGCCTCACCTGTCCCGCCCGCAAGCCGAAGCGGGAGAACGTGCGCTTCTACCCCGATGCCGGGGCCGCGCGCGCCGCAGGCTTCCGCCCCTGCCTCCGCTGTCATCCCGAGGCCGCCCTCGGCCCCGTCGAACCCCTGGTCGCCAACCTCATCGCGCGGTTGGAGGCGGAGCCCGACCGGCGGTGGAGCGAGCGGGACATCTCCGCCCTCGGCCTCGAACCCTCCACCGTGCGCCGCGCCTTCCGCCGCCGCTACGGCATGACCTTCGTCCAGATGGCGCGGGAGCGGCGGTTGCGCCGCGCGGCCTCCGCCCTCGCCGCCGGGGACGCGGTGATCGGCGCGCAGCTCGACGCGGGCTACGCCTCGGCCAGCGGCTTTCGCGACGCCTATGCCCGGATGACCGGGGAGGCGCCCGCCGCCGCCCGCGGCAGGCCCGTCCTGCCCTCCCGCCTGATCGAGACGCCCATCGGCCCGATGATCGCCATCGTGGACGACGCGGCACTCCTCCTCCTCGAATTCCTGGAGCGCCCGATCCTCGCCGCCGAGCTCAAGACCCTGCACCGCGAGACCGGCCGCGTGGCGGGCGAGGTGCCATCCCCGCTCCTCGACCGCACGGCGCGGGTGCTGGAGGACTACTTCACCGGCCGCGACCTCGCCCTCGACCTGCCCGTCCGCCAGGGCGGCAGCCCCTTCGCGCGACGGGTGCGCGAGGCCCTCCGCTCGATCCTGGCGGGCACGACCACCACATATGGTGAACTGGCCGAACGCCTCGGCCGCCCGACCGCCGCCCGCGCGGTAGCCCAGGCCAACGGCGCCAACCGGATCGGCGTCGTCGTGCCCTGCCACCGGGTCATCGGCGCGGACGGATCACTGACGGGATATGGCGGCGGGCTCTGGCGCAAGCGCTGGCTCATCGCCCATGAAGCACAATACGGAGGACCCCCATGACCCAGACCGCACGCGAAACGGCCTTCGCCGCACTCCACGTCCCCGGCGATCCGGTGGTGCTCTTTAACATCTGGGACGCGGGCAGCGCCGTCGCCGTGGGCAAGGCCGGCGCGCGGGCCCTCGCCACGGGCTCCGCCTCCGTGGCCGGGGCGCAAGGCTACAAGGACGGCGAGGATGTCCCCCTCGATGTCGTGCTCGCAAATCTCGAACGCATCACCCACCTCACCGACCTGCCCGTCACCCTCGATTTCGAGGGCGGCTATGCCGTGGATGCCGACCAGGTGGCGGCGAACGCCCAGCGCGCCCGCGACGCCGGCGCCGTGGGCATCAACTTCGAGGATCAGGTGGTCGGCGGTGACGGGCTGCACCCTGCGGACGTGCAGGGCAAGCGGGTCGAGGCGATCCGGCAGGCCACCGGCGACACCTTCTGGATCAACGCGCGCACCGACCTGTTCCTGAAGGCCGCGCCCGACAGCCACGACCGTGCCCTGCTCGACGAGGCGCTGGAGCGGGGCCGCGCCTATGCCGGCGCCGGTGCCTCCAGCCTCTTCCTGCCCGGCCTCGCCGATCCGGATCTCATCCGGCACGCCTGCGCCCAAAGCCCGCTGCCGGTCAACATCATGGCGATGCCCACGACGCCGCCGCGCGCCGACATGGCCGAGCTCGGCGTCGCCCGCATCAGCCACGGCCCCTTCCCGTGGCGCAACGCGATGAAGGCGCTGGCGAACGCGGCGAAGGACGCGATGTCCTGAAGCTCAGGTGGCCTTGGCGGAGCCTGCGGCGGCGGGATCGACCACGTTCACCGCCCGCATCATCTCGAACCGGCCCGAGGAGCCGCCTGGGCCGAGGATCCACCAGCGCCCCTCGACCCGGGACAAGGCCGCATCGGCATAGCCCTGATACTGGACGAGGCGAAAGATCAGCCCGTCCACCTCATAGGTCTTGCTGAAGGTGATGGTGGTGTCGTCCCGCTCTCCGTGGAGCCGGGCCTGCAGCATGTCCGGTCCGCCGAGGTAGAAGCTGTTTGGCTCCTCCACCCGACCCGCGAGCACGCTCGCCTCCTCCACCAGGTCCACGGAAAAGGCGACCGCGGGGCGGTCAGGGTCGGGATACTCGAAAATCCCCGACCACCGGCCGGAGAGGCCATTCACGTCTTCTTCCGACACACCCCACGCTCCATTTCAGACGAAGGTCAGCTCGCAAGCTCCTCCGGTGCGCTCTTTTCCCGCCGCACGAACAACTTGTTCAGCGCGTTGATGTAGGCCTTGGCCGACGCGACGACAGTGTCCGTATCGCTGGACTGCCCCGCGACGATCTTGCCGTCCTCTTCGAGCCGTACGCTCACGGTCGCCTGCGCGTCTGTGCCTTCGGTCACAGCCTGCACCTGATAGAGTGCCAGCCGCGCGCTGTGCGGCACAAGCTCCTTGAGCGCATTGAACGTCGCATCCACCGGCCCGTCGCCCGTGGTCTCCGCACGCCGCGCCTCGCCCTCCACGGTCAGGACCATGGTGCAGGTCTGAGGACCGGTCGTGCCGCAGCGCACCTCCATCTCCATCAGCCGCACCTTGTCGTGTCCGGCGGAGGTCGTCTGGTCCGACATCAGCGCGATGAGGTCCTCGTCATAGACCTCCTTCTTGCGGTCGGCGAGCTCCTTGAACCGCACGAACACGTCCTTGAGCTGGTTGTCCGCCAGCGTGTAGCCGAGATTCTCCAGCTTCGAACGCAACGCGGCGCGGCCCGAATGCTTGCCCATCACCAGCGACGTCTCGGTCAGCCCCACATCCTCGGGCCGCATGATCTCGAACGTGCTCGCGTCCTTCAGCATCCCGTCCTGGTGGATGCCGCTCTCATGCGCGAAGGCGTTCTTGCCGACGATGGCCTTGTTGTACTGTACCGGAAAGCCGGAGACGGAGGCGACCATGCGGCTGATATGCATGATCTTCTGCGTATCGACGCGGGTGGCGTAGGGCATGATGTCGTTGCGGACCTTCATGGCCATCACGACCTCTTCCAGCGCGGTGTTGCCCGCCCGCTCGCCCAGCCCGTTGATCGTGCACTCGATCTGCCGCGCACCGGCCTCGACCGCCGCCAGCGAGTTCGCCGTCGCCATACCCAGATCGTTGTGGCAGTGCGTGGCGAAGATCACCTCGTCGGCACCCGGCACCTCCTCGATCAGCATGCGGATGATGTCCGCACTCTCCCGCGGCGCCGTGTAGCCCACCGTGTCGGGTATGTTGATCGTGGTCGCACCCGCCTTGATCGCGATGTCTATGGTGCGCTTCAGGAACTCCGGCTCCGTCCGCGTCGCATCCATCGAGGACCACTGCACGTTGTCGCAGAGGTTGCGCGCGTGCGTGACCATATCGTGGATGCGCTCGGCCATCCCGTCCATGTCGAGGCCGGTGATGCCGCGGTGGCTGGGCGACGTGCCGATGAAGGTGTGGATGCGGGGGCGTACCGCATGGCGAACCGCCTCCCACGCCCGGTCGATATCGCCGGTGGCCGCGCGCGAAAGCCCGCAGACCTGCGCCTCCTTCACCACCTTCGCGATGTCGCTGACGGCCTCGAAATCGCCGGGGGAGGCGATGGGAAAGCCCGCCTCGATAATGTCCACGCCCATCTCATCGAGCAGCGTCGCGATCTCCACCTTCTCGTCATGGGTCATGGAGGCGCCGGGCGACTGCTCCCCGTCCCTCAGCGTGGTGTCGAAAATCAGGACGTGGTCCTGTTTCTGGTCGGTCATGTCGGAAATCCTCTTGAGCTATATTCGATCCGGCGCGGCTTCGACGTCCCCTGAGCGCACGCGCCAGGTTCCCGGCACGCTCAGAGGCTGCTAAGAAGAAGGGGGCCGCGAAGGATCGGTGTCTTGCTCATGCCGGGCAGTATAGCCCGGAATTCCCGACGTTGAAGTCAAAAGAGGGCGGGACCGCTCGGTTGCGGATCGGCACGGCCGTGAGGACGCCGCCTGCATTCGCCGCCCTTTCAACCGGGGCGTCTTCGGCAGCGCAGGCGGTGAGCGGTGTGGCGATCGGCGGCAGGCCGGGTCATGACGGCTCTCCGATCCGGTTCTCGTTCCATCAAACGAGGCGGTGCGCAACGCCCGCCGCTTGACCCGCATCGACTCCCTGACGGGCATGTGAAGCGATCCCGTCGCCCGGATGCGCTAAGGCGATCCGAACGACCCGAGCGGAAAGGACAGCCGATGACGCGATCCCATCTCGCCGCCCTCCTGTGCCTGATCCTCGTCACGCTTGCCCTCGCCGGGCCATCGCAGGCTCAGGCGCAGGGATGCCCGCCCGGCCAGCCCTGCGAGATCGCGGAAGGCGAGTATCGCTTCGAATTGCCGCGCAACGGCGGCGGCGCGATGCCGGTGATCGTGCATTTCCACGGGGCCGCGAACTCCGCCGCCGCCGTGCTGCGCACCCGCTCCATCGTCGATCCCGCACTCGACCGCGGCTATGCCTTCATCGCTCTGCAGGGCCTCGTGCAACCCGGGCGCAACTTCACGAACTGGAGCGTGCGGGACGGCCGGCCCCCGATGCGGGACGAGGCCGCCTTCGCCCGCGCCGCCGTCGCGCATCTGGGCCAATACGTGCCGCTCGACCCCGAGCGGGTCTACCTCACCGGCTTCTCCCGCGGGGCGTCGGCGATCTGGGATATCGCGTGCCACGATCCGGCAGGCTTCGCCGGCTTCTCCACGGTGGCAGGCGCCTTCTGGGACCCGCTACCCGACGCCTGCGCGGAGCCCGTACGCCTCAGCCACTACCACGGATGGGAGGATGCGACCGTCCCGCTCGAAGGGCGCTATATCGGGCGCGGCGACCTGATCGGTCAGGGCGACGTCTATGCCGGGTTGCGGATCTTGCGAGAGGCGGCGGGTCTGCAGACCCATCTCGCCCAGACGACCTCCCGCACCGGCGACATGCTCTGCAAGAGTTGGGCGGACGGCGATCTGAGCTTTTGCCTGCACCCCGGTGGCCACCGCCCGCCGGACGGGTGGATGGCGCACGCCATCGACGGGTTCGAGGGCGTGCCCGAGGACAGGGCTCAAAGGTAGGACGTAACCTCCGGCACCCGCTCCGGCATGTCGGCCCGCCCGTCGGCGAAGCTGACGGGGATGCGGGCGAGGTCCTCCTCCGCCAGGTCGAGCGTCGCGACGCAGACGGCGATCCAGCCGCCCGGCCCCGCGATCTCGCCATGGGTCTTCACCCCGCAGGTGGGGCAGAACCAGTGCACGACGTCCCTACCCGCGAAGCTGTAGCGCGCCAGGTGCTCCGCGCCCCGGATCAGCCGGAACGCGGTCGCGGGGATCGGGGCGATCCAGCTCCGCGACTTCAGGCAGATCGAGCAGTTGCATCGGATCGTGGGGGCGGCGAGGTCGATCTCCGCCACGTAGGCGACCGCGCCGCAATGGCAGCCGCCGCCCACGCGCCGCGTGCTCACGCCGCCATGTCCTGCGCAGCGTCCGTCCACCGGTCGAAGCATTCCTGCCAGCCGGCGTGATGTTCAGCCCGCGCATGCTCGGTGATCAGACCGGTCTGCTGGAAATACATCCGCGTCCCACCCTCCTCGGCAACGAAGCGGATCCGGATCTCCATCTCCGGCCCCGGCACGCCATCCTCGACCCAGCGGAAGCTGAAGCGGAGCAGATCGGGGGCCGAGACCTCCAGCATCTCGCCCGCCTGCTCGAACCGCGTCCCGCTGGGCGAGAACATCTCGATCCGCCAGGGCGACCCGACCTCCGCCGTCCAGTCCACGCTGCCGGTGCGGAACGGCCGGCCCTGCTCGTCCCGCGGCCCCCACCAGAGCGCCAGTTTCTGCGGATCAGTCCACAGCGCGAAGCAGACCTTCGGCGGGCGGGCCACGTAGCGTTCGATCTCAAGCGTCTTCATCTGCGTCTCCTGCAGCGGGGGTTGGCGAAGCGCCCTCGGCCTGCTCGACGAACCGGTCGAGCGTATCCGTCCAGAACCTCTCGTAATCCGCCAGCCAGTCGGCGAGCATCTTCAGCCCCGCCGGATCCAGCCGGCAGGGCCGCGTCTGCCCGACCCGCGAGCGGCTGATCAGCCCCGCCGCCTCCAGCACCTTGAGGTGGGAGGAAATCGTGGGCTGCGTCAGCGCGAAGCGGTCGACGAGCTGCGAGACGGTCGCCTCGCCGTCCGCCAGCCGGGCGACGATGGCCCGGCGGGTGGGGTCGGCGAGGGCCGAGAGGGTTCTGTTGAGGTGCTCCATATACATAGACAGTCATCTATATCGATTCGTGTCAATGTATTTGCCCCACGCTCGATCACGTCACACGACCGAGGGCCGCCGGTCCACCTCCGGCGTCACCGCCGCCCGCCCCTTCTCGGTCACGTCATAGACGCCGGTCGAGACCCGCTCGAACCAGCCATAGTGATTGTCCCGCATCTTGTTGGCGGCCTTTTCCACCTCGACTTCGGCCCCCGCCACCGCAGCCCGGCTCGGCCCGTACTCGACGAGATAGGCGGCGAGGCGCAGGCAGCCCTGCCGGTAAGCCGTCATCACCGCCCCGCCGGGTCGGCCCCCTTCCTCCGGATCGCCCACCCTTTTCTGCCATTCGCGCAGCAGCCGGTCCTTCCTCCGCGGATTGCCGCGGGGCGCGTAGTGGCCAGGGTCGCAATGCACCTCAGCCAAACCCTCCTTCACCACGATCAGGCCAAGGCCGATGCGGCGCAGCAGCGCCTTGATCCGCACGGTATCGCGCCGCCCGCGCCCCGGCAGGCGGGGCACGGCGAGGTAGACCGCGTCGCTCATCGCGAGCCGGTCGACGCCCTGCATCAACAACGCCAGCGTCAGCCCGGTCTTGAGCTCCACGATGACCGGCGGCTCGTCGCCCCGGACCGCCACGAGGTCGCAGGCCCCGATCTCGCCCTTCACCTCGTAGCCCTGCCCTTCGAGCAGCGCCTTGACCGGCCCGTATAGATCGCTCTCCCGCATCCTGTCCCGTTCCGTCGCCCCGGCCGCCGTTACCTTAGGACGGGGGGAGTGGGATAGGCCATGGCCGCGGCAGGGGGCCGCCGCTCCGACGATGAACTACCTCGCCGGACCACGATACACCTCTCTGCAAAGACGCTCGCCCCCGCGCGGTCTCTCCGGTCTCAAGGATCGTCGTCGCCGGTGGTCCGGATGGGCACCTCACGGCAATGCAGGTATCCGGCGCGATGGATCGGACCGATGAGGGCCAGCCTCACACGGTCCATCGGAAACGGAACGAGCCGCGTGGTCCGGCGCCGCCCTCCGATCCCGCCGACAGGCGGGCAGCTGCGATCCCGCGCCACGGGGCTCCGCAGCCCCCTCGAACGGACGCTCCCACGCCCCGGTGTCCCGCGCGCGGGCCGCCACGGCCCCATCTCGCGCATTGCATCGGCAGGGAAACAGGATATGTGAGGCGCCACGTGTCCGGAGCCCCCATGACCGATTTCACCTCTCGAGAGTTGCGCGATGCCTGCGGGTCCTTCGCCACCGGCGTCACGGTCGTCACCGTGGCGGGGCCGCTGGGCTTCACGGCGAACAGCTTCTCCTCGCTGTCGCTCGACCCGCCGCTGGTGATGTGGGCGCCCGCGCGCCGCTCGGCCCGGTTCGAGGCGTTCGCGGAGGCCGAGCGCTTCACCATCCACATCCTGAACGCCGAGCAGCTGCCGCTCGCCACCGGCTTCGCCCGCTCCGGCGACGCGCCCTTCGCCGAGCTGCCGTGGACCGAGGGGCCGGGTGGCGTGCCCGAGTTCGACGGCTGTGCCGCGGTCCTGCGCTGCACCCGGCACGCGACGCATCCGGGCGGGGACCATGCGATCGTGGTGGGTCGGGTGGAAAGCGTGGACCACGACCCCGACGCGCACCCACTGGTCTTTCACGCGGGGCTCTATCCCCGGCTCGCCTGAAGCGTCTTGAGACTGGCCCGGATCGCGCGGATGGCGGAGCGGTAGTGGCTCGGCCCCGCCGATTCCGCGAAGCGCCCCGCCGTCCACTTGTCCGATCCGATCATGGGTGCGCCGTAGAGCGCCTCGTCCGGCAGCGCTTCGAGATGATCGACAAGCGTCGCGTGGTTGCCCGCGAGCATCGCCTTTGCCGCCGCCCAGCCGAGACCCGCCTGCTCCGCGCGCACCTTGGCGTTGTAGGGCTTGAGCTGCGCCCAGTTGTAGCCCTTGGCGGGGATATGGACCTCCCGCCCCGCCTGCCCGTCGGCGTACCAGCCGAGATAGAGGTCGATCCAATGCGCCCGGTGCCCGACGATATCCTTGATCGAGATACCATCGGCGTCCTTGGCGAGCGCGACGTCTTCGGGGATGGAGGCGAGCAGCTTCTCCAGCTTAGCGTAGTCGCGCCGGGTGATGGCGAGAAGGTCGGCTTTCGTGGTGGCGGCGGGCATGGCGCAGGCTCCTGTTGTGCCACCCGGTTATGTCCACAAACCGTGTTGGTCCTTGATGCGGCTCAATTGACGCACTGAGGGCCGCGCCCGACCTGGGGGGCGCAAGCGGGTCGGGATTGCGATGCGCGCGCCCTCAAGCATGAATGTCGCGACTTCGATGAAGGACATCGCCAACGCGCCCTCCGGGGGGAGGTCGGGCGCGGCCCGGCGTTGCCGCCGGGCGAGACAGAGCCCAGACGCACCTTATCAAAGGCCCCTCCGCTTGCCCCGTCCCGACCCATCGGCTACATCCGCCCGGCACCCGGAAGGACCCATGATGGCCAAGACGAAGCAGAAGAAACCGCAGCGCCCGCGCGCGGCCACCCCGCGCGGCTTCCGCGACTATTTCGGTGCGGAGGTCACCCGCCGCGCCGACATGCTCCGTACGATCACCGGGATCTACCATCAGTACGGCTTCGACCCGCTGGAAAGCTCCGCGGTGGAGACGGTCGAGGCGCTCGGCAAGTTCCTCCCCGACGTGGACCGACCCAACGAGGGGGTCTTCGCCTGGCAGGACGAGGACGAGAGCTGGATGGCGCTGCGCTACGATCTGACGGCGCCGCTCGCCCGGGTCTACGCCCAGCACCGCAACGACCTGCCCACGCCCTACCGCCGCTACGCCGTCGGGCCGGTCTGGCGCAACGAGAAGCCAGGCCCAGGCCGCTTCCGCCAGTTCTACCAATGCGACGCGGATACCGTCGGCACGCCCACCGTGGCCGCCGACGCCGAGATCTGCGCCATGCTCGCCGACGTGCTGGAGGCCGTGGGCATCGCCCGCGGCGACTACATCGTGCGGGTTAACAACCGGAAGGTTCTGAACGGCCTGCTCGACAACCTCTTCGGCGGCGAAGCGGATGAGGGACTGCGCGACGGCGTCCTGCGCACCGTCGACAAGTTCGACAAGGTGGGTGAGCAGGGCGTGCGCGACTTGCTCGGGCCAGGGCGCAAGGACGCCTCCGGCGCCTTCATCGACGGGCTCGGCCTGTCGTCCGACCAGGCCGACGTGATCGTCAGCTTCCTTCTGGCGCGCGGCGACAGCAACGCCGCCACGATCTCCAACCTGCGCGAAGTCGTCGGCACCTCGGGGATCGGCGCGGATGGTGTCAGTGAACTGGAGCAGATCGCGGAGATGGCTGAGGCCCAAGGCTACGGCCCCGACCGGATCGTCATCGATCCCTCCGTGGTCCGCGGCCTCGGCTACTACACCGGGCCGGTCTACGAGGCGGAGCTGACCTTCGAGATCACCGATGAGAAGGGGCGGCCGCGGCAGTTCGGCTCGGTCGCGGGCGGGGGGCGCTACGACGACCTCGTCAAGCGCTTCACCGGGCAGGAGGTGCCGGCGACGGGCGTCTCCATCGGCGTGGACCGGCTGCTCGCAGCGCTTGAGGCGAAGGGGCGGACCTCGGCGGAGGCGCAGGGGCCCGTCGTCGTCACCGTCATGGACCGCGACCGGGTCGCCGACTACCAGCAGATGGTGGGCGAGCTGCGCGCGGTGGGCATCCGGGCGGAGCTCTATCTCGGCAATCCCAAGGACATGGGCCGGCAGCTCAAATATGCCGACCAGCGCAACGCGCCCGTCGCCGTGATCCAGGGCGGGGACGAGCTCGCCGCGGGCAAGGTGCAGATCAAGGACCTCGCCCTCGGCGCGCGCCTCGCCGCCGACATCCAGACCAACGAGGAGTGGAAGGCGCAGCCCGCACAGATGGAGATCGAGCGGGCCGACCTCGTGGCGCAGGTCCGCGCCATGATCGATCGCGCCGACGCCTGATGGCCGCCGACCGCGCATATCTGCCGGGCGCGCGGCTCGGCACCGGGCTCGCGAGCGTGGAGACGGAGGTCGCGCGCCTGCTCACCCGCTTCGCGCAGGCGGGGGCGGAGCGGGTGGAGCCGTCGGCGCTGTTGCCCGCGGAGACGCTGCTCGACCTCTATGGCGAGGACATCCGGGCGCGCGCCTACGTCACCGACGACCCGGTGGAGGGGGAGCGGATGCTGCGCCCCGACTTCACCGTCCCGGTGGTCGAGATGCATGCGAGCCACGGTGCGACGCCTGCGCGCTACACCTATGCCGGGCCGGTCTGGCGCCAGCAGGTGCCGGGGGCGGGGCGGCCGACGGAGTACCTACAGGTGGGCTTCGAGCTCTTCGACACGGCGGCCGCGGCGGATGCGGATGCGGAGGTCTTCGCCCTGCTCGCCGATGCGGTGGGTGGGGATGCGACGGTCGAGACCGGGGATATCGGCCTCTTGCTCGCCGCGATCGATGCGCTGTCGCTGGACGCGCGGCGGCGGGCGATGCTGCGCCACCACGTCTGGCGCCCGGCCCGCTTCCGCCGCCTGATCGAGCGGTTTCGCGCGCCGGGTCGGCTGGCGGATCGGCTTGCAGCACTTCCGACCACGGCGGTCGCGGAGCATGTGCGCAGCCTGTCGCCGGAGATCGGGGTGCGGAGCGTCGGGGAGATCACCGATCGCCTCGCCGCCCTGCGGGAAGAGGCGGGGGCCGTGCCGCTGCCCGATGCCGACGTCGCGCTGCTCGACGCGCTGCTGACGCTGGACGGGCCGATGGGCGAGGTTCTCGACCGCCTGCGCCCGCTGGCCAAGGGTCGCCCGCCGCTCGCCGCCGCCGTTGACCGGCTCGGCAAACGGGCTCGGGCACTGGGGCGGCGGGGGATCGACGCGGCGGCCCTGCCCTTCGCCGCGAGCTTCGGGCGCACCGCGATGGAATACTATGACGGCTTCGTCTTCGCCTTCACCGCGCCGGGCCGCCCGGACCTGCCGCCGCTGGCGCAGGGCGGGCGCTATGACGCGCTGACCGCGGAGCTGGGCCCCGCGATCCCGGCGGTGGGCGGCATCGTGCGGCCCGAAGCCTTGCTGGCGGCGCGGTCATGAAGCTCGGCCTTCCCTCCAAGGGCCGGTTGCAGGCCGACGCCATCGACTGGTTCGCACAATGGGGCCTGACGATCACGCGCAGCGATGGCGGGCGGGAATATGCGGGCACGGTCGAGGGGCTCGACGGGGTGGAGCTGGTGCTCCTTTCGGCCGGAGAGGTCCCGCGCGAGCTTGCCGCCGGGCGCATCCACCTCGGCGTAACGGGCACCGACCTGATCCACGAGAAGCTGCCGGACCGCGCCGCGACGGTGGCGGAGATCGCACCGATGGGCTTCGGCCATGCGGACCTGATCGTCGCGGTGCCGAAGCTGTGGGCAGATGTGGAGACGATGGACGACCTCGACGAGGTGGCCTCGCTGCTGCGCGCGCGGCACGGACACAGGCTGCGGGTGGCGACCAAGTATCACAACCTGGTCCGCGGCTTCTTCCGCGAGCACGGCATTGCCGACTACCTGCTGGTGGACAGCCAGGGCGCCACGGAAGGCACGGTGAAGAACGAGACGGCGGAAGCCGTGGCCGACATCACGTCGAGCGGTGCGACGTTGGAGGCGAACCACCTGAAGATCCTGGCGGATGGACTGGTCCTGCGGTCGGAGGCGACACTGTTCGCGAGCCGTCGTGCGGTGTGGACGGATCAGGATCGCGCCGCGCTTGCGACATTGTGCGGAAGGATCGGGACGGAGGCGCCGCTCCACATCATGAATTGCTGAACTGAATTCGCTTTGTTTGGCGATCTGGTTCGAGCTCTTCGAGGAGGAGCGCTGATGTCCTGCGCGCCGCCTTTACGGTTGACCGATTTAGAGCGGTCCATCATCGAGCCCCTGCTGCCGAAAGGGCCGCGCGGCGCGCCGCGGTTCGATGACCACAGGAAGCCCGACGGTATCCAGTGGCGGCTGCACATGGGCTCGCCATGAGCTAGATCCCCGAGCGCTAAGGCCCTCCCACGACCTGCTGCAACCGCGTTGCGCATTGGTCGAAGCGCGGCGTCCGGGACCGGACCTTCGACGCGGTCGCGGCGGCCCGCGACGGCGATCTGCAGATGATCGATCGCCCAACAGGGTTCGTCGTCACGCGGCCTACCGGACTTTATTTCAGAACCGGGTTTTCGGGTCGGCGATTTGCGGCCGGAACCTCCTCCGCGGTGTCGATGAGGCCGCTCTTCCGCAACACCATCCCCGCAACTTGTGCGAACGGGGCGTTCCGGGAAAAGAAGAGCTTCATGCCGGGCGAAAGGACGTATTCACCCCTGCCGTACCAAAGCCAGCAGGCGATCGGTCGCCGTGCCGTCCGGCGTGAGGCCGCGGTCGACCTGGAACTGGCGGATGGCGCGCTCGGTGTTCGGACCGATGCGGCCGTCCGCTCCTTGGGTGTCGTAGCCGAGCGCCGTCAGCCGTTCCTGCAGTTCCCGGCTGTCGCTGCGGCTGAGAGGCAGGCGGTCGCGCGGCCAGGCGGCGCGCACGCCCGTCCGTCCCTCGATCCGGTCGCCGAGCAGGCCGATGGCGAGGGCATATGAGGTGGAGTTGTTGTAGGTCTTGATGACCTCGAAGTTCTGGAAGGTGAGGAAGGCCGGCCCCCCGGCGCCGACCGGCGCCAGCAGCCGGGCAGGTCCGTGATCGGGCAGCGGCCCGCCGTCGAAGGTCGTCACGCCCGCCTGGGTCCAGAACGCGGCCGGGTGGGTCTGGGACCGGTCCGAGAGCAGCCAGTCGAAGCTGTCGGGCAGGCGGACCTCGATCCCCCAGGGCTGGCCTGCGGTCCAGCCGTTCTGGGCGAGGTAGTGGGCGGTGGAGGCGAGCGCGTCGGTCGGGTCCTCCGACCAGATGTTGCGCCGTCCGTCGCCGTCGAAATCCTGGGCGAAGCGGTGATAGCTCGTCGGCATGAACTGCGTGTGCCCCATCGCCCCGGCCCACGAGCCGACGAGACCACTGGCGCGCACGTCGCCGTCCTGCACGATGCGCATCGCGCCGATGAGTTCCCGCTCGGCCCAGTCGCGGCGGCGCCCGTCATGGGCAAGTGTCGCGAGGGACTGCGCGACGGGAAAGTCACCCCGGACGGAGCCGTAGGCGGTCTCTAGCCCCCAGACCGCCGTCACGATCTGCGCATCGGTGCCGTAGCGTTCCTCGATCGCCGCCAGCGTGGGGCGCAGGCGGGAATACGCGCTCCGCCCGTTGGCGACACGGGTCTCGGACACGGCGCTGTCGAGATATTGCCAGACGGGCCGGACGAATTCGGGCTGGGCGCCGTCGAGCTCGCGCACGCGGGAGGAGGGCGTGACGCCGGTCATGACGCTGTCGAAGATGTCGGGCCGGATCCCTTCGCCCAGCGCGCGGGTCCGGAACCCCGCCTGCCATTCGGAGAAGGCGAGCGCGCGGGCCCGTCGATCGGCCACTGGCTCGCGGGGCTGAGGCGGGACGGAGGTGGCCACGGCCCCCTCCTGCGCCCGCGCCTCGTCACCCATCGAGCCGCATCCCGCAAGCGCCGCCGCCAGTACGGCAACCGCCCATCCGAACCCTTTCGATCTCACGCCTCATTCCTCCCACGCCATTCACTCAGTTGCCCAACAGGCCGCGCAGCACGCCCTCTACGACGTTGCGGATCGCGTCCTCGGTCCGTTGCTCCACCCGCTCACGTCGAATGACGACGCGGCCGTCGTTGCCGGAATTCGCCGTCGCGACCTGCGGCGAGGTCTGCGGCGCGATGGGCACGAGGGCCGGGAGCGGGGTGACGCCCTGCCCCTGATGTACGCCGCGCATCACGCGCTTCCAGATCTCCGCCGGAAGTCCGCCACCCGTCACGCCGGTCAGCGGGGTGTTGTCGTCGTAGCCCATCCACACGCCGGTGACATAGTCGCCGGAAAAGCCGATGAACCACGCGTCGCGGGCAGCCTGGGTCGTGCCGGTCTTTCCGGCGACGGGGCGGTCCTCCAGCGCGGCCCGGTTGCCCGTGCCGTAGGGCGAGGCGGTCACCTGACCCATCATCCACGTCATGTAGCCCGCCGTGCGTTCGGAGACGGCGCGCACCGGCGCCGGCGTCTGGCGGTCGAGGAGGAGGTCGCCGCCATCGCGCAGCCGCACCTCGAGCAGACCGAAGGGTTCGGCGCGCAGGCCGCGGTTGAGGAACGCCGCGTAGGCGCCGGTCAGGTCGAGCAACGTGGTTTCGCTGACGCCGAGCGCGATGGATGGCGTATCCTGAAGGGCGCTGTCGAGCCCGAGGGCGCGCGCGGTGGAGATGACGCGGCCGCGCCCCGTCTCCTCGCTCACCTGAACGGCGGTGGTGTTGATGGAGCGGGCGAAGGCCTCGTGCATCGAGACGGGGCCGATATGGGTGCGCGTGTAGTTCTGCGGGGTCCACGGGCCGGAACCGGGGACGTTCAGCGTGATGGGCCGGTCGACGAGATAGTCCGTCGGGTTCATTCCGCCCTCCAGCCCCGCGGCATAGACGAAGGGTTTGAAGGCAGAACCGGGCTGGCGCAGTGCCTGCGTCGCCCGGTTGAAGGTCCCCGCTCCGCCGATGGCCCGGCCGCCGACCATGGCGCGCACCGCGCCGTCGCGGCTGAGCACCACGACGGCGGCCTGCGCCTGGGAGCCCTCGCGCACCAGTTCCTCGAAGACGCTGGTCAGGCCCTGTTCGGCCGCCCGTTGCAGCGCGGGGTCGTAGGTGGTGGCGATGCGGATGTCCTCGCTCGTCTCGGAGGTCAGGAACTCCGGCCCGTCCTCCATGATCCAGTCGGCGAAGTAGCCGCCCGAGCGGCGCTGCGCCTCGGCCGACAGCACGGCGGGGCTGGTGCGGGCGTCCACGTACTCGGTATCGGAGATGTAGCCCTGCTCGTGCATCAGCCGCAGGATCACGCGGGAGCGGTTCTGCGCGCGGGACAGGTCGCGGGTCGGCGCGAAGCGGCTGGGCGCGGTCAGGAGCCCCGCCAGCATGGCCGATTGCGGGATGTCGACCTGCCGCGCGCTGATCGCGAAGTAGCGCTGTGCCGCGGCCTCGAACCCGTTCGCCGACGCGCCGAGATAGGCGCGGTTCATGTAGATCGAGAGGATCTCTTCTTTGGTGTAGGCGAGCTCCATGGCGAAGGCGTAGGGCACCTCCTTGAGCTTGCGCATCCACGTGCTCTCATCCTGGAGGAAGACGAGCTTCGCCACCTGCTGGGTAATCGTTGAGCCGCCGTGGCCCGACAGAGCCGAGCGTCCCTCGCGCAGGTTGATGCGGATGGCGCTTGCGATGCCGCGGGGGCTGATACCGTAATGGCTCCAGAAGCGCTTGTCCTCGGTGGCGACGACCGCGTTGCGCAGGTGCGGGCTCATGTCGGCCGCGGGCACCACCCCGCCCTGCTCGCCCCGCCAGGCGAAGACGTCGCCGTTACGGTCGAGCATCGTGACCGAGCCGCGCTCGCGTCCGTCCAGCAACTCGTCCGCGTCGGGCAATTGCATGAGATAGAACACGGTCGCGGCACCCACGACCGCAACCGTCAGTCCGCCGACCCTGAGGCCGAGCCACAGGACCATCCGCGCCAGCCACCGCGCCACGCGAACGGGGAACCGGGGGCGGGATGCGCGGCGTGTACGCTTCCGCTTGTCACTCATCTGCTCGAAACCTCTTGCGGGTCTTGCCGATCCCCAATCTACGGCTTCCGACGCCCGATGCGAAGGGCCGCGACGCGGTTGTGATGTGAAGACTCACTTTGCGCAAAATTTGATCGGCAGGTTATCGCTGGCGCTTTTTTGGGCAGAACGCGCAGCTTGATCGGCAGATCGCCGGGCGCCGTCGTCAACTTTCCTTGCGATACAGAGTCCTAGGCGGTTGCACCGCATGTTGGCACGAAAATTGCATATCGGTCTTGGATAACCACACGCGAAACGAGGGACTCGAATGAAACTCATCATCGCCGTCATCAAGCCCTTCAAGCTGGAGGAGGTGCGCGAGGCGCTCACCACCGTCGGCGTGCAGGGTCTCATGGTCTCGGAGGTCAAGGGATACGGGCGTCAGGCCGGCCACACGGAAATCTACCGCGGCGCCGAATATGTCGTGAATTTCGTGCCGAAGGTGAAGCTGGAGATGGTCGTGGACGACGCAGTCGTTGAGAAGGCGGTGGAAACGCTGTCGACCACAGCCAAGACCGGCAAGATCGGCGACGGCAAGATCTTCGTCCTCGACGTCGAGCAGGCGGTGCGGGTGCGCACCGGCGAGACCGGCGCGGACGCGCTCTAACGAAAACGAAATCAGGGATAGTCTGACAATGAACAAGCTTCTCAAAGTGACGGGTGCAGGTGCGCTGACGTTGCTCACCGCCATGCCCGCCTGGGCTCAGGACGCCGCTGCAGCGCCCGACGCCGCCGCGGATCCGAGCCCCTACATCCTCACCACGCTGCTCTTCCTGATGGGCGGTTTCCTGGTGTTCTGGATGGCCGCGGGCTTCGCGATGCTGGAGGCGGGCCTCGTCCGCTCCAAGAACGTGACGATGCAGCTCACCAAGAACATCTCGCTCTTCTCGCTGGCGGCCATCATGTACTGGCTCGTCGGCTTCAACCTGATGTACCCGGGCGACGGCTGGATCATCACCGGCTGGGTCGGGACGCTGTTCGCACCGACCTCGCTGGAACCGGTCGGCCTTGCCGCCGCGGACGCAGCACTCGACTACGCGTCGGTCGGCTCCGACTTCTTCTTCCAGCTCATGTTCTGCGCGACCACCGCGTCCATCGTGTCCGGCACCCTGGCCGAGCGTATCAAGCTCTGGCCGTTCCTGATCTTCGTGATCGTGCTGACCGGCTTCATCTACCCGATCGAGGCGTCTTGGCAGTGGGGCGGCGGCTGGCTCAGCGAGGCAGGCTTCTCCGACTTCGCGGGCTCCACGCTGGTGCACGCGGCCGGCGGCTTCGCAGCACTGGCCGGTGCCATCGTGCTGGGCCCGCGCATGGGCAAGTACGGCCCCGACGGCAAGGTGACGCCGATCCTCGGCTCCAACATGCCGCTGGCCACGCTGGGTACGTTCATCCTGTGGCTCGGCTGGTTCGGCTTCAACGGCGGCTCGCAGCTCGCCATGGGCACCGTGGGTGACGTGACCGACGTATCCCGCATCTTCGCCAACACCAACATGGCCGCGGCCTCCGGCGCCGTTGCCGCGCTGATCCTGACGCAGGTCGTCTACGGCAAGGTGGACCTCACCATGGTGCTGAACGGCGCGCTGGCGGGGCTCGTCTCCATCACGGCGGAGCCGCTGACGCCGAGCCTCTTCATGGCGCTGATCATCGGCGGCATCGGCGGCGTGATCGTGGTCTTCACCGTGCCGCTACTCGACAAGTTCAAGATCGACGATGTCGTTGGCGCCATCCCGGTGCACCTGATCGCGGGCGTCTGGGGCACGCTGGCCGTGGTTCTGACCAACCCCGACACCAGCATCGTGACCCAGTTCATCGGAGTGGTCGCGATCGGCGCCTTCGTCTTCATCGTGAGCCTCGTGGTGTGGTTCATCCTGAAGGCCACGATGGGCATCCGCGTCGGCGAGGAGGAGGAGGTCAACGGCCTCGATTCCACCGAGCTCGGCATGGAAGCGTATCCCGAGTTCGCCAAGGGCTGACGCCCCTGGCCGGGCTTCGGCGGCATCCTCCCGCCGCCGAAGCCGGATTTCCCCGGAGTGGGCCTGAAGTCGGCTCATTCAACTGCACCCGGAGCTTCGGCTCCGGGTCTTTTTACTTGGGAGGACGGGCTCGGCTGCCTATGTGGCGATGTGGCCGGCCGGAGGGGGAGTTACGAATGACCAGCATGACACGCCGCACGCTACTCGCGACCGGAGCCGCGGGACTCGCGCTGCGCCCGTTGGCGGCACAGGAGAATACCCGCTTCGCAGCGGCACTCGACCGCGCGCAGGAGCTCGATCAGCTTCGCTGCCTCGTGATCGCGCAAGGGGGTCAGGTGATCCGGGCCGAGGCACTGCGCGGCCCGGGACCGGACCGGCCGGTCAACGTGAAATCGGTTTCGAAGACCATCGTCTCCTCGGTCCTCGGGGCGGCCGTGGACCGCGAGATCGTGGAGGTGGACACGACGCTGGGCGAGGTGATGCCCCGCTTGATCCCGTCAGCCGCCGATCCGGGCGTGCCGGATATCACGCTCGCGGACCTCGTGACCCTGCGCGGCGGACTGGAGCGGACCTCCGGCTCAGGATATGGGCCGTGGGTGGCGAGCGGAAACTGGGTGTCCTACGCGCTCAGCCGACCGATGGTGGCGGAGCCGGGGGCGCAGTTTCTCTACTCGACCGGCAGTACCCACCTGCTGGGCGTGGCACTGGCGGAAGCCGCGGACCGCAGCCTGCTCGCACTCGCCCGCGATTGGATCGGGCAGCCGCTCGGCATCGAGATCCCGGCCTGGACGCGCGATCCGCAGGGCTACTATCTCGGCGGGAACGAGATGGCCGTCGCACCGCTCGACCTCGTGCGCTTCGGCGAGATGTATCGACAGGGCGGGATGCTCGACGGGACACGGGTGCTGAGCGCGGAGTGGGTAGAGGCGTCGTGGACGCCGCGCACCCGCTCCCCCTTCTCCCGGCACAACTACGGCTACGGCTGGTTCCTGGCCGAGACCGGCGGCTTCCGCGTGAACTACGCCCGCGGCTATGGTGGGCAGATGGTCTACGTGGTGCCGGAGCTGGAGCTGACGGTGGTGATCACGTCGGACCCCACCCGTCCCGCACGTTCGGCAGGCTATGGCGGGACGCTGAACCGGCTGCTCGCGGAGCTGATCGTGCCGGAGGTGGCGTAGGGTTTCTGCCCGTCCCCGCTACCTCGCGCTGAGGGACGCGCCCGACCTGGAGGGCGCTTTTGAAACGGGACTGCTGAGCGCACGCCCTAAAGGATCCACGTCGCTCATTCGATGAACGGCATCGCCAACGCGCCCTCCGGGGGTAGGGTGAACGCCGTCTCGCAAACGCTCCTGTGGAGCGTTTGAGGCGTGAACGGGCGGAGCCCCGGGCGGGCGCGGCCCGTCGGTGCTGCCGGGCAGTACGGTTCCTTCAAATGATACCGCCCCGGACGTGATCCGGGGCCTTTGGCCACAGGGCGCCTCCCTACGGCACGGTCCCGGATCGGGTCCGGGACGGTTGGGCTATGACCCCTGCCCCACTCCATCACGATACCGCCGCTCGGCCTCTTCAAGCATCTCACCGGTGGCGTGTTCGCGGATCAGTTCCATGGTCCGCGTCTCGATCGCCTCTTCCAGTCGCGCCATGAGTGTCGGCTGGTCGAGGCCCGGCGGAATCGGTGGCAGGATCTCGTAGGCGCCGGTCTGGCCTGGGTTCTTGCGCCAGTCGCGCCGCGGCCAGATCGTGCCGAGGCTCATGGCCACCGGATAGGCTTCACAGCCCAGCGCGTCGTAGATGTGCCAGGCGCCGTTGCGGTAGCGCTCCTTCGCGCCGAGGTTCATCAGGTTGCCCTCGGGGTAGATCAGCATCGGCCGGCCTGCTTCAGCCGCGGACACGGCGCCCTCGATCGTCGCCTTCGTGCGCTGGTCCCGCGACCCCTCCATCCGCACCAGCACGAGGTCCAGTACGACGAGGATGCAGCCAAAGACCGGGTAGCGCTCCAGTTCCTTCATCGCGACGGCGGTGAACTCGGGCGAGAGGCGCAGGGCCACGACCACGTCGAGCTCCGACTGGTATTTCGAGACGATCAGCTTGGGACCCTCGGGCGGTAGATGCTCGAGCCCACGGACCTCGACCCGCCCGCGCAGGATCACCCTCACGCCCCAGAGCGCCGCGCGGCTCCACACCGCCACCAGCTGCCGGACGATCCCGGTGCGCGTCACGAACGTGCTGAGCCAAGCGATGACCGCCAGCACGGCCATCATGCCGTGGAACCAGACGTTGAAGGCGAGCGAGCGCATTCAGAGCGTGGCAAGGATGCGCCGCGTCTCCTCCACGTCCTTGTGCATCTGGGCGATCAGCGCCTCCATCCCCTCGTATTTCAGCTCCGGCCGCTGGAAGTCCATGAGAGCGACCGACATCTCCGCCCCGTAGAGGTCGCCGGCGAAGTCGAGGAGCATGACCTCGAGGTTGGGCGGATGGTCTCCAAAGGTGGGGCGGGAGCCGAGGGAGGCGACGGCGTCGTAGGTCCCCGCATGGGGTCCGTCGCGGACGTCGGCGCGGCAGGCATAGATGCCGAAGGCGGGCAGGTGCAGTCCGGCCATGGAGATGTTGGCGGTGGGAAAGCCCATCTCCCGCCCGCGCTTGAAGCCGTGCTCCACCACGCCCTCGATCCGGTGCCAGTGGCCGAGCATCTCGGCGGCATCGCGCGGCCGTCCTTCGGAGAGCGCGGTCCGGATCGCGGTGGAGGAGACGGCGCGCTCGTCCCGGGTCAGCAGGGGCGCGACGGTCAGCTCGAACGGCCCACCGGCGAGCGTCTCCACATCCCCCGCGCGGCCCTTGCCGAACTTGAAGTCGGCGCCGACGACGAGATGCGCGATGCCGAGGCCGTCACTCAGCACGTCCGCGATGAACTGCTCTGGCGTCAGGCTCGCGAGCTGCCGATCGAAGGGGAGCTCGTAGAGGTGATCGACGCCCAGCTTCTCCAGCCGGCTGGCGCGGGCGGTGGCGTTCATCAGGCGAAAGGGCGGCGCGTCGGGGGCGAAGACCTCGCGCGGATGCGGCTCGAAGGTGACGACGCCCAGCGGCATGTCGGCCCGCCGGGCGAGGTCGATCACCGACTGGTGGCCCCGGTGCAGCCCGTCGAAATTGCCCATGGCAACCGAGGCACCGCGCGCGTCGGCGGGAACGCTGAGAGAGCGATGGACCTGCATGGACCTCCCCGGCGGGGCCGGGGCCGGCCCTCGTCAGTCGAACTTGGCGGAGGGCGCGAGCACCAGTGCCTCGCCCTTCAGGACGACCGTATCGCCCACGCACGCCTTGCAATCAAGCGTGACCCGGCGCCTGGCATAGTCGATGGAGGCGACCGTCACCGTCGCCTCGACGTGATCGCCGGGACGGACGGGCGCGAGGAACTTGAGGCTCTGACCGAGGTAGACGGTGCCGTGACCCGGAAGCCGCTCGCCAATGACAGCGGAGATCAGGCCCGCGGTGAGCATGCCATGGGCGATGCGGCCGCCGAAGATCGTGTCCTGTGCATAGTCCTCGTCGAGGTGGACCGGGTTGTGGTCGGTGGAGAGCTCGGCGAAGGCTTCGATCTCCTCCATCCCGATGGTCTTGCCGACCGAACGGGACATGCCGATCTCGAGCTCCTCGATGACGATGGTGCCCTTGGGCAGGTTGTGACCGGTGTCGAGCATGGCGCGTGCTCCCTTGCTGCACATGCGAAATGGTATAGAGCTGGAATTTCGTTGCGCAAGAAAAATTCTTGAGAGGCGCCCGTGGTGAAACTCTTTTGCGACACACCAAAGCATTAACGCCAGATGAGGCGGTATGGCATGCGTATGACATCTGGGCACCGGTGCGGTACACGAAAGGTTAACGATGGGCGGTCCCGGATCAGATCCGGGACGGTCGTGATGCGTGCGGAGGGCTGCGAGCCGGGAAGCTGGAGCGGATCGCGCCGGTGGGGCTCACTCCGCCGGGGGTAGGAGCAGCGCCTCGATCAAGGCCTGACCGTTCGCGCCGTTGGTGAGGATCACGGTGCCGTCGCCCGTCTCCCGCATGTAGCCAGCGAAGGCGCGGTACTCGTCGTTGTTCCCGCCATGTCCGACGAGGGTCAGTCCGCCGAGATCCCCGATCATCCAGCCGAGACCCCCGAGGTCGGAAACGGCGCCTCGCCGGGTGCGGGGGACTGGCGGGTGAGCATGTCGGCCGGGGCCGCAGGGGTCAGACCCTCGCCGCGGCAGACATGGGACAGGAACCCGGCACAGTCGCCCGCCGTGGTGACCAGCGAGCTAGCCGCCATGCCGCGGGCCGAGAGGCTCGTCATATCCCGGCCCTTGTCCTGCCAGTCGCGGTCGCCGCGGGAGGGCGTCACCGTCTCGGGCAACGGCAGCGCGAAGATGGAGTTGGGCATGACCGCCCCGAGCCGATCACGGAAGAGATGCTGCAGCGTCCGGCCGGTCCGATGCTCTACGAAGGCTTGGAGGAGCTGGAACCCCTCGCCGGAATAGGTGAAGGCCGCGCCCGGCTCCGCCTCGAACGGGATCGGAGCGGTGCGCGCGTGAAAATCGGTCCCTTCGTCCACCCGGTTGGGCAGGCCGGTGCGGTGGGTCAGGATCATGCGCGGCATGATCCGAGCATAGGCCTCCGTGTCGGGGATCCTCGGGTAATCGAAGGTGGCGGCCAGCGGCGCATCGAGATCGATGGTGCCCTCGTCGGCCAGCGTCAGGACGAGGTAGGCGAAGACGGGTTTGGAGAGGGAGGCGGCCTCGAGTGCTGCCCCATCGGGCAGCGGTGCTTCGGACTGTGCGCCGAGGGTGGGCGGAAGGAGAAGGACGAGGGCTCCGGCGAGGAGAGATCGGATCATGGCGGTTCTCCGTCGTCGGGCACGTTGGGAGATGTGCGGCGCGCGGGTGGAGGCGGGAACGGTTGGGTACGATGCAACCGCTCCGGACCGGATCCGGGGCCTTTCGGGAATGGGGTGCCTTGTTGCGGGACGGTCCCGGCTCTGCGGCCGGGACGGTGGGAGAGGTGTTATGGGCTGGGTTCGATCCGGGCGCCTTTCCGCGTCGGGCGATCCCCGGGTCGAGCCCGAGGATGACCGCGGTACAGGTGGCCAAGGGTCCCGGCGCGGAGGCCGGGACGGTGTCAGTCGAGGTGGCCGAAGACGTCGGCGACGACGCGTTCCAGTGCTTCCTGATCGTCGGTGTCGAAGGCGTCGGGCGTGTCGCTGTCGACGTCGAGCACCGCGATCAGGCCGGATTTGGAGAAGACAGGGACCACGATCTCCGACCGGGTGGAGCTGGCGCAGGCGATGTGGCCGGGGAAGGCGTCGACGTCCGGCACGAGCTGGGTCCGCTCCTCCCGCGCCGCAGCACCACAGACGCCGCGGGCGAAGGGGATCACGAGGCAACCGTGGCCGCCCTGATAGGGGCCGATCTTCAGAAGCTCCGGCGCCACGACACGGTAAAACCCTGTCCAGTCGAAGTGATCGAAGGCGTGATGCAGCTCGCCCGCGACCGTCGCCATCAGGGCGACGGCGTCATCCTCCCCTTCACACAAGCTCAGGATTGCGGCATGAACGTCGCTGTATCGGGGGTGCATCCGGCGTCTCCTTTTCCCGCCACGAAGCACGAGGTCCACCGATGCGCAAGCCCTACCTCCCCGTACTTCCACCGCCCCTCGTCGCCCGCGCGGTCGAGGCCGCGCTGCTGGAGGACATGGGACTTGCCGGCGACCTGACCTCGCTCGCCACCATCGCGCCGCACATGCGCGCACGCGCCGTGATCAACGCGCGGACTGCCGGCACGATCGCGGGCCAGGAGCTCGCCCGCGCGGCCTTCCAGGCCCTGGACCGCACCTGTACCTACGAGGCTTTGGTCGAAGACGGGACCGAGGTAGAGGCCGGTACCGACCTTGCGATCATCGAGGGGCCGGCCCGCGCGATAATGAGCGCGGAGCGGGTTGCGCTCAATTACCTGATGCATCTCAGCGGCATCGCGACCCACACCGCCCGGTTCGTGGCAAAGGTCTGGGACACCGGCGCGCGGATCACCTGCACGCGCAAGACGACGCCGGGCCTGCGCGCCTTCGAGAAATACGCGGTGCGCTGCGGCGGCGGCGCCTCGCATCGTTACGGGCTGGACGACGCGGTGCTCATCAAGGACAACCACATCGCGGTCTGCGGCGGCGTGAGCGAGGCGCTGCAACATGCCTACGACTATGTCGGCCACCTCGTCGGCGTGGAGATCGAGGTCGACACGCTCGACCAGTTCTCCGAGGCTCTGGGGGCAGGGGCACGCATCGTGCTGCTCGACAACATGAGCCTCGACGACCTGCGCACGGCGGTGGCGATGAATACCGGCGCAGTGCTGGAGGCGTCGGGCGGCGTCGATCTCGACACGGCGAGGGCCATCGCACAGACCGGCGTGAACTACATCTCCACCTCAAAGATCACGATGTCCGCGGGTACGCTCGACATCGGTCTGGACATCGACATCACGGAGTGAGCCATGGGCTGGGACACGCTGCAGGCCGAAACGGGCCGGTCGATCGCCGAGCTCTACGACGACAACCGCTTCGCCGGATTCTCGGCGGTGTGGGAGGACATGCTCTACGACTTCTCCCGCACGCAGATGACGGAGGCGGCGCGCGACGCGCTGCTGACCCGACTGGAAACCGCGGACTTCGCAGCCAAGCGCGACGCGATGTTCGAAGGGGCGAAGATCAACGTCACGGAAGGCCGCCGCGTGCTCCATACGGCACTTCGGCTGCCGGAGGGCGCGGAACTGGCGGTCGATGGCGAGGACATCGCGGGTCAGGTGCTGGAGAGCCGCAGGGCCTGCTTCGCCTTTGCCGAGGAGGTCCGCTCGGGCGCCTATGCGGCGGAGGCCGACGCCTTCACCGACGTGGTGAATATCGGGATCGGAGGCTCGGATCTGGGCCCGGTGCTGGTGGCCGAGGCGCTGGGGCACCTCGCCGACGGACCGCGGATGCACTTCGTGTCGAACGTGGACGGCGCGGCGCTGGTCCGTGTCTTTGCCCAATGTGACCTCACGCGGACGCTCTTCATCATCGCGTCCAAGTCGTTCTCCACCATCGAGACGATGGAGACGGCGAAGGTCGCGCTCGCCCGGATGAAGGAGGTGGTGGCGGAGCCCGCGCGCCACTTTGCGGCACTCACCACCAAGCCGGAAAAGGCGGCGGAGCAGTTCGGCATTCCGCCCGAGCGCTGCTTCGGCTTCGCCGACTGGGTGGGGGGCCGCTTCTCCGTCTGGTCGCCGATCGGCCTGCCGCTGATGATCGGGCTGGGGCCGGAGCGGTTCGGGGAGTTCCTCGCCGGAGCGCATGACGCGGATACGCATTTCCGCGAGGCGCCGATGGCGGAGAACCTGCCGGTCCTGATGGCCTGCGTCGGCGTCTGGCACCGCAACGCGTGCGGCTATCCCAGCCGCGTGGTGGTGCCCTATGACCAGCGGCTGTCGACGCTGCCGCAATACCTCCAGCAGCTCGATATGGAAAGCAACGGCAAGCGCGTGACGCTGGCGGGCGACGACGTGGCGACGGCGACCTCGCCGGTGGTCTGGGGCTCGGCCGGGACCAATGCGCAGCACGCCTATTTCCAAATGCTCCACCAGACCACGACGCCGCAGCCGGTGGAGTTCATGGTGGCGGCGGAGCCCGTGGCCGAGGGGCTCGATCACCTGCAGGACATCCTGATCTCCAACTGCCTCGCGCAATCGCAGGCCCTTGCCTTCGGCCGGTCGGAGGCGGAGGCGAAGCGGCTGATGCTCGAGGAAGGGATGGACGAGGCGAAGGCGGCGGAGCTCGCCCCCCATCGGACCTTCCCGGGCAACCGGCCCTCGACGCTCCTGATGTACCGGGAGCTGACGCCGCGCACGATGGGCCGGATCATCGCGCTGGCGGAGGCGCGTTGCTTCACCGAGGGGGTCTTCTGGGGCGTGAACAGCTTCGACCAGTGGGGTGTGGAGCTCGGCAAGGTGCTGGCGTCGGGGATGCTGCCGCACGTCCAGGGTAAGTTTTCCGACGAGATGGTGCACGAGGCGCTGTCGGGGCCGCTGGCGCATCTGCATGGGTTGTGAGGTCCGGGCGTTGTGGTCGGGCCTCACCCGGCTGTCTGTCTGATCGGGGAGATCCTCGGGTCGAGCCCGAGGATGACCGCCCTTTCCGAGATCTGAACGAAGAATGGAGGGCAGCGCCTGACCCTGGGTGGGCGCCTCGGATCGGCTCCGTTATGCACTGCCTTCGAAAAGAAGCTGACGGCTCCACTGCTTGAGCCGTCGCAAAAGCGCCCTCCCGTGGGGAGGGTCGGGCGCTGCCCGGCCTGTCACCCGGGCGGGGCGTTGGAAGGGACGCCCAAGATCACCAAGGGATGAACTGCTTGATGGGGCGGTTTCCTACCGCAGCTCTTCCAGTCGCTGCTTCTGTCGCCCCTCTGCATCGAAGTTTTCCGGCGCCAGCCAGGCCTCGAATGCGTGCTGCAGGGCAGGCCACTCGCTGTCGAGCACCGAGAACCAGGCTGTGTCGCGGTTGCGGCCTTTCGTGACCAGCGCCTGCCGGTGAGTACCTTCGTAGATGAAGCCGAGACGCTCCGCCGCCCGCCTCGACGGGGCGTTTAGCGCATTGCACTTCCACTCGTAGCGGCGGTAGCCGAGGCGAAAGGCCTCGCGCATCATGAGCCACTGCATCTCCGTCGACGGCTGCGTGCGCTGGAGCGCGGGGGAAAGGGTGATGTGACCGATCTCGATGCTGCCGGCCTCCGGGTTGATCCGCAGGTAGCTGGCGAAGCCGAGCGCCCGTCCCTCGACCCGGATCGTAAAGAAGAGCGGGTCTTCGCCCGGCGCGATCTGCTCGAGATAGGCGCGCAACTCGTCCTCCGATCCGAAGGGCCCGACAGTGAGGTAGGCCCACATGCGGTCTTCGGCACAGAACGCCTGCCACAGGCCCGCCGCGTCGCGCGCCGGATCGAGTGGCGCGAGGGTGCAGTACCGGCCGATCAGGCGCACGCGGGCGGGCCGGGGCGGCGGCGTCCAGTCGGGGACCGGCGCGCCGAGGGGCGGATCGTTGCTCATTTGCGCATCAGACGGCGCAGCAGGCCGCCCCGCAACATCGGCTTTGTGTCCCTACACGTTGTCGCGCCGCCGGGGCACTGCTAGAGCCGTTGGATGACCCTGCGCCCCGACTTCTGGACCCTGCCCCTCGACCGGCTGACCAAGCCGGAATGGGAGGCGCTGTGCGACGGCTGCGGCAAGTGCTGCCTGCTGAAGCTGGAGGATGAGGAGACGGGCGAGATCGAATGGACCTCGATCTCCTGCCGGCTCTTCGATCCGGCGACCTGCCGTTGCGGGAACTACGCGATGAGGAAGATGCTGGTGCCCGGCTGCGTGGTGCTGACGCCGGAGACCCTGCCCGAGATCGCGCACTGGATGCCCGAGACCTGCGCCTACCGCCGCCTGTCGGAGGGTGGCGCCCTGCCCGACTGGCACCCGCTGCTCACCGGCCGGGCGGAGAGCGTGGCGGAGGCCGGGCATTCCATGGGCGGGCGCGTGACCCCGGAATACGAGGTCGACGAGGACGACTGGTTCGATCATGTGACGGAGGCCCCATGAACTTCGCATCCGACAATGCAGGCCCGGCGCATCCCGCGGTCTGGGCCGCAATGGCCGCGGCGGATCGGGGCGTGGCCGCGCCCTACGGCGCCGATCCACTGACGCAGGAGGTCGTTGGACGGCTGCGCGATCTCTTCGGAGTGCCGGACGCGGCGGTGGCGCTGGTGAGCGTCGGGACGGCGGCGAATGCGCTTGCGCTCGCGTGCCTCTGCCCGCCTTGGGGCCGGGTCCTGTGTCCCGACGTGGCGCATGTGGAATGGGACGAATGCGGCGCGCCGGAGGCCTTCATCGGCGGCGGCAAGCTGGTGCTGGTACCGAGCCGCGGCGGCAAGATCACGCCCGAGGAGTTAAGTGCGGCGATCGCGGCGGCGCCGGACGGGGTGCATTACGGCAAGCTGACGGCCGTCACGATCTCCAACCTCAGCGAGATGGGGCGGGCGTGGACACCGGACGAGGTCGCGGCGCTTGCGGAGACCGCGCACGGCGCGGGACTGGCGCTGCACATGGACGGGGCGCGGTTCTCGAACGCGGTGGCGGCCGTAGGTTGCACGGCGGTGGAGATGTTCGCGGCAGGGCTCGATGCGCTGTGCTTCGGCGGGACGAAGAACGGCCTGCCGGGGGTGGAGGCGGTGATCCTGCGGGACGGTGCGCTGCAGGAGGAGCTGGAGTTCCGGCGGAAGCGGGCGGGGCATCTGGTGTCCAAGCACCGGTATCTGGCGGCGCAGATGACGGCCTATCTCGACGACGATCTGTGGCTGGCGAATGCGCGGGCGGCCAATGCGGCGGCGGCGCGTCTGGCCGAGGGGCTGCGGTCGGCGGGGGTGGAGATCACCGAGCATGTCGACGGCAACCAGATCTTCGCCCGGATGCCGCGGGAGCTGCATTCGAAGCTGATGGCGGCGGGGGCGTCGTACTACCTCTGGCCGGACGCTGCTATAGAGGGTGATCCAGGGGAAATGCTCGGCTGCCGGATGGTCTGCAACTGGGCGACGGAGGATGCCGAGATCGATGCAATTCTGGGCGCGGTGGCGACGGCGCGGGCGGCTTGAGGGGAGCTTAGGGTGAACGGGCGGTTTCGGCGGGGCGTTCGAAGAGCAGAGGGTCGCGGCCGACCTGGAGGGCGCTTGCGGGACTGTATCGATGGGTTCGCGGCCTAAAAGGATCCACGTCGTTTATTCGATGAATGACATCACCGACGCGCCCTGCGGGGGAGGGTGAACGCCGTCGTGCTAACGCTCCGGTGGAGCGTTTGAGGCGTGAACGGGCGGAGCTGGGTGCGGGCGCGGCCCGGCGGTGCCGCCGGGCGGAAGAGCTGTTCGATGCGACGCCGCTCCGGACTTGATCCGGGGCCTTTGGCTGCGGAGCGCTTCGATTTCTGAAAGGTCCCGGCGCTTCGGCCGGGACGGTGTTTGCGAGCAACGTATCGGGTCGGGTCCTGAGATGATGTCAGGCGGCCAGAACACCCTTCAGGATCGTCGCGACCTCCGCGGCGTGGGTGATCGGGACCATGTGACCCGCGCCCTCCACCAGATGCGGTTCGACGCCGATGCGCTGTCCGATCAGGCGGCAGATGGCGATGGCCGAGGGGCGGGTGGCCGCACCCGCGATCAGGGTGATCGGCATCGGCAAACCTGCGATGTCGTCCAGCGTGATCTGGTGGGGCGGATGGCGCATCACGTCCTCGGCGGAGGCAGTGATGAAGGGCATCAGGCGCTCGGCGTAGCGGCGCTGACGCTCGGGCGTATCCTCCCACTTCGCGCCATTGCCCCAGAGGGCGGTGAAGAGGCGGGCGGCCTCTTCGTTGTCGCCGCCCTCGAGCGCGCCGGCATAGGTCTTCGCCGCCTCGACCTCGACCGGATAGAGCGGGTCGTTCGCGGTCTCGAGCAGGTGGAACATCATGGGCTCGATCAGCGTGAGGCTTGCCACCGCCTGCGGGCGGTCGAGGGCGGCGCGCAGCATGACGCGGCCTCCGAAGGAGTGGCCGATGAGGTGCGCGGGGCCGTCCCCGAGCAGGTCGAGCACGGCATCGGCGGCCTGCCGTTGCGGGCTGCGGGTGCGATCTGTCTGCGTGCCGCCGTGGCCGGGCAGGTCCAGCGCCTCCGCGCGCATCTCGCCAAGCTCCGCCAGCAGCGGCTTCCACGCGCCGGAATGGGCGAGGGAGCAGTGGGAAAAAAGGACCCGGGGGCCGCGCTCGCCCTGACGCAGCACCGCCGTCTCGATCTGGCCGAGGACCGTCATGCATCGAGCTCGCATAGGTCGTGGTGGTCGTCGCTCGCCTCGACCACCTGCCCGTCGCGGAAGACCACATGGGCGTAGTGGGCGTGGGCGCCGGAGCCCGCGTCGTAGAGGTAGGAACGGCATTCGACAGTCGGGTCCGCGCCACGCGCCACCTGGGGGGTCGCTTCGCCGAGAACAGCGGTCACGTCGGCCTCGCTCATACCCGGCGAGAGGAAGGCCACGCCGCTGTCGAAGCCCCCCTGGACCGGGCCGCAGGCGGCGAGGACGAGCAGCGGAAACAGTGCCCTCACGCCTCGCCCCGCGTGAGATGCGCGTCGAGATAGGCAAGGCGGTCCTGACCCCAGTAGACCTCGCCGTCCACGATGTAGGTGGGTGCGCCGAACACGTTGGAGGCGAGCGCCTCGTCCGTGTTCCGCTCGAAGATGTCGAAGGCGCTCTGCAGGTCACGCTGTGCGATGCCGCCGTCGAAGCCCGCATCCTCCAGGCACTTCTCCACCACGCTTTCGTGGGAGATGTCCTTCTCCTCCGCCCAGCAGGCCTTCAGCAGGTTGAAGCTGAGCTTGCCGACATCGCCGCCGGGATGCTCATGCGAGAACTCCTGTGCGTAGATCACCGCGGCGACGGCCGGCTTCGGGTCGGTGGGCCAATGGGCGGGGCGGGGTTTGATCGGCATACCGTTCATCTTGGCAATCCGCGCAAGCTCCTGCAGGCGGTAGGCCTGACGCGACTCGTGGCGCTTGGGCACCGGCGGCGTGCCGTGTTCGGCAAAGACGCGCATAAGGTCGAAGGGCTTGTAGTTGACCTTCGCGTTGTGGCGCGCGGCAACCTCCTCCAGCCGCATCCCGGCAAGGTAGGTGAAGGGCGAAAGGGGGAAGAGATAGTAGTCGATCACGGCCATGGCGCGGGCCTCCCTGTCCTCGGTGTCATTGTCTGGCCACATAGGCTTTGCAGTGGTGTCGCACAGTGCTATTGCGCGGCGCAACAGCCGCCCGGTCGAGGACCCGCCATGCCGCCCAAGAGGACCGCTCCCATGAAAGCCGACATCAATCTCAAACTGATCTCCGGCAATGCCAACCGCACCCTGGCCGAGATCGTCGCCCGCCGCATGAGCGTCTATCGCGGGGCGCCGGTGACGCTCGCCAATGCGCGTGTCGAACGGTTCAACGACAAGGAGATCTTCGTCGAGGTCTTCGACAACGTCCGCGACGAGGACATGTTCATCATCCAGTCGACGTCGAACCCGGCGAACGACAACCTGATGGAGCTGCTCATCATGGCCGACGCGCTGCGCCGCTCCTCGGCCCAGCGGGTGACGGCGGTGATGCCCTATTTCGGCTATGCCCGGCAGGACCGGCGGACGGCGGCGCGCACGCCGATCTCGGCCAAGCTGGTGGCGAACCTGATCCACCAGGCGGGCGTGGACCGGGTGCTGACGATGGACCTGCATGCGGGGCAGATCCAGGGTTTCTTCGACATTCCGGTGGACAACCTCTATGCCGCGCCGGTCTTCGCGCTCGACATCAAGGCGAACTTCCCGGATCCAAGCGACCTGATGGTGGTCTCCCCGGACGTGGGCGGCGTGGCGCGGGCACGGGAGCTTGCCAAGCGGATTGGGGCAGGCCTCGCCATCGTGGACAAGCGCCGCTCCAAGCCCGGCGAGATCGAGGAGATGATGATTATCGGGGACGTGAAGGACCGGACCTGCATCATCGTGGACGACATCTGCGACACGGCCGGCACGCTCTGCAAGGCGGCGGAGCTCTTGCAGACGGGAGGCGGCGCGAAGGAAGTGCACGCCTACATCTCCCACGGGGTGCTGTCGGGGCCCGCGGTGGGGCGGATCGGGTCGTCGGTGCTGAAGTCGCTGGTGGTGACGGATTCGATCGAGCAGCCGGCACCGGTGCGGGAGGCGGCGAATATCCGGATCGTGCCGATCGGCCCGATGTTCGCGCAGGCCATCCTCAACATCTCGAACGGGACGAGCGTTAGCTCGCTGTTCAAGGAGGAGACGCTGGGCCCGATCTACGAGGCGTTCTATCCGCTGGGGTGACGTGTGGCGTTATCTTCGGACTTGGAGATGCTCCGGTCGAGCCGGAGCATGACGGTTCGGTGGGTGAACGGGCCGAACGCCAATCCAATGTGAGAGGTCCTGAGCGGCGCCATTCCGCCCGGAATCAAGCCGAAGGCGCCGGGCGAGCGCCTACCCGTTCCGGCGGGCTGGCGCTTTGCGGTGCAGCGCTTCGATCACAGCCAGCAATGAGCTTGCCGAAATAAAGTGCGTCGCCCCAGCGTCGTGGCGCCACCCCACGGGCAGGCACGCGTCCGGCTCGTGTTTCGTCAATTGAGATGGAACAGCGCCTTGGGCTTGTTCGGTGCTGGTCAGAGGCAGGACCTCACACATCCCACGTTTCTTCCGGATCGCCCAAGGCACCGATGGCCTGCCAGCGGAGGCCGAGGCGGGCGATGCGGGTGTCTTCCCAGATGTCGGCGGCGATGGTGAAGCCGTCGGGCGCCACCTCCTCCACGCGCAGGTTCAGACGCAGATAGGCGGCGTTGTGGGCGTCGATCAGGGTCGGGGCCACGGTGACGGAGGGTGCGTCCTCGAAGCTTTCGGAGAAGAAGACCTTCTTCTCGACGGTGCGATTGCCGGTGCCGCTCCACATCTCCGTCTCCACCTCGAAGTGGTCGAAGAGGAGGACGAAGCCGTCCTCGACCCCGACAAGCGTGCTGCTGAGCCGTTTCATGGGGCGAGCCTTGCAGAAGGCACCGAGGAGGTCGAGTGACACGATGCACAAAGGAAAAGGGCCCGCACCTTTCGGCACGAGCCCCTTCGCATAGCGGAAAGCTGGATCAGAGGCCGAGCTGCTGCTTGAGGAAGCGCGCATGGTTCACGCGCTGGTTCAGCGTGATCTTCTGATCATCGGCGCAGTCAAGCGCGGCCTTCTCGGCCTCGTCGATCACGCGGTCGATCCAGTCGGTGGTGCAGCCGTCGCGGGAGGTCGCCTGCTCGACCAGCACCGACACGCCCTCCGGCCCGATCTCGGCAAAGCCGTTGCTCACGACGTAGTCGTGCGGCTGGCCGTTCTCGGTCACGGTGAGAAAGCCCGGCCGCAGCAGGGTGAGCACGGGGGCATGGTTCGGCATGACCGTCATCTCCCCCTCCTCACCGTGGATCTGGACCTTCTCGACCTGGGCGGAGTGCAGGCTTCGCTCAGGGCTGACGAGGTCGAACTGCATGGTGTCGGCCATGATGCCCCCTTATGCCGCGTCGGCGGCGAGTTTCTCGGCCTTCGCGATCACGTCCTTGATGCCGCCGACCATGTAGAAGGCGGCCTCGGGCAGATCGTCGTGCTCACCGGCGACCACGGCCTTGAAGGACGCGATCGTGTCCTCCAGCGGCACCTGGATGCCCGGCGAACCGGTGAAGACCTCGGCCACGTCGAAGGGCTGGGAGAGGAAGCGCTGGATCTTGCGCGCCCGGCTCACCGTCAGCTTGTCCTCCTCGGAGAGTTCGTCCATGCCGAGGATCGCGATGATGTCCTGCAGCGACTTGTAGCGCTGGAGGATGCCCTGCACGTCGCGCGCGACCTGATAGTGCTCGTCACCCACGACCTGCGGATCGAGGATCCGGGAGGTGGAATCGAGCGGATCCACCGCCGGGTAGATGCCGAGCTCGGAGATCGCACGGGAAAGAACCGTGGTCGCGTCGAGGTGGGCGAAGGACGTTGCCGGCGCGGGGTCGGTGAGGTCGTCCGCGGGCACGTAGATCGCCTGCACCGAGGTGATCGAACCGGCCTGCGTCGAGGTGATCCGCTCCTGCATCTGGCCCATGTCGGTGGCCAGCGTCGGCTGGTAGCCCACCGCGGACGGGATCCGGCCCAGAAGTGCGGACACCTCGGACCCCGCCTGGGTGAAGCGGAAGATGTTGTCGACGAAGAAGAGAACGTCGGTCCCGGACTGGTCGCGGAACTGCTCGGCCATGGTGAGGCCGGACAGGGCAACACGGGCACGCGCACCCGGCGGTTCGTTCATCTGGCCGTAGACCAGCGCCACCTTGGACTTCGTCAGGTCCTCGGCGTTGATGACGCCGGATTCGATGAACTCGTAATAGAGGTCGTTGCCCTCACGGGTCCGCTCACCCACGCCGGCGAACACGGAATAGCCCGAGTGCACCTTTGCGATGTTGTTGATGAGCTCCTGGATCAGAACCGTCTTGCCCACGCCCGCACCGCCGAAGAGACCGATTTTGCCGCCCTTGGAGTAAGGGGCGAGCAGGTCGATCACCTTGATGCCGGTGACGAGGATTTCCGACGAGGTCGACTGCGCCTCGAACGACGGGGCCTCGCCGTGGATGGAGCGGTACTCGGACGCGTCGACCGGGCCCTTCTCGTCCACGGGTGCGCCGACCACGTTCATGATCCGGCCCAGCGTCGCGTCGCCGACGGGCACCTTGATGGGCTCGCCGGTGTCGGCGGCGGACTGGCCGCGCACCAGACCCTCGGTGGAGTCCATCGCGATGGTGCGTACGGTGTTCTCGCCAAGGTGCTGCGCGACCTCGAGCACCAGCTCATTGCCATTGTTGTCGGTCTTCAGTGCACTCAGGATCGCAGGCAGGTGGTCGTCGAATTGCACGTCGACGACTGCGCCGATCACCTGGGTAATCTTTCCGGCAGCTTCAGCCATGTCTCGTTTCTCCAGTCGTCCTTAGAGCGCCTCGGCGCCCGCAATGATTTCGATGAGTTCCGTCGTGATCGCGGCCTGGCGCGAACGGTTGTACTCGATTGTCAGCTTGTCGATCATGTCGCCCGCGTTGCGCGTCGCGTTGTCCATGGCGGTCATCCGCGCACCCTGCTCGGAGGCGGCGTTCTCCAGCAGCGCCCGGAAGATCTGCGTCGCGACCGAGCGCGGCAGCAGGTCTGCGAGGATCGCCTCCTCCTCCGGCTCATAGTCGTAGAGCGCGCTGGCCGGATCGACCTCGCCCTCGACCTGCGCGGGGATGATCTGCTGCGCGGTGGGGCGCTGCGTGATCACGTTCTCGAACGCGCCGTAGAACACGGTCGCCACGTCGAATTCGCCCGCGTTGAAGCGGGACAGCACGTTGTCCGCGATCTCGGCCGCGTTGTCGTAGCCGACGCGCTTCACGTCGCTGAGGTCCACGTGGTCGATCAGCAGGTCGCGCTGGTCGCGGCGAAGCTGCTCGCGCCCCTTCTTGCCGACGGTGATGATCTTGACCGTCTTGCCCTCGCCCAGCAGCCGTTGGATGTGCTGGCGGGCGAGCTTCACGATGTTGGAGTTGAAGCCGCCGCACAGCCCCCGCTCCGCCGTCGCGACGATCAGCAGGTGAACGTCATCCTTGCCGGTTCCGCGCAGCAGGAGCGGCGCGGTGGCGCTGTCCTTGGCGCCCGCGGCAAGGTTGCCCAGCACCGCCTCCATGCGCTCGGCAAAGGGGCGCGCCATTTCGGCGGCTTCCTGCGCGCGGCGCAGCTTCGCCGCGGCGACCATCTGCATCGCCTTCGTGATCTTCCGGGTCGACTTGACGGAGTCGATCCGGTTTTTCAGGTCCTTGAGGCTCGGCATATGCCTTGCTCCCCCCTATTCCGGATCAGGCGAACGTCTTGGCGAAACCGTCGATGACCGACTTGATCTTGTCCTCGAGCTCGCCTGCGACCTTCCGGTCGTTGTCGCGGATGTCGTTCAGCAGGTCCTGATGGTTGTTGCGCAGGTCGTTGAGCAGGCCCTGCTCGAAGGGCTTCACCTGGTTGACCTTCAGATCGTCAAGGTAGCCGTTGGTGCCCGCGTAGATCACGATGACCTGCTCCGCATTGGTCAGCGGCGAGTACTGCTGCTGCTTGAGGAGCTCGGTCAGGCGCGCGCCGCGGTTCAGCAGCTTCTGCGTCGAGGCGTCGAGGTCGGAGCCGAACTGCGCGAAGGCCGCCATCTCGCGGTACTGTGCCAGTTCGAGCTTGATCGAGCCTGCGACCGACTTCATCGCCTTGGTCTGGGCCGCGGAGCCCACGCGGCTGACCGAGAGGCCGGTGTTCACCGCCGGTCGGATACCCTGGTAGAACAGCTCGCTCTCCAGGAAGATCTGGCCATCGGTGATCGAGATCACGTTGGTCGGGATGTAGGCCGACACGTCGCCGCCCTGCGTCTCGATGATCGGCAGCGCGGTCAGCGAGCCCGCGCCGTGATCCTCGTTCAGCTTCGCAGAACGCTCCAGCAGGCGGGAGTGCAGGTAGAAGACGTCGCCCGGATAGGCCTCGCGTCCCGGCGGGCGGCGGAGCAGAAGCGACATCTGACGGTAGGAGACGGCCTGCTTGGACAGGTCGTCATACACGATCACGGCGTGCATGCCGTTGTCGCGGAAGTACTCAGCCATCGCGGTCGCGGAGTACGGTGCGAGGTACTGCAGCGGTGCCGGCTCGGACGCGGTCGCGGCGACGACGATGGAGTATTCCATCGCGCCCGTCTCCTCCAGCTTCTTCACGAGCTGGGCGACGGTGGACCGCTTCTGCCCGACGGCGTTGTAGATGCAGTAGAGCTTCTTGCTCTCGTCGTCGCCCGCGGCCTCATTGTAGGACTTCTGGTTCAGGATGGCGTCGAGGGCCACGGCGGACTTGCCGGTCTGGCGGTCGCCGATGATCAGCTCGCGCTGGCCGCGGCCGATCGGGATCAGGGCGTCGATCGCCTTGAGGCCGGTCGCCATCGGTTCGTGCACGGACTTGCGCGGGATGATGCCGGGCGCCTTCACGTCGGCGACGCGACGCTCGGCCGCCTCGATCGGACCCTTGCCGTCGAGCGGGTTGCCGAGCGCGTCGACGACGCGGCCCAGCAGGCCCTTGCCCACGGGCACGTCCACGATGGAGCCGGTGCGCTTGACGGTGTCGCCTTCCTTGATCTCGGCATCCGAGCCGAAGATCACGATACCGACATTGTCGACCTCAAGGTTCAGGGCCATGCCCCGGACGCCGCCCGGGAATTCGACCATTTCACCGGCCTGCACGTTGTCGAGGCCGTGGGCGCGGGCGATGCCGTCACCCACCGAGAGGACGCGGCCCACCTCGGCGACTTCGGCCTCCTGACCGAAATTCTTGATCTGCTCCTTGAGGATCGCAGAAATTTCCGCGGCTTGGATTGCCATTATCCGACCTCTTTCATGGTGTTTTGCAGTGCGGCGAGCTTCGTGCGGATCGAGCTGTCGATCATGCGCGAGCCCACCTTGACGATGAGACCGCCGATGATGCCCTCATCAACGGTCGTGTTCAGTGCGACGTCCCGGCCGACGCTGTCCTTCAGCGCCTTCGCCAGCGCCTCGGTCTGGGCCTTGGTCAGCGGCTTGGCGGAGGTGACCTCCGCCGTGATCTCGCCGCGCGCCTCTGCGGCCAGCGCCTTCACCGCGGTAATGACATCCTTGAGTACAAAGAGCCGGCGGTTGGCGGCCATCAGGGCCAGTGTGTTGCGGACGGTATTGCCGAGATTCATGGCCTCGGCCAGCCCGCGCATCGCGTTCTGCTGGTCCTCGCGGCTGTAGACGGGCGAGGTCAGCAACTCGCGCAGGTCGGCGCTTTCACCGATGGCGGCTTCGAGGGCGTTCAGGTCATTCTCGACCTCGGTCAGTGCATTCTCTTCCTGGGCCAGCTCGAACAGGGCGGTGGCGTAGCGTCCTGAAATTCCGGAAACGTGAGCGGATGTAGAGGCCAAGGGGCACCCCTTCCTTAGGCGGACCGCCGGACATGGCAAAAGGCCCGCAGTGGTTCATGACCGGCCCGAACGGCGGCCTGCGGATGAAACTGCGCGGGTGATAGCAGAGGTGTTGCGACCACGCAATATGCGCGGGCGGGAAGCCGCCGACGAACTAAATGTTGCGTTATCAAGGCCTTGCGGTCAGGGCTGCGACATATAGGCAGAAAGTCGCGGGCAGCCTTGTCGCATTTCGTCAGACCCGGCGGGCGCGAATCCCGCGCTCCTGCGCCGGGCTGACGAGACCGGCCCGGCCCGGCGAGGGTTTCGGCTGGGGTGCGGCCAGCCCCCCGAGCAGGCTGATGGGGCTGCGCGCCTCCTTGCGCGGACCGCGCGGCAGGGCATGGACCTGCTTGACGGCCTCGACCACCAGCGCGCCGCCGAGGCGGTAGGCCTTGAGCCGCCGCCCCAGCCGCTCCGCCCCGCCCTGCATGCGGGTGAGGAACCGGCGGTGGGACGGCGGCATGTAGAGCGCCGCCGTGTGCTCCTCGGGCTCGAAACGGTGGGTGCGCAGCTGCGCGTCGAGCTGGCCGAAGCTGTAGGGGCGTCCGTGGCCGAAGGGGGTCACATCGCGCTGCGCCCAGATACCGGTGCGGTTGGGCACGATGAAGACGACGCGTCCGCCGGGGGCCAGGACGCGCCAGATCTCCTCGAGCAGGGCGCCGGGGCGCTCGCAGGTCTCCAGCCCGTGGGCGACGATGATCCGGTCGATGGAGGTGGCCTGCATCGGCCAGTGCGTCTCCTCCACCAGGGCGGAGAGGTTGGGCTGCCCGGCCGGCCAGGCCATGACGCCCTGTGGCGCGGGCATGAAGCTCATCACCCGCTCCGCCTCGCCCAGGAAGGGCCGCAGGAACGGCGCGGCGAAGCCGAAGCCCACCACGCTCTGCCCCGAGACGTCGGGCCAGAGCGTGCGCAACGTGCGCTGGATCGCCGACTGCGCTCCGCGCCCGAGACGGGTGCGGTAGTAGAAGGCCTTCAGGTCCACGACATCGAGATGCATTGTGCTAGCTGCCTGGATGAACCAACGTCGCCCGTGACCCTAGATCAGGACGGAGCTCCGCACCATGGCCCTCGACATCCAGACCGTGCCCTGCCTTTCGGACAACTACGCCTACGTGCTGCGCGATGCGGCGACCGGCACCGTCGCGGTCGTGGACGTGCCCGAGGCAGCACCCCTGATCGAGGTGCTGGAGGCGCGGGGGCTGCGGCTCGACCTCATCCTGATCACGCACCACCATGACGATCACATCGCGGGCGTGGACGAACTGCGGACCAAGTACGGCGCGAAGGTCGTGGGGGCGAAGGCAGATGCGCACCGGCTGCCGAAGCTAGACGTGGAGGTGGAGGAGGGTGACACGGTCGAGGTCGGCGGCAGTGTGGGCCGGGTCATGGACGTGTCCGGTCACACGGTGGGGCACATCGCCTTCCACTTTCCGGGCAGCGACGCCGTCTTCTCCGCCGACAGCCTGATGGCCTTGGGATGCGGGCGGCTGTTCGAGGGCGACGGCCCGATGATGTGGAAGAGCATGGAGAAGTTCATCGCCCTGCCCGACAGCACCATCGTCTATTCCGGGCACGAGTACACGCAGTCGAACGCGAAGTTCGCGCTGAGCATCGAGAACGGGAACGCCGACCTGAAGGCACGCGCCGAGCGGGTCGACGCGGCGCGCGAACGCGGACAGCCGACTGTGCCGTCCTCGCTGGCCGAGGAGAAGGCGACGAACCCGTTCCTGCGCGCCCATATCGACAGCGTGAAGGAAGCGGTGGGAATGGCCGGCGCGGAGGCTGCGGCTGTATTCACCGAGGTCCGGAAGCGGAAAGACAACTTCTGATGCACAAGTGGCGCGGCTCGTCAGAAATCGAGCACGCCCTCGGCTTCGCACCCATAAGCTGACGGAGGGCGTTTATGCTACGTGCCTCTCTAGCGCTTGGCCTGCTGCTCCCGCTCTAGGGTTGTCCCGATCTCTGCAGCAACGACGTGATCTCGGAGACGCCGTCGCCGGATGGAACGCGGGTGGCCGTCGTCTTTGAACGAGAATGCGGGGCGACGACCGGTTTCTAGACGCAGGTATCGATACTCGAAGACGGGGAGCCTCTCGGAGGCAGCGAGGTCGCCGCCCTTGGCCGTCGTGGCGTGGGAGGGAAACGAAACGCTTAGGATCACCCGTTCGACCCATGAGCGCGTCTTCAAGGCCAAAACGTCAAATGAAGCGGTCGAGATCCTCTATGTCAGCCCTCTCGAGTACTGAGAAACTCGGGCCGAACGGTCCCGGCGCTTCGGCCGGGACGGTGGGTATCGCTAACCCGCGTCGGTTCCGCGCTCCAAGCGTTTGCGCATGCGGCGCAGGAGGGTCCAGACGAGGATGACCACGGGCGGTGTGACGAGGGCGAGGACGATGCCTTTTGTCAGGCCGGCGGCCGTGCCGAGCGGTTCCACGACATAGGCGACCAGACCGACGGCGTAGTAGCTGATGGCGACGACCGACAGGCCCTCAACCGTCTGCTGGAGGCGAAGCTGAAGGGCGGCACGGTTGTTCATGCTGAGCAGCAGGTCCGCGTTCTGACGGGCGAGGCCCACGTCGACGCGGGTGCGCAGCAGGTTCGCCGCGCGCTCCGTCCGCTGGGCGAGGCCGACGAGGCGGCGCTCGGCGCTCTCGCAGGTGCGCATCGCGGGCTCGAAGCGACGCATCATGAATTCGCCGAAGGTCTGCCGGCCCGACACGCGCTCCTCCCGCAGGACCTCGATGCGCTGGGCGACGATTGCGGCATAGGCGCCGCGGGCGCCGAAGCGGAAGGCGGTCTCGGCACCGATGCCCTCGATCTCCGCCGACATGGCGAGGAGGCGGTCGAGCGTCCCCGCGTCCTCTCCATCGCGCCGGGCCATCTGTGCGACGAGTGAGGAAAGGTCCTTGTCGAGCTCGACGACCTTCGCGGCGACCTCGCGCCCCGTGGGCAGGGCGAGGAGGGCTGCGGTCTTGTAGGTCTCGATCTCCAGAAGACGCTGGACGATGCGACCCGTCCGCTGCGCCCCGATGCCCTGCGCCAGCAGGACCGCCATGCGGATATGGCCGCTCTCCTGCATCCGGAAATCGCTGACGATCATCGCGGCATCGTCCACGACGCGGGCAACCGACAGGCTTTCGTTCGAGAAATGGTTGGACAGGCCGTCGTCAAGGCGCGCCTCCGCCTCCTCCATGTCGGCGACCTGCTCGACCCGCACGAGGGCGGAGGTGAGCAGCGTGCCGGGTGCGTCGGCGAGCCAGTCCTCCGGGAACATGGCGAAGAGCTCTCCGGAATAGGGCCTGTCGCCGAGCCCGTCGGTGAAGAGGGTGTAGGTCATGAATTCCGTGTGCCGCTCCCATTTCAGGAACGCGCGACCGACGGGGCCGGACCAGTGATTGGCGCCGGGCGCGGGATGCTGCGCGCCGAAGCGGTCGAGCAGCGCCCGCAGGTGGGCGCGGTCGGCCTCGGGGTCCCGTTCCGCCCCGCCTTTCGACATGATGGCGACGTGGGCTGCGCGGGCGGGGGCGCGCAGGCTCGGGAACGGGCGCGCGTGCAGCTCGTTTGAGAGGGCTACGCGATCGGGATGGTCGGTCAAGGCGGTGAGGCTCATCGGCGCGTCCCGTGTTGGCGGTTGCGCAGTATGGTCGCGCATGGCGCGCGAAACTCAAGTGCGGCGGATCAGCGACCGAACAGCCGCTCGATATCCGAGAGCTTGAGTTCCACGTAAGTCGGCCGGCCGTGGTTGCACTGGCCGGAGAAGGGGGTCGCCTCCATCTCCCGCAGCAGGGCGTTCATCTCGTCGGCCTGCATCCGGCGACCGGTACGGACGGAACCGTGGCAGGCGACGCGCGACAGGATGGCGTCGATACGCTCGGCGATGGCGCGGGTTTCGCCCTTGTCCACAAGCTCGTCGAGCACGTCGCGCAGAATCGCGGCACCGTCCGCCTGGCCCAGCAGGGCGGGGATCGACTGGACCGCGATGGCGGAGGGGCCGAAGGGCTCGATGGCGAGGCCCAGGGCGGCGAGGTCCTCCGCCACGGCGAGCAGGCGGTCGCGGTCGGTGGTGGAGAGCTCCAAGATATCCGGGATCAGCAGTGCCTGCGACGCCACGCCGCGTTCAGCGTACTGGGCCTTGAGCCGCTCGTAGACGAGGCGTTCATGCGCGGCGTGGGCATCGACCAGGATCATGCCGTCGGCGGTCTGGGCGACGATCCAGTTCTCATGCAGGTGCGCGCGCGCGACGCCGAGGGGCCGCGCGCCCTCCTCGGAGCCGTCCGGCCCCTCGTCGGGCACGGCGGGTTCCACCCGCGCACCCGTCCAGCCGGGAGCTGCCTCGGCGAAGCCCTGCGGGGCCTGCGCCTGGTAGGCGGTGGTACGAGCGCCGAGCGAGGGGCGGTCCATCTGGTAGATCGGCGCCGTCGGACCCGGGCGGATCGCGCCAAGTGCCGCGTCGGAGACGGTGGATGAGGCGCGATGCCCCGCCCCGGCCAGCGCGTGTTTCAGCGCGGAGACGATGAGGCCACGGGCGAGGCCCGGCTCGCGGAAGCGGACCTCGGTCTTGGCCGGGTGCACGTTCACGTCCACCTGCTCCGGTGGGCAGGTGAGGAACAGGACGGCAGCGGGGTGGCGATCGCGAGAGAGCACATCGGAGTAGGCGGCGCGGAGTGCGCCGACCAGCACCTTGTCGCGCACCGGGCGGCCGTTGACGAAGAGGAACTGGGCGACCGCAGCGCCGCGCGAATAGGTCGGCAGTGCCGCGAAGCCGGTGAGGCGAATGCCTTCACGCTCCGCCTCGATCTCAAGAGCGTTGGCGCGGAAGTCGCGGCCGAGGACCGCCTCCATCCGGCTCGCCGCATCGCCCCGCTCGGCGGAGAAGGTGACGCGGCCCTCGCCGCCGCCCGACACGTCGCGCAGGGTGAAGGAGACGGCGGGCGCGGCCAGCGACAGGCGCTTGATGACCTCGGAGATCGCCTGCATCTCCGCCCGATCGGTGCGCAGGAACTTCAGACGTGCAGGGGTGGCGTGGAAGAGGTCGCGGACCTCGACCACCGTGCCGGAGCGCAGGGTGCAGGGGGCAACTGGCTCCATGGTGCCGCCGCTGACGCGGATCTCCCACGCCTCGGCATCCGCGGTGCGGCTCGCGATGCGCAGACGGGCGACCGCGCCGATGGAGGGCAGCGCCTCGCCGCGGAATCCGAAGGAGCGGATATTGACGAGGTCGTCGCCGTCGAGCTTGGAGGTGGCATGGCGGGACAGGGCCAGCGCCAGCTCGTCGCGCGGAATGCCATGGCCGTCGTCGGTGACGCGGATCAGGGTCTTGCCGCCCTCGGCCACCGCGATCTCGACCCGGGTGGCACCGGCATCGAGCGCATTCTCCACCAACTCCTTCACCGCGCTCGCCGGCCGTTCGACGACTTCACCGGCGGCGATCCGGTTCGAAGCGCGGGCGTCGAGCTGGCGGATCGTCCGGCGCTCGGAGCTTATGTTGCGGTCGAGAAGCGTCATGCCACTAGGGATAGCATCTCGCGCATGAGTTGCCCACCCGAAAGGTGCGCGAAAGAACCGGAACATCTACCCCTACGTAACGGATAAGAATCTTTCGCCTTGACGCTGCGGCGCGGCATTTCTTGACTTCCAACCCGTAGTGCCACGTGTCATTCACGACGACGACCATGCCTTTCCAAGGGAGGAGCCCCATGAAGATCGGAGCGTTGAAGGAGACATGGCCGGGGGAGGCCCGCGTCGCCATGACGCCGGAGAGCGTCGGCCGGCTCAAGAAACTGGGTCATGACTGCGTGATCCAGGCGGGGGCCGGCGAGGCTGCCCGGTTCAACGATGCCGATTACGAGGCCGCGGGCGCCGAGGTGCTGCCGGACGCCGCCGCGGTCTATGCCGCCGCCGACGTCATCACGCGTGTGCGCGCGCCGGAAGAAGGCGAGCTCGACCACGTGCGGGACGGGCAGACTCTGGTCTCCTTCATCTGGCCGGCGCAGAACGAGGCGCTCTTGGAGACGCTGAAGGGCAAGGGTGCGACCACCGTCGCGATGGACATGGTGCCGCGGATTTCCCGCGCGCAGAAGATGGATGCGCTCAGCTCCATGGCCAATATCGGCGGCTACCGTGCGGTGGTGGAGGCCTCCAACAATTTCGGGCGCTTCTTCACCGGGCAGATCACCGCGGCGGGCAAGGTGCCCCCGGCGAAGGTGCTGGTCGTTGGCGCGGGCGTCGCGGGGCTTGCGGCGATCGGGGCCGCGACCTCGATGGGTGCGATTACCTACGCGTTCGACGTCCGACCCGAAGTGGCCGAGCAGATCGAGTCGATGGGGGCGGAGTTCGTCTTCCTCGACTTCGAGGAGCAGCAGGCGGACGGGGCCGAGACCGGCGGGTATGCCGCGCCCTCCTCGCCGGAGTTCCGGGAGAAGCAGCTCGAGAAGTTCCGCGAGCTTGCCCCCGACATGGACATCGTCATCACCACGGCGCTGATCCCGAACCGTGACGCGCCGGTGCTGTGGACCAGGGACATGGTCGAGGCGATGAAGCCCGGTTCCGTCATCGTGGACCTTGCCGCCGAGCGGGGCGGCAACTGCGAGCTGACGGTGAAGGACGAGCGGATCGAGACGGAGAACGGTGTCGTCATCATCGGCTACACCGATCTGCCCAGCCGGATGGCGACGCAGTCCTCCACGCTCTATGCCACCAACATCCGCCACCTGATGGACGACCTGACGCCGGAGAATGACGGCGTGATCGTCCACGACATGGAAGACGACGTGATCCGCGGGGCCACCGTGACCCATGCGGGCGAGATCACCTTCCCGCCGCCACCGCCCAAGAAACAGGCGATCGCGGCCGTGAAGAAGGAGAAGTCGAAGGAACTGACGCCGGAGGAAGTCCGCGCGATGGAGGTCGCGGCCTTCAAGCAGCAGACGAAGACGCAGGTGGGCCTTCTTGCGGGCGGCGCGGCGCTCCTGCTGCTGGTCGGCTCGATCCCCGGAATGCCGGCGAGCTTCATGCAGCACTTCGTCGTCTTCGTGCTGTCCGTGTTCATCGGGTTCCAGGTCATCTGGAACGTCAGCCACTCGCTGCACACGCCGCTGATGGCGATCACCAACGCCATCTCCTCGATCATCATCCTGGGTGCGCTGGTGCAGATCGGGTCGTCGAGCGGCCTCGTGGCGGTGCTGGCCGCGCTCGCGATCTTCATGTGCGGCATCAACATCTTCGGCGGTTTCATGGTCACGCGGCGCATGCTCGCGATGTTCCAGAAATCGTAAGCAGGGGCGGCTTCAATGGATAACGCACTTCTGATTGCGGCCTACGTGGTCGCGGCGATCCTCATCATCCTGTCGCTGGGCGGCCTGTCCGGGCAGGAAAGCGCGAAACGCGCGGTCTGGTATGGCATCGTGGGCATGGCGCTGGCCGTGTTCGCGACGCTGGTCGGGCCGGGCGCGGGCCTGTGGCCGCTGACGGTCGTGCTGGTTGGCATCGGCGGGGTGATCGGCTGGCAGCTCGCCAACCGGGTCCAGATGACCCAGATGCCGGAGCTCGTGGCGGCCATGCACTCGCTCGTCGGCCTTGCCGCCGTGTTCGTCGGCTTCAACGCGCATATCATGATCGGCGTGCTGCAGGGCGTCTTTGCCGAGGAGGGTCTGGTGCTGGGCGGCACGGCAGGCGACGCCTACGCCTATACCGCGCTCGCCGCCTACGAGGGCCTGTCCTCGTTCGGTCAGCTCATCGCCAAGAAGACGAGCGTGGAGATCAACATCCTGCGCGTCGAGCTGGTGCTGGGCATCTGGATCGGGGCCGTGACCTTCACCGGCTCGGTCATCGCCTACGGCAAGCTGGCGGGCAAGGTGGACAGCGCGGCGAAGAAGCTGCCGGGCGGGCATATGCTGAACGCCGCGGCGGCAGGCCTTTCGCTGCTCTTGGTGATCCTGTACCTGGGCGGCGCCGGCACATGGTCGCTGATCCTGCTGACGCTGCTGGCGCTCTTCATCGGCTACCACCTCATCACGGGGATCGGCGGGGCGGACATGCCGGTCGTGGTCTCGATGCTCAACAGCTACTCGGGTTGGGCGGCGGCGGCGATCGGCTTCTCGCTCGGCAACGACCTGCTGATCGTGGTGGGGGCGCTGGTCGGCTCCTCGGGTGCGATCCTCAGCTACATCATGTGCAAGGCGATGAACCGCTCCTTCGTCTCGGTCATCCTCGGCGGGTTCGGCGGCGACGGCGGCCCGGCGATGGAGGTCGAGGGGGAGATGGTGGCGACCGATGCGGACTCCGTGGCCGCGGCGATGGACGAGGCGGACAGCATCATCATCGTTCCGGGCTACGGGCTCGCGGTCGCACAGGCCCAGGGCTCAGTCAGCGAGCTGACCCGGCGCCTGAGGGCGAAGGGCAAGGAGGTGCGCTTCGCCATCCATCCGGTCGCCGGCCGTCTGCCGGGGCACATGAACGTCCTGCTGGCCGAGGCGAAGGTGCCCTACGACATCGTGCTGGAGATGGAGGAGATCAACGACGACTTCCCGGACACGGACGTCGTGGTCGTGATCGGCGCGAACGACATCGTCAACCCGGCGGCGCAGGAGGATCCGAACTCGCCGATCGCGGGTATGCCGGTTCTGGAAGTATGGAAGTCGAAGCAGGTCTTCATCTCCAAGCGCGGGCAGGGTACCGGCTATTCGGGGATCGAGAACCCGCTGTTCTTCAAGGAGAATAGCCGGATGCTGTACGGAGACGCGAAGGCGTCGCTCGACGCGCTGCTGTCGAAGATCTCCTGACACGAAAGGGCGGCCCAGCGGTCGCCCTTTTCGTTTCGGGGCGTCAGCATCTAGAAGGTGCGACAATCAGTCCAAATTTAGATCCACAATTAAATCAAATTTTATCCATCCTATACACGAGTAGCCGGCGTGCTTGGTCCGGCAATTCGGGAGGATAGAATGAAGAAGGCCATCGCGTTTGCTGTGGTGTGCGGCCTTGCTCCTTCGGCTCATGCCGAAGAGGCCGACATCCTGAAGCTTCAGGGTCTGCGGACCATCGATACCGCGGAACGGATCCTGACCGCCATCGAGCGAATGGGCATGTATGCCTGTCACGTCACCGCAGGACTGGAGGACGACGATCCGACAGCGAAGTTGCTGAGCGAGGTCGAGACCTACGAGAGCGCGATCCGCACTCTGCGGCAGGGCGACACCGTCGCGGACATTCCCGCGTTGCGCGCACCCGCCGCGACCGAGGCGCTGAGCTGGCTGGAAGAGGTCTCCCCCCTCATCGTCAACTATGCGCGCTATGCCAGCAACGGAGATTTCGGGCCTGCCTATCTCAGTGCCATGCATGACGAGCACGACAAGGTGGTCTACGCCGCCGAGGGGCTGGTCGAGGAGATCGGCCGCACCTTCATGCACGGTCGCATGAGCCTGCTGGAGACGAGCACGCTCGACAATCTCGGCCATCTGCGCGCGGAGTCCGATCTGCTGGATGCGGAATACTGCATGGTCCTGACCGGCACGACCGGCGTCCGCGACGAGATGGCGGCGACGCTCGCCGATTTCGACCGGCGCCTGACGCTGGCCGAGAGCGGGAGCATGGACGAGAAGATCCTGTCGCCAAGCCCCGCGCTCGCCGGTGCGCTGCGCTGCATCCGGGCGGAATTCGAGATCGTCTCGGGTATGCTCTCTCCCTACGTCGGCGGCGAGACCAGCCCGACGCTGGAAGAGCTTCGCGAGGTCAACGGCCACGCCCACACGCTCGAGCATCGCAGCCACGCCGCGATGGAGCTCTTCGAGGGTGAAATCGCGAGCGGTTCGCCCGCCGATCCCGTCAGCTGCGACGACCTCGACAGGACCGCAGCTCTCTGAGGTCCAGGCCGCTGGACGCGCTCCTCCCACGACACACGTGGTGAGGGGTCTGACGCGGGAGGAGCGCAATGGCGGACCTGGCTTTGATCGTGGGCGTGGGGGACGGTCTGTCCGCCTCCCTCGCCCGTCTCTTCGCGGCGGAGGGCTATGACCTTGCCCTCGCGGCGCGCAATACGGACAAGATCTCGGGACTGGTAGCGGAGACGGAGGCGTCGCCACATGCGTGCGACGCCTCCGACCCCTCGGCGGTTGAGGCGCTGTTTGCGGCACTTCCTGCCGTGCCGGACGTCGTCATCTACAATCCCTCCGCTCGCGCGCGCGGCCCAGTGCAGGAGCTGGAGCCCGAAGCGGTGCGCAAGGCGCTGGAGATCACCGCTTTCGGCGCGTTCCTCGTGGCGCGCGCGGCGGTACCTGGGATGCTGGAGCGCGGCTCGGGCACGATCCTGATGACGGGGGCCTCGGCCGGGGTGAAGGGATTCCCGAACTCGTCGAGCTTCGCCATGGGCAAGTTCGCGCAACGCGGCCTTGCCCAATCGCTGAGCCGGGAGCTGCATCCCAAGGGCATCCATGTTGCCTGGGTCAACATCGACGGCGCGATCCGCAATCCGGGACGGATGGAGGAGGTGCCAGGCTCGATGCTGGACCCCGACGCGATCGCGCGGGAATATCTGGGGCTGGTGCGGCAGGACCGCTCGACCTGGTCGAACGAGCTGACGCTGCGGCCCTGGGTGGAGCGCTTCTAGGGGCGGCGGATCAGGCGGGCCATGAGGCGCGGCATGACAATGCTGGCGAGGATGGCGAGCGGCACGGCGCAGATCCAGGCGACGGCGAAGGCCTCCATCCAGCGGGAAAGGTAGTTTCCCGCAGTGCCGGTGTTCACCGCCGTGATGATCGCGGACATGATGAACGACATGAACGTGCCGATGATCGTGCCGGCGACAAAGGGAGCCGCGCGGGGCGGAAACATGGACATCCTCCCGATCTAGCCGCGAAATGCCTCGACGGCGTTGCGGGCAAAGGCGGAACGCACCGGCAGGAGTGCCGCGAGCGCCGCGGCGCTGACGAAGGCGGCGACCAGATGGATCTCGGCCCAGCCGAGCCGGCCCGAAACCGCGAGGCCCGTTCGTTCCGAGATGATGGAGGACAGCGCGCCAGTCAAAGCGAGTGCAAGGACGAGGCCCAGCACTGCACCGAGGCCAATGAGCAGCGCGGCGTAGCTCCAGAGCGTCGCCGCGATGAAGCGGCGGGGGGCGCCCAGTGCGCGGAGAAGTGCCAGTTGCCGCGCGAAGAGACGGGTGAGGAGCGCGAGCCCCGCCAGCACCGCGACGGCCACCAGGACCTGGCTCGCCACCGTCATGACGGAGGCCGCGGCGCGGACGTCGCCCATCAGTCCGTGCAACTCGCTGAGCACGGCTGCGGGCAGGATCGCCATCAGGTCGTTTCGGGTGAACTGCTCGCGCAAGGAATACGCGGCATAGAGTTCCGTCGGGACCACCAGGGCAGCTGGCGTACCGGGAAACCATTGCGGCTCATAGGGCGGCCCGAGCGCGTCGGGCTGGTCGAGGGCATGACCGTTGCCGAGGCCGTGCGTCTCCCAAACCTGTTCGGCCGGAACGAGGATCGCGCGATCCCAGGGCGTTCCGGTCCGGGCCATGCGGCCGACGACCGTGATCTCGGTACCCTCGTGCGCGCCATGCTCCGCCGCGTCACCGATCCCGTGCGCCGGCTCGAAGCCGTCACCGAGGGCGAGGGCGATCTGCGAGCCGACGACGGCTTCCGAATAGGTCTCGAACAGGCGGCCCTCGGCGGGCGCGCCGGCCAGATGCTCGATGAAGGGTGCGATGGTGCCGACGACCGGCGCACCTTGCCAGCTGTCGCCGAAGGCTAGGGGAGCGGCCATGGCGACGCGCGGATGCTCGGCGATTTCGGCAAATGCGGGGCCGTCGATGAGCCCGACATCGTTGGGCTGCAGGTAGACAGAGGAGAAGAGCAGCGTCGTCTCGCTGCCCGGCGTGCCGATGACCAACGGAAAGGGATTGGCGGCGTCGGCGCTCGCGGCACGCAGGGCGCGTTCCTGCACGATCAGCGCGGCGCCGACGCCGACCGCGCAGGCGATCAGCGCGACGAAGACCGCGTTGATGCCGAAGTGGCGGGTGACGAGGGCCCGCAGCAGCGGCGCGGGGGCAAAGCCGCGCAGCACGACGAGGGCGATCACGGCGACGGGCAGCAACAGGGCGAGCAGCAGCAGGACGTCCTGCGCGACTGCGGGCAGCCCGTACCAGATGTCGAGGAGGATGTCAGGCAACGGCAGCTTCCCGCCCCGGTTCGACCACGGTGCCGTCGCGCACCTCCAGCACGCGGTCCATGCGGGCGATCAGGTTCGGATCATGGCTGGCGACGAGGAGCGTAAGGCCCTGCTCCCGCGTCAGGCCGACCATGTCCTCGATCAGGCGGTCCGCCGTCTCGCGGTCGAGGTTGGCGGTGGGCTCGTCGGCGAGCAGCACCTTGGGCCCGGCCGCGAGCGCGCGGGCAACGGCGACGCGCTGGCGTTCGCCGCCGGAGAAACTGGCGACGCGGCGGCCCTCGGCCTGCGCGATGCCGAGGCGGTCGAGCGCGGTGCGCGCACGCTCGCGGATCGCGGCGCGATCCCGACGGCGGGCGAAGCCGGTGGCGATGGAGGCGTTGCCGAGCGCGTCGAGTTCCTCGAACAGCAGGTGGTCCTGGAAGACGATGCCCAGCGCCTCCCGCCGGAAGGCCGCACGGCGTTCGGCCCCAAGGGCGGCGATGTTGCGCCCGTCCCATTCCACCGTGCCGCTCGAAACGTCGCGCAGGCCGCTGGCGGCGTGGAGGAAGGTGGACTTGCCCGCGCCCGACGGTCCGCGCAGGGCCACTGCCGTCCCGGCGGAGATATCGAGCACCGGGACATGTAGGATGCGCTCCCCCTCGTCACCTGTCAGCACGAGGGCGCGGACTGCCAGCGGCAGGCCCATCAAGCCCGGCCGAAGGTCGCGTCGGAGAGGCGGACGCGGCTCAGGAAGCCCGTTTCGGGATCGCGGTAGTCGCCAAGCTCCAGCACCCCGCGCGTCTCGATCCGCACGTTGAAGGGGGTCGGGTTCACCACACGCTTCGAGTAGACGGCGAGGATGTCGTCCGGCCACTCGGCGGAGGTCTCGCAGAAGGGGCAGACGGACATCGGTCGCTTGGTCAGCACGAAGAACACCGAGTTCGCGAGCAGCGGCGGCGCCATGAAGCCCTCGACCTCGATGCGCTTGCCCTGCAGATCTCGCGCGAGGTCGGAGAAGCTTCGGTCACGATTGTAGAGGTCGCGCATTCGCAACACGTCGTCGTCGACGCTCTCCTCCTCCTGCGCGCGCAGAGGTGCGGCGACAAGGTATGGCGCGGCGAGGCTGGCGGCGAGGAACAGGCGGCGGTCCATCGGGTACTCCATCACATCAGTCTTCTTTGCTACTTTATAACAGCGTACGGAGCCCGGTCGAACCGGGCCCCGCTCAATCCCACGTGACGGTAAGGCCGATCACTCGGCCTCGAACGCCGCGTAGTGCATCACGTGGAAGATGTAGTTCTGCTCGATGGTGCCGTTGAGCAGGTGTGCCCATGGACCCATCGCGTAGACGGCCACGTCCTCGCCGGAATGCGTCTCGGACCCCTTGGGGATCAGCGCCTGCTGGAGGTACTCCAGATCCGTCGCCTCGTCCTGATCGGGGTTCGGGCGTGTGCCGAAGAAGCTGCCGTCGGTCTGTTCGATGAGCACGGATCCCGGACCGTTCAGATAGCCGACGACGCTGTAGGGCTTGCCGTCATCGGCCACTTCGGGCTCGCCGGTATGCTCTACGCCGTTGCCGTCGTTCACGGCCATGCACAGGCCGAGGATGTCGGTGCCACGGCCGCAATAACCGTTGAAGGCGATGGCGTGCTCGTGATCGGCGGTGACGATGATCAGCGTCTCGGACGGATCGGTGGCATCCATCGCGGCCTGTACGGCCTCGGCGAAGGCGACACCGTCGCGCACAACGCGGGCGAGATTGCCGCCGTGGTTGGCGTGGTCGACGCGGCCCGCCTCGACGGAGAGGAAGAAGCCTTCCTCGTTCCGGCTCAGCGCCTCGATGGCGGCGGTGGTCATCTCCGCCAGCGAGGGCTCGCCGTCACGGTCGGCCTCGTACTGCATGTGGGAGCTCTCGAAGAGGCCCAGCACCGGTGTGCCCGCGGTGAGGTCGAGGGCGTCGAACCCCTCCTGATCGAAGACGACGCTGGCGCCGATGCTCTCCGCCCGCTCGACGAGGTTGGTGCCGTCCGCGCGGCGGCCGTTGGAGCCCTCGGCATCGGTGACGTCTTCCGGCAGGAAGTGCCGGCGGCCGCCGCCCATGGCGAGATCGATGGTACCCGCCTCCATCGCGTCGATGAGCTGGGTCGCGATGTCGGGGTGGGCGCACCCTTCGGGCACGGTGTCCTCGAAGTTGCGGTCGGCGGACACGGCGTAGGAGGACGCCGGGGTCGCGTGGGTGATCCGCGCTGTGGAGACGACGCCGACCGAACGGCCGACATCCGTCATCATGGTGGCAATCGACGTGACCTCGTTGCCCGGAACGGTGGAGCAGTCGCCGCGGACCACGTCCTCATCGACGCCGATCACGCCCGCATCGGTCTTGACCCCCGCGTGCATCGCGGTGCCCGTGCCGGCGGAGTCCGGCGTCTGGGCGTTCACGTTGTAAGTCTTCACCAGACCGAGGTTCGGCATGGTCTCGTAGGGCAGGACGTTCTCGTCACCGAAATTGCCGTTCTGCTGACCATGGAAGAGGCGGGTGGCGTAGTTGGTGCCGACGCCGTTGCCGTCCGCGATCATCAGGATGACGTTGCGCGCGCGGCCCTCGATCGGCTGCTGGGCGAGCGCCTCCTGCAGGCGGGCCTGGCCGTCGGTGAACCACTGGTTCTCGGCCTGTGCAGGAGTGTCCTGGGCGGTGGCGGCGGATGCGATGACTGCTGCGGACAGCATCAACGTGGAGAGCGTTTTCATGGTTCGACCCTGTAACGTTATACCATAACAAAGGGTTGGCCCTTTGCTCTAACGTCCTAAGGGCCGAATGCGACGGGTCTGTTACACTCGGGGGATGTGCGCTCTCAATGCGCGACCGGCGCGCCGGGCGGATTGTCGCGATCTACCGCCAGTTCGTATTTCGGGTCATGCGCCTCGTCCCGGACCACCAGATCGGTGTAGTCACCAAGCCGCCGCGCGCAGTCGGGTGAGAGACCGTGGAACTCGAGCGTCTTGCCCTCGCGGACATAGCGCTCCGCCAAGCTCTTGAGCGCGTCGACGCCGGACATGTCCCAGACACGGCTGTCGGTGAAGTCGGCGATGACGCGGTCCGGGTCGGTCTTGGGCGTGAAGAGCTCCTTGAACTTGTCGGTGGAGGCGAACATCACCGGGCCGTTCAGGTGATAGGTCTTCACCCGATCATCGTCCGACCGCCAGGTGCGCGCGCTGACGAGGCGGCTGACGCGCCAGGAATGCACTAGGCTGGCGAGGATGATGCCGACGACCACCGCGATGGCGAGATCGGCGATCACCGTCACGCCGGTCACGACGACGATCAGCAGGGCGTCGGAGCGCGGCACGCGGCGCATCACCTGGAACGTCCGCCAGGCGAAGGTGCCGATGACGACCATGAACATCACGCCGGTCAGCGCCGCGAGCGGGATCTGCTCGATGAGCGCGGAGCCAAAGAGGATGAAGCTCAGCAGCGCGAGTGCCGCGACGATCCCCGACAACCGGTGCCGCGCGCCGGAGGAGATGTTGATCATCGACTGACCGATCATCGCGCAGCCGCCCATCCCGCCGAAAAAGCCGGTGACGACGTTGGCGCAGCCCTGCGCGATGCACTCGCGGGAGTTGCGGCCCTGCGTCTCCGTGATCTCGTCGATCAGGTTGAGGGTCAGCAGGCTCTCGATAAGGCCGATGCCCGCGAGGATGATCGCGTAGGGCAGGATGATCTCCAGCGTCTCCGGCGTCAGAGGCACGGTGGGAATGGCGAAGGCGGGGAAGCCGCCCTCGATGCTCGCCATGTCGCCGACATTGCGGGTGTCGATGCCGAAGAGCTGCACGACCGCCCAGACGCCGACGATGGCGACGAGCGGGGCGGGCACAGCCTTGGTGAAACGCGGCAGTAGCCAGATGATCGCCATGGCGAGGGCAACGAGCGCCAGCATGGTGTAGAGCGCGGGGCCCGACAGCCATTCCTGCCCCGCGGGCGTCGCGATCTGGAACTGTTCGAGCTGGGCGAGGAAGATCACGATGGCGAGGCCATTGACGAAGCCCATCATGACGGGCTGCGGCACCAGCCGGATGAACTTGCCCCAACGCAGGGCGCCGAACGCGATCTGGATCGCGCCCATCAGGACCACGGTGGCGAACAGGTACTGCACCCCGTGCTCCGCCACGAGGCTGACCATGACGACCGCCAGCGCACCTGTCGCGCCGGAGATCATGCCGGGTCGGCCACCCATCACGGAGGTGATCAGCCCCACCATGAAGGCTGCGTAGAGACCGACCAGCGGATCGACGCCAGCGACGAAGGCGAAGGCGACGGCTTCGGGCACAAGGGCAAGAGCAACGGTCAGACCGGACAGGATCTCGATTCGCGCTTGGGGCGCGGACATGCTGAGCAACTGCTGAAAATGCCGCTGAAGCGCCGGAGCGAGAATCATCAAGTCACCTGTTCTGAAGGATTTGAGGGCTGCAAATGCGCCTCGGCGCGAGAACTACAGGCTTCGGCGCCGATTGCAACTGCAATGATCTTTCGCGAATACGCGGCCCGGTTGCCAGACGACGACTCAGCTCCACGAGGGATAGTAAAGATAGAAACCTCTAGCAATTTGCCTAAAAATTGACAAAAATTATAGCTGTGCTCTTACTGTCTGGAAGGGCAAGTGGAACGAGGTAAGGTATGAAGTTTCTTGCAGGATTTACGAGTGTGTTCTTGGTGGCGTTTACGTCCATCTTGCCCGCCCAGACACTCAGCCGGGAGGACCAGGGGCTGTTGCGCATCGACCTCGCCGGGTCCCAGCGCATGCTCTCGCAGCGGGCCCTGCGGGGCGCGTGCTACACCGCTGCAGGCATGGGGGACCCGGCCATGGTGATGCGGCTCAACGCCGACATCGCCGAGTTCAAGCGTCGGACGGACCTGATCCTGCAGGGCGACAGCGGGATCGGCCTGGATCCGGAGCGGTCCCCGATTATCCGCAGCGACTACGAGGACCGTGTCCTGATACCCTGGCGGACCTTCGAGACGTCGGGGATATACATCGCGGCCCGCGGCTACGCGGAAGGGCTCGAGCTGCACGACATGGCCGAGCGGGGGCAGAGCATCCTCGACGATCTCGACCTGACGGTTTCGCACTACGAGGAGAAGTACGCGCGTGGCAATACACTGGGGCCGGAACAATCGCGCACGCTCAACGTCTACGCCGCGCAGCGGATGCTGTCGCAACGCGTCGCGAACCAGCACTGCCTCATCGCGATGGAGGTCAATGAGCAGGTCGCGCGCGAGCGGCTGGCGGCGAGCTTCGAACGCTTCGACACCGCATTGCGGAACATGGAGAACGGCAACGTCGATCAGCGCATATTGCAGCCGACCTCCGCGGTCGAGCCGGTTCTGGGGTGCATGCGGCGCGACGTCGAAGAGATCCGGCCGGCGATCATGTCCGCGGTAAGCGGCGCGCGACCGACGCAGCCGGAGCTCGTGATGCTGCGCGATGCCAGCGCGCGGCTCCTGGTGCAGGCGCAGGGAGCCGTGACGCTGCTCCAGAACGAATTGTCAGGGCTGGCGGAGACCGATACGGCGCCGCCCTGCGAAGCTCCCTAGTGCGGTCATCCGCGGCGAAACCGCTCCGCGAGTTTCGCGAACGGCCCGGCCGGGGGATCGGGTTGGATAGGGGGTGCGGGGGAAGGTGTGGGGTCGCCTTCCCCCGCCTTTTTCCCGGTGCCGCTGCGCGGCGGCGCCACACGCAAGGCGACCGCGTTCAGGAACCGCCCGTCCTCGCCCCGGGCAAGCTCGACCGCGCCATCCGACACACCGCGCATGACGTCGTCGAGCCAGCCGTCCTCGGCCTTGGCGAAATCGGAGAGAACGTATCCAGACACCCGGTCCTTGTGGCCGGGATGTCCGATTCCAAGGCGAACCCTTGCGTATTCGGGGCCGACATGTGCATGGATCGAGCGCAGGCCGTTGTGCCCGGCATGGCCGCCGCCGCGCTTCAACCGGACCTTGCCGGGCGCGAGGTCGAGCTCATCGTGGAAGACGGTCAGGTCCTCGGGTCCCAGCTTCCAGAAGCGCAGGGCCTCGCCCACGGACTGGCCGGAGTTGTTCATGAAGGTCTCGGGCTTCAGCAGCACCACCTTCGCGTTGCCCAACCGCCCCTCGGCCACCTCGCCCTGGAACTTCGCGCGCCAGGGAGAGAAGCCGTGATCGGATGCGATCCGGTCCACAGCCATGAAACCGATATTGTGACGGTTGCGCGCGTATTTCGCGCCGGGATTGCCGAGGCCGACGAAGAGTTTCATGCCGTCCCTCCCGAGTTCGGATACGAAAACGCGCACCGCTCATGTAAGCGGTGCGCGCCGAACGGTCTAGCGAAAGAGGGCTCAGTCCTCCTTCACGGTCTCCGCGTTCTGCTCGATGACCTCGGTCTCGCCGTCCTCGTCGTCGTCCTTCTGCGAGGCCAGGCCGCTGGGCGCCTGGATGTTCGCGATGACGAAGTCGCGGTCGGTGATCATCGGCCGCGTGCCCTGGGGCAGCGTGATGTCGGAGATGTGGATCGTATCGCCGATCTCACGGCCGGAGAGGTCCACCGTCAGCTTCTCGGGGATCGCGTTCGCCGTCACCTTCAGCTCGACCTCGGAACGGACGACGGTCAGGACGCCGCCCTTCTTCAGGCCCGGCGCCGCCGCTTCGTTCTCGAACTCCACGGGGATGTAGAGGTTGATGCGGCTGCGGTCCGACAGGCGCAGGAAGTCGACATGCGTCGGAAGATCCTTGACCACGTCGCGCTGGACGGCACGGCAGATCACCTTGTGCTCGTCATTGCCGACCTTGACGGTCATCAGCGTGGACAGGAACTTGCCGCGCTTGAGGAGCTTCAGGAGTTCGTTGAACTTCACCGAGATGGTGACCGGGTCCTGCCCGCCACCGTAGATGACACCGGGGACCATCCCCTCGCGGCGTGCAGCCCGGGCGGCCCCTTTGCCCGTACCTTCACGCGCCGCTGCGTCGAGAACCAGGTTCTCAGCCATTGGCCGTCTCCTTCAGAAATTGTGACTATGCGGCGATCCTCCAGGGGTGTAAGCGCCGCGCGAAGCCGTGCCATAGTCGATTCACCCATCGAGTTAAAGCGAAAGATTCCACCCCGTGCTGCTGCGTAGCCTCTGTCTCGCCCTTATACTCATCGCCGTCCCCGCCTGGGCCGTATCCATGTCCCTGCCCGACGGCACCACCTACGAACAGACCCGAAACCCCAATGGCGTCATCCTGCGCTCCACCCAACTGCTGGGCGGGAACCGGGATGTCATCTATCTCGGCATCTCGTGCGATGTGCTGAGCGACCGGCTGGGCGAGGGGAAATGGGCGTTCTCCCCGGATGCCGTGATCATCGATTTCATCGGGGAGAGCCTGAGCTTCCGCCCGGCGGCGGATTTCGTCGGGCGCGACATTACCGCCTGCACGTTCTAGCGGGGCGGCAGGTCTGCCTGCTGCGCCTTCGTGAGCGTGGCGCGGACGGCGTCGTAGGACGTCTCGATCCGCTCCTTGAGGTCATCCTCATCCGTATCGTTGAGCGAGAAGGCCACCCAGCCGCCGCGCGGCAGGTGGGGGGCCTTTTCGGCCGCGCCGATCTCGATGAGGAAGGCGGCGGTCTCGGCGTCCTTGCATTTCAGGGTCACGCGCTCGGTCTTGTCCGCGAAGATGGCGAAGACCTTGGCCTTGTCGCCGGCGCCGACCTTGAAGACGTGGGCGCCCATCCACTGGACCACCATCGAGGCGCCGGGCAGGCTTCCTGCGTGATCCTCCAGCGCCTGGCTCATCCGACGAGGAAGATGTGAAGTGACACGGGTCCGTGTGCGCCGAGTTGCAGGGTTTGCCCGATATCGGCGGAGCGGGAGGGGCCGGTGACCATGTTTATTGTGCGGGGGTCGAGGCCCGAGGCGCGGAAGGCGTCCCACATATCCTCAAAGCCCGCCTTCACGTCGCCTGCGTCGAGCGCCACGAAATGGGTCTCGCCGAGGAAGGTGAGCGTAACCGGATTGTCGGGGCCGGAGGCCAGCACCAGCGTCCCGGTCTCCGCCATGCCGTAGCGCGCCCTGGAGAGGGTCGCGGGCTCCTCGATCCGGCCTGGGCCCTGGCTCGTATCGACCGTGCCCCAATCGAGCCCATCGAAGGCGGGGTCTGCGCCCATGCGGATGGCCGCGGGCAGGTTGCGGTCGCGCAGCTCGGTGGCAAGAGCCGCGGGCAGATCGGCGATGCTCTCGATGCAGGAGACGGTGGCATCCGCCGCCTCGGCCTGGGCGATGAAACGGTCGATGCGCTCGGGACCGTCGAGCGAGGCGATGGTGGGGCGCGGCGCGGGAACCGCGCCGGGGCGGATCTCCGCCCCGATGGCCGCCGTGCCGCCATCGCGCCCCTGCGCCCGGCGGATCCGGGTGAGGATGCGGTCGCGGGCATTCATCGCTTCGCCTTCCACTGCGCCATGAACGTGTCGCCTGAAGGCACCGGCATATCCCTAGTCGCGGTCCAGCCACTAGCGAACGGCAGGGACGATACCCGGCCCCTCCCGCGCCCGAGCAACCGCAGCGCCGCCATGCCGAGCCGTGTGCCCGCTCGATAAAGTGTAGGGCGCTTCGCGAAGAACGCCCAGAGGCCGAGGCCGTAGCGCGCCGCGCCCGGCGTCAGCTTCTTCTCGAACTCGCGTTCGCGCCAATGCCGCATCATCTTCGGCAGCGGAATGCGCATCGGGCACACGTCCTCGCACCGCCCGCAGAAGGTGGAGGCGTTGGGCAGGTGCCCGCCCTCCTCCACCCCGATCAGCGAGGGTGTGAGCACCGCGCCCATCGGGCCGGGATAGACCCAGCCATAGGCGTGGCCGCCGACCGTCTGGTAGACCGGGCAGTGGTTCATGCACGCACCGCAGCGGATGCAGCGCAGCATCTCTTCGAACTCGGTGCCGAGCATGTTGGTTCGGCCGTTGTCGAGCAGGACGACGTGGTATTCCTCGGGTCCGTCCGGATCCTCCGCCCGGCGGGGTCCGCTGGAATAGGTCGTGTAAACGCTCATGTCCTGCCCGGTGGCGGAACGGGCGAGGACACGCAGGATCGTGGCGCTGTCCTCCAGCGTCGGCACGATCTTCTCGATCGAGGCCATGACGATGTGCACTCGCGGCAGCGACTGGCTGAGATCGCCGTTGCCCTCATTGGTCACGATGACGCTCTGCCCCGTCTCGGCGATCAGCATGTTGGCGCCGGTGATGCCGACCTCGGCCTGGAAATACTTCTCCCGCAGCACGCCGCGCGCCTCGCTCAGTAGCGTGTCGAGGCCGGACAGGTCGCGGCTTTCGGGCAGATGGGTATGGGCCTTCTGGAACTCCTCGCGCACCTGCGGGACGGTGACGTGCACCGCGGGCGCGATGATGTGGGAGGGCGCTTCGCCACGGAGCTGGATGATGTACTCGCCCAGATCCGTCTCCACCGGCTTGATCCCGTTGGCGGCGAGGTGGTCGTTGATCCCGCACTCCTCCGAGATCATCGTCTTGCCCTTGTTGACCGTCTTGGCCCCCGCCTTGCGGCAGATGTCGAGGACGATGTTCTGCGCATCCTCCGCCGTCTCGGCCCAGTGGACTTGGCCGCCCGCGGCGGTGACCTTGCCCTCGTAGGCTTCGAGGTAATCGGCGAGGTTGGCGAGGACGTGGTTCTTCAGGTCGCGGGCCGCGTCGCGCAGGCCGTCGAATTCGTCTTCGCCGAGCTTCGCGCGGGCCGCGGCCCGCTTGCCGACGAAGCCGTTGCGGGCGCCGCGCAGGGCCGATTGCAGGTTCTCGTCGCGCAGCGCCTCGTGGGCGTTCTGCTTGAACTGGGGCGTGGTGGGCTGGTGGAGGGTCATGGAGCGATGTCCTCCTGATCGACGCGCGCCGATAGGTCAGCGCCCGCGCCGCGGGGTGGGCGTGGAAGCGCCCGCCCCGGGGGGGCGGTGCGGGCGCTGGCCGGGCTGCTCGCCCGGCAGAGGGTGTTCCGAAGGGTGCTGAAATTCGAGCGGCCCCGGATCAGGTCCGGGGCGGTTTCAAAGAGTTGCAACCGTCCCGGCCGACGCACCGGGACCTCTCGCCAGGTGTCGGTCATTTCGAACCCTCCCCGATCGCGGGCGTGTCGGTCATGCCGGCAAGCACCTCGACCACGTGGCGAACCTCCAGCCCGCGGCCGTCGCGTTGCGCCTTGCCCGCCATGTTCATCAGGCAGCCGAGATCTCCGGCCAAGAGCATCTCCGCCCCCGTGTCGGCGGCGTTGCGGGTCTTGTCGCCGACCATGCTGTCGGAGATCTCGGGATACTTCACGCAGAAGGTGCCGCCGAAGCCGCAGCAGACTTCGGCCTCCTCCATCTCGCGGACGGTGGTCCCGGCGGAGGCGAGGAGCTTTCTCGGCTGTGCCTTCACGCCCAGCCCGCGCAGGCCGGAGCAGGAGTCGTGATAGGTGGCGAGCCGCGGTACCTTGGCGCCCACGCCCTCCACGCCCAGCACATCGACCAGGAACGAAGTCACTTCGTGCGTCTTGGCCGCCAGCGCCTCGGCCCGCTTGCGCCAGGCGCCGTCGAGCATCTGCGGATAGTCCTTCACGATCGTCCCGGCGCAGGAGCCCGAGGGCGCGACCACATAGTCGTAGCCCTCAAACGCCAAGATCACCTGTTTCGCGATCTCGGCCGCAGTCGCGCGGTCGCCGGAGTTCCAGGCGGGCTGGCCGCAGCAGGTCTGCGCCTCGGGCACCTCGACGGTACAGCCTGCCTCCTCCAAGAGCTTCACGGTGGCAAAGCCCACGGTTGGGCGGAACATGTCGACGAGGCAGGTGACGAACAGGGCGACACGGGGCATCAGACTCTCCGAATTGGTAAGGTTCTCTTACCACATCCTGCGGTTCGCGCTAGCGACAAAACGGCCCGGAGCTGTAGCCGGAGGCGACGTCGAAGTGGAAGTGGTCGCGGTGAGCGGCGTTGTACTCCGGCCCAAGCACGGTGGAGAACGGCCCGCAGGCGCTCGAATGCGCCTTTCGCAGGAAGCGGCTGGAGGCCCAGTCGTCGAGCACGCTGATCCGACCGCCATCGGCGAAGCGGAAGCCGGTGATGTCGATGGCGTTGCCCAGCGCATGTTCGCTGAGCCGCCCGCCCGCGCGGCCATAGCGGTTGCGGCAGGCATAGGTCACGGCGACCTCGACCTCGGTGACGCGGCGGCCGTCTTCCGCCGCGGCGCGGGCCATGCCGCTGTCCATCCAGTTCGCCATCGCGCGGGCCGCCTTGCAGTCCACGGTCGCTCCGCCGCCGACGCTGACGCCGCCGATGGACCAGAGCTCAACCGCGTTGCCGATGCCGCACTGGCCCGGCCCTTCAACGAAGCCGATGGCCTGGCCCTGGAGGCGCGGGTCGCCGCACAGGCCGCCGCCGGTGATGCGGGCGCTCTGCCGCTCGGGCTCGTCCTCGCCGCAGGCCAGCAGAACGGTGAACGCGGCGAGCGCCGCGAGGGTTGTCGTCTTCATCGCGCGAGCATCCTCAGTCCCCCAGTCACATCGGCCCGCACGGCGAGGCGCAGGCCGGGCTCATCACCGGCCTTCAGCGCGGCGATGATCTTGGAATGTGTATCGACGGCGCGGGTTTGCTGCTGGCGCGCGTACATCGCGCGCAAGGTGGGACCGGATTGCAACCATACGGTTTCGGTGAGCGCAAGCATCGCGGGGGCCTGGGCGCGGAGGTAGAGCGTGCGGTGGAACTCCAGATTGGCGCGGACATAGCCGGTGCGCGCGCCATCGGCGACGAGGCGCGCGATCTCGGCATTCAGGGCCTCCATCCGCTCGATCAGCGCCATGTGGGCGCGCGGCAGGGCGCGGGCGGCAAGCTCCGGCTCGAGGAGGGCACGGATCGCGGCGAGCTCCTCGATCCGCTCGGGCGTGAGCTCGGGCGTCGCGATACGGCCGGACTTGGAGAGGGAAAGCGCCCCTTCGGCCACCAGCCGCCGCAGCGCCTCGCGCACCGGGGTCATGGACACGCCGAGGTCGCCGGCGATGCCGCGCAGGGTCAGGCTCTGCCCCGGCTCCATCTCCCCTTGCAGGATGGCGGTGCGCAGGTGGCGGTAGACCCGTTCATGGGCCGGGCCCTGCCCCTCGATCCTGTCGCGCGCGTTCATGGGCGCTACACTCCCCCTCCGCCCCGGGACGGTCAAGCGCCGCCATCTGGACAGGTCGGGCCGATGGTGGTTTCTGGTGAGGCAGTTACGCGGGAGCGCGCCATGGACGTCCAGACCCTCATCCTCTTCGTGCTTGCCGTGGTGCCGCTGATCTGCACGCCGGGGCCGGATATCCTGTTCGCGATCAGCCAGGGGCTCGCTGCCGGGCGGCGCGGGGCGTTGCGGGCGGTGGCAGGCGTGCTGATCGGCTACTCGGCGCATGCGCTACTGGCCGCCGTCGGGATCGCGGCGCTGGTTGCGGCCTCGCCCATGCTCTTCACTGTCGTGAAGTGGCTGGGGGTCGCCTATATCTCCTGGCTCGCCTACCGGATGCTGCGCTCGGCGTGGGAGCGACGGCGCGATCTGGAGGTGATGGCGATGCCGCCGGTGTCGCTGTGGCGCGGGTTCTTCACCAGCTTCCTGAACCCCAAGGGCATCCTGATGTATGTCGCGGTGCTCCCGCAATTCGTGGACCCGACGCAGGCGGTGGCGCCGCAGACGCTGCTCCTGTCGGCGGTGTTCATCGGGCTTTGCGGGCTGATCTACTGCGTCGTCGGGCTGGCCGCGGCCCGCTCCGCGGGTAAGGCGCTGCGCGACGCGGTGCGGCGGCGGATCGAGGCGATCGCGGGCGGCCTGCTGGTGGGTGCCGCGGCGAAGATGGCGGGTGCGTGATGGACCTCCGCAAGGACTATGCCTTCACCGCTCGGGGGCTGAAGGACAACACCCATGACGAGATGTTCTATTCCGGTGCGCTGAGCTTCTGTCGCCGGAAATACGTGTACGATCTCGACGGAGTGGACGTGGCGGTGATGGGCGTGCCCTTCGACACGTCGGTCACCAACCGCCCCGGCAGCCGCTTCGGCCCGCGAGCGGTGCGGGCGGCCTCCACCAACCTCGCGTGGGCGCGGGCGTGGCCATCGAGCTTCGACCCGTTCGAGCGGCTGGCGGTGGGCGACTGGGGCGACATCCACATCGATCCCGGCCATCCGGAGCAGACGCCCGCACATATCGAAGCGGCGGTCGCCCACGTGCTCGGGCAGGTGGACAAGGTGCTGCTGATCGGCGGCGACCACTTCACGACCTATCCGTCGCTGAAGGCGCATGTGGAGAAGCACGGGCCCCTCGGCCTGATCCAGTTCGACGCGCATACCGACACGTGGAAGGATGACGGGACGCGGATCGACCACGGCACCATGTTCTACCACGCGGTCGAGGAGGGGCTGATCGATCCCGCCCGCTCGATCCAGCTGGGCATCCGCACGACCAATGACGACCCGCTGGGGATCGAGGTGCGCGACGCGATCACCGTGCATGAGACGTCCACCGCCGAAACGGTGGCCGCGATCCGGAAGCGGGTTGGCGACGGACCATGCTACCTGACCTTCGACATCGACGCACTCGATCCGTCCTGCGCGCCGGGCACCGGCACGCCCGTGGTGGGCGGACTGACGACACATCAGGCGCTCGCCATCCTGCGGGGACTGCACGGCCTCGACATCGTGGGCGGCGACGTGGTCGAGGTCTCGCCCGCCTACGACGTGGGCGAGATCACGGCGCTGGCCGGGGCGACCATCGCGCTGGAGCTTCTCTGCCTCTACGCGAGCACGTCATGAGCGACATGCGCCCCGCGATCCGGCAGGCGGTCGAGACCGGCGACTTGCGCTCCATCGAGCTGGTCTTTCCCGACATGAACGGCGTGTTCCGCGGCAAGCACCTGCCGCCCGATCAGGTCGACAAGCTCTTCGGCGCGGTGAAGCTGCCGCTGTCGACCTACAACCTCGACATCCTGTCGGCGGACGTGGAGGCGGCGGGGATCGCCATCGACCGGGGCGACCCGGACGGGTGTGGCCACTGCGTCGCCTTCGGCCCGGCGCTGTGGTCCGACCATGGCGTGGCGCTGATGACGATGACGCACGCGGACGGGCGGCCGAACCCCTACGACCCGCGGCAGGCGCTGGCCGCCGTGGTTCGCCACTTCACCGAGAAGGGGCTGACGCCCGTCGTCGCGCCGGAGCTGGAGTTCTACCTGATGGACGCCGCGCGCGATCCCGGCGGGCGCGGCCAGCCACCCGTCAGCCCGCTCACCGGTGACCGCCTGGAGGATCCGCAGATCTACCGGCTGAGCGTGCAGGAGCCGTTCCTGCCGATCCTCAACGAGATCCGGGAGGCGGCGCTGGCGCTCGGCGCGCAGGCCGACGTGGCGCTGGCGGAGTTCGGGCCGGGGCAGTTCGAGATCAACCTTGCGCATACGGCCGACGCGCTCTCCGCCGCCGATCAGGCCATGATGCTCAAGCTCGCGATCCGCGGCGTGGCGCGAAAGCATGGGCTGGAGGCGTGCTTCATGGCCAAGCCCTATGGCGAGCATTCCGGCTCCGGCCTCCATTTCCACATCTCGATGCTGGACGAGGCGGGGCGAAACATCTTCGCGGGCGATGGCGAGATGCCGAACGCGGCGCTGGGCGGCGCGGTGGCGAAGCTGGTGGAGGAGATGTCGGCCTCCACGCTCGTTTTCGCGCCGCATTTGAACTCCTACCGGCGGCTGGCGCCCGGCAGCTATGCGCCGATCATCGCCGCCTGGGGCCTCGACAACCGGGGCGTCGCGGTGCGTGTGCCCGCGACCACCGGCAAGGCGGCACGGCTGGAGCATCGCGTCGCAGGCGCCGACGCCAACCCCTATATCGCGCTGGCCATCGTGCTGCAGGCGGTGCTGGAAGGGATGGAGCATCCGCGCGATCCGGGTACCCCGGTGGTGGGCGAGGCGACGGCGGAGCACGGGCCGGAGTTGCCGCTCGGCTGGGGCCGTGCGCTCGCCGCATTCCAGGAGTCCGACTTTGTCGCCCGCGCCGTCGGCCCGGAATTCGCGCGCGTCTACGGTCTGATGAAGGCGCAAGAAATGGACAGTCTGCGCACCCGCGTGACCGATGTGGAGTTCGATATCTACATGCGATCATTGTGAACAGACTGTCGCCTATGGCGCTTCAATCACCGATTTTCAGCTGGCCTGAGCGCATTTTCGTGAAATGGCGTTCCATCGACGTCGCGGCCCGCCATGTGTGATCGGTCGCGCAGATCCGCGCGTCATCACAGCAAAGGATGAAGCCCGTGAAAACGACCGTGCATACGCTCGACAGCGCGCCCGAAGCGTCGAAACCGCTTCTGGAGAACTCCATCAAAACCTTTGGACGGCTGCCCAGCCTGCACGGCGTGATGGCAGAAAGCCCGGGCCTTCTGGAGGGCTATCAGCGGCTGCACGCGCTCGCGATCGAGGGGACCGCCTTCGACAAGGAGGAACGCACGGTGGTGTGGATGGCCGTAAACGTCCGGCACGAGTGCCACTACTGCGTGCCCGCGCACAGTGCCATCGCCCACCGCGAGAAGGTCGATCCGGCCATCATCGACGCCCTGCGCGACGAAACCCCGCTGCCGGAGCCGCGGCTGGAGGCTCTGCGCGACTTCACCCTTGCTGTCGTCGAGACGCGCGGTCGCCCATCGGCCGACGAGCTCGCGGCGTTCGAAGCGGCGGGATACGGCGAGCGCGCGGTGCTCGACGTCATTCTCATCGTGTCGCAGAAGGTGATGTCGAACTACGTGAACGCCATCTTCGACACGCCGACGGATGCGGCGTTCGAGAAGTTTGCGTGGCAGCCCAAGGGCGAGCGCGCCGCGTGACGACACCGCGGGGTGCGGCCCGACCGGGCCGGCCCCTCATTCGGTATAGTAGGCGCTGGCGTAGCCATTGTAGGCTCTCTGTCGCATTCCCTCGTCCATGTTGTTGAGCACGGCGAAGACCGGCGTGAGCGGGTTGCGCACGTCGTCGAGCAGAGCGAGTGTCTGGCGTACGTCGTGCTGGCGCGTCTCCGCCCACTTGATCACCAGCACGATGGCATCCGCCCGGTGGGCGAGATAGCGCCCGTCGACCACCGGAAGCATGGGCGGGGTGTCGAGGACAACGACGTCGTAGTGGCTGCGTACGGCCTCCATCAGGTCGCTGAACCGCTGCGACATAAGGAGCTGGTCGGTCGGGCGGCTCGACCGGCCGAGCGACGGGATAACCTCCAGATCGGAGCGGGGATCGAGGCCCATGATCGCTTCGAGATCGACGACATCTCCAGGCCTGACAGTCAGGAAGTCGAGCAGACCCGCAGTTTGCTCCAGATCGAGGCGTTCGGCGACCGAGGGCTTGCGCAGGTCGCAATCGATCACGACCGTGCGCTTGCCGGAAAGGGCATAGGTGCGGGCGAGCGCAAGCGAGGTCGTCGTCTTGCCCTCCGCCGGCAGCGTCGAGGCAACCATGATGGTCAGCGGACCGGACCGGGTGGACATGGGAGGTGCGTTCACCGGACGGTCGTCGGCCGCCTGCCGGGCAAGGGTCTGGTCGATGGAGGCGCGGACACGGCGGAAGGCCTCGGCATAGGGCGACAGAGGCGCGGCGACGATCTGGTCCGCGGGCTTCGTCTCCTCGCCCAGCCGCGGGATCGTCGCGGGCACCGGAACGCCGAGGCCTTCTTCCGCCTGTGTGTCGCTGACGAAGCCTCCGATATAGAACTCCCGCAGCAGGGCGAGACCCACGCCGACACCCAGCCCGCCGATCAGCGCGAGGGCGAGCGCGAGCTGCGTGTTGGGATAGGACGGCCGCGACGGCGGCAAGGCGGGAGAGACGACGCGGGCATCGGCGACCTGCAGGTCGGCCTGCGTCTCGAAATCGCGCAGGCGGGACAGAAGCGTCTGATACTGGGTGCGCGCTAGCGTCCCGCGCTGCTGGATCGAGAAGATCTGAGTCAGTAGCTCCGGCGGCAGGTCCGCGGTCAGCACGTTCTGACGCAGCTCGCTCTGATAGGCGCCGGCCTGCGTCTCGAGCTGCGCGAGCTCGCCGCGCAGATCCTCGATCGCGGTATCGGCGGTGCGGGCGAGCCGCGTCTCCAGCGCCTCCAGCTCCGCACGCAGATTCACGGACTGCTCAGTGGTGGCGTCGACGAGGTCCTCGCTCAGTTCGGCCCGCTGGGCCGCGAGCTGGACCAGAGTGTCGTTCTGGAGCCGATCGGCGAGTGCTGCCCAGTTGCCGAGTTCGCGGGTGCGGCTCGCCTCGTTCGCCAGCACGCGGGTCCGGGTGGATTCCGCCTCCACCGCCTGCAGCTCGCGCCGCAACTCGGCGAGATCGGCGCGGCCCGTCTCCTCGGCGATGCGGTCGAAATTCGTATCGATGAAGGCGTCGAAGGCAAGCTCTGCCTCCACCAGTTCGGCGTCGGCACCGGCGATGCGTGCCTGGATCACGTCCCGGGCGGAGAGGGCGGCCCCCACCTTTGCCTGCACCTGGCCGGCGATGTAGGTGTCGACCGTCAGGTTCGCGAGCTCGGCCGCGCGCACCGGATCGGGCGAGGTGTAGGAAACCTGGAGCAGATAGGTCGTGCCCCGGCGGCTGACCTGGAGACCGTTCTTGAAGCGGTTGAGCACCCCGTTGAGGATGTCGGCGCCGGACGGCTCGCTGGTCTCGGTAAAGCCCAGCAGGGCTTCGAGACGCTGTCGCGTGGACAGGCGGACGCCGAAGTCGGGCGAGGCAACAAGGCCCGCCGCCTCCACCACCGCGAGCGCGGTGGCGTCGGCACGCAGGATCTCGACCTCCGACGTGATGCGCGCGTTCTCGCTGGCCGGGGAGGTCCGGCTCTCGGTCGGTTCGAGCAGGTTGGTGCCGGCCGGATCGATCAGAATGAGGCTCGACGCGGTATAGCGCGGGGTCAACGAGAAGAGCCAGAGCGCCGTCAGGCCAAGTACAAGCAGCGCAGCGTAGATCACGATGCGGCTTTGGCGGCGCAGGATGCCGATCGCCGCGGAGATGTCCAAGCCATTATCACTCATGTCCGTCCTCAAGCGTCCTTCATCTCTCATTGCGTACCGGTCGCCGAGGAGACCTGCAGGATCCGCGGTGGCGCTCCTTCCTCTACCCGAACGGCCGTCAACGGGCCGCCATAGCCCGCGCCGGTATCGATCCCGATGCGGTGGGTGCGAAACTCCGGCTCCGGCGCGGGTGTATGTCCATGCACGACCACGCGCGACAGCAGGCCTTCGTGGTCGAGGAAGCCTTCCCTGATCCAGAGCAGCGTGTCCGCATCCTGCCTCTCGATGGGAACCGCAGGATCGATCCCCGCATGCACGAACAGGTATCCGGGCGCGAGGGCGCCGATTTCCAGCGTCTCGAGAAAGCTGCGGTGTGTCTCCGGAACCAGGGCGGCGAGCCTCGCCGCCACATGGCGCGGCGGACCCTCGAGCGCATCGGCATAGATGCCGTAGGAGGCAAGCGTGTCCGCGCCGCCCACACCGAGCCAGCCGTCGCGGGCGGAGGGATTGGCGAGAAAGCGCAGGAACATCGCTTCGTGATTGCCGCTCAGACACGTGCGCTCCATCCAGGGTGGCGTCGGCTTGATGACGTGGTCGAGAACGGCGGCGCTGTCGGGACCCCGATCGACGAGGTCCCCGATCAGCAAGATGCGGGCCTTGTCCTCCCCCCGCGCGGTCAGATCGTCATGGATCCCGCGTTCGAGTGCACGCAGCAGGTCGACATGACCGTGGACGTCACCGATCGCGTAGACCGGTCCCGGACCCAGATCCGCATAGGGTGTCGACGGTCCGGCCGGTGCCGGGCGACGGAACAGGCGCCCGATCATCGCCGGCTCCTGCGGGGCAGGCGCGCCAGGGCGATGCCGATGAAGGCGATGAAGAGCCAGGTGTTCGCCTGAATTTCCAGGCTGAAGTCGACGACCGAGTGCAGCGCGCCGGTGACAATGACCCCGATCCCGATCGCCGGCAGCACCTTGATCTCGTCCCGTCGAAGGGCCCGGATGCAGCCGTAGAGCGCCAGGGCGACGAGCAGGAGGGGGATGGATCCGAAGATCAGGCCGCTCTCCAGCCAGTGGGCGAGATAGGTGGAGTGCGCCCGCTCCCAGTTCTTGTCGAGGCTGACCGGAACGTCGCGGTAGGCGCGATAGGCGAGCTCGAACGTATCGCCACCCCAGCCGGTCCACGGACGGACGACGATCACACCGACGATCTGCTCGTAGAGCGTGAGGCGAATGTCGGCGGAGCGGTCCACGTCCTCCATCCGCTCCGCGACGCCGCCGCCGTAGAGCCGCAGCAGCCCCGCCGCCGCGACGAGGCCAGCGAACGCCATACCGATCCGGGCCGTCGCACCAACGCGCGGCAACGTGAGCGCGAAGAGCCCGGCGGTGAGGCACCCACCGACCAGGCCCGCGAAAACGCCCATTCGGGAGTTCGTCATGAGGAGTGCTGCGAGCAGCAGTGCCGTCGCCATCACGATAAGGTAGCTGCGCAGCATCTCTGCGCTCAGCGGATCGGGCCGCCGGCCCTCGCGCGGGCCAATCAGCCGCTCCAGCGATAGGCCGACCCCGGCGACGAAGCCCATGGCAAGGAAGGTGGCGAAGGAGTTCCTGTTCACGAAGGGTCCCGTCATCGATCCTTCGTAAGCCCATTTCTCGAAGACCAGGATGCTGTCGCCGAACTGGACGAGCGCGACCGCGCCGTAGGCAGCCCACCCCACGACGGCGAGAAACAGAGCCGTCGCCATGACCCGCGCGCGGTCCTGGTGCGCGGCGGCCTGCAGGAACAGGAAGAGCAGCAAGCCGTAGCCGGCGACCCGGACGGCCGCCAACGTCGTGGCCCCGGACGCGATGCTGATCGTATCGTGCAGGACCGTGATGCCGGAGGGCAGCGTCGTCTCGAACGGTCCCGCCAGTACACCGATCGGGATGATCTGGATCACGAGCCAGCCGAGATAGGCGACACCCAGAACCACGGGCGCGCGGAAGGCGCCGAGCGGATTGCGCAGCGCCGTTCCGCGCGCCGCCTGCACCCCGAAGTAGACGGCGCCGACCGTTCCGATCAGAAGCGCGCCCAGCGCCCAGAATACCGGACGGTTCGACCCGAGGGGCAGGGGAGCGAGGGCCACCAGAACCACGAGGGTGACGGCGAGCGTGCGGTTAGGGCTCGAGGATCCGACGGCCAGCGCCGACATGGCGAGGGTCATGAGCGATCCAATGCCTCCCGGCTCTGCCGCTGGACGTTGCGCAGGAAGCGGATCTGGTCCTGTTCCGGCAGCGTCTCTACCAGCGCCACGAGGCGCGCGCGGAATGCCGGCTCGCCGACATAGCGGCGCGCGAGCGACCGGGCTCCACGGGGGGTCCGGGCGACCACGAGCAGATCGGCGTCGTGGCCCGCGCGCGCCGCATCGTCCATCCAGGCCAGCATGGGTTCACCCAAGCGGACGCGCCGCGCGGCGATCCAAAGCTCGTTCGGTGCGGTGGCGCGCGAGCGCGCGAGCGCCTCGAACATCTCGTCGGCGCGGCCCGTCTGCACGGCGCCTTCCGCGACGATCAGCCATGCGAAGCCGTCGGTTGGACTCTGGGCGAGAATGCGGCGCGCAGCGTCCTCGCACGCACGTACCATGGCGAGCCGCGCGTCGCCCCCCCGGCTCCATGACGCCTCGTCGCGCAAGGTGTCCTGGCAGGTATTGAGCGCCCGTTTGCGTGCGTCGAGGGATGTCCCGATCGACAGCTCGCCCGCGAGCAGCACATCCATCCGCGTCGATTGGGAGTGACCGTTGGAGAAGACCGGACGCAGTTCACCCAGCAGCGTCGGCACCGCGGCCCCAATCAGAACAAGGCTGAACGCAAGTGCCGGATACGGACGTGTCGCCATGCTGGGTTCCTCCGGTTATCCACTTGTCGGTGATGAGCCTTCCGCCGACAAGGTGAAGAAGGCGTTACCTGTTGCTTATCAATGCGGCGATCCAGCCAGCCGATAGCGGCCGTTCTCCAGCATGTCGAACATCTCGCCGATATCTGGATGCTCCACCGGCTCGCCCGTGTCGTCGGGCAGCAGGTTCTGCTCGGAGACATAGGCGACGTAGTAGCTCGTCTCATTCTCGGCGAAGAGGTGGTAGAACGGCTGGTCCTTGCGCGGGCGATGATCCTTCGGGATCGCCTCCCACCACTCGTCGGTATTCGCGAACTCCGGGTCCACGTCGAAGATCACACCGCGAAACGGGTGGATGCGGTGCCGCACCACCTGTCCGATCGCGAATTTAGCCCGTACTTCAGTCATCCCACGCGCCCCCCGGCTCATTGAACCGTCTCTAGAAGAGGGTCCAGGCGGAGTCCAGTCACCGACCCGCAGTCCGATTTTACCTGCCTGCAGCCGTGCAACATGCTATGTCTAACGACAGAGACCCGATCAACGGGCCCGATCGAGCAGTTTGGACAGTAAACAGGTAATTTCGATGTTGAGAATGCATGTGCTGCGGGCCGCCGCCCTGGGCGGCGCCCTCCTGCTGAGCGCCTGTGGGGGTGGGCGTGAAGACGTCGCGGCCGCACCGCCGGACGACGCGCCGCCCAACACCATGAACATCTGCGCCATCTTCGCGGACAAGCCGCATTGGCGCACGCATATGGAGCAGGCCTCGGCCCGCTGGGGCACCCCGGTCGAGGTGATGATGGGCATCATGTGGCGTGAGAGCCGGTTCCGCCAGCACGCCTCACCCGGTACCTCGTCGGCCTACGGCTACGCGCAGGCGATCAACGGGACGTGGGACTGGTACCGTCAGGACACCGGGCGCCACTGGGCCCGCCGGGACAACTTCGAGGACGCCGCCGATTTCGTCGGCTGGTACACGCAGCTCACCTCCCGCAAGAACGGTCTGTCGCCGACGGACAGCTTTGCCCAGTACCTCGCCTATCACGAGGGGCACAGTGGCTTTGCCAAGGGCTCCTACTGGGAAAAGGAGTTCCTGCTCAATGCCGCGCAGGAAGTCCAGACCATGACCATGGTCTACCAGACCCAGCTCGCCGCATGTCCGGGTGCCTATACCTGATCCGTTGACAATCGGCCTCCGCATTCCTTTCTGATGCGGAGGCGGAAACGGAGGCAGGCATGGATCGGTTGGCGGAAATGGAGGCCTTCATCGCGGTCGTCGACCAGGGCGGCTTCACCGATGCGGCGCGCAAGCTGAGCATTTCGAAGAGCGCGATCTCCAAGCATGTCTCCTCGCTGGAGGCCCGGTTGGGCGCGCGACTGCTGAACCGGACGACGCGCCGCGTGAGCCCGACGGAGATCGGGCTCGCCTATTACGACAAGGCGACCCGCGTGATTTCCGAGGCGAGCGATGCGGACGCGATGGTCACGTCCATGCAGTCGGAACCGCGCGGAGAGCTGCGGCTGTCGGTGCCCGTGGGGTTCGGCACGACGCATGTCTCGGCCGCCGTGGCCGATTTCCTGTGCCAGTACCCGGATGTCAGCGTGCACATGGTGATGGACGACCGGTTCGTTGAGCTGGTCTCCGAAGGGTTCGACCTCGCCATCCGCATCGGCAACCTGCCCGACAGCTCGCTGCGCGCCCGGAAGCTGGGCGAGGCGACCAGCCTTCTCGTGGCGTCCCCCAACTACCTGCAGCGGGCCGGGACGCCGACCTGCGTCGAGGATCTGAACGATCACGACCTGCTGCATTACTCCAACCTCGCCACCGGCAATTTCTGGCGGCTGCTGACGGAGAACGGGGTGGAGAAACAGGTGCGCGCCGGCGGCAAGCTGACTGCGAACAATGGCGAGGCTCTGCTGCGGGCCGTGGAAGCGGGGCTCGGCATCTCCATGGTGCCGACCTTCATCCTGCGCGATTCTGTTGAGGCCGGACGGACGGTGGAGATCCTGCCGAAGCTCCAGAAACCGCGCCTCGGCATCTACGCGGTCTATCCGCCGGGTCGGTTCCCGCAGCCCAAGCTGCGCGCCTTCGTCGAATACATGGCCTCGCACTTCAAGAAGCAGGGCGAGATCATCTGGTAGGCGCTACTCCAGCCCCCGGCTCTCCCGCGCGCGCATGGCGAACTCGATGACGAAGCCGATCGCGAAGGCCGCGAGCGTGAAGTAGATAGCGTACTCGATGCTCGTGTTGCGCGGGGTGTAGTTGATGAACGCATGCCCCCGCGCCTGGTCGATCGAGTGGAAGAGCGGGTTCCAGGTGAAGAAGGGGAGCAGGTCGGCGGGCAGCAGGTTCGCCAGGAACATCTTGCCGCTCGTGAACATCTGCGCGCGCCTATAGAACTGGAACAGCATCGGAATGATGCCGGGGGCCAGCGGCGTCAGTGCAAGGAACAACAGCCCCACGGCCAGCCCGCTCGCGAAGGCCAGGAAGAAGGGCAGGATCATCCGTCCGGGCTCGTAGACCTCCAGATGTCCGCGCAACAGGTACGCACAGCCCATGATCACGATCACCGACAGGATCAGGATGTAGAGCTGGTTCAGCGCCGAGGTCAGGATGTTCAGCAGGGTCGAGGTCTTGGCATAGAAGATCATGCCCGAGCTCGCATGCCCCACCCCCTTCAACGTCTGCACCGCCTGAATATGGGCGAGGAACAGGAAGATCCCCGTCATCATGAAGAGCAGGAAGTCGCCCCGGATCAGGGCGGAGCGGCCGATGAACTCGTAGAGCACCCAGAAGATCGCAAAGAGGAACAACGGCCGGATGAGGGCGGAGACGAAGCCCAGCATGCTGCCGCCCGTCTCCGACCGGAATTCGCGCACGATGGACACGTACATCGTGTCCATGAAGGCGAGCGACGATTCCCACATCGTCGTGTTCCGGTGATATCGCTGAAACTCGGGCATCCCCGTGTCTGTCCCCTCGGCGCTTGTCAGTTCGGTGGCTCTATCCCATACACCGTTCAGACGGGACCTGTCGCCCCGCCTTATGCCGCGAGGATCGCACCATATGGATTACGACGCCGTTACCGAGATCTTCCGACGCCTCGCGCTGGAGGCCGGCGAGAAGATCCTGGACATCTACGGCAGCGACGATTTCGAGGTACGGGCGAAGGGCGACGACAGCCCGGTGACGGCGGCGGACGAGGCGGCGGACGCACTGATTTCCGCTGGGCTGCGCGCCGCGTTTCCGGACATGACGCTCGTGACCGAGGAGCAGGCGGCGACCCATGAGCAGAGTGCCGCGACCTTCCTGATCGTCGATCCGCTCGACGGCACGAAGGAGTTCGTGCAGCGCCGCGGAGAGTTCACGGTGAACATCGCGCTGGTCGAGGACGGCGTGCCGACGCGCGGTGTGGTCTACGCGCCGGCCGTCGGGCGGCTCTTCTATACCGATGCCGCGGGGCGGGCCGTCGAAGAGGCTGGGTCGTTCGGACCTGCGCCCGGTACGACGACGCCCCTGTCGGTGGCGGAGGCGAATGGCCCGCTGCGCGTCGTTGCCTCCAAGTCCCACCGCGATCAGGCAACCGACGACTATATCGGCAAGTATGATGTGGCCGAGTTGGTGAGTGCCGGATCCTCCCTCAAGTTCTGCCTCGTCGCCGCAGGGGAGGCCGACATCTACCCCCGGCTCGGCCGAACGATGGAATGGGACACCGCCGCCGGTGATGCCGTGCTGCGCGGCGCGGGCGGCCGGGTCGTCCGCTTCGAGGATCACACGACCTTCGCCTACGGCAAGCCGGGCTTCGAGAACGGTCACTTCATCGCCTGCGGCCGCGGCGTGGAGCTGAAAGCGTGAGCGACGTCCTGATTGCGATCCCGGCGCGCTACGCCTCCACCCGCTATCCCGGCAAGCCGCTGGTCGAGCTGCGCGGCACCTCGGGCGAGCGGCGCAGCCTGATCCGGCGGAGCTGGGACGCGGCCTGTGCCGTGGCGGGCGGCGCGCAGGTCGTGGTCGCGACCGACGATGACCGGATTGCGGAGCATGCGCAGGGTTTCGGCGCCGAGGTCGTGATGACCTCCGAGGATTGCGCCAATGGGACCGAGCGCTGCTCCGATGTCCTGGAGCGCACGGGTCTGACGCCGGAGATCGTCGTGAACCTGCAGGGCGACGCCCCACTGACCCCCGCCTGGTTCGTCGAGGACCTGATCGCCGCGCTACGCGCCGACGACAGCGTGGAGGTCGCAACGCCGGTGCTGCGCACGGACTCCGAAGCGCTCGCCGGGTTTCGGGAGGATCGCCTGAACGGTCGTGTCGGCGGGACCACCGCCGTCTTCGACCGGCAGGGGCGGGCGCTCTACTTCTCGAAGGAGGTGATCCCGTACACGGGTCGCGATTTCGCGCCGGGCGAGGACAACCCCGTCTTCCACCATGTGGGCGTCTACGCCTACCGGCCCGCAGCGCTCGCCCGCTACCGCGACTGGCCGACCGGGTCGCTGGAGCGGTGGGAAGGGCTGGAGCAGCTGCGCTTCCTCGAAAACGGCACCGCGATCCGCTGTGTTGAGGTCGAGGCGCGGGGCCGAGCCTTCTGGGAGCTCAACAATCCCGTCGATGTCGCGCGGATCGAGGCGATCCTCGCCGAACAGGGCATCGACTGATCCCGTGCACGCCGCGCCAAGCGTCAGCGTCGTCATCCCCAACCGCGGCCGGGCGGAACTGCTGGATCGGGCGCTGATCGGGCTACTGCGGCAATGGCCGGTGGTGCCGGAGATCGTCGTCGTCTCCGATCGCGCCGAGCCGCACCCGCTCGCCGATATCTGGGTGCACGAGCCGGAGCCCAACGTCGCGCGCGCCCGGAATGTCGGGATCAACGCCGCACATGGCGCGATCATCGCCTTCCTCGACGACGATGCGGTGCCCGCGCCGGGGTGGCTCGGTGCGCTTCTGACCGCGTTCGACGAGCCGGCCGTGGAGGCCGCGGGCGGTCCGACGCTCGGCGAGGATGGTGAAACCGCGCAGTGGGGCCGGACCGGTTTCAACGAGGCGGGCGAGGATGGCGCGGAGCATCCGTACCTCAAACTCAACGGCACCAACATGGCGGTACGCCGGTCCACGCTCGCCCGGCTCGGCGGGTTCGACGAGCGCTATGCCTACTTCCTCGACGAGACCGATCTCCTTCTGCGTGTCTATCGCGAGGGCGGGCGAGGGGCCTGGTGTCCCGATGCGCTTGTTCACCACCATGCGGCGGCGAATGCGGTGCGAGGCCGGATGTCGTCGACCGAGGGGTTCCGGGTGCTGGGGCGCAGCAAAGCCGCCTTTTGCGCAACCTACCTCACGGACTCCGCGGCGCGAACACGAGCGCACGCCACCTTCGCGGAGGAACAGCGGACACGACTTCTCAACGCGCATCAACTGGGCCGCCTCAGCGGCAAGGGCGTGTCGGCGCGATACGCGGCGCTGATCGCAGGGCTGGCAGAGCCGGTGGGGCATCCGAGCCCGACCAGCATCGGTGAGGACACAGCGGAGGCGGGGCACCACCGCTCTCGCCCCAAACGCATCGCACTCGTACCGCGGCTGCTCGGTCGGAAAGCAGCCGAGCGAGCGGCGGCGGAGCTCGCCGAATCGAGGGCGGAGGTTTTCCTGATCGAGCTGCGCTGGCTCCGCCTGCCGCCCCGGACCGCATTCCGCATGTCGGGATACTGGAAGATCCAGCGCGGCCTTCTGGGAACCGGATACAGTCATCCCCGTTTTAACAATGCAGCACACAAAGCGCTGAACCGGTTGAAGCCGCTCGATTCCGTGATCTGGGGCACGATCGGAGGAGATGCAAAATGGGTTGAAATCGAGGGCGAAGCGCCGATGCGGGCTGCGTCAGCTCGCCTCATTTCGTGGCGCGATGTTGTATTGCGGTCGCAGTTACAACCCTAAGTTGTCTTTGAAAATACACCTTCGCAGGCTACCTTTGCTGCATAGCACAACAGGGATTCCCAATATGAAACGCAAGGTGACGAAAGCCGTTTTCCCCGTGGCGGGAATGGGAACACGCTTTCTTCCGGCCACCAAGTCGATCCCCAAGGAGATTATGACTCTGGTGGACCGGCCGCTGATTCAATACGCCATCGACGAGGCTCGCGAGGCGGGCATCAAGGAGTTCATCTTCGTGACGGCGCGGGGCAAGCAGAGCCTCGAAGATTATTTCGACAGCGCGCCCGAGCTCGAGAAGACACTGCGCCAGAAGGGCAAGACCGACCTTCTGGATCAGCTCAAGCGGACGGACATGGAATCGGGCGCCATCGCCTATGTTCGCCAGCGCGAGGCGCTCGGCCTCGGCCACGCCGTCTGGTGCGCACGCCGCCTGATCGGCAACGAACCCTTCGCCGTGCTTCTGCCCGACGACGTGATCCAGGGCGAGCGCGCCTGCCTCGCCGACATGGTCGAAGCGCATGAGGAGACGGGCGGCAATATCGTCGCCGCTATGGAAGTGCCGAACGAGAAGGTCTCGTCCTACGGCATCCTAGGCGTCTCCGACGACAACGGCGTCCGCGCCAAGGTCAGCAGCATGGTCGAGAAGCCGGCGGCAGAGGATGCGCCTTCCAACCTCGCCGTGATCGGCCGCTACATCCTGACGCCATCGGTGCTGCAGAATCTCAACAAGAAGGAGCGCGGCGCGGGCAACGAGATCCAGCTCACCGACGCGATCGCCAAGGAGATCGACAGCGAAAGCGGCGTCTACGGCCTGCGCTTCGAAGGTCAGCGCTTCGACTGCGGCTCCAAGGCGGGGTACCTGCAGGCGACAGTGGCCTTCGGCCTCGACCGCGAGGATCTGCGCGACGAGCTGTCGGACTACCTCCAGACAGTGCAGCTTGCCAGGAACGCGGCCGCGGCTGCCGAGTGACCCGGCTGACGGACTGAATGATCCATATCGACCTGTCCCGCGCGTTTGCACGCGCGCGGGACACGCGGCACACGGGCATTGACCGCGTCGAACGCCATCTCGCGCAGGCGCTCGCATCCACCGGAAAGACATCGGGACTGGTCCGCAGCGGCGGTCGCCTGTGGCGCGGGCCGGTGGAAGAATTGCTGAACATCGCCGATACGGCAGAGGGCATGAACCTATCCGCACTCGCAACGCCTTGGCGCGATCCGGTGCGGCGACGGCGCGAAACGGCCCTGCGGCGACACCTTGGTGCAGCACGCCGGATCCCCGAGGGTCTGCAAGACGGCACAGTCTACTTCGCCGCGGGCCACAACCTGCCGACCGATGCAGAAACGAAGGCATTGCGCGACGCAGGACTGACCATCGCCATACTGGTCCACGACATCATTCCGCTGACATATCCCGAGCTGTCGCGCCCGGAACCGGCGGCGCGGTTCGGGGAGCGGATGGCCATGACCGCGCGCCGGGCCGACGTCGTCTTCCACCTGACTTCCATCGGGATGGAGCGATGGCGGGCCGCGTTCGGGCCGCCACCGGCAGGTCAGGTACACCACGTCCTTCCTCTCGGCCCGACCGGGGCCGCGCCGGTGCCCCGCGCGCCGGGCCCGCGACCCGAGTTCCTTGCCCTGTCGACCATCGAACCGCGGAAGGGCCACGATCTCCTGCTCGACATCTGGGAGCGCTTCGCCGGCGCCGGGGCACCGCGGCTCCATCTCGTCGGACGGCGCGGCTGGCACGACCAGGCGTTTTTCGGCCGCCTGGACGCGGCCGTGGCGACGGGGACGGTCGTGGAGCATCCCGATCTCGACGACAGCGCCGTCCGCACATTGATGGCCCGGTGCCGCGCGCTGCTCTTCCCCTCCCTGGCCGAGGGCTATGGCCTGCCTCTCGTCGAAGCGCGCAGCGCCGGGCTTCCAGTGATCGCCTCCGACTTGCCAGAATTCCGCGAAATACACGGCGAACGTGTACAATACGTCCCTGTGAGCGACCGAGCGGCCTGGGCGCTTGCAATTTCGTCTCACCTTTGTGACAGGCTTGTCGCGGGAGGTGGAATTCCGGATCTGCCGCCCTGGGAAAAGGTTGCAGGGCGGATCCGCACCATCGTGAACGAGACCGACGTTCGGGAGACGACCGCGAGGTCATGACGATTCGGCAGACGATGTACCGGCTTCTGCTGCGTGCGCGGCGGCGGCGGCTCCAGCTGCGCAGCCTGCGGCGCGGCCGGGAACTGAGCCGGCTGCGCGCGCTGCCCGGCGATCTCGATCCATCGGCGATCCTGCTGGTATCGACGGTGCGCAACGAGCTTGCGAGGTTGCCCTACTTCCTGCGCTACTACCGGGACATCGGCGTCGACCACTTCATCATGATCGACAACGGATCCACGGACGGGACGCTGGAGTACCTGCTCGAGCAGGACGACGTCGCGCTGTGGTACACGACGGCGAGCTACAAGGCCGCCCGGTTCGGATGCGACTGGGTGAACGCGCTCCTGTCGCGCCACGCGGTAGAGCACTGGACGCTGGTCGTCGATGTCGACGAGTTCCTCGTCTATCCCCACGCGGACACAAGGCCGCTTAATGCCCTGACCGACTGGCTCGATTCATCATCCGTCAAGTCATTCAGTGCAATGCTGCTCGACATGTATTCCGAGCACCCAATTCGCGAGACGATCTACGAACCGGGCCAGAACCCGTTCGATCAGCTCTCATGGTTCGATCCCGGCAACTACATGATCCGCCGCGACCGGTTGCACGGAAACCTTTGGATTCAGGGCGGACCCCGGATGCGTGCCATGTTCGCCGACGATCCGTCCCAGGCGCCGGCATTGAACAAGATTCCTCTGGTCAAATGGCAGAAAGGTTACGTATACGTCAGCTCCACCCACAGCCTGTTGCCAAGGGGCCTGAACCGCGTTTACGACGAATGGGGCGGCGAGAAGCCGTCCGGATGCCTTCTTCATGCCAAATTCCTGCACTTACTGGAGGAAAAGGTTAATGAAGAATCCGTGCGGCGAGAGCACTATGCAGGGGGCAGGGAGTTTCTGGCATATCGCCAGCGACTGGACGGAGAGGAGAGCTTCTGGACGGAGTTCTCCGAGCGCTACAGGGGGTGGCGCCAACTAGAGGAGCTCGGCCTGATGTCATCAGGCGGGTGGATTTAAGGGGGAGCGTTCGGGGTGAGTGTCGGGATGTGCATTTTGGCACACCACCACCTGTACCGGGTGGCGGAGTTGGCCAGGCATCTGCACGACCACGGCTGTCGCGTCGTGATCCACGTCGATTCCGCCACCTCCGACCGGGAATATGACAAGCTCGTCAAAGATCTGTCGGACCGGGAGGTGATCTTCGCGAAGCGGCGTCGCTGCGAATGGGGCACCTACGCACTGCACGAAGCCGCGCTCGAAGCGTCCCGCCTCCTCATCGAGAGCTTCCAGGATGTCGAGCATGTCTGCCTCGTCAGCGGATCCTGCCTGCCGATCCGCCCCGTGGACGAACTGATCGAACACCTGGCGCGGAACCCGGATACCGATTTCGTCGAGAGCCGCATCCTGGGGCAGGAGCAGTGGGTGCAGGATGGGCTGACCGAGGAGCGGTTCACGCTCTACTTCCCGTTCGGCTGGCGCTCCAACCGCTGGCTCTTCGACCGGTTCGTCGAGGTTCAGCGCCGGCTCCGCGTGCGGCGCGACGTTCCCAATCACCTGACCCTGGCGCTGGGCTCGCAATGGTGGACGTTGAGCCGCCGGACCCTTCGCGCCATTCTCGACGATCCACTCAAGGGCGAGACGGACCGCTTCTTCCGCCAATGCTGGATCGTGGATGAGGCCTACGTCCAGACACTGGTGCGGCGTCATTCGCGGAAACTCGTCGCACGCTCGCTGTGCCTGACGGAGTTCGACCCGCAGGGCAAGCCGTTCACCTTCTACGACGATCATGCGCACCTGCTAAAAGGCACGAGGCATTTCTTTGCGCGGAAGATCTGGCACGGGGCGACAGGCCTCTACAACAAGTACCTGCAAGGCGTCGATCCCATCACGGCAGCGCGGCGGCCCAAGCGTGAGGCGCTGCCCGACGTGGTCGCGGCCGGACGGGACCGCCGGTGCCGCGGGCGCACCGGTCTGCTGAGCCAGAGCCGCTTCCCCGCGCAAGGCTTCGCCCGCCAGCCGCAGACGGCGCGCTCCTACCTCGTGCTCGACGGCTACGACTTCCTGTTCAAGGACGTCCCTCAATGGCTGCGGAACCAGGGGGCGGAGGCGGCGCATGGCCGGCTTTTCCATCCCGAACGGGTCGAACTGGGCGCGGGTGCGCGTGTCGCGCCCGGCGCCGTAGTGGACAACGCCAACATCCGCGACTGGAACGAACAGCAGTTCCTGACGAACCTGATCTGGAGCGATCAGGACCGCCAGCAGTCCTTCCTGTTCCACATCTCCGACAGTACGCCCATGGGATCGTTCCTGCTGAAGGACCCGAATGCGGAGATCTTCTTCATCAAGGGCGCGTGGATCTTCAACCTCGCACCGTCGGCGGGCGAGGATCCGCGGCAGTTCCGTCGCCGGGCCCTGCGGCTGAAGCTGCTGGAGCAGAAGCACATCGCAGAGCTCGAACAGCAGACCACGCAGGCTCGCGTTCATGTCTGGGAGCTCGCGGACGTGCTCGCCAACCCGGTCGCACCCCTGCGCGCGGTTGCGGAGGCCGTCGAAGGACGGCCCGCGGCGGAGCTCGCAGACCTTCCGAAGATGCGCAGCGAGCATGGAATGGATCAGCTCGTCCACCGCCTGCATGCCGAGACCGTGCGCGAACAGCGGTCGGCCATCGCACGCTTCCCGCTCCGGCGCGGGCGCGGCGCGGTGGATGCCCGGCCGGGTCCGTCTGAAGGGGCCTGATGACGCGGCCGGATCGCTTCCGCTTCTTCACGATTTTCGGGGTCATGCGAACGGGCTCCAACCTGCTGCAACGCACCCTCGACCAGTTTCCCGACCTCCTGTGCCACGGCGAGCTCTTCAATCCCGCCTTCATCGGGCGGGTGAAGGATGACGAGGCATTCGGCTTCAACATCGGGCGCCGCGACGCGGACCCCGACGGGCTGATAGAAGCGGCGATCGTCGACCGCCCGGATCAGCTCGTGGGGTTCCGCCTTTTCGATGGGCACGACCCGCGGGTGGAGCAGGGCGTCCTTGCCAACTCCGATGCGGGCAAGATCATCCTGACCCGGGACCCGCTGGACAGCTACATCTCGCTGAAGATCGCGCGGGAGACGGACCAATGGATGCTGGGCAAGACCCGTGCGCGGCGCAGCGCCCGCATCCGTTTCGACATGGAAGAGTTCCGGGACTACCGACGGCGAACGGCGGACTACTACGCGCGCATCGAGCGGACGCTTCAGCTTGGTGGGCAAGCCGCCTTCCGCATCCGGTTCGACGACATAACCGACGTCGATGTCGTCAACGGCCTAGCGCAATGGCTGGGCTCCAGCCACCAGCTCGGGTCGATCGAGGAAACGATTCAGCGCCAGAACCCCGGCCCCATCGAGGAGAAGGTCCTCAATGTGGAGGAGATGGAAGCCGCCTTACGCTCCGACGGCGGTGTACACCGAACCGGGAGCGGCACGACGCAGCGATCGGCGAACCTGAAGTTCATGCACCAGTCGCGAAAGTTGCCACTGCTCTATGCCGCCATACCCGGAACGCGTTCCGACAAGGTGCTGCGCTGGATGCACGGTATCGACGGGGGAGACGACATGCGGGCGGACATCCGCGACGGCGACCTGTTCGACCAGCCGCCGAACCGCCGCGCGCTGCAGGACTGGCTGGGTGGAAATGCCGATACGCTCTGCTTCACGACGGTCTGCCATCCGCTGGTGCGCGCGCACGATGCGTTTCTGACCCGAATTCTCGACCCCGGCAATGAGGGCTATCCCCGCATCCGCAGCCATGCCGAGAGCGAGTACGGAATGCATGTCCCGGAGGCCGGCGCGATCGCGGGCGCGGATCGGGAGCGGCTGACCGCGATGGGCTACGATGTCGAGGCACACCGGCGGGCCTTCGCCGCGTTCCTCGATTTCGTGCGCGCGAACCTCGCCGGGCGCACGCCCATGCGGATCGACGGGCTCTGGGCACCGCAGCACGACTTCGTGGAAGGGTTCGGTTCGGCGGTCACCCTCGGCCTGATCCTGCGCGATGCGGACCTTCTGTCGGGCGCGGCCTATATCAAGCGGCGCTTCGGCCTCGACCGGGTCCGCAACGCGGCGCTGAAGGAGGTACCGGAGGGTCTGTTCGAGTTGGAGGAGGTTTGGACGCAGGAGCTGGAGGACGCGGCCCGTGCGATCTACGTGCGTGATTTCGCCCGGTTCGGCTTCGGCCCGGCGGTGGCTCAAGCAGCCTGAGAGGCCGCAGGCTCCGTCAGAATCGTGTAGATCGCCGTTGCGTCATCGGTCGAGCGGATCTTTTCGCACACGGCCGGATCGCGCAGCGTACGCGAGACGCGGGCGAGCGCGCGAAGGTGCTCGGCTCCCGCTTCCTCGGGTGCGAGGAGCATGAAGACGAGATCGACGGGACGGCCGTCGACCGCCTCGAACTCCACGGGCTTCTCCAACCGGGCGAAGTAGCCGATGACGCGGTCGAGCTGGGGCAGGCGCGCGTGCGGGATCGCGACGCCAGCACCCATTCCGGTCGGGCCCAGCGTCTCACGCTCCTGGAGCGCATCGAGGCAGGGCCCGGCCTTCACGTCCGAATCGAGATCGGAAGCGAGTTCGGCGAGCTCCTGAAGCAGACGCTTCTTGCTCGTGACCTTCAGTCCGGCCCGGACTGCGTCATTGCGAATGATATCCGAAAGCTCCATCCGGGCCCGCCTTACACACTCTGTCTCGAAAAAGGGTTACGTCCTCAGGACATCCTGCGGGGGTCGATCCAGCCGACATTCCCGTCGTCGCGGGTGTAAACCACATTCACACCGCCATGTGAAGAGTTGCGGAACACGAGAAACTGTTTCTGCGCCAGCTCCATCTGCATGACGGCCTCCCCGACAGAAAGTGTCAGGACCGGCGTTTCCATCTCGGCAATGATGACGGGTTGGAGGCTGTCGGGCTCTTCTTCTTCCGAATGGTCGGGATTCGCGAGCACGTAGGACGGCTCGCCGATGGCCTCGACCGGGTCCTGACGGTCCTTGTGGTGGTCCTTGAGGCGTCGTTTGTAGCGGCGAAGCTGCTTGTCCATCTTCTCCGCCGCCGAATCGAACGCGGCGTAGATCTCGGTGGAGCGCGCACTCGCCTGCGTCGTCAGACCGGTCGAGAGATGCACGGACGCGTCGCACTTGTACTCGTGCGCATCCTTGGAAAAGGTGACGACTGCCTCGACCGGGCGGCCGGCATACTTGCCGACCACGTCGTCCAGCCGGTCCGATACATGGGTCCGCATGGCGTCGCCCAAATCCATCTGTTTCCCACTGACCTGAAGTCGCATCGGCTCATCCTTCTCTTGAGCGCGGCCGCGGGCGGCGCGCTGTTGGCGGGCATCTGCGTTCGGAGGGACTGCGGGCGGGCGGATGGTCCGGCGCCGGCCCGAGACACGCGCTCACGGCCGGAGAGAGGTGGCCTTGAGTCGACGTCGCTGTACCGAAGACGGGATGCCCATAGCTTCACGATATTTGGCAACCGTGCGCCGTGCAATATCGACCCCGTCCTCCCGCAGCTTTCCCACCAGGCGATCATCGGACAGCGGGCGGGCCGGATCCTCGCCGTCGATCAGCCTGCGCAGGCGGGACTGGACCGCCGCAGGGGCGTGGCCGGGGGCGCCGTCGGCACCCGGAACGCCCTGTGCGAAGAAGGCGCGCAGCTCGCGCAGGCCCTGCTGGCTGGCGATGTACTTGTTGGCCGCGATGCGGCTGACGGTGGATTCGTGGACGCCGACCTCGGCCGCAACGTCCTTCATCATCAGCGGGCGCAGCGCGACGTCGCCTTCCTCGAAGAAGCCGGTCTGCCGCTTCACGATGATCTCCGAGACCTTGAGCAGGTTCTGGGCCCGGCTCTCCAGCGCCTTGGTCAACCAACCGGCGCGGGTACGGCACTGCATGATAAAGCGTTCGGCCTCGCCGCCTGCCGCCGACATCTCGCTGGCATAGCTGTCGTTGACCAGCACTCGGGGCAGCGCGTCGGAGTTGAGCTCAACCTGCCATGCCTCGCTGCTGCGCCGGACGAAGACATCGGGGACGACCGGCGTCGCCTCGCGCTCGGCGTAGGCGAGACCGGGGCGGGGGTCGAGCGTGCGCAGAAGGGCGAGGCGAGCGTCAAACTCCTCCTCGTCGAGGCCGGTCCTGCGCCTCAGATCCGCGCGCCGCGGCCCGGCGAGATCGGCGAGGTTCTGGCAGATCGCCATCATCGCGGGGTCCAAGAGCTCCCGTTCGTGAAGCTGGAGCACGAAGCATTCGCCGAGATTGCGCGCGCCGATGCCGGGCGGATCGCAGCTTTGCAGGAGGGCAAGCGCGCCCTCGACCTCCTCCGTCACGACGCCGTAGCGATCGGCGATTTCGAAGAGTGGCGCATCGAGCCGACCCTCGTCGGTCAGCTCGTCCACAAGCGCCTCGGCCAGTGCGCGGCGGCGTGGCGCGGCCCGCATGCTGGAGATCTGGGAGAGGAGGTGCGCGCGCAAGCTGAGCGTGTCGGCCACGCTCGCCGCCTTGTCGAAGTCTTCGCCCCCGCTGCTCGCGAACCCCGACGGGACCGCGCGCGGCCGTTCCAGTTCGAGTATGGGGTTCTTCTCTACCTCCTCGGCCACGCGCGCGGCGAGCTCCACGTGGGAGAGTTGCAGCAGTCCAATTGCCTGCGTGAGCTGCGCGGTCAGGCGAAGGTTCTGGGTCTGGGTAAGGTTGAGCCGGGGTGAAAGCGCCATGGCCGAACGCTAGCAGGCGCCCCTCAAAGGCGGAAGCTGTCGCCCAGATAGACCCGCCGCACATTGGCATCGGCCACCACATCCTCTGGCGCGCCGGACATCAGGACGGTGCCGTCGTGCAGGATATAGGCCCGGTCGATGATCTCCAGCGTCTCGCGCACGTTGTGGTCGGTGATCAGCACGCCGAGGCCGCGATCCTTGAGCTGGTGGACCAGCTCCCGGATCTCGCCCACCGCGATGGGATCGACGCCCGCGAAGGGTTCGTCGAGCAGGACGTAGGACGGGTGGGCCGCGAGGCAGCGCGCGATCTCCACCCGCCGCCGCTCACCACCAGAAAGCGCGATGGCTGGTGTGCGACGCAGGTGCGTGATGGAGAATTCGGCGAGCAATTCGTCGAGCTGCTGATCCCGACGCTCCGGATTTTTCTCGCTGAGTTCAAGGACGGCGCGGATGTTGTCCTCGACCGACAGCCCGCGGAAGATCGACGCCTCCTGCGGCAGGTAGCCCAGGCCGAGCCGGGCGCGGCGATACATCGGCAGCGCCGTGACATCCTCGCCGTCGATGGTGATGGTGCCGGCATCTGGCGTCACCAGCCCCGTCACAGCATAGAAGCACGTCGTCTTGCCAGCCCCATTGGGACCCAGAAGGCCGATGACCTCGCCGCGATGCAGGTCGAGGCTCACGTCGCGCAGTACCGGACGCCGCTTGTAGGACTTGCCGACGGAGCGGACGGTCAGCCCCGGGTTGCCCTCGGTCACGGAAAGATACGCCATTCGATATGCCTACTGCTGCTCCGCGGGCACGAAGACGGTTCGGACCCGGCCCGTGAACTCGCCCGTGCCGGTGGTCAGGTCGATGCGCATCTCCTCCGAGCTCAGCGCGTTCTGGCCCTGGGTGAGCAGGACGTCGCCGCGCATGGTCAGGAATCCGGTGGTGACGTTGTAGTCGGCCTCGGACCCTTCCGCCGCCTCCGTCCCGCTGGTCAGGAACACGTTGCCGTTTGCCTGGACCCGCTCGATCTCGCCACTGTCGCCGTCGTAGGTCACCAGCATCCGGTCCGCGCGCAGCGTGAGCTGGCCCTGCTGTGCCTCGACATTTCCGATGAACTCGGCGGTCTGGGCAACCTGACTGACGCCCAGCCGGTCGGACACAATCTCGAGCGGCTGATCGGGGTTGTGCTGGAAGGTCGAGAAGGGCTGTTCCTGCTGGGCGGCGAGGGGCGCAGCGAGACCGAGGGCCATGATCGTCAAAATCGCTTTGGTCAGGCTCACGGCTCGTTCTCCTCGCTCTCGGTCGGTGTGAGCTTTAGCCGAACATCACCCTCGAACCAAATCATATCCGACCCCGGTTCCGTCCTTAGTGCGTTGGCGTTGAGCTCCAGACCGGGACCGGTGATCTCGACAGGGACCGGCACCTCGACGGTGTTTTCTACCAGGGCGAGAACAGCGATATCGCTGATCATCCTGTAGCCGCTTTGAGTCGCCAGATCGACGCCTTCGTCCAGAATCAGGATCTCCCCATCGCTGTTGTATGTTCCACGCGTGGCCGTCAGGTCCAGCGGGTCGCCGGGACGTTCCAGCCGCCCCTCGATATTGCGCAGCCGGTAGCCGTCGAGCCCGGGAAGTGCATAGTCGGCGGAGACGGTGAACGGATCGCCCGCCTCGGTCGTGCCGGAAAAGCGCGGGCTGACCAGGCCTTCCTCAAGCTCCAGCCCCTCGGGCAGGTCGTCGAACATGTCGGGCCGCAGGTCGATCGTGTCCTGGTCGATCAGGAAGATCGAGCTGAGCATCATGACGGCGATGATCGGAAGCACGATCTTCGTCCGCCGGACGAACCGCGTATATCCCGGCCCGCGCCGCACGTGCTCAGGCGATCCCGGCCCGCAGCAGGTCGTGCACGTGCACGATGCCCTGCGGCGTGCCGTCCGGCGCCGTGACGAACAGTGTGGTGATCCGGCCGGACATGGCCGACAGCGCCGCCTCCGCCAGTTCATCCGGCGCGATGGTCTTGGGATCGGAGGTCATGACATCGGCGGCGGTCCGGGTCAGCAACCCGTCCATGTTCCGCCGAAGGTCGCCATCCGTGATGACGCCGATCAGGCGCCCGTCCCCGTTCGTGACGCCTGCGGTGCCGAACCCCTTCTGCGTCATCACGAGAAGGGCGTCGTCCATGCGCAAGTCGCCCGCGACCAGCGGCATCTCCTCACCCCGGTGCATCAAGTCGCCGACGCGCATTAAACGCGCGCCGAGCTTGCCGCCCGGATGGAAGGTGCGGAAGTTCTCCGGGCCGAAGTCCCGCTCCTTCATCAGCGCGACCGCGAGCGCATCGCCCAGCGCAAGCGTAAGCGTGGTCGATGTGGTGGGCGCAAGGCCGTTCGGACAGGCCTCCGGCGCTTCGGGCAGCTTCAAGGCCACATCCGACTGCCGCAGAAGCGTAGAGTTCTCCCGCGACGCCACACCGATCAGGGGAATGGAGAAGCGCTTGGCGTGGGTGATGATGTCCGCGAGCTCGGGTGTTTCCCCGGAATTGGACAGCACGATCAGGCTGTCCTGCGCGGTAACCATGCCGAGGTCGCCGTGGCTCGCCTCGCCCGGATGCACGAACTGCGCCGGCGCGCCGGTCGACGCGAAGGTGGCCGCCATCTTGCGCGCGATATGGCCGGACTTGCCCATGCCGGAGATCACGATGCGCCCACTGGTGGCAAGCAACGTGCGCACGGCCGCCGCGAAGCTCGCACCCAGGCTGTCGGCAAACGCGCTCAGCGCCTCGCCTTCGATCCGTAGCACCGTGCGCCCGGCGTCCAGCAGTCTTTCGTCGTCGCTCATGGTGCCCCATCTAAGCAGCGGCGGCGCCCGATTGAAGCGATACCGCCGTCAGGTTTGAAACGTTCGTGCGGGTCCGGTCCGTCGCTCAGTGCGAGAAGATGTCCTCTTCAGGCCACCCGGCCAGATCGAGCGCTGCGCGCGTCGGCAGGAAGTCGAAGCAGGCCTGCGCCATCTCCGTCCGTCCTTCGCGCGCGAGGCGCAGCTCCAGCGCATCCTTGAGTTGATGAAGGTAGAGCACGTCGGAGGCCGCATAGGCCATCTGCGCCTCGGTCAACTCGACGGCGCCCCAATCGCTCGACTGCTGTTGCTTAGATATGTCGACGGCGAGGAGCTCAGAAAGCAGGTTCTTCAGCCCGTGTCGATCCGTGTAGGTGCGTACCAGTTTCGAAGCGATCTTGGTGCACCAGACGGGCGCGGTGGTCACACCGAAGCGGTGAAGCAGGACGGCGATGTCGAAGCGGCCGTAGTGAAAGAGCTTCAGCACATTCGGATCGGCGAGCATCCGGACAAGGTTCGGCGCCTCGGTCTGGTCCTGCACGATCTGCACGAGATGCGCGTCGCCATCGCCGGAGGAGAGCTGCACCACGCAGAGCCGATCGCGATGCGGGTTGAGGCCCATCGTCTCGCTGTCGATGGCCACCACCGGGCCGAGGTCGAGCCCGTCGGGCAGGTCGCCCCTGTGCAGATGGTTCGCCATGTCCCCCCTCCTCGTCGCGGATTGCGCCCGGATAACGGCTCACCGCGACGAACTCAACGCCTCGCGGCAGTGGTGGTTGCCTCCGGCGGGGATATTTCCGGCAAGAAGAAGGGGTCAGCGGGCCTCTTCGAACCAAGCCTCGATCGCGTCGCGCTCGGACTGCTCCATATAGCTAAGGTTCGCAGGCGGCATGGCGTGGGATACGGCGGATTGGAGGTAGATCTCTCGGGCGTGGCGGGCGATCTGCGCCTCGGTCTCCAGCATCACGCCCTTGGGCGCCCAGCGGATGCCGGGCCAGACGGGCTCGGCCGCGTGACACATGGAGCAGCGGCCGATGACCGTGTCGGCAACCAAGGGGAAGTCTTCATGCTCCATGAACCGAGTGGCACCGGCGGGCACGGCAGCCTCCGCCGCTGGGTCGAGATCGGGCTCGGTGGAGAGCCACGCCATCAGGAGGACGAGGATGATCGTCACCGGCCACGTCCAGTAGGGCGACCCGCCGCGCGCGTGACGCGTATTGAACCAGTGGCGGATGGTGACGCCGGTCAGGAACACCAGCGAGGCGATCAGCCAGTTCCACTGCGTCGCGAAGGCGAGCGGGTAGTGGTTGGACAGCATCAGGAAGATGACCGGCAGCGTCAGGTAATTGTTGTGGGTCGAACGCAGCTTCGCGATCTTCCCGTATTTGGCAGCCGGCTTCCGCCCCGCCTTGAGATCGGTGACCACGACGCGCTGGTTCGGCATGATGATCAGGAAGACGTTCGCCGTCATGATCGTGGCGGTAAAGGCACCGAGATGCAGCAGCGCCGCCCGGCCCGTGAAGACCTGGTCGTAACCCCAGGCCATCGCGGTCAGCAGCACGAAGAGCAGCAGCATCAGCACCGTGGGCCGCTCGCCCAGCGGCGATTTGCAGAGCGCATCGTAGATCACCCAGCCCAGCGCCAGCGAGCCGGCGGAGATCCCGATCGCCTGCCATAGCGCGAGGTCGGCCTTGTTCGGATCGATGAGGTAGAGTTCCGCCCCCGCCCAGTAGACGATGGCGAGCAGAGCCGCGCCCGAGAGCCAGGTCGCGTAGCTCTCCCACTTGAACCAGGTCAGGTGCTCCGGCATCCGCTCGGGCGCGACGAGGTACTTCTGGATGTGGTAGAAGCCACCGCCATGGACCTGCCATTCCTCGCCGTCCGCGGGGCCGGCGATATCGCGGTTCAGGCCGAGGTCGAGTGCGATGAAGTAGAAGGAAGAGCCGATCCAGGCGATGGCGGTGATGACGTGGAGCCAGCGCACGGAAAAGGCGAGCCAGTCCCACATGACGGCGAGATCATACATGTCAGCTTCCGCGGTAGGTGGAATAGCCGTAGGGGCTGAGCAGCAGCGGCACGTGGTAATGCGCATCCTCCGCGAGCCCGAAGCGGATCGGGATCTGGTCGAGGAAGAGCGTCTCACCCTCCAGCCCCTGCGCGCGCAGATAGTCGCCCGCGTGGAAGATCAGCTCGTACTGGCCGGGTTCGAACTTGTCCGCAGGCAGGATCGGCGCGTCGGTCCGGCCGTCGGCATTGGTCACCGTCTCCGCGATCTTGCGATGGCTGTTGCCCGACACGCGGTAGAGCCAGATCGCCAGCCCCTCCGCCGGGCGGCCGCGGGCGGTGTCGAGAACGTGGGTGGTGAGGTAACCTTCGGCCATGTAGATCTCCTTGACCTTTGACCAACCGGTAAACTCTTCTGCCCCACAGAGCAATCGCAGGAGCCGACCATGACACCGCCCCGCTATCCCCGCGACCTGCATGGCCATGGCGGCGAGCCGCCCGAGGCCGACTGGCCCGACGGTGCGCGGGTCGCGGTGCAGATCGTCCTCAACTACGAGGAGGGGGGCGAGAACAACCTCCTGCACGGCGATCCGGCCTCCGAGGCATTCCTGTCGGAGATCGTGGGCGCCGCGGCCTGGCCCGGCCAGCGGCACTGGAACATTGAGTCGATCTACGAGTACGGCGCGCGGGCGGGCTTCTGGCGGCTGCACCGTCTGCTCGGCGACCTGCCGATCACCGTCTACGGGGTCGCAAGCGCGCTGGCCCGGTCCCCGGCCCAGGTGCGCGCCATGCAGGACGCGGGGTGGGAGATCGCGTCGCACGGGCTGAAATGGATCGAGTACAAGGATATGGGCGAGGGGGAGGAGGCCGCGCAGATGCGCGAGGCCATCCGCCTGCATGAGGAGGTGACCGGCGAGCGCCCCCTAGGCTGGTACACCGGCCGCTGCTCCATGAACACGGTGCGGCTCGCAGCGGACGAGGGCGGGTTCGCCTACGTGGCCGACAGCTATTCCGACGACCTGCCCTACTGGCAGGAGGCCGGCGACGCGGTACAGCTGATGGTGCCCTACACGCTCGACGCCAACGACATGAGGTTCGCGACGCCGCAGGGCTTCAACTCGGGCGACCAGTTCCATGCCTACCTGAAGGACAGCTTCGACTGCCTCTACCGCGAGGGCGGGCGGATGATGAGCATCGGGCTCCACTGTCGCCTCGCGGGCCGCCCGGGGCGGGCGGAGGCGCTGCGGCGCTTCATCGAGTATGCGCAGGGTCACGAGGGCGTCTGGTTCGCCCGCCGCATCGACATCGCACGGCACTGGGCGGAGCGCCACCCCTACGTGAAGCGGCTGCGGCCAAGCCGGATGGGGCGCGACGCCTTTGTCTCGGCCTTCGGCGGGATCTTCGAGCACTCGGCCTGGATCGCCGAGCGCGCCTACACGATGGAGCTGGGCCCGGCGCATGACTCGGCGGTGGGCCTGCACTCAGTGCTGGCGCGGGTGTTCCGGTCCTCGGGTCAGAAACGGCAGCTCGGCGTGCTGAACGCTCACCCGGACCTCGCCGGAAAGCTCGCGTTAGCGGAGCGGCTGACGGCAGAAAGCACGGCGGAGCAGTCGAGCGCAGGGTTGGACGCGCTGACGGACGAAGAGCGGGAGGCATTTACCAAGCTGAACGCCGAATACACCGAGAAGCACAGCTTCCCTTTCATCATCGCCGTGCGGGATCACGACAAGGCGGGGATACTGGAGGCGTTCAACCGCCGGATCGGAAACGACCGGGAAACAGAATTCGCTGAAGCTTGCCGGCAGGTCGAGCGGATCGCGGAATTGCGCCTGGAAGCGCTGCTGCCGTGATCCGGATCACGGCGGAACCTCTGAGGGTGCAGGCCTTCACGCCCTTCGGCGATGTGCTGGAGGTCATGGGAATGCCCGACAAGCTCATCAACCAGGGGCTGTGCGGGCGGCACCACGACCGGGCCCGGCTCGAGTTCACCGACGGTCGGGCCGGGATCAGCCTGTTCGACGCCAAGCCGCGCACGCTGCCCTACCGGCTGGAGATGGTTGAGCGGCACCCGCACGGCTCGCAGGCTTTCGTGCCGATGACCGAGCATCCGTTTTTGGTGATCGTCGCGCCGGACGAAGGCGGCCGGCCCGGCGCACCGCAAGCGTTCCTGACGGCACCGGGGCAAGCGGTGAACTATCACCGCGGCACATGGCACGGGGTGCTGACGCCGCTGCACGCGCCGGGGCTCTTCGCGGTGGTGGACCGGATCGGCGACGGGGCGAACCTGCAGGAGCACTGGTTCGAGACACCTTACGAAGTCGTTCTGTAGGGGCGGCAGGCCCCCGGATCGGGGCCGGGATAGTCATCGCCGTTCACGACTATCCTGCACCTCTCACCATACCTTTCCGCGCGCGGACACCGGCCACAGCGTCTCCACCACGCCGCCGCGCACGCCGACATACCAGTCGTGCAGGTTGCAGGTCGGGTCGCAATGACCGGGGATCAGGCGTATCCGGTCGTTGATCGCGAGCCGTCCGGCGGGATCGTCGAGCGTGCCATGCTCATCCGAAGGGCCGATATAGGCGACGCCTTGGAGGCCGGAGACCACCGGCAACCCGCTCTCCATACTCATCGCCTTCAGCCCCGCATCGCAGACCGCGCGATGCGGGGCGCGGCTCATGACCCCGGCGAGCACGAAGAGCGCGTGGCGGAACGGTGAGACGCCATCGCCTCCGCGCGCCCGGTAGTCCGCGTCCATGAAGATGTAGGAGCCGCATTGCAGCTCAGTGTAGAGACCCGACGCGATTTCGTGCGCGTAGCTGCCGGTGCCGGCGCCCGTGACCTCCGGACACGCGATCCCCTCCGCGTCCAATCCGGCGAGCGCAGTCCGCACGCCATCCATCACCCGGGACATGGAAGCATCACGGTCCGGCATGTGCTGAGCGGCGCCCTGATAGGCCTGCAGACCGGCGAAGGTGAGACCCGGTGTCTCCACGATACGGCGGGCGATGGCCGCGGCGTCCTCCGGCGCGCAGCCGCAGCGGCCCTGGCCGACCTCGATCTCGACATGGACGTGGAGCGGCGCACCCGCGAGCTCCGCCACCGCCGCCGGGTCATCGACGCAGACGCCGATCCGGGCATGCTCTGCGAGCGCCTTCAGCCGGGCGATCTTGGCCGGGTCGCGGACCTCGTTGGTGACGAAGACGTCATTGATGCCACTCGCGACGAAGACCTCCGCCTCGCTCACCTTCTGGCAGCAGATGCCCCGCGCACCGCCGCGCTCGATCTGCGCTTTTGCAACATCCACCGACTTGTGGGTCTTGGCGTGGGGGCGCAGCGCGATGCCCGCCTCCTCCGTGATCCGGCGCATGGCAGTGAGGTTTGCCTCAAAGGCGTCGAGGTCGATCAGCAGCGCGGGCGTCTGCACCTCCGCCTCCGCCATCCCGATCTTGGCGGGTATATCGAGGCCGACGATCATAGCTTCATGTGCCGGTTGACGTCCTTGTAAAGCAGGTAGCGGAACGGCCCCGGCCCGCCCGCGTAACAGGCCTGCGGGCAGAAGGCGCGCAGCCACATGTAGTCCCCGGCCTCGACCTCCACCCAGTCGGTGTTGAGGCGGTAGACGGCCTTGCCTTCCAGCACGTAGAGGCCGTGCTCCATCACGTGGGTCTCGGCGAAGGGGATGACGGCGCCGGGCTGGAAGGTGACGACGTTGACGTGCATGTCGTGGCGGATGTCGGTCGGATCGACGAAGCGGGTGGTGGCCCAGCGCCCCTCGGTACCGGGCATGGCGATGGGCTCGACGGCGGCGTCGGAGGTGACGAAGGGCGCGGGGGTGTCGAGCCCCTCCACCGCCTCATAGGCCTTGCGGATCCAGTGGAAGGTGAGCGTTTCGGTGGCGCGCAGGCTCCAATCGGTGCCGGGCGGGATGTAGGCGTAGCTGCCCGCGGTCAGCGAATGCTCTTCGCCGGCCAGCACCAGCGTCCCCCGCCCGCCCACGATGAACAGCACCGACTGAGCGCGGTCATCGGTCTCGGGCCGGTCGGAGCCGCCGCCGGGGGCGACCTCGGCGAGGTAATGCGAGAACGTCTCGGCGAAGCCCGAAAGCGGGCGGGCGAGGACCCAGAACCGTGCGTCCTCCCAGAATGGCAGGTAGCTCGTGACGATATCGCGCTGTGTGCCGCGCGGGATGACGGCATAAGCGGTGGTGAAGGCCGCCCGACCCGTCAGAAGGTCCGTCTGAGGCGGATGCCCGCCGGGGGTGGAGAAATAGGTACGGTCGCTCATCGGTCCTCCCGTCTCGGCGCGATCAGACCGTATCGCGTGGCGAAGCGAAAGACGAAACTCGGCTTTCGGTTGGCCTGGGGGTTCAGGGGCGTCTAGGGTGCGGCGCATGATGCCGACCGCCGACCATCCCTACGCCCTCGCCGACTGGCGTCTGCGCATCGCAACGCTCTATGCCGAAGTGCGCGGCATGGCCGCCGAGGCCGGGTGGCGCCACTGGCACGCCGTACGTTCGGCACTACTTCGCGACCACCCGATGTCGCCGCTGCCCACAGGCAGGCGGCACGGCACCATCCCCGTACACGCCTACGATCCCGACCTGCGGTTCCATGTCGAGATCCGGCCTATCGGAGGCGCCTCCGTTTCCGTAGATCTGGGTGCCGACGGCCACCTTGCCTATCATCCGATGGCCGAGACCGTCGGCCTTGCCCGGTTGCTGGACCGCGAGCTGACGCTCTTCTGGATCGAGGGATATGGCGGCGGGCTTTTCCTGCCCTTCCGCGATTCCACGAATGGCGACAGTACCTATGGCGGTGGTCGATATCTGGTGGACGCGATCAAGGGAGCGGATCTGGGACGAGACCCCGACGGCCGCCTGATCCTCGATTTCAACTTCGCCTACCATCCCTCCTGCGCCCTCAACCCGGCCTACACCTGCCCGCTTTCACCGCCCGAGAACCGGCTGGACGTTCCCATGGCGGCCGGAGAGCGCCTTTGAGAACGATCGTCGAAGTGCCTGACCCGATCCTGTTTCGGGTGGCCGCGCCCGTGACCCGGTTCGGTGATCCATGGCTCGATGCGCTGATCGCGGACATGGCGCGCATCCGGCTGGAGATGGGCGGTGCCGGGATCGCGGCGCCGCAGGTCGGAGAGAGCGTCCGGCTGTTCCTGCTCGACGCGCGGCGCGCGGACGGCTCGGTCGCCGAGCGTCACGCCGGGATCGAGCCGCTGGTGGTCGCCAATCCCCGGATCACCGGCCGGAGCGAACAGATCGAGCGGGCGGCAGAGGGTTGCCTGTCCATCCCCTCGACGTTGCAGCCCGATGGCCGGATCGAGGTGTCCCGCGCGACCCACATCGACTGGACCGGACAATCGCCGTCGGGCGAACCTGTCTCCGGCGACCTGTCGGGCTTTGCCGCGCGGGCCTTCCAGCACGAGATGGATCATCTCGACGGTATCCTGATCACCGGCCAGCTGGGCCGTCGCGGAGCGTGACGGCCTGCGACCCGGCGCCGCCCACAGGGTGTCGGACGCTTGATCCGCCCTCCTGCGGCGTTACCTCTCCGCGATGCCGGAACAGGACTGATGAATGACGAAGACGACCCTTCTTGCCGGACCGATCCTGATCGCACGGGAGGCGACGGACCAAGAGGTGTCCGTCCGCGTCGTCGTGATCGTCGAGGATGACGTTGCCTGCCCAACCATTTCGGTGGAGGGGGGCGACACGGTCGAACCGCGGCTGCTCTACGAAGGGTTCGGCCGGCGCGCTCACGGTGCGGATCTCGTGCTGCCGGCCCGGGCGAACGCCGCCTATCTCGTAGGTGGTGAGCGGTATCCGGTGATGGCGGACCTTAGCGGCGACCTGCGGCTCGCCTACGTGTCCTGCAACGGCGAGGAGGACGAAAGCCCGGACTGGCCGCTGGAGACGCGCAACGTCATGTGGCAGCGCCTGTGCGAAGATCATGACGCCGCGCCGTTCGCGCTTCTCATGCAGGGCGGCGATCAGATCTACGCGGACGACATCCTGTTTTCCCATCCCGAGATCGAGAAGTGGGAGGAGGCCGACCCTGACGACAAACACGGCTTCCAATGGACCGCCGAGATGGAGGAGACTGCCGAGCGGCACCTGCTGGAGCGCTACATCGAGCTCTACCGGCAGCCGACCATCGCTTACATGCTGGCCCGCGTGCCCTCCGTCATGATGTGGGACGACCACGACATCTTCGACGGCTGGGGCAGCCATCCCGCTCCGAAGCAGGAAAGCGCGGTGGGCCGCGGCCTGTTCGCGATCGCGCGGCGGATGTTCGACCTCTTCCAGCAGGGCCGTGGCGAGCCTCTGTCGCCCGAGGGGGCCGGTATCGCGTTCACCGCGCCGGGCTTCTCCGTCCTCGCGCCGGACCTGCGGACGCACCGCACGAAGGACACTGTGATGCGGGAGGCCGGCTGGCGCTGGTTCGAGGAGATGCTCGACCGCAACCGCGACGGCCGCCGATGCCTCATCATGTCGTCGGTTCCCGCGCTCGGCCCGCGGCTGAGCTGGGTGGAATTCGTCATCGACACCTTCTGGCCCGGCGTGAACAAGTACGAGGATGACCTGCGCGACCAGTGGCAGAGCCGCGCGCACCGAAAGGAGTGGCAGCGCTTCCTGCGCATCATAGCGACGGAGATGGAGGAACACGGCCAGCCCTGCACGCTCCTGTCCGGGGAGATCCACGTCGCGACGCGGGCAGAGATGCGGTTGAAGGACGGGCAACAGCTGCACCAGCTCGTCTCCTCCGGCATCAGCCACAACGCGCCAGGCGGCGGGTACGCACGGATGCTGGGCACGCTCGCCTATTTCGGTGAAGACCCGCTGTCGGGCTACCCGATCTCGATCCACCCGCCTGCCGGGCAGAAGCATCGCTACGTCTCGCAGCGCAACTATCTGCGCCTCACTCGCGTCGACCGGCACTGGTCCGCCGACTGGGTGTTCGAGGAGGACGGCGTGTCCCGGACGCTCGACCTCGGCACCGATCCGGAGCCTGCCGGGCGGCCGCTGGCAGAGGCCGCGAACTCCTGATCACGACGGTCTGAAATGGGCCTGCGCGACGTGACATCCCCCCCGAGAATGGCTAGAACGGACCCTACAAGATAAGGGAAATCCGACATGTCAGAGACCGACGGGAACCAGCCCGAATACGGCGCAGATTCGATCAAGGTTCTCAAGGGCTTGGAAGCCGTCCGCAAGCGGCCCGGCATGTATATCGGCGACACGGATGACGGCTCCGGCCTGCACCACATGGTGTATGAGGTCGTGGACAACGGCATCGACGAGGCGCTGGCCGGCCACGCCGACGAGGTGAAGGTCACGCTGCACGACGACGGCTCCGTCTCGGTGAGCGACAACGGCCGCGGGATTCCGGTGGGAATCCATGAGGAAGAGGGCGTCTCGGCGGCCGAGGTCATCATGACCCAGCTCCATGCGGGCGGTAAGTTCGACAGCAACTCCTACAAGGTCTCCGGCGGCCTGCACGGCGTCGGCGTCTCGGTGGTGAATGCGCTGTCCGACTGGCTGGAGTTGCGTATCTGGCGGGAGGGCAAGGAACATGTCGCCCGCTTCGAGCACGGCGATACGGTCAAGCATCTGGAGGTGGTCGGCGATACGGAGCACACGGGCACCGAGGTCCGCTTCCTCGCCTCGACCGATACGTTCTCCGATGTAAACTACAAGTACGCGACGCTGGAGCATCGGCTGCGTGAGCTCGCCTTCCTCAACTCCGGCGTCCGCATCACCCTGAGGGACGAGCGCGAGGCCGAACCGCTCGAAGTCACGCTGGAATACGAAGGCGGCGTGCGTGAATTTGTCCGCTATCTGGATCGGTCGAAGACCGCGCTGATCCCCGATCCGATCTTCGTGACCGGCGAGCGGGACGAGATCGGCGTCGAGGTCGCGATGTGGTGGAACGACAGCTACCACGAAAACGTTCTGGCCTTCACGAACAACATCCCGCAGCGCGATGGCGGCACACATATGGCCGGCTTCCGCGGGGCGCTGACGCGGACCATCAACAACTACGTTGCGTCCTCCGGCATCGCGAAGAAGGAGAAGGTGACGCTGACCGGCGACGATGCGCGCGAGGGGCTGACCTGCGTGCTGTCCGTCAAGGTGCCCGACCCGAAGTTCAGCTCCCAGACCAAGGACAAGCTGGTCTCGTCGGAGGTCCGCCCGGCGGTGGAGAGCCTGATGAACGAGAAGCTCGCCGAGTGGTTCGAGGAGAACCCGAACGAGGCACGGCAGGTCGTCTCCAAGATCGTCGAGGCCGCGCAGGCCCGCGAGGCCGCGCGCAAGGCGCGTGAGCTCACCCGCCGCAAGAACCCGATGGACGTGACCTATCTCGCGGGCAAGCTGAAGGACTGCTCCGAGAAGGACCCGTCCAAGACCGAGCTGCTTCTGGTCGAGGGTGACAGCGCCGGCGGCTCCGCTACGCAGGGCCGTGACCGGGGGACGCAGGCGGTGCTGCCGCTGCGGGGCAAGATCCTGAACGTGGAGCGGGCGCGCTTCGACCGGATGCTGGGCTCTCAGGAGATCGGCAACCTCGTCATGGCGCTGGGCACCGGGATCGGGCGGGACGAGTTCAACATCGACAAGCTGCGCTACCACAAGATCATCATCATGACCGATGCGGACGTGGACGGCGCACATATCCGGACGCTCTTGCTCACCTTCTTCTACCGCCAGATGCCGGAGCTGATCGAGAACGGGCACCTCTTCATCGCGCAGCCGCCGCTCTACAAGGTCGCGCGCGGCAAGTCTGAGGTCTACCTGAAGGATCAGGCCGCCCTTGACGATTACCTGATTGATCAGGGCCTGAATGAGGCGGTGCTGGAGCTCGGCTCCGGCGAGCAGCGGACCGGGGCGGATCTGGCAGAGGTCGTGCGGCAGGCCCGGTCCCTGCGTGGTATCCTCGGTGCCTTCCCGACCCATGTGCCGCGTGTCGTGCTGGAGCAGGCCGCCATCGCGGGCGCCCTCATGCCCGACAGCATTCAGGGCGCCCCGCAGGCGGCTGCCGACCGCGTCGCCGACCGCCTCAACCTGATCGCTCCGGAGACGGAGAAGGGCTGGCAGGGTCGTCCGACGCAGGATGGCGGCCTGCGGTTCTCTCGCGTGGTTCGAGGGGTGGAGGAAACGCGCACACTCGATGGCGGCGTCTTCCGCTCGGGCGAGGGGCGGCGGCTCGCGCAGATGACCGAGCACCTGCAGGAGGTCTATGGCGAGGCCGCGAAGCTGCACCGCAAGGACAAGCATGTCGCGATCTTCGCCCCGACCGAACTGCTCGACCTCATCATCGCCGAGGGGGAGCGCGGCCTCAGCCTCCAGCGCTACAAGGGTCTGGGCGAAATGAACCCCGATCAGCTGTGGGAGACCACTTTGGATCCGGAGGCGCGGACGCTGCTGCAGGTCAAGGTCGACCAGATCGACGAGGCGGACGAGATCTTCACCAAGCTGATGGGCGATGTGGTCGAGCCGCGCCGCCAGTTCATCCAGGACAACGCGCTGAGCGTGGAGAACCTCGACTTCTGAGGTCGGGTCGGGGTTCGCGCCCCGACTCATCTTTCCATCGCCCGGCCGAGCCAGGTGGCGATCAGAACAAGGACGGCAAGCAGAGCGATCGCCGCGATCCAGCCGACCGCCTCGAAGAGCTGGCCCACGACGAAGGCCCCCACGATCCCGCCGACATAGTAGAAGGCGAGGTAGACGCCGTTGGTCACCGCATGGTCGTGCCCGGGCATCCGCCCGATGTAAGCCGTTGCGATTGACTGGCCGAAGAACAGCCCCGCCCCGATCAACGTCAGCCCCGCGAGCACGGCGATCAGCATCGGTGTAGCGACCAGCCCCAGTCCCACCAGCGTGACGGCCATGGACGCGAGGAAGCTCCGCCGCGGGCCATAGCGGCGGAACGCGACCGCCGCGAGCGGGGTTGTCAGGATCGACGGTGCGAAGACCAGGTAGACGAAGCCGATCGCGATCTGCGGCAGGTCGAAGGGCGGAGCCGAGATGACGAAGTTCACATAGGTGAACACCGCGACGAAGACGAAGAGCACGATGAACCCGATCGCGAAGATGCCCAGCAAGGCGCGGTCGCGGGCAAGCGCCAGCATGGTCCCGATACCAGCACCACTACCCTGATCCTCCCGTGGTGGTGACGCTGCGCCGATGAAGCGGTAGGCAATGACGGCGCCGGCGAGGTTCAGGGCCGAGAAGGTAAAGAAGCTCTCCGACAGCCCGATATTGTCCGCCACGCCCGAGGCAAGCATCCGCCCCAGCAGGTTCGAGGCGACGTTGCCCGTGATGTAGGCGGCCATCGCCCCGCCGATGGCGCTGATATGGCACTCCTCCGACAGGTAGGTGAGCGTCAGCGCGAAGGCCGTCGACATGAACACGCCCTGCGCGATCCGCAGCAGCGTGAAGGTCGTTAGATCCTCCGTGACTCCCAAGAGAGCCGTCGGCACCGAAAGGCAGGTGAGACAGATCCAAATCCCGCGCTTACGGTTGATCCGGCGGGAGAAGAGCGCCACCAGCAGGCTCGCTGCCGCCATGCCGATGGTGCTGGCGTTCACGGCAACGCCCATGGCGGCGGAGCTGACGCCATAGGCTTCGGTCAGGGTCGGCAGCAGCGCCTGCGAGCCAAAGAGATCGATCAGGGTCAGGAACGCCACCGTCGCGATGATGGCGCTGCGGCGCAGCACCGTCATCCGGGTCTCGGGCGGCGCGTCCTCCAGCTCCGCGGCCATGCCCGTCATCGCAATGCGCAGATCGTCGGCCTCGGGTGAGGTCATGGCCATCGGAGCGTCCCCCTAGCTGCGGTGTTCGCCGTGGGCGAGAGTGCCGGTGCGCGCCAGCCCTTCCGTCTCGGAGAGCGGCTCGACGGCGCCGAAATAGAGCACCGCGGGGGTGTCGCCCGTATTCTGCCACCAGGCGCTCACGCCGCTGGAGAGACTGGAGCCCTCGTGCTCGCCCAGAATTGTGGGATCGACGCCCGCGCGATGCTCCGTCACTTCGCCCTGCCAGACGAAGCTCTGCAGCGGCTCACCGGCTTCGGTGAAAGTGGGAAAGATGCCACCCGGCGCGATCGTGGTGCGGTAGGTTGTGAGGCCGTAGCCCTCCCCGAACGCACCCTCGAAATGCGCGCCGATGTCCACTACGCCGAGCAGTTCATGCTCCACGCCCTCAGCCTCGGGCAGATCCAAGGCGACCGGGTCGGGCGTCGGCGCGACGTCGACACCCTCCAGCTCGCGCACCTGCTGGTAGACGTCGAAGGCGATCAGGTGGACGGTCTCTTCCCCCTCGGTCAGCCACCAGTGAGCAAGCTCGCCTTCTTCCAGCGCAAGGCCGCCGGCCTCGTGCAGCACACGCTCGTCCTCGCCGGAGACATATTCGTAGATTTCGCCGCTGAGCACGGTGAAAACGGCGGGGCGGTTGGCGTGGTCGTGGATCGGCACCACCCCGCCGCCTCCCTCGATAGTCCAGAAGCGGGTGCGGAGCGTCCGGCCCTTCAGGCTCTCGATCCCCTCAGCCGCGAGCGGCGTCTGGGCGAGCACCTCATTCGAGATCCGGTTCCCGGCCACGGGCCCTTCGAGGTCGTAGAGAGTCCGTGTCTCGACCTCGGACAGGTCGAAGGCCGCAAGAGGGAGGGCGGTGGCAGCCAGTGCCACCGCAACAGGTAACGTCTTCAGCATCGTCTTGATCCTTCTGATCGGATTGTGGGGTCAGGTCTGGGTCTTCGGTGCCTTTGGCACGCAGTTGCGGGGGCTGCCCATCACGGGCAGCACCTTTCTCAGATCGAGGGTCGAACGGTTCTCGATGTCGTCGAAATGCGTCTTCAGCCAGCGGTCGGCGGCGCCGCGCCCGATGTCGCGCAGATGGGTCAGGAAGGCCCACTCCGCGTTGAGCTTCGAAGAGGCGGTGAGGTCCAGCATCTCCGCAGCGCCGTCGATCATGTGCACCCGCATCTGCCGGTAGTCGTCGGTCGACAGGTGCCCCTGCTCGATCATCTGGTCGACGAAATCGATGGTCCTCAGATCGCTCAGCAGCGAGGCGTTGAACGTGATCTCGTTCACGCGGTTCAGGATGTCGCGCGCGGCGCGCGGCGTGCCCTTCCGCTCCATCGGGTTGATCTGCACGATCAGGATGTCGGCGCAGGGCGAATGATCGATGAAGGGAAAGAGGACCGGATTGCCGACATAGCCGCCGTCCCAGTAGGGCACGCCGTCGATCTCCACCGCCTGGAACATGAAGGGCAGGCAGGCCGAGGCCATCACGACGTCGAGCGTGATCTCCTGCCGGTGGAACACGCGGGGCTGTCCGGTCTCCACGTTGGTGGCAGACAGGAAGACGCCCATGTCGTCCTCCCCTGCCACCTTCTCGAAATCGACGAAGTTCTTCACGACGTCGCGTAGCGGGTTCAGCCCGAACGGGTTCATGTCGTAGGGCGAGGCCAGCCGGCTCATCATGTCGAGCATCAGGTAGCCCGGCGCGTTGTCGAGCGACCAGTTTCCCCAGGCGACGTCGAAGGGCGTGCGCTGGATCGGGCTGCCACGCCCGGCGCGCGAGACCTCGGACCAGAAGTCGTGCAGCGCCTCGCGTGCGCCCGCCGCTCCGTTGTCGTACATGCCCTGTGCTGCGACCACTGCGTTCATCGCACCCGCGCTGGTGCCGGAGATCGCCTCGATCCAAAGCGGATCCTCCTCGAACATCCGATCGAGCACGCCCCAAGTGAAGGCTCCATGCGCGCCGCCGCCCTGCAATGCGAGGTTGATGGACTTGGTGTGTTGGGGCCCGCGGCCCTGTCCCTTTGCCATGATAACTCCTCCATTCGCAGTTCGGTGACCGCAGTGCGGCAGTGCCCTTCGCTACAGTCGAGGTGGGGCCGCGGGCCGACTTCGGCTCCCCGGTTTCGGTTTTGGTGAACCGGCGTGAGCGGATCCGTGAGGATCGGGTCGGCTATGTTTCAATCAACCTCGGGATGTGCACAGCCCTTGGGCAGATGCGGTCGTGGCCCATCCAAAATGTTTCAAAGAACGGGACACGCCGAAGTGGAGTGTGCCAGATTCGGGCCGCGGAGGGTTGAGGAACGACAAGAGCCCGCGCCCGGTCCTCCGGCGCGGGCTGCACTGTCGTCTGGGATGTAAGGGTCCGGTCAGCCGACCCGGCAGGCCGCCATCACCGCCATGTGCAGGATGTCGTTCACGGTCGCCGTCGTCGTCGTGAGCTTCACCTGCCGGTCGATGCCGGTCAGGATCGGACCGATCACGGTCGCGCCCGCAAGCTCCTGCATCATCTTGACCGAGATCGAGGCGGAGTGCCGCGCCGGAACCACCAGAATGTTGGCGGGGCCGGAGAGGCGGCAGAACGGGTACTGCTTCATGACCTCGGCGTTCAGCGCCACGTCCACCGTCATCTCGCCATCGTATTCGAAGTCCACGTGACGGGCGTCGAGTGCCTCGACCGCGTGGTGCATCTTCTCAGCGCGCTCCGAGACCGGGTAGCCGAAGTTTGAGAAGGAGCAGAACGCCACCCGCGGCTCCAGCCCCAGCGAGCGAGCGACCTCCGCCGCGCGCTCGGCGATGTTGGCGAGGTCCTCGCGATCCGGCCATTCGTGGACAAGCGTATCGGCGATCAGAACCATCCGCCCCTCATGCAGGATGGCGGAGATGCCGACGGCCCCGTCCGCCGCCGTAGCGTCGAAGACCAGCCCGATCTGCGCGAGCACCTGCGCCCCCTTCCGCGTCGCACCCGTCACCATCCCGTCGGCGTAGTCGTGCGCCAACAGCAGGGCCGAGAACACGTGCCGGTCGCGGCTCGCGAGGCGGTAGCAGTCCCGCTGGTCGTAGCCCCGGCGCTGGAGGCGGCGATAGAGAAACTCCGTCATCTCCTGCAGGTTGTCGACGGTGCTGGCGTTGACGATCTGCAGCTCGCTGATCGCATCGCCTTGCCCGGCACCGTCGAGGATCTGCTGCACCTCGTCGGGTCGCCCGATCAGGATCGGTTCGCCGAGACCGGATCGGGCATAGGCGAGCGCCGCGCGCACCACCCGCTCGTCATCGCCTTCTGAAAAGATCATCCGCGCCTGGCTTTCCTTCGCCCGGTTGAACAGCCCTTCGAGGATGGAGGCGGTGGGGTCGAGCCGCGATTTCAGCGTCAGCTCGTAGGCTTCCATGTCGATGATCGGGCGGCGGGCGACGCCGGTATCCATCCCGGCCTTTGCCACCGCAGGCGGGATCGTGTGGATCAGCCGCGGGTCGAAGGGCGTCGGGATGATGTAGTCCGGTCCGAAGGTCAGCTTGCGCCCGTAGGCCATGCCGACCTCGTCGGGCACATCTTCCCGCGCCAGCTCGGCCAGCGCGCGGGCGCAGGCGATCTTCATCTCGTCGTTGATCTTCCTCGCCTGGATGTCGAGCGCCCCGCGGAAGAGATAGGGGAAGCCGAGCACGTTGTTGACCTGGTTGGGGTAGTCCGACCGGCCCGTCGCGACGATGGCGTCCTTGCGCACGGCATGGGCATCCTCCGGCGTGATCTCCGGATCCGGGTTGGCCATGGCGAAGATGACGGGGTTGTCCGCCATGCTCGCCACCATCTCGGCCGTTACCGCGCCCTTGACCGAGACGCCGAGGAAGACGTCGGCGCCCTTCATCGCATCCTCCAGCGTCCGGTCGTCGGTGTCGGCGGCATGTGCCGACTTCCACTGGTTCATGCCCTCCTGCCGGCCCTTATAGATGACACCCTTCGTGTCGCAGGCGATGCAGTTGTCATGCCGCGCGCCCATCGCCTTGATCAGCTCGATACAGGCAATCCCAGCCGCCCCCGCGCCATTCAGCACGATCTTGCAGTCAGCCAGCTTCTTACCTGACAGGTGCAGCGCGTTGATGAGGCCCGCCGCACAGATCACAGCCGTCCCGTGCTGGTCGTCGTGGAAGACGGGGATGTCCATCTCCTCCTTCAACCGGTCCTCGATGATGAAGCACTCGGGGGCCTTGATGTCCTCGAGGTTGATGCCGCCGAAGGACGGGCCCATCAGCTTGACCGCGTTGATGAACGCCTCCGGATCCTCGGTGTCGAGCTCGAGGTCGATGGAGTTCACGTCGGCAAAGCGCTTGAAGAGCACCGCCTTGCCCTCCATCACCGGCTTCGACGCCAGCGCGCCGAGATTGCCGAGACCAAGGATCGCCGAGCCGTTGGAGATCACGGCGACCATGTTCCCCTTGGTCGTGTAGTCGTAGGCAAGCGACGGATCCTCCGCGATCGCCTTCACCGGCACGGCGACGCCGGGGGAGTAGGCAAGGCTCAGATCCCGCTGCGTGGTCATCGCGGTGGAAGCCCGCACCTCCAGCTTCCCGGGCATTGGATTGAGGTGATAGGCCAGCGCCTCCTCATCGGTCGTGCGGGTCTTTTGCGACATGGCCCTTCTCCTCCCTCGTGTTTTGTCCCTGTTACGGGGCCGCGGCGCGCGGCACAACGCAGGCGTGCCCTTTTCCCCGCGATGACGGGGCGGTAGACAGGGCTCCGGGATCGGGACGAGGGGCGGACATGGCCGACGGCGCGACGCCGATGATGGCGCAGTATCTGGAGATCAAGGCGCAGTATCCCGACGCGCTCCTGTTCTACCGGATGGGCGATTTCTACGAGCTGTTCTTCGACGATGCAAAGGCGGCGAGTGCGGCGCTCGACATCGCGCTGACCAAGCGTGGAAAGCATGCGGGCGAGGATATTGCCATGTGTGGCGTCCCCCATCATGCCGCCGAGGGCTATCTGCTGACGCTGATCCGCAAGGGGTTCCGCGTCGCGGTCTGCGAGCAGATGGAAAGCCCGGCGGAGGCGAAGAAGCGCGGCTACAAGGCGGTGGTCCGGCGCGAGGTCGTCCGTCTCGTCACCCCCGGCACGCTGACCGAGGACACGCTGCTCGACGCCCGACGGAACAACTTCCTCGCCGCCTTTGCCGAGGTACGTGGCGCGGGCGGCTATGCCTGGCTGGACATGTCCACCGGGGAGTTTCACGTCGCCCCCTGCCCGCGCGTGATGCTCGGGCCGATGCTGGCGCGGACGGCGCCGCGCGAAGTGCTCCTCGCCGATGAGGATGCGCGGGACGCTGTGGAGGAAAGCGGTGCCACCGTCACCCCGCTCGCGGCCGCCAGCTTCGACAGCCAGGCGGCGGAGGGTCGGCTCGCGAAACTCTATGGCGTGAAATCGCTGGAGGGCTTCGGCACCTTCACCCGGGCCGAGCTGTCGGCGATGGGCGCGCTGATCGACTACATGGAGATCACGCAGAAGGGACAGATGCCGCTCGTCCGCCGCCCGATTCAGGAGGTGCAGGGCGCCGCGATGCAAATCGACGCGGCGACCCGGCGGAACCTGGAGCTGACCCATGCGCTGAGCGGCGGGCGGGACGGGGGCCTGCTCGCGGCGATCGACCGGACGGTGACCGGGCCGGGCGCGCGGCTGCTGGAAACACGGCTCTGCGCACCCTCCACCGATCTCGGCACGATCACCGCGAGGCTCGATGCGGTATCGCTCTTCGTCGAGGATCGGGGGCTCGCGCGCGACCTGCGCGAAGCCCTGCGGCGTGCGCCCGACATGGACCGGGCGCTGAACCGGCTGGCGCTCGACCGCGGCGGTCCCCGCGACCTCGCCGCCTTGCGCGACGGTCTCACCCAGGCCGAGGGGAGTGCCACGTTGCTGAACCGCGCGGGTGAAACGCCGGAGCTGGTTGCAACGGCTGCCGCGCGGCTTCGGGGGCATGACGAGGTGCTGGGGCTGCTCGACAGCTCGCTGGTCGCGGAACCGCCGCTGCTCGCCCGCGACGGTGGTTTCGTCGCCGAAGGCGTCGACGTGGATCTCGACGAAGCGCGGACTCTGCGGGACGAGGGTCGCTCGGTCATCGCCGCGATGCAGGCGCGCTATGCCGAGCTTTCCGGCATCTCTGCACTCAAGGTGAAGCACAACAACGTGCTCGGATACTTCATCGAGACGACAGCGACCCATGCCGACAAGATGATGTCGGAGCCGCTGTCGGAGACCTTCATCCATCGCCAGACCACGGCGAACGCAGTGCGTTTCACCACGGTCGAGCTGTCGGAGATGGAGACGAAGATCCTTAACGCGGGCGCGCGCGCGGTGGAGCTGGAACTCGCCATCTTCGCCTGGCTGCGAGACGCGGTGCTGGAGGCGGCGACATCGGTCAACGAGGCAGCCCGTGCGCTGGCGGAGCTCGACGTTGCGGCTGGACTGGCGGAGATCGCGGTCGAAGGCGACTGGACCCGACCGAAACTTGATGGCTCCCGCGCCTTTGCGATTGCGGGCGGTCGGCACCCGGTGGTCGAGCAGGCGCTCCGCCGGCAAGGTACCGAGGCCTTCATCCCCAACGACTGCGAGCTGTCAGCGGAGGGCGAGGCCGCGCGGATCGTGCTGCTGACCGGCCCCAACATGGCCGGTAAATCGACCTGGCTGCGGCAGAACGCGATCATCGCCCTGCTCGCCCAGATCGGCGCCTATGTCCCGGCGGAGGCAGCGCATGTCGGGCTCATCGATCAGCTCTTCTCCCGGGTAGGGGCAGCCGACGATCTCGCGCGCGGGCGCTCGACCTTCATGGTCGAGATGGTGGAGACGGCCGCGATCCTGAACCAGGCGGGGGAGCGGGCACTGGTCATCCTCGACGAGATCGGGCGCGGCACGGCGACCTATGACGGCCTCTCGATTGCCTGGGCAACGCTCGAACACCTGCACGACGGCAACCGCTGCCGCGCGCTCTTCGCCACGCACTATCATGAGATGACCGCACTGGCCGGCAAGCTCGACGGCGTGTCGAACGCGACGGTGGCGGTTCGGGAATGGAAAGGCGACGTGATCTTCCTTCATGAAGTACGCGCCGGGGCGGCAGACCGGTCCTACGGCGTGCAGGTCGCCAAGCTCGCCGGGCTGCCGGCCGCCGTGGTGGAGCGGGCCCGCGTGGTACTCGACGCTCTGGAGGAAGGAGAGCGGGACCGCGGGGGCAAGGCACAAACGCTGATCGATGACCTGCCGCTCTTCTCGGTCCCTGCAAGCCCGGCGCCGTCGGTGCAGGCAGAGATGTCGGAGTTGGAGGCGAAGTTGCGCGATGTCCTGCCGGACAGCTTGACGCCCCGAGCCGCGCTGGATCTTATATATGAGTTGAAGGGGCTGGTTCGAAACAACTGAGACTCTTATATAAGACTCTTGGTTGGGCGTCAGGACGCGTTGTGGAAGATGATGCCCAGGGTGTGGCGTCGTCCGGATCGCACGCGGCTTACGCCATGACGTTGCTTCACGCGATAGTACCCTCTTGCCCCTTGACGGGGTCTCTCATTGACCGGAAAGACGACGCCGTGACCACGTTCGAGGCTCACGACCTCGGCCCGCGACTGCATCCGGGGCCGCTGCTCGGTCAGCACGAACTCACCACCCTCGAAAGAGGACAGCCCGTCGAGCAGGATGACGACCTGTAGCGGGAAGGTGAGCGTGCCATAGACATCCTGATGCAGGCAGTTGTAGTCGCCCGGCCCATAGCGGAGGATGAGCGGCGTCGGTCGGTGTTGACCTGCCTCGGCACAGCGTTCGACGAGCTCCGCATGGCGGTCCGGCCATCGCCGGTCGGTGCCAAGCTGCTCTTCCCACCCGTTGGCAATGCGCGCGAGCCCGGGATAGAGCGCCTGCCGCAAGTCCGCGATTGGGTCCGGTACCGGATCGGCGAAGTACTTGTACTCGCCCTGCCCGAAGCCGTGCCGCTTCATCTGGATATGGCTGCGGTAGAGGTCATCGCGGTCGTAGTCGGCAATCAGTCGGTCCGCTTGCGCGTCTTCGACGAGACGGCCGAGATCTGCATGGCCGAACGCGCCGAGATCTTGGCGCACGGTATCCCAATCGGGTGAGGTCATCTCAAAGGGCATGGGCTCTCCTCCTGGATCGCCCTCAATCTACGACGCCATGTCGCTGGCCTCAGCCCGTTTCCTGCGATCGGCGAGCCGGGTCGTGTCAGAGCCCCCCGACACGACCCGGACCCCCCGCGGCACCGCCCCGTCATGAGGAGGCGGACACGCCAGCCGCGAGATCTGGATCGACGGCCCGGCTGGGTCGATCCATTGTCGGTTCGCCCACCGTACAACTCTGTGGGTCACCTAATGACATCGCATCAATCGACGCGTGCGTCGATCCCACGATCGTATGGACCGCATCAATTCTGTGGCGCTGTGGCGGAACGCTCAGTAGAGCTGTTCCCGGTAGCGCGTGATCATGTCGGCATCACTTTCGAGCGGTTCGGTCCGGGCGGCGTGGTCGCGCATCATCTCCGACATCGTGGCGACGGGCCGTTCGGCCGGCCACGTCTCGGGCTGCCACAGGCCGGAACGCAGCGCCGACTTGGCACAGTGGATGTAGGCGCGGCTGACGGTGACGCGGAGCACCGTAGCCGGCAGATGGCCGTTGTGTGCGGTAGCCTCGCGCAGTTCGGCATCGTCCCGAATCTCCGCCGTGCCGCGGATCCGGAGCGTCTCCCGGACCGCGGGGATCAGGAACATGAGCCCGATCTCCGGATCCGAGAGCAGGTTGGTGAGCGCGTCCAGCCGGTTGTTGCCGGGGCGATCGGGCAGGAGAAGCGTCGTCTCGTTTTCGACGACCACGAAACCGGGCGCATCGCCGCGGGGAGTGAGATCGAGACCCTGGGGTCCCGACGTGCTTACCACGAGATAGGGAGAGGCAGCGATGAACGCGCGGCAATGAGCGTCGAGTGCCGTCAGTTCCTTGTCCACCGACCGGCCGAGCTTGGGTCCGTAGAGGGCGCGCAAGCCGGCCTCGTCGGTGATGCGGCTCATACGTCCGGGCTGCCGGACGAGACGCCGACCTGCGCCGGGCGCAGGAGCCGGTCGCCGATCATGAAGCCTTCGGTCATGACCTGGATAACGCAGCCGGCCTCGATGCCGGGCATCGGGGCTTCGAACATCGCCTGGTGGAGCTTCGGATCGAACTTGTCGCCCATCTCCGGATCGATGCGGGTGATCTTGTGCTTCACGAAGGCGGCGAGAAGCTCGCGCTGCGTCAGTTCGATTCCCTCGATCACCGCGGCCGCGACCTCGCGCTGTTCGTCGGTCACGGCCTCGACCGCGCGTTTGAGGTTGTCGTGCACGGGCAGGAGCTCACGGGCGAGGCGGGTGCCGCCATAGGTCTCTGCATCCTTGCGGTCGCGCTCGGCGCGCTTGCGGAGGTTCTCCATCTCCGCGTAGGCGCGCAGGAGCCTGTCCTGCAGGTCGTCCCGCTCTGTGCGCAGGGCATCGATCTCGGCGTCCGGGTCGGCATAACCGGCATCGGTTTCGGTGGTGACGTCCTCGGCATCGGCCAGGATCTCGTCGATCTGCTCTTCGATCTGTTTCTCGTCGGACATGCGCGGCCCTTCGTCTTCCCCACTCGATGCCTGCTCAGCGGCCGTCCTTGATGAGACGGCTCACGAGCTGGGCGGTGTAATCCACGATTGGAACGATGCGGCCGTAGTTGAGCCGGGTGGGCCCGATGACGCCGATCGCTCCGATGATCTTCCGGTCCGCGTTCATATAGGGAGATACCACCAGAGAGGAACCGGAAAGTGAAAAGAGCTTGTTCTCCGCGCCTATGAAGACACGCACGCCGTCGCCCTCCTCGGTCAGGGAAAGGAGCTGCGCAAGGTCGCGCTTACGCTCGATATCGTCGAAGAGCTGGCGGATGCGGTCGAGATCGTCCTCCGCCTGGCTGCTGTCGATCAAATGCGAGGTGCCGCGAACGATGAGACGGTCGCGGTCGGTCCCCTCGCGATCGGACCAGAGCGCGACACCGGATTCGACAAGACCGGCCGCGAGCGCGTCGAGCTCGCGACGGCGGGCGGCGATCTGCTCGGTGACAACCCCGCGGGCCTCGCTGACGGTGCGGCCCTCCAACACGGCGTTGAGGAAATTCGCGGCCTCCCGCATGGCCGACGGCGGCAAGCCGGCGGGGGGTGTGAAGATGCGGTTCTCCACCTGACCATCGGCGGTGACGAGCACGACGAGGGCACGGTCCTCGGCGAGCGACACGAACTCGATATGGCGGATCGGGGCTTCGACCTGTGGGGCGAGGACGAGAGAGGCGCCGCGCGTGAGGCCGGACAGTACCCCGCTCGCACGGTCGAGGGCGATGGCGATGTCGTCGTCGTCCTGATCCAGCGCACGTTCGATCTCGGCCCGGTCCATCGCGTCGATCTCCGCCCCTTCGATGAAGCCGTCCACGAAGAGGCGCAGTCCGCGATGGGTGGGCACGCGGCCCGCGCTCACATGCGGGCTGTCGAGCAGACCGAGCAGTTCGAGATCCTGCATCACGTTGCGGATGGTCGCGGGCGACCCACCGTCGGGAAGCGCCCGCGACAGGGTGCGCGAACCCACCGGCTCCCCGGTCTCCAGATATGTCTCCACCAGCGAGCGGAAGACGGATCGCGCGCGGTCGCTGAGCTCGGTGATCGGTGCGGTGCGGTCGGACATCGCCGGCGGGTTCCTCCTTTGAACGACGTAGGCAGGTCTGCAGGAGCCGTCAATCGCGGGGGAGGGTTGCTGGACGTCGGCAGGGGGAGCCGATACAGAAGCGGCACACTTCAAAGGAGATCCAAATGCGCCCGTCCGGCCGTGCCGCAGATGCCCTTCGCCCCGTCTTCATCGAAACAGAAGTCACCAAGCACGCCGAGGGTTCCTGCCTGATCCGCTGTGGCGATACGCATGTTCTGTGCACCGCGTCCGTCGAGGAGCGCGTACCGCCTTTCTTGCGCAACACGGGCCTGGGCTGGGTCACCGCGGAGTACGGGATGCTGCCGCGCGCGACGACGACGCGCAACCGGCGCGAGGCGCAGGCGGGCAAGCAATCGGGCCGCACGCAGGAGATCCAGCGGCTGATCGGGCGTAGTCTGCGGGCGTCGGTGGACCGCGTCGCACTTGGCGAGCGGCAGATCACGGTGGACTGCGATGTGATCCAGGCGGATGGCGGGACGCGCTGCGCCTCGATCACCGGCGGTTGGGTCGCGCTGCGGCTGGCGGTGAACACGCTGATGAAGGCGGGCGAGATCAAGTCGGACCCATTGACGGAACATGTCGCCGCGGTCAGCTGCGGGATCGTCACCGGAACGCCGGTATTGGACCTCGACTATGCCGAGGACTCGAATGCGGGGACGGATGCGAATTTCGTGATGACAGGCTCCGGCGGACTGGTGGAGATCCAGGGCTCGGCAGAGGGCGCGACCTTCAGCAGGACAGAGTTCGAGCAGTTGATGAACCTTGCCGAGATCGGCGTGCGGGACCTGATCGCCGCGCAGAAGGACGCCGTGGAATGACACGGCGGCTCAGCGAGCGGCGACTGGTTCTTGCGTCCCACAACGCCGGAAAGCTGCGGGAGATCGCGGCGTTGCTCGAACCCTTCGGGATCGATGTGACCTCGGCCGGCGAGCTGGGCCTCCAGGAACCGGAGGAGACCGAAGACAGCTTCGCAGGCAATGCGCGGCTCAAGGCGCATTACGCGGCGGAGGCGGCAGGCCTGGTCGCGCTCAGCGACGACAGCGGGATCGAGGTCGATGCACTGGACGGTGCGCCGGGTGTCTACACCGCGGACTGGGCCGAGACCGGAGCGGGACGCGACTTCATGCAGGCGATGACGCGAACCTGGCATGAGGTCCAGCAGAGCGGCTCCGATGAACCGCACACAGCGCGGTTCGTGTGCACGCTGTGCCTTGCGTGGCCGGATGGGCATGACGAGATCTTTCGTGGGGAGGCGACGGGGCGCCTCGTCTGGCCGCCACGCGGGACCCAGGGTTTCGGCTACGATCCGATGTTCCTGCCGGACGGCGAGACCCGGACCTTCGGCGAGATGGCCTATGCCGACAAGGAGCCCCTGAGCCATCGCGCCGATGCGTTCCGGAAGCTGGTCACTGCCTGCCTTGGCTGATGGTGGGTTCGGGATCTACGTGCATTGGCCGTTCTGCGCGGCGAAGTGCCCTTATTGCGACTTCAATTCGCATGTCCGGCGGGAGGTCGACCACGCGGCGTGGTGCACGGCGCTGCTTAGGGAGTTGCGCTGGCACGGCGACCGCGTTCCGGCACGACCGGTCGACACGGTGTTCTTCGGCGGAGGCACGCCGAGCCTGATGGCACCGGAGACGGTGCACGCAATCCTGCAAGAGATCGATGCGATCTGGGGTTTGCGGCCGGGATCGGAAATCACACTCGAGGCGAACCCGACTTCGGTCGAGGCGGGGCGGTTCCGCGATTTCCGGACGGCAGGCATCAACCGTGTGTCGATGGGTGTGCAGGCGCTGGATGACGCCGATCTGAGACGGCTTGGCCGTCTTCACAGCGTCGCAGAAGCTCGTGCGGCGTTCGACATCGCACGGGACGCGTTCGATCGGGTGAGCTTCGATCTCATCTACGCACGGCAGGGTCAGACGCTAGGTGGTTGGCGCGAGGAGCTTGGCGAGGCGGTGGCCATGGCGGTGGACCACCTGTCACTCTACCAGCTCACCATCGAACCCGGCACCGCCTTTGGTGATCTTCACAAATCGGGGCGCCTGCGGGATCTGCCAGCGGATGGACTGGCCGCAGACATGTATCTGCTGACGCAGGAGATGACAGCTGCGGCCGGAATGCCCGCTTACGAGATCTCGAACCACGCGCGGCCGGGTGCGATGTCGGCGCACAATCTGATCTATTGGCGATGCGGCGACTACGTGGGGATCGGTCCGGGTGCGCATGGCAGGGTAACGCTGGACGGCGCGCGTTGTGCGACGGAAACCGTGCGCAATCCCGAAGCTTACCTGGAAGCCGTTTCGCAACGCGGCGAGGCCATCAGCTCACTGGAGCCGGTCTCCATCGAGGATCGAGCGCTGGAACATCTATTGATGGGACTGCGGCTCGCGGAGGGGATCAGCCTGACCCGACATAAGGAGATTGCCGGCCGGTCGCTCGACCTGTCGCATGCCCAGGTGATGGTTGACCAAGGTCTGCTGGAGATCGACGGAGACCGGCTTCGCATTACGCCGTCCGGCCGGCCGGTGACGAACGCGATTTTGCGTGAGATTTTAGGCTAACCTATTGATCTGAAGATAGAATTTGACAGATCTTGTCGAGCTGGTCGAGATCCCGATATGCCAGCATGACCTGGCCACCGGTTCCATCCCGACGGTGATTGATCGAGACCTTGAGACCCAGTGCTGCCGAAAGGTCCCCTTCCAGAACGCGTGTGTCCGCATCCTTGGCCGCCGCTGTCGTCGCGCCTGAATTCACCGGAGCTTTCGGGACTCTGGCGAGTTGTTCAGCCTGTCGCACCGACAAGCCCTTTTCGACGATCTGGCGGGCCAGCGGAACCGGATCGGCCAGCGGGACGAGGGCACGTGCGTGACCGGCAGACAGTTTCCCCTCGGCCAGCATGAGAAGGATTTCGTCCGGCAAAGTTAGCAATCGCAAAAGGTTGGCGATATGGGATCGGCTCTTGCCGAGTGCCTCCGCGAGCTTTTCCTGCGTATGGCCGAAACGATCCATAAGCTGGCGGTAGCCCTGCGCCTCCTCCACCGGGTTGAGGTCTGCCCGCTGGATGTTCTCGATAATCGCGACTTCGAGCACTTCGGCATCGTTGAGCGGGCGAACGACCACGGGAATGTCATGCAGTTTCGCCCGCTGCGCAGCGCGCCACCGACGCTCACCGGCAACGATCTGAAAGCCTACCGCTCCATTGGGCGCCGGGCGTACGATGAGCGGCTGGATCACGCCCTTTTCGCGGATGGAACGAGTGAGATCGTCGAGATCCGCTTCGGTGAACACGCGGCGGGGCTGGTCGGGGTTCGCCTGAAGCTGATCGATCGGAACGGTTCGAAGGCCGCCCGCATCGTCCGTCGTGTCCGTCGTATCGATATCAGCGAGCAGCGCGGAGAGCCCGCGGCCGAGACCCTTGCGTTCGGTTTTGGATGCCATGTTCCGCCTCCTAGTCCGCCACCGCGACGTCCTGGCGTCGGCGCAGGAGCTCGGCCGCGAGACGCTGGTAGGCCAGGCTGCCTGCACTCGTTTCATCATACAAGAGCGCCGGCACGGCGTGGGACGGCGCCTCCGACAACCGGACGTTGCGCGGTATCACTGTCTCGTAGACCACGTCACCCAGTGTGGCACGGGCATCGGCCGCGACCTGATGGGACAGGTTGTTCCGGCGGTCGTACATCGTGAGCACGATGCCCTGGATCTCTAGACTCGGGTTCAGAGCGGAGCGCACCTCACGGATGGTGTTCATGAGCTGCGACAGCCCCTCGAGCGCGAAGAACTCACATTGCAAAGGGACAATGACGGCATTCGCGGCCGTCAGTGCGTTCACTGTCAGCAGATTCAGCGACGGCGGACAGTCAATCAGAACGTAATCGTAGCCGGCATCGAGCGTACGCAGCGCTTGCTTCAGCCGCGTCGCGCGGCCCGTGCGTCCCATCAGCTCCATATCAGCGGAGCTGAGATCGGGCTGTGCTGGCGCGATGTGCAGGTCGGGGACGATGGTTTCGAGCAGGATGTCCGATAACGGTCTGTTTTCGATCAGCACGTCGTAGGTCGACAACTTTCGTTGGTCGCGCCCGATGCCCAAACCCGTGGACGCATTACCCTGTGGATCGAGATCGATCAGGAGGACGCGGCGACCCGAAGCAGCAAGCGCCGTCCCCATGTTGATGGCGGTGGTCGTCTTGCCAACGCCGCCCTTCTGATTCGCGAGGGCAATGACGTCAGGTTTCTGGCTGTTGACCGACACGTCGGGCCCCCGTGATCTTGAGGATGCTGCTCTCCGGGTCCGTTACGCTCGGGATCCGATCCAGTTCGAATGTCCAGTTTTCACGCGCCGCGGTCAATTCCTGATCGGCTGTTCGCCCTTTCGGAAACAGCAATGTGCCCTCAGGGTTTGCATGCCGATGTGCGAAGGAAAGCAGATTGGGCAGGCTGGCGAGCGCGCGGGCGCTCAGTACGTCGGCACAGAGAGGGCCGAGAGCCTCAATGCGGTCGTTGAGGATTTCGACGTTGAGCGCGAGCGTGCGTACAACCTCTTTCAGGAACAAGCACTTGCGCCGATCACTCTCCACAAGTGTGACCGTCCGGTGAGGCGCTGCGATGGCGATTACGAGGCCAGGAAAGCCTCCACCACTGCCGAGATCGACCCACGTACCTTCGAGTGGTGCAAGATTCAGAAGCTGCAGAGAATCCGCAATATGACGGTGCTCGAGATCGTCGAGTGTCGCACTACTCACGAGATTGATGCGGGAATTCCACTTTCGAAGCAGCGTAGCATAAGTCTGCAGGTCAGCACGTGTTTCACGTGAAACATCACGAAGTGCTTCGCTCATGCAGAGATCCGGTACTCACGACGTACAACGGCCAGAATCAGTGTCAAAGCGGCCGGAGTCATGCCGTCGATCCGGGATGCCTGCGCAAGCGTTGACGGACAAACGCTCGAAAGCTTGAGCCTGAGTTCCGACGAAAGGCCATGGATTGCGTCATAGTCAAGATCGGCCGGAAGCTCGACTAACTCATCCCGACGCATCGCCTCGACATCGCGGCGCTGTCGTTCGATGTAGCTCGCGTAGAGTGCATCACGCTCCATCTGTTCCGCGATCCTGGGATCGGTATCGAGTACCTCAGGCCAGATCACCGCCAGCGCTGCGAAATCGACATCCTTATAGGACAGCAGCTCCATGCCATTCCGGCGCACACCGTCGCGATTGACCTTAATCCCATAGTCTGCGGCCTGTTGGGGAGTGAGCTCTTGGCTCTTGAGAAGCGTCCTCGCTGCGTCCAACGCCTTACGCTTCCTCTCGAAGACCAGCATCCGTTCCGATCCAACGCAGCCGAAGCCGATACCCTTCTCCGTCAGACGCTGATCAGCATTGTCCGCCCTCAACGCGAGTCGGTATTCCGCTCGCGAGGTGAACATCCGGTACGGCTCCGCAACACCCCGAGTGACGAGATCATCAATCATCACGCCGATATAGGCCTCTGCGCGATCCAAGATGAACGAGCCACGATCCATCGTGGCAGAGGCCGCGTTCAAGCCAGCTATCAGGCCTTGCGCAGCCGCTTCCTCGTAGCCTGTCGTTCCATTGATCTGGCCGGCGAGGTACAGGCCAGGCATCCGCTGCAACTCCAGCGTATGACCCAGTGCGCGAGGATCGACGTAGTCGTATTCGATCGCATAACCCGGTTGCACAATGCGTACCTGCTCAAGGCCGGCAATCGACCTCACGTACTGCTCCTGAACGCCCAAAGGCAGCGATGTCGAAACTCCGTTGGGATAGACGAGATCGCTGTCGAGGCCCTCGGGCTCCAGGAAGACCTGATGCGCATCCTTTGCCGCAAATCGTACAACCTTATCCTCGATGGATGGGCAGTAGCGCGGACCCACGCCATCGATATGGCCCCCGTACATGGCGGAGCGATCCAGATTATTCCGTATGATCTCGTGCGTATGTTCGTTTGTATACGTGATCCCACAGCTGACCTGCCGCGCTGTTACGCCTTCGGAGAGGAATGAAAACAACTCCGGATCATTGTCGCCCGGCTGCAGCTCCAATCGCGACCAGTCGATGGTACGCGTGTCCAGCCGCGGCGGCGTTCCGGTCTTCAGCCGTCCAAGAGGGAGGTCCAGCGCGCGGAGCCGATCGGCGAGCCGCGTGGCCGCGGTGTCTCCCATCCGCCCACCTGTCTGACGCTGATCCCCGATATGGATCACACCGTTCAAAAACGTGCCTGTCGTTAGGACGCAGCTCCTGCATTCCACCAAGCTACCGTCGCACAGTTCCACGCCCTCCACACGCTGATCGCGAACAAGAAGATCGACAACTTCGCCCTCGATTATGTCGAGACCCGATTGCTCGCTTACAGCGGCCTGCATACCCTCGCGATACAACGCCCGATCTGCCTGCGCGCGAGGACCCTGCACCGCGGGCCCCTTTCGACGGTTCAACAGGCGGAACTGGATGCCAGCACGATCCGCCACGCGGCCCATCGCTCCGTCCAGTGCATCAATTTCACGTACCAGATGACCCTTGCCGAGACCACCAATCGCCGGGTTACAAGACATTTCTCCGATGCGATCGAACCGATGCGTCAGCAGCGCGGTTTTTGCGCCCAGGCGTGCCGCTGCCAGCGCAGCTTCGGTTCCGGCATGCCCGCCACCAATTACAATTACGTCGTAGTGTTTCACGTGAAACATCTCACTTACCGATACAGAATCGACCGAAAATCTCGCCCAAGATGTCCTCCACATCGACCCGCCCGACCAGCGAGTCAAGGGCAACCACTGCGGTACGAACATCCTCCGATATAAGTTCCAGATCGACAGCTCCGACCTGCAACGAGTTCAAAGCCGACGACAACGCAGCAGCACCCCGGGTCAATGCCTCCCTCTGCCGAGCACGGATGACCAAAGATGCTCCTTGTGATCTAGCCTTCAACCGCGATGTGATCTCATTGACCAGGGCATCAAGGCCCTCACCCGTGACTGACGACACATCTCCCGAACTTAGGTCGGACTTGCCGCGAACGACCAGATCATCGCTCTGCATGACGATGCCTCCATCTGGCTCGACCTGCTCCGGTTCAAGAAGGTATATCCGCATGTCCGCCGCAGCCGCCCGATCCTGCGCCAGCGCGATACCAATCGCCTCGACCTCGTTTTCGCTTTCGCGAAGCCCAGCGGTATCGAGCACCGTAACCGGCAGGCCGGCGAGGTCCATACGCACCTCGATGACATCGCGTGTCGTCCCCGCTACATCGGACGTTATCGCAGCCTGTCGGCCCGCGAGCCGGTTCAAAAGGCTGGACTTTCCCGCATTCGGCCGCCCTACGATCGCCACCTCAAAACCGCTGCGAATACGCTCAGCGGCATCAGCGCCTTGAAGCTGTTTCCCGAGATCGGATTGGACCGATGTCAACTCGCTCACCACATCCGGCACGACATCGACCGGCACATCTTCGTCAGCGAAGTCGATAGTTGCCTCAATCAATGCCAAGGCATGCAGCAGATGGTCACGCCATTGCTCGGTCCGATCCGAAAGTTCACCTTGCATGACACGGAGAGCCTGATGCCGCTGTGCATCCGTTTCCGCATCGATCAGATCGGCCAGGCCTTCGACCTGTGACAAATCCAGCCGTCCCGCATCCATCGCACGCCGTGTGAATTCACCGGGTTCCGCCAGGCGTAGGCCCGGCATCCGCGATAGTACGTCCAGCAACGCAGAAACCACGGCAACCGATCCATGCACGTGAAGTTCGACCACCGCTTCTCCTGTAAAGCTGCCGCCCTCCCGGAAACACAGTACGAGGGCCTCGTCAATGACGGTACCGTTCTCCGGATTGGCAATGCTTCTCAAACCGGAACGCCGTGGCTCCGGCAATGAACCGCATAGGACTTCCGCCGCCTCCCATGATGCGGGTCCGGAAATGCGCACAACGGCAACACCCGCCCGGCCCTGGGCGGACGCCAGCGCAAAGATCGTGTCAGCCATGATGACGCCTCGCTTCAAACGGAAAAGGGTCCGCCTGAACGGACCCTTCCACAACTTCAACCCGATCCGCTCAGGTATTCATCGAGTCGAAGAATTCCGAGTTGTTCTTCGTCTGTTTGAGCTTGCCGAGCAGGAACTCGATCGCATCCGTCGTCCCCATTGGATTCAGGATCCGGCGCAGCACGAACATCTTCGTCAGATCCGCCTTCTCGACCAACAGATCCTCCTTCCGCGTGCCCGACTTCATGATGTCGATTGCCGGGAACACCCGCTTGTCCGCGATCTTCCTATCGAGCACGATCTCCGAGTTACCGGTGCCCTTGAACTCTTCGAAGATCACCTCGTCCATACGGCTACCGGTGTCGATCAGCGCCGTCGCGATGATGGTCAGCGAGCCGCCCTCCTCAATGTTCCGCGCAGCACCAAAGAACCGCTTCGGCCGCTGCAGCGCGTTCGCATCGACACCCCCGGTCAGAACCTTGCCCGAAGACGGAACCACCGTGTTGAAGGCACGACCCAGACGCGTGATCGAATCGAGCAAAATCACCACGTCCCGCTTGTGCTCCACCAACCGCTTGGCCTTCTCGATCACCATCTCAGACACCGCCACGTGCCGCGTCGCCGGCTCATCGAAGGTCGACGATACCACCTCACCCTTCACCGACCGCTGCATGTCCGTCACTTCCTCCGGCCGCTCGTCGATGAGCAGCACGATGAGATAGCATTCCGGATGGTTCTTCTCGATCGAGTTCGCGATGTTCTGAAGGATCACGGTCTTACCCGTCCGCGGCGGTGCCACGATCAAGGACCGCTGTCCTTTTCCGATCGGTGACACTAGGTCGATGACCCGCGCCGACTTGTCCTTGATGGTCGGGTCGTCGATCTCCATCGTCAGGCGCTCGTCCGGATAGAGCGGCGTCAGGTTGTCGAAATGCACCTTGTGCCGCGCCTTCTCCGGCTCCTCGAAGTTGATCTGCGAAACCTTCACAAGACCGAAATACCGCTCCCCGTCCTTCGGAGCCCGGATGACCCCATCCACCGTGTCACCGGTGCGGAGCGAGAACTTTCGGATCTGAGATGGCGAGACGTAGATGTCGTCTGGGCCAGGAAGGTAGTTAGCCTCGGGAGAGCGCAGGAATCCAAAGCCGTCCTGCAGCACCTCGAGCACCCCGTCGCCCGAGATCTCGACGCCATCTTCCGCCATCTCCTTGAGGATCGAGAACATCATGTCGCCCTTACGCATGGTCGACGCGTTCTCGATTTCCAGCTCTTCGGCCATGTGCAGGAGATCAGCAGGGCTCTTCGCCTTCAGCTCGGCGAGCGAGAGTCGTTCAATATCCATAAATTTTGTTCCGACTGGACGTTCCAAGCGCCAATGCGTCATCGAACGGGGGAAAGAGGGGGAGCGGGCCAGAAACCCGATTACCGCAAATATGGCGTTGTGTCCGGCCCTGTCAACCGTGAGCGCGTCAGAAGGGCTTGACGACCACCAGGACCGCAATCGCAATCAACAGGACTGTCGGCACCTCGTTCATCAACCGGTAGGTCCGACCGCTCCTCACGTTCTCGTCCGCCAGGAACTCCTTACGTCGTTTTCCCAGCCAGACATGGAACCACGTCATCGCGAAGACCGCGACCAGCTTTCCCCAGAACCACGTGCCAACCACACTGGGCGTCGCCGCCAGCCATAGACCCAATACCCAGCTTGCCATCATCGCTGGATTCATGATGAAGCGGTAAAGCTTCATCTCCATGACCTTGAACGTCTCGCTGACCTCGGATCCCGGCGTGCCGCGCTCGACATGATAGACGAAGAGCCGCGGCAGGTAGAGCAACCCGGCCATCCAGGACACGACCGCCACCACATGAGCGGCCTTTACCCATGGATACGTCGCCAGTAACCAATTTTCGATCATTCCCATTCTCCGAACCCATCGCCAAGCTATGCTGTACTGGTTCGTCTTGGCCAGATTCTTTGACGCCCGGATCGGACCCCTTTCATTCAAAAAAAAGAAGAAGATGTTGTGGTAGTGGATGGGGTGTGGGCAAAGCGGGGATTACCGTACCTCGCCACTTAATCCACAGAGTTATCCAAGGTGACCTCGAAACCGCTGTGTCAGATATCTAAAATTAGAACGAATCTGTAAACATTCTAAACCCTTGCACCACTGCAAGTTTTTTCTGCGCGAATTCCATTCTTCGTTCTTGCGGATTTCGAACCGCCGCATTTACGCCGTCAACGAGTCGTGCCAGGCGTTTTTTCCACATCCGGTGCGCCAAGGCGTTCGCAAAGGACAAACACGTGTCGAGCTTGCCTCGTATCGAGGACAAGAGGATCCGCGCTTCGCTCTCCACAAGATCGCATCGTGGCGCTACACAGGGCTGTCCACCGAACCATCCCCAGGATTGTTGATCTTGACAGGTGCTGTGCCGCTCAATCTTCACCTGATCTCGGATTCGACCGGGACGACACTCGCAGCTGCCGCACGCGCCGTCGTCATTCGATTCGATCCGGCATCCATCGTGCAGCACCCCCATGTCTTCGTCCGTACTCCAGCACAGCTCGATGCGATCCTTGCCACCGTCACACCACCGTCGCTCATTCTGCACACGGTGGTCGACGGAGCGCTTCACGCTCATCTGAACCGCCGGATCGTGGAACTTGACCTCGACGTGCAGCCCCTCCTCGATCCCCTCGTGAACCGCATCGCCAGTTTCGTCGGTGAGGCACCCCGTGCGCGGCCAGGCCAGCAATACCAGAAGGGTCTCGACGACCAGAACCGGATCGCGGCCATCGACTATGCTATTACCCAGGATGACGGTCAGAGCCCGGAGCGTCTCCTCGCCGCTGATGTGATCCTCGTTGGCGTCAGCCGAACCTCAAAGACGCCGACCAGCATCTATCTCGCCTACCAGGGCATTCGCGCCGCCAACGTTCCGCTGACCGGTAACCCGCGCGCACTGGAACCGCTTCTACAGGCGCTCGCTGCTGGGATCCCGGCCATCGGTCTCGTGGTGACGCCCAATCGCCTCGCCCAGGTCCGCGCGCATCGGCTCGAGGTTTTCGACCGTGGCGACGCCCCGGGCTACGCCGACCTCGACAGTGTTCGGGGCGAGGTCGCCGAGGCCCGCCTCTTCTTCGAACGCCACGATATCCCCGTCGTCGATGTCACCCGCCGCTCGATTGAGGAGATCGCGGCCGCCATCCTCGCCCATCTCAGGAAGCGCATTACGTGACCGAAGTCGTCCTCGCCTCCGCCTCCACCGCCCGATCGGCCATCTTGAGTGCAGCCGGAATCGCTCACCGTGTTGACGTCTCCCGCGTTGACGAAGACAGCATCAAACAGGCGATGTTGGCCGAAGGTGCGCCGCCGCGCGATATCGCGGACAAGCTTGCCGAGCTCAAGGGCCTTCGGGTCTCTGCGCGGAACAGCGATTCTCTGGTTCTGGCTGCCGATCAGGTCCTCGTCTGCAACGGCACCCTGTTTGACAAGGCATCGAACATGAACGTGCTGCGCGACCAGCTCACGAGGCTCCGGGGCCGCCCACACGAATTGCTGTCGGCTGCGGTCATCTGCGAGGGCGGCAAACCGGTCTGGCGTCATGTGGGACGAGCCCAGCTCGTCATGCGCTCCTTTTCCGACACGTTTCTCGCACAATACCTTGAGGACGAAGGTGACGTATTGCTCCGCTGCGTCGGCGGCTACAGGCTCGAAGGGCGCGGCGCGCAGCTCTTCTCCAGAGTCCAGGGTGACTATTTCAGTGTCCTTGGCCTGCCGCTGCTCGAAGTCCTGGGTTTTCTGCGTGCGCGCGAGGTCTGCATCGAATGACGGATTCGTCTCCACCTCTGGCCGGTGTCGTCGGCTGGCCCGTCGGTCACTCCCTTTCGCCCAGGCTTCACGGCCACTGGTTGCAGCGCTATGGGATCCCGGGTTACTACGTGCCGCTGGCCGTCGCGCCGAACGACTTCGACTATGCGATCCGAACGCTGCCTAAACTTGGTTTTCGCGGCGTGAACATTACGATCCCCTACAAGCAGCGCGTCTTGCAGATCGCGGACAACATAAGCGATCGCGCGGCCCTGAGCGGATCAGCTAACACCCTGATATTTCGGGATAATGGTGGAATCTACGCCGACAATACCGATGGATACGGTTTCATTGAGAACCTGCGTCAGCACGCCCCCGACTGGTCCGCGAAGTCCGGCCCCTGCCTTGTCCTAGGTGCCGGGGGTGCTGCCCGCGCCATCATTTCCGCCCTGGTGAGCGACGGTGCGCCCGAAGTCCGGATTGCGAACCGCACCCGACAGCGCGCTGTAGCCCTTAAGGAGGCTTACGGTGCCCGTATTACCGTCGTGGACTGGAACCGCGGCGCCGACGCCATGGAGGGTGCGATGACCATCGTCAACACGACCTCCCTCGGGATGACCGGCCAACCTGAGCTCAACATCAGCTTCACCCGCGCCCACGGCGCTGCCCTTGCCACCGACATCGTCTATGCGCCGCTGCGCACCCCCTTCTTACAGGAGGCCGCTGCGATCGGTCTGCGCACCGTCGACGGTCTCGGCATGCTGCTCCATCAAGCCGCTCCCGGCTTCCGCCAGTGGTTCGACTACACGCCGGAAGTCGACGAAGAACTCCGCCGCGCGGTGCTCGCCGAATGACGGCGCATGTCATCGGTCTGACCGGCTCCATCGGCATGGGCAAGTCGACCACAGCGCAGATGTTCGCTGATGCTGGCGTCCCCGTCTGGGATGCCGACGCTGCCGTCCACGAACTCTATGCGCCTGGCGGTGCGGCGGTCGCTCCTCTCACCGACCTCATCCCCGAAGCGATCGAAAACGGAGCTGTCAACCGCGACCATCTCCGCACTGCGATCCTCGCAGACGAAACCCTCCTGCCGAAGATCGAGGCCATCGTACACCCCTTTGTCGCTGCCCACCGCAAGGCGTTCCTCGATCGCCATCCGACCGGCGAAGTCCTGCTCGACATCCCCCTCCTCTTTGAAACCGGCCAGCGGTACGGCGTCGACACCCTCATCGTCGTGTCCGCCCCGGCGGAGGTCCAGCGACAGCGCGTCCTCAACCGCCCCGGCATGATGGAGGAGAGCTTCGCCGCGATCCTCGCCCGCCAGGTGCCGGACGCCGAAAAACGCGCCGCCGCGGACTTCGTCATCGACACCTCGCGCGGACTGGACAACGCTCGCGAACAGGTCCACGCCGTTCTGGCGAGCATAAGGGAGCGTCGCGATGCGTGAGATCGTCCTCGACACCGAAACCACCGGCCTCGACCCGCTCGAAGGGCACCGGATCGTTGAGATCGGCGGGGTCGAACTCCACGGTCACATGCCGACCGGCCGCACCTACCACCAGTACATTAACCCCGAACGCGACATGCCGACCGAGGCGTTCCAGGTGCACGGCCTCGGCAACGATTTCCTCGCGGACAAGCCGGTCTTCAAGCAGATCGGGCAGGAGTTCCTCGATTTCGTGGGCGATGCGAAGCTTGTCATCCACAATGCCGCCTTCGATATGAAGTTCCTGAATGCGGAGCTGAAATGGATGGGCCTGCCGACCCTGCCGAATGCACAGGCGGTCGATACGCTCGCAATTGCCCGCTCGAAGTTTCCGGGGGCGCAGAACTCTCTGGACGCGCTCTGCCGCCGCTTCGGCATCGATAACTCGGCGCGGACGAAGCATGGCGCCCTGCTCGACTCCGAGATCCTGGCCGAGGTCTACCTGGAGCTTGTCGGCGGCCGGCAGCCCGACTTCAGCCTTTCGGTCGTGTCCAACAAGGGCCCGAAGGTGGAGGCCGGGGACTGGACGCCGCCGCCCCGCCCGCGCCCGTTGCGCGACCGGATGACGTCGGATGAACAGGCGGCCTTCGAGGGCTTCGTCTCAAAGCTCGGCAACGATGCTCTCTGGAAGCGTTTCTCGTCCTGACTTTCAGCGGTGCCGGAAGGCGCCGTTTCGCGCTAGCATCGCGCCATGCACGAGATGGCGCTCAAGGCTGAAACTCCCTTCGACAAACCGGCCGTCGAAGCAGCCTTTGCGTCGTTCCCCAAACCCGAACGCGAAGCCCTCTTAACCCTCAGACAGCTCATCCTCGACACGGCCAAAACGATCGGCCCCGTCGAGGAAAGCCTGAAATGGGGCCAACCCGCCCATCGCACGCCGAAGGGCTCGACCCTGCGGCTTGGCCTGCCCAAGAGTGGCGGATACGCGATCTACGCCCATTGCCAGACCACGATCATCTCGGATTTCCGCAGTTTGTTTCCCGGTGACTTCCGGTACGAGGGCAACCGCGGCGTCCTGTTCGCCACAGGCGACACGCCCGATCGGGAAAAGCTCTGCCTCCTGATCCGAAGCGCCCTCACCTATCACCAACGCCCATGAAAAAGGGGCCCGAAGGCCCCTCGATCATGCCGTCCCGGTCGGGGAGCCGGCGCTGGCCGCCTGGGCCTGCTGCCGCCGCAACAGCTCGTTGCGATAGAGTGCCAGGAAGTCGATCGGATCGATGTTGACGGGCGGGAAGCCGCCGTCCCGCGTCATGTCGCTGACGATCCGCCGCGCGAAGGGGAAGATCATCGTCGGGCACTGGATCAGCAGGAACGGATGGATCTGGTTCTCCGGAACGTTCGACACCTCGAAGATCCCGGCATAGTCGAGTTCCATCAGGAAGACCTTCTGCTCGCCCGCATCCGCGTTGACCTTCAGGGTCATCACGACCTCATAGACGCTGTCCGCCCCCTCGACCTTCTTCGCATCAAGGTTCACGCCCACGCGGACCTGCGGTGCGGTCTGGGGCACGATGCCCTTCTGCGCAGCCAGATTCTCGAAGGAGACGTCCTTCACATACTGGTTGCGGATACGGATCTGGGGTTGCGGCTGCTGTGCCTGCGCCGCCGCCGCGTCGGTCTCTTGGGTCTGGTTCTCGTCGGCCATGCCGTCCTCGTGCCTTGTCGTGTCTGACAGATAGCACGGACCTAACAGAGCGCTTGGCGCATCACAACGTCAGTCCCTGCGGGTCCAGCCGGAGTCTCCGGGGATGTCCTGCCCCTGCGGCGGCTCGACGTCATATTCCGCGTCGATCACGTCGCCCGGGCCACCTCTCCCCGCCTCGCGCGGCTGGCTCATGGTGCGCACGACGACGCGACGCGAGAGTTCTGTAATCACCATGCTGCGTATCGCGGGGATCAGCAGGAGGAAGCCGATTGCGTCGGTGAAGAAGCCCGGCGTCAGCAGCACCACGCCCGCGATCAGGATCAGCGCGCCATGGGCAAGCGGTCCGCGCGGGTCGCCGCCCTCGCGCACGATGTGCTGCACGCGCCGCAGCGCGTCGCCGCCTTGTAGCCGTAGCAGCCACGTTCCCGCGATGGCGGTCAGGATCACTGTCGCCAGCGTCGGCCACAGCCCGATCAGGTCGCCGACCTGGATGAACAGCGCGATTTCGATCAGCGGCACCAGCAACAATGCCAGAAAAATCCACATGGCGTTCCTTTCTCCATCCATGCGGTCGCATGGACTCGTTCCCTTCGCCCTCCTAGATATGCAAGAACGAGGACGAACCAAACCGCCATGGCGGTTCCGATGCCGATCGGGGAAAGACATCGAACCTATGATCCAACTTATCGTTCTGGCCGCGGTGGCGGTCTTCCTGATCCTCCGGTTGCGCAGCGTTCTTGGGACCCGCACGGGTTTCGAGGGGCCGCCGAAGAACGCGCGCGTGCCCGGACCGGAGAATGATCGGCAGGAACATCCGTTCGAGGTCATTGAAGGCGGCGGTACCGATCAGGACATCGCCGACCACGTCGATCCCGAGAGCGATGCAGGCCAGGCGATCGCCAACATGAAGAAGATAGAGCCCGATTTCAGCCTCGGCGAATTCCTCGGCGGCGCGCGTCAGGCCTATGAGATGATCCTGATGGCCTACGAGAACGGCGACCTGAAGACGCTGGAGCAGTTTCTTGCCCCCGACGTCTACAAGGGGTTCGAGCAGGCAGTCGAAAGCCGGGCCGAGGCGGGCCTGACCGTCGATGCCCGGTTCGTCGGCGTGCGCGAGCTCAAGTTGAAAGACGCGAAGTTCGACGAGATGGACAACGTCGCCGACATCACCATCCGCTTCGTGGGCGAACTCACATCCGTGGTGAAGAACGCCACCGGCGAGATCGTCGAGGGTGATCCGCAGGAGATCAAGCGCCAGGCCGATGTCTGGACGTTCTCCCGCGTGATGGGCTCCGAAAACCCGAACTGGCTGCTCGTCGCGACCGGCGCGTGACATGCTGCACCGCCGTGTCGTTCTCGCGGCGGCCGCCGTGCTCGCCCTCGCTGTACCTGCGTTCGGTCAGACATCCATGGAGCCGTTGAGTTACGATGCACTCGACGGTTGGGCCGCGGATGATCATGCCGCGGCCCTTCGCACCTTTTCCCGAAGCTGTGCCAGTACCGCGACGGGTGACAGGATCCGCGCCGAGGAATGGGCCGCGCTCTGCCAGGCTGCCGAGAGTGCCACTGACGCCCGTGCGTTCTTCGAGGCGGCGTTCACGCCCGTCCTCGTCACCGACGGGACGGACGCGCTCTTCACCGGTTACTACGAACCCGAACTCCTCGGCAGCCGCAGCCGGACCGAGCGGTTCCGCTTCCCGCTCTACCGCCGCCCGCCGGAGGTTGAGGGTCGCGACACACCCTGGCTGACGCGGGAGGAGATCGAGCGCGGCGGCCTGTCGGGCCGCGGCCTCGAACTGGCTTGGCTCGAGGATCCGGTCGAGGCGTTCTTCCTTCACGTCCAGGGCTCCGGCCGTCTTGCCCTCACTGATGGCAGCGTCATGCGCGTCGGGTATGCGGGGCGCAACGGCCATCCCTACCGCTCCGTCGGGCGCTACATGGGTGAGGAAGGGCTGTTGCCCAGCCACAACCTGTCCGCTGCCGCGATCCGCAACTGGGTGCGGGAGAACGGGCAACGCGGTCTCGACGTACTGAACGTGAACCCGTCCTACATCTTCTTCCACGAGGTCGAGGGCCTGACTGCGGATGATGGGCCGGTAGGTGCCATGAGCCTGCCGGTCACGGCCCGCCGCACTGTTGCGGTGGATCGCGACGCGGTTCCGCTCGGCCTGCCCGTCTGGGTCGAGACCGAGACGGCGAACGGCCCTTTCAAGCGCCTGATGGTTGCGCAGGATGTGGGCGCGGCGGTGAAGGGTGCGCAGCGCGCCGATATCTTCTTCGGATCGGGGGAGGCGGCATTCGCCGTGGCAAGTCGCCAGCGCGCGGGCGGCCGCATGGTCGTCCTGATGCCGCGCGCGGCGCTCGCCGGGCGCTGACGTGGCGCGCCGCCGGCGGACGCTGAGCGACGAGGAGAAGGCGCTGTGGTCCAAGGTGGCCGAAAGCGCGGTTCCCTTGCACGAACAATCCGCCGCGCCCGAGCCGGATCGCGAGCAGCGACCTGCCGAGCTCGCTCCCACCTCGTCCGCCTCACGCGGCATGATCCTGCGGCCGCAGGGTCGCCCGGCGCCGCCCACGCTCTTCGATCCGGCCCCCGCACCCGGTGCGGAGCCCGTCAACATGGACCGCCGCGCCTTCGAGCGGATGACCCGTGGGCGGCTCGCCCCTCAGGCCCGCCTCGACCTGCACGGCATGACAACCGCGGACGCGCATCTGCGCCTGCGCGGCTTCATCCTGCGGGCCCATGCGGAGGGACTGCGCCTCGTCCTCGTCATCACCGGCAAGGGCCGGCCCGGTGCCGAAGACGCGATCATACCGGAGCGGCACGGTATCCTGCGCCACCAGGTGCCGCACTGGCTGCGCCTGCCGCCGCTCGGTCCCCTCGTGCTTCAGATCGCACCCGCTCACCGACGGCATGGTGGTGAAGGGGCCTACTATGTCTACCTGCGACGTGCCCGCTAGGGTGCGGCCGCCAGAACCTCGATCTCAACCACGAATTCGGGCCGGGCGAAGCCGCTGACGATCATCAGGGTGGAGGCGGGCGGGGGATCGACATCGGTCAGCCAGGTGTCCCGCGCCGCCATGTAGCCCGGCAGGTGCTCTCGCCCGGTGACGAAGGCATTGACCCGCACCACATCGGCGCGAGCCATCCCGCCTTCGGCCAGGATGGCATCGATGGCGGCGAAGCAGAGCTCAGCCTGCGCCCCCACACCCTCCGGGGCCGAGCCATCCGCCCGGATACCAAGCTGGCCCGACGTGGCGATCAGCCGGTGCCCGGCCGGCACCGAGACCCCGTGCACGTAGCGCGCGAAGGGTGGGTGGATGTCTTTCGGCTCCAGCGCGTCCGTCATGGTCCCTCCCCGACGAGAAGATCGCCCAGTCTTTCGGCAACTACATAAAATTCTGCTCAAAATGGGTGCGCCTGCCCGAAGGAGGCGCACATGGCTCTTTTTTGTGCTTGGCCGTGGCCGGAAAGCCGACCTAGCGTCAAGGTGACAGGGTATGCAGGGAGACAGGCGAATGAAACGGAAAATCCAGATCCTCGCCGCAGGGGCACTTGCCACCGCCGCCACCGGCGCCGCAGCGCAGGAGGAGGTGACGTTCGGTACCAACTGGGTCGCGCAGGCAGAGCATGGTGGCTTCTACCAGTCGGTCGCGGACGGCACCTATGCCGAATGCGGCCTCGACGTAACCATCGCGCCAGGCGGTCCGCAAGTGAACAACCGTGCACTGATGCTGGCCGGTCGGATCGACTTTCACATGGGCGGTGACCTGCTCCAGGCCTTCTCCGCCGTCGAGCAAGGTATTCCCGTCGTCTCCGTCGCCGCCATCTTCCAGAAGCACCCGCAGGTCATCCTCGCCCATCCCGGATCGGCGGAGAGCTGGGAGGATCTGAAGGATCTGACGCTTCTGATCGGGGACAACGGTTTCCAGTCCTATTACCAGTGGATGATCGCGGCCCACGGTTTCACCGCGGAGCAGCGGCAACCCTACACCTTTAACCCCGCCCCGTTCCTCGCCGACACGGAAGTGGGCATGCAGGGTTATCTGAGTTCCGAGCCCTACCTGGTGGAGCAGGAAGGCGGTTTCACGCCCGAGGTCTTCCTGATCGCGGATGCGGGCTACTCCACCTACGCCACGACGATCGAGACCATGGCCGACACGATCGCCGAGCGGCCCGAAGTCGTAACCTGCTTCGTGGAGAGCTCGATCCTCGGCTGGTACAACTACCTCTACGGCGACAACACGGCGGCCAACGCGCTCATCATGGAAGCCAATCCGGAGATGACGCAGGACAAGATCGACTACGCCATCGAGAAGATGCTGGAGAACGGCATCGTAATCTCCGGCGATGCCGAGGAGATGGGGATCGGCGTGATCACCGACGAGCAGGTCGGCGGCTTCTATGAGCAGATGGTGGAGGCCGGGGTGATCTCCGACGGCCTCGACTGGCAGGCCGCCTATACGACGGAATTCGTTGGCAACGGCCTCGGCATGGACCTGGTACCAGAGTAACGGATGGACGGATCGCCCACACGGCAGCGCCTGCTGACCCTCACGGGCGTCGATAAGGTCTTCGGCGGTGAGGTCGTGGCCCTGCGGGGCCTCGACCTCGACGTCTTCGAAGGCGACTTCATCTCGCTGCTCGGCCCGTCGGGCTGCGGCAAGTCGACAGCCCTGCGCCTGATCGCGGGCCTGTCTCATCCCACCAGCGGCCGCATCACGTGGGAGGCGGGGGAGCAGTCCCTCTCCGTCGTCTTCCAGGAACCGACGCTGATGCCATGGGCCACCGTGGCGCAGAACGTCTGGCTGCCGATGCGGCTCAAGGGTCAGGGCTTCGCCGCCGTGCGGGGCGAGATCATGGATGCGCTGAAGCTGGTGGGGCTGGAAAAGTTCCAGAATGCCTATCCGCGCGAGCTCTCGGGCGGGATGAAGATGCGCGTGTCCATCGCGCGGGCGATGGTGACCCACCCGAAGCTGATCCTGATGGATGAGCCTTTCGCGGCCCTCGACGAGATCACCCGCTTCAAGCTGAACAACGATCTGCTCGCGATGCAGGCGAAGCTGGGTTGCACCGTGATCTTCGTAACCCATTCGGTGTTCGAGAGCGTCTTCCTCTCCGACCGCATCGTGGTCATGGCCGCACGGCCCGGCCGCGTGATCGAGGAGCTGCCGGTCACCGCGCCCTATCCGCGGACGGAGGAGTTCCGCACCTCCGCCGAGTACGCCGCGTGGTGCCGCGGCGCCTCCGATGCCCTCAACCGAGCCATAGGAGCTGCCTGATGGCCGTGCTCGACGTCCCGCAGACCTTCGACAGCGAGGAAGCCGCCCGCGCCCGCCGTGCCCGCATCCACGGCATCGCGCGGTGGACCCTGCCGGTGGGCGTAATGGGGTGCAGCCTGCTCGCCTGGCATCTCTACGTCACGCTATGGGAGGTGCCGCACTACGTGCTGCCTGGCCCGGCGCTGATTGCTCAGACCCTCGTGAGCGACTGGGCGATGCTTTGGGATGCAACCATCGTCACGAGCCGCCTGACCCTGCTCGCCCTCATCATGGCGATCATCGGCGGCGTCTCTCTCGCCGTCGCCTTCACCCAGTCGAAATGGGCGGAGATGTCTTTCTTCCCCTACGCAGTAATCCTGCAGGTAACGCCGGTCATCGCGATCGCGCCGCTCCTTCAGGTCTACATGGAGAGCGCCTTCGCCGCCGCGCTGACCTGTGCGTGGATCGTCGCCTTCTTCCCGATCCTGTCGAACACGACCATCGGGCTCAAGAGCACCGACCCGAACCTCGATGATCTCTTCACTATCTACGGCGCGAGCCGCTGGCAGCGCCTGCGCCTGCTCGCGGCCCCCTCGGCACTGCCCTTCTTCCTCGGCGGATTGAAGATCGCGGGGGGTCTCGCGCTGATCGGCGCCGTCGTGGCGGAATTCGTGATCGGGCGGGCGGGCACTGGTCTCGGCCTCGCGTCCACGCTGCTCGAAGCCTCCTACCGTTTCAATTTCGGGCGGCTCTTCGCGTGCCTCTTCCTGATCTCCGCGCTGGGCGTTGTGATCTTCGGCATCATGAGCACCATCTCCCACCTTGCCCTGCGCAAGTGGCACGAAAGCGCGTTGGCGAGAGAGAGATGAGGGATTTCCGTACCCTGCCCGACGGGCCGCTCCGGCTCGTGAACCTGCACGCGCCCGCCTACCTGGCGGGGGAGGAGGGCGATCTGGTGCGCATCGAGCTGACGCTGGACGGCCCGACGCTGGGCGAAGCGCATGTGCCGGAGGTCGACATGGACGGCGCCATGGTCTTTCCGGCCTTCGTCGACATGCACACCCATCTCGACAAGGGGCATATCTGGCCGCGCGCCGCGAACCCGGACGGCACCTTCATGGGTGCGCTGACCACGGTGGGCGAGGATCGCGCCGCGAACTGGAGCGCGAAGGACGTGCGCGCCCGCATGGATTTCGCCCTGCGCTGCGCCTACGCCCACGGCACGCGCGCCATCCGCACCCATCTCGACTCGATCCCGCCGCAGTACGACATCTCCTGGCCCGTCTTCGATGAGATCCGGGCGGAGTGGGCCGAGCGGATCGAGCTGCAGGCGGCCTGCCTCGTCGGGATCGAGAATGTGACCGCCGACGGCGCCTACCTGCATACGGCAGAATTGGTGAGCCGTTACGACGGTGTCCTCGGCGCGGTCGCGTATCCGGTGCCGGATCTGGCCGAGAAGCTCGACATCGTGTTCCGCATGGCCGCCGAACGCGGCCTCGACGTGGACTTCCATGCTGACGAAACACAGGACCCCGACAGCGCCTGCTTGCTTGCCATTGCCGAGGCCAAGCTGCGCCATTCCTTCGACGGCAGCGTCGTCGTCGGCCATTGCTGCTCGCTTGCCCGACAGGCGGATGAGGAGGCGGAGCGGACGCTAGATCTGGTCGCGGAGGCGGAGCTCAACATCGTCTCCCTGCCGCTCTGCAATCTCTACCTGCAGGACCGCCACGCCGGGCGCACGCCTCGCTCGCGCGGCGTGACGCTGGTGCACGAGATGGCGGACCGCGGCATCCCGACCGCTTTCGCCTCCGACAACACGCGCGATCCGTTCTACGCCTATGGCGACCTCGACATGATGGAGGTGCTGCGCGAGGCGACGCGCATTGCCCATCTCGACCATTCCCGTTCCGACTGGCCCCGCGCCGTAACGACCACCCCGGCCAGGGCCTGCGGCTTCACCCCCGCCACCCTCGCGCCGGGCCAGCCCGCCGACCTCGTGATCTGCAATGCACGCAGCTGGACCGAGCTCTTCGCCCGCCCGCAATCCGACCGCATCGTGATCCGGGGCGGGCAGCGGATCGACCGGACGCTGCCCGATTACCGCGAACTCGACCACCTGATGGAGCCCGCATGAAACCGAATGTTGCCGCCGCCCGCGACGCGCTCTCCCATCTCGAGATCGACGACAAGGAGGTCTCCGTCCGCTCCAAGAGCCGCGATTTCTTCTGGTACTCGCCAGTCCTGAAGGAGCGTCTGGACCACGTGGTCGGCGATTTCGTCATCGCACCGAAGAGCGAGGCGGAGGTGATCGAGGTGCTCAGGACCTGCTACGCCCACAACGTGCCGGTCACGACCCGCGGCGCGGGAACGGGCAATTACGGGCAGGCTATGCCATTGGAGGGCGGCTGCATCCTGCACCTCAAGAACATGGCGGCAGTCAAGGAGATCCACACGGGTCGCGTCATCGTGGAACCTGGCTGCCTGCTCAAGGATCTCGATGCGGCCTGCATCGCCGACTCGGGCCAGGAAATCCGCATGTACTCCTCCACCTGGGCGACCGCGACTATCGGCGGATTCATCGCCGGGGGCTCCGGCGGTGTCGGCTCCTGCACCTGGGGCAGCTTGCGCGACCTCGGCAACATCATCCGCCTGCGTGTCGTGACGATGGAGGAGGAGCCGCGCACCCTCGAATTTACTGGAGAGGCGCTCGCCCGCGTCTCCCACGCCTATGGCACCAACGGGATCATCACCGAGATCGAGATGCCACTGGCCCCCGCCTATGACTGGGTCGAGATGTTCGTGGCCTATGACGACTTCACCCCGGCCATGGAGCTCGCGGAGGCGGTCGCCAATGAGGACGGCATCCTCATCAAGCTCGCGACAGTGTTCGAGGCCCCGATCGCACATGCGTATTTCCAGAGAGTGAAGCCGCATGTGGAGGAAGGGACCCACATGGTCGGCCTCATGGTGGCGCCCCACTCGATGGACGGGTTCCTAACCCTGCTCGCGCGGATGGGCGGCAAGCTTATCTACCGCTCCGACGACAACGACTGGGAGCGGACGCCGGGCCCGGTCTTCGAATACGGCTGGAACCACACCACCCTGCGCGCGCTGAAGGTCGAGCCGTCGATCACCTACCTCCAGGTTCGCTACGGCTATCCGCAGCACAAGGAGCTGATCGAGAAGATGCGCGCCGAGTTCAGCCCCGAGGTGCTCCAGCATCTCGAAGTGCTGCGCGAGCACGGCAAGGTCATGTTCGCAGGTCTGTCACTGGTGAAGTTTACTACGGAGGAGAGGCTCGACGAGATCATCCGGATGCACGAGGACGCGGGGGCCATGATCTTCAACCCGCACCGCTACACGCTGGAGGAAGGCGGGCGGCAGACCGTGGACGACCGGCAGCTCGCCTTCAAGCGGGAGGCCGATCCGAAGGGACTGCTGAACCCCGGCAAGATGATCGCGTGGGACGATCCGAACTGGGCGTTCGACAGGATGTACGCCTACCCGAAGATGCAGGCCGCCGAATGACGTACCTCCTCCCCGACCCTCTCCCGTGGACGGTGGAGGGAAAACACACCGCTCGCCCCAAAGCACGTCCCCTCCCCCTTCCGAGGGGGAGGGCTAGGGAGGGTATCATCCCGGACGCGACGGCGCGCCCGACGAGAAAGACATGCGCGCCCTAGTCCTCTACGCCCATCCCGTGCCCGACAGCTTCGGCTCCGTCCTGCACGCCCGCACCGTGCGCACGCTGCGCGACCGCGGCTGGGACGTGGACGATTGCGACCTGAACGCGGAGGGTTTCTCCCCCGTCCTGACCGAAGCGGAGCGGCGCGGCTACCACACCGAGCCCGCCAATATCGAGCCCGTCCGCGAATATGTCGAGCGGCTGCGCGCGGCGCAGGCGCTCGTCCTGTGCTTTCCGGTCTGGAACTTCGGATATCCCGCGATCCTCAAGGGCTTCTTCGACAGGGTGTTCCTTCCCGGCGTCTCCTTCAAGCTGGTGAACGGCAAGGTGCGTCCGAACCTCACCCATATCGAGAAGCTCGCCGCCGTGACCACCTATGGCGGCAACCGGACGCGCGCGTTCCTTGCCGGCGATCCGCCGCGCAAGATCGTCACCCGCTCGCTGCGCTATGTCTGCCACCCAAGGGTCAAGACGAAGTATCTTGCGCTCTATGACATGAACCGCGCCGACGATACGCGCCGACGCGGCTTCCACAAGCGTGTCATGGAAGAGATGAGAGAGTTCTGATGAGGGTCCTCGTGATCTACTGCCATCCAAGCCCCGAGAGCTTCACGGCCGCGGTGCGCGACACGGTGCTTGCCCGTATCGGGAACAAGGCGGAGGTCCGTGTACGCGACCTCTATGCCGAGGACTTCCAGCCGCTGCTGACCCGTGAGGAGCTCGCCAACCACTACGAGCCCTCCAATGTCGAGCCGGTGAAGGACCATGTCGCGGACCTTGAATGGTGCGACACCCTGATCCTGATCTACCCGACCTGGTGGTACGGGCTGCCCGCGATGATCAAGGGCTGGCTCGACCGGGTGCTGCTGCCGGAGGTCGCCTTCCTCATGCCCGACGCCGTGAACACCAATATCCGCCCTGGCCTCACTCATATCGAGCGGCTGGCAGTCTTCACCACCTACGGGGCAAGCTGGTGGCTGACACGCTTCATCGGCGCGCCGGGTCGGCGGACGATCTTGCGTGGCGTCCGGTTGCTCTGTGCGAAGCGCTGCCGGACGGCCTTTGCCACGCACTACCTGATGGACAGCTCCACACCGGAGAGCCGGCGGCGTCACCTGGAACGCGTGGCACGCAAGACCGACAGGCTGATCGCATGATCCCGCGCATCGACCTCCGCCAGAAGGAGCAGGCCTTCTCGCGGACCGTGGGAGAGGCCGCGCGTGGACCGGGCTTCTTCCTGCTCGACGGTCATGGCCTGGACCCCGTTCCGGTCTTCGCCGCCGCGCGGAACTTTTTCGCCCAGCCGCAGGACCGCAAGGACGCCGTCTCGATCAGCCACTCCGCGCACAACCGCGGCTATGTCACTCTGGGCCAAGAGCGGCTCGACGACACCACTGGGACGCCGGACCGGAAGGAGGCGTTCAACATCGGCCTCGACCTTGACGAGGATGACCCGCGGGTTCGCGCGGCCGAGCCTTTCCGTGGGACCAACCTGTGGCCCGAACTCGACGGTTTTCGCCGCACGACCCTCGGCTGGTACAACTCCACCTGGGCGCTGGGCGTCGAGCTGATGCGGGCCGTCGCGCGCGATCTCGACCTGCCGCTGGACCATTTCACGCCGAGCTTCGACGCGCCCATGGCCACCCTGCGCCTGCTGCGCTACCCGGCGCAGGACGGTGCCGGCGGTATCGGAGCCGGTGCACATACGGACTACGGCGCGCTGACGCTGCTGATGACCGACGGCACCGCAGGCCTTCAGGTGAAACCGCGCGACGGCGACTGGATCGACGTGCCGCCCGCCGATGGCGCCTTCGTCGTGAACATCGGTGATTGCCTGATGCGCTGGACCAACGGCGTCTATGCGTCGACCCCGCACCGCGTGCTGCCCCCGCCGCGCGAGCGGTTCTCGCTGGCGTTCTTCCTGGATCCCAACCCGGATGCGATCATCGCCGCCCTTCCGGGCACGGGCGACGCCAGATGGCCCCCGGTCAGCGGCGCGGACTATCTCCGATCCCGGCTGGAGGCGACCTATGGCTGACGGGAGCGGCGTATTTGGGGAAAGATGAAGGACGGGCCGATGCGCAGGATGTTCTGGAGCGAGTACCGCACCACCGAGTTCGAGGGGATGGATCCCGATCGTACCATCGTCATCCTGCCCACGGCAGCGGTCGAGCAGCACGGTCCGCACCTGCCTACGGGCACCGACACGATGATCGCGGACGGGATGCTGGCGACGGTGCGCGAGCGTCTGCCGGACGACCTCGACATCCTGATCCTGCCGACGCAGGCAGTTGGCAAGTCGAACGAGCATCTGCATGCGCCGGGCACGCTGACCTTGCCTTATGACCTGGCACTGCCGGCGTGGACGGAGATCGGCCTTTCGGTGGCGCGGGCGGGCTTGAAGAAGCTGGTCATCGCCAACTCGCACGGTGGAAATCTCGACATGATCGGTATCCTCGCGCGGGAGCTGCGGGTGCGCGCCGGACTGCTCGCCGTGCGCTGCCAATGGGGCAGTTTCGGGCATCCGGAGGGGATGTTTCCGGTCGAGGAGCTTGCCTTCGGGATCCACGGCGGTGATGTGGAGACGTCCCTGATGCTGCACTTCCGGTCGGAGCTCGTGGACATGGCCCATGCCGAGGATTTCCGCTCCACCGCGCGGGAAACCGCGCTCCAGCCCGTCGGCCCGGTCGCCTATGGCTGGATCGCCTCCGACCTCAACACCGAAGGCACCGTCGGCGATGCCTCCCTCGCGACGGTGGAGAAGGGGCGCGCCGTGGCCGAGCACCAGGCCGACGGCTTCATTGGCCTCCTGCGGCAGGTCCGCGACTTCAACGCGGCCCTGATGGAGCCCGTGTGCGATCAGCCGGCATAGGTGCCACGCGTCGGGTAGTCGTTTTCGAGGACGTATCTCAGCCCTCCGATGAGCTGGTCGAGCGGCGGCCGGGTGAAGGGCGCGTTCTGGATCTCGACGAAGAAGACCTTGCCTGTCCTATCGAGCACCACCAGGCCGGGCTCGGAGAAGATGTCGGGCTCACTCGATCCTTCCCGCTTCGACGACAGCCAGAGGCCCCAGGCCCGCGCCACCTCCGCCGTCATGCCGAAGGCCACGGGAAGACTGGTCAGTCCCCAGTCGGAATAGGACGCCTCCGCCCGCTCGGTTCCATCCATCGAGACAGCGACGATATCCGCTCCGATCCCGGCAAAGTCGTCCATCGCCGCTTCGACCTGCTGCAGGTAACCGCGGCAGATCGGGCAGTGCTTCCCACGGTAGAAGACGAGAATGTTGAAGTTCTCGGGCGACTGCTGTGCCAGATCCCACGTACCGCCCCCGATCAGCGGAAGCGTGAGCGGCGGCGGCACCTGTGCCGGAACGAGCATGGCGTATCTCCTGTTGTGCCCAAGCGCGCGACAGGAGATGGGCCGGGTTGCCCAACTTCCAAGGGGCTCAATCCCGCCGCAGCCTGCGGTCCATCGTTGCGATGTTGCGCAGCGAGTGGAGGTGGAGATAGCAGAGCTCCAGCTCGTCGGTCTGTGCCATGGCGTGCTGGGTATCGCCCGGAAGGGCCTTCAGCTTGTCGCGGCCGATCGTGCGGAAGCCCGCGATGCGCGTGGAGGCGCCGTTGCTGCCTCCGAACTCGGCGCGTGCATCTTCCAGCAGGTCGAGATCCACGAGCCGCTTCATGAAGGCGCGGGTGCGGTTGAACTGCGCCTGGTAGTCGGTTGAGAACTTCAGCATCCGTTCGAGATAGTCCGTCCGGTTGCCCTCCGCATCGAACAGGCGTTCGCCTATGCCATCGGTCTTCAGGCCCTCGTAGGCTTCGTCGATACACAGCGTGAAGCTTCCTTCCTTCTGTCCGGCGGCGAAGACGAAGGGATAGCGGCGCAGGAATGCCGGGATGTAGCCGCCGATCCACTGGCCCTGGCCATTGACGAAGGCGTTGTCGCCCTCCCGCCGGCCAAGGATGACTGTGGGCATGAGGTCATCGCCGCTGCCGACGAAGACGATCACGTGCTCGCTCGCCGCCGCCGCGAACTCCGCTGCGGCCAGAGGTACCGAGTTGACTCCGGCCGCGAAGCCGTAGCCTGCCTTCGTATCGACCGACAGGCCGCCATGCTGTTCAGGCGTGATCGGCACGGCGCGTTCGTAAATGATCATCTGTTTGCTCATGAACCCCTCCCCAGAGTGTTTTCATCGCTTATCGCAAAGGGAAGGAGGTCCGCCTACCCCCAAATCCCTCCATGGCCGGGACTTCGCGCCGCGCTACCTGCATTTGGCGACAACGGGAGAGACAGGATGAAGTGGCGCAACCGCAGGGCAAGCCGGAACGTGAAGGACCTCCGGGGCAAGGGCACCGGACCCGCGATCGGCGGAGCGGGTGTCATCCTTGTCCTTCTCGCAGGGTGGATCTTCGGTTTCGATCCCTCCTTCATCCTGAACTCGGGTCTCGTCGGCGGCGGTGCTCCTACCTCAACCTCCGTCTCTAGTCCGAACCGGATCGACGACGAGGCGGAGGAGTTCGTCGCCGTCGTGCTCGCCGATACGGAGGAGGTGTGGAGCACCGTCTTCGCCGAGAACGGCGGTCGCTATGTCGAGCCCACTCTGGTCCTCTTCACCGGGGCCGTCTCATCGGCCTGCGGACAGGCGTCGAGCGCCGTGGGGCCGTTCTACTGCCCCGGCGATCAGCAGATCTATCTCGATCTCGATTTCTTCCGCGTCCTCGAACAGCGGTTGGGTGCCGGTGGCGATTTCGCGCGGGCCTATGTCATCGCGCACGAGGTTGCCCACCATGTGCAGAACCTCACCGGTCAGCTCGGCACCGTGGAGCAGGCCCGCCGGCGGGCCTCCGAGGTCGAGGCGAACCGCCTGACCGTGCGCCTGGAACTGCAGGCCGACTGCTACTCCGGCGTCTGGGCGAATCGCGCGCAGGAGATGTTCGGCGTGCTGGAGCGCGGCGATCTGCGCGAGGCCCTCGATGCCGCCTCGGCCATCGGTGACGACACGCTCCAGCGGCGCAGCCAGGGCTATGTCGTTCCCGACAGCTTCACGCACGGAACGTCCGAACAGCGGATGAGCTGGTTCGCGCGCGGCTTCGAAACCGGGGATCCGGCGGCGTGCGACACCTTCGCGGTACGTGAACTCTGAACCGATCTCGCGTGTTGATCGAACGAACCGGAACAAGGGAGACATCGCGACATGCTCGTGAAATACCGTGATCTCAACGGTCTGACGCTCGATGGCGAAAACGCCGATGGAAAGGTGTCCGACCTCTACCTGACTGACGACCTCGCCGTAGCGCACGTGGCGGTCGAGTTCGGCGGACTGCTCGACCGCGATCCGCGCCTCGTTCCGGTCCACGCGCTCGGAACCCCATCGCTTGAGGAGACCCGCTGGCCCGCGAGCTCGGATGCCGGGGCGACTGCACAGGCCGTGGGCGATGACGAGCCGCTGCGCCGCCTGACTGGCAACCTGCCCGACATCCATGACAACTTGCGGCGGGCGGGAACCTTCGCTGGCGTCAGTCTCGACATGAATGAGGGTCCGATGGGCCGGATACTCGATCTCGTGCTCGATACGGAGACCTGGTCCGTTGCGTTTCTCGTCGTCGAGACCGGGTCGTGGTTGCCCGACCGTCAGGTGTTGCTACCGATCGAGAAAGTCGAACGCATCGACTGGTCCGGACGCACGGCGCACGTCGCCGTGACACAGGAGGAGGTCAGCAAGGCGCCGGACGTGTTCAAGAACGACCGGATCGAGACGCGAGGCACCGGGACGCTGCTGACATACTACGGTCTCAGCGCCTGATCCGATGCCGGCGCGCGCCGCATACGGTTTCCGGCCGTTCGTCCTCTTCGCCCTGCGCGACTGGATCGAAACGTTGGGCCGGGTCGTGCGGGGCGTGTCGGAACGCAATCTCTTCCTCGCCTCCGGCGGCATGGCCTTCTTCGCCACATTGTCGATCTTCCCGTTTCTTGCCTTCCTTATTGCGCTCTACGGCTACATCTCCGATCCGACGATCATCTTGTTGCATATCGACCGGCTCGAGGCCTTTGTGCCGCCGGCCGCTTACGATCTGATCGAAGGGCAGTTGATGTCCGTGCTGACGACGGATCGATCCGGGCATGGGCTGACCGGCGTGATTTCCATCGCCTTCACGCTATGGGCTGCGCGGGCCGGATCGAATGCACTGTTGCAGGGGTTGGATCTCGTCTACCCCGATACCTCGCTACGGGGATTTCTGAGGCATACCATGACGGCCGTCGCGATCACGTTGACCCTGGTCGGCGTGGCGATCTTCGCGCTGCTGGTGGTGGTGGCCGTGCCGGTGGCATTGCAATATTTGCCGCTCGCGCAATCGGCGGAGACGATCATCACCGTACTGACCTGGCTCACCGGCTTCGTCGCGATGCTGCTCGCCATAGGGGTTATCTACCGCTACGGGCCGAACCGTCGGGGAAACCGGGCGCCGATCCTGTCCTTCGGCGGGTTGGTTGCGGGGCTACTCTGGATGGCAGCCTCAACGCTTTTTTCCTACTATCTCAAGAGCTTCGGAAACTATAACGAGATTTATGGCTCCATCGGAGCAGTGGCCGCGCTGATGATGTGGTTCTTCGTTTCGAGCTTCGTCATTCTGCTGGGTGCCCTGTTGAACAGGGAGATCGAGCAGCAGTCGCTCGTCGCGTCGGAGCCGCTGCACCAGCGCTCGGAAGATGGGCCGGTCGATGAGTTGATCGGCGACAAGAGCCTGCTGCCGCCGAGCTGAACGCCAATGGTTCGCATCGAAAGCTGAACGACCTCTCTCCCTCCGTTCACCTTCGTCGATGCGGGAGCCGGGAATATGGTTTGCACGCACCGAAGCGATGCGCGCCGTCGATCCCTGAGCCTTCGTCTTTCCGATAAGTATGCCAGCCGGAGGCTCCCGCCCCCTCAGTATTCGACGACGGCACGGATCGACGTGCCCTCGTGCATCAGGTCGAAACCCTCGTTGATCCGGTCGAGGGGAAGCTTGTGCGTGATCATCGGGTCGATCTCGATCTTGCCGTCCATGTACCAGTCCACGATCTTCGGCACGTCGGTCCGGCCCCGCGCGCCGCCGAAGGCGGTGCCGCGCCAGCTACGCCCGGTAACGAGCTGGAAGGGACGGGTGGAGATCTCGGCCCCGGCGGGGGCGACGCCGATGATGATGCTTTCGCCCCAGCCTTTGTGCGCCGACTCCAGTGCGGCGCGCATCACCTGCACGTTGCCAGTGGCGTCGAAGGTGTAGTCGGCGCCACCCTTCGTGAGGTTCACGAGATAGGGAACCAGATCGCCCTCCACCTCGCTCGGATTCACGAAATCGGTCATGCCGAAGCGGGTCGCCATCTCGACCTTGCCGGGATTGATGTCGACGCCGACGATCTGGTCGGCCCCGGCGAGGCGCAGCCCCTGGATCACGTTGAGCCCGATCCCGCCGAGGCCGAAGACGATGGCGCGGCTGCCCTCCTCGACCTTCGCGGTGTTGATGACCGCGCCGATGCCCGTGGTCACGCCGCAGCCGATATAGCAGACCGTGTCGAAGGGTGCGTCCTCGCGAATCTTCGCCGCCGCGATCTCCGGCATCACGGTGAAGTTCGAGAAGGTCGAGGTGCCCATGTAGTGAAACACCGGATCGCCATCGAGCGTGGTGAAGCGCGAGGTGCCGTCGGGCATCAGCCCCTGCCCCTGCGTGCTGCGGATCGCCTGGCAGAGGTTCGTCTTGGGGTGCAGGCAGTACTCGCATTCCCGGCATTCGGGGGTGTAGAGCGGGATGACGTGGTCACCGGGCTTGAGGCTGCGCACGCCCGGCCCGACTTCCCGCACGATGCCCGCGCCCTCATGGCCGAGGATGGCGGGGAAGATGCCTTCGGGATCGGCGCCGGAGCGGGTGAACTCGTCGGTGTGACAGATGCCGGTGGCCATGATCTCGACCAGAACCTCGCCCTCGCGCGGGCCGTCGAGATTGACTTCGGTCACTTCGAGGGGCTTTCCGGCCTCGATGGCCAGCGCGGCGCGGCTTTTCATGGTGTGTCCTCCCGTTTCAGCCGACGCTGGGACAAAGCTGCGCGCCGCGCAACCCTGCTATGCCTTGGTCGGACAGGGTAGGCCGGCCTAAGTTGCTGTTCATGACGGACATCTGGATCAGGACGCTCACCGCGCTGGGCATCGGGGCGGCCGGGGCAACCATGGCGCATGTCGTCGGAGCACCCGCGGCGTTACTGACCGGCCCGGCGCTGGCGGTATCGCTGGCTGCATTTGCGGGCGTGCGGCTTGCCCTGCCGGCCCGGTTGCGCGACGTCGCCTTCGTCGTGCTGGGCGTGGGTATGGGCACTGGCGTGACGCCGGCCTCGGTGGAGGCCGTGGTAGCGTGGCCGGTGAGCTTCGCGATATTGGCTGTGGCGGTCACGGCGATCCTGGTTTTCGGCGCGCTGTCGGTGCACGGAGTGACCGGGCGCGGGCGCAACACGTCGGTGCTCGCCGCCTCGCCGGGGCATCTGAGCTACGTGCTGGGACTCAGCATCGAGACGCGGGCAGATGTGGGCTTCGTAACGGTGGTGCAAAGCCTGCGGCTGCTGGCGCTGACGCTGGTGGTGCCGCTGGTCGTGGGCTCGGGCACTGCGGTCGGGATGGCCCAAGGTGAGACGCTGGCGCTGCATCACCTAGCGGCGCTGCTGGCGGGCGCTGTGGTGCTAGGCCTCGTGCTGATGAAGCTGCGGGTACCAGCGGCGCTGCTGCTCGGCGGGATGATCGTCTCCGCGGCGGGCCATGCCGGGGACTGGACACCGGGGGTGCTGCCGAGCTGGTTGGCGCTGCCGGGCTTCGTGGTGCTTGGCACGCTGATCGGGACGCGGTTCGACGGGATGGACCGGGCGGCCCTGCGCGCGGCGGCGGGGGTTGCGACAGTGCTGACCGGTTTCGCCGTGGGACTCGCGGCGGCGGGTGCGTGGATCGTAGCGGCGCTGACGGGCCTGCCGCTTGTGACGCTGTTGATTGCCTTCGCCCCCGGCGGAGTGGAAACGATGGCGGCGATGGCGGTGGCGCTGGACGCCGACCCGGCCTTCGTCGCGGCGCACCATGTGTTCCGTCTGCTCTGGTTGACCTTGCTGATACCGCTCTCCGTCGAGCGGGGCGCGCTCAGTCGGGAGTGACCCGGCCGCGCAGCGCCTTCTTCTCACCCACCTGCTTCTTGGCCTCGACGCGGCGGCGCTGGCTCGCCTTGGTCGGTTTGGTGGGGATGCGGCGCTTGGGGCGCACGAGTGCGGCGCGGACCATGTCGATCAGCTTCGCCTCCGCCTCCTCCCGGTTCAGGGCCTGGGAGCGGTGTTTTTCGGAGGTGACGATCAGCGCGCCGTCCTTGGTCCACTTGCGGCCCGCGATGTGACGCAAGCGGGCCTTCACATCGCCCGGCAGGTTGGGCGAGCGTTGCGCCTCGAAACGCAGTTCCACGGCGGTGGAGACCTTGTTGACGTTCTGACCGCCGGGGCCGGAGGCGCGGGTGAACTGCTCGGTCAGCTCCCAGTCCTCGAGCGTTATGCGGTCGTTGATGCGGATCGGCATGGGATGGTCCCAAATGGAGGAAGGGGCCACGAGGGCCCCTTCCGGTGTTGTTCGTGAGCTGGGGCGGATGACCGGCAGGCCATCGCCTGAGCGAAAGGATCATGTGAGGGGGCTGCCCCTCAGACGGTCACCTCGCGCTTGAACCCGACCACCTGCTCCAACGTCTCACTCGACATCAGATCACCTCCTTTCTGCTGCTGCGTTCACCGCATAGGTTGGCAGAACGGCGGCAAAATTCAAGCCGGGCGATGCCGCACTGCAAATCCGAAGGGGATGAGGGCGGCGGCGGCGAGAGCGAGCTTCACCCCGAAATCAGCGACGGCGAGGCTGACCCAGAGCGGCAGCTCCGGTCCCATACCCAGAAGCGGCACGATCTCCCGCGCCCATCCGTTCGGCTCGGCGGGGTCGAGGAAGGTGAGCGTGCCCGAGAACGCGATGAAGAAGAAGAGTGCGGTGTCGAGCGACGAGCCGACCAGCGTGGAGGCGAGCGGCGCGCGCCACCAGCGGCCCGCGCGCAGGCGATCGAAGATCACCACGTCGACCAGTTGGGCCACGAGGAACGCGATGCCGGAGCCCATGGCGATGCGCAGCGTCGTGAGCGGGCCGTATTCGCCATGGATCTGACTGGCGATGAGCGAGCACAGCACCCCGACGGCGAAGCCTGCCACAACGACCCGGCGCGCGGCATCGCGGCCCAGGAAGCGGTTGGTCAGGTCCGTCACCAGGAAGGCGATGGGATAGGTGAACGCGCCCCAGGTCAGCCAGTCGCCGAAGAGATGCTGGACGAGGATGTTGGAGGCCACCACGACGGCGGCCATGGCCGCGACGCCGATGAGAAAACCACGAGACATGAAAGTAACCTTTCCGTTTTTTATAGAGGGTCGCGGAAGACCTCTGGCCGCACCATTGCGGACTGGCGGGCACTACCCGAGATCAATTTTCGACGCAAGTGGCAGATCGTGTATTGGCTGACCGCATTGCCGGTCTATGGTTCGCTCACCCATAGAATAAGAGGTTGCCATGCGCCCCGTTCTCACCCTGATTGCCTGCCTCCTGCTCGCTGCGCCTGCCTTCTCCCAATCGCTGTTCGTCGGTGTCGGCGCCGACAGCATCGGGGCCGGGGATGACGACAACGCGGAACTGCTGCTGTCCCTGGAATACCGCGCGATCCCCCTCTTCGCGCTGGGGCGTGTCGGTTTCGAGCCGATCGTGACCGGTGAGGTCGATGCGGAGGGAGACGTCTTCGTCGGTGCCGGCCTGTTGGCACGGGCGCCGATCGGCAGTCCGGTGACGGTGACGCTGAGCGTCGCGCCCGGCTACTACAACGAGGGCGACGGGCAGGATCTGGGTGGGCCGTTCGAGATCCGCTCCCAGATCGGGCTCGCGTACCGCTTCGTGAGCGGCAACGAGATCTCGATTGCCTATCAGCACAAGTCGAACGCGGGGATCTATGACGAGAACCCGGGCGTGGACTCGGTTCTGGTGAGCTACGGGTTCGGGTTCTGAGAGACCGTGTCTGTCGCAGCGCCACGACAGTGGCGTTTCGGGAGATGGTCGGGTCAAGCCTGACCATGAAGATGGTAGAGGGCGCCATTCCATTGATGCACCAGGGGCTGTGTCCGGACTGGATGGTGGATGCAGCCTCTAGGCCGGGCAGGTGCTGAACTCTAGATACTACCACCCTGGATGTGATCCGGTTGGCTCTGTTTCCTCTACATCATGAACTTCTGAATGGAATTCGCGCTGTCTGGCGATCTGGCTCGAGCTTCTTGAGGAGGAGCGCGGATGCCGGCGCGCCTCCGTGACGAGTTGACCGATTTGGAGTGGTCTATCATCGAGCCACTGCTGCCCAACGGGCTGCGCCGCGTGCCGCAGTTCAACGACCACAAGAAGCTCGATGGCAACCAAGCCATATCATCGTCCGCGCGCATCATCGGGCGGCGGCTCGAAAGGGGGGAGCGGATCACACCCTCGGTCGATCTCGTGGGGGGCCGAACGCGAAGACCGACGCGATGGTCGGTCATCGCGGGCGGCCGCGGGCCATCACGCTCTCGCCGGGGCAGGCTTCCGGCAATGCGGCGCGGCGGAGACAGCCGCGGGAGGGTAAGCCTGACATCCGATGCACGGCGCGCGCCCGGGGCGGCCTGTCCTGCTGCCCGGCAGGGCATTACAAGGCGATGCCCCGAGAGGGACGAAGATCCAAGCGATGGTCGAGGCCGAGAGGTGGCCGATCATGCGCGCTCCCACACACGATCAGGGGCATGACGGGCGTTCCGCCGAGCCGCTGCTTGGCATGACCGGCGAAGGTATATTCTCCTCGCTGACCGCGCTCACAACGCCGATTGGCTCGGCGACGCCATCGCCGCGCGCGGAGGGGGCACATAGAGCCGATACCGGCGCCCGAGCGGATCCCGAGCGGGCGCCCGTTCCTCTACCGATACCGCAGTCTCACTGAGTGCTTGTTCAACAGCATCGGGCATAACCGCACCATCGCCACTCGCTTCGAAACGCAGCCGCGAAAGACCTCGATCTCGTCAGACGCGCCGCAATCGAAATCAGACGTCGCCACTACGACGACGGGACCTAGTCCTGCGGGGCGTCCTGGTCGGCGGTCACGTCCGGCGCGCTCGACGACAACTGGAGCTGGGCTGCGCCCATTTCGCCAAGCACCTCCAGAAGTTCGCGCAAGCTCTCGACCGGGGCAGAGCCGAGATCGAGGCCGATCTGCCAGAAGCCACGGATAAACTCGGGTCCCGCGATAGAATGGACGGCGCCGTGAAATTCCGGTGTGTCCTCGTCGAAGCGGATCTGGAACGCCTCCAGATACCAGCGCCGGATCGGGTCCCAGCGCGGCTGCTTCTCCGACAGCTTGAAGCGGATGCGTACGTCGTTCCACTGAAACGGGCGGATATAGACGCTGGGTCCGGCGGAAATCTCGTGATGGAAGGGATCGAAGTTGACGGCCTGACGGTCGGTCACGTCGAAGAAGAAGATACGCGCGCCCTTGGTCGCCTGAATGTCGCGGCGGCGCGGCATGCGCATCGGGCCGGTCCGCAGGAGCGATCCGTCCTGCTGCCGCATGGCGACGTCAGCCTCGCAGTCGTAGTTCTGCTCGGTTGCAAGCGCGATCTCTTCCATGATCCGCGCGAGGTTCAGGTCGCGCGCAGGTCGCAGAACGTCCGTCAGGTGATCTCCGGTGCGCGTCACGCAAACTCCTATCTCACTCCGAGATCGTCGAGCGCCATCATCAAGTCGTGCGGAAGGTCCGCTTCCGTCGGTCGATCGTCCATCAGATCGCGCGGGGCATCCGCGTCTGCCAGGTACCGCCAGCCTTGGAACGGACGGCGAGCCATGGGTTCAGTTCTTATCACATCGTCGGCCAGCACTATAGCACAGCGCCGGATTCCGTCCTCGCCAATCACTTCGTCCAGTGCGCGTATGCACTGGCGTGCCAGAACGAGACCCCGGAAGACCCAGTAGAGCGATCCGCCGTTTAGCAGCTCGGCCTCTCGCTTGGGCCACATGCGGGTCACGTGGACATGCTGCGGTTTCAACCCCTGAGCGCGCTGCAAGTTCCGCTGCCGCGCCTGCCATGCGACGAGATCGGCGACCTCGTCCGCGCCGACGCAGAGCTTCAGCAGGTGCACCCGATCCTCAACCATTCACGCCACCCTTCCTCACGCAGCGGGCACCTCGGCCCGAACAGCCTTATTTTAAAAGGTTTTAAAACCGGTAGCCCCAAGTTCCGCAACCGGCAAGTCGACAGTCGCGCGGTGCGATCATACTCTAGGAACCGTCTCGTAGACCGAAACCGAAAGCCGAACCATGTCCGATTTCGCCGCGCCGATCGCCCATCAGATCTGGGACATGAAGTACCGTTTCAAGACCGCGGGGGGCGACCCGGTGGATCAGGATGTGACGGAGACGTGGCGCCGGATCGCCCGGTCGCTGGCCGCCGTCGAGGATGATCCGGCGGTGTGGGAGGACCGGTTCTATGCCGCGCTGGAGGATTTCCGCTATCTGCCCGCCGGGCGTATCGTAGCAGGTACGGGCACGGAACGAAGCGTGACTCTGTTCAACTGCTTTGTCATGGGCACCATACCTGATTCGCTCGGCGGCATCTTCGACATGTTGCGCGAGGCGGCACTGACGATGCAGCAGGGCGGCGGGATCGGCTATGACTTCTCCACCATCCGGCCGAAGGGGGCCGCAGTGGCCGGGGTCGGGGCGGATGCATCCGGTCCGCTGAGCTTCATGGACGTCTGGGACGCCATGTGCCGGACGATCATGTCGGCGGGCGCCCGGCGGGGCGCGATGATGGCGACCCTGCGCTGCGACCATCCTGACATCGAGGATTTCATCACGGCCAAGCGCGACCCGGCGCGGCTGCGGAACTTCAACCTCTCGTTGCTCATCACCGACGCATTCATGGAGGCGGTCGGCACTGACGGTGACTGGGAACTGACCTTTGATGGAAAGGTTTACCGGACTGTTAAGGCCCGCGCGCTGTGGGACCTGATCATGCGCTCAACTTACGATTACGCCGAGCCAGGCGTGATTTTCATCGACCGGATCAACCAGCGCAACAATCTCTACTACGCGGAGGAGATCAGCGCGACGAACCCCTGCGGCGAGCAGCCGCTGCCGCCCTATGGTGCGTGCCTTCTGGGCTCCATCAACCTCGCCCGGCTGGTGCGCGAGCCCTTCGACGCGGCCGCCGAGATCGACGAGGAGGAGCTCGACGATCTGGTCGCGACGGCCGTCCGGATGATGGACAACGTGGTCGACGCCTCGAAATTTCCACTTCCGGAACAACGGGATGAGGCACAGGCAAAGCGCCGGATCGGGCTGGGGGTCACAGGGTTGGCCGACGCGCTGCTGATGCTGGGCCTGCGCTACGGATCGGAGGAGGCCGCGCGGCAGACCGAGGACTGGCTGCGCCGGATCGCCCGCGCGGCCTATCTGGCCTCAGCGCAACTGGCCGCCGAGAAAGGGCCGTTTCCGCTGTTCGATGCGGAGGCATTCCTGGCCTCGGAGACCATGCAGGATATGGATGACGAGGTGCGGCGCGCAGTCTCGAAGCACGGGATCCGCAATGCGCTGCTGACCTCGATTGCACCGACCGGAACGATCTCGCTGTTCGCCGGGAACGTCTCCAGCGGGATCGAGCCGGTCTTCGCCTATGCCTACACGCGTAAGGTGCTGCAGAAGGACGGGACGCGGACCGAGGAGGAGGTCAGTGACTATGCCTATGATCTCTATCGGAAAATACATGGCGACGGACCGCTGCCCGATCACTTCGTGAACGCGCAGGAATTACATCCGCTGGAACATGTGCGGATGCAGGCGGCGGCGCAGAAATGGGTGGATTCCTCTATTTCGAAGACGATCAACTGCCCGGAGGACATCAGCTTCGAGGACTTCAAGGACGTCTATCTCGAAGCGTGGAACACGGGCTGCAAGGGCTGCACGACCTACCGCCCGAACCCGGTCACGGGATCGGTCCTGTCGGTGGAGGAGAAGGAAACGCCTAAGAGCGATCCTGGTGAAGTCGTCTACATCGCAGAACCGATCGACCGGCCGGAAGTCGTCGAGGGACAGACCTACAAGATCAAATGGCCGAACTCAGAGCATGCGATCTACATCACCATTAACGATATTGTCGTTGGGGGGCGGCGGCGACCGTTCGAGGTGTTCATCAATTCCAAGAACATGGAGCATTTCGCCTGGACGGTGGCGCTGACCCGCATGATCTCGGCCGTGTTCCGGCGCGGCGGGGACGTGAGCTTCGTCGTCGAGGAGCTGAAGGCGGTCTTCGACCCCCGCGGCGGGGCGTGGATGGAGGGGAAGTACATTCCGTCCATCCTCGCAGCCATCGGCGGGGTGATCGAGAAGCACCTGATAAATATCGGGTTTCTCGATGGCGAGGGCTTAGGCCTGAAAGAGGACCCGGCCGCGCTGCGCGTTAATGATGCGGCGCCCGGACCGGCCTGTCCGAACTGCGGGGCATTCGAGATGCGGATGCAGGAGGGTTGCCTGAACTGCGGGAATTGCGGCTATTCGAAATGCGGGTGAAGGGCGGGCGTTAACCTGTTCCGTGCTGTGCACAGGGCGTGCACAACCCGTAGGAGATCCATCTGCTAGGCAAATGCCTCAGGAATGAGTCGTTAACTGTCGTGGCAGTCCGAGCAGCAGGTGGAGCAGCCGTTCACCTTGTCGTATTCGTCGCGGGCATACTTCATCGCCGTCTCGCACTTGGCGTAGTCGCCGAGTGCTTTGCGCTTGTCGGCGTTCGGCAGGAACTGGCAGTGCACCGCGTGGACGACATGCACGCCGCCGTCCTTCGCCTCATGGTTCACGTAATACTTCATCGGGTGCCTCCTTTGCGGGGCACCAACGCTGCGGGCGGCGGGGAGGTCCGGGGCGGATTGTCACCCCGGACCCGTGGCGTCAGAACGCCATGGACCTCAGGCCCGGTCTTTAATCGAGCATGAAGAGGTAGCCGTCGTCCAACTCGCGCGGATTCGGCGGAATGACCGCTGTGACTGTTGCACTGGGAACATCTACGAACAGGAGCAGATCGGGGAACGCGACGCTCTCGAACGTGGTGTATGTCGTTCCGCCGCTCTCGTAGGTGCCCATCCTCAGATACTCCCACGCGCCGATTCCAGGCTGCACGCCGGGGCCATAATACTGGAAGTTCGCCGTTCCCCACGTTTCGGGCACCGGCTGGGTGGGAGAGGACGGCGCGAGGCGCATCAGGTAGCTCGGGAGTGGAGCCTTGCCTCGGCTCTCGACATCGATCGTCACGACGGTTCCGCCGAGGGTTTCGTACTTGTTTACGAAGAGCGGCTTGGTCGCGGGCCCGCCGATTGCCCATTGGCCGAAACCGCTCGGGGTGGTGTGCGGCGGAAGCGGCATGGGGCTGGCGGGAGCGTCGATATAGGGCTGGATCCGCTGGCCGCTTGCAACCGAACAGATGTTGATCGGGCTCCGGGTGGGGGTCGCTCCCTCGACCGAGAACTGGGTGTCGCGCATTCTGATCTCCAATGATGGCATGACATGCGCGCCATCGTTGAAGGGCTGAGGCACCCGAACAGTGCGCTCGGACACAAAAAGGGCCGCGAAATCCGCGGCCCTTTCATCAAATTGGATGGAACTGAGAGATCAGTTCTTCGCGTAGAATTCGACCACGAGGTTGGGTTCCATCATGACCGGGTACGGCACGTCGCCCAGCGACGGGGTGCGCACGAAGGTGGCGGTCATTTTGGAGTTGTCGCAGTCCAGATAGTCGGGCTGGTCGCGCTCGGGCAGGGCCACGGCCTCCAGCACCAGGGCGAGCTGGCGGGACTTCTCGCGGATCGCGATCACGTCGCCTTCCTTCACGCGGTAGGAGGGGATGTTCACGCGCTTGCCGTTCACGGTCACGTGGCCGTGGTTCACGAACTGGCGGGCGGCGAAGATCGTCGGCACCCACTTCGCGCGGTAGACGACGGCGTCGAGGCGACGCTCCAGCAGGCCGATGAGGTTCTCACCGGTGTCGCCGCGCAGGCGCTCGGCCTCGGCGTAGATGCGGCGGAACTGCTTCTCGGTCAGGTCGCCGTAGTAGCCCTTGAGCTTCTGCTTGGCGCGCAGCTGGATGCCGAAATCGGACAGCTTGCCCTTGCGGCGCTGGCCGTGCTGGCCGGGGCCGTATTCGCGGCGGTTCACCGGGGACTTCGGACGGCCCCAGATGTTCTCGCCCATGCGGCGGTCGATCTTGTACTTGGCAGACGTGCGTTTGGTCACGGCTGGATCCTTTCTGTGTGCGCGGCGGGCGCGCGGTTGAAAGGTGCTTTCCTCTTCCCGAAGGACGACAGGCTTCCCCTCGCGGGGGCCACAAACACCAAGGGACGGGGCCTCGCCCCGCCGGAATGGCCGCGTTATAGGGATGGGCGAAGCGGAGTCAACCGAAGGATCATGCAGTGAAGAAGCAGGTCATCTGCATCCGGTGGGGCACGAAATACGGGCCCGAATACGTGAACCGGCTCTACGGCATGGTGGCGCGGCACATCACGCCGCCTTTCTCCTTCACCTGCTTCACCGATTCCAGCGAGGGCGTGCGGGAGGAGGTGCGCTGCCTGCCGCTGCCGGAGCTGGATGCGACGATGCCGGTCAACACCTTCGGGATCTGGGGGAAGTCGCGGCTGTGGTCCGATCCGTTGGGCGACCTGACGGGGCCGGTGCTGTTCCTCGACCTCGACCTCGTGATCGTAGGGAGCATGGACGGGTTCTTCGAGCACGGGGATCCCGAGGGCGTCTACATGGCGCGCAACCCCAACCAGCCGCTGCGGCGGGTGGGGCAGAGCTCGATTTACCGCTTTCCGGTGGGCAAGCTGGCGCCCTTGAAGGAGAGGTTCCTCGCCGATCCGCAGGGGGTGGCGGACGAGTACCGGTTCGAGCAGCGCTTCGTCAGCTACAACGCGCCGGGCGGGGTGCAGTTCTGGCCGAAGGGCTGGGTCAACGTGTTCAAGTGGCACTGCATCCCGATGTTTCCCACCAACTACTTTCGCACGCCGCGGCCGACGGCGAATGCGAAGGTGGTGCTGTTCCCCGGCGCGCAGGACGTGCCGAACGCGATCGAGGGGCGGTATCGCAGCCGGATGCAGCTCTACGAGGGGCCGTGGGATCACCTGAAGGGGACGTTCCGGCCGGGGCGGCGGGGCTCGGCCTTCGCCCATATCCGCCGCTACATCCGCCCCTCGCCCTGGATCGCGGAGGCGTGGCGGGAGTAGATGCTGAGCTACCAGCATGCCTACCACGCGGGCGGTCCTGCGGATGTGCACAAGCACGTGGCGCTGGCCCGGCTGCTCGCCGCGATGACGGCGGACCCCGCGCCGCTGCGGTATATGGAGACCCATGCGGGGCGCGGGCTCTACGACCTCGCGGGGCCGGAGACGGCGAAGACGCGGGAGGCGGCGGAGGGCATCTTCGCGGCCGATCTCTCTGCCGAGGTGCTGGAGGGAGTGCTCGCCGAGGTCCGTGCGGGCTTCGGGCCGGACGCCTATCCCGGCTCCCCGGTGATTGCGGCGCACATGCTTCGGGATCGCGACGAGATGCGGTTGATGGAGCTGCACCCGGCGGAGCACTCGGCGCTGGCCGAGCTGCTGCCGGGCGGCGGGGTGGAGCAGCGGGACGGCTACGAGGGCGTGCTCGCCCATGCCGGGGGCCGCGGGCTCGTGCTGGTCGATCCCTCCTACGAGGTGAAGACGGAATACGCGGAGGCCGGCGCCTTCGTTCGCGAACTGGTGGCGCGGTGGCCCGAGGTCGTGGTTCTTGTCTGGTATCCGGTGCTGCGCGCGGGTCGGCATGCGAAGCTGCTGGCGGAGCTGGAGCCGCTCGGCACGGTGATCGACGAGGTGTCGTTCCGGCTGAAGGGTGGCGCGGGGATGCTCGGCAGCGGGCTCGCGGCGGTGAACCTGCCCGAGGGTGTGCGCCTGAGCGGACCGTCGGATTTGCGTATTTGGACCAAGAAGAAGGGCGGCGCGACCGCGTGACGCTGGACGCCCCCGGCGCGCGGGCCATTTCCGCCGACATGACTTTTGAAGAGAGATATGGCGGCGGGCGGGCACTGGTCTTCGGCGGGTCCGGCGGGATCGGCGGGGCGCTGGTCGACCGGCTGGGTCGCTGCATGGCAGTGGAGACGCTGAGCCGCTCGCATAACGGGCTCGACGTGACGGTCGAGGAGAGCTTGGCGAACTGGGCGGGCAAGCTGACGCCGGGCTACAGCGTCATCTTCGACGCGACCGGCGCGCTGGAGATCGACGGCTATGCGCCGGAGAAGAGCATCGCCGCCATCGAGCCGGAGGGGATGGCGGCGCAGTTTGCCTTGAACGCGCTGGGGCCGGCGCTGCTCCTCAAGCATTTCGTGCCGCTGCTGGCCGAGGATGGACCGGTGCTCTTCGCCTCCCTGTCGGCACGGGTGGGATCGATCGGGGACAACAAGATCGGCGGGTGGATCTCCTATCGCGCGGCGAAGGCGGCGTTGAACCAGGTGATGCACACCGCCGCCATCGAGATCGGGCGGAAGCGGAAGGAGGCGGTCGTCGTGGCCCTTCACCCCGGCACGGTGGAGAGCGACCTAACGCGCAAATACCTCGCCCGCCACAAGTCGGTGACGCCGGCCGAGGCGGCGGAGAACCTCGTCACCGTCATGGGCCGCCTGACGCCGGAGCAGACCGGCGGCTTCTTCGACTGGGCCGGGGAGCGGGTGGAGTGGTAGGCCGCGCCTTCATCTTTCCCCAAATACGCCCCCGCCGGAGGCGTCCCACATATCCATCCGGAGCTGATGCATGAGCGACGCGCCGCGGCTGATCCTGATCCTCGGCGACCAACTCTCCCCCGATATTGCCGCCTTGCGCGCGGCAGATCCCGGCCGTGACGTGGTGGTGATGGCCGAGGTGCGGGACGAGGGGACCTATGTGCCCCACCACGCAAAGAAGATCGCGCTGATCCTCGCGGCCATGCGCCATTTTGCGGCGGAGCTTGTCGATCAGGGGTGGCGCGTCGCCTACACCCGCCTCGACGATCCGGAGAACCGGCACGCGATCTCCAAGGAACTGATGCGGCGGGCGGAGGAGTACGGGGCCGAGGAGGTGATCGCAACGGCACCCGGCGAGTGGCGGCTGCGGTCCCTGCTCGACCACACGCCGCTGAAGATCAGGCAGCTGCTGGACGATCGGTTCGTGAGCTCCGTGGAGGAGTTCGCCACGTGGGCCGAGGGGCGCAAGAGCCTGCGGATGGAGTACTTCTACCGCGAGATGCGGCGGAAGACGGGCCTCCTGATGGACGGGGATCAGCCCGAGGGCGGGAAGTGGAACTACGACCACGACAACCGCAAGCCGGCGGAGGCGGATCTGTTCATGCCGCAGCCGCTCCACCATCAGACCGACGACATCACACGCGAGGTGCTGGAGCTGGTGGAGCGGGAGTTTCCCGAGACCTTCGGCCAGCTCCGCCCCTTCTGGTTCGCCACCACGCGGGAGGGGGCGGAGGCCGCCGCCGAATGGTTCATGAGCGAGGCCCTGCCCCGCTTCGGTGACTACCAGGACGCGATGCTGGAGGGGGAGCGGTTCCTCTACCACTCGCTGCTGAGCTTCTACCTCAATGTCGGGCTGCTCGATCCCATCGCGTTGTGCCGCGCGGCGGAGGAGGAATATCGCGCGGGCAACGCGCCGCTCAACGCAGTGGAGGGCTATATCCGGCAGATCATCGGCTGGCGGGAGTTCATCCGGGGTATCTACTTCCTAGAAGGGCCCGAGTATCCGCAACGCAACGGACTGGAGGCGACGCGCAAACTGCCGGACTTCTACTGGACCGGCGATACCGACATGGCTTGTGTGCGGTCCGCCGTGACCCAGACCATCGAGGAGGCCTATGCCCACCACATCCAGCGGCTGATGGTAACGGGGAACTTCGCGCTGATCGCGGGGCTGTCGCCGCAGGAGGTGGGCGAATGGTATCTCGCGGTCTATGCCGACGCCTTTGAGTGGGTGGAGAGCCCCAACGTCGTCGGAATGATCCTGTTCGCGGACGGGGGCATGGTTGCCTCCAAGCCCTATGCCGCGTCGGGCGCCTACATCAATCGGATGTCGGACCACTGCAAGGGGTGCCACTACTCAGTCAGCAAGAAGTCGGGTGAGGGGGCCTGCCCGTTCAACCCGCTCTACTGGGACTTCCTGAACCGGCATCGCGAGCGGTTCCAGGGCAATCCGCGCATGGCGCAGATGTACCGGACCTGGGACCGGATGGCGGAGGACAAGCGGAAGGCGAGTGCCGAGAGCGCGGCCGCGATCCTTGCCAAGCTGGACGCAGGTGAGCGGATCTAGGCCCGGATTTTCCCGTACTTGACCCCTGCGGCTTTTGACCACACCTTATTTTAGTGAGGGAGGTCAGAGGGATGAACGGCTTTCTCCACAGGCTCGTCTCCGGCATGGTGCGATCGGAGCCGGTGTGGATAACGGACGCGACCGGGGCCACGCACCGATTTGGACCTCAGCCGCAGGACGGCAGGACGGTTCCGCACCTCCGGATCCTTCACCCGGAGGTGGAACGCGCGCTGATGCGCGACCCGGCGCTGGCACTCGGCGAGGCCTACATGGATGGCGGGGTCGAGATGGCCGACGGTACCATCTTCGACCTGCTGCGCGCGGTGCTGAAGGACGCGGGCCGGATCGGCGACCTGCACCCGCGGCTGAAGGCGATCCTTCGCCTGCGCGGTGTGCTCTACCGCTTCGCCGACCGCAACGGGTTGCTCAGCGCCCGCCAGAACGTGGCCCATCACTACGACCTGTCCTCCGACCTCTATGCGCTCTTCCTGGATCGCGACCGGCAGTATTCCTGCGCCTACTTCCCGACGCCCGATATCGGGCTGGAGACGGCGCAGCAGCTCAAGAAGCGGCACATCGCGGCGAAGCTGTGCCTCGACCGGCCGGAGCTGGATGTGCTCGACATCGGGTGCGGCTGGGGCGGGATGGGCCGCTATCTGGCCGAGATCGGGGGCGGGCGGGTCACGGGTGTCACCCTGTCGGAGGAGCAGTACGCCTACGCCACCGCGGTGAGCGCGGAGCGGGGACTGGCGGAGCGCACGGACTACCGGCTGCAGGATTACCGCAAGCTCGACAGGACCTTCGACCGGATCGTTTCGGTCGGCATGTTCGAGCATGTGGGGGCGGCGCAGTACGCGACCTTCTTCGACAAGGTGGCACGGCTCCTGCGGCCCGATGGCGTGATGCTGCTGCACACGATCGGGCAGACGGGATCGCCCACCGCGACCAACCCGTTCATCCGCAAGTACATCTTCCCCGGCGGCTACATCCCGTCGATGAGCGAGATGCTGCCGCATATCGAGCGGGCGGGCCTCGTCGTGACGGACGTGGAGATCCTGCGGCTGCACTACGCCGAGACGCTGAAGGCCTGGCGCGAGCGGTTCGCGGCGCACCGGGCGGAGGCCGCACGGCTCTATGACGAGCGGTTCTGCCGCATGTGGGAGTTCTATCTCGCAGCCAGTGAAGCGTCGTTCCGCTGGCGCGAGCAGGTCGTCTTCCAGCTTCAGCTCGCGCACCGACAGGACGCGGTGCCGGTTACGCGCGACTACATTGCTGCGACCGAGGCCGTGCTGGCGGAGCGCGAGGCGGCGGCCGGGCGGCTCCCCCTCGCCGGCGAGTGACGCCGGGTCAGGGTGACGGACAGCGTTCCGCCGAGCTACGCTTTTGTGCAACGACACAAAAGGGGAGGAGCGGATGGACACGGATGCCATCATCGTCGGCGGGGGGCTCGCGGGGCTCGTCGCGGCGTGCGAGCTGATCGAGGCGGGCAAGTCGGTGCTGATCGTGGATCAGGAACCGGAGCAGCATCTGGGTGGTCAGGCCTTCTGGTCGCTGGGCGGCATCTTCCTCGTCGACAGTCCGGAGCAGCGACGGATGGGCATCCGCGACTCGCTGGAGCTCGCCAAGCAGGACTGGGCCGGATCGGCGGGCTTCGACCGTAACTCCGACGGATGGGCGCGGCGCTGGGCAGACGCCTATGTGGAATGGGCCGCGGGCGGCAAGCGCGACTGGCTGCGCGAGCGTGATGTCCGCTTCTTCCCCATCGTGGGCTGGGCCGAGCGCGGTGGCGTGACGGCGGACGGGCCCGGCAACTCCGTCCCGCGGTTCCACATCACCTGGGGCACCGGTCCCGGCATCATCGAACCCTTCGTGAAGCGGGTGCAGGAGGCGGCGAAGGCGGGCAAGCTGCGCTTCGCCTTCCGTCACCGGGTGGACGGGCTGATCGTCACCAATGGCGTGGTCGAGGGGGTACATGGCACGACCCTCGCCCCAGACGACGCGGTGCGCGGCGGCAAGACCAACCGTGAGGAAACGGGCGCCTTCGAGTTGCGGGCGCAGACGGTGCTCGTCTCCTCCGGCGGGATCGGGGGCAACCACGACCTGGTGCGCAAGAACTGGCCGGAGCGGCTGGGCAAGGCGCCGGAATTCATGGTCTCCGGCGTGCCCGATCACGTGGACGGCCGGATGCTGGAGATCGCGGAGGGGAACGGTGTCTCCGTCATCAACCAGGACCGGATGTGGCACTACGTCGAAGGGGTGCGGAACTGGGATCCGATCTGGCCCGCCCACGGGATCCGCATCCTGCCCGGGCCGTCCTCGATGTGGTTCGATGCGAGCGGCGAGCGGATGCCGGTGCCGAACTTCCCCGGCTTCGACAGCCTGACGGCGCTGGAGCATATCGGGCGCACGGGTCAGCCCTACACCTGGTTCGTGCTTACGCAGGGCATCATCAAGAAGGAGTTCGCGCTGTCGGGCTCCGAACAGAACCCGGACCTGACCGGTAAGAGCTGGCGGCAGGTGCTGGGCCGCGCGATCGGCAAAAAGGCGATGGGCCCGGTGGAGGCGTTCAAGGAGCACGGCGCGGATTTCGTGGTCGCCGATACGCTGGAAGAGCTGGTCGCGGGCATGAACAGGGTCGGCGAGGTTCCGGTGCTGCTGGACCGGTTGCGCGAGCAGATCGAGGCGCGGGACCGGAACGTCGACAATCCGTTCACCAAGGATGCGCAGATGGCGGCGGTGCATGCGGCGCGGAACTACCGGGGCGACCGGCTGATCAGGACGGCGAAGCCGCACCGGATCCTGGATCCCGCAAACGGGCCTCTGATCGCGGTGCGGCTGAACGTACTGACGCGAAAGAGCCTGGGCGGGATCGAGACGGATCTTGGCTCGCGGGCGCTGGGGCAGTCGGGCGAGCCGGTGCCGGGACTCTACGCAGCCGGGGAGGCGGCGGGCTTCGGCGGCGGCGGGGTGCACGGATACCGGTCGCTGGAGGGCACGTTCCTCGGCGGCTGCCTGTTCTCGGGCCGCGCCGCGGGGCGCGCAATGGCCGAGGCGGTCTGAGTTCCCGTTTCGGCGGCCGGAGCGTTGTGCTGAGGGCCGCCCTCGATATGGGGTGGGTGAGAAGCGCTCGCCGTCGCATCGAAGACGGGCGTTCTGAGCGATACCACCCCGGACTTGATCCGGGGTCTTTCGTTCCGGTCTGAACGGTCCCGGCGCTTGGGCCGGGACGGTGGGGCGCCGGGATCACGCGCCCTCTTCTCGAATCATTCATATGTTCATACTTTGTTCTCATTTGTGGAGGGAATTATGGACGACTTTTTTTCCGATGATATCGATGCGGAGGCCCGTCGCGGGCGCGGGGCGACACGTAATCTCACCGGGCGGTTTGAGCCGCATACTAGGCACCGGACACTCGACGGGTGGGAGGTGCAGGGGCAGGATCCGCTGAAGACGCAGGTACTCGACGACCATCCGCGCAAGATCATCACGAAGAACCAGTCGCCCGACGTGCCCTTCGACCGGTCGGTCAACCCTTACAAGGGGTGCGAGCATGGCTGCGTCTACTGCTTCGCACGGCCGACGCACACGTTCCTCGGGCTCTCCGCCGGGCTCGATTTCGAGAGCCGGATCTTCGCCAAGCCCGAGGCGGCGAAGCTGCTTGAAAAGGAGCTGCGTCGTCCCGGCTACATCCCCGATGTGATCGCGATCGGGACCAACACCGACCCCTACCAGCCCATCGAGAAGGAGCGGCGGATCATGCGCGATATCCTGGAGGTGCTCGATGCGTTCAACCATCCGGTCGCGATCGTCACCAAGGGCGGGCTGGTCATGCGCGACACCGATATTCTCGGGCGCATGGCGGCGCGGGGGCTGGCGAAGGTCGCGCTCTCGGTCACGACGCTGGATGGTAAGCTGGCGCGGCGGATGGAACCGCGGGCGAGCGCGCCGAACGTCCGCTTGCGCGCGATCGGGGCGTTGGCGCGGGCGGGGGTGCCGACGGGCCTCATGATGGGGCCGATCATCCCGGCGCTGAACGATCACGAGATCGAGAAGGTGGTCGACGCCGGCGCGCGGGCGGGTGCGACCTGGGCGAGCTACGTGACACTGCGCCTGCCCGCCGAAGTCTCGCCCCTGTTCCGCGACTGGCTCGACGAGCACTACCCCGACCGGGCGCACCGGATCATGGCGCAGGTGCGCGAGATGCATGGCGGCAAGGATTACGACGCGCAGTGGGGCAAGCGGATGACCGGCGAGGGGGTCTATGCCAACCTGATTGCGCGGCGCTACGAGGCAGCGATGAAGCGGCACGGGCTGCGGCGGCGGATCGCACCGCTCGACTGCTCGCGGTTTGCGCCGCCGGTGCGGCCGGGGGATCAGTACGCGCTGTTTTGAGAGGGCGGTGCCTCCGGCGGGGATATTTCAGACAAGAAGAAGACGGGTTGCGCGGCGCGGGTGGCCGGGCGATGGCTGCGGGATGGCAGAGCTTCCCGATCCCGATTTCGAGGCCCGCTTCGGCGCGGATGGTCCAGTCTGCGGCGTGGACGAGGTCGGCCGCGGGCCGCTCGCCGGGCCGGTTGTGACGGCTGCGGTGGTGCTGGGACCGGACGCACCGGATGGGCTGCGGGATTCCAAGACGCTGAGCCTTGCGTCGCGCGAGCGGCTGTTCGGAGCGATCCTCGCGACCTGTGTCGTGGGGATCGGGCGGGCCGAGGTGGCGGAGATCGACGAGATCAACATCCTCCAGGCGAGCCTCGTCGCGATGGAGCGGGCGGTGGCGGCGCTGCCGATCCGCCCGGCGCTGGCGCTGATCGACGGCAACCGGCTCCCCAAGGCGCTGCCCTGCCGGGGCGAGACGGTGGTGAAGGGGGATGCCAAGAGCCGGGCGATCGCCGCGGCCTCGATCGTCGCGAAGGTCACACGCGATCGGGAGATGGTGGCGCTTGCGCAACAGCATCCGCACTACGCGTGGGAAACCAATATGGGCTACGGCACGAAGGCGCATCTGGATGGGCTCGCCGCCTATGGGGTGACACCACATCATCGGCGGTCATTTGCGCCCATACACAAGATATTGGTTCAAGAAGATTTTTTAAGCCCTTGATTCGTTTCATAAATTGACAGCGAATCACCCGCTCGGCATCTTGTGGATAACAAGAGCATGATGAGGCGTGGGAATGGCCATTCAGCAGAAGAAGACCGAAACCGAGTTGCCGCTGGACACGATCCTGGCGGGCGATTGCGTTGCACGGATGCAAGAGCTGCCCGAGAACTCGGTCGATCTGATCTTCGCGGATCCGCCCTACAACCTTCAGCTCAAAGGGGAATTGCACCGACCCGACAATTCCAAGGTCGATGCGGTCGATGATCACTGGGACCAGTTCAACAGCTTCGCCGCCTACGACCGGTTCAGCCGGGAGTGGCTGGCCGCCGCGCGGCGCATCCTGAAGCCAGACGGGGCGATCTGGGTGATCGGCTCCTACCACAACATCTTCCGCGTCGGTGCGGCGCTGCAGGACGCGGGCTACTGGATCCTCAACGATGTGGTCTGGCGCAAGTCGAACCCGATGCCGAACTTCCGCGGCAAGCGGCTGACCAACGCGCACGAGACGATGATCTGGGCCGCGAAATCGGACAGCGGCAAGTACACCTTCAACTACGAGGCGCTGAAGGCGCTGAACGAGGGCGTGCAGATGCGCTCCGACTGGGTGCTGCCGATCTGTTCGGGCGGAGAGCGGCTGAAGGACGCCGCGGGCAACAAGGCGCATCCGACGCAGAAGCCGGAGAGCCTGCTGCACCGGGTACTCGTCGCCTCGACGAAGCCCGGGGACGTGGTGCTCGACCCGTTCTTCGGGACGGGGACGACAGGCGCGGTTGCCAAGCGCCTGGGCCGGCACTTCATCGGGATCGAGCGCGAGGAGGAGTACCGCGCGGTGGCCGAGGCCCGGATCGAGGCGATCCGGCGCTATGACCGCGATGCACTACAGGTGACGCAATCGAAGCGGGCCGAGCCGCGCGTCGCCTTCGGAACGCTCGTGGAGCGGGGATTGCTGCCGGTGGGGGCCGAGCTGCGTTCGCTCAACGGGCGTCATCGGGCGAAGGTGCGGGCCGACGGCACGCTGATCGCCCATGACACCAAGGGGTCCATTCACCAGGTCGGTGCGGTTTTGGAGGGCGCACCATCCTGCAATGGATGGACTTACTGGACCTTCCGCAAGGGAGGTGACTGGGTGCCCATCGATGTGCTGCGCCAGCAGGTGCGTGCGGAGATGCCGCCCACCTGAGTGGCGCGCTCTCGAGTTTTCCGGTTTCCGCACCGCCTGCGGAACCCCACTGCCCCGCCGGAGCGATCCGGCGGGGCTTTTTGCTGTGGGGGGGATTTGCGTATTTGAGCAAAGAAGAAAGGGGGCTGGGCTCAGCGGACGCTCAGGACCTCGATGCGGTTGCCGACCGGGTCGGCGGTGAAGAAGCGGCGGCGGTCGGGGAGCGCGTCGTCCCACGTTACCGCGTGACCGGCCTTGGTCAGGCGCGCGGCGATCCGGTCGATTTCGTCCATCGCAAGTGCGGGGTGTGCCTTGGTGGCCGGGGTGAAGTCGGGATCGACGCCGAGGTGAAGCTCGATGTCGCCGAGGCGCAGCCAGAGGCCACCACGGTCGCGCAGCGGCTCCCGTTTCCCGATCTCGGGGAGGCCGATCAGATCGGTCCAGAAGGTCCGGCAGGCCGGTTCGCTGCCCGCCGGGATCGCGAGTTGCAGGTGGTCGAGCCTCACACCCCGCCCATGCACATGTACTTCATCTCCAGGTACTCATCGATGCCGTACTTGGAGCCCTCGCGGCCGAGGCCCGATTGCTTGACGCCGCCGAAGGGTGCGACCTCGGTGGAGATGATGCCGGTGTTCAGGCCGACAATGCCGTATTCCAGCCCCTCGCCCACGCGCCAGGCGCGGCCGATGTCGCGGGTGTAGTAGTAGGAGGCGAGGCCGAAGATGGTGTCGTTGGCGAGCCGGATGCCCTCCTCCTCCGTCTCGAACTTCCACAAGGGGGCGACGGGGCCGAAGGTTTCCTCCTGCGCGATCTGCATGTCCTGGGTCATGTCCTTGACCACGGTGGGGGTGAAGAAGGTGCCGCCCTTGTCGGACTTCTGACCGCCCTGGATGATCGTCGCGCCCTTGGAGGTGGCGTCGTCGAGGTGGTCCTGCACCTTTTGCAGCCCCGCGTCGTGGATGAGGGGGCCGATATCGGTGCTCTCGTCCATGCCGTCGCCGACCTTGAGCTTGGCCACGGCCTTCGCCAGCTTCTCGGCGAATTCGTCGTAGACGCCGGACTGTACGTAAATGCGATTGGCGCAGACGCAGGTCTGGCCGGCGTTGCGGAACTTGCAGGCGATGGCGCCTTCCACTGCGGCGTCGATATCCGCGTCGTCGAAGACGAGGAAGGGGGCGTTGCCGCCGAGCTCCATGCTCATCTTCTTCACCGTGGGGGCGCATTGCTCGATCAGGATGCGGCCGACGCGGGTGGAGCCGGTGAAGGTGATCTTCTTCACCTTCTCGTTCTCGCAGAGCTCCTTGCCGATGGCCGAGCTGTCGGAGCCGGTGACGAAGTTCAGGACGCCCTTGGGGAAGCCCGCCTTGTCGGCGAGTTCGGCGAGGGCCAGCGCGGTGAGCGGTGTGAGCTCCGCGGGGCGCGCGACGCAGCAGCATCCGGCGGCGAGGCCGGGGGCGAGCTTGCGGGTAATCATGGCGAGCGGGAAGTTCCACGGCGTGATCGAGCCCACGACGCCCACGGGCTGCTTGATGACGACGATGCGCTTGTCGGCCTGGTGCTGGGGCACCGTGTCGCCGTAGATGCGCTTCGCCTCCTCCGCGAACCACTGGATGAAGGAAGCGCCATAGGCGACCTCGCCACGGGCCTCCTTGATCGGTTTGCCCATCTCGGCGGTGATGAGGGTGGCAAGATCCTCCTGCGCGTCCATGATGAGGTCGTACCACTTCATCAGGAGCTTCGCGCGGTCGGCGGCGAGCATTGCGGCCCAGCCAGCCTGGGCGGCATCGGCGGCGTCGATGGCGCGCGCCACTTCGGGGCGGCCCAGATCGGCGACCTGCGCGATTACCTCGCCATTGGCGGGGTTGGTCACGTCGAAGGTCTTGCCCCCGTCGCCGTCCACCCATTCCCCGTTGATATAGGACTTGGTTGTGTAGAGCTGCTGGTTCGCGAGCTTGACGTGGGCGTTCATGGGACCCTCCCCAGTCTTATGTATGAATTTTCGAACTCTTGTAGATGAGTTAGAAGTCGGACGTCAGTCCCTTCTTCTCCCAATCGCCGTAGCGGATCGGCTCGGGCCCGTCGCGGCCGCCAAGCTCCTCGGGCAGATCCAGTGGCTTCGCCTTCTTCTTGCGCTCCTCGGCTTCGGCGAGGGCGCGCGCGGCGGCCTCTGACAGACGGCGCTTCTTTTCGGGATCGTCGGTCATCTTATATCTCCCTCGAAGGCAGGTCGGTTTGACCTGCATATGTTCCGCGGGCGACGCCCCGCAAGGGTGAGAGCGATGAACTACGTCAAGACCGGGATGCTGCTTGCCGCGATGACGGCCCTCTTCATGGGCGTGGGGTACCTGCTGGGCGGGACGGGCGGGATGGCGATCGCCTTCCTGTTCGCGTTGGGTACGAACGCGTTCGCCTATTGGAACTCCGACAAGGCGATGCTGAAGATGCATCATGCGGAGCCGGTCACGCGGCAATCCATCCCGGAGCTTTTCGACATGGTCGAGGAGCTGGCGCGCAATGCCGACATGCCGATGCCGAAGATCTACCTGATCCGGGAAGAGCAGCCGAACGCTTTTGCCACTGGACGCAATCCGGAGAATGCCGCGGTCGCGGCGACCACCGGCATCCTGCGGCTGCTGACGACGGAGGAGCTGCGCGGCGTGATGGCGCATGAGCTCGCCCACATCAAGAACCGCGACACGCTGATCATGACAGTGGCCGCCACGGTGGGTGGTGCGGTCTCGATGCTGGCGCAGTTCGGGCTCTTCTTCGGCGGTGGCGGGCGCGACCGGGGCCCGTTGGGCATCGTCGGCGTGCTGATCGCGGCGCTGTTCGCGCCGGTTGCGGCGATGCTGATCCAGATGCTGATCAGCCGGACGCGGGAGTATTCTGCGGACAAGCAGGGCGCGATCATCGCGCGGGATCCGATGGGACTGGCCAATGCGCTGCGCAAGATCGCGGGCGGCGCCAAGGTGCGGGAGATGGAGACGGCGGAGGCCAACCCGGCGACCGCGCACATGTTCATCGTCAATCCGCTGTCTGGACGCGGGGCGGACAATCTGTTCTCCACCCATCCCAACGTGAACAACCGGATCGACGCCCTCATGAAACTCTCCGACGACCCCGCCTTTACCGGCGCGGTGCCCCGCCAGAGCTCCATCCCCACCGTCCGGCGCACCCGGTGAGCCGGACGCAGGCCGCGCCGAAGCTGGCGCCGGGGCTCGCGGCACGGCTGGCGGCGGCGGACCTGCTCGACGGCGTGCTGCGGGAGCGACGGATGCTGTCGGACCTGCTGCCGCGGCTCGAGCGGCTGGAGCCGGGGGAGCGGGCGCGGGCGCAGGCGCTTGCGCTGACCGTGCTGCGGCATCTGGAGCCGCTGGACGTCCTGCTCGACCAGTTCCTCGGCAAGCGACCGCCAGCGCGGGCGATGCACGCGCTGCGCATCGCGGCGGCGGAGATGCTGGTGGAGAACGTTGCCCCGCACGCCGCAGTGGATGCGGCGGTGAACGCGCTACGGGCGAACCGGAAGACGCAGCACCTGAAGGGGCTGGTGAACGCCGTCGCGCGGAACGTGAGCCGTGAAGGCACAGAGATCTGGGCCGAGATGGAGCCCCAGCGCCTGCCGCACTGGCTGCGCAAGCCGCTGGTGCGCGCGTACGGCGAGGAAGGCGTCGCGGCGATGGAGGCGGCGCATGCGGCGGGCGCGTCGCTCGACCTGACGCTGCGCGCACCGGTGGAGGGGCTGCCGGGCGTGGACCTGCCGACCGGCTCGCGGCGGATCGACGGCGGTCAGGTGAGCGCTCTGCCCGGCTATGCCGAGGGCGCGTGGTGGGTGCAGGACGCGGCCGCCGCCCTGCCCGCGCGGGTGCTGGGGGCAGTGGCCGGTGAGCGGGTGCTCGATCTCTGCGCGGCACCCGGGGGCAAGACAATGCAGCTCGCCGCCGCGGGGGCCGAGGTCACGGCGCTCGACGTGAGTGGCGCGCGGCTGAAGCGGGTGTGGGAGAACCTCGCGCGCACCGGGCTCGCGGCGGAGATCGTAGAGGCCGATGCGCTGACATGGCGGCCGGACGCGCCCTTCGACGCGGTACTGCTCGATGCGCCCTGTACGGCGACCGGGACGATCCGGCGGCACCCCGACCTGCCCTTCGTAAAGACCGGGGAGGAGAACAAGGCACTGACCGCTCTGCAACGCGATCTGCTGGAGCGGGCGGCGGAGTGGGTCCGGCCCGGCGGGCGGCTGGTGTTCTGCACCTGCTCGCTGCTCCCCTCCGAGGGCGAAGTACCCGTGGCGCGGTTCCTGGAGAAGCATCCGGAGTGGTCGCTCGACCCGATCGACGCGGAGGCGCTGGGCGGCGAGGCACACTGGGTGGTCGAGGGGGCGCTGCGGCTGCGGCCCGATTACTGGGCCGAGCGGGGCGGTATGGACGGGTTCTACATCGCGCGGCTGCGGCGGGTCGGATGACGCCGGAAACAGGCGAAAGCGCGCTCGCTTATGCCAAGCGGCTGACTGTCTCCGGTCACGATGAGATGACGATCCGGCGTGGCCTGATGGAGCATTTCGACATGCCTCACGCGGAGCTGGGGCCATTCTTCAACGCTTTCCCGGCAGCCCGCTTTCGACACCTATCCCTCCTCATGGACCTCGAACCGGGACGAAGCGATGTGTCGCTCGCGCTTAAAGCCGCTAAGGATCTCGGCATCGAGCTCGCGCAAGCAGAGGATTGGGTCGCGCGGTTTCGTCGGTCCGGCGCCGCATCGACCTGACTGGGAGATGTCGCCTTTACGCAACAAATCGCGACACTTCTGCACCAACACGATTTGAGGACATAAGCCTTGGGGGCATCGGCGGCTTTCCGCCCCCCGCGTGCTTGCACCCCTGCCGCGAAACGAGGCATGACAGGAGCGCGTGCCGCGGTTCGGTGCGCCTATCGCTCAGATTGACGGCACCGGACATGGCCCGATCCTCCCTTGGCACACGCGCACGCGCCGCGGACAACAAGCTGCAGGCGTGGCGGTCGGCGCTCGCCGGGCGGATCAAGGCGATCACGACGCAGCCCGAGCCGCGGGCCATCGGCTCCGCAGCCCGCGCGCGGCAGATGGAGGCCGGGAACTTCCTGTTCAACGGCGAGCTGGTGGAGGCGCCGAACCTCACCATCTGGGACGTCCCGCAACCCTCGATCCATTTCACCTTCGCCGTGCACGGCTTCGAATGGCTCGACGATTTCGCCGCGGCCACCGATCCGAAGGCGCGCGCGCTGGCGCAGGAATGGCTGTGGCTCTGGATCGACCGCTACGGTGCGGCGCGCGGACCGGGCTGGTATCCGCATCTGACGGGCCGCCGCCTGATCCGCTGGATCAGCCACGCGCCCTTCGTGCTGAAGGGGCGGGAGCGGGCGGAGAGCCACAAGTTCTTCAAGAGCCTCGGCCGGCAGGTCGCATATCTCGCCCATGCGTGGCCGGATGCCGCGCAAGGCCTGCCCCGGATCGAGGCGCTGACCGGGCTGATCTACGCCGCGATCTCGCTGGAGGGGGCGGAGGGCCTGCTGAAGGGCGCGCGCCGCGGGCTGTCGAAGGCCTGCGCAAGCCTCGGACCCGATGGCGGCGTCCGCTCCCGCAACCCGGAGGAGCTGCTGGAGGTCTTCACTGCGCTGATCTGGGCCGCCCATGCCCAGCGGGAGGCCGGGCACGCCCCCGATCAGGCGCATCTCGACGCCATCGAGCGGATCGCACCGACGCTGCGCGGCCTCCGGCTGGGCGACGGGGCGCTCGCGCGGTTCAACGGCGGCGGTCGCGGGGCGGAGGGGCTGCTCGATCTGAGCCTTGCCGAGAGCGGCGTGCGCTCCGCCGAACGGGCCAAGACCATGATGGGCTATGCGCGCCTCGCCTCCGGCCGGACGGTGGTGGTGATGGATGCGGCTGCTCCGCCGAGCGGCCCGGACGGGCTGCGCTCCCATGCCGGCACGCTGTCCTTCGAGATGACCTCGGGCCGTCGTCCGCTGATCGTGAACCAGGGCCCCGGCGATGCGTTCGGCGCCGACTGGCGCGAGCGGGCGCGGGAGACAGCGGCCCATTCGACGGTGGAGATCGACGCGAGCCCGATGGCGCAGTTCACGCCGCTCAACGTCTTCGGCCGGGCGGACGGCGCGACGCTCACCGAAGGACCGCAGGTGGTGGCGGTGGAGCGGGCGGTGGATCGCTCCGGCTTCTGGGCGCTCGGCACCCATGACGGCTACTCGGCGGGCTTCGGCCTGCATCACGAGCGGCGGCTCTTCATGAGCCCCGATGGCAGCGACCTGCGCGGGGAGGACACGCTCTCGGCCCAGTCGAGCCGGGAGCGGGCGCGCTTTGCCCGCCGGCGGGAGCAGGGCACGCTGCCGTGGCGCACGCGCTTCCACATCCACCCGGACGTGGAGACCTCGCTCGACCTCGGCGGGGAAGCGGTAAGCCTCGCGCTGCCCTCCGGCGAGGTCTGGGTGTTCCGCCAGTCGGGGGGCGAGCTGAGCCTCGAGCCGTCCACCTATCTTGACCGGCGACGACTGAACCCGCGGCTGACGCAACAAATCGTGGTCACCGCCGAGGCGATGGATTATGCGAGCCGCATCAACTGGGCGTTCCGGCGGGTCGAGGAGGACGGGCCGGCGCGCCGCGACCTGGCTGACTGAAGGACCTTCCCATGACCAAAGACCTCGCGCCGCTGCGCCGCGCCCTGATTTCGGTGTCCGACAAGACGGGGCTGGTGGAGCTGGGACGTGAGCTTGCGGGACGGGGTGTGGAGCTGATCTCCACCGGCGGGACGGCAAAGGCGCTGCGCGAGGCAGGGCTTGAGGTGCGCGATGTGAGCGACCTGACCGGCTTTCCGGAGATGATGGACGGGCGGGTGAAGACGCTGCACCCGATGGTCCATGGCGGGCTCCTCGCCCTGCGCGACGATGCGGGGCATCGCGCGGCGATGGAGCAGCACGGGATCGCACCGATCGACCTCCTGGTCGTGAACCTCTATCCGTTCGAGGAGACGGCGGCCGCCGGCGCGGACTACCAGACCTGTATCGAGAACATCGATATCGGCGGCCCCGCGATGATCCGCGCGGCGGCGAAGAACCACGGCGACGTGACTGTGATCGTGGACCCCGAAAGCTATCCGGCGCTGCTGGAGGAACTGGGGACCAAGGACGGCCAGACCGGCATCGGCTTTCGCAAGACGATGGCCCAGCGCGCCTATGCGCGGACCGCGGCCTATGACGCCGCGGTCTCAGGCTGGATGGCGGAGGCCGTGGGCGTCGAGGTACCGGAGCGCCGCGCCGTGGCCGGACGGCTCGCACAGACCCTGCGTTACGGCGAGAACCCGCACCAGCGGGCGGCCTTCTACACCGACGGCTCCGCCCGGCCGGGCGTGGCGACCGCGCGGCAGATCCAGGGCAAGGAACTGAGCTACAACAACATCAACGACACCGACGCGGCGGTCGAACTGGTGGCGGAGTTCGGCGGCGACGCGCCCGCCTGTGCCATCATCAAGCACGCCAATCCCTGTGGTGTGGCGACGGGAGCGACGCTGGCGGAGGCTTACGCACGCGCCTTCGACTGCGACCGCACCTCGGCCTTCGGCGGGATCGTTGCGCTGAACCGGCCGCTGGATGCGGAGACGGCTGAGGCGATCACCGGGATCTTCACCGAAGTGGTGATCGCGCCCGGCGCAGACGACGACGCTGTGGATATTTTCAGCAAGAAGAAGAACCTCAGACTGCTGCTCACCGAGGGCCTGCCGGATCCGGCGGCGCCGGGGCCCATGTGGAAGCAGGTGGCGGGCGGCTACCTCGTGCAGGATCGCGACGCGGGACGGATCGCTGCGGCGGACCTGAAGGTGGTCACGAAGCGGCAGCCGTCGGAGGCGGAGCTCGCCGATCTGCTCTTTGCCTGGCGTGTGGCGAAGCACGTGAAGTCGAACGCCATCGTCTATGCGAAGGACGGCGCGACGGTGGGCATCGGGGCCGGCCAGATGAGCCGTGTGGATAGCTCGCGCATCGCGGCCGGCAAGTCGGGGGATATGGCCGAGGTTCTGGGCCTCGACATGCCGCTCGCCAAGGGCGCGGTGGTTGCTTCCGACGCCTTCTTCCCCTTCGCGGACGGGTTGCTCGCGGCGGCGGCGGCAGGGGCGACGGCGGTGATCCAGCCCGGCGGCTCGATGCGCGACGAGGAGGTCATCGCGGCGGCCGACGAGGCGGGGCTCGCCATGGTCCTCACCGGGATGCGCCATTTCCGGCACTGATCTTCATCTTTCCGTCAAATACGCCCGCCGGAGGCCGACCCGCCGCGGCGATCCCCTTGACCCCGGCCCTTGACCCGAGCACTTCGGCGGGCAATCTGCGGGCTCGCAAACCGGAGGACGCCTTGGCCCTGAAGCGCATCCTGATCGTGGCACTCATCGCCTTCGCGCTCGACCGCCTGTCGAAGGTGTGGATCGTACACTGGCTGAACCTGCGGGAGCGGGGCTTCATCGAGGTGGTGGACCCGTACCTGAACTTCGCGATGGGCTGGAACCGGGGGATCAATTTCGGGCTCTTTGCAGGGAACGACGACGCGGCGCGCTGGATCCTGATCGCGATCGCGGTCGGCATCTGCGGCTGGCTGATCTGGTGGGGCCGGCAGCAGTCGGGCCTGTGGATGGCGGTGGGCTGCGGCCTCGTCATCGGCGGGGCGATCGGCAATGTCTGGGACCGCCTGCAATACGGTGCGGTGGCGGACTACCTCAACATGAGCTGCTGCGGCATCCGCAATCCCTACACGTTCAACGTGGCGGACGTGTTCATCTTCGCCGGGGCGGCGCTGCTGATCGTGGTCAGCGGACGGACGCAGGATAAGGCGTGACGGGCCGGGGCGAACAACGTATGGATCGGGCATGGGACGGATGACGACACTACTGCGTGCGGGACTGCTGACGGCGGCTGCCCTGACGCTCACGGCCTGCGGCGACGATGTGGACGAGGAGCGGAGCCTCTTCGAGCGGCTCAACGTGCGCGCGGGCGGCCCTGACGAGTTCCTGGTGATCGAGCGCGCGCCGCTTGAGGTGCCGTCGGACATCCGTGCCCTGCCCGCCCCGCGCCCGGGTGCGCCGAGCCGGGTGGAGCCGCAGGTCGACACGCTGGTGGCCGAGGCACTGGGTGCCGCACCCGGCGGGGCGGGTGCGAGCGCGAGCGCGGGCGAACGGGCGCTCCTCGCCGCCGCTGGTGCCACCGACGTGCCCGGGGACATCCGGGCACAGGTTCAGGCGGAACACCAGCAGCTCGTCGACGGGCGCGACGACGGTCCCGTGGGCCGCGCGATCGCCAGCTTCACAAACCCCTATCGCGATCAGCAACTCGACCCCGTCGCCGAGGTCCTGCGCCTGCGCGAGGTCTATCCCGATGCCGTGACCCCGGTCGCGCCCCTCGATCAAGAGACCGCGACGCAATAGCCCGCGGGGTTGTCCGGTCGGCAGGGGAGGCCATCTCTCGATCTTGCGTCAATCGACACGGAGTAAGCCCTTGATGCGCCTGTCCAGCCTGCTTGCCGCGTTCGCGCTCCTTCCCGGCGCCCTCTGGGCGGCGGAGGAGAGCGAGGTCTCGACCCACACACTCGACAACGGGATGGAGGTCGTCGTCATCCCGGACCATCGCGCGCCGGTCGTCACGCACATGGTATGGTACCGCGTCGGCGCGGCGGACGAGCCGCCGGGCAAGTCTGGCATCGCGCACTACCTCGAACACCTGATGTTCAAGGGGACCGACGAGATCCCGGAGGGTCAGTTCTCCCAGATCATCGCGGCCAACGGCGGGCAGGACAACGCGTTCACCTCCTGGGACTACACCGGCTATTTCCAGCGCATCGCGGCGGACCGGCTCGACCTTGTCATGCAGATGGAGGCCGACCGAATGCGCGACCTCGTGATCTCCGAAGAGGTCTGGCGCCCCGAGCGCGCAGTGATCCTGGAGGAGCGCAAGAGCCGGGTGGACAGCAATCCCGGCGCGATCCTGGGCGAGCAGCGCAATGCGGCTCTCTATCAGAACCACCCCTACGGCATCCCGATCATCGGGTGGGAGCACGAGATCCGCGACCTGACGCGCGAGGACGCACTGGAGTTCTACGCACGGTACTACGCGCCGAACAACGCGATCCTGATCGTGGCGGGCGACGTGACGCTGGATGAAGTCGTGACGCTGGCCGAGGAGCATTACGGCCCTCTGGAGCCGTCCGACGACCTGCCCGAGCGCGTGCGCCCGCGCGAGCCCGTGCAGGCGGCCGCCCGACGCGTGATCGTCGAGGATGCGCGCGTACGCCAGCCCTACGTGCTGCGCAACTACATCGCGCCCGAGCGGGATGAGGGAGCGCAGGAGGATGCGGCCGCTCTCACGATCCTCGCGGAGCTTCTGGGTGGAGGGATCACCTCCGTCTTATCTCAGTCGCTGGAGCTGGAGCAGCAGATCGCGGTGAGCAGCGGGGCGTTCTACAACGGGACGGCGCTCGACAGTGCGAATTTCGGGGTGTTCGTGGTACCGACCGCCGGTATCTCGCTGGAGGAGGCCGAAGCGGCGATGGACGAGGCGATCGCCGGGTTCCTCGAGGATGGGCCGGATCTGGAACACCTCGCCCGGATCAAGACGCAGATCGCGGCGTCCGAGATCTATTCGCGCGACGATCAGCAGGGGCTGGCGCGCGCCTTCGGCACGGCGCTGACCTCGGGCCTCACGGTGGACGACGTGCTCGCCTGGCCCGACGTGTTGGCGGAGGTGACAGCGGAGGACGTCGTCGAGGCGGCGCGCGAGGTCTTCGACGAGAATGCATCGGTCACGGCCGAGCTGAGGATCGGCGAGCCGGAGGTGACGGAATGATCCGGGCGCTCCTGACCGCCGCTGCCCTGCTCGTCCCGCTTGCCGCCACCGCTCAGATCGAGATCGAGGAGGTGACGACGCCCGGGGGCCTGACCTTCTGGCTTCAGCAGGAGGACACGATCCCGATCGTCAGCGTCGAGGTGATCGTCGACGGGGGTGCGGCGCTCGACCCCGAGGGTTACGAGGGGGCCGCGATGATGGTTGCGGGCCTCCTGAACGAGGGCGCGGGGCCCTATGACGCCAGTGGCTTCGCCCGCGCGGCCGAAGAGCTGGCCGCCCGCATGGGATTCGACACGTCGCGGGAGCGGTTCTCGATCTCCACCACCATGCTTCGGGAGAACAGGATCGAGGTTGCGGAACTAGTGAACCTCGCGCTCACCGAACCGCGCTTCGATGCGGATGCGGTAGACCGGCTGCGGGCGCAGATGAGTTCCATCGTGCGCTCGAACGAGACTGACCCGGACGAGATCGCCTCGCGCACCTTCTTCGACCTCGCCTTTCCGGGCCATCCCTACAGTCGGCCGACCGACGGGACCCCCGCCAGCATCGCGGGCATGACCGTCGAGGTTCTGCGCGAAACGCATCAGCGCGTGATCACCCGCGATGCCGCGATGATCGCGGTGGTCGGCGACGTGACGGCGCAGGAGGCGTCGGAGCTGGTGGATACCATGCTCGACGGTCTGCCCGAGGGCGGCGGACGCGTGCCAGATCCGGTCGAGTTGCGCTTTACCGGCGATACGATCGTGGTTCCGCTGCCGAGCCCGCAGAGCCAGGCGCTGTTCGGCCATTCCGGCATCGCGCGCGACGATCCGGATTTCGTGCCGGCCTTCGTGCTGAACCACATCCTGGGCGGGGGCGGCTTCACCTCGCGCCTGACGGAGGAGGTGCGGATCGAGCGGGGTCTGACTTACGGCATCTCCACCTTCCTCGCGACGCTGGAGGACGGGCCGCTCTATCTAGGCTCCGTCGCCTCCGCGAACGGCACGGTGGCGGAGGCCATCGACATCGTGCGCGGGGAGTGGTCACGGATGCGGGTAGAGGGCGTAACGGCGGAGGAGCTGGACGACGCCAAGCGCTTCCTGACAGGGGCCTACCCGCTGCGCTTCGACAGCAATGCGAGCATCGCGCGGATCCTCGTCGGGCTGCAGGACGCGGGGCTGCCGATCGACTACACGCTGAACCGCAACGAGCTGATCGAGGCGGTGACGCTGGAAGATCTGGCGCGGGTGGCCGAGCGCCTGCTCGATCCGGAAGCGCTCACCTTCGTCGTAGTAGGCCAGCCGGAGGGGCTCTAGTCCTCAGCGGGCACGAGCGGCACCGGGGCTGGCGGCTCTGCCCGTCGACCCGACCCCGTCGGCCCCACCAGCGTGACCTTCGCGGTCCGGGCCACCGTACAGGCGGCGAGGACCAGGACGACGCCAAAGACGGCGCCTGCGGCCGTGTGGGCCGCGGCATTGGCGGCGAGGCGGACCGGATTGATCATCACCGCGCTTTCCGCGGATCGAGCGCCAGAGCGCCATGCGCCCCGACAGCAAGGGCCGTTCCGGCGGCGAGCCCGAGGGTGAGACCCGCCAGCGTGGCGTTGATGGCGATGAAACCGGACAGCATGGGCAACTCCTGCAACTGGTGAGACGATGCTGCACCATCTGCCACGCCGTACGCGCCGCACCAGTGACGTGGCGTCGCCCCTTCGATGCAACGAACGCTCAGATCGGACGGGCGGGGTTTCCGGCGACGGTGGCCCCGGCGGGCACGTCCCGCGTCACCACGCTGCCCGCGCCGATGATGGCATCGTCGCCCACGGTGACACCCGGCACGAGGATCGCGTGCCCCCCGATCCAGACGTTCCGCCCGATGACGACCGGCTTGCCGCACTCCAGGCCCTGCGCCCGGATCTGGGCCTCACGCGGGTGGTCGGCCGCATAGATCTGCACCCCCGGCCCGATCTCGGTGCCGTTTCCGATCCGGATTTCGCAGACATCCAGCAGCACGCAGCCGAAATTCAGGAAAACGTCGGCGCCCACATGGATATGCGGCCCGTAGTCGACGAAGAACGGCGCCCGGATCGCGCCGCGCGGACCCAGCGAGCCGAGGAGATCGCTTAGGATCTCGCGCCGCAGGTCGCCATCGTCGAGGGTGGTCGCGTTGTAGCGCTTCATCAGCCGCTGGGCGTGCGCCCGCATGGCTGCGAGTTCCGCGTCGCCCGCGCGGTAGGGTAGGCCCGCGAGCATCTTCTCCCGCTCGGTCATGATGTCCTCCCGACACAGGGCGGTGGTGACCCCGGCAGGATTCGAACCTGCAACCTGCCCCTTAGGAGGGGGCTGCTCTATCCAGTTGAGCCACGGGGCCGGACCGCCAAGGGCCTCGTGTCCAAATGCGCCCTTTTGCAGCGCGACGCAACGCTTTACGTAAGAAGGGCTGAAACCTCCCGACGGAGTTGTCCCATGGTCCACCGGCTCCTTGCCGTGCTCGCACTGCTCGTGCTTGGTGCCTGCGCGTCGGATGATGCGTGGAACCAGAACCGTTTCGCCGGACTGTCCAGCGAGGAGGAGTTCCTGATCGCGCAGTACGGCGGCGTGATCGAGACCGGCCCGCTGGCCACGCATGTTCGCGATATCGGCAGCCGCATCGCGGCGCAGACCCGCGACGCCCAGGCGGCCCGCTGGCGGTTCCGACTGCTGGACAGCGGAGAGCTGAACGCGTTCGCCGTGCCGGGGGGCAGCGTCTACGTCACCCGCGGGATCGCGACGCTCGCCAACGACGAGGCGGAGCTGGCCGCGGTGATCGGGCACGAGATCGCACATCTCGCCGCAGGCCACAACGAAAGTTTCAGCGCACGCCAGCAGCAGGCCGCGCGCGACATAGAGAACGGCTGGGCCGTCGCCGGGCGGATCTCGGACCCCGATCGCGCGGCGGAGCGTGCGCAGGACACGCTGGAGAACGCGTTGAGCGGCCTTGCCGCCTATTCGCGCTCGCAGGAGCTGGAGGCCGACCGGATCGGCTTCGACCTGATGGTGCGCTCGGGCTACGACCCGCGGGGGCAGGCGCGCCTGCTGACCGCGATGAGCGACTATTCCGGGACGCGGGCGCAGTCCTTCGGCGCGGCGCGGATGATGGAGCAGGTCGACTTCCTCGCCAGCCATCCCAGCACCGGTACGCGGCAGGAAGAGGCGCAGCGCCTTGCATCCGCCGCGGGGAACGGCGCGCAGGAGCGGGCCGATCACCTCGCGGCCATCGACGGTGCGGTCTGGGGCGAGACCGGGGAGAACGGGTTCGTGCGCGGGGGGCGCTGGCTTCATCCGGCGCTGGACGTGTCCTTCGTGCTGCCGGACGGCTTCCTGCCCTATCTGGGTCCCGGCGCCGTGCTGGCCGAGAGCGAGACCGGCTCCTTCGTCCTCTTCGACGTGGTGCCGCGCGACCGTGGACGCTCGCCACAGTCCTACGCCGTGGATCTGCTGGCGGAGATCGATCCGACGCTGCTGACCGCACTGCCTGAACGGCCACAGACCGTCACGATCAGCAGGCAGCCTGCCGCGCGCATCGACATGACGCTGGATTTCGACGGCACCATCGTCGAGCAGGAACTCTATGCCATCGTGCTGCCCGACCGCGTCGCCCGCTTCGTGATCGGCGCGCCGCAACAGGATGCGGGTACGCTGGAGCGGCTGCGCGCCTCGGTCGAGAGCCTCGGCCCGATCCCGGAGGCACAGCGCGGCGATCTCGCGCCCCGCCGGATCGAGGTCCATACGGTGCGCGCGGGGGAGAACGTGCCCGCGCTGGTCCGCCGGATGAGGGTCGAGGGGGCGGCGGAGCAGTACTTCCGCCTCATCAACCGACTCGATGCCGGTCAGGCGGTGGCGCCCGGCATGCAGGTCAAGCTGATCGTCGAGTGACGCCGCAGGCGCTGCTCTCCGCCTTGCGGTCCCGGGGCTGGTCCGTGGAGGCCGTGGAGCGCCTGCCGCGCGGGCGGACGAATTGCGCCTGGCGGGTGCGGAGCCGCGGGCGGCTGCTGACGCTGCGCCACCCGTCGGGCGATCCGGCGCTCCTGTTTCCACGAGATCCGGCGGCCGAACGGCGGGCGGTGGAGGCGCTCGCCGGGACTGGCCTTGCGCCGGAGCTCGCGGGGTGGGAGCCAGGGCTCGCGGGCGGTGCCATCCTCACCACCTATGTAGAGGGGCGGCTCTGGGATGGCGATGCGGTTGCCGCCGCGCGTCTGCTACGGCGACTGCATGACATGCCCATACCCAAGGGGCTGCCGGCGCGCGGGCGCGATCCCGTGGGGGAGGGGCATGCCGTTCTCGCCCGGTGCCGCGACCGGAGCCTCGGGCGGCTGGCTCCGCCGGCGGTGCGGCTGGCAGGGCGTGCGTTGCTGCATGGCGATCCCGCGCCAGGCAATCTGATCGACGCTGCTGGAGGGCTGATCCTGATCGACTGGCAGTGCCCGGCGGCGGGCCCGGCAGCGCATGACGTGATGCTGTTCCTGTCGCCCGCGATGCAGCTCCTCGGCCGAGGTCGGGTACTGGGCAGGGAGGCAATGCGGGCCTTCGCAGCGGCCTACGGCCCGTTGCCCCCGCCCCCGGTACGGGCCGCGATGCACTGGCGGATGGCGTGCCACTGTCAGTGGCGGATCGAGCGTGGGGACGCCGCCTACCGCCTGGCGCTGGCAGCCGAGCTCAAAGCACTTGCGCGAGCCAGACGGAGGTGAGCGCGATCGCAGCACCCAGCGCCATCCCGGCCAGCGCCCAGGCCGCGCGCCCCCGGCGGCGGGAGCGCCGCCGGGGGCGCGGATCGTCCTCGCCCTCCACCGGGTTGTTGGTGCGGATCAGCGCGGCTTCGGCCATGCGCGGGAGCAGCGGCCCGAAGCGGGAGAGGATGCGCACCGTCTCCGCCAGATCGCGGGCCACCGCGCGGGGGCCGAGATTGTCGCGTATGTAGCGCTCCACCACCGGTCGCGCGACCTGCCACATGTTCATGTGCGGGTCGAGCGAGCGGCCCACCCCCTCCACCACCACCATGGTCCGTTGCAGCAGGATGAGCTGGGTCTGCGTTTCCATCCCGAAGCGCTCGGTCACGTCGAAGAGGTGGGCGAGGAGCTTCGCCATCGAGATGCGGGAGGCATCCTGCCCGAAGATCGGCTCGGCCACTGTGCGCAGCGCCTGGGCAAACTCGTCGATGTCGCGATCGGGGGGGACATAGCCCGCCTCGAAATGCACCTCGGCCACGCGGCGGTAGTTCTGGCGCAGGAAGCCGTAGACGATCTCGGCGAAGACGCGGCGGGTATAGGCGTCGATCCGGCCCATGATGCCGAAGTCGAGGGCGATCAGGTCGCCGTCGGGCCCGACCTTGAGGTTGCCCTGATGCATGTCGGCGTGGAAGTAGCCGTCGCGCAGGGCGTGGTTGAGGAAGACTTGGACGACGCGCGCGCCCATCGCATTCATGTCGATGCCGCTGGCGCGCAAGGCCTCCAGATCACCCATCTGGATACCGCCCACCCATTGCGAGGTCAGCACTGTCTCGGACGACAGGGGCCAGACGACCTGCGGGATGCGGAAGCCTTCGTCCTTTTCGACATTCGCGCCGAACTCGGCGGCGGCGGAGGCTTCGAGGCGGAAATCGAGCTCCTGCTTCACGACGCCGTGGAAGTGGGCGATGACCTGGGTCGGTTTCAGCCGCCGGGCCTTGGGCGCAAGGAGCTCGATGGTCCGCGCCACGAAGTAGAACGCCTGGATGTCGCGGTCGAAGGCGCGGGCGATGCCGGGGCGGCGGATCTTCACGGCCACCTCCTCACCCGTATCAGCGCGGCGGGCGCGGTGGACCTGAGCGATGGAGGCGGCTGCGACGGGTTCCGAGAACTCCATGAACAGCGCCTCGACCGGCGCGCCGAGCTCGCGCTCCACTTCGCGCCGCGCGGCGGCCATCGGGAAGGGTGGCAGCTTGTCCTGGAGGATCTTGAGCTCCAGGCTCAGCTCCGGCCCGGTCACGTCGGGGCGGGTGGAGAGGATCTGCCCGAACTTGATGTAGGAGGGGCCGAGTGCCGTGATCGCGCGCACGACGGGCGGCTGTGTCGGATCGCCCCGCTCGCCCAGCCACTGCACCGGCCACATCAGGACCTTCGCGGTGATCCGCAGGCTGCCGGGCGCCCCGAACTGGCGCATGGCATAATCGAGGGCACCGGTCCGCTGGAAGGTGGCGCCAGTCCGGATCAGTCGCCAGAGGTTGGAAACAGGGTTCAAATCTTCCACCCGCTGTGCAGGCAGGCGATCCCCATGGAGAGATTGCGGTAGCGCACGTTCTCGAAGCCCGCCTGCCGGATCAGGGTGGCGAAGCTCTCCTGATCGGGGAACTTGCGGATCGACTCGACGAGATACTGATAGCTCTCGCGGTCCTGCGCGATCGCCTGCCCCATCGCCGGGATTACGTTGAAGGAGTAGGCGTCGTAGAGCCGTTGCAGCAGGTCGTTGGGGATCTGGCTGAACTCCAGGCACAGGAAGCGGCCGCCGGGCTTGAGGACGCGGAACGCCTCGGCCAGTGCATCCTCGGGTCGCGTGACGTTCCGGATGCCGAAACTGATCGTGTAGGCGTCGAAGCTGTTGTCGGCGAAGGGCAGCGTCATCGCGTCGCCAACGACCCATTCCATCGGGGCACCCTGCGCCTCGGGCCGCTGCTTGCCGGCCTCCAGCATCGACTCGGTCATGTCGCAGACGGTGGCCTGCCCGCCGCCACGCTTGAGGAAGCGCAAGGCGATGTCGCCGGTTCCGCCTGCGACGTCGAGGAGGTGCTGGTGCGGGCGCGGCGCCAGCCAATACATCATCGCATCCTTCCACAGGCGGTGGATGCCGACGCTCATCACGTCGTTCATGATGTCGTACTTCGAGGCGACGGAGGTGAAGACGCCGTGGACCCGCTCTGCCTTTTCCCCTTCCGGCACATCCTGATAGCCGAAATGGGTGGTCTTCTCGGTCTCGGCCATGCGGAGCTCCTGCGGTCGCTTCGCCCCGCAACCTAGCGATTGGCGCAGGATTGGAAAGCGCGGTGTGGGGTCGCGTCGATTGCGCCTGCCGCGCGAGGGGCTTAGATAGGGCTCTTCTCAGATTGAGCGAGTCCGATCGATGCCCGAACTACCCGAGGTGGAGACCGTGCGCCGGGGTCTGGTCCCCGTGATGGAGGGTCGCGTGATCACACGCGCCGACGTGCGCCGCCCCGACCTGCGCTGGCCGTTTCCGGAGGGAATGGCGGACCGGCTAACAGGCGCACGGGTCACGCGGCTGCGGCGGCGGGCGAAGTACATCCTGGCGGAGCTCGACCGGGCGGAGACGCTGATCGTGCATCTGGGCATGTCGGGGCGGATGCTGATCGCCGGGCCGTCGGGGACGACCGTGCCGGGCACGTTCCACCACCATCACCCCGCGCCTGAGAAGCACGACCACGTCGTCTTCGACATCGAGGACGGGACCCGCGTCACCTTCAACGATGCGCGCCGGTTCGGCGCGATGGATCTGGTCGCGACGGATGCGCTGGAGGCGCACAAACTGATCGCGGTGCTGGGGCCGGAGCCCTTCGACAACGCCTTTTCGGCGGCGTATCTGGCGGAGAAGCTGGAGGGGCGGTGGACGCCGATCAAATCCGCCCTGCTCGACCAGCGAATCGTGGCGGGGCTCGGCAATATCTACGTGTGCGAGGCGCTATGGCGGGCCGGGATCAGTCCCCTGCGGCTCGCGCGGGACCTGACGAGACGTCAGATTTCCGACCTTGCCGGGCATATCCGCGAAACGCTGGAGGATGCCATCGCCGCCGGCGGATCCTCGCTTCGGGACTATCGGCAGGCCGACGGGGAACTGGGCTATTTTCAACACTCTTTCGCGGTCTACGGGCGCGAGGGTGAGGCCTGCCGGACGCCCGGCTGCGACGGCGGGATCGCACGCGACGTGCAGTCGGGGCGCTCCTCCTTCCACTGTCCCAGATGTCAGAGATAGGGACTGAAACACCTTGCAATCATCCCGTGAGGCCTTCAAATCCCGGAACAACGCGCCGCAGGCAACCGAAAAGGGACATTCGCATGGCCTACGAGATGCTGATCGTCGAGGTGACGGACGAGGTGGGACTCGTCCAGCTCAACCGCCCCGACGCACTGAATGCCCTGAACGGGCAGCTCCTCACCGAACTCGCCGATGTGCTCACAGCGTGGGACAAGGACGATGACGTGCGCGCCATCGTGATCACCGGCTCGGAGAAGGCGTTTGCCGCGGGGGCGGATGTGAAGGAGATGGCGGAGAAATCCTTCGTCGACATGTTCGGCACCGACTACTTCACCCCGCAGACCGAGGCGATCACCCGCTGCCGCAAGCCGATCATCGCCGCGGTGTCGGGCTTCGCGCTGGGCGGAGGCTGCGAGCTTGCGATGATGTGCGACTTCATCATTGCGTCGGACACCGCGAAGTTCGGCCAGCCGGAGATCAATCTCGGCGTCATGGCCGGCATCGGCGGCACGCAGCGCCTCACCCGCATCGTGGGCAAGTCGAAGGCGATGGAGATGAACCTCACCGGCCGGTTCATGGAGGCCGAGGAGGCCGAGCGCGCCGGCCTCGTCTCCCGCATCGTGCCGGCGAAGGACCTGGTGGACGAGGCGCTGAAGACCGCTGGAAAGATCGCCGAGAAATCCCAGCTCGCCGTGATGGCGGTCAAGGAATCGGTCAACCGCGCCTATGAGACGACCCAGCGCGAGGGCCTGCTTTTCGAGCGCCGCGTGTTCCATTCGCTCTTCGCCACCGAGGATCAGGCCGAGGGGATGTCGGCCTTCGTGGAGAAGCGCACGGCGAAGTTCCGCGACCAGTAAGACGGAACGTTGACACCCGCGGGCCGCGGGAGTAAGAGCGCGGCTCATCTTGTAAAAAGAGACCGGAATCAGACATGGCAAATTCGCCGTCCGCAAAGAAGCGCGTGCGCCAGATCGAGCGCCGCACCGAAGTGAACAAGGCGCGCCGCTCGCGCATCCGCACCTACCTGCGGAAGGTTGAGGAGGCCATCGCGGGTGGCGACCAGACCGCCGCTCAGCAGGCGCTCAAGGCAGCCCAGCCGGAAGTGATGCGCGGCGTCACGAAGGGCGTGCTGCACAAGAACACCGCATCGCGGAAGATCTCCCGCCTCGCGCACCGCGTGAAGTCGATGGCATGATCCCGCGGGCCCGGTCGGGCCCGTCCTGCCGCATGTCGGGCGCATCCGCTGATGCGCCCTTTCTTTTTGCAGTGCATTCAATGGCTTTTCCGCCACGCTTCGCGACGCCGGAGGTGTTCACCCTTCGATCCCATTGTTCGAATCGTGACCCCCACGTAGCCTTGCTCAGCCGGTGAGCCCCGCCGCTTTCGTATCCATAGTATTGGCTTTTTAGATCGCTCCGGTAGGTGCAGCCAATACTTATGGTTAACTTAATCTCTTGAATTTGAAAATGGAATTGGACCTCTAGCAGGGGCGGTTCCTCTTGTGTTGAGCTTCCGACTCGGCGTAGGTTCTGCGGACCAAGAACGAGAGTCGCAAGGACCGGGAGGAGCAAGGCGTGTCGCAGATCGAGCAGATGACCCCGCCAGAAGCGTATGAGGCGCTCAGGGGCGATGCGACGGCCGTGCTCGTGGATGTCAGGACGAAGCCGGAATGGTCCTTCGTCGGCATTCCCGATCTCAGGACGACGGGCAACCGGATGGCGCTGACCGAATGGCGCAGCTACCCCGACATGTCCGTCAATCCGCAGTTCGTCGAGGATGTGGCCGCCCAGTTCGGCGGAACGCTTCCCGACACGATTCTCTTCATCTGCCGTTCGGGTGCGCGTTCTGACGACGCCGCCCGCGCGGTGTCGCAGATGGCGGAGCAAGCAGGCATCTCCGTTCGCTGCATCAATGTCGCCGAGGGTTTTGAGGGAGACCTGGATGGCGACGCGCACAGGGGTGCTATGAACGGGTGGAAGGCCCATTCGTTGCCCTGGCGACAAACCTGACCCGAAGGGGGGGCCATCACCGCCCCCGAGGGACAAAAGCCTGCCGGCTCCGCACGCCCGGGTCCGGCCAACGTCGAATTGTGACAATGGGACGGACAATGTCTGATATCGAGGCCTGGGGGCGCATTTGCACGGATATGAAATCTGCGATCGGTCAGGAAGCCTACCAGAGCTGGATCGACCCGCTCTCGCTTGACCGTATCGATTCCGGCACCGCGCACTTTGCGGCACCCACCACCTTCATCGGCCGCTGGGTGGAGCGGAACTATGGCGAGCGCATCCGCTCCTCCTTCGTGCGCGAGGGCTACGAGGTCACCCGCCTCAACTTCACCGTGGCACCAGCCACCCCGCAGCGGGCCGCGGTGGAGCAGGAGAACGGTGCGCCGAAACCGGCGGCCGTCGCGACCGGCGAGGAGGAGCTGCCGGGCTCCCCGCTCGATCCACGCTTCACCTTCGACAGTTTCGTGGTCGGCAAGCCGAACGAACTCGCCCACGCTGCCGCCCGCCGGGTCGGCGAGGGGGGTGAGGTCACGTTCAACCCGCTCTTCCTCTACGGCGGCGTGGGCCTCGGCAAGACGCATCTGATGCATGCGATCGCGTGGAAGCTGCAGGAGGAAAATCCGGGCTTCCGCGTGCTCTATCTCTCTGCCGAGCAGTTCATGTACCGCTTCGTACAGGCGCTGCGCTTCCGCGACACGATCAGCTTCAAGCAGATGTTCCGTTCGGTCGACGTGCTGATGGTCGATGACGTGCAGTTCATCGCCGGCAAGGATTCCACGCAGGAGGAATTTTTCCATACGTTCAATGCCTTGATCGACCAGAACAAGCAGGTCATCATATCTGCCGACCGCGCACCGGGGGAGATCGAGGGGATCGAGGAGCGGATCAAGTCGCGGCTGCAATGGGGCCTCGTCGCCGACCTGCACCCGACGGACTACGAGCTGCGCCTCGGCATCCTGCAGTCGAAGCTGGAAACACAGCTTGCCCAGCATCCGAGCGTGAAGATCAATCACGGTGTTATCGAGTTCCTCGCACATCGGATCTCCACCAACGTGCGGGTGCTGGAGGGGGCGCTCACCCGCCTCTTCGCCTTTGCCTCGCTGGTGGGCCGCGAGATCGACATGGACATGACGCAGGAATGCCTCGCCGACCTGCTGCGCGCCTCGGAGCGGAAAGTCACGATCGAAGAGATCATCCGCAAGGTCGCGGACCACTACAACCTGCGCATGAACGACCTCTTGTCCGCCCGCCGTGCCCGCGCCATCGCGCGGCCGCGTCAGGTGGCGATGTTCCTCGCGAAGATGCTGACCTCGAAGAGCCTGCCCGAGATCGGGCGCAAGTTCGGCGGTCGGGACCACACGACGGTGATCCACGCGGTGAAGAAGGTGGAAGAGCTCAAGCTCACCGACAGCCAGATCGCCGAGGACGTGGAACTGCTGCGCCGGATGCTGGAGGCCTGAGGGCGTTTTGTGGTCGTCCTAGGGCGCGCGCCGAGGGTCGCCTCAAGCAGCAGATGGCCGCGCCAATATCGACGACGACATTCCTTAGATTTCATCTTCCGCCCGGCGGCCACGCCGGGCCGCGCCCGACCTCCCCACGGAGGGCGCGTTGGGGATGTCATGCATCGAACAAACGACGCTGATACTTGAGAGCTCGGACCTATCAAAGCGGTCCCGCAAGCGCCCTCCAGGTCGGCCGCGGCCCTCGTTTCTCTGAACCTATGGAGGCAAACAGTCCCGGCGTGGTGGCCGGGACGGTACTTTAGGGGCGGCGCCAGCGCCCCGGCATGCGGACATTGGGTGCGGTGACGCGGTCGAGCAGGCGCCCCGGTCCTGCGGCCCAGGCGCGGGCCATCGGGGTGTCCTTCGCCCAGGCCTTCGCCTTCTCGATCCGCATCACATCGGCGATGCGGCGGTCGAGGAAGGCCCAGGTCTTCTCGCTGCCCAAGCTGTCATCGCCCAGCCAGTAGAGCACCGTCGAGGAGTAGACGCCCGAGAGCGTCGCGCGCTTGGTGTACCAGTTGATGTCGCGCGAACCGTCGGCAAGGCCGGACCAGATCGTGTCGGCCGTGTTCCAGATCGCCTTCGCCCCGTCGGCGGCATGCATCGGCAGGGCAAAGAGCGTGGCACCGCGGCGCACCGCCTCCCGCTCGCCCTCGATGAGTTCGAGGCGCTTGCGGACAGCCCGCGTGATTTTCGCCGTCATGCCCATGCCGGTCATGTCCGCCGTGGCGAGCCACGCTGCGAGTTCCTCGTCTCCGCGCATGTGGAAGGCGAGCGCCAGATCGACCGCGCCGCGGGGGAACAGGCTGCGCGCCAGCCCCGGCTCCACCTCCGAATCGGCGATCGCCCGTTTCAGCGTTGCTTCCGACCAGCCGTCGAAAGGCACGTGCAGCAACGCCGCGTCCACGATCCTGTCACGCGGGTTTTCGCCCGGTGTCTCAACGATTTCCGGCTGATCGGTCATGGTGGCTCCCGGCTACGGGGGTGGACATGGGCGGATTAACCGCCTATCTAGCGCACTCCTGCAATTCCGCAATTTTACCTGAAAGGTGGTGAAGACAAGTGCAGGTACAGGTTCGCGACAACAATGTCGATCAGGCGCTCCGCGCCTTGAAGAAGAAGTTGCAGCGCGAGGGCGTGTTCCGGGAGATGAAGCTCCGGCAGCATTACGAGAAGCCCTCCGTCAAGCGTGCCCGCGAGAAGGCCGAGGCCGTTCGCCGCGCGCGCAAGCTGGCTCGTAAGAAGGCACAGCGCGAAGGTCTCCTTTAAGCAGATCGACATGAGCGACCCGGCCGGAGCGATCCGGCCGTTGTCTTTCGAGCCCCCGCCCCATCTTGGAGCGGGGGCTTCGTTTTGAAGGGGGCAACATGGCGACCGACGGCATCCGTATCTATGCGATCGGCGACATCCACGGCGAGCTCGAGAAGCTGCGCGAGGTTCACGACTGGATCGCCCGCGACCGGGCGGAGCATCCGGGGCGCGAGGTGCGGATCGTCCATCTGGGCGACTATGTGGACCGGGGCCCGGACAGCCGCGGCGTCGTGGACTGGCTGATCACGCAGGACAATCCCGAATGGATCAACCTGCGCGGCAACCACGACCGGATGTTCATGCGCTACGTCACCCAACCGGGCTGGCAGGACCCGCGGCTATGGCGGCACAAGGGCTATCACTGGCTGCACGAGAAGCTCGGCGGCGTCGAGACCCTGGCGAGCTACGGGATCGAGATCGCCGCGGAGGTGACGCTCGACCGCTCCGACCTCTGGCATGACGCGGCGGCGGAGGCAGTGCCGAGCGCGCATATGGACTTCATAGACGGGCTCGCGCGGTGGCGGCGGATCGGCGACTACGTCTTCACCCACGCGGGCGTGCGGCCGGACCGGCTGCTGGAGGACCAGGAGGATGACGACCTGATGTGGATCCGCGAGGGGTGGCTCGACTATGCGGGTTCGCTGCCCTTCACCGTGGTGCACGGCCACACGGTCTACGACCAGGTGGAGCGTTACCCCCAGCGGATCGCCGTCGATACCGGCGCGGTCTTCGGCGGGGAGCTGAGCTGCATCGTGCTGGATGGGGAGGAGGTCGGAACGCTGACTGCCCACAACGTGCGGGCGCTGCCGATGCGCGAGGGGGCGCCGCGCCGACCTTAGGTGCCATGTTCCCGGCCGAAGCGCCGGGACCGTCTGGTCACGATGGTCCGAAGGGCCCCGGATCGGGTCCGGGGCGGTCGGTTCATCTCCTCGCGGCCCCGGATCGGGTCCGGGGTGGCGCCAGTATCAGGTGCGGAAGATCGCGAGGAAGATCAGCACAATCAGAATCACGATGATGGACCGAATGCAGAAGGTCACGAAGCCGCCGAACGTCTTCTCCTGATCCGCGATGTCCATGGAGCCATGCTCATGCTCGTTGTCGTGATTGTCGGCCATTGTGCTCTCCAGTTCGCAACCGGTGTCGTCTTACACGATGCGCCGTGGCGTGCAAGTCAGGCCGTCTCTTCCAGCCCCTGCGCGAGCTCGAAGCCGATGCGACGTGCTGTCTCCTGCTGGCGGGGTGCCGCACGCAGGGCGACGTTGAGCTGGGTGACGTGCTGGATGAGCTGCATCTTTCCACCGCGCGCATCGACCCCGTAAAAGGTGACGATGTCAGGGGCGAACCAGCCCATGCCCTGGACATGCATCACGCCCATCTCGGTGCCGACGAAGCCCATGCCGACCTCGTGCTCGCCGTCCAGCGTCTCCTCGAACTTGCGGATGTAGAGGGCGATGCGCTCATAGGCCCACTGGGCAGGCGATTTGCCCTTGCTGGTGCCGAGCTTCGCAGGCTTCTTTGCGTTCTCCGCACAGTCCTGGCCACCGGTATGCACAGCGCGCGCGAGGACCGAGGCCTCCGCCGCTTCCGCCGTCGTCTCTATGCCGTTCTCCACAGCCATGCCCCGTCCTCCGCCAGTGTTCGTGTCACCAGTCCTTCGTGCCAGACATGGTTGAGATGGGCCACCGTCTCGGCCAGGGCGAGGCCGTAGGTGCCGTCGTCGATGGTGCGCTTGAAGAGGAGCGGGAAGCAGTCGGGCGCGCGGCGGGGCTCCGCGAGGAACTCCAGCAGCCGCGGCAGCGCGTTCTCGTGGTTCTCGATGAGCTGGCGCAGCCGGGCGGGCACCCCGGTGAAGGGCAGCTTGTGGCCCGGCAGTGCGAGGTGGTGCGGCCCGGCGAGAGCTGCGAGGCGATGGCAGCTCTCGATCCAGTCGCCGAGCGGATCGGCCTCCGGCTCCGTCGGGTAGACACCGATATTGGAGGAGATGCCGGGGATGATCTGATCGCCCGCGAGGATCAGGTCGCCGAACCAGAGCGTCGCATGCTCCGGCGCGTGGCCATTGCCGACATGGACCGTCCAGTCGCGCCCCCCGATACGCAGCGTGTCGCCCTGCGCGATGCGGGTGTAGCCGACGGGCATGGGGTGAACCATATCGGCGAAGTTGAAGGGGCGCTGTGCGGCGCGGATGGCGATGCGCTCCGCATCCATCCCGGCGCGGCGGTAGAAGGTCAGCGCCTCCTCCGTCGCGGCCTCCTGCACGTCGAGGGTCAGCATCCGGGCGAAGAGCCAGGCGGTGCGCGTCGTCACCAGCTCCGCCCCCCGCGCCTGGAACCAGCCGACGAGGCCCACATGGTCGGGGTGGTGGTGGGTCAGCAGCACGCGCCGCACCGGCTTGCCCGCGAGGGGCCCGGCGAGCAGCGCCTCCCACACGGCACGGGTCTTCGAGGTATCGACGCCGGTATCCACGATCGTCCACCCATCGCCATCGTCGAGCGCGTAGACGTTCATGTGGTTGAGCACCATCGGCAGCGGGATGCGGCCCCATAGGATGCCGTCCGCCACCTCGATCATCTCGCCCTCCCCGGGCGGTTCGGCGATGGGAAAGCAGATCAGGCTGGCGGCGTCTTCGGGCAAATCTCTACTCCGGCACGGCAAAATTGGCGTGGGCGACCGCCATCCACTTCTCGTTCTCCCGGCGGAAGACGGTGAGGCGCGGTGCCTGCCGGGTGATGTGACCTCCCTCGACGGTGGCGTCAATCGTCAGCGCCCAGCGGATGACCATGAGGTCCTCGTCGCCAGTGACCTCCACGATCTCGACACGCGGGGGCGTGTCGGTGCTGATCGTTGGCAGGCCGTGGGCGAGATACGCGTCGCGGTCGTAGCCGACGCCGCCGGCGCGCTGGATCTGGTACTCGGGCGCCAGGGTCCGCGCGATCTTCTCCTCATCGGCGGAGGAGATGATGGAGACCCATCCGGTGACCACCTCCAGCCCCGTCTGCCGCAGATCGGCGAGGGCTGGGGTGGCGAGGCACAGGGCGATGGCAGTGAGGCGGAGCATCGGCAGTCCTTCCGGGTTGCCCCCGCCGCCGGTCAGGAGGCCAGCGCCTCCGCGTCGAGGGTGTAGAGCGGGGCGGCACCTTGCTTGGCCGCGGTGCAGAACGCCGCCGCTTGTGGCATGAGCTGGAGGATATGGAAACGTGCGACCGCAAGATGACTGTCGCCGCCCGCCAGTGCCGCGCGCAACAGGTAATGACCGCCAAGCACGAGCGCGAAGGCCCGCAGGAAGGGGAGCGAGCCCGCAAACCGGTCGTTCATGCCCGATTTCAGCATCCAGTCGAGCGCGTCGCACACGGTCTCACCCGCGTCCTGGAGCGCGTCCGCGAGATCAGGGTGGGCGCTCTGCGCGGCCTTCGCCGTCGCCTCGACCTCGCCCAGCAGCGCCTCAGCCGCGGCACCGCCGTCCATCAGCTTGCGCCCGACGAGGTCCATGGCCTGGATGCCGTTGGTGCCCTCGTAGATCCGGGTGACGCGCACGTCGCGGGCGTATTGGGCGGCGCCCGTCTCCTCCACGAAGCCCATGCCGCCGTGGATCTGGATGCCGATGTCCGAGACCTCGGAGCCCGTATCGGTGCCGAACGCCTTTGCGATGGGCGTGAGGAACGCGCCGCGGGCCTTCCACTTCGCGGCTTCCTCGCCCTCCGTCGCACGCCCCATGTCGAGCGAGAAGGCACAGTCGAGGCAGATCGCGCGGGACGCCTGCGTCAGCGATTTCATGTGCATCAGCTTCCGCCGCACATTGGCGTGGTCGATGATGGAGCCGGTGTCGCCCGTGGGGCTCTTGCCCTGCTTGCGGTCGAGCGCGTAGGCGAGTGCCTTCTGATAGGCGGCCTCCGCGATGCCGACGCCCTGCACGCCGACGCCGAGGCGGGCGTTGTTCATCATGGTGAACATCGCGGCCATGCCGCCATGCTCCGGCCCGACCATCCAGCCGGTGGCGCCGTCGAACTCCATCACCGCGGTGGGCGAGCCGTGGAGGCCCAGCTTGTGCTCCAGGCTGATGGGCTTGAGGGAGTTGGCGACGCCCAGCGAGCCGTCCTCGTTCGGGATGAACTTCGGCACGAGAAAGAGGGAGATGCCCTTCGTCCCCGGCACGCCATCGGGCAGCCGGGCGAGGACGAGGTGGCAGATGTTCTCCGCCACGTCGTGATCGCCCCAGGAGATGTAGATCTTCTGGCCCGTGATGGCGTAGGTCCCGTCGCCATTCGGCTCCGCCTTCGAGCGCAGCGCGCCCACGTCGGAGCCCGCCTGCGGCTCGGTCAGGTTCATCGTGCCCGTCCACTCGCCCGCGATGAGCTTGGGCAGGTAGAGCTCCTTTATCGCGGCGGAGGCGTGATGCTCCAGCGCCTCGATCTGGCCCTGGGTCATGAGCGGATTGAGGGCGAGCGACAGGCAGGCGGAGTTCATCATCTCCCCTACCGCGGTGGTCAGCGTCATCGGCAGGCCCATACCGCCGAACTCCGGATCGGCGTTGATGCCGACCCAGCCGCCCTCGGCAATCGCCTTGTAGGCCTCCGCGAAACCGGGGGAGGTGCGCACGACGCCGTTCTCCAGCCGCGCGGGGTTGAGGTCGCCGCTGCGGTTGACGGGATAGAGGATCTCGGCGGCGAGCTTGCCCGCCTCGGTCAGGATCGCCTCGGTCGTCTCGGCGGTCGCCTCGGCGTAGAGCTCCGTCTCGGCCAGACGTTTCGCGCCGATCACCTGATCCAGCGTGAATTGCATGTCGCGCAGCGGCGGAGCATAAGTCATGGCACTACCCATTGTGATCACGAAGTTGTGGCAGAGGCTAGGGTGACCGCCGAAGGCAGACAAGGAAAACGCGGCGGCACCGAAGATGCTGCAACGCAGCGTCTTTTGGCCGATCGGGAAGGGATTTCTGAGGCCGCGCGCCTGCTTCGACAGGGCGCGCTGGTCGCGTTTCCGACCGAGACGGTCTACGGTCTCGGCGCCGATGCGACGAACGGCCGCGCGGTGGCCGACGTGTTCGCAGCGAAGGGGCGGCCTGCCTTCAACCCTCTGATCGCGCACGTGGCAAACCTCGCCATGGCGGAGGGGCTGGTGCGCTTTGGGCCGCAGGCCCGCGCGCTTGCCTCCGCCTTCTGGCCCGGCCCGCTGACGCTGGTCCTGCCACGCCAGGGCCACGCGGTGTCGGAGCTTGCGAGCACCGGGCTCGACACTTTGGCGGTGCGGCTGCCCGCGCATCCGGTGGCGCGCGATTTGCTGAGCGCCGTGGGTCGTCCGGTGGCCGCGCCCAGCGCCAACCCCTCCGGCCGGATCAGCCCGACAACGGCGGATCACGTGCTCGACGGTCTCGACGGGCGCATCGCGGCCGTGCTCGACGGCGGGCCGTGCGAGGTGGGGCTGGAGTCGACGATCGTCGGCTGGGACGGCGAGACCCCGGTCCTGCTGCGCCCCGGCGGAGTGGCGATGGAGGCGTTGGAGGCCGCCTTGGGCCGTCCGCTCGCCCAGCATGCGGGTGGGATCAATGCACCCGGCCAGCTCAGCTCGCACTATGCTCCCGAGGCTCGACTGCGGCTGGATGTGAGGATGCCGGAGGACAACGAGCTGTGGCTGCGCTTCGGCGACGGTCCGTCCGACTGGTCCCTGTCGCCTGCAGGTGACCTTCACGAGGCGGCGGCCCGGCTCTTCGCCCTGCTGCGCGCTGCGGACGCAGCCTCGGACCAGATCGCCGTCGCCCCGATCCCAGATACCGGCCTCGGACGCGCGATAAACGACCGCCTGCGCCGGGCCGCCGCCCCGCGCTAGGCTTTCATCTTTCCGCAAAATACGCGAGGTCACTCCGCAGGGACAGCCTCCGCCGTATCGGACAGGGCCGCGGGCAACCGCTCCAGCATCTCCTTCGGGCAGACCTGCCGGAACTTCGGCAGCTCCAGCGCCCAGTCGCGCAGGATCGCCTCGGCCCGGCGGGAGCCGGTCTCCTCGAGATGCCGCTCGACCAGCGACTTCAGCACGCCTTCCCAATGCGCGCTGTCAACGCCGACGGAGACGATGCTCTCGTCGTTCATGCGGATGTCGAAATCGCCCGCCTCGTCGTAGACGAAGGCCATGCCACCCGTCATCCCGGCGCCGAAGTTGTCGCCCACGGCGCCCAGGATCACCGCGACCCCGCCGGTCATGTACTCGCACCCGTTGGAGCCGCAGCCCTCGATCACGACCTCGGCGCCGGAGTTGCGCACGCAGAACCGCTCCCCGGCCCGACCCGCGGCGAAGAGCGCGCCGCCCGTCGCACCGTAGAGTACCGTGTTGCCGATGATCGTGTTCTGCGCGGCGTCGAGCGGAGACCCCAGCACCGGTTTCACCACGATCTCGCCGCCCGAGAGGCCCTTGCCGACATAGTCGTTTGCATCGCCCGAAACCTCGATCTTCAGCCCCGGTGCGGCGAACGCCCCCAGCGACTGCCCGGCCGACCCCTCCAGCTTCACAGTCAGGTGGTCGGATTGCAGCCCGTTGCGCATACCGAAGCGGCGCACGATGTGCGAGGACACCCGCGTGCCGACGGTCCGGTAGGTGTTCTCCACCGAGTAGGAGAGTTGCATCTTCTCCCCATCCTTAAAGAACGGCTGGGCGTCGCGGATGATCTGCGCGTCCAGTGTGTCGAGCACCTCCTGCCGCGGCCGGTTCCGGTCGTAGACGGTCTTCAGCTCCTCGTCGACGGCGATCAGCATCGGGTTGAGGTCGAGATCGTCGAGATGTGCCGCACCGCGGCTCACCTGCGCCAGCAGGTCCGCCCGCCCGATCACCTCGTCGAGCGACCGCGCACCGATGCTCGCCAGCACCTCCCGCACCTCCTGCGCGTAGAAGGTGATGAGGTTCACCACCTTGTCCGCGGTGCCCGTGAACTTGTCGCGCAGCTCCTTGTCCTGCGTGCAGACGCCCACCGGGCAGGTGTTGGACTGGCACTGGCGCACCATGATGCAGCCCATGGCGATCAGCGCCGCGGTGCCGATGCCGTACTCCTCGGCCCCCATCATGGCCGCGATGACGATGTCCCGGCCCGTCCGCAGGCCACCATCGGTCCGAAGGGTCACGCGGTCGCGCAGGTTGTTCAGCGACAGCACCTGGTGCGCCTCGCTCAACCCCATTTCCCACGGCAGGCCCGCATGCTTGATCGAGGTCTGCGGCGACGCCCCTGTGCCACCGTTGTGGCCGGATATCAGGATCACGTCCGCCTTCGCCTTCGCCACACCTGCGGCAATGGTGCCCACACCCGTCTGCGCGACGAGCTTCACGCAGACCTTCGCATCCGGGTTGATCTGCTTGAGGTCGTAGATGAGCTGCGCCAGATCCTCGATCGAGTAGATGTCGTGGTGCGGCGGCGGGGAGATCAGAGTCACCCCCGGCGTCGAGTGCCGCAGCTTCGCGATCATCTCCGTCACCTTGAAGCCGGGAAGCTGCCCGCCCTCGCCGGGCTTCGCACCCTGGGCGACCTTGATCTCCAGCTCCTGGCAGTTGTTGAGGTACTCCGCCGTCACGCCGAAGCGCCCCGACGCGACCTGCTTGATCTTCGCCGACGGGTTGTCGCCGTTGGGCTCGGGGTGGAAGTGCTTCGGGTCCTCCCCGCCCTCGCCGCTGTCGGACTTCGCGCCGATGCGGTTCATCGCGACGTTCAGCGTCTTGTGCGCCTCTGGGGAGAGCGCACCCAGCGACATGCCCGGCGTCACGAACCGCTTCCGGATCGAGGTGATGGATTCCACCTCGTCCACCGGGATCGGCTTGGCCGTGGTCTTGAAGTCCAGAAGATCGCGCAGGTGGATCGGGGCGCGTGCCTGCATGCCGCGTGAATATTCCTGCCAGATCTTGTAGCTGCCCCGGTCGCAGGCCGCCTGCATCATGTGCATGAGCTGCGCTTCCCAAGCATGGCTCTCACCCGAACGGCGCGCCTTGTAGAAGCCGCCGACCGGCAGCACGTCTGTGCCGCTCGCATAGGCGCGCGCATGTACCGCCTTCGCCGCCGCCTGCACGCCGCTGATCCCGATGCCGGAGATGCGGGAGGGCATGCCGGGGAAGAACTCGTTGACCATCGCGCGGCTGAGGCCTACCGCCTCGAAGTTCAGGCCACCGCGATAGGAGGAGATCACGCTGATCCCCATCTTCGACATGATCTTCAGCAGGCCCTGGTTCACGGCCTCCGCAAACTTGTCCATCGCGACCGAGAGCGGGCCGTCGAGCAGGTCGCGGTCGATCCGATCGGCGATGGAGTCCTGCGCCAGCCACGCATTAACCGTGGTCGCCCCCGCACCGATCAACACGGCAAAATAGTGCGGGTCAACGCATTCGGCCGAGCGCACGTTGATGGAGCAGAAGGTCCTCAGCCCCTTGCCCGTGAGCCACGAATGCACAGCCGAGGTGGCGAGGATCATCGGCAGGCCCACCCGATCCGGCCCGACATGCTCGTCGGTCAGGATGACGTGGTTCGCCCCCGCGCGCACCGCCTGCTCGGCCTCCGCGCGGACCCGCTCCAGCGCCGGGCGCATCTCGTCGCTCGAGAAGGTGCAGTCGATCACCGTGGCACTGTCGCCGAAATAATCGAGCATCTTGGCCCAGCGGGCGTTCGTCACCACCGGGCTGTCAAGGGTCAGGATCTCCGTCTGCGCGCCGGTCTCGTCCAGCACGTTCTTCAGGTTGCCGAACCGCGTCTTCAGGCTCATCACCCGATGTTCGCGCAGGCTGTCGATCGGCGGATTCGTCACCTGGCTGAAGTTCTGGCGGAAATAGTGGCTGAGCGGCCGGTACTTCTCGCTCAGCACCGCCTGGGGCGTGTCGTCGCCCATGGAGCCGATCGCCTCCTTCGCATCCTCCACCATCGGGTGCAAAATCTGCTCCAGGATCTCGATGTCGTACCCGGCGGAGATCTGGCGCTTGCGCAGTGCCTCGCCGGACAGCACCGCCGTCTCCGCACTCACCTCCGTGACCTCGGCCAGGTCGGTGATCTGCCCGACCCATTCACCGAAGGGTTGGGAGGTCGCGAGCTCGTCCTTGATCTCCGCATCGTGGAAGAGGCGGCCGCGCTGCATGTCGACCGCCAGCATCTGGCCCGGGCCCAACGCGCCCTTCTCCAACACCGTCATCTCGTCGGTCGGGACCATGCCCACCTCGGAGCCCGCGATCACCATTCCATCGCCGGTCACGACATAGCGCATGGGCCGCAGCCCGTTGCGGTCGAGCCCTGCGCAGACCCAGCGGCCATCGGTCATCGCCAGTGCGGCGGGTCCGTCCCACGGCTCCATTACGGAGTTGGAGTAGGAGTACATGTCCTCCCATTCCTGAGGCATCTTCGTCGCCGTCTTGGACCAGGCCTCGGGTACCAGCATGGTCTTTGCCATCGGTGCGTTGCGGCCCGCGCGAACCATCACCTCGAACACCGCGTCGAGTGCAGCGGAATCCGACGCGCCGTTCGCGACGATCGGCTTGATGTCCTCGGCGAGCTCCCCGAAATAGCTCGATGCCATCCGGATCTCGTGGCTCTTCAGCCAGTTCAGGTTGCCCTTGAGCGTGTTAATCTCGCCATTGTGGGCCAGCATCCGGAACGGCTGCGCCAGCCACCACTGCGGGAAGGTATTGGTCGAGTAGCGCTGGTGATAGATCGCGAACGCGCTCTCGAACCGCTCGTCCATCAGATCAGGGTAGAACGTCGCCACCTGCTCGGCCAGCATCATCCCCTTGTAGATGATCGAGCGGCAGGACAGCGAACAGATGTAGAGTTGCGGTACCTGCGCCGCGAGTGCGGCCTTCTCGATCCGGCGGCGGATGACGTAGAGTTCGCGCTCGAACTCCTCCTCGTCCACGCCCTTCGCATTGGAGATCAGGATCTGCTCGATCTCGGGCCGCGTCGCGTTCGCCTTCTCCCCCAGCACGGAGATGTCCACCGGCACGTGCCGCCAGCCGTAGATCGTGTAACCCATGCGGAGCACTTCGGTCTCCACGATGGTGCGGCACCGCTCCTGCGCTCCGAAGTCGGTGCGCGGTAGGAAGACCTGGCCCACCGCAATCAGCTCGCCCTGGTGGGTGTGACCCGTCCGCTCGATCTGGTCCTGGAAGAAGGGGACGGGGATCTGCACATGGATACCCGCGCCGTCGCCCGTCTTGCCGTCCGCGTCAACCGCACCCCGGTGCCAGATCGCCTTGAGCGCATCGATGCCGTTCTGCACGACCTGCCGCGATCGGCTGCCGTCGATCGACACGACGAGGCCTACGCCGCAATTCGCCTTCTCCTCCCCGGGCAGGTACATGCCGTGCTCGGCCAGATGCGCGGACTGCGCTTCATAGCCCTTCACCCAGGTGTCGTCATACTTGGTCATGGCTGGTCTCCTTCCACGAAGGGATACTTGCGTTCGTATTCGGTGGCGCTGACGCGCTCATGCGCACCGGCAAGGGCGGCCCATGCAAAAGCTCGGTCGGCATAGACCTCGCGGGTCAGCGGAATGTCTTTCGAGCCGGGGAAGAGCCCCGGCATCAGTTCGTAAGGCCCGTCATCATCGCGGAGCCAGAGTTGCGTACCGCAGGTCGGGCAGAAGGCCCGCTCTGCAAAGCTCGAGGAGCGGTAGGTGCGTACCGTACCCTCCACGGTCACAGCATCGGCGGGCGCTTCGAAACCCATTTGGATCGTGCCCGACCATACTCGGCAGAACGAGCAGTGGCAGGCCGAGACCGCGCTCTCATGTGATCGCACGTCGATCCGCACCGCTCCGCAGAGACACCGCCCCTCCATCACTCCGCGGCCTCCAGTGCAGGCTGCGACCGCGCCTGGCGCAGACGCCCACCGGCCTCCACGATCAGGCGCTCGGCATGGATGTTCTCACCATCCAGCAGGGCGGTGACGATGGGGCGGAGCTGGCCTTTCGCCTTAAGTCCCTCGGCCAGCGCGTGGAAGGCGCCGGGAAATAGGAAGTGGCGCACGTTCGCCGCCAGCGGTATCGCCTCGGCCTGCCGCCGCTCCAGGCCACGAGCGCCCTGCAGGATCGTGTAGCGGGTGGCCGGACGTATGCAGTCGGCAAGGTGCGGCGCGCGAAAGGTCCGCACGGCACGGGCATAGCGCGCCCACCGCCGATCCTCGACCAGCCGCTGGTCCAGCGTCGCCTGCGGGCAGATCGCAATCACCCCGTCCACGTCGAACCGGCTGGAAAAGACACAGGCCCCGTAAGCGCCCATGGAGTTGCCGATGGCAAAGACCTGCCGTGGCGCGACCGCGTCCAGCACCGCGCGGATATGCGCCTCGATCCGGCGCATCATCCCGCGTGTGTTGTACCAGCCGTTGGTGCGGTCGGCGATGAAGAGCATGTGGTTGCGGCCATCTTGCGAGACGGTGCCCCAGAACTCCTCCGCCCGACCCTCGCCATCACGCCCCCCGATGCCGCGGAACGACAGCACGAGCCGCGCACCGGTGCCGGGCACGTAGCGCACCGACAGCGTATCCGTCATTTCGCGCAGCTCGGGTTCCATCGGGTCCTTTCGATCCGGTTGGGAGAACAGCATCGGAGCGACTGTCCCATGCGATCTCGGCGTCGAGGGGGAGGCGGCGTGCGGGGCATATACGCGGCCCGAGCCGATCTTTCGACGGCTCCCCCTGTTCGGTTCGGACTGTCCTACTCGGCGGCGACGGCGGCGGCCGCGTTGAAGCGGGCCAGCATGGCCTCCGCAGCCTCGCGCCCGTCGCGGATCGCCCAGACCACCAGCGAGGCGCCGCGTACGATGTCGCCCACGGCATAGACGCCGTCCATCGCGGTCTCGTGCGTGCGGAAATCGGCCTTCACCGTGCCCCAGCGCGTGACCTCCAGCGCCGGCTCGTTCCAGAGCGCGGGCAGGTCTTCCGGCTCGAAGCCGAGCGCCTTGATGACCAGGTCCGCTTCCTCGACATAGTCGCCGCCCTCGATGGGCTCGGGCGCCTGGCGGCCGGTCGCATCGGGCGCGCCTAAACGCATCTTCTGCACCTGTACGCCGTTCACCGAACCCTCGCCGTGGAAGGCGGTGGGGGCGCTGAGCCAGACGAACTCCACGCCCTCCTCTATTGCGTTTTCCACCTCACGCGCCGAGCCCGGCATGTTGAAGCGGTCGCGGCGGTAGAGGCACTTCACGGACTTCGCACCCTGACGGATGGCCGTACGCACGCAATCCATAGTGGTGTCGCCCCCGCCGATGACGACCACGTTGCGGCCCTCGGCATTGAGCTCGCCGCTCTCGAACTCCGGCACCGCGTCGCCAAAATTCACCTTGTTGGACGCGGTCAGGTAATCGATCGCCCGCACGATCCCGTCGAGCCCGGCCCCGGGTCCGCCAAGGTCGCGGCTCTTGTAGACGCCCGTCGCGATCAGCACCGCATCGTGCTTGGCGCGGATGTCCTGGAAGGAGATATCCTCGCCCACATTGCAGTTGAGCACGAACTCAACGCCGCCCTCTTCGAGCTGCCGGTTCCGCCGCTCGGTCACGTGCTTTTCCAGCTTGAAGCCGGGGATGCCGTAGACCATCAGCCCACCCGCGCGGTCGTAGCGGTCATAGACCGTGACCTGCACGCCGGCGCGGCGCAGCATGTCGGCCGCTGCGAGGCCCCCGGGGCCAGCACCGATGATGCCGACGCTCTCGGCCCGCTCCTGCGCCGGGGTAATCGCCTTCACCCAGCCGTTCTCCCACGCCGTGTCCGTGATGTACTTCTCGACCGAGCCGATGGTGACCGTGCCGTGGCCCGACTGCTCGATGACGCAGTTGCCCTCGCACAGCCGATCCTGCGGGCAGATGCGGCCGCAGATCTCGGGGAAGGTGTTGGTGGCCTGACTGATCTCGTAGGCCTCCTGCAGGCGACCTTCCGCGGTCAGCTTCAGCCAGTCGGGGATGTTGTTGTGCAGCGGGCAGTGCGACTGGCAGAAGGGCACGCCGCATTGCGAGCAGCGCGCCGCCTGCTCGGCCGCCTTCGCCTCGGCGAACTCCCGGTAGATCTCGTCGAAGTCCTCGGTGCGATCGTCCGCCGCGCGCTTCTCCGGCATCAGCCGCGGCACATCGGTGAATTTCAGCATCGTTTGCTTCGCCATAACCTTTTCCCCTAGTACTGCCTTCACAGGTCGGTTCGACCTGGATGGCCGGCGCGGCTGGGCCCGTGAGACCCGTCGCGCTCTTCGCTAGACGCCACGGCGATACCGCAGCCTGCGCACCTCATACAAGAGTGACCGGCGGCAATAAAGTCAGTTATGCTGACGTAAATCGGAGAAATTCGACGCGCGGCGGGATTTTTCGTCGCAGAGGGCAGCAAAGTAGGTCCGATCCGGACCTATTGCCGGCATTTGAACTCGCCTTATGGTGGAGTAGCTTAGCGCGACGTTCGATTCGAGCCTACGGGGACCTTCCGATGCCATTGCTGGATCTCGCGATCCTGGCCCTGATTCAGGGCATTACCGAATTCTTGCCGATTTCCTCCTCAGGACACCTCATTCTCCTCCCCGCGCTGACGGGGAACGAGGATCAGGGCGTGACGCTGGATGTGGCGGTGCATGTCGGCACGCTCGTGGCCGTTATCCTCTACTTCTGGAAGGACGTGGCTATCGCGTTTCGCGGCGGTCTCTCCCTGCTGACGGGCCGCATGTCGGCCCCCGGCGCGCATCTCGCGCTCGCGCTCGTCATCGCGACGATCCCGGCCGTGGTCTTCGGCCTCTTCCTCGCGGTAACCGACCTCAACGACGCCATGCGCTCGATCACCGTCATCGGGTGGACCATGCTGATCTTCGGCGTCGTGCTCTACTGGGCCGACCAAGTTGGGGTGGAGGAGCGCACGGCGGAGCAGTGGACCCTGCGCCATGCCGTCATCATGGGCCTCTGGCAGGCGCTGGCGCTGATCCCGGGCACCTCCCGATCCGGCATCACGATCACCGGCGCGCGCCTTCTGGGTTACGAGCGGAAGGAGGCGGCGCGGGTCGCGATGCTCATGTCGATCCCGGTCATCATCGCCTCCGGCGTGGTCATCGCCCTCGACATCCCGCCCGGCAATGCGCAGGTCTGGCGCGACGCGGTTATCGCTGCGGCGCTCGCCTGCGTTTCCGCGCTCGCGGCGGTCGCTCTGATGATGAAATTCCTGGAGCGCGTCAGCTATACGCCCTACGTTATTTACCGCGTTGTACTGGGGCTGATCCTCTTGGGGATCGCCTATACCTAGCGCAGGTTCTTCGCCGACTCGATGATCTCGGAATATTGCCCGTTCGGGCGGAACCGCCAGAGATAACTGTCGAGGATGCCGTCCATGTCGCGCGGCTCGATGCCCAGGTCGGCGAAGCCGCGCGCGTCGTCAGCCACCACATTGTCCCGCGCCAGCAGCTTGACCTGATCCGGCGTCAGGATCGAGTTCGGCACCGCACCCAACGTCAGGATCGGCAGCAGGTTCAATACGTAGCCCTGCAGCTTCGCGATGCTCATCGGTACCGGCATCAGTACCCGGCGGCGGCGGATCACGCGCAGCAACCGCTCCATCAACTCGCGGAAGGTCTCGACATCCGGCCCGCCAAGCTCATAGATCCCGGGCTCCGCCTTGCCGTCGATGGCGAGCAGGGCGGCCTTCGCCACGTCATCGACATAGACCGGCTGGAACCGCGTCGTGCCGCCGACCAGCGGCAGCATCGGCACGCCCTTGGCCATCCCGCCGAAACGGTTGAAGAACTCGTCCTCCGGTCCGAAGACGATGGAGGGGCGCAGGATCACGGCGCCCGGAAACGCTTCCATCACCTGCTGCTCGCCGACGCCCTTGGTCCGGGCGTAGTTGCTGTCGCTATCGGCATCCGCCCCGATCGCGGACAGGTGGACGAGGCGCTCGACCCCTTCCTCCTTCGCAATGCGGGCGATCCGGCCCGCACCTTCGGCCTGCACCGCGTCGAACTTCTGCTTGCCGTCGGGAAAGAGTATGCCGACGCAGTTCACCACCGCGACCGTTCCGGCAATGGCCGCGCGGGTCGATGCATCGTCCCGGATGTTGGCCTGCACCGGCTGGACCTGTCCGACGGTGCCGTAGGTCATGGTAAACATCGCTTCGTTCGGGCGGCGCACGGCGACCCTCACCCGATATCCCGCATGTGCCAGCGCCTGCACGATATAGCGGCCGACAAAACCGGACCCGCCGAAAACGGTGACGATGGGCGACTGCAGGGTCATGGCGCAGCTCTCCTGGCTGGTGTGGTGCGCCTTTCCTATGCGGCGGCTGCGCAGGCGGCAAGCCCGCGGATCGCCTCACCCGCCGAAGGCGAGCTGAGCCGCGATGGTCCACATGATGCAGCCGACGAGCACCTCCAGCACTTGCCAGGCCCGCCGCCGGGCAAAGAGCGGCCGCACGAGTCGCGCCCCGAACCCCAGCGCAAAGAAGAAGGAGAAGGACGCCGCCACCGCCCCGGCGGTGAATTCCGTCCGCGCCCCTTCGAACTGCGTCGACACCGACCCGATCAGGAACACCGTGTCGAGGTAGACATGCGGGTTGAGCCAGGTCAGCGCGAGACATGTGGCAAGCGTGGCCCCTAGCGGCCGCCCGGCCCCCTGCGCGGGGTCGAGCCGTCCGCCGCCCCTCATGGCGGCTCGGAAGCTCAGCGCTCCATAGGCCAGCAGGAACACGACCCCGCCCCAGCGGAACGCCGGCTCGACCCAGGGTGCGGCCGCGATCACCGCGCCGAGGCCGAGGACGCCCGCAATGATCAGGATGGCATCCGACGTCGCACAGGTGAGGCAGACGGGGAGGACATGCTCCCCCCGCAGCCCCTGCCGCAGCACGAAGGCGTTCTGCGCCCCGATCACGAGGATCAGTCCGAGCCCCAGGCCGTAGCCAGACAATGCAGCGTCCATGTGCACCTCCCGTTTCGAACGGCAGGACTAGACGGCGGCTCTTTTGAAGTGAAATTAAACATATGCGCACCGATGAAGAAAAATTCAGGATGCTCGACTACCGTGCCCTCGCGGCGGTATCGGCCGTCCTGTCCACCGGCAGTTTCGAGCGGGCGGCAGAGGCACTGTCGCTGACGCCCTCCGCGGTCTCGCAACGGGTCCGGCAGATCGAGGCCCGGATGGGGACCACGCTGATCGTTCGCGGCCAGCCCTGCACCGCGACCGAGGCAGGGGCGCGGCTGCGCCGTCATGCCGAGGAGGTCCGGCTCCTGGAACAGCGCCTTCGCGTCGACTTCGGCGAGGTGGCGCCGGCCACCCTTCGGCTCGCGGTGAATGCGGACAGCCTCATTACCTGGTTTATCCCCGTGATGGCGGATTGCGCGCCGCTCCTATTCGACCTCGTGGTGGACGACCAGGACCACAGCGCCGAACGCCTGCTGCGCGGCGAGGTCTCGGGCGCGATCACCGCCTCCGACCGACCTGTGCAGGGCTGCGACATCCGTCCCCTCGGCGCGCTGCGTTACCGGGCCGTGGCGAGCCCCGAGTACATCGCGCACTGGTTTCCGAATGGCGTCGATGTCGCGGGGCTGTCGCGCGCGCCGGCGCTGACCTACGACGCAAAGGACCGCCTGCAGATGCGCTGGGCCGAGGCCGCGACCGGCGCGCGACCGGTCCTGCCGACACACTGGCTGCCCTCGACCCGCGGTTTCACCGACGCTGCCCTCGCGGGCGTGGGCTGGGGCCTCAATCCGGAGGCACTGGTCCGCCACCATGTCGAGGCCGGCCGCCTCGTGGAACTGATCGAGGACAGCCCCCTCGACGTGCCCCTCTTCTGGCAATGGCCGCGCCGCCTCACCACGGCGCTCACCCCGGTGACGGAAGCCATTCGGGCCGCCGCCAAGGAGCACCTCTCACCCCCGCCCCGAAATCCGAAAGGCACCCGTTGACACCCCCGCCGCACCGGCGTAGACGACGCTCCACGACACCGGCCCAGGTGGCGGAATTGGTAGACGCGCCAGCTTCAGGTGCTGGTGTCCGTATGGACGTGGAGGTTCGAGTCCTCTCCTGGGCACCATCGCAAAGCCGCAAAGTCTTTTTCGAGACTCAGTTCTCCTGGGTTTCGAGCAGGTCTTGGTCCGATTGTTCCACACAGTCCATGCTTACGTCGATGCTACCCCGAGGGTTCAGATCCATGGTCTGTCGTGCTTGGTTACTAGGATTTCATCGAATGGCCCGGCATCGTTCTCGAACCGAGACGGGCGGATGTTTATGCGCGCTTCATTGTCGATGTGCCAGGCGGCTAATGAATTGTTGCCAATGACGGTGTTGCCGGCATCTTTTTAAAGCAGGTTGGTTTGATATCATGCTCCTACATGCAGCAGCATCAGTGAGAAACTGCTGCTGGCTGGGCGGTCGAATGAAACCGATCCCCCTTGCTCGGGGAACGACGCCTAAACCGCGAGAAGCGAGAGTTTTCTGCCTCCGATCGAGATGGGGGGCCGGTTGCGCCACCGGCGTCCTGAGCTACCCCCCCACAATCGGACAGTGACGGCAGCTACGATCTGACGTCTGCTGGTTTTCGGGAAAGCAGGAGGTCGGAACATGCCCAAACGCTGAAATCATGACGCGGGCTTCAAGGCTTGTGTGGCGCTCTAAACCTTGAAGGGAGGGTGCACGGGGTCGGAGCCGGCGGCGGAATACGGCGTGTATCCGACCATGATCCATCGAGGGAAGAACGCGTTGCTCGAGGGTGCGCCGGACATCTTCGAACGGGGCGAGACGCGGAGGGCCGAGGTCGATGAGGAGATGGTGCGATCGCTTCACGCCAAGATCGGGGAACTGGCCGTCGCCAACGATCTTTCGTCACGACAGCTCAAGCCCCGGGCCGGCAAGTGAGGCGGACGATGATCGAACGCGACCACCCCATGCAGTCGATCGGGGCGCAATGCCGGATGCTGCCGATCTCGCGGTCGTCGTACTGCTGCACGCCGCAGGGTGAGACCGAGGTGAGCCCGGCGCTCCTGCAGCCGATGGTCCGGCCGTTCCCGGAAACCCCGCTCCATGGCGTCCGGCAGATGACCTGGCACCGGCAGAACGGGGGCCATCCCGTGAACCAGAACCGCATCCGTCGACTGATGCGGCTCATGCGCCTCCCCCTCGGAGCATTGCTGCGCAATGCCCTTCTGCACACTGCCCTGCCGGGCAGTGGATGCCGATCGGCCAGAAGCCGAACGCCGGCCCGCCAAGGGGCACGAGACCTGCTCTTACCTTCTGACCCTTACCTTCTGGCCGCTAACCGCCGGGCGGGCTGCGCGTGGATCGGCCCAACCAGGTCCCCCTCTCGGGATCATGCTGCGCATGACCCTGCCGGGCAGCGGGGCGCCGACATCACCGACCTGCCGATGCAGCGGGGCTTCCTCTCCCCGGGGCCGTATGAACTGGTTCACCCGCAAGGTCCCGGCCTGGCATATCTCCGACACGTTGGAGGCGGATTTCTGCGTTGGGGCCCTGAACGAGGCGATCTGCCGCGTCGGCCCGGCCCCTGATCACGAACCCCGATCAAGGCTCGCCGTTCGCGTCCGTCGCCTGGACCGACCGGCTGAAGCGGGCCGACTGAAGCGGACCGGCACCCGGATCCCGATGGACGGCAAGGGCCGGTGCCTCGACAACGTCTTCATCGAGCGTCTCTGGCGGTCCCCGAAGTCCGGGTGCGTCTGTCTGCACGCCTGGGAGACCGGCCGACAGGCCAAAGGCGGGCATTGGCCGATGGACGACCCTCTACACCCACCAGCGGCCCCATGCCGCCCATGGCGGACAGCCCCCCGCTGTGCTCCCCTTCAACCAGATCGAAACGACGAGCAGGCGCAGCGACCAGCTCAAATGTCGCCAGATCTCGCCCAAGGATCAGGGAGCTGCTCACCTTTCGATCTCGCCGGGCCGGCATGTGACCACGCCCGCCATGCGCGGCAACCAATTCCGGAACGGCGCGCGTCGTATCCGCGGTCTGCGACCGCGTCACCGGGTGAGAGATGGACGTCCAGAAGGTCCGCCCCGCCGCCTTGCCGGAAGCCCGCCCCGGCGAGAGCGTGATGGCCCGCGGCCGCCCGCGATGACCGACCATCGCGTCGATCTTCGCGCTCGGCCCGCCACGAGACCGACCGAGGGTGTGATCCGCTCCCGCCTTTCGAACCGCCGCCTCATGATGCGCGCGGACGATGATGTGGCTTGGTTGCCATCGAGCTTCTTGCGGTCGTCGAACCGCGGCACGCGGCGCAGCCCGTTCGGCAGCAGGGGCTCGATGATAGACCACTCCAAATCGGTCAACTCGTAACAGCGGCGCGCCGACATAAGCGCCCTTCCTCAAGAAGCTCGAACCAGATCGCCAGACAGTGCGAATTCCATTCAGAAGTTCATGATGTAGACCTCATGGAGTTCCATGAGGTTCACTCCGACTGGTGGGCGTCCAAGCCTGCTTTGGCATCCTGGTTCGACAGGCAGCGGTCTCGGCCTTCGATGATCGGGACGGCTCCGAGGTAGCTGCAGCGATCGGGTCAACGAAAAGGGCCGCCTCAAAGGACGGCCCCTGCTTCTGCTGAAATGCCAGTTTACTCGGTCGTGTCGACGCCCGCTGCGGTGGCTTCCTCTTCGGTCGCCTGCTCGCCCTCGACCCAGTAGCCGTCGTAAACCTCGCCCGAGGCATAGGTCATCAGGCCGCGGCCTTGGCGCTGGCCGGCCACGAAGAAGCCCTCGTAGACGTCGCCGTTCGGGTACTTCGCCGTACCCTCGCCATCGATCTCGCCTGCGGCCCAGCCACCGACATACTCGAAGCCGTCGGGCATCGTGATCGTGCCCTCGCCCTCGCGCTGGCCGTTCACGAAGGTGCCGGTGTAGATCGTGCCGTCCGCGTAGGTCGCCACGCCGTCGCCGTGACGCAGCCCGTCGCGCCATTCGCCGGCATATTGGTAGCCGTCGTCATAGGTCATGACGCCGTAGCCGTGGTTGCGTGCATCCTTGAACTCGCCCTCGTAGACGAGGCCGTTGTCGTAGCGGGCCACGCCCTCGCCCTCGATCACGCCCTCGATCCACTGGCCATCATAGGAAGAACCGTCGGGGTACGTGATCTTGCCGGCGCCGTGCGACAGGTCGTTGAGGAAGGCGCCCTCGTAGACCGAACCGTCGGGATAGCGAACGAGGCCTGTACCCTCGATCCGGCCCTCGACCCAGGAGCCCTCGTAGACGTAGCCGTCGGTGCCCTGGAACGTGCCCTGGCCGTCGCGCAGGTCGCCCGCGAACTCGCCCTCGTAGATGTCGCCGTTCGCGTAGGTGGCGATGCCGGTCCCTTCGCGCTGGCCATCGACGAGCGTGCCTTCATAGACGTCGCCGTTCGGCTGCGTCAGCTTGCCGTCACCGTTGATCTGGTTGTCGGCCCACTGGCCTTCGTAGATCAGTCCGTCGGGCAGCACCAGGGTGCCTTCGCCCTCGCGGATGCCGCGCACGACGTCGCCCTCGTAGACCGCGCCATCCGGGTAGGTGATCTTGCCGGTCCCGTCCTTGGTCCCGTCGATCCAGGTGCCCTCGTAGCGATAACCGTTCGGCGAGATCATCGTGCCCTGGCCGTGGTGGACCGAGTTCTGGAACTCGCCCTCGTAGCGCACGCCGTTGGCGTAGACCGCGACACCGTTGCCCGAGATCACACTGTCCACCCATTCGCCCTCATAGGTGCCGCCGTCCGAGAAGACGATGGAGCCCTGGCCGTGCGGCTGCCCATTCAGGAACTGTCCGGTGTAGACTGAACCATTCGGGAACTTGGCGACGCCGTCACCCTCGATCCGGCCCTCGACCCAAGTGCCCGTGTATTCATAGCCGTTGGGCAGGCGGTAGGTGCCCTGGCCGTGCTGCAGCCCGTCCTTGAACTCGCCCTCGTAGACGCCGCCGGTGTCGTACTGGCGCGTCTGGACGGCTCCCTCGGATTGGGCATGTGCGGCGATGTTGCCGAAGGCCACCGCGCTCATCCCGATCGCAGCAACCGTCAGGTACGAAAAACGTGTCTTCATCCGTCCAACGCGCCAGGGTTGGTGACCCCGGCTCCCCTCATAAGTGATACCGCGTCCGGGCGGTTCTTCATCCCTCGCCGACACTATTTGCATCGGTCAATTGTGACAACTCCGGATTGAGACCCGCGACGTCTCGTCGATCACGATTCTAAGGCAATCCGCTTGCACCGTCCCATGTGCCCACGATATGCGGCCACATTGAGGCGGCTCGTTGCGAGAAAGGCACGGCATGATGGACCGGTTCCGGCTGACGATGGCGCAACTTAACCCCGTGGTGGGGGATTTCACGGCCAACCTCAACAAGGCGCGCGTCGCCCACGCGGCCGGGCGGGAGGCGGGCGCCGATCTGGTGGCGCTGCCCGAGATGTTCCTGACCGGCTACCAGACCGTCGATCTGGGGCGGAAGCCCGCCTTCGTCGCCGATGCGATCGAGCGTGTGCGGGCGCTGGCGCGCGAGCTTGCCGACGGCCCCGCGCTCGGCATCGGGGCGCCGTTCCTCGAGGGCACCGATCTCTACAACGCCTACTGGCTGCTCGACGGCGGCGAGGTCCTCGCTGTCATCAAGAAGCAGATGCTGCCCAATGACAGCGTCTTCGATGAGAAGCGGGTCTATGTTCCCGCCGCACCGCAGGGTCCAGTGAGCCTGCGCGGCTGGCGCGTCGGCATCCCGATCTGCGAGGATTCGTGGCATCCCGGCCCGGTGGAGACGCTGGAGGAGACGGGGGCCGAGTTCCTCTTCGTGCCCAACGGCTCGCCCTATCACCGTGCCAAGCACGACCGGCGGATGAATCACATGGTCGCCCGCGTGGTCGAGAGCGGGCTGCCGCTCGCCTATCTCAACATGGTCGGCGGCCAGGATGACCAGATCTTCGACGGCTGCTCCTTCGCGCTGAACCCGCATGGACAACTTGCCGCACTCTTCCCCAGCTTCGACGAGGCGATCCGCACGCTGGAGGTCGAGCGCGCGGCCGAAGGTGCCCGCATCGTCCCGGCGGAGGAGACGCGGCTGCCCGACGACACCGCCCTCGACTACCGCGCGATGGTCGAAAGCGTGCGCGACTACTGGGCCAAGACCGGGTTCGAGAAGGCGCTGCTCGGCCTATCCGGCGGGATCGATTCGGCTCTGACCGCGGCCGTCGCCGCCGATGCGCTGGGGCCGGAGAATGTCCGCTGCGTCATGCTGCCCTCCGAATACACGTCCTCTCACTCGCTGGAGGATGCGGAAGCCTGCGCCAAGGCGCTCGGCTGCCGCTACGACTACGTGCCGATCGACGCGCCCCGCGCCGCGGTGACGGACACGCTGGCCCCGCTCTTCAATGGCACCTCGCCCGGCATCGCGGAGGAGAACATCCAGTCGCGCCTGCGCGGTCTCCTTCTGATGGCGCTGTCCAACAAGTACGGGGAAATGCTGCTGACCACCGGCAACAAGTCGGAGGTCGCGGTGGGCTACGCGACGATCTACGGCGACATGTCAGGTGCCTACAACCCGCTGAAGGACCTCTACAAGACGCGGGTCTTCGCCACCTCCGCCTGGCGCAACGCGAATCACGATCCCGCCTGGATGCGCGCCCCCGCCGGTGAGGTCATTCCCCAGCGCATCATCGACAAGCCGCCCTCGGCCGAGCTGCGCCCCGATCAGAAGGACGAGGACAGCCTGCCGCCCTACAACGTACTCGACGGCATTCTGGAGATGCTGATCGAGGGCGAACGGTCGGTGGAGGATTGCGTCGCCGCGGGCTACGACCGGGACACGGCGGCGAAGGTGGAGCACCTGCTCTACATCGCGGAGTACAAGCGCTTCCAGTCCGCACCGGGCACCCGTCTGACCACCCGCGCCTTCTGGCTGGACCGCCGCTATCCCATCGTCAACCGCTGGCGGTCCGCCGGAAATCAGTAGGCGCGCGGCGCGGCCGCTCCATATTGTTTCGCGAGCATCACGTTGGGGGACGGTCCGATGCGCCGCGCTTTTCTGATCTCCTTGATCCTGACCCTGCCGCTCTCCGCGCAGGAGTTGGGCCCGCCGCCCGAAACCTCGATGCGGCCTGAGCCGCGACCAGTAGCCAAGGAGGTGTCCGACGAAACGCCCGAGGTTTCGGAAAGTGAGGTGGAGACCACGGAGGAGCCGGAATCGCCCACCGATCCCGAGGATACCACGGTGGACGCAGCAGAGCCCGAAGCCACCCCGGTCATGCGCGCCGCCACGCCGAGCGAGCACGCCGCCTGTCTCGCCGACCTCGACGCGCTCGGCACTGTCTACGAGCTCGCCGACCAGGCCCAGGATGCCGACGATCCTGCCTGCGGCATCCTCACCCCCGTCACCGTGAGCGAGGTCGTTCCGGGCATCACTCTCGACCCGCCCGCCACGATCCGGTGCGAGACCGCCCGCGCGCTGGCCGACTGGACCGTAACGCATCTCGTCCCGTCGGCCGACTTGCTGGAACGGGGCGCGCTCACTGGCCTCGTCAACGCCAGCGGCTATGTCTGCCGCCGCCGCAACAACCTGTCGACCGGGCCGCTGTCGGAGCACGCCTTCGGCAATGCCATCGACATCTCCGCCTTCCGCTTCGCCGAGGGTGATCCGCTGGCCGTCGAAGCCCGCGCCGGCGGCTCGATCGAGACGGCGTTCCAGCGCGCCATCCGTGCGGCGGCCTGCCTGCACTTCACCACCGTTATCGGCCCCGGCACCGACGCCGCCCACGCCGATCACCTGCATTTTGATCGCGCAGCGCGTCGTGAGGGCTGGCGCTACTGCCGCTAGGCGCGCAAACAGTCAGACGAACACGCCTCACCGGATTGCATCGATGCGCCTGATCCGCTTCCTCCTCCGCTGGACGCTCTACCTGCTCGCGCTCGCGGTGCTGTTCGTGGCGGCGGGACGCTGGGTGGTGCCGCCGATCACGCATACGCAATGGGTGGAGCGACAGCGGCTTGGCGCGCTCCAGCGCGAATGGGTGCCGTTCGAGGCCGCAGGCCCGCTGCCCGCCGCCGTGATCGCGGCGGAGGATGCGAATTTCTGCGCGCATTGGGGTTTCGATTTCGACGCGATCCGCGCTGCATTGCAGGAGGACCGGCGGCGCGGCGCCTCCACCATCTCCCAGCAGGTCGCGAAGAACGTCTACCTCTGGCAGGAGCAGAGCTGGCTGCGAAAGGGGATCGAGGCCGCCGTCACCCTCGTCATCGAGGCGACCTGGTCCAAGCGCCGCATCGTCGAGGTCTACGTGAACGTGGCCGAGATGGGGAACGGCGTCTTCGGAGCCGAAGCTGCGGCGCGCCACTGGTTCGGAACGTCCGCCGCCTCGCTCAGCCCGGCGCAGGCCGCCCGTATCGCCGCGATCCTGCCCGCACCGCATGTCCGCTCCGCCAGTGCGCCCGGCGACTTCACCGCGGGTCGCGCCCGCTCCATCGCCGAAGGTGCCCGGAGCCTGCGGCAGAGCGATCGCCTCGCCTGCCTCACGCCGGGTTAAAGCCCGCTGCTCTGCGCCCGCCCGTCCAGCGCGTGGCCATAGATGCGCACGTTCTCGACGCCCGCGATCTCGCTCGCCATGAACCAGTCGATCGCCGCCAGCGTGCCGTTGTTGCAGTAAGTGATGACGTCGCTCATCCAGTCGACATGCTGCGCGTTCTTGATCCGCTCGAAGATCGACATCTCTTCGCCCGCGCGCCCATCCTCGTGCTCCAGGAGCGTGATGCCATTGAGCAGCGTCGAGCCCGGCAGCGACTCTCGCCGGGCGATCTGCCAGAGCGGCCGCGCGTCGAGGAGCACCGCCTCGCTCTCACCCCGCAGTACGGCGTTCACGTCCGCATGGGTGGCGAGCCAGGTCCGGTCGAGCGTCAGGTCGAGGTCGATCGGCACGATCCGCCCCGGCCGCTCCGACATCGCGAAGCCCTGATCGCGCCACGCCCGGATCCCGCCATCGAGGATCGCGATATCCTCGTATCCCGCGGATTTCAGCATCCAGTACGCCCAGGCCGCGGAGCCGAAGTTCCGTCGCGCGGCACTCGAATGCACGATCACGACGGGACGTTCCGGCACCAGGCCCGCGCCGCCGATCAGCGCGCTCAGCGCCGCATCGCTCGGCACGTCCAGCGGATCGCGCCACACCGCGCGCCACTCGCCGAAGGGCACGTTGATCGAGGTCGGTATATGGCCGGTGCCATAACTGAACAGACTCAGCTCCGCCTCGGGCTCGCGAATATCCACCACCTGCGGCCACGGGGCGGTGGACAGACGGTCCGCCAGCTCGGTGGGCGTGATGAGCGGCGCCATGCGGGCAGGGGCCTCCGCACTCGCCGTAGAGGCGAGCGACAGCACAACCATGAGGAGAATCTGCAACATCCAGCGAATATTCATCCTCGCCCTCCATGTTTGCCTTGTGAGCCTGACCGGACCTCATACAGCTGATTCGTGTCCATTGCGAGGCAAGGTGTCGCAACCCCGTGCCCACGCCGGTTGAATTGCCCCTGCCAGACAGGCATACCGAACGGGAAGTCAGGTATCGGACGATTATGCGGCGCCTTCATCACCTCCCCCTCTCCCCGTTCTCGCGCAAGGTGCGCCTGGTCCTCGCCGAAAAGCGGATCGAGGTCGAGCTGGTCGAGGAAAAGCCCTGGGAGCGCCGGATGGAGTTCCTGCTGATGAACCCCGCCGCGCGTGTGCCGGTGCTCCAGATCGACGGGCTGACGCTCAGCGACTCGACTGCCATCTGCGAGTATCTGGAGGAGACGGTGCCTGACCCCGCCCTCCTGCCGAAGCGCGCCGCCGACCGGGCCGAGGCTCGCCGCCTCGCCCACTGGTTCGACGACAAGTTCCACCACGAGGTCACAGTCAACCTGCTCTACGAGCGCGTGACGAAGAAGCTGAAGAAGACCGGCTATCCCGAGAGCGCGCGCATCCGCGAAGGCACCTCGAATATAAAGTATCACCTCGACTATCTCGACTGGCTATGCGACCAGCGCCGGTGGCTCGCGGGCGATAACATGACCATCGCGGATTTCGCGGCGGCTGCGCATCTGAGCTGCCTCGACTACGTGGACGACGTCGACTGGAACCGGTCGGACAACGTGAAGGACTGGTATGCGCGCATCAAGTCGCGCCCCGCCTTCCGCCCGATCCTCGCCGACATGGTGCCGGGGATGCCGCCGCCGGTGCACTACGCCGACCTCGATTTCTGATGGAGGCCGGACGGGTGAAGGCCGAGGCGCGGCACCTCGGTTTCGCCAGCGCCGGGATCTGCAGGCCGGACGCGATCCCGCAGGCCGCGGGCCGCCTCGACCAGTTCCTCGCCGATGACATGCACGGACAGATGGGCTGGCTCGCCGACCGCTCCGAATGGCGCGGCAGCCCCGCCGCCCTCTGGCCCGAGGCCCGCTCCGTCATCATGCTGGCCGAGCCCTACACCCCCGACCGCGATCCGCTGGAGCTGCTGGATCAGTCCGAGATCGGCGCGATCTCCGTCTATGCCCGCAACAAGGACTACCACGACCTCGTCAAGAAGCGGCTGAAGCGCCTTGGCCGCTGGCTGGTCGATGAGACGGGCTGCGAGATCAAGGTCTTCGTCGACACCGCGCCCGTGATGGAGAAACCGCTGGCCGAGGCCGCCGGGCTCGGCTGGCAGGGCAAGCACACCAACCTGTTGTCCCGCGATCTCGGCAACTGGTTCTTCCTAGGCGCGGTCTTCACCACGCTGGAGCTCACCCCCGATCCGCCCGAGGTCGAGCATTGCGGGTCCTGCACCGCGTGCCTCGACATCTGCCCGACGGACGCCTTCCCCGCACCCTTCCGCCTAGATGCGCGGCGCTGCATCTCCTACCTGACCATCGAGCACAAGGGTCCGGTGGAGGAGGAGCTACGCGCGAAGATGGGCAACCGCATCTACGGCTGCGACGACTGCCTCGCGGTCTGCCCCTGGAACAAGTTCGCGGTGGAGGCGCGGGAGGCCGGCTACTGGGCCCGTGTCGAGCTCGCCGCCCCGCGTCTCGACGACCTCGCGAAGCTCACTGACTGGACCTTCCGCGAGGTCTTCGCGGGCAGTCCCATCAAGCGCATCGGCCGCGACCGCTTCGTGCGCAACGTGCTCTACGCCATCGGCAACTCCGCCACGCCGCACCTCGCCGAGGCCGCCCGCCCGCTGACGGAAGACCCCGATCCGGCGGTCGCCGATGCCGCGCGCTGGGCGCTGGCCCGCCTCGCCGAGAGCGAACCGCCCCGGCCCTGAGCCGGGGCCGCCCGCCATTGTTCCCGGTCGAGCCCGGCCCAACAACGTGATAGCGACAAAAGCATGAAAACCCTGCTCTCCATCGGCCACGGCTACTCCGCCCGCGCGCTCGCCGCGCGGCTGGAGGGTTTCCGCATCATCGGCACCACCCGGTCGGAGGAGAAGGCGGACGCCCTGCGCGCCACGGGTGTCGAGCCGCTGATCTGGCCCGGCACCGACCTTGCGCCCGCTATCGCCGAGGCGACCCACATCCTTACCTCGGTCTCTCCCGGCGACGAGGGCGATCCCGTACTGAACGCCCATGCCGAGGCCCTGCGCGCCGCGAGGCCCGAATGGGTCGGCTACCTGTCGACCACCGGCGTCTACGGCGACCGCGACGGTGGCTGGGTGGATGAGAGCTCCGAGCTCAAGCCCGCCACCCGCCGCGGCAAGGCCCGCGTGGCGGCCGAGCAGGGGTGGCAGGCGCTGGGCCTGCCGCTCCATATCTTCCGGATCGCCGGCATCTACGGCCCCGGCCGCGGCCCCTTCGCCAAGGTCCGGGCCGGAACGGCCCGGCGGATCATCAAGCCGAACCAGGTCTTCTCCCGCATCCATGTCGAGGACATCGCGCAGGTTCTCGCGGCCTCCATCGCGCGGCCCAATCCGGGTGCGATCTACAACCTTTGCGACGACGACCCGGCGCCGCCGCAGGACGTGATCGCCCACGCCGCCGAACTGCTCGGCCTGCCGCTGCCGCCCGCCATCCCGATCGAGGAGGCGGAGATGAGCCCCATGGCCCGCAGCTTCTACGCCGAGTCCAAGCGCGTCTCGAACGACCGCATCAAGCAGGAACTCGGCGTGCGCTTGAAGTACCCGACCTACCGCGAGGGCCTCGCCGCGCTGCTGGAAGCGGAGTGGTAGTCCCTTGTCTTTCGGTCGATAGCTTGGGCCGCACCGACTCAGAACTCCAACAAAACTGCGCAAAGTCGTCCGCCGGACGATCTATCGAAGACCTAATTAAGCTCTTTCTTCAAAAGGCGTCGGCAAGAAACACCACTTCCATGCCTCCGAGCGCGGGCCTTTCGGCCCCGTTTCGCAAGTACCCTCTAAAACGGTTCCGATCCTCATATTTCCAAAGCAGAAAAGGCGAGGTGCGAAGCCTTGCCTTCGTCTTTCCGGACAGTACGCCCGCCGGAGGCTCCCGCCCCCGGGCCAGAGGCTCAGGCCTGCGCCGTTCCCCGCACCATCCGCGCCAGCAGGAACAGGCCGACGGCGCCGCCGATGCCGATGAGGTCGGAGATCAGGCCCCCCTCGATCATGAAGAGCGCCACCACGATCAGGCCGACCCGGAACAGCGCGTTCGCCCGGTCGCCGACCCACCAGCCCTGAACGCCGGAGGAGAGGAGGAACACGCCGATCACCGCCGTCGCGCCCGCGCGGATGACCTCGAACCAGCTGCCGTCCATCAGGATCGCGGAGTTGTAGAAGAACATGAACGGCACGATGAAGGCCGAGATCCCGATCTTGAAGGACGCGACCGACGTCGCCATCGGGTTCGATCCCGATATCCCCGCGGCAGCATAACTCGCCAGCGCCACCGGGGGCGTGATGGCGGAGACGACGGCGAAGTAGAACACGAAGAAATGCGCCGTCAGCATCGGGATGCCGAGCTGAACGAGGCCCGGTGCCACGACCGATGCCGCCACCGCATAGGCCGCCGTCGTCGGCATCCCCATGCCCAGCAGGATCGCGATGCACATGGCGAAGAAGAGGGCGATCAGCTGGTTGGCCTCCGCGATGTTGAGCAGCATCGAGGAGAAGCGCGCGCCGACCCCGGTCAGGGAGATCACGCCGACGATGATGCCCGCACAGGCGCAGACCGCGATGATCTGGATCGACATGTAGCCCGCGAGCTCGAACGCCTTGGAGACCGAGCGCGGCCCCATGCGGTAGGGCGTGAGCCAGCTCACCACCGCCGCGGCCATCGTGGCGAGCGTGCCGGCCCGGATCACCGAATAGCCGAGGAACAGCGCCACGATCAGGATCAGGATCGGCAGGAACAGGAAGACGCGCCGCGCCATGTCGCGGAACTTCGGCAACTCGTCCTCGCGCATTCCGCGCATGCCGAGCTTGGCCGCCTCGAAATCCACCATGAAGTAGATCGACACGAAATAGAGGATCGCGGGGATGATCGCGGCGATGGCGATCTCGGTGTAGGGAATGCCCGTGATCTCCGCCATGATGAAGGCGCCCGCGCCCATGATCGGCGGCATGATCTGCCCGCCGGTGGAGGCCGCGGCCTCGACTGCGCCGGAGGTGGTGGGGCGGTAGCCGACCTTCTTCATCAGCGGGATGGTGAGCGAGCCGGTGGCGACCACATTGCCGGCACTCGTCCCGTTGATCATGCCCATGAGGCCGGAGGCGAAGATCGCGACTTTGGCCGGGCCGCCGCGCGCCCGGCCCGCGACGGCGAAGGCGAAGTTCACGAAGTAGTCCCCGACCTTGGAGGCCTGCAGGAACGCCGCGAAGATGATGAAAAGGATGATGTAGGTGGACGACACGGCCGTCGTCGGGCCGAGGATCCCGGCATCGGTGTAGACCTGGCTGAAGAACCGCTCCCACGCGATGGCAGGCGCGTTCAGGAAGCCCGGCAGCAGGTGCCCGACGAAGACGTAGATCAGGAAGACGGCCGCGATCACGATCAGGGCGAGGCCCGCCACACGGCGCGTGAGCTCCATGATCAGCGCGGTGCCCGCCACGGCGGCGAGGCTGATGCCGATGGGCGCGAAGGGCGTCCCGGTGGAGCTGCGCATCAGCGTGCCGTAGATCGTGATGAGATAGATCGCGACGCCGATCCCGCAGACGCCCAACAGCAGGTCCGCCGGCGCGATGGCCCCGCGCACACGCGGGCGCAGCCAGCCGATGACGATGCCCAGCGCCGTGGCCGCGATCAGCGGGACGCCGTACTGCCAGATCTCCGCGCTGCGGATCCCGGTATCGACCCCGTTCCACATCACCCCGTCGCGGATCTGTGTAGCGAAACCCAGCGCCGTCCAGCAGGCGAAGAGCGCAGGCAGCATGCCTGCCCAGGCCAAGAGGTCGAGCGGATGGCGCCCGCCGCGATCGTCGTCGGGAAACTCGCGGGGCGCGTAGAGGATGAAGCCCAACAGCACCGCGCCCGCGATGTGGACGATGCGGAAGTTCCAGGTCTCCAGCGGGAAGACGGGCAGGAGCGGCACGGTCACACCCGTCCACTCCCGGATCGACCAGCCGTTCAGGGCCGCCATGTGGAACAGCGCGTAGACCGCGGACATCACGGCGATGACCAGGTAGGTCGGGCCGGTGAAGACGCGTCGGTTGCGTTCGACCGGCTCGTCGTCGACCCCCTCTGCGATCACGGGGCCTTCGGTCTGGTCGTCCTGCGGTTCGGTGTGCGTTGCCATAAGCCGGTCTCCCCCATTCCGGAGCGTCCGGCAAGGGTCTGGTCTTCAAATGTGAGTGGGAGGCCGCGTGTGTTGCGCAGCCTCCCGTTCAGGAGCCTCGGGGCTTACTGCGCGTGGATCTGATCCTCGGGGATCTCAGCGCCCGCATTGTCGATGAACCACTGGGCGGCACCCGGGTGCCACGGCAGGACGCCGGCATTCTTGTCCCAGTTCTCCGGCACGGTGGAGGCCGCGGCGCGGTGGATGTTCGTCATCCGCTCGTTGTCGCTCATGATCACGTCGACGACCGCATTGACCATGCTGGCCGGCAGGTCGCAGTTGGCGATCGCGAAGTTCCACATGGAAACCGAGCGGGCATCCGCCTCCAGCGTCGTGTAGGTGTCGGCGGTGATCGCGAACTCGGAGACCGGGAAGGCCTCCAGGACCGTCGCCTGCTCCTCCTCGGTGAACTCGATGATGTTCACGTCGGTCTGCACCTCGAGCTGGCTGACCGCCGGGACCGGAACGCCCGCGGCGAACGCGATCACGTCGATCAGGCCGTCCTGAAGCTGGCCGCCGAGGTCGGTCCAGGAGCCGTTGCGCCGCTCGAAATCGACGCCCAGCGTCTCCATCATCCGGGGGAAGTAGGTGTCGGAGGTGGAGCCCGCCGGACCGAAGCCGATGCGCGCACCTGCCGGAATGTCGGCGATCGAGCTGATGCCCGAGGACGTCAGCGCCGTCACGGAGAACGGCGTCTGGTACATCGGGAACATCGCGCAGGCATTGGTCATCTGAAGACCGGGCGCGATCGGGCTTTCACCCGCCACGGCCTCGGCCGCCGGGCCCATCGTGGTCATGCCGAAGGCCGCTTCGCCGGTGTGTACCAGCGCCATGTTCTGACCCGGGCCGCCGGTGATCTCCGCTCCGCCGGACAGGCCGAGCTCGTCTGCCACCAGGTTCGCCCAGCCGGAGCCGTAGGCGAAGTAGGTGCCGCCCTGCGATGCCGTGGCCACGGTGAAGCTGCCCGGCCAGTCACTGCGGTCCTGAGCGAAGGACGCCGTCGCCGCGAGGGCACTCGTCACGAGGATCGCTGCTGATTTCATTGGTAATACCTCCAGTTGTCACGTTCGGCCACTTTCGGGCCTTGAATGATCGCCTGCCACCGCCCCTCACGGTTGCGCCAGGCGTTGCGGACAGATGTGAAGTAGGCGAACCTTCGCAACAGTGCCAGTGCTTCCGCGCCGTGGAACGTCAACCGCAGGGTGATTTCGGGCCGCAAGAGCCGGAAAGCCGAGAAAAAGAAGGGGTGCGCGGGTTGAAAAAATCTGCGCGTCACGGGGTTCAACCGCAAGCTGACGGCTTCGTGACCGGGCGCGAGCGGTGTAAGAGGAAGCGCGAGAATGAAAAGGAGCTGCGGCATGGCATTGCAGATTATCGGCGCGGGCTTGGGGCGCACCGGGACGGAAAGCCTGCGCAACGCGCTCGTCCAGCTCGGCTTCGCGCCATGCCACCACATGTACGCGCTGCGCGACGACCCCGCGCTGGTACCACCTTGGCATGACGTGGTGTGCGGTGGCGCCGTGCCGGACTGGGATGCGCTCTTCGCCGGGTTCGCCGCACAGGTGGACTGGCCGGGGGCGTCCTATTGGCGGGAGACGACGCGGCATTTCCCCGAAGCCAAGGTGATCCTGACCCTGCGCGATGCGGAGGCATGGTGGGCGAGCCTGGAGCAGACCATCCTGCCCTTCATTGCCCTGAAGGGTCGTCACACCCCACCGCACCGCAATGCCATCGCGGAGCTGACCGAGACCATCCTGCACCGGCTCATCGGCCCGGACCTCGATGACCGTTCTGCCGCCCTCGCGGCCTTTGAAGCGCACAACGCCGCAGTCCGGGCCGAGATCGCGCCGGAGCGTCTGCTGGAGCTGCCGGTCGGCGCGGGGTGGGAACCGCTCTGCTCCTTCCTCGGCGTTCCGGTGCCGAACCGGCCCTACCCCTCCGGCAACACGTCGGTCCAGTTCCGGGAGCGGGTCGCCCGCAACCTTGCCCCCGATCCGGGCTGAGACCGGGTGCAACAGGACTGTCACCGTTCGCCTATAGGTGGAGGCTCCGTGGAATGCCGATCCCCCCGGCTCGGCCCGACATGGAGTTGAACGACCGATGAAGAAGATGATCCCGGCCCTGCTGGCCGGCCTCGCCCTGACCGGCGTGGCCCACGCGCAGAACACCGATGTGTCCGGTCCCCTCGTGCTTTACACCTCGCAGCCGAACGAGGATGCGCAGGCGACCGTCGATGCCTTCACCGCCGCCTATCCGAATGTCGAGGTGGAGTGGGTGCGCGACGGCACCACCCGCATCATGGCCCGGCTGGAGGCGGAGTTCGAAGCGGGCAACCCCCAGCCCGACGTGCTGCTGATCGCCGACATGGTGACGATGGAGGGGCTGGAGGCCGAGGGACGGCTGATGCCCTACACCGAGGCCGACACCTCCGCCTACGACCCGGCGATCATGGATGACGAGGGGCACTACTTCTCCACCAAGCTCATCACGACGGGCATCGTCTACAACACCGCAGCACCCTTCCAGCCGACCTCCTACATGGACCTGCTGCGGCCCGAGGCGGAGGGGCAGATCGCGATGCCCTCGCCGCTGACCTCCGGGGCCGCGACGATCCACATGGCGGCCCTGACCGGCCACCCGGATCTGGGGTGGGAGCTCTATGAGGGCCTCGCCGAGCAGGGCGCGAACCCGCAGGGCGGCAATGGCGGCACCTACCGTGCCGTGGCGGGGGGCGAGCAGATGTTCGGCTTCGTCGTCGACTTCCTCCCGATCCGGGAGAAGGCGAACGGCGCCCCGGTCGAGTTCGTCTTCCCCGAGGAGGGCGTGTCCGCCGTGACCGAGCCGGTGGCAATCCTGTCAACCGCGCGGAACGTGCCCGCGGCACAAGCCTTCGTCGACTTCCTGCTCTCGCCCGAGGGCCAGCAGCTCGCCGCCGATCAGGGCTACCTGCCCGCGCATCCGGACATCGCCCCGCCCGCGGGCTTCCCGTCGCGCGACGAGATCGAGCTGATCGAGTTCGATCCGGCGGAGGCGCTGGACAATGCCGAGGACAACCGCCTGCGCTTCGTGGACATCTTCGGCGGCTGAGCCCTGCAGGCGACGCTGAGATACCTGCGGGGCGGCGAGGGGCTGACCCTCGCCGCCCTGCTTCTGCTTGCCGGGGCGCTCTTCGTGCTGCCGCTGGCGCTGCTGGCGCGCGTCGGTCTGATGGACGACGGGAGCCTGTCGCTGGCGCCGCTGATGAACGCGCTCGACAGCCGCTCGGTGCCGCGGGCGCTGTGGAATTCCATCGACAGCGCCGGGGTTTCCGCTGCGCTCTCACTTGTCGCAGGAACGACCGTGGCGCTGGTTGTCGGGTTGACGGATGCGCGGGGCAAGGCTGTCTTCACCTTCCTGCTGCTCATCCCGATGATGATCCCGCCGCATGTGACCGCCATCGCCTGGGTGCAGGCGATGGGGCCATCCTCGCCGATCCTGCATACAGTAGGCCTTGCCCCACCGCCGGGCTCGCCCCATCCGCTCTACAGCCGCGAGGGAGTGGTCGCGCTGCTGGCCGTGCAGCACACGCCGCTGGTGTTCCTCGTGGTGCTCGCCGCCCTGCGCGCCCTGCCCCGCGAGATGTCGGAGGCCGCGCGGGTGGCAGGTGCCGGGGCCGGAAGGCTGATGCGGCGGATCGTGCTGCCGCTGCTCGCACCGACGCTGATCGCGGCCTATGCGCTCGCCTTCGTTTCGGCCCTGGGGAACTTCGGGATCCCGGCGCTCCTGGGCATTCCCGCGCGCTACACCACGCTGCCGGTGCTGATCTGGCAGCGGCTGTCGAGCTTCGGGCCGTCGATGCTCGCGGATGTCGCCGCGATCTCCGCCCTGCTGGCCGGGCTCGCGATCCTGATCGTGATCGTGCAAATGACCCTGCTCGGGCGCAGCCGTGCCGCCCTGATCGGACCGCCGCAGGCGCCGCTGCGGCTGACGCTGGGGCGCTGGCGGCCGGTGGTCGAGGGGGCGATGATGCTGCTGGTGCTCGTCACGCTGCTGCTGCCCGTCGCGGCGCTCTTCGGCACGGCGCTGGTCGTCACATATGGCCTGCCCCTGACGGCGGAGACGATGACCCTCGCCAATTTCCGGGAGATCCTGTTCGAGCAGAGCGTGACGGCCCGCGCCTTCCTCAACTCCACCCTGACGGCCGGGGCGGCGGCGCTCATCATCGCGCTCGGCGGCATGGTGCTCGCCCGGTTTCTGGCCGGGACGGCGCGCGGGCCGCGGCGGGTGGGGCTGGGGCTCTCGACGCTGGCGGAGATGACCTATGCGATCCCCGGGCTCGTCATCTCCATCGCGTTCATCCTCGCCTTCATCCGGCCGCTGCCGGTGGTGGGCGTCTCGCTCTACAACACGCTTGGGATCATCTTCCTCGCTTACCTGTGCGCCTTCTTCGCCGTGGCGCTGAAGCCCATCGCGGCGGCGGCGATGCAGCTCGACCCCGCACTCGATGCCGCTGCGCGGGTGGCAGGGGCGGGCTATGGCTACCGGATGCGGCGGATCTTCCTACCGCTGATCGCGCCCGCCGCGGCCTCCGGCGCGATCCTCGTGTTCCTGACGGCGTATAACGAGGTCACCGTCTCCGCCCTATTGTGGTCCACGGGGACGGAGACGATCGGGACCGCGATCTACAACTACGAGGACGGCGGCTACACGACGCTGGCCGCCGCGATGTCGGCCGTGACGGTGATCGCAACGGTGGCGCTGATGGCGGCGCTGCACGTGATGGGGCGGCGGCTGCCGGCGGGGGTGGTGCCCTGGCGGCTCTAGCCGGGCAGGATCCAGCCGCCGTTGATTATGAGGCCCAACCGCTCGCCCACCTGCGCGGGGCTTTCGAGATGGAGATGGAAGGCCTCCGGGAGCCCCTCCACCCGCGCCGTCCCCTCCCAGTGACCGCCACGGTAGAGAACGCTTTCGACTGTAGCGGGCAGCGTGGCGGCTTCTGGATCGGTTAGGGAGAGGTCGGCGGGGCGAAAGAGCGCATGCGTGCCCCCGTTCCCGCGCAGCTTCACGGGGTGTCCGGCGAGTGTTACCACGCCATCCTCGACCGTCACGGGCTGCACCGCGCCGTGACCGATGAAGCGGGCGACGGCGGCGTTGGCGGGGCGGTCGTAGATCTCCGTCGGGGCGCCGACCTGGAGGAACCGCCCCTCCGCCATCACGGCCATGCGGTCGGCCACCGCCATCGCCTCCCGCTGGTCGTGGGTGATGTAGACGGTGGTCGCCCCTGCCGTACGATGGAAACCGACGAGTTCCTCCTCCATCGTGCTGCGCAGGTGCGGGTCGAGATTGGCGAGCGGCTCGTCCATCAGGATCGTCCCCGCCTCCTGCGCGAGGCACCGGGCGAGTGCCACGCGCTGCCGCTGGCCGCCCGAGAGGTCCGCCGGCTTGCGCTCGGCACAGTCGGCAAGCGCCACGGTGGCGAGGTGGCGGTCGGCGTTGCGCGCCGCCTCCGCCCGCTTCACGCCCGCCGCCTCCGCCGGGAATGCCACGTTGCCGCGCACGTCGAGATGGGGCCACAACGCGTAGGACTGGAAGACGAAGCCGACATTGCGGTCCTCCGGCGCCACATGCAGCCCGGGCCCGCTGACGGTCCGTCCGGCGAGCGCGATCTCGCCCTCGTCCGACACCTCCAGCCCCGCGATCAGGCGCAGCAGCGTGGACTTGCCGCAGCCCGACGCGCCCACGATGGCGAAGAACTCGCCGGTCGCCAGATCGACACTGACCCTGTCAACGGCGGCCCGCGCCCCGAACCGCTTCGTCACCCCAGACAGACGAATACCCATCCGCAGCCTCCCGCCCCGTCCCGGCTGTTCTTCCCGCCCCGGGCTCGCCGATCAAGCGAAAAGGCGGTAGTGCGTGCCGTCAGGTCCTGCGGGGATCGCGCCCGTCATCGGCCCGGAACTCCAGCGGCAGCAGCTTCACGACCACGCCCATCAGAAAGGCGGTGCTGATACCGAAGGCGAGCAGCCCGCAGATCGAGGCGAAGGCCCCGAAGACCCGCAGGTCCGGCCCGAGGACGAGGTCGCCATAACCCACCGTCGTGTAGGTGGCCGTCGAGAAATAGAAGCTGGTCCCGAAGTCGTCGAACGCGTCCACGGCATGGAGCATGTAGGCCCACAGCCAGATCTGGATCGTATGCACCATGAGGACCACCGCCACTCCGAACGACAGGAGGGCGGCTGCCTGAACCTCCCTGCGCAGCGCGCGAAGCCCCGTGGCCAGCCGCCCGAACATCGGCATGGCAATGGCCACGACCGCCAGATGGACGATCTTGCAGAACACGAGCAGGCACGAGCCCGCTATAATTTGAACGGTAAGCGTCATCCGCCCCTCCTGACCGCCATTCGTTAGAAGAGCAGATAATGCGAAACCGGGACCGGCGTCCGCCGGATCGACTGGATTTCGGGACGTGTCGATCAATTGGCCAAGCGCGTCCTGCACGCCAAAGGTGCATACATGACCTACAAGCACGCCAAGGTTGTTTAACCTTGGCAATAACTGAACCTATCTCGATTTTTCGGGAACGAAGATCGGCCGGTCGGTTAAAGTCTCATTAAAGTCAAGACGAACAGTGGGATAGGCCATGAAGCGAGAGCTTTGCGGGTCGGGGGATACGTGTGTCCATCGGTCGGCCGCAGGTGAGACGTGCCTTCTTCGGCAGATCCTCCGGCATATCGATGGTGGCGGCATCGATGCCTTGCATCGTCGCCGGTCATGCGGGGGCACGACGGCCGAGATCGACCGGGGTGGACCGCCAAGGACCCGGAAAAGGCGGCCGGGCGGCTGAGACGACATAAAACCGAAGCAGTGGGACGGACTGATGGGGATGCGGGACGAGCTTTCGCGCGCCGCGAGCAAGGTTTTGCGCGGCGGGCGGATGACGAAGGTGGGACGGGTCGCGGCGAGCTATGCGCCCAGCCTCGGGGTGGCGGTGCTCTGCGCCGCGATGGGCGCGGCTCCAGCACATGCGCAGAGCCTGCACTGGGACATCGCGCCGGGCGATGGCGCGGTCACCGGCGGCAGCGGCACGTGGGATGACACGACGCAGAACTGGACGCGCGACGACGGCGTGACGAACGAGGTGTGGTCGGACGGCGCGGGCGCCCATTTCGGCGGATCGGGCGGGACCGTGACCATCGACGGCACGCAGGAGGTGGTCGGGCTCACCTTCACCTCCGACGGCTACACGCTCACTGGCGGAACGATCGATTTCGGCAGCGGAGATCGAAAGTTCATAACAAGCACTGATCTGACGACAACCATTAACTCCACCATGACGGGGAGTGGCGAAATCGAGTTCGAAGGCATGGGTCGCCTTATTCTGAACAGTGCAAATAGTCTTTCAGGAGTCATACGACTTCGCGCTGGGAATCGCGCCCCTAAGTTTGTTATAAATGATAATAATGCACTTGGAACTGGTCGCATAAGAGCAAATGGAGAAACCGAATTCACGCTTTCCAATAGTATTAATTTATCAAATGACTTCTTTACGGCTGGAACTATAAATTTCCGGGTCGAAGAGGGTAATACTGCCGAGCTTTCAGGCAGCAATCAGGCTGGATTTGTTGGCGGCATAATCTCCAAGACAGGCGATGGAACTCTCATTCTGTCGAGCCGTGAAGTCTATCAGGGACTAACTGCAATTGACGAGGGCACTCTTTCGGTCGCCAGCGCAGACCCTCTGGGTCGCCTCGATGGCTTTGTGTTTCTTCGTGGCGGAACGCTTCAGACAACCGGCAATATGACACTAATACAGCGTTTCGAGCTCGATGATGATTCCACATTGGAGACGGCCGCGGGGACGACCACCACCATCAACACCGCGATTGAAGATGGGCGAAGCAGCAGCGGTCACTCGTTGACCAAGACCGGCGGCGGTACGCTCGTCCTTGGGCGCACGAATACCTACACCGGCGACACGATTGTCGCGGACGGCACCCTGTCAGTTGCCGCCGACGACAGGCTCGGCGCGACGTCGGGCGCGCTGACGCTGGATGGCGGGTTTCTCCGGGCGACGGAGAGCTTCACGACGAGCCGGGCGACGACGCTGGCGAGCACGGGGGGCTTCGACGTCGAGAGCGGCGATACGCTCACCCATGACGGCGTGATCAGCGGCACGGGCTCCCTGACCAAGACCGGCGACGGCACGCTGATCCTGACGGGGACCAACACCCATTCCGGCGGCACCAATGTCGACGGAGGTACCCTGTCGGCCGGATCGGATGCCACTCTGGGCGCGGCATCGGGTGGCCTGACGCTCGGTCGAGGGACGCTGCTGACGACAGGGACCTTCGCCACGTCGCGAGGGGTCGAGGTGACGACAGACGACAGTATCGTCAATGTCGGCGCTGGCACGACGTTGACAGTCAACGGGGTTATCAGCGGGACCGGCGTTCTCAAGAAGTTCGGCGACGGCACGCTGGTGCTGACCGGGACCAACACTTACGAGGGCGGGACCGTCCTGGACGCCGGCACGATATCGGTCGCGTCGGACGGGAATCTAGGCGATGCCTCGGGGCCGCTGACACTGAACGGCGGCACGCTGCAGACGACCGGCACGTTGACGACGGGGCGCACGACCTCGCTCACATCCGACAGTACGGTCGATGTCGCCCAGAACACCACGCTGACCCATGGCGGCGACATCAGCGGCTCCGGTGCCCTCGAGAAGACGGGCGGCGGCACCCTCGTCCTGCGGGGTGCCAGCACCTACTCGGGCGGAACGACGATCTCGGGCGGCGTTATCTCGATCTCCTCCGATGCCGGTCTGGGCGATGCATCCGGGGCGCTGACCCTCGACTACGGCAGGCTGCGGACGACCGGCAGTTTCGTCATGGGTCGGGACATCAATCTGGCCGCGCCCAGTTCGAGCTCCCTTCAGGTCGGTGTGATCGAAACGAATGCCGGCACGACCTTTACCCACGATGGCGTACTCAGAGGTTCCGGCAACCTCGGCAAGGGGGGTAACGGTACGATGGTCCTGAACGGGGCCAACACCCTGAGCGGGGCGATCGCCGTAAGAGAGGGCACACTTGTCCTAAACCACAGCGAGGCGCTGGGGACGGGCCGTGTCAGTCTCGACGGCGCATCCAATATCGGGATCCGCTACGGGAACGGGGTCTCCGTCGGGAACGAGCTGCGGATCGTTTCGGCCGGAACGCTGGAGGTCGCCGGCAGCGATGTGGCCGAGCAGTCAGGCCTCATCCGCACCTTCGCCGGGGAGGGAGATCCCGGCGTCACGAAGACAGGCAGCGGCACGCTGATCCTGTCCGCCGCCAACACTTATAGCGGTGATACGACGATCAATGGCGGCACGCTCTCGGTGTCCTCCGACGGCAATCTGGGTGACAGCGACAACGGGCTGGTGCTCAGCGGCGGGGTCCTGCGCGGCACGGCGGACTTCACCACCGAGCGGGCGACGACCGTCACCGGCACCGGCGGGTTCGACGTGGCGGCGGGGACGACGCTCACCCATGAGGGCATCATCAGCGGAACCGGGCGGCTGACGCTGGACGGGGACGGCACGCTGATCGTGACCAGTAAGCTCTACGGCCCGGACGAGCCAAGCTACGACGCGCTCGCGCACAGCGGCGGGACGACGATCAACAGCGGCACCCTGCAAATCGGGAACCGCTTCAATACAAGCGGCAGCCTTGGCACCGGTGAGGTCGTGAACAATGGCGTGCTGAAACTCGCGACGGGACGACCGGGCACCTATGCCAACGACATCTCGGGCACCGGAACGCTGGTGTCGTCGGGGAATGGATCGATACTGCTCGGCAACAATTCCTACGGTGATACGATCATCGAAAGCGGCTCATCCCTGCGCATCGGCGATACGGGCACGTCAGGGACGCTGGGAACGGGGATTGTCTACAATGACGGCAGCCTCGTCTTCAGACGCAGCGACACGCACACGGTGACCAACGACATCGTGGGTGAAAACGGCTTCGTGGTGAACTGGGCGCCCGGAACGACGATCCTTCTTGGGACCAACGAAATGGAGAGCATGACGGTCGTCGAAGGGGCCTTTCAGATCGGCAATGGCGGGACATCGGGAACGCTTGGCGCCAGTCTCAGCTCGATCGCCGGCGAACTGATCTTCAATCGCAGCGGGGAGCTGACCGAGCGGACGCAGCTCTCCGGCAGCGGCACGATCATCCAGCGTGGCAGCGGCACGGTCACGCTGACCGGCGAGGGCACCTCGTTCCGCGGCAACACCGTGGTCGAGAACGGCACGCTCAACGTGAACAACATCCTCGGCGGGGATCTGCGCACCGAGGATGGCGGCACGCTGGGCGGGAGCGGCACCATCGGGGGGAACGTGACGATCGAGGCGGGCGGTACGCTGGCCGCGGGCAACTCGATCGGGACCTTGACGGTGGACAGCGATCTCAACCTCGACGCGGGTTCGCGGCTGGAGATCGAGGTCGATCCGTCGGGAACCACCGCGGACCTCGTGGCGGTGGGCGGACGCGCGACGCTCGCCGGGACGGCCGCGCATGTGGGGCTGGCAGGCGACTACGCGCCGAGCTCAAGCTACACGATCCTGACCGCGGCGGGCGGCATCGACGGGACCTTCGGCAACGTCACCTCGGACTTCGCCTTTCTCGACCCACGGCTCACCTACGGCTCCAACGCCGTGACGCTGACGCTGGAGCGCAACGATATCCGCTTCGCCAACGCTGCGCACACCCGCAACCAGGCTGCGGCGGCCTCCGGGCTCGAGGGTCTGGGTTTCGACAACGCGACCTACTCCGCAGTAACGGTCCTGGACGAGGACGACGCCGCGGCCGCTTTCGACATGCTGTCGGGCGAGGTCATCGCGTCCGCCCAGACGTCGATGGTGACCGGCGGACAGGCGATCAACGCCTTCGCGGCAACGCGGGCGCGATCGGTCACCGGACCGTCCGCGCCCCCGATCGCTGGCTTTGCCCCGGATCCGCGACTGGCCGAGGGCCCGTCCCACACCCCGGCCTGGATCCGTTTCCTGGGCAGCCGGTCCGATCTGGAGGGCGACGGCAATGCGGCGGGGCTGGAAACCACGATGCAGGGGACGCTGTTCGGTGTCGAGGGCTTCGCGCTCGGCCCCGCGCGGCTCGGCGTGCTGGCGGGCTACACCCGGTCGGACACCGATGTGGGGGATCGCGCGTCCTCCGTCGACACGGACAGCTACCACCTCGGCGTCTACGGACGTACGGCGCTGTCGGGCTTCGCCCTGCGCGGCGGCGTCACGGGGAGCTGGCACCGGCTCGAAAGCGACCGCGTGGCCGTCGTCGGGTCGCTGCGCGAGGACCTCAGCTCCGACACCGATGCGCGCAGTCTCCAGAGCTTTGCCGAAATCGCCTATGCGATGCCGGCCGAGAGCTACGTGATCGAGCCCTATGCGGCGCTCGCCAACGTCGTCGTCGACAGCGACGGCACGACGGAGACCGGGGGATCGAGCGCGCTCACGACAGCGGACGAAACCACCGTCACCAACTTCGCGACCGTGGGCGCACGCGTGGGCACGACCTTCGACCTCGGCGGGATGGAGGGAACCCTGCGGGGCGGGCTCGGCTGGCGCCACGCCTTCGGCGACGTCACGCCGACCACGACGAACCGGATCGCGGGCGGCACGGACTTCACCGTCGCCGGCACGCCGGTGACGCGCAACGTGGCGCTGGTCGAGCTGGGGGTGGGGGTACAGACCTCGCGCAACAGTACCGTCCATCTGTCCTACGATGGCGAGTACGGCGAGGGCGTGCGCAGCCATGGCGCACGGCTCGACCTTGTCTTTCGTTTCTGAAGATCGCGGCGACCGCGGCTCGACCTAGTGAGCGGTCGCCGCGATCTCGCGCTCCAGGAAGACGTTCTCGATGACGAAACGGTGCATGGCGAGATCCGTGGCGGCGTATGTCAGCCAGTTCTCGGCGAAGTCCGGGGCGAGCCGGATCGTGTGCCCGCCCCGGACCGCCATTTCGAGCTTTCCCCGCTCGGCGGCATAGCTCAGCACGTTGCGGATATGCGCACGGGACACCCCGAACCGGTCCGACAGCGCGCCGAACGGCACCTCCGCGACGTAGTTCCCTTCGGGCGTGATCCGGATGCTGCCGGTCAGCTGGCTGCAGATCAGGTGGCCATAGTCCGGCGAGAGCATCTCGAGGACATGGGGGAAATGCGGCAGGGCCGAGAACCCGTGCTGCACGAGCAGCTCGACCAGAGCGGTGGCATGCGCCTCCACCAGCTTCGGGCGTCCGACGATCTCGTCGGGATGGTGGGGGAGCGGATCGAGGTGATGAAGTGCCTCGACGATGGTCCGCAGTCCCGTCCGGCCGATATCGATCAGACCCGGCGTCGGGCGGTACCGGCGCATCCGGCGGTCGCCGTCCACGCCGATCGCCTCGACCATCCCGGCATGTTCGAACGCGCGCAATGCGGAGCGGATCCAGGACTTGGTGGCGTAGGGGGCTTCGGACAGCACCTCCCTCAGGCGCGTCGCGGTCGCGCCGCCGCACGGGTCGCTGGGATCGGAGGTCTCATCGAGATACACCACGAAGCACAGGGCGGAGAACCGCGAGAGCTGGCAGAGGATCTTCCCGTCGCGCACCCGGTCCTCCATGATCGGAAAGACGGTCTGGGTGTAGTGTGCCAGCGCCGGGAAGAACTTCGGATGCCCGCGGATCGCCACGCCATCGGACAGGATGGTGCACGGATCCAGCGAGGCGACCCGACGGCTGATGACCGGCCCCACACCGGCACACTCTTCGATCATTCGAACGCTCCCACATCTTTCACACGGTTCAGTGGGGGAGATTTCCCCTGCCCTTCCGACCGGACCCAAAGCAGTTAAGCGAAGAGCCCCGACAGCCGGCAGTCCCAATTGGGGAGGGGGCAGACGATTGCGCTAAACACGACTCGAGCGTTCAGACCATCTGCGGCGGGCCTTCATTTGCGAGGCCTTCGAGGTTAACGGAACGATACTTCTTGTGGATCGACTGCCGGTAATCGAGTGATCGACCTCGAACTCCGCGGCGCAAATGAGTCTTGGGCGGGTCTGGGCTCCGAAGGAACGCAGGCAGGTGGATCGGTTCCTGCGTGTCACCTGATCTGGCGCAATCAGGAGCGGCGCTGGCCGGGAAAGCGGGATGAAAAACCGACTTACAGACTGCTCGCTCTTGCGATCCTGCTTGCCGTCATGACGACCGCTCGGGTTCAGACCGAGTTCACGGCTACGGATGGCGGCTGTAGTTGCGTCAGAGCCGGCGATTTCGATACAGGGACCACTAGCATTTCTTTCATGGGGCTGACGGGGGGGCGCAGCGACTGCACCGGCACTGTCCTGCATCGAAGCGCCACGATCCCATCCCGCTACCAACCGGTTTTCGACGGGCGCTGTTCTTTGCCGGCGACGGCTTCGAGCGTGGAAGCCCTGCCGTGTCCTACGTCGAAACCGACGTGTCGCGGAGCCTGGAGGCCGACATTCAAAGCGCACGTACGAATTATCAGCGCTTTGAGATCGCTGACGCATTCGTTTTTATCCAGACTGGACCGCGCCGCCCGTGAGCGGCGCGACGATGTCTCGTTCAGCCGCCCGGCGTCAGCTTGTGGATCATCCCCTCGTCCACCGCGGTATAGAGGCTGCCGTCGGGACCCATGACAACCGAACGAAAGCGTCCCGGCTCCATGGGCAACGTCATCTCCGTCACGTCCTCGACGTCGGTGTTGTCCGCGTTGAACTGGATCACGTCGATCCGCTGTCCGATGGGCGTACCGCCGAAGCCGATGCCCATGATACCGACGACCATCGCCCCGTCCCACTCGCCCCATTCCTCACCTTCGAGAAACGCTGCCGAGGATGTGCCCTGCGACCAGCCATTGTTGTTCCACACGGGCGGCATCGCATCAGGGTACGTGTCGAAGTCGGTCATCGGCATGAAGGCAGCGCGCTCATAGCGATTCATGCCGCCTTCCTGGTTCGGGCTGTAGCCGCAGTAATCGTCTGGGCAGTCGCCACGACCAGCCATGTTCGGGCGCGGATCCCAGCCGGCATTGCCGCCGTTTTCCAGGATCGTGATCTCATCCGAATGCCAGGGCCCGTGCTCGGCAGTGATCGCGGTACCCGTCTCCGGGTGAAAGGCAATGCCCTGCACGTTCCGGTGGCCGTAGGTGTAGGTCCGCGGGTCGAAGCCATCGGGTGGGCTGTTCTCGACGATTGCGTTGCCGTCGGTGTCGATGCGCAAAACCTTGGAACCCATAATAGTCGGGCTCTGCGGCACCTCGCCATTGTGGGTGTCACCAGTGGTCAGGAACAGGTGCCCGGTCGCGTCGAACCGCACCCGGCCGCCGTTGTGCGCGCCGGGGCCACCGAACGGATGATCGGACGCCGCCATCTTGTAAGGTACGTCGTCCACGATGTCGGTCCGCTCGGCGACGGCGGTGAAGTCGTCGCTGACCGTGAACCGCATCAGGCGGTTGGTATGCGGATCCGACATGTTCGAGGTCGAGTAGACGTAGATGCGCCGGTTCGCCTCGAACTCGGGATCGAAGGCGACGCCCATCATGCCCGCCTGGCCCTCGCAGAACAGGTCCGTACCGTTGCCGGCATAGCCTTCGGTCTCGCCTACGCCGTAGAGCGCGTTGACCGTACCGTCGGGCATCCGGACCGACAGGCCCCGGCATTTCTCTGTAAACAGCATCGTGCCGTCGTCGAGGAACGCCATATCCCAGGGGTTCTCCAGCCCCTCGAGCACGATCTCGTGCTGCAGGCTGGTCGTGTTCATGCCGTTCTGTGCGATGACGGCCGAAGTCAGGCCAGTTGCCGCAAGAAGCGGGGCAAGAAGGCAAACGGATTTCGAAAGTGGTCGATAGATCATGAGGTCCTCCCAAGGTGCGGTCCTTTGCGGACCGATCATAGTTGGCCGTAGTCATCCGACTCCCCGAACTTATCCGATAGCTGGTGTTTACTGAAGGTTTTTGAGGAATTCCTCGTGATCGAAAGGCCGCAGCTGCTCGTGCGATATTCTAGAATGCCTCGGCGATGTAGACGACGATGTCAGCGATATCCTCGTCCGAGAAATCCTCGACGACCGGCCACATCAGCGGTGAGTTCGGACCGATCCTTTCGTTTGCCCGGTACCGCCGCAGCCGTTCAGCAAGGTATCCCGCGTCCTGCCCCGCAAGCCTCGGAAAACTCGCGAGACCCGCTCCCGTCGGGCCGTGGCAAGTCCTGCAGACCTGCTGGTACACCGCTTCGCCCGCTGCCGCATCACCCCCAATCCCGCCTGCCACGTCGTCTTGCGACTTGGCCGGGTTCGTTTCGAAGACCCCTACGGTTAATGCCGCGATCACTACGAGTACTCGCATTGTAAGCCCACCTGATCGTCAGTTGCGCCATCATATCAGTAGTCCTACGACAACCAATAGTTTATGCTGCTAACTGCGATCAATCAATATTTAATGATAGTATTCATGTGATCGGCTGCCTCGCGCGTCTGCTATTATTTCTGATGACTCAAACCAAAGGAGCGTTGGATCAGCGATCGTGCGCTACAGGGCCAATGACAAGTACGAAGTCCGTCGGAAGGGGGACCTGCAGCCGTGTTGTCGAGTCGGGAAAAGAGGTCATCAAAACCTGACAGAGCCGCCGATTTGCATGATTGCCCAGCGTAGCCATGCTGCTTCACGACGGAGCCGGTCATGACATGATGTGCTGAAGTTCCTCTTTGGCATAAGAGCAATGGCTGAGGCCTCTGAATGCAATGGTACAATTGAGTTTCACGGAACAAGGCATTGTATGCAAATGCGGCTTCTCGCCTAACGTGGAGAGGTGAAGTGGCGGCCCGAAGTGAACCAAGCGTTCGAGCCCCGTGATTGCTGTCTGCCGCGGGTGAGCTTCGTTGTACCGCGGCGACAACTTATTGCGAAATGGAATGCTTGTCCTGCGCGTAGGACTTGCTTCAAACCAGCTCACCGGCACGGTACACCTACGACATCGTTGATCTCCCAGCTTGAACTTCTAAGCGGGGCGGGAACCGTGCGAGCCCAGTCATCGCTTCATGCCGTGAAGCCCGGGTAATCGCGCCGCCAGTAGGTGACGGCGAGCTGGGTTCCCTTGCCCAGACCGCACCGCCCCCTGAACAACCGGCGTGCGGCATGTGCGCCGTCGAACTCTCCGGCGAACCATGCCTGATCGGGCTGCATGCGTTCCGTAAGCTGCTCCATGAGGTCGAGCGCGGCGGTCTCGAAGGTATCGGGACCCAGGCGGTGCACGGTGAGGTCGGTTTCCGGCAGATAGGCCATAACATCGCAATCGGCCGGCGCGGCCACGACGACATGCCCGACAGCCCTGGCCGGCAGGCGGCCCATGATGCGCGCCGCCGATGACAGTCCCGTCATGTCCGCCGCCAGAAGATAGCGTGCCGCTGCCGGAAGCGCCTGCATTCCTGCCGGCCCCATGGCGCCGATCTGATCGCCGGGGCGGGCCGCCTGGGCCCAGAGCGAGATCAGCCCCTCGCCGTGACACACGACGTCGATGTCGAGCTCGCCGACATTCGGGCGGGTCCCCGCGATCGTCATGTATCGGGCATGGAGAACGTCTTTGCCCCGTGGCCAGACTGGAGCGCCGTTTGCCGCCATGCTCGGCCAGACGGGGGTCCGATCCGGGCGGGACGGGAGCATCAGCTTCAGATGGAAGCCCGCCTTCTTCCGTTCGGCCAGATCCGGCATGTTCAGCGTGACGCGCTGCATACCCTCGAAGATCCTCCGCGACGCCACGACCGTCAGGATCCGGAAATTCGGCGGCAGGTCCCCTTCGCGGGTAGGCTCGCCCGACCAGCGCATCGCCGAGGCGGCCCCGGCATCGAGTGCGCCGACATGGCGGGCGATCTCGTCCTTGAAGAAGATGAGCGCGCTGTCGCTCGGTGCGCCGAGCGCGACATGCAGCCCGTCCGGCCCGGCGCGGAACGCGACGCTGAAATCGTCCCGGTCGATGAAGCGCGTTCCATCCGGACGCTCCGCAAACTCCAGGTTATGGTCGTCCTGCAAGTGGCTCACGAAGGCCGACAACATACCATCGGCCTCGTGAGTCGGAACGACGGTTCGGGTTTCGATGAGCGGCATGTGTCAGATCCAGTTCGGCGGGAAGGGGTGGTTGAACTTCGGGAGCTTTTGCGAACTCGGAACCGTGCACATCCGTCTCCCCGACTGGCGTTCGAACTGCTCGATCATCATTTGAAAACTCCTTCCGAAGTGCCGTGAAAGCTCGCTTCGCTATTGGATGCGAAGCGGGACGGAAAAGCTCTGTTGCGCCAATTGCAGGCTCGTCGGGGCGGCCGGTACCGCGCCCTGGCGGATGATGGCGAGGCTCGCTCGATCCAGCCGAGGGTTCCCGGAGGACTGGCCGATGCTCGCCGAAAGCACGGTGCCGTCGCGCGCGATCGTCAGTTGCAACAGCACCGTCCCACGACGCCCCTGCGTCCGGACCGAGCGGCGATTCAGGTCCGCCACGATCCGGGCACCCCACTCCGCGACGAGGGAGCTCCGCTCCGCCGGAGACATCGACGGCACGACTGACCTCCCCGCGTTTCCGGCAACGGGTCCTTCCCCCGCACCCGCCGCCGTCGTGTCCGGACGCGCGTCGGACGCGGCCTGGTTCGACGGGCCGGGTTGCGTATGCGTGACAGCGGGCCGTTGCGGGTCCGTCTCGGGCTGCGGCGCAGGGGTCGCCTGACGCGCTTCACGGGGCCGCGCTCGGGGCGGGCTCGAACGAGTGACGGCAGCTTCGGTCTGGGCCGGCTCCGCGGGCGTCGTGTCCACCCGCGGAGCCTCCACCGGCGCGGCCTCCGGCATGGGGCGGGGTGGTACTACGGTCTGGCGACGATCCTGCCGGGGCCGATCGATCGTATCGGTCTGCAGCGCGACGCCCTCCGCCCGTGGCGTTTCGGCGGCAAGCTCCGTGGGTGTTGCGGTCGTCGGCGTCTCGGGTACGTGGTCGATCTCCTGCCGCTCCGGCCCTTCGAGCGCAGGCACCTGGGTTGGCGCAGTCTCCGCCGAGGGAAGCTCCGTCTCCGGAAGGGCAGGCGTCTCGGGCTGCTGCATCTCGATGCTCCCGCCGATCTCGACGGGCCGCTCCCATCGCTCGACCATCGTGGCGAAGCTCGCCGAAGACGCCTGCATCGATATGGCCTGCAGGCCGCCGGCACCCGCACCGCCGAGGACCCCTTCCTCCGGTCGGCCCATCCAGAACAGCAGATGCACGAGCAGCGCGAGACCCAGGCAGAGCGCGCCCTCCAGGTACCGCATCATTGCGTCGTGACCAGAACGGTGTCGGTGATCCCGATCGCCGACAAACGCGGGAGCAGCGCGGCCAGCTCCGCCGCCGGCACGCGCGCATCTGCGCGGATCAGAAGCGGACCGTCCCGTTCGTCCAAGGCGAGGGCGTCGAACACGGCGCCCGCTCGAACATCGTTGAAGGCGAGTTCGCCTTCGGCGCTGACGTAGAGCACGTCCTGCCCGTCGGCGGGCGCGTCCGCTTCGGAGGTGGGAAGCTCGACGTCGAACGGGGCGGGTGGGGCGATCTGTGCCGTCATCAGAAAGAAGATCAGCAGCAGGAAGACGACGTTGATCATCGGAACGACGCTCTCGGCCCTTGGTCGTCTGCGTTTGCGTGAGAGCTGCATCGCTACTCCACCAACACCGCTGTTTCGAAGCCTGCTCCCCGAAGGAGCTGCAACACGTCCACCACACGCTGCAGCTCCGCCCCGTTGCGCGGCCGCAGCACGATCGCATCCGCAGGCGTTTGCGTGAGCTCGCCGAGTCGTGTCAGAAGGGTTGCGTCGTCCACGTTCCGGCCGTTGAGCCGCTGCCCCTCGGGCAACACGTCGATGAGGCGCGGCGGACCTGAATATGCGTCGCCGCCCGATCCGGCCAGCTGCAACGGAACCGCAGCATCGACGCCGAAGCGGGCGGCCAGCATGAAGAAGACGAGCAGCAGGAAAACCACGTCGATCATGGGCGTCAGGCTGGGCTTTCGCCGGATTCGCTGTCGGGCAAAAACGAACATCATTCCGCGGCTCGAATGGCAACGAGGTAGGGCGGCGTGTGGGTGAAGATGCGGGTTGCCGCATTCTCCATATCCGACTGGACGCTCTCGACGACGCTTTCGAACCACGTGAGCGCCATGGAGGCCGGGATGGCCACCGCCATGCCAGCAGCGGTCGTCAGCAGCGCCTCCCAGATCCCGCCGGCGAGCGCGGCCGGGTCGGCCCTCGCCCCCGCCTCCTGAAGCGCCTGGAACGCGGCGATCATGCCGAGTACCGTGCCGAGCAAGCCGAGAAGCGGCGCGATGGTCGCGATGAGCTCGAGTGCGCGAAGGCCCGAGCGGGCGCGCGCCAGCTCGATCCGGGCGACGCGTTCCGTCTCCTCCCGCGCATCGTCCTTGGTGTAGTCGCCGTTCATCCGCGCCCCGATCGCTGCTGAGGCCAGTCGAGCACGCAGCGAGTTGCGTTGCTCGAGCCGCCGGCGCGCCGCCTCCGGATCTCCCTCGACCCAGAGGTCGACCGCGTCGTCCGTCGCAGCGCCGGACCAGGCGCCCATGCTCACCAGCCGAAGGATCTTCCAAAGAATGAGAGCGAGTGTGAGGACGGAGAGCGCAGCGATCACCCAGATCGCGATGCCGCCTTGCTGAAGAAGATCCATCAGTTCGGAACCTCGATCGAAATACTGGAAACGTTCGTCACATCGGGGACCCGTGTGTCGGGCGGTAACGACACCTGAAGAGGACGGGCGCGCATGCGTGCCGTCGCGCGGCGAGACACCCGCCGGGAAAGGTCATGCCGAAGATGAAGGTGAACCATGGGTCCGCCGCCGAGAGTGCAGGAGTTCAGCGTCTGGCGAGGCTGGCGGGTGCTGGCGGCCAATTCTGATAAATTTCATCGGATTTATAGAGTGTGGCTCCGCGGTGTGCAAGGAGCCCGTGGTTCGAGGCGCTGTCCGCTTCTCTTCACCTGATCACACGCAGCGGCAACGCCGTCGGTGCCGAGCCTGTAACGAGCGTCCCATTGGTCGGCGCAGTGATAGGATCCGCCTCAACTTCGCGTTCGAAGACAGACCTGCTGCAACCAATGCGTCGAGCCGGTCCAACACAGCATGCGTCGGATAAGCCGTCAGTGCCTGGTGGGTAGGAAGCGCCCGCCACCGTATTTCTGTCTCGACCGAGGTTATGCGGCCGCGTCGTGCCGTCTCCGGCGCAAGGGGTTGATCAGGTCAGTGCCGCGCGCGGGAAGTGGGCGTTCCGCGCTGTCCTCGTAGCCGATCGCAAAGCGGACCCGGTTTATGCAGACTTTGGGCATGGCATCGGCGAAGAGCTCGAACATCGCGAAGCGGTCCTCGAGCTCCGGATGCCCGGCGGCGTAGCGCAGCAGCCGGGTCGAGAGAATGTCGTAGAACGCCCGCTCGTCCAGGGCGCCGCTCCGCGCCAAGCCTGCGGAGAGAAAGCGCAGGACCGTCACGAAATGCGCCGTCTGGATGTCGTGGACGATGTAGGCGGGCGGCTTGCGCGGCAGCAGCGTGCGTATACGGGGATCCAGCCCCGCCATCTCGGGGAAGTCGCGGTCCACCAGATCGAGATCGCCCTGGAAGTCCTTGATCGCCATTCCGACCGGTACGTGGTCTTCGAGGATCACGGTGACGTTCTGCCCATGTGCGATGAAGGCGACGCCATAGCGGCTCAGGGCATGCCAGAGGGGCACCACGGTGACATCGAAGAGGCGCGCGAGCCACTCGCCCATGTCCATGCCGGCCGCCCTGGCATGGGCCACCGCGAGCGGAGTGCCGCATGCGCCCTCATGGAACAGGGCAGCGGCCAGCACGGCACGCCGTTGCGATCCCGCCCGATGCTCCGCGGCGTCGCGCCAGATCGCACCCAGCATCTCGTGGTGCCGATAGGGCGCCTCCGGGCAGTCGGCATGGATGGGGTGCTCGTACCAGTATCCCAGCGTCTCCCGCAGCACCGTGACGCGCGCTGCAAGCAGCGGATCGCCCGCGACGATCCCGGCGAGCCAGTCGGAGATCGCGCCGCCATGTTCTATGTACTTGCCCGGCATGCCCCGCCAGGCGGAGGTATTGAGGATCCCGAGCGACAGCTTCACGTCGTAGGGTCCTCCATACATCGGGGTCAGCGTCCGGATGCTGGGCGTGGCGAGGAAGTCCGGCCCGAACTGCCCGAGTGGAACCAGACGCCCGTCGGCGATCTCGGCAAGGAAGGCTTGCGAGATGACGTTGTCCCACTGCCATGGGTGAACCGGGATGAGCACATGGTCGGCCGTCGCCCCTGCCTGCCGGGCCGCCGCACGCAGCGCCTCCGTATCGTGGTTCAGTACGGCATGGAGCACATCGTCCGCGACAGCGTCCCGCGTCCGGCCGGTACGGACTGCGTCCCGCCAAGCGGCCACCCAGAACAGCCGGATCGGTTCGCCGTATTCCGGCGCGTAGGCCGCAAGGTCCGATGCGCCCCAGCCCAGACGACCCTTGTTCGCGACCGCCTTCGGATGGCCATCGAGCGCCGCGTGCAGACGGGCCACCGGCAGTTCGATCAAGGCCGCGGCGTCCAGATCGCCATAGAGGCGGCCCAGCTCCAGGTCCTGCCGCAGCGTGTTCGACAGCTCGCGAAGGAACGTTGCCTCCGTGGCGGGCGACATCGCGAATTCCGCACGCGCATCGACGACGAACCGCAGGGGGCAGGGCGGGCCCTCATCGGTCCGGAGGCTTTCGGGCGCGATGTCGAGATTGCTCCAGATCCGCCGCTCCGCCCGAAAGCGGTACGTTGCCCCCGATGCGAGCCGCAGTTCGAACTGCCCCTCGCCGACGGGGTTCAAAAGCTCCTCCCAAGTCATCTCGCTGATCATCTTCGCCAGTAGCCGCCGCCGCGCCGCGTCGAACGCCGTCACAGCGGCACCCGCGCGAAGAAGGCGTCCCGGTGGCAGTGCATGAGGGCCGATCTCTTGTGCGGGAAATCGAACTCCTTGATCTTCGTGTAGGCCATTGCGTCCGCGTAGCGCAGCAGTTTCGCGTTATCGACGCGCGGCTCCCCGACGACGAGATCCGTCATCGGGCAGTCGAGGAAGAGGTAGTGGGTCAGCGCCCGGATCCACGCGGATGTCTTGCGCCGACCGAGATGCCTTGCCTCCCCGATCAGGCCGTGCCAGCCGCGATCCCAGGGGCCGGCGTCGTAATATGCGCCCAGCCGGTCCTCGCGCGCCCAGTAGATCTCGAAATAACCCACGGGCTGGCCGTCATAGCAGCCGATGACCGAGAGGTTGTGGGGATCGGAAAGGCGCCTTTCCAGGAAGGCGCGGAGCTCGTCCTTCGACTTGTCCTCCTCCCAGAAGTAGGCGACGCGCGGATCGTTCTGCCAGCGGTGAAAGATGTCGAGGTCCCGCTCCACCTCCACGACACGGAACGACACCGTGACGGACGCATCGACAAACCGCTTTTCGTAGACGGTTCCGGTCGGGTTCGGCGGCCGAAGAGGATGATCGCGTCCGTCGGCCCCCCCGACCGGGGTCGTCGCCTGCCTCTGCGCGTGGGGATGTTTCAGCCACAGCTGCGCATGTTGATAGAAGCCAGCACGGTAAACGACCGGGGCGCCGTTTGCGATGTGAACGTAGCCCGGGCGGCGCGGGCTCTCGCGGACCTCTGCCGGATCGATGGGCAGTTCCAAGGTCTGGAGAGCCGGGTCCGCGGACAGGCGCGCCTCGATCCAGTCGGCAAGCGCGCGCGGTTCGTGCAGTGAAAGAGGGGCGGTGAGGTCGGAAACGGTCGCGATCATGCTTCGATGGTCTCCAGAACGGGATTTGGAAGGTCGAAAAAGGCGGCAAGCTGCCCGCGCGCATCGCCGTCCGCCTCGTTCACACCGCTGCGGCTCGTGGCGAAATTGCCCTTGCAGGTCAGCGTCGGGCGCGTCAGGAGGCGTATGTAAGGGGTGGGATCACCAGGGGTCCGACTGCGCTCGCGCTCTAGGAACCGGCGCCAGATCGACAGCAGGTCCTCCTCCTGCGCGAGGCCATCAAGTACGAGGGTCGACAGCGTGTTCAGCACGCTGTTCACCACGACGTAATAGATGAGCAGACCATCGCCCAACTCAGTGTTCACGACGTTCTCGGTCCCCTCGCCGATACCGGGACAGGCGGCGGCCAGCGTGTCGTGGAAGGTGTCGAGGTGACCTGTACCCTGGCAATCGCGGACCCAGACGGCACTCGGCCAGCCGTCCGAAAGGCCGATCATCAGGTTCTGCTGGTGCGCGCCGAAGAGCAGGCCGTAACGGGCCCGAAGCTCGATCAGCGGTTGGATGGCCACGTCGAGAAAGCGCTCGAACCAGATGCGAGCCGCATCCTGTCCCAGACCCGCAACGATCTCGCCAAGCGGCGATGGGCCGCCGGGCCGCGCTTCGCAGAGTGCGGCGAGCAGGACAGGCCCCCTGGCGTCGGCATCGCGGAACGGATTGTCGCGCAGCACCACCATGCTCGCATCGACGACACCGTCCGCCGTCCCCAGTGCCGCGTAGCCGGGTTCGCCCAACACGTGCAGATCGGGAAACGCCCGCCCGATCTGGGACCCCATGTCGGACTGCAGTAAGTCCGAGACATGCACGCCGCGTCGGACCTCGCGCAGCGACAGATCCCGTACCGAATTGGTGAGCTTCACGCTCAACGAGGTCTTGACCATGTAGGGCGCGTGCCACGCATGCAGGCTGCGCATGGACGAGGTCGCCGCCCAGCCGGACCGCCCATACCCCAGGTCCCAAAGCGCGTTCTGCTCGAACATGCGCGCGACGTCGGGCCGCCGCCGCAGGCGCTGGGCCTGCCAAGGGTGCCATGGCAGCGGAACTGCGTCCGCGGGAACGGACCCCAGATCCGCACGCGCCAGAAGACGCAGCAGGTCGGCCGAGCCGGGGCCGAGCGTCAGCATCTCCGGCCGTGCGGCGACCCACCGCAACGCAAAGCGTCCTTCATGTTCCGGCGCATAGCGCACGGCATCCTCCGCCGACATCTTGTCGCGGCTGCGGGGATTGGGATGGAACGGATGGCCGGCCTTCAATGCCTGCTCGGCGGCGATGAAGTTCCAGCCCGTCGCGTCTCGCCGCTGTGGTGGAGCGCGACGAATGGCTGCGAGACTGTCCAGCACACGATCGAGGAACGGTCCGCCGGCCTGTCCCGCAAGTTGGGCGAGCAGGGTTTCGACGTCAACCGCTTTCCAGCCGTCAGGTGCGCGCCAGTGCAACGTTCCGTCGAAGAGCTGACGCAGGCGGCTCGTGGCCCGAAGGCCCGCCCGCACCTCGCGACCGGACGGATCGCGGAAGGTGATGGACCCGCTGTTCCGGGCGGTTTCGCGCAGCCAGCCCTCTCGAAGCGCGGAGTTCAGGAAAGCGTCGAGCGCGGGGAGATCCCCGTCGGCCTGACGTGGAGCCATAATCGGATGTCCTTCAACCCTAGCGGCTATCAGTCGACATCGACTCTCGCTATACAGGTGATATTGACTAATTTGCTCAGGAATTGCAACACAGCGCCATGAAGGTTTCGTTCTTCCTGCCGGCCCTGGCCGGTCATGCCTTTCAACAGACCGCGCTGATCGGGATGCTTCCCGTTTTGTCTCAAGAGCTTGGCCTCTCACAAACCCGAATCGGTTGGGCCGTTGCGGCAGGCATGGCCGCCGCGGCCGTGGCGCTGCCCTTCCTGGGGCGTCTGGGTGGACAGGTGGTGCTTCTCGGGGGGCTGATCGGGCTTTTGTCGGCAAATGTCGCGCTCATCGCCCTCATCGGTGCGCCGGACGGGGTCATGGTGCCCACGGTGGCGTTGGGGGCGCTGATCGCGGTTCGCTCGATACAGGGCATCTCGGCGGCTGGGCTTATCATGCTCGCGCAGCAGGCAAGCGTCCGGCGACACGGAACAACCGGAGTTCTGGGCAAGGTCCAGTCGATGGGCGGCGTCGGCCGTATCCTCGGTGCGGTGCTCATAGGCCCGCTGACCGCCGTGTCGCCGCTGCTCCCGCTGCTGCCGGCTGCGATCGGCACCAGCATCAGCCTCGCTCTCGTCCGGCGGGCGGCGCTCCCGCCGCTTCGCCGGACCATCCGGCCGCCGCGCCTTGTCGCGTTCCGGGCAACGATCCTCACCCAGGTGGCCGTCGGCACCTCCCAGATCGGTCTGGCGCCACTTCTCGGCGCGCGGCTGGCCGACGGGGCCGTCGGCGCGACGGCGCTGGCAGGAATATGCCTGGCCTGTGCAAATCTGGGTCTGCTGCTGGCGCTACGGCTCGTCGCGCCGCGGGCGCGGCGGCCCCATGCCCGATACGCCGCCTTGTGCCTTGCCTTGGCTGCGGGCGCGGTCCCGTTCGCCGACAGCCTGCTCGTGTTTGCAGGCCTCAGCCTGCTCATCGGCGGCAGCACGGCGTTGCTATTCACGCTCTCCCTTTCCGATCTCATGACCCGCGAGGATTATGCCCAGCTTCAGGTCACCGGCTGGAACGGTGCGATCCAGATCGCATCGCTGGCTGCTGGAGTCGCCCTCGGCGCCGCTCTCGTTGCGGTATCGCCTGCGGCTCCCTTCGCCCTCGCGGCCCTTTCAGGTGTCGCGCTGGCTGTCTCACCACCGACATCCTGAAGGACCTCAAAAATGGCTCCCATTTCCGTTTCGACGCATCTTGCCGGCATTGGTGTCGGCCCCTTCAACCTCAGCGTCGCCGCGTTGGCCGACGAGGTCGCAGACCTCGAGACGCTGTTTTTCGAACGAAAGCCCGCATTCGACTGGCATCCGGGCCTCGACCTTGCCTCGAGCGTCATGCAGACCTCGTTCCTGAAGGACCTCGTCACCCCCGTCCTGCCGACCAGCCGCTGGAGTTTCCTGAACTTTCTGGTCTCGCGGGACCGCTTCTACGACTTCATGGCGGGGCGCTTCGGAACCGTGACGCGGACCGAATTCACCGAGTACATGGCCTGGGTGGCGTCCAACCTGGCGCATTGCCGTTTCGGCTGCGCGGTCGAAGAGGTCGGGATGGCGGATGACGGCTTCCTCCTGAAGAAGTCCGACGGCACATGCGTGACGGCGAGGGCCCTGTCCGTCGGGACCGGTCCGCGAAAGCACATACCCGCGTTCGCCCCGGACGATCCGAACTGCTTCCACGGCATCGACTACCTGCAGAACATGCCCAGGGCCTCGGGCAAGCGTGTCGTCGTAGTCGGCGGCGGGCAGACCGGGGCCGAGATCATGCTCGACCTGCTGACGCGGGAGGATGCACCCCGGCAGCTCACGTGGCTTAGCCGTCGAAGCGCGTTCTGGCATCTGCAGGAAGGGAGTCTGGTCGACCAGATCTTCACGCCGGGCTACGCGGAGGCTTATCGGGCGCTTCCCGATCAGGTCCAGGCGGACGCCGTCGCGGAACAGAAGTACAGCAGCGACGGGCTGACGCCGGAGACGGCGAACGACGTCTATGGCGCGCTCTACAGGCACCGGCACCTCCAACACGGCATGGACATATCCCTGCGTCCCGCGCGAACGGTCGATGCGATCGACAAGAGGTTCGGGACCTTCCGGGTCGTCGCGGAAGGGCCGGATGGCCGGCGGGAAACCTGCGAGGCCGACATCGTCGTCCTCGCGACCGGTTTCCGGCCCGCGGTTCCGGACTGCCTCGCGCCGCTTCGCGATCGGCTTTCGGTCGGGGCGACCGGCGCGCTGTCCCTCGGGCCGGCCTATCGCGTGAACTGGGACGGACCGGTGGAGAACCCTATCTACGCCCTCAACCACGGCCGGCACTCCCACGGTATCGTAGATCCGCAGTTGAGCCTGACCGCGTGGCGAAGCGCGGTGATCCTGGAGGACCTGACCGGACGGCCGATCTTCGACGCCCTGCGCCGGTCGCAGCCGGGGCTCGTGGACTGGCTTTCGCTGGGGGAGGACGACACCATCCGGCGCCGGGCATGAGACGTGCGGGCCCGGCGCGATATCCGCGCCGGACCCGCGGATGCAGGCAGAGGCGAGCCGCTAGAACGTCGCGCTGTAGCCGAGCGAGAAGCGCCGCCCTTCATCCGCCACGTAGACGCCATCTCCGGTCAGTGGATCGGTCCGCACGCTCGAGGCCGTATTGTTGTCCTGCTGGCGGTCGAACAGGTTCGAGATGCCGAAGGTGACGTCACCCGGACCCACCGGGTACGCGCCGCCGAAGTTCACCGTCACCATCTGGTCGAGTTCGGGCTCGTCCCCCTCGTCCCGTCCCGAGGCGTAGACGACCTCGCCGAGCAGGCTGGCACCGTTCGCGAAGAGGTAGTCGGTCGAGAGAGTGGCCGTGAAGGGTGCTGGGATCCGGTTGTTGGGCAGCGGGGTTTCGACGGACCCGTCGTCGTCATCGTCGAACTCGCCTTCGATATAGGCCAGCTCCGCGCCGAGCAGCCAGGTTGGCCGGACCGCATAGCTCAGGCTGATCTCGGCGCCGTAGATCTCCTCCTTCTGCTGGCTGAGCTCGTTCGTCGTCGAATCGAACGTGACGCCCTCGTCGGAGGTCGAGAAGAACACCGATGCATCCACCGAGACTGCGGCCTGGTCGTAGCGCAGGCCGACCTGATAGGTGTCGACGATCTGCGCGTCGGGCTCGATGTCCTCGAACGAGAGCGTCTGACCCGGTGCAAGCGCCAGGGCGCCGGGCAGAACGGCGCGGCGGGTGAACGCCCCGACATCGGGGACGGAGAAGCCCTGGGAAAACCCGCCGTAGATGTCGATGGTGTCGGTCGCCTCGAACACCAGGCCGACATTGCCGACGATGGCATCGTAGTCGAAGTCCCCGCCCTCGACGTCCAGAGCCGGCAGCGCGAGGGTACCGCCCGCACCGAGCTGTGCCGCATCGGGCCGCACGAAGTCCTCGACCGTCAGATCGAACCGTTCCGCGCGCACCCCGCCGCTGAACGTCAGCCGGTTGCCGATGGGCGCCTCCAGTTGCACGAAGGCGGCGAAACTGTCCTGCTCCATTGGGGCGATGATCGGCGTGCCGTCGATCAGCTCCTGTTCCACGTCGTCGCGCGCGTAGTCGAGGCCCCATGTCAGGCCCGCGCCGGACAGCACGCGGTCCAACGGTGTCCGAACCGTAACGGAGGCGCCGTAGGTCGTGGTGAAGAGTTCCGTCTGGGCGTCGTCACGCTGCGTGATGCTGCCGGGGCCGGTCGTGTAGTAGAGCGTGTTCTGCGGTCCGGGCTCCGCAAACGCCGCGCGGCGGTCGACATCGGTCACGAAGGCGGAAAGCTCGACTTCGCCCACCGGGGTGTCGGAGTGGGTGTAGCGCACACTCGCGCTTTGCCCTTCGTCACGCACGGGCTCGCCGTTGTAGGGGCGATCCGTGAGACTGACGGGATCCGTTCCGTAGTCGGCGAAGAAGTCGATGTCCTGCTCCAGTTCGTAGGCATCGAGCCTGAGACGCAGGTCGCGCGCGCCGCGCTGCCATGTCAGCGTGCTTCCCAGCGTGTAGCGCTCGAGGTTGTCGGCATTTCCCTGCCCAACGATCGGGTCGGACGGGATCCGCTCCCCATCGCCGTCGAAGCGGTTGTCGACGTCGCGACCCGATGCCTCGACCCGGATCCCGAATGCGCCGAACTGCGCATCCTGCGCGACGAAGAGGTCGGCGGCGCGGCTGTCGCTCTCCGACTGGGTGCTCAGACGCCCCGATATCGTGGTGCGGGGACCGGCATCCGGGCTCGACGTCACGATGTTCACGATGCCGCCCGTGGCGCCGTTTCCGAAGCGCGCGGTGGAGCCCTTCACGACCTCGATCCGCTCGATCGAGTTGGGATCGATAGTCGAGAACTCGCGGTCGAAGCCCCTGAGCTCGGACGTGCGCGCGACGCCGTCGATCAGGATCTGGGTGTTGCGGCCGCGCAGTGTCTGGCTTGCCCCGCCGATCGTTCCGTTGGAGGGCGCGAGGCCGGGCACCAGATCGCCGAGCACGTCCGCGAGGTCCCGCCCCTGGCGGACCCGTTGACGGACCTGTTCGCCGTCGATCACCTGCACCGCACCCGGTATCGAGCTCTCGGTCCCTCCGGTGCGCAGCGCCTGGATGACGACCTCGTCCAGCAGGACCGGTTCGTCGCCGACCTGCGCGACAGCAGATGTCGTGCCCCACAGCACGGCGAGCGCGGTCGCGCGCGCGCCTTGAAATCGCGTCATTGGGAAATCTCCATGGTCCGGTGTTGGGTGCCGCCGCGCACATCGGACGGCAGCAGCACGACGGCGATCCAGCCCGTCAGGCCGGACAGAAGCGCCGCGGTGAGGAAGACCGGGCCGTAGCCCGCGGCCTCCGCGAACATGCCGGCGAGGACACCGCCGATCATGTACATCAGGAGCGTCGCACTCGTCAGCACTGTAAAGTCGGTGCCCGCCTGCTCCAGCGACGAAAAGCGCATGAAGGCGGTGTAGAGCCCGACGATCTCGATGTAGCGGAAGAAGGTGTCGAACACGGACAGCGCCACGATCGCCCAGGCGCCGAGGCCCTGCGTCGCCGCGATGAAGAAGAACGTGAAGGCTGCCGTGCGGCCGAGGATCAGGAAGACGAAGAACGCGACGAGGCCCGCCCGGCGGATCAGCACGGCCCCCGCCGCCGCACCGAAGAGGCCCACGGCCGCCGTCGCCCCGCCTGAGATCGCGCCGATCTCGGACAGGGTAAACCCCTGATCGACGAGGAATGGCTGCTCGAGCGCCTTCACCAGCCCCTCAGGCAGGCGGATGATTAGGGCGAAGGCCAGCATCGTTCCGGCGTTCCGGATGGCGAAGAAGCGGCGCAGGCTCGGGCGACCGCGGTCCGGCGGCATCGGGCGGCGGCCGTATCGGTCGGGCAGCGACAGGAACGGGAGCACGAAGAGGATGGTCGCCGCCGACATGAGCCAAAGCGCCGGCTGCCAGCCGACGGCATCGTACAGAAACAGCGTTCCGGCGCCGCCGCTCAGGACGCCCAGCGCGACGGCCGCGCCCTGAAGCGCGTTTCCGCCCGGCTGCTGCGCGGGTGCGAGGTGCTCGACCGCCCAGCCATCCGACGCGATATCCTGCGTCGCCGACGAGATCGACATGGTCATCAGCACCGGAAAGAAGATCGCGGCATCCGCCACGGGGTCGAGCGTAGACAGCACGAGGATCCCGCCGACGGTGACCGCGAGGCATGCCGCGACCACGGCCTGGGTCCCGATACGCTCGGCATGGCAGAGGCGATCTATCCATGGAGCCCACAACGCTTTGAAGACCCACGGTGCGAGCAGGATACCGAGGCCGCCGATCGTATCGAGACCGACGCCATTGGCGCGCAGGATCGGCGGCAATGCGGCCGCCACGAGGTAGAGCGGGACAGCTTGCGCGAGGTACAGCCCGAACAGGGCGACTGAAAGGCGTGAAGTCGGAAGGGCCAGCATCGTCTCAGGTCTTTGACTGGAATGGCTGGCAGGTGCTGGCTCGCCCATTAATCACGCCATGTCGCGGTGCGCAACTTTTTTTGTCAGGAATTCAGTGCCCGCGCAAAGTGGGCCCATTGGAGGGCCTGCGGCTTGCTCTCGCCGGTAGGGAGGCAGCTTGCGCAGGAGGTGAGGTTGCCGATGTCGACGCCGTAGCGGCGGATCATGACCGCCATTGCAGCGGTTCTTCAGGGCTCGTCGACAAAGCCGCTGGAGATCGACGTCGGCACCGCCTCTCTTCCGTCAGTTGCGGTTGTCCATGGCTCCCGAAGCGGCCCGTTCCCGTCGCCCGGGCACGTCCGCGACCGTCGTCCTTGCAAGGCGGTCTATCAGGCTCTGCTCGATGTCCTGCATGACCATTGAGACCTCTTGCTGGAGGGCATGCTCTACCGCGCAATCCGGTTCCGCCTCTTCGGCATCGGTCGCGATCAGGCTTTCACCAAGCGCAAGATAGACGTCCGCCAGCGTGATCCCGGTCGCCGATCGCGCGAGGCGCCAGCCGCCCGCATGTCCCTTTTCAGACGTCACGAGGCCCGCATCGCGAAGTTTGCCGAGAACGCGGCGCACGACGACGGGGTTCGTGCCCGCATGGTCCGCGATGTCGGCCGACGTCCGTATGCGCTCCGGCTCGCCTGCCATGTGGCCCAGCGTGTGCAGTGCGAGTGACAGGCGGGAGTTCCGTCTCATGGATGTGCAATCTCCGAACAGGGCTCAAATGTAACCTTTTCTGTTGCATTGGTCCAGCAACTGCGTAGGTTCCCTGATTGGCGGGGCAGCGATTGGAGCCGGACGTGTCAGATGCCGACCGAACGACGACCAACCCGTCAAGCGGTCAGGGTCGGGGCGGAAGCACGGCGCTGAACCCTGCGGGCGTGCCTGTGCGTATCACTCCGCGAGCTCCGACCGTTCGCCGCGTGCAAAACGCAGGAGAGGCGACCGCCAGCCGAGGGCTTTGCCGGTTTCGCGGCAGGACGCCCGCTCTGCGAGATGTCCGGCGAAGTCGCACGACCCGCCGCAACGGATCCCATCACGTGCCGAACCGTAGCCGTCCGCGCGCCGATCTCCGTCCCAGTCCCTAGGCACCCGATCCCGAAGGAAGACCCGATGCAGCTCTTCAAACGTATCACCGCGGCCATCCTGCTGGCCTCTGCCGCTGCGCTGCCGGCATCCGCCCAGGATGGGAGCCTCACGATCGCCGTCGGCTTCGGCCCCACTGCCGAGGTTCCGGATCCCCGCGCGGGCTACAATGGGTGGATGTCCAACCAGACCGGCGTGACGGAAACTCTGATGGGGATCGACTACGAGCTGAACCTCTATCCGCGCCTCGCCGAAGATATCGAGCAGGCGTCGCCCACCACTTGGCGCGTGACGCTGCGTGAGGGGCTCCGGTTCCACGATGGCACGCCGGTGACGGCGCAGGCTGTCGTCGATGCGATCGCCCCGATCTCCGACGAGGGCAGTCCCGGCCACAACGCGCGCATCGCCAACCTGCTCGACCTTGCGGGAATGTCGATCGACGGCGAGCGGGTCGTGGTGTTCGAGACGAACAGCCCCAACGCGGCCTTCCCCTGGACACTGTCCGAGCCCGGCATCGCCGTTCTGGGCCCGGTGTCGGAGGACTTCCCGATCAACGCGACCGGTCCCTACATCTTTCGCGAGGCCATTCCGGAGCAGCTCTACCGTGTCGAGGCGAATCCGGATTACCACCTCGGCACACCCGGGCTGGAGGAGGTGCGTGTCCTCGGCATCCCCGATCCCGGCGCGGCGGCTCTCGCGTTCGAAGCCGGCGAGGTCGACATGGTGATCAATTACCCCGAGAGCGATTTCGAGCGCATTCAGGAGACCGGGGCGCTCGGCTTCTCGGCCCCGACGGCGCGGCTCTACTTCTATACCGTGAATGCAGCCGATGGGCCGATGGCCAACCCGCTCATCCGCCGAGCCGTCTCCGCCGCGATCGACCGTCAGGGCATCGTCGACGCGGCCCTGTCCGGCGTGGGCGGCATGCCCGCGGGCACGATTTATCCGGATGGCATGGGATGGGCGGCCGATATCCCGCCCATCTATGACCCTGCATTTGCCGAGGAGCTGCTGGACGAGGCCGGAGCGGTCAAGGAGGGCGGCATCTGGATGATGGACGGCGCACCACTCGAGCTCGACATCGTGACCTACTCCTCCCGCGCCGCACTGCCGCCGACGGCGGAGCTGACGCAGGCCTTCCTGCAGGCGATCGGGATCACGGCGAACGTTCGCGTGGGCGAGTACGCGGCGAGCAACGACGCCATCGCCGACGGATCGGCCGATCTGTTCCTGCAGGCTTGGGTGACGACACCGCAGGGCGATCCGGGCGCGGTACTCGAGGCCCTGCTGAAATCCACCGGCGGGTCCAATGCGGGCGGCTACCTCAACCCCGAGATGGATCGGTTGCTGGCCGACGGCCGCACGACCTTCGACCGGGAGGGGCGCGAGGCGATCTACGACCGCGTGCAGCAGATCATTGCGGAGGACGCCGCGATGATTCCGGTCTTCCACGTCACTCAGGTGAACGTGGCACGTGCAGGTCTGACGGGCTACGCCGTGCACCCGACGGAGACCTACTGGATCACGCATGAGACTGCGCTTTCGGAATGACGATCTCCGCCTCCGGCCTGAGCGCGCGCCGCTCGGGCCGCATCATCCTGCATCCGACGACGGTGGAGATCGGGACGGGCGAACGCGTCGGGCTGGTCGGCACGTCCGGTTCGGGAAAATCGACCCTCGGTCATGAGCTGATCGACACACTGCGCGCGCAGGGCCGCAGCGTCGCGCATGTTCCACAGAGTCCCGAAGAGGCCCTCGATCCCCTGCGCTCCATGGCCTTCCATTGGCGGGAGGCGGAGCGCGCCTTGGACCTCGCATCAGACACGGGGCGGCAGCAGGTCCTGTTTGCCGCCTTGCGGATCGAAGGTGGTGACCTGCGCAAGCGCCCCTGGGGTTGGAGCCGGGGCATGCAGCAGCGCTTCGTGATCGCTATGGCACTGCTCGCGACGCCCCATCTCCTGGTGATGGATGAGCCGACGTCGGCGCTGGATCCGGTCGTGGCGGCCAGCACGATGGACCTTCTCGACGCCTTCCTGTCGGATCGCAGGACCTCACTCCTGCTGATCACCCACGACCTCGGCCTCGCGGCACGGCGCGTCTCGCGGCTGATGGTCATGGACGCTGGCCGGATCGTGGAGGACGCACCCACGGCGCAATTGTTGTCTGCCCCGGAAACGCGCGCCGGAAGGTCCCTGTGCAAGCACCGCAACTGGCTCGAACTGCCATGCTGACGGTCGACAACGTCTCCGTCCGCCGCGGCGCGGTTTTCACGCTGAAGGACGTGTCGGTGTCCCTGCCCCACGGCGGCACCCTGGCCGTGATCGGCGAAAGCGGGGCGGGAAAGTCCACCTTGCTCGGGGCGATCCTGGGGCTCGTCCGATGCGCGCGGGGTGAGGTGCGTTGGGACGGCGCGCCCATGAGCCGCTGCCGTCCGGGCCTCGTCATGCAGGAGCCGCGCAGCGCCTTCAATCCGACGCTGCCCCTCCGCCGCTCGGTCATGGAGCCGCTGGTCGCCCGGCGCGTGTCGCCCGATCCCGAACGTCTGGACCGGCTGTGCCGCGGTCTGGAAATCTCTCCCGACCTCCTGGACCGCCGCCCCGCAGAGGCCTCCGTTGGACAGGCGCAGCGGATTGGCATCCTGCGCGCGCTAATCGTGGCACCGCCGCTCGTGCTGTTCGACGAGCCGCTATCGGCGTTGGATGCGGTCACGCAGAAGCACACGGCACGCCTCATCGCGGAACTGCAGGCGGAAGAAGGGTTCGCGGCACTGATCGTCACCCACGATCTCGGATACGCCGCGGCCCATGCGGATGACATCGCGGTGCTGCGTGCGGGCCGGATCGAAGAGTTGACCACCGCGCAGGCGTTCATCGACGCACCGCAGACCGCGTATGGCCGCACGCTGCGCGACGCCGCCTTCGCGTTGGGCGCGCTGGAACGGATCGCATGATCCGGCTGGTCCTCGCGCTTCTCATCCGCGCCGCCGTCGTTCTGTCCGGTACGGCGCTGGCGACCTTCGCCCTCCTGTGGCACGCCCCCGGCGATCCCGCACTGGCCATCGCCTTGGCGCGATACGAGGCGGTCGTCCCGGCGGAGGTGGTCGATCAGATCCGGGCCGAGGCCGGGCTGGACGCCGGGTTCTGGCACGCCTTCCGGGCGTGGATCGCGCCGCTTCTGGCGGGTGATTTCGGTCAGTCGTCCGTAACGGGCCGCGATGTCTGGCCCGAACTGGTGACGGCCATGTCCCATACGGTGCCGCTGGCGCTCTTCGGTCTGCTCATCGGCACCGCCATCTCCATCCCGCTCGCCCTCGTCGCCACACGGCGGCCCGGCGGGTGGGTGGATCGGGGCGCGGTGGCGGTTGCATCGGTCGGGGCTGCGATCCCCGCATATTGGCTCGGATTGCTCTTGATCCTGCTCTTTGCCGTCCAGCTCGGCTGGCTGCCCGCCATGGGGGCCCGGACCCCGGCCCACATCATCCTGCCGGCGCTGACGCTGGGACTGGGTGTGGCGGCGTCCCTCACGCGGATCCTGCGCTCCGGCCTGCTCGAGGCGCGAGGGCAGCCGTTCCTGCCCGCCTTCCGCCGCCGCGGCGTAGGCGCCCGCGCAATCGAGCGCGACCACGTCGCCCCGCACGCGGCCATCCCCGTCGTCACCGTCTTCGGGCTGGAGCTGGCCTTTCTGCTGGAAGGGGCGGTGATGGTCGAGGTGATCTTCGCCCGCCCCGGTCTCGGCAGCTTTCTGGTGAACGCCATCGAGGCGCGCGACTTTCCCAAGGTGCAGGCCGTCGTGATCCTTGCGGCCGTCCTCTTCGTGACCGTGAACCTGCTGATCGACGTGATCTACCGCGCCCTCGATCCCCGGATCGCGGTGCGCGATGCGTAGCGTTCTGGCCATGGCCGCCGTCTTCGTGGCGCTCGCGGTGCTCGGGCCGCTCTTGGCCCCGCATGACCCCACGGCGATCGACATCCCCAACCGCCTGAGCCCGCCCGGCGCCGAGTGGCTGTTGGGAACGGATGCGCTGGGGCGGGACATCCTGTCGAGGCTCCTGCACGGGGCGCGCTGGTCGCTGGGCCTTGCCTTCCTGATCTCCGTCATCGGCCTGTGCATCGGCACGCTTGCGGGGCTCGTCGCGGCGCTGGGCGGCAGGCTGGCCGATTGGGTGGTGATGCGCACCACCGACACCTTCCTCGCCTTTCCGGACCTCGTGGCCGCGGTCGTCATCGCGGGCGTGCTCGGGGCAGGGACGGGCAGCCTGATCTTCGCACTGACGGTGACGGGATGGATGCGGTACGCCCGCGTCGCACGCGGCATCGGGTTGTCGCTGCGGACCTGCGGCTATGTCGTGCAGGCCCGGCTTGCGGGCCTGTCGCCGTTCGCCATCGCGCGCTGGCACTACCTGCCGTCGCTGCTGCCGTCCCTCGCGGTCCTGTGGACGGGCATGTTCGCGCGCGCGATCCTGGGGATCTCGGCCCTCGGCTTTCTGGGCTTCGGGGTGCAGCCGCCGATGCCCGAATGGGGGACCATGCTGCTCGATGCGCGGATTCACATGCGCTCCACCCCGCTTCAGATGATCTGGCCCGGGCTGGCAGTCGTGACGTGCGTGCTTGCGATCAACCTCGCCGGCGACGCCCTGCGCGATGCGATCGCGGAGAGGGAGATCCGGGCGTGAGCTCGGCGGACAGACCCCGCCTCGCCATCGGCCTGCGCCTCCTGTCCGGCGTTCTGATGGCGGGGATGTTCGTCTGCGTGAAGGCCGTCGGCGACGCCGTGCCGCTGGGGGAGATCGTCTTCTTCAGGTCTGCCTTCGCCTTGATACCGCTGGTGGTGTTCCTGTGGCTCCGGCATGAGTTCCCGCACGGACTGGCCACCGAGCGCCCCGTGGGCCACCTCCTGCGGGCGAGTTGCGGCGCGTTGGCCCTGTTCACCTCCTTTGCCGCGCTCGCCCGGCTGAACGTCGCCGAGGCGATCCTGATCGCGCAACTGTCCCCGATCCTCATGGCCGTCGCCGCCGTTGGGTTGCTCGGCGAACGGCTGACGGCCGCGCGGATGGGTGGGCTCGCGCTCGGGTTCGGAGGCGTCGTGGTGCTGGTCTGGCCGGAGCTCAGCGGCGGCACCGGTGCGGGCGCACGTCTCGCCGGTGTCCTTCTTGGACTGCTCTCCGCCGCCCTGTCCGCGCTCGCGCTCATCATGGTGCGGAGCCTGAACCGGACGGAGAGCCCGGGCGCCATCGCGCTCTATTTCGTGCTCGCCTCGATGATCGGGGCCATGGCGACACTGCCGTGGGGGTGGATCGTGCCGGATGGCCGGACGCTGGCGATGCTGATCGGTGCGGGCCTCTTCGGGGGTTTCGGCCATATCGCGATGACACTCGCCTTCCGCTACGCCGAAGCCTCGCGGCTCGCGCCGTTCGAATACGTCGCACTTCTCTGGCCGCTGCTCGCGGACCTCCTGATCTTCCGGTTGCCCCTGTCGGCCGGCTTTCTGCTCGCCGTTCCTCTGGTTCTTGCCGGAGCCGGGCTCGCGGCGACCGAAGGGAGTCGATCCGGACGGCGAAAGCAAAGTTGCTGATCGCCTAAAACTAGGGCTGGACACACTGCCGCTCGCACGTCGCTGGCCGGGGTCACACTGTTGCCGGCATGACGGCACGCGCTGGAACCGTGCCCGTTCTGCGGGATCCGGCGACATCGGTATCTCGCATTGAGCGCCCCGCCGATTTCGGTAAGGTGCGGGGCGCAGCATGCGGTTGAGAAGGACCTCCAGTGAAGCCGGGCATACGGATTGCAGCTTTCACGTCGGTCGCCGTTCTGATCGCCGCCGCCGGTGCGCTCGTGGTGGGACTGGCCGGGCCAGCGCCCGACCGGGATCAGGCGTTTGCCGTGCCGGGCCTCGACCCGATGACCTTCGACGAGGCGCAGAACGAGTTCTATCGGCTGACGCCTGCCCTGCTGCTCGTCGTCTATGACGCGTTCGGGCGGACGGGGGAGGACGAGATCTACGACACGCTGGCCAGCGTCGCCGATGCGGAGGCTCTGGAGCAGCTCTATCTCGAGCGGGTCGGCGCGATGGCCGGCGGCGGTCTGGAGGAGGCCGACCAAGAGATCCACGAGATCATGCTGCTGTCCTCGACTGTCTCGAACGGAGGCGACGTGCTCCTGATCGACACATCCTGGCAGGTCATCGGCACCGTGGGCCATGCCGAGCACCTTCACGTGCGGGGCAACAGCTACAGCGCGGACCTGACGATTTCGCCCGTGGATGGCGCCTGGAAGATCACCGATTTCGAACTTCTCGATGTAAGCCGCGATGCGGCGGGCGAGACGTTTGCGGCGCCCCCGACGAACTGATGGTCGAGATCGAGGACCTGACCTTCTCCTACCCGTCCGGCGGCTTCGGCCTTCGGGTCCCGTCGCTCTCGCTAGAGGATGGCGAACGACTGGCAATCGTCGGGCCGAGCGGCAGCGGGAAGACGACCCTGCTGAACCTGATCGCGGGGATCCTTCGGCCCCTATCGGGGCGGATCGATATGGGCGGTACGGACGTGACCACCCTGACCGATGCGGAGCGGCGGCGGTTCAGGGCGAGCCGCATCGGGTTCGTCTTTCAGGATTTCGCGCTGCTCGACTACCTGTCCGCGCGGCAGAACATCCTTTATCCCTATCGCATCTCTCCCGGTCTCACGCTGAATGCGGCGGCGCGCTCGCGAGCGGAGGCGCTGGCGACGGCCTCGGGCATCGGGGACAAGCTGGACCGGCATCCGTCGGCCCTGAGCCAAGGGGAGCAGCAGCGGGTCGCGATCTGCCGGGCGCTGGTCACGCAGCCGAAGCTCGTCCTGTCCGACGAGGCGACGGGCAACCTCGACCCCGAAAGCAAGGCGCGCATCCTCGACCTGCTCTTCGAACGGGCGGAGGCGGCGGGCGCGTCGGTGCTGGCCGTCACGCACGACCACGAGCTTCTGCCACGCTTCGACCGCGTGCTGGATTTCAACGAGTTTCGCGAGGGTGCGGTGGCGTGAACGCTCTCTATCTCGCGTTCGCCTATCTGCGCTACAACTGGGTGCGCAGCCTCGTGATGGTGCTCGTCGCGGCGCTGATCCTGTTCGTGCCGGTCGCCACGCAGATCCTGCTGTCAACGAGCGAGCGCACGCTGACCGCACGCGCCGACGCCACGCCGCTGGTCCTCGGCAGCCGCGGGTCGGCGCTCGATCTGACGATGGCGGCCCTCTACTTTTCGGAGGAAAGCCCCGAACCGGTGGAGATGCGCGAGGTCGAGGCGGTGTGGGACAGCGGGCTCGCGACACCGATCCCGGTGCACACGGCGTTCTCCTCCGGGGGCTTCCGGATCGTGGGCACGACGCTCGACTATTTCGACTTCCGGGCGCTGGAGATTGCGGACGGCCGCGGGCTGGCGGTCCTCGGCGAGGCCGTCGTCGGCGCCAATGCGGCGGCGGCCCTGGGGAAGGGGACGGGCGACGCGCTGGTCTCCTCCCCCCAGAATCTCTTCGACCTCGATGGCGTCTATCCGCTGGAGATGCCGATCGTAGGGGTTCTCGCCCCGACCAACACCGCCGATGACGATGCCATCTTCGTGGACATCAAGACGTCCTGGGTGATCCAGGGCATCGGGCATGGGCACGAGAATGTGGTGACGGCCTCGGACGTCGAAGCGGGGCTGGACGTGACGGCGAACGCGGCCGTGGTCGAGTACCAGCGGATCACGGCCGAAAACCTCGACAGCTTCCACTTCCACGGGGCGGAGGCGGATTTTCCCGCGACCGCCGTGATCGTCGTGCCGAACGACACGCGCGCCGGTACGATCCTGCGCGGGCGCTACCTCGATCCGGAGACGCGCACCCAGTTGTTCGAGCCCGCCGGTGTGGTTCAGGGGCTCGTCGACCGGATCTTCCGCATCAAGGCGCTGCTGGATGTCGTGACCGCGATCATCGCCGTCGCAGCCCTCGCGGCCGTCGGCCTTGCGGTGTTCCTCAGCTACCGGCTGCGTGCGGGCGAGATCGCGACGGCGGTCAAGCTCGGCGCGCGGCGCGGAATGGTACTGAGGCTCTTGGCAGCCGAGACCGTCACATTACTATTTCTGTCAGGAGTTATTGCGACGTTGGGCGCTGCCGTCGTCGCTCGGAACGCCGAGGCGTGGGTGGGATGGCTTCTCGCGCTCGGGACGTAAATACGAGGGATGAAATCATGATCGAGAAGACGTTTCTTGCGGCCCCGCTGGCCTTGATCCTTGCGGCCGGTCCGGCGGCTGCGCATTACGGCATGATCATCCCGAACGACCCGATGATCAGCCAGGGGGACGGGCGCAGCGTTACGCTCACCATGTCGTTCTCGCATCCCTTCGAGATGGACGGCATGATGCTGGAGCGTCCGGTGTCCTTCGAGGTGACGCACGAGGGCAAGACGACCGACCTATTGGGCAGCCTGCAAGACGCCACAGTGATGGACGAGCAGGGCTATAACCTCGAATACCCGCTGGAGCGTCCGGGCACCTACATCTTCTCGATGGAGCCGCAGCCCTATTGGGAGCCGGCCGAGGACGCCTTCATCATCCACTACACCAAGACCTACGTGACCGCCTATGGTGACGACGAGGGGTGGGATACCGAGCTTGGTCTGAAGACGGAGATCGTCCCGCTCTCCAAACCCTTTGCACTCTGGGAGCACAACGTGTTCCAGGGTATCGTTAAGCTGGACGGGGAGGCTGTGCCCTATGCCGAGGTCGAGGTCGAGTTCTTCAACGACGGTGGGGCCGCGACGGTGCCCGACGAGCTGATGATCACCCAGACGGTGAAGGCGGACGAAAACGGCGTCTTCACCTATGCCCCGCCCGCGGGCGGCTGGTGGGGGTTCGCGGCACTGAACACGGCCGATTACACCCTGCCGCAGGACGGCGAGGACAAGGCGGTCGAGCTTGGCGCGGTCATCTGGGTCCACTTCGAGAACTGGACGGGCGAGTGACCCGTCTGCGTGCCCTGATTGTCTCCCTCGCGCTGATCGCACCGGCCAGCGCCGGTGCGCATCAGCTCAACGTCTTCGCCTCCGTCGATTGCGAGGCGGTGCTGGTGGAGGCCAAGTTTTCCAACGGCCGGGCACCGGTGGAGGGCGAGGTGCGGGTGCTCGACGGGGAAAACACGCTTCTGACCACGCTCGCGCTGGAGGCGGACGGCACGCGCCGGGTGCCGCTCGACGGCCTCGATCACTCGGGCGGCCTCGTCATCGAGGTCGATACCGGGAGCCACGATGACTACTGGATCCTAACGCCGGAAGACATCGCGCGGCATTGCGGGAGTTGATGATGGTACGCTCGATGATGCTCGCTGCGGTTCTGGCCCTCGCTGCGGCGGCGGCCACGGCGCAGGACACACCGCGGATCGTCGCGGTGAACTATCCGCTGCAATACATGGCGGAGCGTCTGCTGGGCGACGAGGCCGAGGTGGTCTTCCCGGTGCCCGAGGGCGTCGATCCGTCGTTCTGGCGGCCCACCGTCGCGGATATCAGCGCGGTGCAATCGGCGGACCTGATCCTGCTCAACGGCGCCGGTTTTGCGACGTGGACGTCTAGGGTGTCGCTGCCGCGCTCCAGACTGGTGGACACGTCGCGCGGCATCGAAGACCGTCTGATCGCGACCGAGACGATCACGCACAGCCACGGCGACGGCGGCGAGCATTCGCACGAGGGCATTGCCTCCTACACCTGGCTCGACCCGATGATGGCTATGGCGCAAGCCGAGGCGATTGCGGAGGCACTTACATCACGCGGCGTCGGCGATGCGGCGGACATCGATGCACGGCTGGCCACGCTTACGAGTGACCTCCAAACACTGGATGCCACGGCAAGGGCCGCGCTGGACGGGGTCGCGGACACCGTCGTCGTCGCGACGCACCCCCGCTATCAGTATCTCGCCCGGGCCTACGGTCTGACGATCCTGTCGCTCGAATGGGAGGCGGGCGCGATGCCGGGCGACGCGGAACTGGCCAACCTGAGTGCTCTCGTGGCCGAGAACGACACCGACGTCCTGATCTGGGAAGCCGAGCCACCAGCCGAGGCGCGCGCCGCCGTCGCGGAACTCGGATTGCAGGACACGGTCTTCCCGCCACTGGCGACGCCGAGCGCAGACATGACGTTCCTCGATGCATTCAGGACGGCGGTCGAGCAGATGGCCGATGCAGCGGCGCGAGCCGAAAGTGGTTAGCGTTCTTCCGAAAGTGGTTTTCTGCGATAGGACACCGCGGCGTCCGGCGTCATGAGCGCCGCATAGCGGGCGTCCAACTTCAATCAGCCACCTTATACCCGGAAGCCCTTCACCCCAAGCGAACGGCGGCCTCCAACGACCGTACAGCGACAGTTCAGCCGCTCCAGCACCGGCGATGCGCACCGCTCCAGACATCCGACATGCTCCTGTGGAGCAGGACATCCGTGTCGCGAGATCAGCGCGAGGGGCCGGCCGCTACGATACCGGCTCTCGTGCCTCCGCGATGGTCATGGTTGCGAGTTGGGCGACGAGCGCGGCCTCGGCCGCGTCCATGACGGCGGCCATGCGATGCTCCAGGGCGTGCTCGACGGCGCAGCGCGGCGCGGCCTCCTCCGCCTCGGGCGCGAGGCGCTCGTCGAGGGCGAGGTAGACATCGGCCAGGGTGATCGCCTCGGGCGGGCGGGCCAGCCGCCAGCCGCCCGCATGGCCTTTCTCGGCCACGAGGAGACCGGCCGTGCGGAGGCGCCCGAGCACGCGTTTCACAACCACCGGGTTGGTGCCGGCATGGGCGGCGATCTCGGCGGAGGTGCGCATGCGGTCCGGGTCCCCGGCCATGTGGCCGAGGCTGTGCAGTGCGAGGGACAGTCGGCTGTTGCGCTTCATTCGGCAGTCTCCTTGCAGTCAGGTAACCGGAGCAGTTGCCATTATCCAGTAACTCGCGTAGTTACCTGAGTCGGACCGGGGCAGGGTCCCGTGCAGACTGCCCTTCAGTCCGACCTGTCGCTTCGACATCGCGGAGACCGCCACATGACCGACCCCCGCCTTCCTGTCACCGTCCTGTCCGGCTTCCTGGGGGCCGGCAAGACGACGCTGCTGAACCGAGTGCTGAACAACCGCGAGGGCCGCCGCGTCGCAGTGATCGTCAACGACATGTCGGAGGTGAACATCGACGCCGACCTCGTGCGCGCGGGGTCAGAACTCTCCCGCACCGACGAGACGCTGGTCGAGATGTCGAACGGCTGCATCTGCTGCACACTGCGCGACGACCTGCTGGTGGAGGTGCGCAAGCTCGCGGCGGAGGGGCGGTTCGACTACCTGCTGATCGAGTCCACGGGCATCTCCGAGCCGTTGCCCGTGGCCGCCACCTTCGACTTCCGCGATGAGCAGGGCGACAGCCTGTCGGACGTCGCCCGCCTCGACACGATGGTCACGGTCGTCGACGCGGTGAACCTGCTGGGCGACTACTCCAGCCACGACTTCCTGCACGACCGCGGCGAGACGTTGGGCGAGGGTGACGAGCGCACGCTGGTCCATCTGCTCACCGACCAGATCGAGTTCGCCGACGTGGTGGTGCTCAACAAGGTCTCCGACGCGGGACCGGGAAAGGTGGATGCGGCGCGCAAGATCATTCGCTCCCTGAACGCCGACGCCCGGATCGTGGAGACCGACCACTCCGCGGCCCCGGTGGACGCGATCATGGGTACGGGGCTCTTCGACTTCCAGCGCGCCCACGAGCATCCGATGTGGGCCAAGGAGCTCTACGGGTTCAGGGACCATGTGCCCGAGACGGAGGAATACGGCGTCGCCTCCTACGTCTACCGCGCGCGACAGCCCTTCATCCCCGAGCGGATCATCGAGGTGCTCAACGGCGAGATGCCCGGCGTGATCCGGGCCAAGGGGCATTTCTGGATCGCGACACGCCCCGACTGGGTGGCGGAGTTTTCGCTCGCCGGCGCGCTTTCCTCCGTCGCGCCGCTGGGCCAGTGGTGGGCGACCGTCCCGGACGCGCGGCGGCCGACCGACGAACGCGCCCGCGCTTATATGGACGCCCACTGGCAGGAGCCGTGGGGCGATCGACGGCAGGAGATCGTGTTCATCGGGTCGGGCATCGACTGGCCAGCGCTGAAGGCCCGGCTCGACGCCTGTCTTCTGCCCGCCGTCGCCGCCGCTGGCCCGGCCGACCTGCCCGACCTCCCCGATCCGTTCCCCGCCTGGCGGCGGGCGGAGGCCGTTGCGTGAGGGGCAATCTCGGCGCCACGAGCCTGCGGCGACGGTCGCGCCGGGGCAATCCGATGCAAACCTACGACACGCTGCCGCCCGAACTGCGCCGCTGGATGGCGCAGGCCGCGCTCCCATGGTCGCCCCGCTCCTGCGGGCGGATGTGGGAGAGGGCTGCGCGTGCGGGACTGGCCGTCGATGCGCGTCTCGCTGCCCTAGATGCAGCCGAACGGCGCACCCTCGCGCGGGACCGAACCGTCGCCGCCGCGCTCCGACCAACACCGGCTTGGGACGCGACGCTCTGACAGGGTAGGCCGCGTCATCCGAAGAGCCTCCAAGATCGGCCAGCCCTACCCGCCCTCGCCATCGACGCGTTGCACACGCATGTCCGGCCGCGTCTTCTCGCCAGGAGCGTTGTCGCAGATCGGGACCGTTTCGGGGAACAGGTAACCGCCGCGATCAAGATCTCGGCCGTGAAGGCCTGCAACTTCGATGAGAGGAACGGTCGCGCGGTTGGCTCCATCGACCGAGATCTCCATCGCGAACGACGTCGCATCGAAAGTGCGTTACAAGCGGTTCCGCGAATTCGCCACCAGCTGCCCGCAGGCACCGGTATGCGTCCGCGCCGCGCTTCACTTCGCATCCGGAAGACCGCGGATCAGGCACAACGGGCCCAGGAACTAGCCGATCGCCACCCGGTCCGCGGCCCAAGCGCCGGCATTGGCGAGGATGCGGTCAGGCGTCTCGTAGGCGGCGCGTAGCTGCGCGTCGTAGTACGCGCCTTCGCTCGTCCGGGTGATCGGCGTTCCGGCGCCGGCCAGGCGCAACGCCTCCTGCAGGGCGTCCACCATGCCGGACCCCTCGTCGAACTGCGCCTTCTTCCGCCACACCAGGTCATGCGGCAGCAGATCCGCGCAGGTCTTGCGCAGGATCCATTTCTCCGTCGTCCCGCCAGTGGATTCGGCCGCCTCCGGATCGGTGCGCCGCAGCTTCAGCGTCGCTGGGACCGACTGCGCGAAATCGATCAGGTCGCGGTCGAGGAAGGGCGTCCGCGCCTCCAGGCTCTCGGCCATCGTGATGCGGTCCACCCGCTGCAGGTTGATGTTGTGCATCGTCCCCAGGCTGCGCGTCAGTTCATCTGCCAAACTGCGCGGATCGTCCACGTAGGCATGATGATATTCGTAGCCGGCGAAGAGCTCATCCGCCCCCTCGCCGGTCAGCACCGCCTTGACGTGTGCGCGGGCCAGCACAGCGGCAAAGTGCGTGGGCACGGCCGAGCGCACGAGGTCCACGTCCGCCGATTCCAGATGGTAGATCACACGGGGCAGAGCGTCGGCGATGTCCTGCGGGGTGAAGACATGCTCGTGGTGATCCGAGCCGATGTGGTCCGCCACCCGGCGCGCGGCCTTGAGGTCAGGCGAGCCCTCGGTGCCGACAGCGAAGGTCTTGAGCGGCGACAGCCCCCGACGGGCGCGCACCTTCGCCGCCATCGCCGCGATGATCGAGCTGTCGAGCCCGCCCGACAAGAACGAGCCGACCTCCACGTCGGCGACCATCCACTTCGCGACCGCCTCCTCCAGCACCAGGCGCAGCTCCGACCAGATTGCGCGCTCCGAGAACCCGGGCTCCAGCTCGGCGTTGCCCGCGGGGGTGCGGTACCACGTGCGCAACCCGTCGCGGCTGTCATAGAGCGCGCCGGGGGCGATGGCCTCGACCGTGACGTCCGTCAGACCTACCCCGTCGAAGGCCTTGAGTTCGGAGGCAAAGGCCACGCCCTCGGACCCCTCCGCCTGCCGGATGCGCGCCATGTAGAGCGGCTTGATGCCCAGGGGGTCGCGCGCGGCGATGATCCGGTCCCTGGTGGCCAGCACGAAGGCGAACATCCCGTCGAGCCGCGACACCCACCGCGCGCGGCCCTCCCGATAGAGATGCAGCACCGTCTCGCTGTCGGACGCGGTCTCGAAGGCGCTCTCGCCCAAGATCGCGCGCAGGTCGGCGTGGTTGTATATCTCGCCGTTGACGACCAGCGTGTCGCCGCCGTCGTAAATCGGCTGCGCGCCGTCCTCGGTGCCGATGATCGACAACCGGCAATGCGCCATCACGATCGGTGTGCCGCCGGGGCGCAGGACCTGCGTCGCGTCCGGCCCGCGATGGGCGATCTTTTCGATCATTCGGGAGGCCAGGGCCTCGTCACCGACGCGCCACAGAACCACGAAACCGCACATGATCGTTCCTCCTCCGTCCTCGTCCCGCGCACGGCCGAATGGCGAGCAACCGGGATCCCGGGCCTTTGGCTAGAGCAGATTGCACCCGTCCCGGGAAGGGTCGTCCGCGACATATGCACGTCGCATTCAGGGGTCGGTGGCGCCGAAAGGGGGCCGGGACCCGTGCACCAGCACGTGCCGCTATCCTACCACTCGAAGACACGTCGGAGCGTGCCCAGGTCGCCCGCGAGGCGCTGAAGCACGGCGTCGACGTCGTCGTTCGGGATCGCGTCGTGCCCCCTGGCGATCTGTGCCATGGTCAATCCCTTGCGGATACGCCCTCCGGTCGCGTCCACACAGTCTCCCTTGCGCATCGCGTTCACGATCTTCGCCTCCAGGCTGGTATAGGGGGTGACCTTATGATGCCAGTGGATCGCATCGCGCAGGCGCCGGGGTTCAAGTCCGAGCAGTATTTTTCGTTGCAGTCCAACGCTGGCGCCGCGGAGGGGTGCAGACGCGCCAGCTCGGTCACGATCCTCAGCCCGATGTCGTGGTAGATGAAGGCGGTCTCGACCAAGGAATGGGCGTCCTCGCCGACGCTGAGGAAGTTCATGGCGTAGGTGATGATCCGGTAAACGTGCCCGCAATAGGCGCCGTGGCCGATGACATCTCGATAGGGCTCGATCCAGCGTCGGAACGTTCGATCAAGGCGATGTCCAAGATCGCGTCCTCGAGGAGCGAATCGAGGATGGGTCGAACCACTTGCCCCCCCAGATCCGAAACCCAAACGCTTTGGGAGCTTCTTCGCGTCGGTCCAGGGCCCTTCCGAATGAGGCCGATTCGGGACGAGCGTCGCGAGGTTCCCTTCTTCGGCGGCGTTACCATCCCGGCCGCCTCTCGAACGCGCGTTGATCCAGTCGGCTTCGTCCGATGGTTCGGGCACGATGACCAGCGATGGCACGGCCGCCTGATAGGGCAAGGCGCGGTCGAGGCGGGGCTTTGACGCCGAACCCGGTTCCGTGTGCTCGAATAAGAACCGGTCGTCGCGGACCCTCCCGATCATCCGGTGGCCGTATTGAATGCCGTCGCCGCCGAACATCGGGCGTGTCCGAACCGAACCCTTGCCGCATATCCGTTCCGTACATGCTCAACGGACGCAATCGGTTGTCAGTCCGCTCCACTCCCGTCATGCCGCTTCAACAGCGGCGTGGCGATCTCGACGAGATGCCCGTCGATGTCGCGGACATAGAACGAGGCTGGCCCCACGGCTTGGTCGCCGGTCATGAAGGTCAGGCTGTCCGATACCTTCGTTTTCGAGACGGGCACCGGGAGGGATAGGGTGACGGATTTCGAGATCGGCATCGACCAGATCCATCTCGGCATGGCGCGGGAGGAT